>NZ_CP081862.1:2693551-4040327 GCF_019797765.1 Cellulomonas sp. C5510
CGCGAACTGCGGCACGGCGTAGTACTCGACCTGCGCGAGGTCGGGGATGCCGGACCCGGCGGCCACCGCGTTCTGCAGCGCCGTGTACTGGTCGTTGCCGGTGCCGGCGTTGACCACGTCGATCGTCACGTCGGGGTGCTCGTCCATGTAGGACTCGGCGATCGGCTCGACCGTGTTGTCCCAGGCCCACACGAGCAGCGAGCCGCTCTCGGCGGAGCCGGAGGAGTCGTCGGACGAGCCGCCGCCGGAGCCCCCGGAGGAGCAGGCCGTCAGGGCCAGGGTCAGGGCGCCGACGACTGCGGCGCCGCGCCAGAGGGTGCGGGGGGTGGACATAGGGGTCCTCTCACTTCGTTGTCGGAACCGCGGGGGGGGTGGGGTCGGGTGGATCGGGGGACGCCGGTGGTCACTCCTTGACGGAGCCGGACGCGAGGCCCGACTGCCAGTACCGCTGGAGGAACAGGAAGGCCACGACCAGGGGCAGGATGGTCAGGACGGACCCGGTGATCACGAGGTTGAAGATCGCCTCGCCGCCGGCCGTCGCGGCCTGGGCGTTCCAGGCGTTGAGCCCCACGGTGAGCGGGTACCAGTCGGGGTCCTTGAGCATGATCAGCGGCAGGAAGTAGTTGTTCCAGGTCGCGACCATCGTGAAGAGCAGCACCGTGACGATGCCGGGGGCGAGCAGGGGCAGGCAGATCTGCGCGAACGTCCGCGCCTCCCCCGCGCCGTCCACCCGGGCCGCCTCGAGCAGCTCGGTGGGGATCGCCTCGGCCGCGAACGTCCACATGAGGTAGAGCCCGAACGGGGAGATCAGCGACGGGATGATGACGGCCCACGGGGTGTTGGTCAGGCCCATCCGGCTGAACATGAGGAACGTCGGGACGGCCAGCGCCGTGCCGGGGACCGCGACGGCGCCGATGACGACCGCGAACACCGCGCGCTTGCCGGGGAACGTGAACTTGGCCAGGCCGTACCCGCCGAGCACGGCGAGCAGCGTCGCGCCGCCGGCGCCCGCCACGACGTACAGCAGCGTGTTGGCGAGCCAGCGCACGAAGATGCCGTCGTCGTAGGTCAGCGTGTCGGCGACGTTCTGGACCAGGTGGAGGCTCCCCGAGAACCACAGGCCGAACGACGTGAACAGGTCGCCCTGGGACTTGGTCGCGTTGATGAGCAGCCAGGCGAGCGGGACCAGGCTGTACAGGCACACCAGGGCGGTGAGCACCGTCAGCAGGCCGCTGCGGCGGGGCCGGTCGACGCTGTGCCGCCGCGGGGTGCGCAGGCGGGGGCCGCGGCCGGGCCGGGCGGGCCGGGCGGCGGGCGTGGTGGCCGGTGCGGTCGTGGTCATCGTCCTCACGCCCCCTTCCGCATGCCGCGGAGCTGGACGACGTAGGCGATGACCATCGTGATGACGCCCATGATGATCGCGACGGTCGCCGAGTAGTTGTACTGCTGGCCGGAGAACGACAGCGAGTAGGCGTACAGGTTCGGGGTGAAGTGCGTCGTGATCGCGTTCGGGGCGAGCTTCTGGAGGATGCTCGGCTCGTTGAAGAGCTGGAACGACCCGATGATCGAGAAGATCGTCGCGATGACGAGCGCGCCGCGGATCGCGGGGAGCTTGATCGCGGTGACGACCCGCCACTGGCCGGCGCCGTCGATCTCCGCCGCCTCGTACAGCGACCGCGGCACGACGCGCAGCGCCGAGTAGAAGATCAGCATGTTGTAGCCCACGAACTCCCAGGTCACGATGTTGCCGATCGACGCGAGCACCAGGTCGGGCGACAGAGGGTTCGGCAGCGAGATCCCGAGCGCGTCGTTGAGGTTGCCGACCAGGCCGAAGCGGGTGCCGTACATGAAGCCCCACATGAGGGTCGCGACGACCGCGGGCACGGCGTACGGCAGGAAGATCGAGATCCGGAAGAACGACGTGCCGTACAGCCGCCCGGAGTCGATCGCGAGCGCGACCAGGAGCGCGATGCCGAGCATGATCGGCACCTGCACCGCGAGGAACAGCGACACCCGGCCGAACGCCGACCAGAACTGCGGGTCGGCGAACGCACGCCGGTAGTTCTCCAGCCCGACGAACGCGTTGCCGCCGACGAGCTGCTGCCGGAACAGGCTGAGGTACAGCGAGTAGGCGATCGGCGCGAGGAACACGAGGGCGAACACGGCCATGAACGGGCCGACGAAGCCCCACCCGGTCCACCGTCCGCGCCGGACGGGCCGCCGCCGGGCAGCGCGGGCGGGTGCCGCGGCGGCGGGGAGGGGGACGGTCTGCGTCACTGCGAGCCACTCCTTCGGGGTCGTCGCCCGGGCCGGTGTCGTCGGATGTTGACGTCAACATCGGCGGGGCGGACGTCACGCTGCCACGGCGGACGACCGCGTGTCAACGCGTCGGCGCCCGCTGGCAGGTCACAAGATGGTGACGTCACCATCCGCGTCGTCCCGCGGACAGGTGCAGGCGGAGAGCGCGCGTCGGCGCTCCGACGGCGTCCCCGGGGCGGCGACGTCGTGCGCCGCCGGTCGCGGGCGCGGTGCCGCAGATGGTGACGTCACCACGGCCTATGATCAGCGCCATGACGTCCGAGACCGCCGACGCGCCGCTCGCCGCGCGCGCACGCCCCGGACCGTCCATCGCCGACGTCGCGCAGCTCGCCGGGGTCTCGTCCCAGACGGTGTCGCGGGTGTCCACGGGCGCCGACAACGTCCGCCCCGCGACGCGCGACCGGGTGCTCGCCGCGATGGACGAGCTCGGCTACTCCCCGAACCACGCGGCGCGCGCCCTGCGCTACGGCTCGTTCGGCACGATCGGCCTGATCGCGCACCGCCTCGCCCGTACCGGCGAGTCCCGCACGGTCGAGGCGGTCGTCGAGGCCGCCCGCGCCGAGGGCTACACCGTGAGCCTGGTCGACATCCGCACCCCGGGCTCGGACGACGTCACGGACGCGGTGGCGCGCCTGTCGCACCAGTCCATCGACGGCCTCGTCATCATCCGGGCCGAGACCGCCACGCCCGTCACGCTGGCCCTGCCGCCGCGGCTGCCCGTCGTCGTGTCCGACTCCCGGTTCGTCGGGCACCACCCCGCGGTCGGCGCCGACCAGGTGACCGGCACCCACCTGGCCGTGCAGCACCTGCTGGATCTGGGCCACCGCACCGTGCACCACGTGGCAGGGCCTGACGACTCCGCGCCGGCCGAGGTGCGCGTGGCCGCGTGGCGCGAGCACCTCGTCGGCACGGGCCGCCCTGTCCCCGAGCCGCTGCGCGGCGACTGGTCGGCGCGCTCCGGCTACGAGGCGGGCCGGCGGCTCGCGGCCGACCCGGACGCCACCGCCGTGTTCTGCGCGAACGACGAGATGGCCGCGGGCGTGCTGCGCGCGCTCGCCGAGAGCGGCCGCCGGGTGCCGGACGACGTCTCCGTGGTCGGGTTCGACGACATCCCGCTCGCCGAGTACCTGTGGCCGCCGCTGACCACCGTGCAGCAGGACTTCCACCTCATCGGCGAGCGGCTCATGGAGCTGCTGCTGCGGCAGATCCGTGAGCGCACGCCGCTGGAGGACAGCCGCGTGGTGGTGCCCACCCGCCTGGTCGTGCGCGCGAGCACCGCCCCGCCGCGGTCCTGACGACGCTCAGCCCCCGGCGCCGCCGATGGCCCCCGCGTGCGCCGCAGCCGCCTCCTCCACGGCCCGCACCCCGCGGGTCACGAGCACCGGGCAGTGCGCGCGGTGCACCACCGAGCGGCTCGTCGAGCCCAGCACAAGGCTCGTGAACCCGCCACGCCCGCGCGTCCCCACGACCACCAGGGCCGCGTGCCGCGACCGGCGCACCAGCACGTCCGCCGCGCGGCCCTCCGCCAGGTCGCACGTCACCGTGACGTCGTGCCGGGACGACGCCCACGACCGCGCCCGGTCGAGCACCCGCTCCGCCTCCGCCAGGGCGACCTCGCCCGGAGACTGCCGCGGGTAGGCCAGCGCCCAGTAGGACATCGCCGTGGTCTCCGACGTCGGCGTCCACGCCGTCAGCACCACCACCTCGGCGCCGTGCACCCGCGCCGCGTCGCACGCCGCCTCGAGCGCCCCGAACCCGCCCGGCGACGCGTCGAACCCGACGACCACGGGCTCGCCCCCGATGCCGGCGCGCACCCCGTCCGGCACCACGACCACCGCGCACACCGCGTGGTGCAGCACGCCGGACGTGACCGACCCGATGAGGGCACCGGCCGACCGCCCCGCTCCGTGGCGGCCGAGGACCACCGCCCGGGCACCGGTCGCGCGCTCCACGAGCACCGCGGCCGGCGGGCCGTGCAGCACCGTCCCCCGCGCGTCCAGCCCGGGCGCGGCATCCCGCGCGAGGGCCACGCCCTCGTCGGCGACCTCCTGGACCTGCGCCAGCACCTGCCGACCCAGCCACGAGTCGCCCGCCCCGCCGCCCTCCTGGCCGGCGAAGCCCCAGACGTGCACCACGTCGAGCGTCCACCCGCGCCGTGCCGCCTCGGACGCGGCCCACCGGACCGCCGCGGCGGACTCGCCGGACGTGTCGTACCCGACGACGATCCTGTCCTCCACCTGGCACCTCCCGCTGCCGATGCGTGCCTCCAGCGTCTCTCCGGAGCGGGGCGCGCACCAGGGGCGAGAGTCCCTGGTGGCACGTCAGCGACCGGTGGTCGAGAAGTGCTGGTAGTCCGCCGGCGAGACCCAGTCCCCGCCCCACTGCCAGCCGTGCGCGGCGAACGCCCGCACCACCGCGTCACCGGCGTGCACGACACCCGGGACGTCCGGGCGGGACGCGAACGGCTCGCCCTCCGGCGGCAGCACCAGCGCACCGCGCACGTACGGGTTCTCCACCGGGTTGAGGTCGATCGCCCGGCCGTAGGCGTGCTCCGACCAGCCGGTGCCGCGGCTGATCGGCCGGCAGTTGAACGCCGACGTGTTGTCCGCCGCCATCGAGGCGTCGTCGCTGCCGCCGAAGTCGTCCACCAGCCGCATCGACCGCACCGGGTACCCGAGCGCGAACAGCTCGCCGAACACCGCGACGACGGAGTCGGCGACGTCGGCGTGCACCACCAGCTCCCCCGTCGCGGCCCCGCCGTCGAACGTCCGGTGCGTGACCGTGACGTAGCGCAGGTCCGCCAGCGGAACCGGACAGCCGTCGCGCCACGACGCCGACATCCGCTCGGCCAGGTCGGGGGTGATCGGCGAGACCGTGCCCGCGAAGCCGGCGGCGAGGGCGTCCGGCTCGACGGCGCCGACGTCGGCCCACGGGACCTCGGGAGCGGTGACGGGCGGCGGCGTCGCGTCCCGCGCGTCTGCGACCGTGGCGTCCGGCGTGGCGGTGTGGGCCGTCGCGGGGCCGGACGTCGCGGATGGTGCCGCCGCGTCCCCCGCGACGGGTGGTCCCGGCGCGGCGGACACCGCGTCGCGGGCGCCCTCCGGCGGACCGCACGCCGACGCCGCCAGCACCGTCGCGAGCACACCGGCGACCGCGACGGCCGTGGTCCTCCCCCGCCGCCCCGGTCCGCCCTGCGCCGCGCCCCCCGACCGCACCCGGCCAGCGTACGCACCGGCCCCGGCAGGCGGTGGCCGGGCTGCGACGGTCGTGACGCCCGTTGCCCGCGCGGGGCAGCGACATCCGGCGGCCGCTGGCGGCACTGCCCGGGGCGTGCCTACCGTGGCACCTCCCGAACCCCGACCCGGAGGACGACCGCGTGCGACGTCCCGCCCTGCTGCTCGGCACCGGCGCCGTCGTCCTCGCTCTCGTCCTGGTCCTCGCGATCGTGCTGACCCAGCGTGACGAGCCCGCGGCCGACCCCGCGCCCACTGAGGCGCCGTCCTCCGTGCCGGCAGCCTCCGCACCGCCGGCCGACGCGCTGACCACCGTCCTGAGCAGCGGGTTCGACGAGGGCGACGACGGCTGGGAGGCGCTCGGCGACGGTGTGCAGGTCTCGACCGCGGACGACCCGACCCGCTCGGGCGCGGGCAGCCTGCTCGTCACCGGCCGCCAGGAGCCGTGGCACGGCGCGGCCGTGGACGTCTCGGGGCTGCTCGCCCGCGGCCAGGTGCACACGGTGTCCGCGTGGGTTCGGCTCGGAGCCGACGGGGGCGTCGAGGGCGGCGAGGGCGGCGCGGCCGGCGACGCCGAGGTGCAGCTCACCCTCGAGCGCGACGGCGCCGAGCCGGTCTACGTGCACGCCGCGCGCGGCACCGTCGGCCCGGACGAGTGGGTGCACCTCACCGGCACCGCGCAGGTCCCTCAGGGCGACGGCGAGTGGCGGCTCTACGCCGAGACGACCGCGTCCCTGGCGGACCTGCGCCTGGACGACGTCGCCGTGCAGCGGCCCGCTCCCCCGGTCCAGGAGGACGTGCCGGCGCTGCGCGACGTCGCGGACGTGCCGATCGGGATGGCGGTCGGCCCGCAGGACCTCACCGGCCGGCCCGCCGAGCTGCTGCTGCGGCACGCCGACCAGATCACCCCGGAGAACGCCCTGAAGCCCGCGGTGGTGCAGCCGCGGGAGGGCGAGCTCGACTTCGGCCCCGCGGACGCCGTGCTGGACGTCGCCGTCGAGCACGGCCTCACCGTCCACGGGCACACCCTCGTGTGGCACCGCTCGACGCCGGACTGGTTCTTCGAGGACGCCGACGGCCGGCCGCTGACCTCCGCCCCGGAGGACCAGGCCCTGCTGCTCGACCGGCTGCGGACCCACACGCAGGCGATCGCCGCCCACCTGGCCGAGCGCTACGGCGCGGACAACCCGGTGACCTCGTGGGACGTGGTCAACGAGGCTCTCGACCCGGAGCAGCCCGACGGCCTGCGCCACAGCCGGTGGTACGAGATCCTCGGACCGGACTACGTCGCCGAGGCGTTCCGCATCGCCCGCGACGCGTTCGGCCCCGACGTCGCGCTGTACCTCAACGACTACGACACCGACGCCCCCGGCCGGCGCCGCGCGCTCGTCCGCCTGGTCGCCGACCTCCAGGCGCAGGGCGTCCCCGTCGACGGCGTCGGCCACCAGATGCACGCGAGCCTCACCACCGACGTCGACCAGGTCGCGGCCACGTTCGACGCCGTCGGCGCTCTCGGCGTGCAGCAGGCGGTCACCGAGCTCGACGTCGCGATCTCCGGGCGCGACGAGCACCTCGACAGCACCCCGTCGGACCGCCTGGAGCGCCAGGGCGAGCAGGTCGAGGCCCTGGTCGCGACCGCCCGGTCCCGCGGCGTCGCGTCGATCACCGTGTGGGGCGTGTACGACACGCGGTCGTGGCTGCGCACCTGGCCGGAGGACCGGCCCTTCGAGGCGCCGCTGCTGTTCGACGACGACCTCCAGGCGAAGCCGGCGTTCTGGGGCTTCGTCCGGGGGCTCGGCGGGGGCGGGTAGGACGGAGGCACCTCTCGTCGGGAGCAGGACCCACCACGCGCGGTGTCAGAGGCCGCGCGTGACCCCGACCTCCGACACGACGGTGGCGAGCACGGTCGACAGCACGATCCACACGGCGAGGTCGATCGCGACCGGCTGCGAGAGGACGCTCGGCCGCCACGCGTCAGGCTCCCCCGCGGCCTTCCAGGCACGGTGATCCCGCCCCTCGAAGAGCTGCCGGAACCCGACGACGATCGACCATGACGCCGCGACCGTGGCCGCTCGGAGGGCGACGACCCCGGCGGCAGGCTCACCCGTCGCCCACGTCAGCCCGACCCCCGCCAGCGTGACGACGAAACCAGCAACCGCCCCGAGGGGCGCCACCGCGCCGATCACCCCGTGCCGCAGGCCCATGTCCGGCGTGGGAGAGATGGCGCGGCGGACCACCTCCCTGCTCCGGTCGCGACGGGTCTCTCCGGCGAACCTGATCCCCATGAAAGTCCACAACGCGCACAGAGGCACGGCATAGAAGCCTGCGAGGAGACGCCGCGGAAGACCCTCTTCGCGGGCCCCCTGGCCTCGCCTCGAGCCGGCTCCGCCCGCCACGGCTCTGCTGCCCCTGATCGACCTCATCTCCCGTCAGCCGAGCATCAAGGCGACGAAGAAAACGGACAGCACGGCGGACACGAACAGAGCAAACGCCATGTCTGCGGTTCTCGGCTGGGACCACGTCCTGAATGTCCACGTGTCCGGGCGCCCGGCCCTGTCCCACTCGTAGAAATCAAGATGAGTTCCGAACGAGCGGACGAGCATCCCTGCATCGATGCCGAGGAAGCATGATGCCGGCACCATCAAGCACGCACCCACCACCCGCGCCCACGCAAGGTCGAAACCCGTTCCGATCCCGAAGACCACGAACGCGGGGAGTGAAAAAGCAACAAACCCAAGAATGCAGGCCGCGTGCAGGAGCCGGCGTTGCCCGAGCCGGACGGAAGGTTGTGGACTGTCACCCCAGCTCGCTTCCACCCAACTAGCCGCCTCATTGCGAGCGCGATCGAGAAGGGGGGCTGCTTGTCCGCCCCCGACTCGGGGACCGATCGAGCAGACGGGCGTCAGCACGAAGACAAGAACACGCCCGAGCGACGAGGTCACTCGAACGGGCGGTGCCACTAGCGGACTCCGCAGGCCGAGGCAAGGCCGGTCCACTCAGTGACGTTCTGCAACCACTGCCCCATTCCGCTTCCCCACAACGTTCCGGCCTCCACTCCTTGTGCAACCTGCCGCCAGGCGGTCCCTGCCGTGCGCATACCGTACTGAGCCGCACGTCCGGCGAATCTCGCCTCGTACACCGCTCGCGAGACCATGCCGACTCCCGGAACGACCCCCGTGGCACTGATGACCGCGTCAGCGGTCTCGCCAGCCCGTAGGTGCTGGATGACTCCTCCCGCGGAGGCGACCACCGCGACTCCTTCAGCAACTCCGGCAACAGACGCTGCTACCGCCGCAACCGGTGCACCCACGACCGTAGCGAGTGATCCGTACGCCACGAGTGAGGCAGCAAGAGAAACCGCCGAAGCGGACATCGCAATGACATCGTACGTATCGCCGGTCCACGACAAGGGATTCCACCACGTCAGTCCAAGTGGATCTACAAACTGCAATGGGTTGCCGTTGGCATAGCCGTAGGGGGCTTGGGTGAGGTCGATGAGTGCGTCGACGGACAGGAACTGCGCGGTGGCGGGGTCGTAGTAACGGGCTCGCAGGTAGATCAGCCCGGTCGCGTCGGCGTACTCGCCTGCGTAGCCGAAGGCAGTGACCTCGGAGACCGCGGCGTCCCTCACGGCGTGCTCGATGCCGTATGCGCTGTAGTCCGAAGCAGCGACGACCGCTCCGCCTTCGTCGGTGACGGCACGGATGTTCCCGGTGAGGTCGGCGTGCAGGTAGTGCACGGTGCCACCGTCATCGATCTGGGCGATCGGGGTGCTCGAGGGCCCGTAGAGGTAGCGGTGTGCGTCGTCGGTCAGCAGCCGGGGCACAGCGGCGGCAGTCGCCCATACGAACGAGGTCTGCTGCTCGCCGGTGGCCGCGGTGGCTCGCAGCCCATCGGCGAAGTAGCCGTAGGCGTACTCCGTGCCGTCCACCGTGGCCGTCGTGAGCCGGTTCGCGGCGTCCCAGCCGAAGACATCAGCCCCTATCTGGCTCGCCGGCTCGTCCAGGCCCGTATCGCCTGCGGACGGGTCCTCGGACGTCGGCTCGCCTGCGGTCGGCTCTGCGCCCGGTTCGCCCGCCGGATCATCGGTCGGCTCGGGTGCCGCCGTCTCCGGCACCACGCTGGTGCTGGTCGGATCCGGGGAGGGCTCGCCGGTGGGCAGCGCCTCGGTTGTCGTCCCGTCCGCGGCGGGTGCGACCGGGCCAGTCTCGCCGCCCGACGGCTCCGAGGCTGTCGCCATCGAGCCCGCTCCATCGACATCAGGCGTCGGGACCGTACGGGTGGTGCGGTTGCCACGGGCGTCGTAGGTGTAGGTCGTGGTGACCGCGCCCTGAGTGGTGGAAGCCAGGACGCCGGTCGGGGCGTAGAAGAGGGTGGTGCCGTCCTCGAGCGCGGTGACCTGGCCACCAGGGGTCAGGGCGATGTCGCCGGCGAGATTGCCGCTGACCTCGTCCAGGGCGCCGCGGGCGTCCCAGCCGTACTGCGACGCCACCGTGGTCTGGTCACGGGTGATCGTCTGCTCGGCGAGCAGCCCGGCGTCGGTGTAGCTGTAGGCCAGGTCCAGCAGCGTGGCGCCGCCTTGGTCGACGGTGCTCGATTCGGTGAGCCGGCCCTGCCCGTCGTGTTCGAGGGCGGTGGTCACCCCATTGGGGTAGGTCACCTGGGCCACCTGTCCGTCGGGTGCCCAGTCGTAGTCGAACGTCCCAGCCTGCGGGTCGGTGACCTCGTCGAGCTGGCCGGCGGCGTCGTACGTCGAGGTGGTGCGGATCCCGTCGGGGTAGGTCAGGGCGACCAGGTTCCCGTCGGCGTCCCACTCGTAGGAGACCAGGGACCCGGCTCGGGTTTCGCTGGTCAGCCGGCCGGCCGCGTCGTAGGCGCGCGTCGAGGTCCCCGTCCCATCGGTGGTCGATGTGAGCCGGCCGGCTGAGTCGTAGGCGTAGGTGACGTCCGGGGTGCTCTCCGGGTAGTCGATCCCGGTGACCCGGTCCGCGGCGTCGGAGGTGTAGGTCGTCACCGTTCCGTCAGGCGCGGTCTGCGAGGTCAGGTTGCCGGCCCCGTCGTAGGTCAACGTCGTGGTGCCCAGGGTCGTGGAGCGCGACGTCAGATTGCCCGCCGCGTCGTAGCCGTAGGTCGTGACCTGACCGTCAGCGTCGGCGGCCGTGGTCAGCTGCCCGGCGGCGTCGTACCCCCAAGCCATCGCCGACCCGTCCGCGCGGGTCAGCAGGACCTGGCGTCCAGCGGCGTCGTACGTGTTGGTGATCGCGCGCCCGTCAGCATCGGTGACGGTCTTGACCCGACCGGCCCTGTCGTAGGTCGTGGTGGTCGTCGAGCCGTCCGGGGCCGTGACCGCAGTGACCTGACCGGCGGCGTCGTAGGTCGTCGAGGTGCGCGCGCCGCTGGGCGCCACCACCGCGGTCGGGCGCCCGAGCAGGTCGTACTCCGTGAGCGTGACTTATGTGGGGAGATGAGAACGGCTGGCCGCCAGGACAGACACGGCCGAGGCCGCCTTCGCTCCAGTTTGGTCGCCACACACTCGAGTTCGTCGAATCAAGAGGCACAAGGCCTGCGAGCGGGCGATTCTCTGGTGGCCGATGTCCGAACTGCATCACCGATCCCCACGGGCATCGGTCTGCCGAATCCCGGAGCCGAGTCACCACCGGGCGCGTGACGCGTGGCGGATAACTCTCTTAGCACCCGCTCGCCGTCGCCACACGCGTTCTCACCTCGACCTCTGACGGTTCGGGCACAGCACTCGCTCAGAGGTCCCGAGGAGCCCCCGCCGCGAGCCCCGGCATATCGTCGTGCACCCACCAGTCCGCCTCGTACGTGTACGGCACCGCGACCACCTGCACGTCGTCCTCGTACGTGACGTGCCCCGGGTGCGTGGTGTGCAGCTCGATCCAGCCGACGCCGTACCGGTCGAGCACGTCGAGGTACTCCCCGGTGGCGGCGAGCGGCGCGGCGCTGCCGACCTTGAACCACGCGCAGGCCCCGGGGTGGGCCTGCTGGTCGTAGCACCCGGGGACGACGGTCGACGGGTCGGGGTACGCGGCGGTCATCCGGGCGTTGGCGTCCCGCCACCAGGCGGTGTCCTCCGGGGTGAGGAGGCCCTGCCGTCCGAGGGCGTTGACGAGCGCGAACACGCCGGGGTGGCGTCCGCTGCGGCTGGGGACGGCGCTCTGGAACCGGATCAGCTCGGGCACCGACGCATCGTCGCACCCCGGCGCCGTCCCTACGCGGAGACCGCCCGGTAGACGACCAGCGCCACGTCGTCGTCGGAGCCGTGGGGCGCGAAGGACCGCAGCAGGTCGTCCGCGACGTCCTCGGGCGACGCGTGCCCGGGCTGCGCGGCGACCACGCCGGCGAGCCGGTCGATGGCGTGCGGCAGCGCCTCGCCCCGCCGCTCGATCAAGCCGTCGGTGTACGCGATCACGAGGTCCCCGGGCGCGAGCGTCTCCGTGGACTGCGTCCGGCGGCGGCCGCTGAGCGCGAGGGCGGCGCCGCGGGCCCCGTCGAGCAGGCGCGTCTCGCCGTCGGCGCGGCGCAGCACGGGCGGCAGGTGACCGGCCGCGGAGTACGTGAGCGTCCCGGCCTGCTCGTCGACGACCGCGCAGAACACCGTCGTGCACTCGGCGCCCGGGAGCGTGCGGGCGAAGCGGTCGAGCCCCTCGAGCACCGTCGCCGGGGTCGCGTCCTGCAGCAGCAGCGACCGGGTGGCCGCGCGGAGCTGGCCCATGCGGGCGGCGGCGTCGAGGCCGTGCCCGACGCAGTCGCCGATGACCAGGGCGTGCCGGCCGGGGGTGATCTGCACGACGTCGTACCAGTCGCCGCCGACCGCGAGGTCGCCCGCCGCGGGCCGGTAGCGGGCGACGATGCCGGGCAGCGCGACGCCCTCGGGGACGATCGCCGCCTGGAAGGTGTCGCTGACGGCACGGAGCTGGTCGACCTCGCGGACGTGCCGCAGCGTGCCGGCCACCGCGACACCGACCGCTGACGCGACGAGCCGCAGGAACGACCGGTAGCCGTCGTCCCACGGCCGGCGCTCGGCCGCGGACAGCACGACCGCGCCGGTCGCGGGAGGCGGCAGGGGGACCACGAGCGTGCGTCCGCGCTCCTCCGCGACGTCCGTCTCAGCCACCCGCGCCACGACGTGCTCGGGCAGGGGCCCTGGGGTCCCCGGGGCGGAGCTGCCCAGCAGCGTCAGGTGACCGTCGGGGTCCACGAGGTGCAGCTCGGCGGCCGCGACGTCCTGCGAGTCCGCCAGCAGCGCGGTGGCCGCCCGGCTGATCTCCGGGAGGTCTCCGTGCGCCGCCGCGAGGCGCACCGACAGGTCTCCCAGCAGCCGCATGCGCCGGCCCTCGACCACCTGCGTCGTGGTCTCCGTCGCGATGTCGAGCAGCCCGCCCACCGTGCCCGCGGCGTCGCGGATCGGTGAGTAGGAGTAGGTGAAGTACGCGTCCTCGTCGTACCCGGACCGGTGCATGACGAGGTGCTGGTCGACCACCCAGGTCGGCTCGCCGTGCACCATGACGCGCTCGACGGACTCCTCGAGGTCCTCCCAGATCTCCTTCCACACCTCCGCCACGGGCGAGCCCATGGCGGACGGGTGCTTGTCCGAGCCGAGCATCTCGCGGTAGCCGTCGTTGTAGATCATCGTGAGCTGCGGGCCCCACGCCACCAGCACGGGGAAGCGGGTCGCGAAGCACATCTCGACGGCCACCCGCAGCGACGTCGGCCAGGTCCCGGGCGGGCCCAGCGGGGTCGCCTCCCAGTCCACGTCGCGCGCCAGGAGGCCGCAGGTGCTGCCCGCGGTGACGCGCCGGAACCAGGGGGACCTCACGCGCCGACAGTACGCGTGACCCCCGCTCCGGGCGCGGCGTGCGGGCGGACGACGGCGCGGGACGCGGACGACCGCTGCGCGACCAGCACGGACCCGAGCACCAGCACGCCGCCGGTGACCTGCCAGCCGTTCAGCGCCTGACCGAGCGCCGCCCACCCGAGCACGGCCGCCACCACGGGGCTGAGCAGGCCCAGGAACGACACGCGCGCCGCGGGCAACCGGCCCACGCCGCGGAACCAGAGCGCGTACGCGAGCGCCGTCCCCGCGAGCCCGAGGTAGACGAAGCCCGCCACGGCACCGGCGTCGAGCCGCGGCGGCGGTCCCTCGACGGCCAGCGCGAGCGGGACCAGCAGCAGGCCGCCCGCCGTCAGCTGCCAGCCCGTGAACGCGAGCAGCGGCACGGGCCGGCCCCAGCGCGCCGTCAGCACCACACCCAGCGCCATCGCCACGGCGCCCGCGAGCCCTGCGACCACACCGGTGGCGTCGAGCCGGGCGGTCGCCCGCAGCACGAGCAGCGCCACCCCGGCGACACCCACGAGCCCCGCGACGACCGTTCCGACCCGCACCCGCTGCCCGAGCACCACCGCGCCGAGCGCCGCGACGAGCAGCGGCTGCACCGCGCCGAGCGTCGCCGCGACCCCGCCCGGCAGCCGGTACGCGGCCACGAACAGCAGCGCGAAGAACACGCCGATGTTGAGCGCGCCGAGCACAGCCGCCCGCCACCACCACCCGCCGGACGGCAGCCGGCGCGTGACCGCGAGCAGCAGGAGGCCCGCCGGCAGGGCACGCAGCGCCGCGACCAGCAGCGGCCGGCCGTCCGGCAGCAGCTCCGTGGTCACGAGGTAGGTCGTGCCCCACAGCACGGGTGCCGCGGCCGTGGTCGCCGTGAGCAGCACGTCCGTCCGCGCGCCCTGCCGTGACCCGCTCACCACCGCGCCGCCGTCGACACCGCCCACGCTGACCACCCGCTCTCCGCTCGCCGGCTGTGCCGCGCGCCGGGTTCGACGACAGCGCTCGCCTCTCATTGCTTACCCTCTAAGTTACTTGTTGCCAAGTGACTGTCAAGAGAGCGAGTGGCAGACTGCGTCCATGGCGACCGACCGACCCGCGGACACCCCCGACCGCCCCGCGCCCGACGGCGTCGACCACATCCTCGAGCAGTGGGCCCGCGAGCGGCCCGACCTCGACACCGAGGCCATGGGGATCTTCGGTCGGATCTTCCGCCTGGCGCGCGCCGGCGGGGACGCGACCGCCGCCGCCTACGCCCGCTCCCACCTGACGCGCGGCGACTTCGACGTGCTGGCGACGCTGCGGCGCGCCGGCGGCGCCGGGGACCTGTCCCCGTCGGCGCTGTCGGCCACCCTCATGCTGACGACCGGCGGCATGACGCAGCGGCTCGACCGGCTGGAGCGCGCCGGGCTCGTGCGGCGCAGCCCCGATCCCGCCGACCGGCGCGGCCTGCGCATCAGCCTCACCGACCGGGGGGTCGACATGGTGGACCAGGCCGTAGCCGATGGGCTCGCCGCCGAGCAGCATCTGCTCGCCGGCATCCCGGCGCGCCGCCGACGGGAGATCGACGCGATGCTGCGCGAGCTGCTCGCGGCGGTGGAAGCGTCCTGACCGGGCGAGACGACCCGCGCCCCCACGACGCCCGGCGCAGCCACCGGGAGGCCTGGGCGACGAGGCCCCTGGAGCGCGCTCGACGCCGACCCGTCGCGCGGTCCGGTTCCCGTCTGCTGACGGCAGAACGACGCGCCCGCGCCGCAGCCGGTGCGCGGGCTACCGTGGCCGGGACCCGCAGGAGGTGCCCCGTGCCCCAGCTCCCCGCCACTCCGCGCACGACCCGGCCGCGACCCGAGCCGCCCCTGCGCGTCCTCGTCGGCGCGATCCTGCGACGGCACCGCGAGCGCCAGGGCCGGACGCTGCGCGACGTCGCCGACGCCGCCCGCGTGTCGGTGCCGTACCTGTCGGAGGTCGAGCGCGGCCGCAAGGAGGCGTCGTCCGAGGTGATCGCCGCCGTGTGCCGGGCGCTGGGCCTGCGCATCGTCGACCTCGTCGGCGAGGCGTACGCGCAGCTCGCGCGCGCCGATGGGCACGCGGTGCTCGACCTGACGGCATCGCCCGACCGGCCGCTCGGCCCGGCGGCCCCCGGGATGCCGGCGCCCGTGGTGCCGCTGCGCGCCCCGGCCCGCACGCCCGTGCTGCTGGCCGCCTGAGACCGGCCCGCGGGCAGCCTCGCGGGCCGCCCGCGGACCGTCGTCGTCAGGCCGCCGCCGCGCGCGGTCGCTTGACGGTCGTCACCACCGCGTCCGCGATCCCGTACTCGACGGCCTGCGCGGCGGTCAGCACGAGGTCCCGGTCGGTGTCGACGCGGAGCTGCTCCACGGTGCGGCCGGTGTGCCGGGCGAGGATCTCGTCCACCTGCCCGCGCAGCCGCAGGATCTCCGCGGCCTGCAGCTCGAGGTCGGCGGCCGTGCCCTGGCCGCCGCCCGACGGCTGGTGCAGCAGCACCCGCGCGTGCTCCAGGACGTGCCGCTGCCCCGGCGTCCCCGCCGCGAGCAGCACCGCCGCCGCGGACGCCGCCTGCCCCAGGCAGAACGTCGCGACGTCGGGCCGCACGTACTGCAGCGTGTCGTAGATCGCGAGCAGCGCCGTCACGGACCCGCCCGGCGAGTTCAGGTACAGGTGGATCGGCCGGTCCGGGTCCTCCGACTGCAGGTGCAGCAGCTGCGCGATGACGACGTTCGCGACCCCGTCGTCGATCTCGGTCCCGAGGAAGATGATCCGGTCCGACAGCAGCCGTGAGAACACGTCGGCGTGCCGCTCCCCCGTCGGCCGCTGCTCGACGACCACCGGCACCGTGTACTGGCCGGCCATCACAGACCCGCCCGGTGCAGAGTCGCGTCCGGCCGCACGTCGTCCAGGCGCGTGACCACCCGGTCGACGAACCCGTAGGCCAGCGCCTCCTCGGCGGTGAACCAGCGGTCCCGGTCGGAGTCGCGCTCGATGGTCTCGACGGACTGCCCGGTGTGCTCGGCGATGAGGGCCTGCATGGTCCGCTTGGTGTGCGCCATGTTCTGCGCCTGGATCGCGATGTCGACCGCGGTGCCGCCAATGCCGCCCGACGGCTGGTGCATGAGCACGCGGGCGTGCGCCATGACGTTCCGCTTGCCGGGCGTGCCGGCGCTCAGCAGGAACTGCCCGGCGCTGGCCGCGAGCCCCATCGCGAGCGTCGCGACGTCGTTCGGGATCAGCCGCATGGTGTCGTACATGGCGAGCGCCGCGCTGATCGACCCGCCCGGCGAGTTGATGTACAGCGCGATGTCGCGCCGCGGGTCCTCGGCGGACAGCAGCAGGAGCTGCACGCAGACGCGGTTCGCGACGGCGTCGTCGACCTCCTGCCCCAGCACGACGATGCGCTGGTGCAGCAGCCGCGCGGCGAGGTCGTCGTCGAAGGCTCGGGTCGGTGGGGTGGTGGCGGTGCTGGGCACGGGAACCTCCTGGGTGTCGGGTCCCGCCACGCTCGCACCGCCCGAGTACTCCGGCCCCCCAGATCTGCGCGCAGCAGATCCGCCCCGAGCAGATCCCTCGCCCACCCTCGATCCGCAGGGCCGTCGAGAGTGCAGCAGATGCGGGGTTCCGGGCGTCGAACCCCGCATCTGCTGCAACTTCGACGTCGCTCGCACGAGCGGGCGGGGCGGGTGACCGGACCGGTCAGCGCGTCAGGTCGAGCACCGCCCCGAGCGCCTCGTCCGCCGCCGAGCCCGCGACGTGCGCAGCAGCCCCGGCCTCCGGCGCCTCGCCTGCGACCACGTCCGCCACGGCCACGCTGACGTTGTCCCACGCGTCCGCCTCCAGGGCAGCCGCGACCAGGGACTCCGCGGCGGCCTCAGGGGACGCCGCGTCGCGCAGCAGCGCGAGCACCCGGTCCTCCGGGACGTAGTCCGTGAGGCCGTCGGTGGCCATGAGCCACCGGTCGCCCGGTTCGGCGTCGACCTCGAGCAGCGTGGTGTGGGTGGCGTCGGCGGCGTCGCCGGCCAGGCAGTGCAGGATCACGTTGCGGCGGGGGTCCTGCGCGGCGTCGGCCGCGGAGAGGATCCCGCTGTCGACGAGCAGCTGCACGAGGGAGTCGTCGCGGGTGACGCGGCGCCCCACGCCGTCGCGCACCAGGTACGCGCGGGAGTCGCCGATGTGCAGCACCCGCATCGTGTCCTCGCCGCAGAAGATGCCGGTGAACGTCGTCGCCATGCCGGTCAGCCCGGGCTCGCGCCGGACCCGCACCGCGAGGTCGGCGTTCGCGACGGCGAGCGCCTCCCGCAGGTCCTCGTCGCTCCACCGGCCGGCGTCCGTCGCGCGCAGCACGGCCATCAGCCGGTGCGTCACCGTCCAGGACGCGACGTCGCCGCCCGCGTGGCCGCCGACGCCGTCGGCGACGAAGGCGTAGCCCGTCGCGGAGCCTGCGGCGTCCTGGTTCTGGGCGCGGTGCGCGCCCGTGACGGATCGCAGGGCCGTGACGAGCGACAGCGGCATGCGGCACCTCCGGGAGGGACGGAGTTGTCTCGTGCTCCCACGATGCCACGTCCGGCGGGTCCCGACCGACCGGGCTGGGTGCCAGGACCCGGGCCGGGCTCGTCCGGTGCACACCCCCGCGGTCAGCGGATCAGCCCCCGCAGCGCCTCCGGCGTGACGTCGGTCTGGTGCGCGATGACCTCGCGCGCCCGGTCGGTCGCGTCCCACACGTTCCACAGCAGCACGCCCGCGACCCGCCCGCCGTCCAGGTAGTAGACGACGCCGGTGTCGTAGGGCTCGACGTGCCAGTCCTCGACGGTCTCGAGCGAGGAGTCCAGCCGGCCGACGGCCTCGTAGCCCGCGTCGAAGAGGTCGGAGTAGAAGAACGGCGTGTGGTCGTAGGGCTCGTCGGCACCGGCGAGGTTCCGGCCGGCCTGCCGGCCCATCGTCGTGGCGTTGTCGACGTGCTCGACGCGACGGCGCCCGAGGATGCGGTCCGGGTACTGCGCGACGTCGCCCGCGGCGTACACCGAGGGGTCGGAGGTCCGCAGCCGGTCGTCGACGACGATGCCGTCGTCCACGTCGAGCCCGACGGACCGCGCGAGGTCCGTCTCCACCTCGATGCCGGCGCCGACCACGGCGGCGTCGGCGGCGATCTCCCGGCCGTCCTCCAGCACGACCGTCACACCGTCCGGCCCGGACGTCCCGGACGCGACCCGCGCGCCGCCGAGCACCTCGACGCCGCGCTCGACGTACATCCGCTCCAGGTGCTCGGCGAGCCCCGCGGGGAACGTCCCCCCGGTCAGGGTGGCGGCCGGGTGCACGAGCGTGACGCGGGTGTCGTTCTGCACCAGCGCGGCCGCCAGCTCGGTGCCGATGTAGCCGCCGCCGACCACGACGACGTGCCGGCCGCCGCCTGCGAGGTCGCGCAGCCGCTCGTAGTCGCGGACGGTGCGGAAGTACAGGACCCGGCCGGAGTCCTCCAGGCCGCCGACCCGGCGCGGGTGCCCGCTCGTCGCGAGCAGCAGCCGCCCGTACCCGAGCGTGATGCCCGCGTCGGTGGTGACCGTGCGGCCGGCGACGTCGACCGCGACGACCGACTCCCCCAGCAGCAGCTCGGCCCCGGTGTCCTCCGCGGTGTGCAGCCACACCTGGTCGAACGTGAACTCCGGGTCCGTCCAGAGCTTCTTGGTCAGGGCCGGCCGGGTCACCGGGGCGGTCGGCTCCCGGCCGACCACCGCGATCGTCCCGTCCGGGTCGACCTCGCGGATGCCGCGCGCGGCGGCGTCCCCCGCCATGCCCGCGCCGACGATGACGTAGTCGTAGCTGTCACGCACCGTGCTCACCCCTGTCCTCGTGGTGTCCCGCCTGTTCAGCGTCGCGCGCCGCCGGGCAGTCCGCCACCCCGCGGGGTCAGCCGGGCAGGGTCCCCGCCACGACGCGCCCGCGGGACACGACCGCCACGATGTTCTCGACGCGCAGCGCCGACACGTCCTCCCACGGCCGCCCGCGCAGCACCACGAAGTCGGTCCCGAGCCCGGCCCGCAGGCGCCCCGTGGTGGACCCGAGCCGGATCGCGTCCGCGGCGTCGGACGTGGCGGACCGCAGGGTGCGCTCGGCGGACCAGCCGAACATGGCCGCCATCTGGCGGACCTCCTCCATCTGGTCCCCGAACTGCACGAACTGCCCGGACGCGTCGGTGCCGAGCACGAACCGCACGCCGGCCTCGGCGGCACGGGCGAACCCGGCGTCCCGCAGCGCGACGACGTCGCGGGCCTTGGCCTGCGCCTCGGCGGAGACCGGACGGCGCGCCTCGGCGATGATGTCGTTGATGAGCAGCGTCGGGGCGACGGGCAGGTCCCGCTGGAGCAGCGCGGCGAGGTGGTGCTCGGCGATCGCGGTGCCGTGCTCGATCGAGTCCGCGCCCTCCGCGAGCGCGATGTCGAGCCCCTCCACCGAGTGCGTGTGCGCGGCGACCAGCATGCCGAGCGCGTGCGCCTCGTCGACGGTCGTGCGGATCTCGTCGCGGGTCTGGTTGCGCCAGCCGACCTTGTCGCCCATCGAGAGCACGCCACCGGAGGTGTAGATCTTCACGCCGGCTGCCCCGGAGCGCGCCCACACCCGCACGAGCTTGCGGCACTCGTCCGGGCTGTCCGCGGTGGGCGGGCGGTGCGGGTAGTGCGGCGGGACGAACAGGTCCCCGTGGCCGGCGGTCATGCCGACCTGCCCGTGCGACAGCAGCCGAGGCCCGGCGAGCACGCCGGCGTCGAACGCACGCCCGACCGCGAGCTGCACGGAGTCCGCCGCGAGGTCGCGCAGCGTCGTGACGCCCGCCCGGGCGCAGCGCAGCGCGTTCGCGGCGACGTGCAGCGACCGCTCCTCCGGCGGGGTGAGGATCGGCCAGGCCGACGGGTCGGCCGCGGGCGCGCCGGCCGCGTACCCGAGGTGCACGTGCGTGTCGACGAGCCCCGGGATGACGCTGAGGTCGGTGTGCCGGGCGGGCGCCTCCTCGACGCCGAGGATGCGGTCCCCGGACCAGGTCAGCCGGGCGGGCCCCACCTCCCGGTCGCCGTCCCACAGCGGGAGGCCGTCGAGGACGTGCTCGGGGTCGGCGTGGTGCGACATGCAGGGGCCTTTCGCGGGAGTCGGTCAGAGGGCGGGCGTGATCTCGCCGACCACGCGGCCGTCGAGGTCGACCAGCGGCAGGTGCCGCCAGCGGTCGAACGCGCCGCAGGGGTGGCTGATGCCGAGGCGCAGCACCGTCCCGGGCGCGAGGTCGGTCCCGGGCGGGACCCGGAGGAACGCGTGGTGGTCGTTGACGCCGGTGACCTCCCAGCCGGTCACGTCGCGGTCCTCCTGGCCGGGCACGCCGAGCACGCGCGGCAGCCGGTCGTCCGTCGGGGCCTCGCGGCGGCCGAAGCCGACGATCGCCAGGCCGGGCTCCGGCTGGGACAGCACGGAGGCGCGCAGCTCGAACGCCGGGACCAGTGTGCCGTCCCCGCGCCCGGAGCCGAGCGGGGACGTCCGCTCGTACACCCCGTGGTCGTGGGTCACGTAGCAGCCGGACCGCAGCACGGTCGTCACGGGGCTGTCCCAGCGGGCCGGGGCGAGCTCGCGCAGCACCAGGTCGGGGTAGGAGGACCCGCCGGCGGTGACGACGGGCACGCCCGCGACCAGGCCCTCGGCGGTGATCGCGCCGACCAGCGCCCGCACCCGGCCGAGCAGCTCGACCGCTCCGCGCGGGGCGCCCGGGTCGTCGCCCGCGGGCATGAGCCCCTCGAATGCCGACACCCCGGCGAGCCGGACGTGGGGGCTCGCCGCGACCCGCCGGGCCAGCGCGAGTGCGGCGGCGTCGTCCCGCACGCCCGTCCGGCCGCCCGCGAACCCGAGCTCGACGAGCAGCGGCAGCGCCCGGGCGGGCCGCAGCGACGCGAGCTCGGCGAGCAGCAGGTCCAGCCCCGCCTCGCTGTCGACGTAGCAGAGGTACTCCGTGGCGGCGTCGGCGGTCAGCAGCTCGGAGGCGACCCACCGGATGGCGGACGCGTCGACCAGCACGTTCGCGTGCAGCACGCGCCGCACGCCCCACGCCGTCAGGGTCCGGACCTGCGCGGGCGTCGCCGCGGTGAACCCCCAGGCACCCGCCTCGGTCTGGCGCCGCACGAGGTCGCGGGACATGTGCGTCTTGGCGTGCGGGGCCAGCGCGACGCCCGCGGCGCGGCACCAGTCGGCCATGACGCGGACGTTCCGGTCGATCGCCGCGTCGTGCAGCACCATCGCGGGCAGCTCGAGGTCCGCGATGGTGCGGTCCCCGCGGCCCCCGGGTCCGACCTCCACGCGGCGCCCCGTCACGCCGCCGCGCCCCGGGGCGACGGTCGCTCGGGCCGGCCCGCGCGCAGCACCCGCCCGGCACGCACGCCGGTGAACTCCCCGTCCTCCACGACGACCCGCCCCGCGAGCACGGTGTACCGCACCCCCGTCGGCCGCTCCCACGGCCGCTGCGGGGTCCCGGCGTGCCCCACGGTGGCGGGGTCGACCACGGCGACGTCCGCGACCAGTCCCGGCAGCAGGCGCCCGCGGCCGGGCAGCCCGAGCGCGTCGACGGCGAGCGAGGTCATGGAGCGGATCGCCTCCGGGAGGTCGAGGACACCGAGGTCGCGGACGTACCGCCCGAGCACGGTCGGGAAGCACCCCCAGCCGCGCTGGTGCGCGTTGCCCACCGGCACGGAGTTGTCCGAGCCGACGGCGACCAGCGGGTCCGCGAGGATCTCCCGGACGTCCGCCTCGGCCATCAGCTCGTAGACCATCATCGCGCCCGGGTCGGCCAGCACCAGGTCGCACAGGGCGTCCCACGGGTCGAGCCCGCGCTCGGCGGCGACGTCCGCGACGCTGCGCCCGAGCAGCGCGGTCTCCGCGTGCATGCTGAGCAGCACGCCGCCCGGCGTCGTCTGGGTCCACGACCCGGCGCCCGGTCCGCCCGCCAGCGCCCGGGCCCGGAGCGCCGCGCGGGCCGCCGGGTCGGACAGCCGGGCCACCAGCGCCGCGCGCCCGCCCACCTGCGCCTCGGCCGGGAGCAGCGCGGTGAGGAAGCTCTCCCCCGTCGTGTACGGGTAGGCGTCGCCGTGCACGTCGATGCCCTCGGCGCGCGCCGCCCGCAGGGCTGCCAGCAGCTCGCCCGCGCGGCCGTGGTTGCGGCGCCCCGCCGCCTTGCAGTGCGACACCTGCACCCGCACGCCGGTGCGCCGGGCGACGTCGAACGTCTCGCCCAGCGAGTCGGCGAGGCCGTCGCCCTCGTCGCGCATGTGGGTGGCGTACGGGCGGCCCCAGCGGGCGGCGACGGCGGCGAGCGCTGCGACCTCGTCGGTGTCCGCGTACACGCCGGGCGCGTAGATCAGGCCGCTCGACAGCCCGAAGGCCCCCTCGGCGAACGCGTCCTCCGCCAGCGCGACCATCCGGTCGAGGGCGCCCGGGGCCAGCCGCTCGGCCATGCCGTTCGCGCTGATCCGCAGCGTGCTGTGCCCGACCAGGGACGCGACGTGGTTGGTGGGCCCGTACCGCTCGACGGCGTCCAGGTACCCCGCGAACGTGCGGGGCTGGTTCCAGTGCCCCGCGACACCCGCGGCGACCGTGCTGGAGATCGGCCGGTGCAGCTCGACCGCCCGCTCGTCCACCAGCGGGGCGGCGGAGTTGCCGCAGTTGCCCACGACCTCCGTGGTGACGCCCTGCAGCACCTTGAACGGCTGCGGCTCGGCCATGAACGGCACGACGTCGGAGTGCGTGTGCGCGTCCACGAACCCCGGGGCGACCACGAGCCCGCGCACGTCGAGCACCCGGGCGCCTGCCGGGGCGCCGAGACCCGGTCCGACAGCCGCGATCCGGTCCCCGGCCAGCGCCACGTCCGCGACGACCGGCGCCGCGCCGGTGCCGTCCACGACGGTCCCCCCGCGCAGCACCAGCGTCACGTCGGTCACGTGAGCTGCCCCATCCGCTCGGTGACCACGGCGTCGACGACGCTCAGCACCGCGTAGGCGAGCATCGTCACCGCGGCCACCGTGATCGCGGACGCCCACATCGCGTCGTACCCGAACGAGCCGGCCGCCTTGGAGATCGCGCCGCCGAGGCCCTCGCCGGTGGACAGCCACTCCGCGATCATCGCGCCCGTGACGGCCGACGGGACGGCGATCCGCGCGGAGGCCAGCGTCGACGGCACGGCCGCCGGCAGGGCCACCTTGCGCAGCACCGTCCAGGACGAGCCGCCGTACGCGAGCACCAGGTCGCGGTGCTCGCCGGAGACGCTGCGCAGCCCGTACAGGATGTTCGCGAGCGCCGGCAGGAACACCACGAGGATGACGATGGCCGTCACGCCCGCCTGCCCGATGCCGAAGATCAGCGTGATGAGCGGGGTCAGCACCACCAGCGGGATCGAGCGCAGCACCATGGCGGTCGGCATGACGATCCGCTCCAGCACCGGCGACACGCAGAACACGACGGCGAGCAGGAACGCCGCGGCGAGACCGACGACGTACCCGATGCCGGCGTCCCGGACGGTCACCGCGAGGTCGGCGGCGATGGTCGCGCGGTGGTCCGCGGCGCCCTCGGCCGTGACGACGTAGGCGTACACGTCCCACGGCCGCTTGCCGATGAGCGGGCTGACGTCGAACGCCGCGAGCACGGCCACCCACACGCCGAGCGCGACGACCACGGCCGCCGCGAGCGTGGCGGCCCGGCGGGCGACGAACCGCCCCGTGCCGCCGGTCACGACCGACGCTCCGACGCCCACGGGGTCAGGACCCGCCCGACCAGCCCGACGAGCGCGTACCCGCCGAGCGCGATCAGCCCGGCCAGGATGCTCAGCGCCCACACGCGGTCCGGCTGGATCTGGCGCTGCGCCGCGTTGAGCGCCACGCCGATGCCCGAGTCGATGCCGCCGAGGTACTCCCCGACGACGGCTCCGAGCAGCGCTGCCGGGACCGCCACCTGCAGGGCGGTGACGATCGCCGGCAGCGCCGACATGAGCTGGACCGTGCGGATCTGCGTCCACCGGCCGCCGCCGTACGCGGTGACGAGGTCCAGCGAGCTGCGGCTCGCCGAGCGCATCCCCAGGATGGCGCCGACGAGGGTCGTGAAGAACACCAGCAGCGCGCCCAGGAAGATCGCCGAGGCGCGGCCGCCGAAGATCACCATGACGATCGGGCCGATCGCCGTCACGGGCAGGCACGCCGAGATGACGCCGAGCTGGGTGATGACGTCCTCCAGCCGCGGCACCACCAGCACGACGGCGGCCAGCGCGAGGCCCGCGAGGTTGCCCCACAGGTAGCCCTGCGCGGCGCGCGTCAGCGTCGGGACCACGTTCGCCTCGTAGAACGGCCAGCCGTCCGCGACCGCCGAGCGGGCCACGTCCACCGGCGACGGGAACGAGGTGCTGTTCTCCAGGTTCGCGGTCATCGCCCACCACAGGGCCAGCAGCAGGACGATGCCCACGGTGCCGCCGACCCACGGGCGGGCCAGCGCGCCGCGGAACCGGGCGGCGACGTCGCTCACTCGTCGCCCTTCGTGCCGGCACCGCCGGGCGCGAACAGCAGCCCGGACAGGTGGTCGACCACCTCGTGGAACTCGGGCGTCCGCATCATCTCCGGCGTCCGGGGGCGCTCGAACGGGATCTCGACGACCTCGACGATGCGCCCCGGGCGGGCGGACATCACGGCCACGACGTCGGACAGCAGCGCCGCCTCCGCGATGCCGTGCGTGACCATCAGCGTCGTCGCGGAGCGCTCGGTCCAGATCCGCTGCAGCTCGAAGTTCAGGCGCTGGCGGGTCATGTCGTCCAGGGCGCCGAACGGCTCGTCCAGCAGCAGGAAGTCCGGCCGGACCGCGAGCGCCCGGGCGATGGACGCGCGCTGCCGCATGCCGCCGGACAGGTGCGCGGGGCGGGCCTTCTCGAACCCGCGGAGGCCGACCAGGTCGATCAGCTCGTCGACGATGCCGTCGTCGCGGCGCTTCTGGATCTCCAGGGGCAGCCGGATGTTCTTCTGCACGGACCGCCACGGCAGCAGCGCCGGGTCCTGGAACGCGATGCCCATGCCGTCCGCGCGCTTGCCGGGCGCGACGGGGGTGCCGTTGACCGCGACGGTGCCGGCGGTCGGCGTCTCGAGGCCCGCGAGGATCCGCAGGATCGTCGACTTGCCGCAGCCGGACGGGCCGAGCAGCGACAGGAACGACCCGCGCGGCGTCGACA
Source organism: Cellulomonas sp. C5510 (assembly GCF_019797765.1). Lineage (NCBI taxonomy): Bacteria > Bacillati > Actinomycetota > Actinomycetes > Micrococcales > Cellulomonadaceae > Cellulomonas > Cellulomonas sp. C5510. Next base: position 2,719,185 of record NZ_CP081862.1, read on the forward strand.
GGCTCACGTCCTCCAGGGCCGTCACCGTGCGCCGGCCGGAGCGGAACTCCTTGCTCAGGCCGGTGATCTCGATGCCGGGCGCGGACGTGGGCGCACCCGCCCCCGCGGCCGAGGGGGCCGGCTGCGCGGGGACGGGTGCGGACAGGGGGGAGGACGTCACGAGAGCAGGTCCGGGTTCTCGGCGTACACCTCGTCGAGCAGCGACAGGTCGAACAGATCGTCGGCGGCGATGTCGATGCCCGCGTAGGCGAGGGACGCGATGGTGCCCTCCTGCAGCTCGTCCGTGATGGTCAGCAGGCCGTTCGCCGCGGTGTCGTCGGACTCGATGAGCGTCGCCTGCCGCTCGAACGACAGCGTGATCGCGTCGGCGTCGTACTGCTGGTCCTTGCCGTAGGTGTTGACGGTGAGGTCGACCGCACGCTCCGGGTCGTCGAGCGCCGCACGCCAGCCCTCGGCCGTCGCGAGCAGGAACGCCTTGAGCTGCTCGGGCTGCTCGTCGATGGCCTGCTGCGAGGTCACGAGCACCTCGCCGACCATCGGCAGCCCCTCGTCGGCGAGCAGGAACTCGGTCGCGGGGAACCCGGCTGCCTCCAGGGCGGCGGCACCCGTCGTGGTGTAGCCGATGAACCCGTCGACCTGGCCGGTGGTGAGCATCGAGGTGTCGGACAGCGGCACCGTCGTGACGTCGGCCGGGTCGATGTCGTTCGCCGCGAGGAACGCGTTCCACACCAGGGTGTTCGAGTCGGAGACGGCGACGGTCTTGCCCGCGAGGTCGTCCGGCCCGGTGATGGGCGCGTCGGCGCCGGACACGAGGGCGAACGGGTTGCGCTGGTAGGTGGCGCCGACGATCTTGAGCTCCGCGCCGCCCTGGATCGCGGGGGCGGTGATGAGCGGGGACGACAGGCCGACGAACGCCTGGCCGGTCGCGACCGCGGCCTCCGCGCTGGTGGCCGACGAGCCGCCCGCGGTCAGCGTGACCTCCGGGAAGCCGGCGTCCGTGTAGAGGCCGTCCTCGACCGCGAGGTACTCGCCGGCGAACTGCTGGTTCTTCAGCCACGACAGCTGCACGCTGACCGCGTCGAAGGACTCGCCCGCGTCGTCGCCGGAACCGGCCGCGTCGTCGTCGCCCCCGCCCGAGCAGGCGGACAGCAGCAGGCCGGCGACGGCCACGGCAGCGGCGAGGCCGGCGGTGCGGCGCCGGGGGCGCGGGGTCGTGATGGTGCGGGTCACGTCAACCTCGATCACGTCGTGCGACCACCCGGACACATCGGGTGGCCGCGGTGCCAGGGGGAGGGCGTCGCGGGCGGACCCGGCGACGTCCTCCATCAGACAGGTCGGGCCCGCCCGGTCGCCATGTGGGATCCTCCGAACCTGGCGCCCCCGGACGGTGCGGTCCGTTGTGCGACACACCGAGCGCGTCACACGCGCGTCACACGGGAGGACCCCTGCGGGGTCGGCCCGGCGGATCGCCCAGCGCGCGCCCCGAGCGCCCCGCCGCGTCGTTGGTGGATCGCACGAAGCAGCAGCCCACGGCCCTGTGGTTGGCTTCCGGACGAGCGTGGGGCGGACCGCGCGCACCACGACCAGGAGCGGGAGGCGAACGTGTGGCCGACGGCTGAGCTCCACGTGCACATCGAGGGCACGCTCGACGCCGAGCTGATCCGCGTGCTCGCGGAGCGCCACGGCCTGCCCGTCCCCGCGGGCGCGGGTCGCGGCGCCCCGTTCCGCGACCTCCAGGAGTTCCTGGACGTCTACTACGCGAACCTCGACGTGCTGCGCACCCGCGAGGACTTCCTCGACCTCGGCGCCCGCTACCTGGACCGCGCCGCGGCCGCGGGCGTGCGGCACGCCGAGGTGTTCGTCGACCCGCAGTCCCACACGGAGCGCGGCGTGCCCGTCGCGGACGTGCTGCTCGGCCTCGCGGACGCCCTGGCCGGCGCGCGGGAGCGGCACGGCATGTCCGGCGGGCTGATCGTCTGCTTCCTGCGGCACCTCGGGCCGGACGCCGCGATGGCGACGCTGGAGGCCGTGCTCCCCCACCGGTCGCTGCTGCTGGGCGTCGGGCTCGACTCGAGCGAGGTCGGTTTCCCCCCGTCGCTGTTCCGTGACGTCTTCGAGCGCGCCGCCGCGGAGGGCCTGCACCGCGTGGCGCACGCCGGCGAGGAGGGCGGCCCCGACTACGTCTGGGAGGCCCTGGACGTGCTGGGCGCCGAGCGGATCGACCACGGCAACCGCGCGCTGGAGGACGTCGAGCTGGTCGCCCACCTGCGCGAGACCCGCACCCCCCTGACCGTGTGCCCGCTGTCCAACGTCGCGCTGCGCACCGCCGGCCCGGACCTCGCCGACCACCCGATCGCCGTGATGCTCGACGAGGGCCTGCGCGCGTCGGTGCACTCGGACGACCCGGCGTACTTCGGCGGCTACCTGGACGACAACGTGCGGGCGCTGGTCGCGGCCGGCACGGTCACCGAGGACCAGGTCGGCGTGCTCGCCGCGAACGCCGTGGTGTCGTCGTTCCTGCCCGAGGCCGGCAAGGCGGCGCTGCTCGCGGAGATCCGCGCGTACGCGCTCGCCACCGGCGCCGCCGTGCCCGCGCTCGCCGCCGGCTCCGACGACGCCGCGGCCGGCTGAGGCGGACGCGTGCAGAGCAGCGAGGTCACCACCGGGCGCCGCGTCGCCGTCGTGCTGGAGCCGGGCGACGAGGTGCTGTCCTCCCTCGCCGAGGCGTGCCGCGCCCACGGCATCCGGCAGGGGTTCGTGCCCGTGTTCTCCGGGGCGTTCCGGTCGGTGCGGTTCATCGCCGCGGACACCCCGGTCGCCGACCAGGAGCCGCCGCTGCCCCACGAGGTCACCGTCACCTACTCCGAGGGCATCGGCAGCGGGACGATCCTGTGGGACGCCGAGGCGCAGGCGGCCACGCCGCACGTGCACCTCGCCGTGGGCGTGAAGAACGCCGCCGCGGCGGGGTTCGCCGGGCACCTGCTCGGGGCCGAGGCGCACTACACGGTCGAGGTGCTGGTGGAGGAGGTCGTCTCCCCCGCGCTGCTGCGGGTCCCGGACCCGCGGGCGTGGGGCATCCCGACGATGCGCTTCGCCTGAGGAGGCGCGGTCGCCGCGGGCTACTCGGACTCGTCCAGGCAGGCCATCGCGAGGAACAGGTCCACGCGGTCCGCCATCGTGCCCATGTCGCGGTTGGTCAGCTCCTCGATGCGGGCGATCCGGTAGCGCAGCGTGTTGGTGTGCAGGTGCAGCTGGCGCGCCGTCTCCTGCCAGGCCCCGCCTCCGTCGAGGAACGCCCGCAGCGTGCCGACGAGGTCCGCGTTGTGCCGCTCGTCGTAGGACACCAGCGGCGCCAGCACCTCCCGGGCGTACCCGGCGCGCGTGCTCTCCCCGAGCATCCGCAGCAGGGCGCGGTGCGACTGGACGTGCAATGAGGTCGACACGACGACGGGCCCGGTCCCCGCCGCGTTCTGCACCCGCTCGACCGCCGTGGCGATGGCCGAGTTCAGGCGGCTCACGCCGCTGACCGGGTCGCTGAGACCCACGCGGAGCTGCCGCCCGGCGAGCAGCAGGTGGTACTCCTCCGTCAGGTGCTCCGCGAGCGGCCGCTCGTCGTCGCCCGCGCCGTTCACCAGCAGGATGGCGAGGTCGTCCGTGCGGCAGCCCATGACGCGGTGCCCGCGGGCGGACAGGGTGCGTTGCAGCATCTCCAGCGTCGCCGCGCGCGGGAACCGCGGGTCGTCCACCCGGGCGGCGACGATCGTCGTCTCGTCCTGGGGGGCCATGCCCTCCAGGCGCATCCGCGCGGAGATCGCGCCCGGGGACGCCTCCTGGTCGCGGATGGACGTGATGAGCGCGGCGACCTGCGCGTCCCGGGTCTCCCGCCAGCGGGCCGCGAGCTCCATCTCCACCCGCAGCGCACCCACCAGGGCGTCGACGGCCAGCGTGACCTCGTCGGAGAACGCGCGGTGGTCGCCCCAGATCCCCAGGAACCCCGACCGGTCACGCGTGCCGGTGCGCACCACCGTCGCCGGCCCCCCGGGACCCGGGACGATCACCCGGCGCTCGTGCTCCCGGGCGATCACCGCGTTCCACTGCTCCGCGACCTGCGCGCGGTCCGGCGCCGCCCCCGCCGACGCGAGCAGCGCCCCGGTCTCGTCGATGACCCAGCACCCCACGGCGAACTCGGCGGTGAGCTGACCGAGCAGCTCCGCGACGCCGCCGCCGCGCGCCACGGCGTCGGCGATCCGCCGGCTGAACCGCATCGTCCGGCTCGCCAACCCGGCCGGGGACCCCGGCTGCTGCGCGGCGATGACGTCGGCGATCCGCCGGAACGACACCCCGGGCGACACCGTGAGCAGCGTGAGCCCCCGGTCCCGGCAGGTCGCGATCACCTCGTCGGGGATCACGCCGATCTCGATCAGCCCCAGCACCACCGCCGCGACGCCCTGCTGCGCGAGCGCACCCAGGAACGTCGCCGCGCCCCCCGGCCGGTCCAGCCACAGCCCGGAGGTGAGCACCACGTCACCTGTCGACAGGAACCGCGACGGGTCGGGCAGGTCCGTGATGTACGCGGACTGCACGGGCCGGTCGAGCGCGTCCGGCTCCGCCGCGACGAGGCTCAGCCCCAGCTCCGGGTCGGCCAGGAGGTCACGCACGTCCACTGCTCACCACCCGGTCCCCGCTCGGCACCGGGACAGTCTACGGAGGCGCCCGGGCGCGGGACCGCCCCCGTCCACGGCAGGATGGACCCGTGACCACCCACGCCCCGCTCGACCGCCCGGACCAGCCGCGCCGCCTGCGCACCGCCATGTTCGTCGACTTCGACAACGTGTACATCGGCCTGCGCCGGCTCGACCCGGACGCCGCCGAGGCGTTCGCGACCGACCCGGGTCACTGGCTCGCCGAGCTGGAGAGCGGCTCGGACGCCGACGGCGACTTCACCCGCCGGTTCCTGGTGCGCGCCTGCTACCTGAACCCGTCGGTGTTCTCCCGGTTCCGCCCGAACTTCACGCGCGCCGGCTTCCAGGTGGTCGACTGCCCGTCGCTCACCCAGCAGGGCAAGAGCAGCGCCGACATCAACCTCGTGCTCGACGCCGTCGACGCGCTCGACGGGGCGACCCGGTACGACGAGTTCGTCATCGTGTCCGCCGACGCCGACTTCACGCCGCTCGTGCAGCGCTGCCGGGCGGCCGACCGCCGGGTCACGATCATCACCGCGAGCCCCGCGGCCAGCGCGTACCGCGCCGTGGCGGACACCGTCATCACCGCGGACGACCTCGCCGAGCTGGTGACCGCGGGTGCCACCGCCGAGACGGTCGAGGCCGAACCCGCGCCGGAGGTCGTCCCCGAGGCCGCCGTCTCGACCGCGCCGCTCGCCCCGGTGACCGCCCCCGCGGCGGCGAGCGCCGGGTCGCTCGCCGCGCGGCGGGCCGTCCTGCAGCGGGTGCGCTCGGCCGACCGGCCCGTCCCCACGGGAGCCGTGGCGCAGGCCGCGCAGCAGGCCGACCCGACGCTGCCGACGACGCGCTGGGCGGGCGCCGGCGGGTTCCTGCCGTGGCTCGCGCAGGTCGTCCCGGAGCTCGGGGTCGCCGCGCGGCCGTCGCCCGGCTACGTGTGGGACCCCAAGCGGTTCGGCGAGGCCGACCTGCCCGGCGCCGCCTCCCCCGCCCCGGGCACCGACCCGACCGCCCTGCAGCGGCAGGTCATCGCGGTCACCGACACGCCCGGCCTCAGCAAGGAGAACTACCGCGTCCTGCTGACGACGCTCGCCGACGACGTCCGCGCGCACCCGTTCGAGCGCGCCACGACGGCGCGCCGGGTGCGCGACGCGTGCCAGGAGGCCGGCGCGGCGGTCGGGCGGTCCACCGTGAACTTCGTGATCTCGGGCGTGCTGTACGCCGGGCTCGAGCTGACCTCCGACGTCACGGCCGAGGACATCGCGGAGGCCTGGGCGGACAACGTCATCGGCCTGTGCCGAGGCGCGCGGATGGAGCTGACCGAGGCCGACGAGCAGGCCATCGACGACTGGGTCGGCGGCGGCCTGCTGGACGACCCCGAGGACTGACCCGCAGCGGGTCGGTCAGGCGGCGTCGCCGGAGATGTTCACCAGCCACGTGACGCCGTGCTTGTCCGTCACCATGCCGAACGCGTCCCCCCAGGGGGCCACCGTGAGCGGCTCGATCACCCGCCCGCCCTCGGACAGCTTCTCCCAGTAGCCGCGCAGCTCCGCGTCGGCGTCCGCCCCGCCGCTGAGCGACACCGAGAAGGTGTCGCCCGGCGTGTACGCCATGGCGTTCGGGGTGTCGGACGCCATGAGCACGAGGCCGCCGGGGGTCTCCAGCTGGCTGTGCATGACCTTGTCCTGCTCGGCGGGGTCCTCGCTCGCGTGGAAGTCCGCGAACGTGCTGATGGTGAGCTCGCCACCGAACACGGACCGGTAGAACTCCATCGCCTCGCGGGCGGTGTCGCGGAAGCCGAGATAGGGGTTGAGGCGGACGGGCATGGGGGCTCTCCTCGGCGTCGGACGACCGCTGGTGTGATGCCGATCACACTGCCGCCGCCGTCCTCCCGCCGTCAAGCGCCCGGCGCGCGCTCACACCCCGAGCAGCCTCCGGGCGACCGCCCGCGCGGCCCGGCGGCCCGACACCAGCGCGCCCTGCTGCGACGGCGTGTCCCGGTGGTCGCCGCACACGTACCGTCCGTCCCCCAGGTCGACCGGCTGCCGCACCCGCAGCGGCGGCGGCACCGCCGGGAGCGCCGCCGTGATCTCGTGCGTGGCGAGCTCGCGCCAGCCCCGCGGGTCGGCCCCGAGCATCTCGCCGGCCTGCCGGCGCACCACGGCGGGGTCGGGTCGCGCCGCGGGGCCCCGGGGGCCGGGGGCCAGCACGCACGTCGCCTGCACGAGCTGCGCGCCCGCCGGCGCGGAGCCCCGCGCGACGGCCGACACCAGCGCGGCGTTCACGACCGGTCCGCGTCGCCGCCCGTCCACCACGACCGCGTCGACCCGCGGGACGCCCTCGGCCTCCCACCACGTCGTGCTCAGGCCGCGCACCGGCGGCGCCTCGACCCCCGTGAGGGCCGCGGCGGTGGCCGCGTCCGTGGCGACGACCACGGCGCGCGCCGCGATGCCGCCGCCGCCCACCCGCACCGCGTGTCCGCCCGGCACCGGCTCGACCGCGTCGACCCGCACCCCGGTCGCCACGTGCGGCAGCGGGGCCGCGAGCAGCGCCGGCAGGGCACCGGCACCACCCACCGGGATGCCCGGCGTGCCGCGCAGCATCGAGCGCACCACCAGCCGCACGAAGGCCGCGGACGTCGAGCCCGACTCGTCGGCCAGCACGCCGGCGAGGAACGGCTCGAGCACCTCGTGGCGCAGCCGCCCGTCGACGCCGGCCGCGCGGAACGACTCCGCCAGCGAGGTGTCCGGCCCCGCCTCGAGCGAGCGCACCGGCCCGAGCGCGGGGGCGGCCCAGCGGGCGAGCGCCGCCAGCTCGCCGACGCGCAGGTACCCGCTGCCCAGTGTCACCGGCAGCGCTCCGGGCGCCCGCCGGGGGTCGGCGAGCAGCGCCAGGCCGTCCGCGCGGCGGACCGCGACGCCCGCGAGGAACGGCTGCACCCGCAGCGCCGCGACGTCGACCTCCCGGCGCAGGGCCGGGTAGGCGGGGTTGACCACCTGGAACCCGCGGTCCAGCGTGAACCCGTCGACCCGGTCGCTGCGCATCCGGCCGCCGACGACCTCCGCCGCCTCCAGCACCCGGACGTCGAGCCCACGGGCGTGCAGCACCCGCGCGCAGGTCAGGCCCGCCAGTCCGGCACCCACCACCACGACGTCGCAGTCCATGCGGGGAGCCTAGGGGTGCTCCCTCCGACCCGCCCGGGGGCGCGGCGCCTCACACCAGGTCGAGCCCCGAGGCCACCGCGAGCAGCTCCTCGATGACCGCCACGACGGCCGGGCCGGGCTCCCGGCGGGTGGCCCGGTGGCGGGCGACGAGCCGCCGCGAGCCGAGCCCGGGCACCGTCGCGACCGTCACCCCGTCCGGGAGCTCGCCCTGCAGCGCCAGCGCCGGCAGCAGCCCGACCCCCTGCCCGGCCGCGACGAGCGCCAGGGCGACGTCGAAGTCGTAGTACACGTGCCGGACGGTGGCCGTCCCGAGGGTGGCCGTGACGCGCCCCATCGCCCGCGCGGCAGCGGTGTTCCGCTCGGCCGCGAGCCACGTGACCCCCGCGAGGTCGGAGAGCTGGGTGGGCGTCGCGACGGAGCCGGGGAGCACGAGCCGCCAGGGCTCCTCCAGCAGCACGACGTCCCGCTGCCCGCGCGGCACGTGGGTGTCGGCGTCCTCGTCGCGCTCCAGCAGCACGACGTCGGCGTCACCCTCCCGGAGGCGCCGCATGGACTCGGCCGGGTCGCGCTCCTCCACGACGAGCTCGATGCCGGGATGGCGCTCCGCCACGACCGCGAACGTCGGGGCGACGACCGCCCGGATCGCCGTCTGGAACCCGGCGACCGTCACCCGCCCGGACAGCTCGCCGCCGAGCGCCGCCAGCGACTTGCGGGCCTCGACCAGCTCGGACTCGATGCGCTCCGCGGCCTCCGCGAGGATGCGACCGGCCGCCGTGAGCGTCGCCCCGCGCGGCCCCCTGTCGAGCACCGGGACCCCCTCCTCCGCCTCCAGGCGGGCGATCTGCTGGGACACCGCGGACGGCGTGACGTGCAGCAGGTCGGCGGCCGCGAGCACCCCGCCGGCGCGGTGCACGGCGAGCAGGACGGCGAGGCGGCGCGGGTCGGTGGGCATGCCGTCAGACTAGTTCAGTTTCGCTACACCCCGGTCTCAACATCATTCGATTGTGCTGAACCCGATCCGGACGCACACTGGTGCCGTCGGGAGGCCGCAGGACGGCCCGCCCGGCACCCCCTCACCCACCCCTGGACCTTCCTGGAGCACGCCCGTGTCCGCTCTCGTCACCGCGCTCGGCTGGGTCGGCGCGGTCACGTGCCTCGTCGCCTACGTCCTCGTCACCCGCGGCACCTGGGCGCCCACCTCCGGGCGGTACCAGCTCGCGAACGTCATCTCCGGGCTGTTCATGGGACTCGTCGCGGCGAGCAGCGGCGTGTGGCCGTCGGTCGTCACCAACGCGGTGTGGGCCGTGGTCGGCGTGCACGCCGTCGCCGTGGTGCTGCGGGCCCGCCGGCAGCGGGCGCGCGAGGCGGCGCGGACCGCGGGCGACGCCCCGGCGGCGACCGTCCACCCCGGCCCGGCACCGGCGGGCCAGCCGCTGGGCGCCGTCGACCTCGCCGCCTGACCTGCGCGGCGTCGACCTGCCGCTCCCGACGAGGCCGGCCCCGTGGGAGCCCGGCCGCCCCTGAGCCACGCCGTCGGTTGCGGCGCGGGCGACGCGGCGACGACGATCGCGGCATGTGGACCGACCGCGCCGCCGTGCTGGACGACGTCTCGGCCGGCGACTGGATCCGCCCGCGGCTCGGCCGCTGGACCACCGTCACCGGGCTGCTGCCGGGCGGGTTCGAGGCGTACGCGCGGGTGCTGCACCCGGTCGTCGGGGCGCTCCCCGACGCGCCGGACGACGCGCCGTGGGCGCCGCTGCGGTGGGCCGACGTCGCCGCGGTCACCGGGCGCACCCTGCACCCGCTGGTCCAGTGGCACCGCCTCGTCGGGGGCGACGACGCGGACCCGTGGAACCCCGACGCCGCGCTCTGGCCGCACGGCCGGCCGGCGGAGGGTCACCTCGCCCTCCCCCAGCTCACCGCGCTCTGCCGCGCGCTGGCCCCGCACACCGCGACCGCCGACCGGTGCCTGATGGCGGTGTGGGAGGGCTGGGGCGCCCTCAACGGCGGCTCCGTGCGGATGACCGTCGTCGACGGGCGCGTGGCCCGCACCGAGCCCGTGCCGCGCGCGTTCACCGACGCCGAGTGGGACGCCCCGCGGTTCCGGCTGCCCGCCCGCGACTACCTGCTGGTCGCAGGGCCGCTCGACGCCGTGGCGGACGTGGCCCGGGGGCCCGGCGACGGCGACGGCCGGTCGCCCGCGCTGATCTGGCCGCAGGACCGCGCCTGGTGCGTCGGGACGGAGGTCGACCACGACTCGACCCTCGTCGGCGGCACCCGGCAGGCGGTCGCGGCGGTGCTGGCCGAGCCGGCGCTGGAGGCGTTCGTCGTCGGGCCGGACGACCCGCTCGGGTTCGACGGGGACACCGTGAACGAACCGTCCGACGCGCCGGGCGCCGGTCGGCCCTGACCGGCGCCGTGACGCGTCAGACGTCGAGCACCCGGAGCCGCACCCGGACCGGCCCGCCGGTGGTCAGGCCCTCCGCGTCGCGCACGGCCCGCTTCACCGGCAGCGAGTACGCCCGCTGCTTCCCGTCGGGGAAGATCGACGTCCGCCACGTGGTGCCGCCCACCGTCACCTCGACCCGCAGCGACCCGAACCCGCGCGCGAACACCCCGGCCCGCTCGAGGATCTCGTCGGACGCCTCCTCGGGCACGCTGACGAACGTCCACCGCTCGGTGCGGCGGGCGTCCCACTCCCACAGCGGCGCCTCGAAGTCGAAGGTCATGCCCCGATGGTGCCCGACGGCGCCGACACGCACCCTCAGCGGCGCCGCAGCGCCAGCCAGCCCGCCCCGGCGACGAGGAGCACGCCCACCACGACGCACGCGACCCCCGCGGCCGACGACCCCGCGCCCGGCCGGTAGACCTGCTCGCTGAGCTGCGCGTACGCGAACCAGCCGCTCGGCCGGCGGGTCAGCAGCCAGGCACCGATCCCCGCGACGACGGCACCGACGACCGCGACGACGAGGGCGGACGCGCGGCGGCGGGGAGCGGGCACGGGACCGAGCATGCCGTGCCGCGGCCCGTCAGGTGGCGACGACGAGCCGGAGCGTCACCGTGTCGCCGACCTCGACGTCCTCGGCCCGGCGCACGGCGGCCTTGATCGGGACCAGGTAGCCGCCGTCGCGCGGGAACAGCGACGTCGTCCACTGCGTCCGCCCGAGCGTCACCGCGACCGGGATCACGCCCCAGCCGTAGGACACGAGCGCCGACACGGCGTGCAGCGCGGCGGCCTCCTGCTCGCCCACGGGCACGAAGTGGAACGGCGCCGGCCCGCGCCAGTGCACGACCTCACCGGTGAACCGCAGATCCATCCGGCGAGCGTAGCCAGGCGGCGGAGACCCGGCCCGCCCGGCCCCTTGCCCCCGTCGCTCCCCCGGCGCGACCCTGGTTCCGCCGACGTCGCCCAGGAGCCCCCATGTCCGTCAGCACCGCGCTCGCCGACCTCCGCACCCGCCTCCGCGGCCGGGTGGTCGCGCCCGAGGACCCCGACTACGACACCCTGCGCGCCGTCGTGCCGGGCGGTGCGGACCCGCGCCCGGCGGTCATCGTGCGACCGCTCGACGACGCCGACGTCGCCGCCGCCGTGACCGTGGCCCGGGAGTCCGGGCTGCCGCTCGCCGTGCGCAGCGGCGGCCACAGCAACGCCGCGCACGGGTCGGTGGACGGCGGGATCGTCGTCGACGTGCGCGACCTCACGGAGCTCACCGTCGACGTCGAGCGGCGGACCGCCTGGGTCGGGGCGGGCCTGACCGCGGGTGCCGTGACGGCGGCCACGGCGGCGCACGGGCTGGCGGTCGGGTTCGGGGACACCGGGTCGGTCGGCGTCTCCGGCATCACGCTGGGCGGCGGCGTCGGCTACCTCTCGCGGGCGCACGGGCTGACGATCGACAACCTGCTGGCCGCGGACGTCGTGCTCGCCGACGGGCGGGTGGTGCGCGCGGACGCCGAGCAGCACCCGGACCTGTTCTGGGCGCTGCGGGGCGGCGGCGGGAACGTCGGCGTCGTGACGCGGCTGCAGCTGCGGCTGCACCCGCTGGACGGCGTGGTCGGCGGGATGCTCGTGCTGCCGGCCACGCCCGCCGCGGTCGCCGGGTTCGTCACCGCGACCCAGGCCGCCCCGGACGAGCTGTCCGCGATCGTCAACGTCATGCCCTGCCCGCCGCTGCCGTTCGTGCCCGCCGAGCACCACGGGTCGCTCGTCCTCATGGCGCTGGTCTGCTGGTCGGGTCCCGTCGAGGCCGCCGACGCGGCGCTGGCGCCGCTGCGCGCGTTCGGGGAGCCACTGGCGGACCTGGTGCGCCCGGTCCCCTACCCCGAGCTGTTCCCGCCGGCCGACCCGGAGTACCACCCACGGGCCGTCGCCCTGACGCTGCTGACCGACCACGTCGACCTGCCGCTCGCCGAGCGCCTGGTGGAGCGGCTGTCCGCGGTCGACGGGATGCGGGTGGTGCAGCTCCGCGCGCTCGGCGGGGCGATCGCGCGGGTGGACCCGCAGGCCACGGCGTACGCGCACCGGTCGGCCCGGCTGATGGGCAACGTCGCCGCGTTCGTGGACGGACCGGACGACCGCGAGCGCCGCGCGGCGTGGGTCGCGCAGACCGCCGCCCTGCTGGACCAGGGGAACCCGGGCGCCTACGTGAACTTCCTCGCGGACGAGGGGCCGGAGCGGGTCCGCGCGGCCTACCCGGGTGCCACCTGGGACCGGCTGGCCGCGGTGAAGGCGGTGTACGACCCGGGCAACCTGTTCCGCCGGAACCAGAACGTCCCGCCCGCCGGGTGACGGCGGGCGGGACGTCCCGGTGGGTCAGGCTGCGGCGAGGACGCGCTGCTCCTGCCGCTCGACGGCGGCCTGCTCCTCGGCGACGACCTTCCGGTACGCGGGCAGCTCCGGGTAGAGCTCGGTGCCCGTCAGCGGGTTGCGCCGCGTGGTGACGATCCGGTGCACCTGGTAGACCGCGAGCGCCACGTTCGAGGCGAGCGAGATCGCGCTGACGGTGAACAGCGCGGCCGGGTCGTGCGAGGACTCCACCGCGAACACCGACGACGACACGAACGTCGGGAACGCCATCGTGAACATCATCCACAGCGCCAGGGTGTGGGCCCGGTGCTGCAGCCACGCCCCGCGCTTGAACACGAACGCCGGGATGGTGCAGGAGATCAGCAGGGCCGCGCCCGCGTAGAACGCGTGGTCGCCGACGCAGTTGTAGACGTAGGCGAAGTTCCACAGGTCGTAGGGGATGATCCAGAACCACAGCATGTCCGGCCAGATCATGTCGCGGCTCGGCGAGCGGCTGATCATGATCCCGGCCCAGCCGCAGATCGTGACGAGGTTGAGGATGCCGGCGACGCCGTTCATGACGTTCCACGGGCCGGGGACCATGTAGACGCCGTCGACGACTCCCTCCGACATGCCGGCGACCTGGAAGTCGCGCAGCACGGCCTCCGCGATGTTGATGGCGAGGATCGCGGCCGGGAACGCGAGCGCCCAGCGCTTCGCGGCCAGCTTCGGGTGGTACCGCAGGGCCATGAAGCCGAGGCACCCGGCGAGCGCCGAGTACACCTTGACCCAGTGGAACCACGTGCCGGTGGACGAGCCCGCCCCGGCGGTGTGGGGCCAGACGAAGATCGTCAGGACCACCGGCAGCGCCACGAAGAACGCCAGCCCGGCGGCGCGCCAGCGGCGGGTGACCTCGTTGAGCCCGATGAGCGCGGCGAGCACGACGCACCACATCAGGGCCGAGTACCAGGGGATCTGGTCGAACAGGAACACGGTGCCTCCTTGCGAGCGGAGCCGTCGCGTCCAGCGGCGGCGCGGGGGTGCGCCCGGTCAGGGCGCCGGTCGTCGTCCGACCAGGTCGAGCCGCAGGGTCTGCCGGACGAGAGAGGCCAGGACGGCGTCGGGGACGTCCGGCTCGGTGCGGACCAGGCCGACGAGCCCGTGCACGAGCACGACGAACGTCGCGCGGACGTGCTCGATGGCCAGCCCGTGCCGGGCGGAGTACGCCTCGACGGTGGTGACCTGGAGCGTGTCGACGACCGCCGCGACGGCCCGGTCGACGAAGCGCTGGTAGAGCGCCGCGTTCTCCGGCCGGTGCAGGTCGGCCCGCACCGGGTCGTCCGAGGCGGTCTGGGCGCGGAACAGCGCCACGACGTCGCGCAGCGCGCCCTCGACGTCCCCGACGGTGCGGTTCGCGTCCCAGGCCCGCACGGACTCCGCGAACGCCTCGACCCGGCGCTCGAGGACGGCGTCCAGCAGGTCCTCGGTGGTCGGGAAGTAGTGGTAGACGAGCCCGCGCGTCACGCCGGCGGCCCGGGCGACGTCGCTGACGGTGGTGCGGCTGAGCCCGCGCTCGGCGTACGCACGCTCCGCGGCGTCGAGCAGCGCGGTCCGCCGCTCCTCGGGGTCGAGGACGGTGCGCCGGGTGCTCTCGCCGCTGGTCATGGCACCACGGTAGAACTCATTGACACATCGTCAATGGGACGATCGTCCCGTCGTCCGCGCCCCTCCTCTTCCCCGTGCCGGAGGGCGGTGCCACGATGCTGCGATGCGCGTGCACCGGCTCATCCACGTGTTCGACGCCCCCGACCTCGCCGCCGAGAGCGGCTTCTGGGCAGCCCTGCTCGACGGCACCGTCGAGGCCGAGGACGACTGGCACAACGTCGTCGTCGACGGCGAGTGGCGCATGGGCTTCCAGCTCGCCCCGGACCACGTGCCGCCGGTCTGGCCCGACGGGCCGCAGCAGCAGCAGATCCACCTCGACGTCTGGGTCGACGACCTCGCCGAGGCGCACGAGCGCGCGATGGGGCTCGGGGCGCGGCTGCTCCGGGCGGCGCCCGACCTCGGCACGACGGACGAGGTGTTCCAGGTCTACGCCGACCCCGCCGGGCACCCGTTCTGCCTGTGCCGGGGGCCGCTGCCCGCGTCGGAGGCGGACGGCTCCTGACCGCGCGCGGCCTGCCTCAGGGCAGCGTCGCCGCCGGTGTCGCCGGCGGCACCAACCGACCCCGCGCCAGCAGCACCACGGTCCCCGCCGCGAGCGCGAGCAGCAACGCCGTCCCGACGGCCGCCACGACCACCGCCACCACCCGCACGGCGGTGTCCACCTCCGCGTGCGCGATCCGCAGGCCGGTGTTCGCCATCGCCGCGAGCCCGAACGAGAACGCCCACAGCCCCGCCGTGAACCCGCCCGCGAGCAGCCAGCGCCACAGCCGCAGCAGCAGCACGAGCTGCAGCACCCCGTACCCGAACAGCACCAGCGCCACGGCGTCCACGCGGCCACCGTCCACCACCAGGTACGCGTAGCAGGCGACGAAGGCCGGGGCGAGCTGCACCCCGATCACGCCACGCGCCCGCGGCGCCACCTCGGGCCCGGTCCGCAGCCGGTGCGTGATGAGCGGCTCCAGCGTCAGCCACGACACCACCCCGGCCCCGAGGAACAGGTACCCGAGCTGCGCCTGCCCGACCGTCGCCACGCCGATCGCGCTGATGAGGTTCGCCGCCACGAGCGGCAGGTAGAACCCCGGCGTCGTCGCGTCGAGCGGCTGCGTGCCCGACCACAGCGGCGCGCACCGCACCGCCGCGAACACCAGCTGCCCCGCCACGCCCAGCCACAGCAGCACGGCCGCGACCACCGGCGCGTACGGGTGCAGCCCGACGGACACGAGGATCCCGCCCGCCGGCACCAGGCTCAGGAACGAGAACAGCCCCGGGTCGCGCCACTCCCGCACGACGCCCTCCCACGCCGTCACGCACCGGTACACGAGGACCGCCGCGAGCACGCACCACACCGCGCACCCGATCAGGACGACCGACTCCCCCACCCAGTGCGGCACCAGCCCGACCGTCGCGCCGTAGCGCCACGCGCTGCCGAGGCCCACCAGGCCGAGGACCATGCCGAAGAAGCTCGCGGGGACGCGCTGGAGCGTGCGCACGGGCAGGACCCTCCGAGGTGCCGGGGACGGGACACCGCTGACGGTAGCGCCGCGGGCGGCGAGCCCTCCTCCGGCACGGCCGCTCAGCGGTACACGTCGCGACGGTGGTCGACCTTCACCACCGTGACCACGACCTCGCCGTCGTCGATGACGTAGATCACCCGGTACTGGCCGCGCCGCGCGGACCAGAACCCCTCCAGCTCGCGGACGAGCTGCTTGCCCACCCGGTGCGGGTTGTCGGCGAGCGGTCCGACCACGAACTCCCACACCGCAGCCGCAACCGCCTCCGGCAGGTCGTCCGCCAGGGCGCGGCGAGCAGCGGACGTCCAGCGCACCCGGTAGCTCATCGGCGAGGACGCTCGGACAGCTCGACCGTCGCCCCCTTCGCGATCTCCTCCCGCGCCGCCCGGAGATCGGCCATCGTCTCCGGGTCGGAGAGGATCTCCAGCGTCTCCTCGAGCGCTGCGAGGTCGTCAGGCGAGATCAGCACGGCGGCCGGCTCGCCGTTCCGGGTGATGACGACGCGCTCGTGCGTGTCGTGCACCGAGCCGACGACAGCCGACAGGTGGGCCTTCACGTGCGCCAGGGAGGTCGTGGTCGTCATGACCATGATTCTAGTCACTGCGAGCGAGTTCCCGTGGCGACCTGAGCCAGGTCGGCCCCGTCCTCCGGCGTCATCGTCCCGCCGGCACGCGCCGCAGCGTCGCGCCTCTGCGCTGCTCGTCGGCGATCCGCTGGAGCGTCGCGCGGTCACAGCGCGGCCACAGAGCGGCGATCACCTCCTGGACCTCTGGACCCTCGTCGCGAGGACCGAACCGGGCGAGGTCCAGAACGGTCCGCTCCGGCGTCGTCACCAGAGCCCGACCCAGATCGGTCGTCACGGCGACGGCGTCCAGCTCGGCGACGGCCCGGGTCACGAACCACACCTCACCGTCGCGGTCGGTCAGGCGCCGGGCCCTGCGCTGGGTGGGGACAGCGACGTAGCCGACGCCGATCGCCCGCGGCAGGGCGCGGTGCATCCGGGCTGCGCTCAACCCGGTCAGCACCGGCACGCGGTCGCCGTACAGCGCGGTGCGAGTCGGCTCGACCAAGAACTGCAGAGTGAAGCGAGTAGCCGCTCTCATGCTCGCCGATGACACGCGATCCGCGCGCAGCAGCCCTGGCACACTCCGTCCCGTGATCGACTCCGTCGTCCCCGACGCCTTCCGCGACGTCCTCGCCGACCGCCCGTGGCTGCTCGTCCTCGCGGCCGGCGGGGTCGTCCTGCTGCTCCGCCTGCTCGGCCGGGCCGGCGCCCCGGTCGCCCGCCCGGGCGAGGTGTGGTTCGCGATGGTGCCCTACCGGGACGGCACGGGCGCGAAGGACCGGCCGGTCGTCGTCCTGGCGCGGCGCGGGCGGTGGGTGACGGTCGCTCGGCTGACCTCCCAGGACCAGTCCGCGCGGCCCACGGACTACGCGCGCGTGCCACACCCCCTGCCAGGGCTGACGCGGAGCAGCTGGGTGGACCTGCGGCCGATGCGCATCCGGCGTTCGGCGCTGCGTCGGCGGACCGGGGACGCCGGAGCGGCGTGGCTGGCGTGGTACGAGCGGGCGGGGCGGCGCTGACCTCTGCCTCCCGAGGGTCACGGACTTCACCCGGAAGCCGGCCGCGACGCACTACCCGGGGGTGGGACCGTGGACGCGGCCCCGCGACGGCGCGGCGGCATCGCCGAGAGACTCACCAGGGGGCACGTCATGGCTTCACGCTTCAACCCACCGCCGAACTGGCCTCCCGCTCCTGCGGGGTGGACTCCCGGCCCCGGCTGGCAGCCTGACCCCGCATGGGGGCCGGCACCGGCGGGATGGCCGCTGTGGGTCGACGACGGTGACGCCGGCGTGCCGGGACAGGCACCCCTCGACGCGACGGCCCCGGAGCCGGCGGACCCGACGGCCCTCTTCCCTCACCCCGACTCGTCCGGTCTGGCGCAGCCGCCCGGTTCGGCCCCCGGCGACGAGCCCCGCAGGTCGTGGGTCGCACGCCACAAGGTGCTCGTCGGCGTCGGCGGCGTCGTCGTCCTCCTCCTCGCCGTGGCGGGCATCGCCGGGGGCAGCGAACGCGAACCGACGGCTGCCGACGACACCGCCTCGGGGCAGGCCATCGACGGGGCGGTGACCACGGAGGACGTCGCCGACGAGGAGGACTCCGAGGCCGAGCGCCGGGCCGCCGAGGAGGCCGAGGCGGAGCAGAAGGCCCAGGAGGAGGCCGACGCGGCCGCGCAGGCGGAGGCGGACCGCGTCGCCGAGGAGAAGCGCGTGGCGGAGGAGGCGGCCGCGGCTGAGGCGGCCGCCGCGGAGGCCGCCCGCATCGGCAGCGTCGCGCAGCAGAACGCCTACCGCACCGCGACGGACTACCTGGACTACATGTCGTTCTCCCGGAGCGGCCTGATCGGGCAGCTCGAGTTCGAGGGGTACGTGACCGCCGACGCCGAGTTCGCCATCGCGCGCCTGGAGGCGGAGGGTGGCGTCGACTGGAACGCGCAGGCGGCCGCCAAGGCCGCGGACTACCTCTCGTACACCGCGTTCTCGCGGCAGGGGCTCGTCGACCAGCTGCTCTACGAGGGCTTCACCGCCGAGCAGGCGGAGTACGGGGTGAGCACGACGGGGCTGTAGCCGGTCGCGTCGGAGCGCGGGACCGCCGCACCGGCGCGAACGGGCTCTCGCGCGGGCGGAAGGTCCGGAGCCTCCGACGAAGGCCACGACCTCCGAGCCGGATGCGGGCACCCCGAGCTCGGCGAGCACCACGGTGGGTCCTCTCCCCCGCCCCACCGCCTTCGCGTGCAGGCGCTGGTGCGCGTCGGGCCCGACGAGGTGCCGGTACGCGCCCACCGGGGCGAGGTGCTCGGCCGCGTGCGCCTCGCGCGGCGTCTGCGCGGTCGCGGATCATGGACGAGGAGCCCGCCGTGACCGGCGGGCTCCTCGTGAGCGCGGGCGCGGGCGGACCGACCCCGACGGGGGCCGGTCCGCGACGCGGCGGTCAGCGCCGGGCGAGCCTCCGCCGGGCGACGAGGACCATCCCCGCACCGGCCACGAGCCACAGCACGCTGAGCCCGACCGCCCCGCCGACCTCGGAGCCCGTCACGGCGAGCGCCGGGAGGGACCGGTCGGCGATGCGCGCGAACGTCCCGTCAGTCGTCAGCGCGAAGGGGATCACGAACTCGGCGCGGCTGCCGTCGAGGGCGGTGCCCACGGCGATCAGGCGGTGGTGACCCGCCTCGAGCCCCGCGGGCAGCAGCCCGGTCACGGTCGCGGTGCCGTCCGCGCCGACCGTCGCCGTCCCGATGACCTGGGGCGTCGAGTGGACCTCGAGCACCAGCTCCGAGCCGGGCAGCAGCCCGGTGCCGGTGGCGGACACCGGGGTGCCCTGCGCGACCGCACCGAGGCTCCGCCCGAGCTCGGCCTGCACCGTGGCGGGCACGGTGGGCACCGTGGGCACGGTGGGCACGGTGGGCACGGTGGGCACCGTGGGCACCGTGGGCACCGTGGGCACCGTGGGCACCGTGGGCACCGCCGCGATGGTCCCGGTGACCGTCGTGGTGGCGGGCAGGGTCACCTCGTCGCCCTCCGCCGTCGCCACCAGCTCGCACGCACCGACCCCGGTGCCGACGACGGCCCCGTCGACCAGACGGCACGCGCCCGTGGCGGTGACGGTGACGGGCAGACCGACGTCCGAGACGTCGGCGACCGGGATCGGCGCGAAGCCGACGGTCAGCCCGGTGAGCGCCGGGAGCGTCAGGTGCTGGACCCGCTTGCCGACCGTGACCTGGATGCTCGCGGAGGCCGCCTCCGTCTCGCTGTCGCCGGCCTGCGTCGCGACGATCTCGCAGTCGCCGACCCCTGTGAGCTCGAGGTAGCCGTCGGAGACGGTGCACGCCCCCGACCCGGTGAAGGTGACCGGCAGGTCCGCGGAGGAGCGGCCGACCAGCTGCACCGCGGCGGCGCCGTACGTCAGGTCGTTCCCCGGGGAGTCGATCGTGACCGTCTGCCCGGCCTTGACGACCACGACCGCCGACGAGGCGCTCGACCCGGCGACCGCCGTGGTCCCGGAGAACGTGGCCGCGAGCGCGGTCGTCCCCGCGGGGCGATGCACGCCGGTGACCGTGGCGACGCCGTCCACGACGGGCACCCCCGCGTGGACCGTCCCGGCGATCGTCAGGTCCACCGTGCCGCCGTCGACGGGCGTGCCGCCGGCCGTCACGGACGCGGTGACGTCGAACGCCTCACCGCTGGCCGGGTTCGCGACGCTCGTGCCGAGCGCGACCGCCGACGTCGCCCGCGGCACGGTGCCGCCGGCCGACGGCGCCGCCGCGGGGTCGGAGGGGCCGATCACGTTGGAGGCCGTCACCCGGATGCCGTAGGAGACGCCGTTGTCCAGGCCGGAGACCACCGTCGACGTCTCCGGCGGGGTGCCGGTGACGGTCGCGCACGGCGCCTCCGTGCCGCCCTCGGGGGTGCACAGCACCTCGTACGACGTCACGCCTCCGGCGACGTCCTCGGGCACGGTCCAGGAGACCGCGACCGAGCCGTCACCCGGCGTGGCCTGCACATCGCGCGGCGGGCTCGGGACGCGCGTCGCGAAGGTGAGCCGCGCGGTGCCCTTGTACGGGGGCTGGTAGGCGCCCAGGGCGATCCGGTAGTCCACGCCGGCCGTGAGCGTCACCGTGACGGCGGCGTCCAGGCTGTACGAGTCGTCGTTGTGCGCCACGAACGAGCCCGCGGCGGTCCACACCTCCAGCGTGTTGTCCCAGCCGGACGGGGAGAGCGACGTCGCGCGGATGTACACCCGGACCGTCTCCGTCGGGGTGTAGGAGAACCAGGTGGTGTTGTCCCAGTACGGCTGCGTGCTGGTCTGCCGCGATCCCGACGAGACGGACCCGACGTTCGTGACGTCGACGCTGGAGTCGAGGTTCGCGACCGGCAGCGGGACGGCGGCGCCGGCCGTCGTCCCGCCGGCGGCCTCACCGGCGGCGACCGCGGTCCCGGGGGCCGTGACGGCGGCCGTCGGGGCGAGCAGGAGCACGGCGGCGATCATCGCGATCCGCCGCCACCCCCTTGTCGCACGGGTACGGGCTCCAGGCCTGGACATGGTGACTCTCCTCGGTCGGGAACAGCGGCTCGCGGCACGTCACGTCCGGTGACGCATCACCCCCTTGTCGGCACGGCACCCGCAGAGATGAAGAGTCGCGGGCGAACTTCTTCCCCGTCGCGGGTGGTACCACCCAGCGCGGGGCGGCCACCGGGCAGGCCGGGTCGACGCCCGGCCTGATCACCCCGCCCGCAGCGCCCCCAGGGCACGTGCCACGATCACCGGCCGGGACGTCGGTACCGATCGCGTGCAGCAGGCGCCGGGGGTCGTCCTGCCCGGCCGGCACAGGCCCGCGTCGAGGAGGCCCCGCAGGTGACCGCGCCGAGGGCGCTGCCGTCTCGGTGACAGCAGCGCGTCGCGCCGCCGCCGGCGTGACGCCGACCGGTCGTGCCAGGCCTGCTGCGCTAGATCCAGCCCTGCCGGCGGGCGTGGCGCGCGGCGTCGTGCCGGTTCCGCTCCCCGAGCCGGGTGATCGCGTTCGACAAGTAGTTCCGCACGGTGCCGGGCGCGAGGTGCAGCTCCCCCGCCATCGCCGCGATGGACCGGCCCTCCTGCGTCAACCGCAGCACGTCGAGCTCGCGATCGGTGAGCGGGCAGTCGGACTGCATCGCGTCGAACGCCACCACCGGGTCCACGTGCCGCCCGCCGACGTGGACGCGGCGGATGATCGCGGCGAGCTCCCCGGCGGCCACGCTCTTCGGGACGAAGCCGCGCACACCGGTCTCGAGCGCCGTGCGCAGCACCCCGGGGCGGGCGTGGCGGGTCACGACGACGACGCGCCGTCCAGGGTCGGCGGCCAGCAGCTCCGCGGCCGTCTCGAGGCCGCTCGCCCCGGGCATCTCGAGGTCGAGCAGGAACACGTCGACCGCGTGGCGCGCCGACTCGGCGAGCACGGACGGGCCGTCGTCGCACTGCGCGACGACCGCGATGTCCCCCTCGAGCTCGAGCAGGGACGCGAGCGCCGTCCGCAGCAGGGTCTCGTCGTCGGCGAGCAGGACGCGGATCACGCCGGACCCCGCCCCCGGGTGCCCGGGCGACGGGTCACCCGGACGGTGAACACCTCGCCCTCGCACCCCCAGTCGACGACGGCCCCGCCGGCGGCGAGCCGGTCACGCAGACCACGCAGGCCCCGGCCGGTCCCCGGCTCGCGGCTGCTGGGCAGCACGCCGTCGTTCGCCACCGTGAGGGAGTCCTCCCGTACGACGACGTCGACCCGGGAGGCGTCGGCGTGCCGCAGCACGTTGCTCGCTGCCTCGCGCAGCACCAGGGCGACCTCCTCGTCCCACAGGTCGAGCGACCGGCCGGGGGCGTCGACGCGCGTGTCGATCCCGGCGGCGGCCAGCAGCGCCTGCAGGTTCCCCAGCTCCAGCGCCGGCGACGTCTGCCTGCTGTTCTGGGCGATCTGCCGGGTCTGGGCCTCGAGCTCCACCACGAGCTGCTCGATGCTCGCGAGCTCGGCGCGGCTGCGCTCGACGTCGCCGTCGAGGCTGCGGCGCGCGAGCTCCGTCTTGAACTTGATCGCGAGCAGGGTGTGCCCCTGGACGTCGTGCAGGTCGGCGGCGAACCGCAGCCGCTCCCGCGTCAGGACGAGGTCGCGCTCCCGCACCCGGTCCTCCTCCCACCGCTGGTACCACGCCCAGGAGGTCGCGACGGTCAGGAACACGAGCAGCTCGACGGCGAGGATCAACACCGTCGGTTCGCCGTGGTCGTCCCAGACCTCCGAGGCGGGCCTGCCGCCGGCCGCCACGACGGCCAGCGGCACCCCGGCCAGCACGAGTGCCGCCGCCGCGAGCCAGACCGGCCGCAGCCGCCAGGTCGTCGCGGCCAGGGCGGCGGGAGCGAGCAGCGCGAACCCGACGTTCGGGTCCTCCGGCAGCGCGAGCCGCGCCGTCCAGCCCAGGACGCCGACGCCGAGGACGGCGACGGGCCGCACCCCGACGTCGGGGTGCGGCCAGCGCCACGCGAACCACCCGAGGTAGCACGCGACCACGACGGTCGCGGCGACCGTCAGGACGTGGGTCCGCGGCCCCGCGAGCGCACCCGCGATCCCGAGACCGCCGAAGACGAGCACGACGCCGATCCAGACGACGCGGACGAGCCGCTCGTTGCGCGCGGCATCCAGCCCGGGCGACGCGACGGGGGGCGCACCGCCCACCTCGTCCTCCCCCATGAGGTCACTGTGGCACGGGTCCGCGCTGCTCACACCCCTCTCGCGCCACCGCCGTGACTCGTGTCATGCGGACAGGTGTCACCGGTCACCCCACCCCGTGATCCCGCGCACTACCCGCGCCGCAGCCGTCCTCGCACGCTGGGCCCATGTCCAGCGCACCAGTCCCGGTCGAGGTCGTCGGCCTCACCTGCCGGTACGACGACGTCACCGCCGTCGACGGCGTGAGCTTCGACGTGCAGCACGGCGAGCTCTACGCGCTGCTCGGCACCAACGGGGCGGGCAAGACGACGACGCTCGAGACGCTCGAGGGGCACCGCGCTCCCGACGGCGGGACGGTGCGGGTGCTCGGCGGCGACCCTGCCGACCGGCGGCGGACCCGGCCCCGGGTCGGCATGATGCTCCAGGAGTCCGGGCTCGCGGCCGACCTCACCGTGGCGGAGAGCCTGGACCTCGTCGGGCGGCTCAGCGGGCGCCGCGACGACGTGCCCCCGCTGCTCGACCGGGTCGGCCTCGCCGACAAGGCGAACGTCCGCGTCGTGCAGCTGTCCGGCGGCGAGCGCCGACGGCTCGACCTGGCGATGGCCGTGTACGGGTCACCTCCGCTGCTGTTCCTCGACGAACCGACGACCGCGCTCGACCCGGCTGCCCGCGACCGCCTGTGGGAGCTGGTCGCCGACCTGCGCCGGGAGGGGACGACCGTCCTGCTCACCACCCACTACCTCGAGGAGGCCGAGCAGCACGCGGACCGGATCGGGGTGCTGCACCGCGGCCGGCTGGTCCGTGAGGGCTCGCTCGCCGAGCTGGTGGGGACGATGCCCTCCGTGCTGGAGTTCGAGGCGTCCGCCGCACCGCCCCGCTGGCCCGCTCACCGCGAGGGCCGCCGGTTCAGCGTCGGGACGCGTCAGCCGCAGGCCGACCTGCTCGAGCTCCTGCGGTGGGCCGAGCGCGAGCAGGTCGAGCTCGAGAACCTGCGGTGCACGCCGCCGAGCCTCGCCGAGATCTTCCGGCAGGTCGACGGCACCTCCGCACGGGACGACCTGCGCCCGGCGACGGCGGTGGCGTCGTGACCGCCGTCGCACGGGCCGAGCTCACGATGCTGGCCCGCAACCGGGTCGTCGCGGTGTCCGCGCTGCTGATGCCGCTGGCCTTCGCCGTGTACCTGGTAGCGATGCGGGACACCTTCGGGGGCGGCGGCCCGGTCGCCGCGCTCCAGGTCGTCGTCATGGCGGCGTTCGGCGTGTACATCACGGCGACGACCACGCTCGCCGGGCGGCGCCAGACGCTGTTCCTCAAGCGGCTGCGCAGCGGGGCCCTCCCCGACCGCGCCGTCCTCGCCGGTCTCCTCCTGCCCGTCGTCGGGGTCAACCTCGCCCAGGTCGTCGTCGTGCTCGGGGTCGTCGCGGCGACGGGCTCCGCACCGTCCCAGGGCGTCGTGGTGCTCGCCGCCGTCCTGGCCGTCGAGGCCATGTTCCTCGCGCTGGCGCTGGCGACGTGGGGTGTGACCACCTCTCCCGAGCACGCGCAGGTCACGACCGTGCCACTGTTCCTGCTCACGCTGGGCGCGGCCGCCTGGACCCTGCTGACCGGCGTGGACGACCTCGTCGCGGTCAAGCTCGCGCTCCCGGGCGGCGCCGCGGCGGCGCTCGTCTCCGAGGCGTGGACCTCGGGCGTCACCGCTGCGCGCGCGCTGCTGCTGCTCGGCCCGACGCTCGGCTGGGCGGCGGTCGGCCTGCTCGTGACCCGGTCGACGCTGCAGTGGGAGCCCCGGTCGTGACCGCGGCGCTCACCCGCCCCGGGCCGTCCGCCGGGACCAGCGGCAGCGGGCACGACGGTCGCGCCGGCTACCGCGAGTACGGAGACCAGTTCGCCGCCTTCTACGACGCCGTCTTCCCGCGGGAGGCGATCGGGACCGACGAGCTCGCCTGGCTGCGGCAGGTGCTGCCGGGGCGGACCCGGAGGCTCGCGGAGCTCGGCGTCGGGACCGGTCGGGTCGCCCTCCCGCTGGCCGGTTCCCTGCTGCGGGACGAGGACGGACCGGTCGAGTACCTCGGCGTCGACGTGTCCGCCGCGATGCTGGGCGAGCTGGGCTCCCACGACCCGCGCGGGCTCGTCTCCCCCCTGCTCGCCGACATCACCGACGTCACGCTGCCCACCGGCCTCGACGCCGTGCTGTGCGTCTGCGGGACCCTCTCGATGATCACCGAGCCGCGCGGCCAGGCGGCCGCCGTCGCAGCCGCAGCCGCCGCCCTGCGTCCCGGCGGCGTGCTGGTGGTCGAGACGCACCACGCCGACGCCGTCCTCGCCCTGCACCCGACCGCCGACCGGTCCTGGGCCGTCGCCTACCCGGGCGACCGCCGGATGCTCGCCACGTTCTCCCACCTCGACGGCCGACGGTGGGACCTCGAGCACTGCTGGCTGGATGCCGGCACGGCGACCTTCGCCCGCGAGAGCAGTCGCGTGACGTCCCTCGACGAGGTCGACGCGTACGCGACAGCCGCCGGCCTCGTCCCGGCCGGCCGCAGCGCGGGCCTCCGCGGCGCCCCGCTGACTCCGGCGTCGCCGACGGCGACCGCCGTGTACCGCCGTCCCGGGCCCCCGCCCCCGGAACCCGACCAGGAAGGCTGACCCGTGGACCGTTCAGACCTCCGGCGCGCGCTCCGCCACCTCGAGACCAGGGACGGCGCCCTCACCGCCACCGAGCGGCTGTCGGCGCTCGTCACCCTCTGGTCCAGTCTCGAGCACCTGGCCAACGGCGCGAACCGGCGTCCCGGCGGTTTCAACGACTGGCAGCAGCTGCGGCGCACGGGCCTGGCCGAGCAGCGCGCGGTGCGCAGCGTGCTGGACGTCGTCGCCCGGCCCCCGGTGCTGACGGCCCTGCACTGCGCGCGCATCGCGGCATCGGCGGTGCACCTGGCCCCGGTCCGGGACCGGCGGGTGCGCGCGGTCGCGGCAGCCGTCAACGCCGGGACCGGCCTGCTCACCGCCCCCGTCCACCACAACGGTGGCGACGGCTCGGACCAGGTCGGGTTCTTCACCCAGGCGCTGTCCGCCGTCGCCCGCGCCCGCCCGGGAACCCGCACGACCAACGCCGTGCTGTGGACGCTCGCGTCGCAGGCCACGCTCGCCTACCTGGTGTCGGGCTGGGTCAAGCTCGCCGGCGAGCCCTGGCGGCGTGGCTCCGCGCTCGACGGCGTGATGCGCACCCGCACCTACGGCGCCGAACCGGTGTACCGGATCGTCCACCGGCACCCCGTGCTCGCGCGGGCCGGCGAGATCGGCACCCTGGCCCTCGAGTGCGGCTTCCCCGCGGTGTTCCTCCCCCACCGCGGCCTGCGCGTCGCGTACCTCGGCGCTGTCGCGGGGATGCACGCGTCGATCGCCGGGGTCATGGGGCTCGGGCGGTTCCTCCCGGCGTTCCTCGCGCTGCAGCCGGCCGTGCTCTACACCGCCGGGACGGCCCCCGGACGGGACGACACCCTGCCGCGCGTGCTCGGTGCGACCGCACTCGCCGGCGCCGGAGCCGCCGCGTGCGCGCAGCTCACCTGGCACCGCGCGGCACGGCGTCCCCGCGCGGGCCAGCGCCTCGTCCCCACCACGTCCGGGAGCCGGCTGGCGGTCCGGTACAGCGAGGGCACGGACCCCACCGCGCCCCTGCTGGTGTTCGAGAACTCGCTCGTCGCCACCCAGGAGTACTGGGACGCGCTCGTGCAGCAGCTCGGTGGCGCGTACGCGACGCTCACGTACGACCGGCCCGGCTACGGCGCCAGCACGGCGGGCCGGGGGCCGGCGCTCGCCGACCACGCCCGGGACCTCGACGACCTGGTCGAGCGGTACCGCCGCGGGCGGGAGGTCTGGCTCGTCGGGCACTCCCTCGGGGGCTTCCTCGCCCTGGAGGCGGCCGACGCGCTGCGCACGGCTCCGACGGGTCTGGTGCTGCTCGACCCGACCGCGAGGACCCTCACGCCGGACGGCGCCAGCGCGGTCGACCAGGAGTCGATGGACACGCTCACCGCGAGCTTCCCGCTGATGGAACGGTCGCTGCGGGCCGGGTGGGGGGCGTTCCTCAGCCCGCGGGTGTGGGCGATCCCCGCGTCGCCCGGCTCCGCACGGCGGATCGCTGCCGTCTACCGGGACCCCGGGATCTGGCGGGCCGGACGGCTGGAGTGGCGGGCTGCGACGGCGCGCATCCTCGCGCCCCCCGCACCCGCGCGGCGGCCCGCCGTGCCGGCCCTCGTCCTGACCGCCTCCACCAGCGCGGCGCTGCACCCGGCCGCGACCGCCGCCCACCGCGGGCTCGCGGAGCGGCACCCCGACGGCGAGCACCTCGTGGTCCGCGGCACGCACGACGGGCTGCTGACCGCGGCCGGTCCGGTCGCCGCGGTCGCCGAGCACATCCGCAGGTTCGTGGACGACCTGTCCGCCCGCCGCCCCTGGTCGGGTGCCGCCGTCGCGGAGTCCGCGTGATGTCCGCGCGCCGGGACCGCGGCGACGCCGCTGTCGTGGTCGTCGTCGCGCTGGCCGCCTGGGTGCTCGCGACCGCCACCGGCCAGCACCCGAACCAGAACTTCGACCGCGTCCGCGGCATCGACCGGGCGTCGGTGCTGCTGCCCAACTGGCGCTTCTTCGCGCCGGTCCCCGCCAACAAGGACGTCGTGCTGCTGCACCGGGTGCGTCGGGACGGACGCATCGGCGAGTGGCAGCACACCCACCTGGCCCCGGCCAGGCGGGTCCGGCACGTGCTCTGGTTCCCCGAGCGACGGGTCGACAAGGGGATCTTCGACGTCGTCGGCCGCTTCCTGCGCACGGTGGAGCAGGTGGGCGTCGGCTTCGAGGACGGCCCCGACTACCAGATGCTCGCCGGGTTCGTCCGCCGGCGCGTGCTCCTCGACGGCGCCGACGGCGTCGAGGCGTTCCAGTTCGCGATCGCCCGGGAGAGCGGCTACGCGGACGAGCCGCTCGAGGAGATCTTCGTCTCCCGCAAGGAGGTGCTCGCGCCGCACGCGGCGACGCACCGGTGAGACCCCTGCTGTCCCGCACGCACCCGCGTGCGGGCGACCGAGAAGAGGAGAGAACGATGCTCAGCTCGACGATCCTTGCCGCCGCCCCGTTCGACGCACCCGAGGGTGCCCTGCACGCCGAGGAGTCCCCGCTGGGGGCGACGCCGCTGGTCGCCGCCGTGGCCGGCGCCGTGGCGGCGTACACGTACGCCCAGGCCAACGGCTGACCCGACGGAGGTGAGCGCCGTGACCCGGTCCGGGATGAGCCGCGCCGAGGGCGCGCTGCTGGTCGCCGCTCCCGCCGTCGCGATGGCCGCGATCCTGATCGGCACCGTCCTCGGGGTCGACCTGGGGGTGCTGCTGGTCGTGGTCGTGGCGGTCATCGCGCTCGCGGCCGCGGGATGGGGCTTCCTCACCCGCGGCCGCGGGCCACGGCGGTGAGCAGGCTCCCGCGGAGAGCCGACCCCGGCGCGGTCGCCCACGCACCGCGCCTCCCCCCGACGAGAGGAGGTGACACATGACAGGAGCAGTCCTCGCGGCGCACCCGTTCGACACGGGTGAGGCCACACTGGTCGCCCCGGAGGGCGCGCTCGCCGCCACCCCGTTGGCGGCCGCGGCGGCGACGGCCGTGCTCGCGGCCGCCGTCGCGGCGTACGCGGTCGAGGAGACCGTCGGGAACTGAGCCCCGAGCCCCGCACCTTCCGGAGGAGAGCACCATGCGCACGTCGTCCGTGCTGGACAACCAGGAGTTCGACCGCCCGACCGGCACGACCCTCGGGGAGCTCCGGCCCCTCGCGGCGACGCCGGCCGCCGTCGCGTTCGCGAGCGCCGTCGTCGCGGCCGCCCTCGCGGGCGCACAGGTCGGCGACATGGTCGACTGACCCGGTTCCCGGGGACGGCGCACCGCGTCGTCCCCGGGAACCGCGCGGCGCACCACCGGACCCGCACCCCAGGAGAGGCCGATGTCCACCGAGCACCGCGACCTGGTCGTCCCCCTCGCCCGGGGCGGCACCCGGCGCCGCCCGCCGGACGCCGTCGTGGTCGGCGCCGGGCCGAACGGGCTCGCCGCCGCGATCGAGTGCGCCCGCGCCGGGCTCGTGGTGCACGTGGTCGAGCAGAGCAGCACGATCGGCGGCGGCGCGCGCACGTCGGAGCGGATCCTGCCGGGCCTGCTCCACGACGACTGCTCCGCGGTGCACCCGATGGCGGCGGCGTCGCCGTTCTTCCAGGACCTGCGCGACGCCGGCCTCGCTCCCGAGGACGCCGGCCTGCGGCTGGTCCACCCTCCGGCACCGCTCGCGCACCCGCTGGACGGCGCCGACGCCGGGGTGCTGCACCGCGACCTCGAGCGGACCGCCGCGGGCCTCGGCGCGGACGGCGCACGGTGGCGCAGGCGGAACGGCCCGCTGGTGGCACGGATGCCCGACCTGCTCACGGAGGTGATGCAGCCGCTGGTGCACCTTCCCCGGCACCCGCTCCTGCTGGCCCGGTTCGGCGTCCCCGCACTGGTCCCGGGCGCGCGGCGTGCCGCCTCGTACACCACCCCGCAGGCCGCGGGCCTCGCGGCCGGCCTGGCGGCGCACGCGTTCACGAGCCTCGACCTGCCGGGCTCCGGCGCGGTCGGCGCGCTGCTCGGGGCCCTCGGGCACAGCCACGGATGGCCCTTCGCCGTCGGCGGCTCGCAGTCCATCACCACCGCCCTGGCGCGGATCCTCCTCGAGCTCGGCGGCACGATCACCACCGGGTTCCGGGTCGACCACCTCGACGACGTCGCCGGGCTGACGGGGGTCGACCCGAGGCGCGGACGCGGGACCGTGCTGCTCGACACGTCTCCCTCTGCCGCAGCGCGCATCCTCGGCACCGACCAGCCCCGCCGCCAGAGGGCCGCCTACCAGCGGTTCCGCCACGGGCCGGCGGCGTTCCGCGTCGACCTCGCCGTCCGCGACGGGATCCCGTGGGCCGACCCCGCGGTGGCCGGCGCGGGGTCGGTGCACCTCGGCGGCGCCGCGGACGAGGTCGCGGCCGCCGAGGGGCAGTGCTGGGACGGAGGGCTGCCCGAGCGGCCGTTCGTCGTGCTCGCCCAGCCCCATGTCGCGGACGACACGCGCTCGGTCCGGCTCGACGGCCACGACGTCCACCCCGTCTGGGCGTACGCGCACGTCCCGCGAGGGTTCCCGGGCGACGCGACCGACCTCGTCCTCGCGCAGATCGAGCGGTTCGCCCCCGGCATCCGGCGCGCCGTCGTCGGCACGTGGCACCGCACCGTCCCCGAGCTGGCCGCCCACGACCCGAACGCCGTCGACGGGGACGTGTGCGGTGGCGCCAACGACCTCCGGCAGCTCGTCGCACGGCCCCGCGCGCTGCGCCCGTACGAGACGGGCGTCCCCGGGGTCCTGCTCTGCTCGGCCTCCACGCCCCCCGGCGCGGGCGTGCACGGGATGTCCGGGGCCAACGCCGCACGCGTCGCCGTGTCCGCTGCCGCGCTCGCCCGGGCAGGCGAGCGCTGAGCCCCGTCCCCCGGACGGGGCTGCCGGTCCGGGCGCCGGCTACGGCACGGGGACGGCCGCGGGGATCGGCGCGGTGTCCGTGGTCGCCCGCTCGGGCTGGGCGCCCTCGACGTCGACGTCGACGTCGACGTCCGGGAGGATGCGGTCCAGCCAGCGCGGCAGCCGCCAGGCGTGCCTCCCCGGCACGTGCGTCACCGCGGGGTCGAGCAGCAGCCGCACGACGAAGGCGTCGACCAGCACGCCGGACGCGAGACCGAAGCCGATCGCCTGGATCATCACCGAGGGGGAGAGCACGAAGCCGCCGAACACCGAGATCATGATGGCGGCGACGTCGGCGGCACGACCACCCCGAGCATCTCGACGTCGTCGACACCGACCTCGAGGCCGGGCAACGGGTCACCGAGCAGCACCCCGCCCTGCTCCGCAACACCGCCGCGCTCTGCCGACGCGCCAGAAGGTCGCGCCCAGCGCGCACGTCCCCTTCGGCGTGATCAACCAGGACCACGACGTGACCCCGGCAGACGCCCAGGAGTCCTCGGCCAGACGGCCAGCAGAAGACACACGTGAGGCCCGCCCCAGCAGGGACGGGCCTCAAGCGATTCTACGAAGAGTGTCTCCGCAATCTACGAAGACCTCGTGGTGGAGGTGGCGGGAATCGAACCCGCGTCCGATGACGTGGAACCAGGGCTTCTCCGGGCGCAGTCTGCAGCTGCTTTTCTCGGCCCCCGCGCTCACGCAGACAAGACGCGGACGGGCCCAGTCGCCTGAAAGTCCCCGCAGCCCCGACGACGAGGACTGCGAGCAGTGGCTCCCTAGATGACGCCAGGAACTGAGTCGGAAGCTAGCTCAGGCTGACGGACTTCGAGGCTCGCTCAGGCGGCGAGGGCGAAGTCGGTGCGCTTGGAATCGGCACCTATGGGTTTACACGGAGCGTTAGCGAGATAACCGTGTGTCCTCGGCCCGCTTCTCCTGGCTCGACGATCACCGTCGAAACCGATCACCCCCAAGTGGGTGCTGCTGTGGAGTTGTCAACCGCCCCGCCCGCTCGCCGGGTGACCCCGGGGACCGTGCGCGACGCGTCCAGCATACGTGTCCAACACCGCCCCCCGCACGGTCATTCCCGCCTGCCGACGCCCCCGGGAGCGGGCACGTCGCCCTCGACCTGCGCGCACGGCCCGGGGGCGGGACGATACGCGGTGCGTGGCGCCGGTCCCCCTGCCGGCGCCGTCCAGGGAGGACACCGTGACCGAGCAGACGCGCGGGCGGGCGGGATCTCACCGCCGCCCCGACGACGCGCCGCACCGCGACGACCGCGTCCCGGACCGACTGGCGTCGGACGGCCGGGACGAGACACCCGACGAGCGCATGGACCGGAACTGGAACGAGCTGCTGCAGGAGCTGCGCGTGGCCCAGACGGGCGTGCAGATCCTCACGGGGTTCCTGCTGACGGTGCCGTTCCAGCAGCGGTTCGCCGACCTGGACGCCTACCAGAAGGGCGTGTATCTGGTGCTGGTGGTGCTGGCGGTGGCGGCGACGGGCTTCATCGTGGCGCCCGTGTCGCTGCACCGGATCCTGTTCCGCCGGCACCTGAAGCGGGAGCTGGTGGCGTCGGCGGACCGGCTGGCGCAGACCGGGCTGGCGCTGCTGGCGCTGGTGCTGGCGGGTGCGGCGCTGCTGCTGTTCGACGTGGTCGTGGACCGGGCGGCGGGCCTGTGGGCGGGCGGCGCCGTGCTGGTGGGCCTGACGGTGGTGTGGCTGCTGGTCCCCCTGCGTCTGGCGCGCGGCGCGCGGCGCGCGTAGCCGGAGTGGCCCCGGTCAGTCCTCGGCGAGCAGCCGCGCGATGATGCGCGCGCCGGCCTCCGGGGACATGTGCGGCGAGCCGGTGAGCTTGCCCTCCAGGGTCACGACGTTCAGCACGCTGATGATGGCGAGCGTGAGGTCGCGGTCCTGCTGGGTGGGCTCGTCGGGGCCGGGCTCCTCGCCGGCGGCGCGGCGGCGTGCCTGCCGGATGCGGACGGCCTGGGCGGTGGCGGTGTCGAACGACCGCACGTGCAGCTCGACGAGCTCGCCGGCCTCCGACGGGTTGCGCAGCCCGTAGCTGAGGAACTCCAGGGACAGCAGCAGATTCGGGTCGTCCTGGGTGGCGCGGATCCAGTCGGCGAGCGCCTCGGTGTCGACGCCGTCGTCGGTGAGCCCGGGCATGTCGAGCGCCGGGTCGTCCATGGCGATGCCGAGCCGCTCGCGTGCCAGCGCGAGGAACAGCCCGCTCTTGGACCCGAAGTGCGCGTAGAGGGCGCCCTTGGTGTAGCCGGCCTCGGCGGCGATGTCCCCGACGGAGGCACCCTCGTAGCCCTTGGCGGCGATGACGCGCGAGGCGGCGTCCAGCAGGTCGGCGCGCGTGCGGTCGACCTTCTCGCGGCGGTTCTCGCGGGCGCGGTGGTCCCCGCCGCGGCGGGCGACGTTCTCGGACGCGTCGGCCAGTCCGCGGGAGGCCTCGCGCAGGCCGGCGGCGAGCGCCTCGCTGACCTCGGGCACGACGGACTGCGCCTGCTTGCCGAGCAGCCGGGTCAGGGTCGCGGTCGCGTCGGCGAGGGCGCGCGTGGCGGCGCTGATCGAGTCGTCGACCCCCGGCGTGCGGGAGCGGTCCTCGTCGTGCTGGTCCTGTCGTGACATGCGGCCCATCGTACCTCCCTGCGTACCGATCGGTATATCTGTCACGTCATCGCAGATCAGCGCGACATACCGTCTGGTATCTGCCGATAGGTATCTGCTACCGTCCGGCATGTACCGATCGGTTTCCGAGCGAGGAGGATGGGGATGGCGACGCAGGAGGTGCTGCGCGTCCGAGGGCTGCGCAAGCGCTACCGGGGACGCAACGGGGTGCAGGCGAACGACGGGATCGACCTCGACGTCGACGCCGGCCAGGTCGTCGGGCTCCTCGGGCACAACGGGGCCGGCAAGACGACGCTCGTCAACCAGGTCGTCGGCCTGGTCCGACCTGACGCGGGGACGATCCTGCTGGACGGCGTCGACGCCGTGGCGCAGCCGGACGAGGCCCGCCGCCGCACGAGCATCCAGGCGCAGGCGAACGTGCCGATCACCGGCCTGACCCCGCGGCGGGCGATCGAGCTGGTCGGGCGGATCCGCGGCGGCGAGCGCGCGGCCGTGCGGGACCGGGTGGCTCGGCTGCTGGAGGCCCTGGACCTCGGGCCCTGGGCGGACACCCCCGCCGAGAAGGTGTCGGGCGGCATCGCACGCCTGACGGCCTTCGCCATGACCGTCGTGACCCCCGGGCGTCTGGTGGTGCTCGACGAGCCGACCAACGACGTCGACCCCGTGCGCCGCCGCCTGCTGTGGCAGCAGATCCGCGCGCTCGCCGACGAGGGCCGAGGCGTCCTGCTGGTGACGCACAACGTCCGCGAGGCGGAGCGCGTCGTCGACCGGCTCGCGGTGCTGGACCGCGGCGTGGTCCTCGCGGACGACACCCCGGCCGGCCTGACGGCTCACCTCCAGGGCACGCTCACCGTCGAGGCGGACGTCTCCCCCGGCGCCGGCCTGACCTGGCACCCCGCGGTCCGGGCGGTGTCGAGCACCCGCGGCCGGGAGACCGGCACGGTCCGTGCCGACGACGCGGCGGAGGTCGTGCGCTGGGCGCAGGCCGAGGTCGCCGCGGGACGGCTCGAGCGCTACGCGCTCACACCCGCCTCGCTCGAGGACGTCTACGTCGACCTCGTGGGCCACGAGCGCTCCGAGGCGCTGGCGACGGCGGGTGAGGCCGCGTGACCGCCGTCGGCCAGACCCTCATGCTCGCGCAGTGGCAGTTCCGACGTCAGTCCGCGTACCTGCCGCTGATGGTCGTCGTCCAGGTCTTCATGGCCGTGGCCACCGTGATCGGCTACGGCCTGCTGGTGGGCGACCCCGACCCGGTCACCGCGCTCTACCTGGCGACCGGCGCGCCGACCGTCACCCTCATCACGATCGGCCTCGTCATCACCCCGCAGATGCTCAGCCAGTCCCGCACCGAGGGCAGCCTCGACTGGATGCGGACGCTGCCCGTGCCCCGCTCGGCGTTCCTGCTCAGCGACCTGCTGGTGTGGACGCTGCTCGCGCTGCCCGGCATGGTGCTCGGCGTCGTGGCGGGCGTGCTGCGGTTCGACGTCGACCTGAGCCTCGCGCCGTGGCTGGTGCCCGGCTCGCTGCTGGTGTCGCTGACCGCCGCCGCCGTCGGGTACGCGATGGCGTCGCTGCTGCCGCCCGCCGTCGCCGCCCTCGTGACGCAGGCGCTGGTGTTCATCGTGCTGCTGTTCTCCCCCGTGTCGTACCCGGCGGAGCGGATGCCCGGCTGGCTGCAGGGCGTGCACGAGTGGCTGCCGATCCAGCCGATGGCCGAGCTGGTGCGCGCCGGGCTGGTGAGCGACACGTTCTCGCTGCCCGGGCGGTCGCTGGTGGTGCTGGTGGTGTGGTGCGCGGCGTCCCTCGCGGGGGCGGTCGTCGCGCTGCGCCGGCGCGCCTGACGGGTCGCGGCGACGTCGCGGGGCGCCGGTCGGGATGTCGACCCGGCCGGCGCCCCACCGGTCACGCCGTCGGCAGCGTGACGAACGCGGTGTCGGGCGCGTCTCGGCGCGCGGGCTCGCGCTGCTGCGGCAGCTCGGGCGACACGCCACCCGGCCCGGCCGGCACCCGGTAGCGGAACTGCCCCACGACGCCGCGCAGCCTCCCCGACAGCGCCGCGAGCTCGCCCGCCGCCCGCTCCGACTCCGCGGACCCGTCCCGCGTGACCGCCGCGGCCTGCGCGACACCGGCGATGTTCTCCGCGATCTGCCCCGAGCCGCCCGCGGCCTCCGTGACGTTGCGCCCGATCTCCGCGGTGGTGGCGGTCTGCTCCTCGACGGCCGCGGCCACCGTGGTCTGCAGCTCGTGCACCGCGCCGACGACGCGGGAGATCTCCGCGACCGCCTCCACGGCACGGGCCGCGTCGGCCTGGATGGCCTCGACGCGGCGCGCAATGTCCTCCGTGGCGTCGCCCGTCTCCTGCGCGAGGTCCTTGACCTCCCCGGCGACCACGGCGAAGCCCTTGCCCTCCTGCCCGGCCCGCGCCGCCTCGATGGTCGCGTTGAGCGCGAGCAGGTTCGTCTGCCCGGCGATCGCCGCGATCGACTTCACGACGTCACCGATCTGCCGGCTCGACTCCCCCAGCCGCTCGATGACGGCCGTCGTCTCCGCGGCCGACCGGGCCGCCTGGTCGCTGATGCGCGCCGCCTCGCTCGTGGACCGGCTGATCTCCTGGATCGACGCGTCCATCTGCTGGGTGCCGGCGGCGACGGTCTGCGTGGTGCGGGACACCTCCTCGGCGGCTGCGGAGACCACGCCCGCCTGAGCCTCGGTCTGCTCGGCCTGCGCGGCGATCTGCTGGGCGGACCCGGACAGCTGCTCGGCGGCCGCCGCGAGCGTGACCGACGTGGTGTCGATGTCACCGACGACCTCCCGCAGCGTGCCGATCGCGCGGTCGAGCGACTGCGCCGCGCGCCCCGGCTCGTCCTGGGTGTCGAGCCCGGCCTCGACGGTCAGGTCACCGTCGGCGAGGGCGTCGCACGCGACACGCACGCGCTCGACGGCCCGCAGGATGCCGCGCGCGGTGACGAGCCCGAGCGTGAGCGCCAGCACGAGCCCCGCGGCGAGCAGCGCCACCACGAGCGTGCGGTTCGAGACGTAGGCGGCGTGGGCCTCGGCGACGGACTCCTGCGCGGATGCCTTCTCGCCGTCGACCATCGTGGCGAGCGCGTCCATCATGGTGGTGATCAGCGGGGCCGCCTGCATGTCACGCGCCCGCTGCCAGGCCGCTATGTCGCCCCGCTCGGCAGCGGGCAGCAGCGTCCCGTCGCGGAGCTGCTGGTAGGACGCGAGCGCGTCGGCGAACGCCGCCGCGCCCTCCGCGAGGGGCTCGTCCCCGGCGCCGCCGGCGTCCTCGACGACGGCGCCGAGGTCCTCCGCGATCGCCGCGTCCAGGGCCGCGATGTCACGGACGAACGCCTGCCGGGAGGCCTCGTCGGCGGCGAGCGCGTGGCTCGTGACGTCCAGGCGCATCTCGAGCGTCGAGCGGCGCATCGCGGCGACGCGCTCGAAGCCGAGCAGGTCGTCGTCGTAGACGCTGGCGGTGGCGGCGTCGGTGCGCGCCAGGGCGGCCAGCGCGGAGGCGCCGACGGCCCCGGCCGCGACGACGCCGACGAGCACGGACGCGACGATGCGGGTGCGGACGCCCAGGTCCCCGAAACGGCGGCGGTGCGGGCGCCCGGGCGAGGTGGTGCCGTCGGGTCGTGGATGGAGTGCGGGCACGGACATGGGTCCCCCTGGATGGGTCGGTGCGCCCCCTGAGGCGCTGTGTCGCCCCGATCGGCGCGCACAGGCCCACCGGCATGGGACCTGCGTCCCGCCCGTGCTGCACGTTCGTGCAGCACCACGCCCCCGCGCCGACGCGTGACCCCTGGCCGGTCCCGCCGACGCCGAGCAGGATGGGCGCCATGGACCTGCCCGTCATGCCCCCGGTCGCGCCGATGCTGGCCAAGGCGGTGCCCGAGATCCCCGACCTCGGCCACACCGAGCCCAAGTGGGACGGCTTCCGCACGATCGTGTTCCGGGACGGCGACGAGGTGGTGCTCGGCAGCCGCAACGAGAAGCCGATGACGCGCTACTTCCCGGAGCTGGTCGAGCAGCTGCGGGCGCACACCCCGGAGCGCTGCGTCCTGGACGGGGAGATCGTCGTGGTCGCGGGCGACCGGCTCGACTTCGACGCCCTGCAGCAGCGCATCCACCCCGCGGAGAGCCGGGTGCGGCTGCTGTCGCAGCAGACACCGGCCTCGTTCGTGGCGTTCGACGCGCTGGCGCTCGGCGACGACGACCTCATGGGCACGCCGCTGCGCGACCGCCGCGCGCGCCTCGTGGACGCCCTCGGCGGGGCGCAGGCGCCCGTGCACGTCACACCGGCGACCGCGGACCTCGCGGAGGCGCAGGGCTGGTTCCGGCGGTTCGAGGGCGCGGGCCTCGACGGGGTGGTCGCCAAGCCGCTCGACGGGACCTACCAGCCGGACAAGCGCGCGATGTTCAAGGTGAAGCACGCCCGCACGGCGGACTGCGTGGTCGCCGGGTTCCGGTGGCACAAGTCCGGGCCGGTGCTCGGCTCGCTGCTGCTGGGGTTGTGGACGGACGACGGCCGGCTCCAGCACGTCGGCGTCGCCGCCTCGTTCCCGATGCCCCGCCGCAGAGCCCTCGTCGAGGAGCTCGCCCCGCTGCGCGCCGACGACCTGGCCGGGCACCCGTGGGGCGACTGGGCGGACCAGTCCGCGCACGAGGGCAAGCGGATGCCCGGTGCGGTGAGCCGGTGGAGCGCCGGGAAGGACCTGTCGTTCGTCCCGCTGCGGCCCGAGCTCGTCGTCGAGGTGGCGTACGACCACATGGAGGGCGACCGGTTCCGGCACACCGCCCAGTTCCGCCGCTGGCGGCCCGACCGCGACCCGGCGACCTGCACCTACGCCCAGCTCGAGGAACCGGTGGGGTTCCGGCTGTCGGAGATCCTCGCGCCGCCGTCCTGAGCCCCGCCGCGCGCACCGGGGAGTGCGCTCGTAGGGTCGATCGGGTCCCGCCTCCTCCCGCGGAAGGACCCCCGATGAGCCACACCGCACCGGCCCCGGACCAGGCCCCCTCCCCCGCCCGGCCGCACCACGTGGTCGTGATCGGCGCCGGGTTCGGCGGGCTGTTCGCGACGAAGGCCCTGGCCGACGCGCCCGTCCGCGTGACCGTCATCGACGGCACCGCCACGCACCTGTTCCAGCCGCTGCTCTACCAGGTGGCGACCGGCGTGCTCTCCGTCGGCGAGATCGCCCCCGCCGCCCGGGACGTGCTGCGGCGGCAACGGAACGCGCGCGTGCTGCTGGGCGTGGTGACCGACGTCGACGTGGAGCAGCGCGTCGTGGTGTCGTCCTCGCCGCTCGGGGAGACGCGCACCTCCTACGACAGCCTGGTCGTCGCGGCCGGCGCCGGGCAGTCGTACTTCGGCAACGACCGGTTCGCCGACCACGCGCCGGGCCTCAAGAGCATCGACGACGCCCTCGAGCTGCGCGGGCGCATCTTCGGGGCGTTCGAGCTGGCGGAGCTCGCCACCGACCCGGCGGACCGCGCCCGCCTCACGACCTTCGTGGTGGTCGGCGCCGGCCCGACCGGCGTCGAGATGGCCGGCCAGCTCGCGGAGCTCGCGCACCGGTCGCTGCGCGGCAACTTCCGGCACCTCGACCCCGCCCAGGCACGCATCCTGCTGGTCGACCCGGTGCCGAAGGTGCTGCCCGGCTACCCCGAGAAGCTCCAGGACGCCGCCGCCCGCACGCTCGAGGGTCTGGGCGTCGAGCTGCTCATGAACCACAAGGTCGTCGACGTCGACGCGGACTCGGTCGCGGTGGAGGACCCCGACGGCCGGCGCACGCGCATCGACGCCCAGACGAAGATCTGGGCGGCCGGCGTCGCGGCGTCCCCGCTGGGGCGCCTGCTCGGCGAGCGGACGGGCGCCGAGGTCGACCGGGCCGGCCGGGTGGTCGTGGAGCCGAACGGCTCGCTGCCCGGGCACCCCGAGGTGTTCGTGGTCGGCGACATGGCGGCGCGCACGTCCGTGCCCGGGGTCGCCCCCGCGGCGATGCAGACGGGCCGGTACGCCGCGCAGGAGATCGTGCGCCGGCTGCGGGGCGAGCCCTCGGGCGGCCCCTTCGTGTACCGGGACAAGGGCAGCCTGGCGACGGTCTCGCGGTTCGAGGCGGTCGCGAGCATCGGCGCCGTGAAGGTGTCGGGGTTCCTCGCCTGGCTGCTGTGGCTCGGGGTGCACCTCGTGTACCTCGTGGGGTTCAAGAACCGCGTGACGACGCTGCTGCACTGGGCCGTGTCGTTCGTCGGGCGGGGCCGCTCCGAGCGCACCGCCACCTGGCAGCAGGTGGTCGGCCGCACGGTGCTGCGCTCGCGCGGCGCGGAGCACCCCACCCGGCGCGCGGACGACGTCGCGGGGAGCTGACCGAGGAGTCCGCCGGCCGACCGGCCTCAGCGCGACGTCCGGGCGCCGTCGGCACCCGGATGGCTCGCCGCGAACCGGTCGAGCTCGGCCGCGACGACGCTGCGCAGCTCGGCGCTGCACAGCGGCAGGAAGTGCCCCGGCGTCCGCAGACGCACGAGCCGCGCGCCCGGGAGCGCGCCGTCGCCGGGGATGTGCGGGTCCCAGCGGGTGGCGGCCGCCACGATGCGGCCGTGGTCGGCCCGCTGGGCCGCGAGCGCGGTGAGCACCTCGTCGTCCGGCAGGAACGCGCGCAGCGCCGGCACCGGGAGCCACCGCGCGTAGGGCGAGCCGGCGAAGGGCGTGTTGACGGCCACCATGCCCCGCAGGCGGTCCCGCACGTCCGCGCGGCCGAGCAGCGCCTTGCCGATGAGGCCGCCCTTGGAGTGCGCGACGACGACCGCACCCCGCAGGTCGAGCTCCCGGACGCGGTCCGCGGCGAGCTCGGTCATCTCGGGGAGGCCGCCGCCGTTGAACCCGAGCCCGGGGACGACGTGGACCGCGTGCCCTCGGGCGTGCAGGGCGCCCCCGAGGGGCTCGAGGAACCGCCACGGCTCCCACACGCCGGGCAGCAGCAGCACCTCCGGCGGGCGGCGCGCCGCGGGGTGGGCCCACGCGCCCGGCGGCGTCCGCGACAGCAGCGCGGCGGCCTGCCGCCAGCCGGCGTACCCGTAGTCGAGGACCCGCCACGCGGTGCGGGCGGCCACCTCGGCCGGCCGCCGGCGTGCGCGCGCCGTCACCACGCGCCCTCCCGCACCCAGCGGGCGAGCAGCGGGGC
Organism: Cellulomonas sp. C5510; assembly: GCF_019797765.1. Lineage (NCBI taxonomy): Bacteria > Bacillati > Actinomycetota > Actinomycetes > Micrococcales > Cellulomonadaceae > Cellulomonas > Cellulomonas sp. C5510. Next base: position 2,759,622 of record NZ_CP081862.1, read on the forward strand.
GTGGGTCGCCTGCGGGATGTGGCCCGCGCGCGGCACCTCCCGCACGGTCCCCCGGGGTGCGAGCGCCGCCAGGCGCCGGTGCCAGTCGCGTGTGGCGACCGGGTCGTGCTCCCCGCGGACCAGCAGCGCCGGGCCGGGCAGCCTGCTGACGGCCGCCGCCGTGTCGTAGGCGAACATCTCCGGCAGCACCGCCGAGAACCACCGCGGACCGGCACGCAGGTAGTCCGTGGCGACGACGGCGTTGACGGCGGGCGGCTCGTACCGGGCGTCCCGCGCGAGCCTCGCCGCCTGCCCGGCCACCGACGGCGCGGACGGGTCGACCACGGCGCCCACCAGCACCACCCGGGACACCGCCCGCGGGTCGCGCAGCATGGCCTCGGCGACGACCTGCGCCCCCATCGAGTGCCCCACGAGCACCGCGTCCTCGACGCCGCGCAGCAGCCCCAGCACGACGTCCGCCAGGTCACCCACCGCCGGGACACGCTGCGGCCGGGGGCTGCGGCCGAAGCCGGGCAGGTCCGGCACGAGCACCCGTCGATCGCGGCACAGCTCCGCCGCCAGCGGGCGCCAGTACCGGTGCGAGACGCCGATGCCGTGCACCAGCACGACCGGGGGCGAGTCCGGGTCCCCGCAGGCGGCGACGACGAGGCGCTCGCCGGCGCCGGTCCCCCGAACGGAGCGCCCCTCCGGCGGCCGCGCCCGGCGGTCACCCGGCCCGCCTGGGCGCGACGGAGCCGCGGCCGGGGCGGCCCGCGGCGGGTCCGGCGCGGGGGGCCGTGCGGGCGGGGTGGGGCGCGGCCGCGTCGCGGGCGCGGTGGCCGGAGTGGGCGGCGTGGTCCGGCTGGTCGAGGGCAGGGCGGCCTCCAGGCTGCGTGCGGTGACGGGCAGTGCGGTGACGGACGGGGCAGTGACGGACGGGGCGCGGACGGCGTGCACGCAGGGGGTCGGAGCGCGCCCGCCGGCGGGCGCGCTCCGATGACTCTGGACGACGTCGCTCGAGTCGGCGACCGCTGGCGCGCCCTCGCGCTCGCGGCGCGGCGCCGCCCGGGTGACAGTGGAGGGCATGGCCGACCGCCTCGCCCGCAGCACCAGCCCGTACCTGCGCCAGCACGCCGGCAACCCCGTCGACTGGTGGGAGTGGGGCCCGGATGCCCTGGCCGAGGCCCGCCGCCGGGACGTCCCGCTGCTGGTGTCGATCGGCTACGCGTCCTGCCACTGGTGCCACGTCATGGCGCACGAGTCCTTCGAGGACCCGGAGGTCGCCGCCGTGATGAACCGCGGGTTCGTGAACATCAAGGTGGACCGCGAGGAGCGCCCGGACCTGGACGCGGCGTACATGGCCGCGACCCAGGCGATGACCGGGCAGGGCGGCTGGCCGATGACGGTGTTCGCCACCCCGGACGGCGACCCGTTCTTCTGCGGGACGTACTTCCCGCCGGTGCCGGTCGCGGGGCGGCCGTCGTTCCGCCAGGTGCTCGACGCCCTGTCCCGGACCTGGCGGGAGCGGCGTGACGAGGTCCGGGCGGGGGCCGCGGAGCTGCTCGCGGCGGTGGGCGGCGCCGCGGGACCGGGCGCCGGTGCGCGACGGGGCGACGGCGCGGGTGGGACCGACGGCTCCCCGCCGCCCGACCCCGGCGACGCGGGCCGCACTGGCGACCCCGCCGCCGACGCCGGCTCCCCCGCGCTCGACCTGGCCGCCGTCGCCCGGGTCGGCGACCTGGCCCTGACGGCGCTCGCCGACGCGTACGACGCGGAGCACGGCGGGTTCGGCGGCGCCCCGAAGTTCCCGCCGTCGCCGCTGCTGGAGTGGCTGCTGCGCCGCGCGGCCCGGACCGGAGACGAGCGCGCCCTGGCGATGGCCGGGGGCACCCTGAGCGCGATGGCCCGCGGCGGCATGGCGGACCAGGTCGGCGGGGGCTTCGCGCGCTACTCCGTGGACGCCACATGGACGGTGCCGCACTTCGAGAAGATGCTCGAGGACAACGCGATGCTGCTGCGGGTGTACGCGCACTGGTGGCGGCTGACGGGGTCCGACCTGGCGCGCCGCGTCGTCGAGGGGACCGCGGAGCACCTGCTGCGGGACCTGCGCACCCCCGAGGGCGGCTTCGCGTCGTCGCTCGACGCGGACACGGCCGGCATCGAGGGCGCCACCTACGTGTGGACCCCGGCGGAGCTGACCGCCGTGCTCGGGCCGGAGGACGGGGCGTGGGCGGCGGACGTGCTCGGGGTGACGCCCGCGGGCACGTTCGAGTCCGGGGCGTCGGTGCTGACGCTGCGCTCCGGGCCGGACCCGCGCGAGGAGGTCCGCCTCGAGCGCGTGCGCCGGGCGCTGCTACGGGCGCGTGCGACCCGCCCGCAGCCGCACCGGGACGACAAGGTGGTGGCGGCGTGGAACGGCCTGGCGGTCGCGGCGCTCGCCGAGGCGGGCGCGGTGCTGGAGCGCCGGGAGTGGGTGGCCGCCGCGCAGGACGCCGCCGAGCTGCTGCACCGCGTGCACACCCTCCAGGGCGGCGACGGGCTGACCCGGCTGGCCCGCACGTCGCGTGACGGCGCGGTGGGGACGGCGCCGGGCGTCCTGGCGGACTACGCCGCCGTCGCGGAGGGCTGGCTGGTGCTGGGCGGCGTGACGGGCGACCACCGCTGGGCCGCCCGCGGGTCGGCACTGCTCGACACGGTGCTGGCGCGGTTCCGGGCACCGGGCCACGGCTTCCGAGCGACCGCGGACGACCAGACCGACCCGGTGGTCGGCCGCCTCGCCGGCGGCCCGGACGTCGCGGACGGCCCCAGCCCGAACGCCGGGGCCGCCGCCGCGGGAGCCCTGCTGATGAGGGCGGCGCTCACCGGCTCGGCGACGGACCGGCAGGCTGGAGAGCTCGCGCTCGCCGACCCGCTGTCAATCGCGCACCGCCACCCGCGGGCCGTCGGGTGGGCGCTCGCCGTCGCGGAGGCCGTCCTGGACGGTCCCCGCGAGGTCGCGGTGGTGGGCCGGGCCGACGACCCGGGGCGGGTGGCCCTGGTCCGGACCGCCGCGCGCGCGACCGCGCCGGGGCTCGTGCTCGCGCAGGGCGACCCGGACGAGGTCGCCGGTTCGGCGGACGCGGTGGGGCTGCTGCGGGACCGGCCGCTGGTCGGCGGACGCGCCGCGGCGTACGTGTGCCGCGGCTTCGTGTGCGACCGCCCGACCACCGACCCGGCGGAGCTGCGGGCGTCGCTCGCCTGACGTGCCCCGGCGGGGCGTGCGGGTCCGGGGCGACCGTCAGCGGTCGCGCTTCTCCCGCATCGCCCGCTGCGCCTCGAGGTTGTCCTGCCGCTCGCGCAGGGCCTGCCGCTTGTCCCACTCCTTCTTGCCGCGGGCCAGCGCGATCTCGGCCTTCGCGCGCCCGTCGAGGAAGTACAGGGACAGCGGCACGATCGTCTGCCCCTTCTCGCGGGTCTTCGCCTCGAGCCGGTCGATCTCGTCGCGGTGCAGCAGCAGCTTCCGCTTGCGCCGCGGCGCGTGGTTGGTCCAGGTGCCCTGGGAGTACTCCGGGATGTGGACGCCCTCGAGCCACGCCTCGCCGCCGTCCACCGAGCACCAGCCGTCCACCAGCGACGCCCGCCCGGCGCGCAGCGCCTTGACCTCGGTCCCGGTCAGCACGACGCCGGCCTCGAACACGTCCTCGATGAGGTAGTCGTGGCGGGCCTTGCGGTTGGACGCGACGAGCGACCGGCCGGTCTGCTTGGCCATGGGGGCGTCCTCCTTCGTGCGGGTGCGGGCGTGCGGCGGTGTGCCGTGGCGACGCAGCAGCCTATCGGCCGGTGCGCCGCACCCCCAGCGGATTCCGCTACAGGCCGAGCAGCGGCCGCGGGTTCACCGTGGCCCCGTTGACGTAGACCTCGAAGTGCAGGTGGCAGGCCGCCGACGTCCCCGTGTTGCCGGAGTAGCCGAGCAGCTGGCCGCGGGACACCGCCTGGCCGCCCCCGACCACGAAGCTCGTCATGTGGTTGTACGAGGTCATCAGGGAGTTCCCGTCGACCAGCCCGTGGTCGACCATCACCTGGTTGCCGAACCCGTTGCGCCACTGGGCCCACTGCACGGTGCCCTCCTTGGCGGCGTAGATCGGGGTGCCGCACCACGTGCGCAGGTCGATGCCGGCGTGCAGGCGGTAGTACCCGAGGATCGGGTGCAGGCGCATCCCGTACTCGCTGGTGACGTAGATCGGGCTGATCGAGGTCGGGTTGCCGAACAGCGCGCCGCTCACGGTGCCGCTGGGGGCCGGGGGCGGGGCGGTCCCCGCGGCGGCGGCCGCGGCGGCGGCGCGCTCGCGCTGCTGGGCCGCGACCTGCTCGAGCTTCTTCCGGATGGCCGCGGCCTCGGCGTCGATCTGGTCGACCTCGGCCTGCGCGGCCGACTTCTGCTGCTCGATCTGCTTCTTCTTGGCGGTCTGCTCGGCGACCAGGCGCTCGACCTCGGCCTCGCGGTCCGCGGCCTCCTGGCGCGCCGCCTCGGCCTGGGCGACCTTCGCGTCCGCCTCGTCCTTGAGCTCCGCGATCCGGTCGCCCACCGCGGTGAGGCGCGCCTGGCTGTTGCGGTTGTCGGCGCTGATCGCGGCGAGCTCGTCGAGCACCTCGGACTGCGCGCGCTGCGCGGCGGTCGCGAGGCTGTACTGCTCGGTGAACTCCTCGACGGACTGCGCCTCCATGACCACGCTCAGGCCGGAGAGCTCCGGTCCCCCCTGGTACGCCTGCCGGGCGAGCTGGCCGATCTGGGAGCGGATCTCGTCGGCGCGCGCCGAGTCCTGCTCGATGGTGGCCGAGATCGACGCCTGCTGGTCCTGGGCGTCCTGGAGCCGCGCGGCGATCAGCGCGGCCTCCCGCTCGTAGCCCGCGAGGGCCTCCTCCGCGGCGGACAGCGCCTCGCGCGCCGGGCCGAGCTGCTGCTGGACCGCGAGCAGCTCCTGCGCCGTCTGCGCCAGCTCCTCGCTCAGCCCCTCGAGCGCAGCCTCGGCGTCGGCGCGCTGCTGGTCGTTCGCCTGCTGCCGCTGCTCGAGCTGCGACTGCTGGTCGTCGAGGTCGTCGCCGGCCGCCGAGCCCGCGGCGGTGACGCCGACGAGGACGGCCAGGACGCCGGCGAGCAGCCCCGCGAGGGGGCGCCGGCCCCGGGGACGGTGCGGGCGGCTGCGGCGCATGTCAGACCTTCGTGTAGCGGCTGAGGGTGACCAGGGACGAGATCGCGGCGAGCACGACGGCGGCGACGACGAGGAACGGTGCGATCTGCCACACCTCGTTGGTGGTGACGTACGGGATCCAGGCGACCTGCCCTCCGAGCCAGTCGCTGACCAGGTACTGCACGCCGGCCCACAGCCCCGCCACGGACAGCGCGGCGCCGATGGTGGCCGCGATCGCACCCTCGAGCATGAACGGCAGCTGGATGAACAGGTTGGAGGCGCCGACCATGCGCATGATCCCGGTCTCCCGCCGGCGGCTCATCGCCGACAGCCGGATGGTCGTGGTGATGAGGAGCACCGCGGCGAGCAGCATCACGCCGGCCAGGCCCAGGGACAGCAGCGTCGCGCTGTTGAGCACCCGGAACAGGGAGTTGTAGAGCTCGCGCTGGTCCTGCACGTTCTCGACGCCCTGGCGGCCCTGGAGCACGTCCGCGACGACCTCGAACTTCTCCGGGTCGGTGAGCTTGATGCGCAGCGACTCGTTCATGTCGTCGACCGTCGTGATCTGGGCCCAGAACTGCCCGTCGAACTGGCGCTCGAACGTCTCGTACGCCTGCTCCTTGGACTCCTCGGAAATCTTCTCGATGTACGGCGCGACGTCGGGGGCGTCGAGCGCGTCCCGGATCGCCTGCTTCTGCTCGTCGGTGACCTCGCCACCGGCGCACGTCGGCTCCGGGGACTCGCCCGCGGGGCACAGGTACACCGCGACCTCGACCTTGCCGTACCAGTCGTCCTTCATCTTGGTGATCTGCATCTGCAGCAGCGCCGCGGCACCCACGAACGACAGCGACACGAACGTCACGAGGACGACCGACACCGCCATCGACAGGTTCCGGCGCAGGCCGATGCCGATCTCGGAGAGGATGAACTGCAGTCGCACGTCTGCCCCTCCCTCAGCGGTCCGAGCCGTAGACGCCGCGCGACTGGTCGCGCACCATCTCGCCGCCGGAGAGCTCGACGACGCGCTTGCGCATCTGGTCGACGATCTCGTCGTCGTGGGTGGCCATGACGACCGTGGTACCCGTGCGGTTGATCCGGTCGAGCAGGCGCATGATCCCCAGGGAGGTCGTCGGGTCGAGGTTGCCGGTCGGCTCGTCCGCCAGGAGGATCGACGGCCGGTTGACGAAGGCCCGCGCGATCGCGACACGCTGCTGCTCGCCGCCGGACAGCTCGTGGGGCCGGCGCTTCTCCTTGCCGGCCAGCCCCACCATCTCCAGCACGTCCGGGACGGTCGTCAGGATGTGGTGGCGCGGCTTGCCGATGACCTGGAGCGCGAACGCCACGTTCTCGAAGACGGTCTTGTTGTGCAGCAGGCGGAAGTCCTGGAACACCGCGCCGATCTGGCGCCGCAGCTGCGGGACCTTCCACGACGACAGCGTGGTGAGGTCCTTGCCCGCGACGAAGACGCGCCCGGCCGACGGCCGCTCCTCACGCAGCACGAGGCGCAGGAAGGTGGACTTCCCGGAGCCGGACGCCCCGACGAGGAACACGAACTCGCCGCGTTCGACGTCCAAGGTGACCTGGTCCAGCGCGGGGCGCGCGCCGCGCGCGTAGACCTTGGTGACGTTCTCGAATCTGATCACAACGGTGCGGCCAGTGCTGGGGGACGGGAGGGTGGTGCGGTCCTGGCCGCGACGAGCGTAGGCAGCGCCCCGTCGTGACCGGACCGTGACACGCCGTCGGTTCCCTGTGAGAACGGGCGACCGGCCCCGTCAACGCGCGAGGCCGCCCGAATAGCCCGGAACGTCCCGGTTTTCAGTCCTGCGGGGACCGCCGCCAGCGGATGCCCGCCTCGATGAACCCGTCGATGTCCCCGTCGAACACCGCCGAGGTGTTGCCGACCTCGTGCTCGGTCCGCAGGTCCTTGACCATCTGGTACGGGTGCAGCACGTAGGACCGCATCTGGTCGCCCCAGGACGCCTTGATGTCGCCCGCGAGCTCCTTCTTCTTCGCGTCCTCCTCGGCCCTGCGGACCAGGAGCAGGCGGGACTGCAGGACGCGCAGCGCGGCCGCGCGGTTCTGGATCTGCGACTTCTCGTTCTGCATCGACACGACGATGCCGGTCGGGAGGTGCGTCATGCGGACCGCGGAGTCGGTCGTGTTGACCGACTGCCCGCCCGGACCCGAGGAGCGGAACACGTCGACCTTGATCTCCGACTCGGGGATCTCGATGTTGTCGTCGCTCTGCTCGATCAGCGGGATCACCTCGACCGCGGCGAACGACGTCTGCCGGCGGCCCTGGTTGTCGAACGGCGAGATGCGGACCAGCCGGTGCGTCCCGGCCTCGACCGACAGGTGCCCGAACGCGTAGGGCGCCTTCACCTCGAACGTCGCCGACTTCAGTCCCGCCTCCTCCGCGTACGAGGTGTCGAGCACCGTGGTCGGGTAGCCGTGCCGCTCGGCCCAGCGCAGGTACATCCGCATGAGCATCTCGGCGAAGTCCGCCGCGTCGACGCCGCCGGCGCCCGCGCGGATCGTCACGACGGCCTCGCGCTGGTCGTACTCGCCGTTCAGGAGCGTGCGGACCTCGAGCTCGCCGAGGTCCTTGCGGATGGTCACCAGCTCGGCCTCGGCCTCGGCGAGCGTCTCGGCGTCGCCGCCGTCCTCCGTCGCCATCTCGACCAGGGTCTCCAGGTCGTCGATGCGACCGCCGAGCCTGTCGACGCGGTCCAGCTCGGACTGCGCGGCGCTCAGCGCGCTCGTGACCTTCTGCGCGGACTCGGGGTCGTCCCACAGGTCCGGGGCCGACGCCTTCTCGGAGAGGTCGGCGATCTTCGCCCGGAGGGCCGTGGGGTCGGACACCGCCTGGATCGACTGGAGCGTGCTGCGCAGGTCGCGGATCTCGGCGGGGAAGTCGGTGGCTGCCACGACGGTCCAGGCTACCGGCTGCCGGGAGACCCCACGAGCAGGGCCACCGCACGCGGGGCGCGGTCCCGGCCGGGGCGCGGCGCGAGCCACTACGGTGTGAGCGTGAACAGCCCAGCCCCGTCCGGACGCCAGCACTCCCTCGCGCACGGCGCGCACCGCGCCACGATCGCCGAGGTCGGCGCCAGCGTCCGCACCTACGCCGTCGGGGGGCGCGACGTCGTGCTCCCGTTCGCCGAGGACGTCCTCGCGCCCGCCTACTCCGGGGCGGTCCTGGCCCCGTGGCCGAACCGCCTGCGTGACGGGCAGTACACCTGGGAGGGCACCGGGTACCAGGTCCCCGTGACCGAGCCGGACCGCGGCACCGCGCTGCACGGCCTCGTCGCGCACGTCCGGTTCGAGCGGGTCGCGGGCGACGACGCCTCGGTCACGCTGCGGCACGACCTGGTGCCGACACCCGGCTACCCGTGGTCGCTGCGCCTCGACGTCACGTACGCGCTGTCCGACGCGGGCCTGCGCGTGCACGTCGTGACCACGAACCTGTCCGGCACGGCCGCGCCGTACGGCATCGGGTTCCACCCGTGGCTCTCCCCCGGTGACGCCGCCGTGGACGACTGCACGCTGCGCGTCGACGCGACGTCGCAGGTGACGAACGACGAGCGCCTGCTGCCGACCGGCACCCGGCCGCTCGCGGGCGCCGAGGACCGCCGCACGCCGCAGCCGCTCGCCGGCACCGCCCTGGACGACGCGTTCGTCGACGTCACGCGCGACGCCGACGGCCTGTCCTGGATCGTGCTCGGCGCTCCGGACGGGCACGGGGCGGCGATGTGGATGGACGGCTCGATGGACACCTGGCAGGTGTGCACCGGCGACGGCATCCCGCTGATCGACCGCCGCGGGGTCGCCGCCGAGCCCATGAGCTGCATCGCCGACGCCTTCCGGACCGGCGAGCGCCTCGTGCGCCTCGAGCCCGGCGCGAGCCACGAGGTGACCTGGGGCATGACGCTCGTCTGAGACGCCGCCCCGCACGGACGACGAAGGCCCCGCCGGTGACCGGCGGGGCCTTCGTGCACGCAGGAGGGTCGGTCGGCGTCAGCCGTAGTACTCGCCGTCGGCCATGACGCCCTTCGTGTACTCCCAGTGCCAGCGCTCGTACGGGCCGCTGCCGCCCGGGCGGGCCCACGCCGGGTTCTCCCAGCCGAACACCGGGGCGTTCTCGTTCAGCCAGTCCCACTGGGCGCCGGTGGTCTGCGAGCTGCACAGGTCGACCGCCAGGCCCCAGCCGTGGTTGCTGCGGCCGGCCGGCGCGGCCAGGCCGCCCTTCGCCGCCTTGACCGCGCGCTGCTCGGCGAGGGTGCGGTACCCGCTCGACAGGCACAGGTCGGTGCCGAACCGCGTGACCCACATCGCGTTGAGCTCGGCGAGCGCCTCGGCGGCGTCCGCCCGGATCTGCGTCGTGCCGTCCCACAGGTAGCAGAGGTCGGACGCGGGCAGCTGGCCGTTCGCGCTGTCGGTGCCGGCCTCGCCGCTGCACCCCGGCAGGATCTCGCGCTCCTCGGAGCGGCTCACGTCGACCTGCGCGCGCACGGCGGTCGCGTCGGTGGAGACGAGGGACGCGGGCGGCAGCACGGCCGCCGGGGAGGACGTCAGCGCCTCCACGGTGCTCGGCAGCGTCGCGTCGGCCTGCGCGTCGGTGTACCCGTCGTCGCTGCGCGCGGACTGCTGCGAGAGCGGGACGGCGACCGTCACGGCCGCCAGCGTCACCAGGACCCCGGCGCGGGTGCCCCACCGGGCGAGCGGCCCCGCGCGGTGGTCGCAGGCCGCCGGCGCGGCGGCCGCCGGCGCTGCGGCGCGCGGGGCGGCGGCGTGGCGGGACGCCTCACGGAGCTGGCGACGGGTCGGGGAACCGGTGGCGGCAGGCTGCGCGCTGTGCGACGCCACGGGGCCTCCGATGCTCGCGGGTGGTCGAGGGATCCCGTCCCGGGAGGCGGGCACGGACCAACCGCGGTGACGACTCCCGGGGGGACGATCACGAAACCATAACGGGCGCACGGCGGCGCTCCAACCCCCTGACGGCGAGATCGTTGACGGATCATCGGCGTGTCGCCCCGGATCACCCACCGGGGCCACCCGGACGTGTGACGAAGGTCCCACGGACGGGCGAACCGGCCCCCGCGGGCACGCCACCGCCGCCCGCCGCGGTCAGCGCCGGACGGCCCCGCGCTGCATCGCGTCCCGCACCTCGCCGACCAGCTCCTCGAGGATGTCCTCCAGGAACACGACGCCGACGGCCCTGCCGTCCGCCTCGACCCGCGCGAGGTGGACGCCGGAGCGCTGCATGGCCGCGAGCGCCGCCTCCACCTCGTCGCCGGGCGACACGACCGCGAGCGCCCGCACCCGCCAGGCCGGCACCGGCAGCCGCCGGGACGCGTCGTCGGCGTACAGGACGTCCTTCACGTGCAGGTACCCGGTCGGGCTGCCGTCGCGGCCCAGCACGGGGAACCGGCTGTACCCGGTGCGGGCGACGAGACGCTCGACGTCCTCGGGCGTGACGTCCGCCGGGACGGGCACGAGGTCCGCCACCGGCACCATGACCTCGGCGGCGGTGCGGTCGGAGAACTCCAGCGCACCGGACAGCAGGCCCTGCTCGTCGGCCAGCAGGCCCTCGGCCTGCGACTGCTCGACGATCGACTGCACCTCCTGGGCGGTGAACGCCGACGCCACCTCGTCCCGGGGGTCCACGCCGAACAGCCGCAGCACGTGGTTCGCCACCCAGTTCAGGCCCCCGATGACCGGCCGCACCACGCGCGCCAGCCACACCAGCGGCGGGCCGAACACCAGCACGGCGCGGTCCGGACCGGACACGGCGAGGTTCTTGGGCACCATCTCGCCGAGCACGACGTGCAGGTACACCACGACGACCAGGGCCACCACGAACGCGATCGGGTGCGCGAGGCTCGTGCTCACCCCCAGGGCGTGCAGCGGGTCCTCGATGAGGTGCGCGATCGCCGGCTCCGCCACCAGGCCGAGACTGGTGGAGCACACGGTCACGCCGAGCTGCGCGCACGCGAGCATCAGCGAGACGTGCTCCATCGCCCACAGCACGGTCACGGCGCGGCGGTCGCCCGCCTCGGCCTTCGGCTCGACGGACGAGCGGCGGGCGGAGATGATCGCGAACTCGGCCGCGACGAAGAACGCGTTGCCGGCCAGCAGCGCGATCGCCAGGGCGAGGGCGAGCCCGTTGCTCATCGGCCGGCCTCCTCGTCCTCGACCGGCGCCTCGGCCGGGCGCACGACGACGCGCTCGACCCGGCGGCGGCTCATCGACTCCACACGGAGCAGGACGGCACCCGCCTGCACCTCGTCGCCCACCTCCGGGACCCGCCCGAGCGCGGCCATCACCAGGCCGCCGAGCGTCTCGTACCGGCCGTCCTCCGGGACCACCAGGCCGGTGGTCTCGGTGAGCTCGTCCGGCCGCAGCAGCCCGGAGACCTCCCAGGCTCCGTCGGCGCGCCGGGACGCGGTCGTGCGGCGCCGGTCGTGCTCGTCGGCGACGTCACCCACCAGCTCCTCGACGACGTCCTCCAGGGTGACCACGCCGGACGTGCCGCCGTACTCGTCCACGACCACCGCCATCTGCAGGCCGTGCTCGCGCAGCTCCACCAGCAGCGGGCCGAGGTGCACGGTCTCCGGCACGCGCGGGGCGTCGACCATCAGCGCCGCCGCCGGCACCTCGCCACGGCGCTCGTGCGGCACCGCGATCGCGCGGCGCAGGTGCACCATCCCGACCACGTCGTCCGAGTCGTCGCCGATCACCGGGAACCGGGAGTGCCCGGTCTCGCGGGACAGCCGCACGACGTCCGCCGCGGTGTCCTCCCGGCGCAGCACGACGACGCGCTGCCGGTCGGTCATGACGTCGACCGCGGTGAGGTCGGAGAAGTCGATGGAGTTCGTGATGAGCACCGCGGTCGACGCGTCGAGGGTGCCGACCTGCGCGGACCGCCGGACCAGCGCGGCGAGCTCCTGCGGCGACCGGCCGCCGGACAGCTCCTCGCGCGGCTCGACGCCCACGCGCCGCAGCAGCGCGTTCGCGCTCGAGTTGAACAGCGTGATGAGCGGGCGCAGCGCCGTCGTGAACCCCCGCTGCAGCGGCGCGACCCACCGGGCGGTCGCGAGCGGCCGGCTGATCGCGAAGTTCTTGGGCACCAGCTCGCCGAACAGCATGGAGAACCCGTTGACGAGCACGAGGGTCAGGACCACCGCGACGACGCCGCCGGCCGCCGCGCCGAGGACGGAGTCCCGCAGCGGACCGCCCAGCAGCCGGCTCACCGCCGGCTGGGTGGTGTAGCCGAGCAGCACCGTGGTGACGGTGATGCCGACCTGGGCGCCGGAGAGCTCGGTGGACAGCCGGCGCAGCGCCTTGAGGACGCTCTGGCCGCGGCGGTCGTCGGGGCGGGTCTGGCGGTCGACCACGCCCGGGTCCAGCGTGACCAGCGAGAACTCGCTGGCGACGAACACGGCGGTCCCGGCGGTCAGCACGACGCCGAGCAGCACGAGCAGCCACTCGGTCAGCACGGGCCACCCCGGCGGGGGTCGGCCCCGGCACGGGCGCGGGGCCCCGCGAGGAGGTTCAGGAGGCAGGGAGGGCCGGCATGGTCTCCCCCGGGCTCGTCGGCCCGGGGAGGACGCCGGCAGCGACTTGAGCTGCTCATGGTGGGGTCGATCATACGAAACCTCCACACCCGCGCTCTACGCTGGGTCGATGACGTTCGCTTCCCGTCCCGGCGGTGCCGCCGGCAGCCCCGCGGGCGCCCCGGGCTCCGCGTCCACGTCGGTGCTCGTCGTCGAGGACGAGCCCGCCATCGCCACCGCGGTCGCGCGGCGGCTCTCCGCCGAGGGCTGGCAGGTGGAGACCGTCGGCGACGGTCTCCAGGCCGTCGACGCCGCCGCCCGGCTGAACCCCGACGTCGTCGTGCTCGACGTGATGCTGCCGGGGATCGACGGCCTCGAGGTGTGCCGCCGCATCCAGGCCGACCGGCCCGTCCCCGTCCTCATGCTGACCGCCCGGGACGACGAGACCGACATGCTCATCGGGCTCGGGGTCGGCGCCGACGACTACATGACCAAGCCGTTCTCGATGCGCGAGCTCGTGGCGCGGGTCAAGGCCCTGCTGCGGCGCCAGCAGCGCGCGGCGCTCGCCGCCGAGCTCGCCGCCGTGTCGCCCCAGGCCGAGCCGCCCGTCGCGGTCGGCGACGTCGTCATCGACCGCGCGCAGCGCCGCGTGCACCGCGCCGGCGAGGAGGTGCACCTCACGCCGACCGAGTTCGACCTGCTGCTCGCGCTCGCCGCCAGCCCGCGCACCGTGCTCACGCGCGAGCGCCTGCTGGCCGAGGTGTGGGACTGGGTGGACGCCTCCGGGACGCGCACCGTCGACTCCCACGTGAAGGCCTTGCGCAGGAAGCTCGGGGCGGACCTGATCCGCACGGTGCACGGCGTGGGCTACGCGCTGGAGCCGGCCGGCACGGGCAGCGGCGGCGCGTGACGGTCCCCCGGCACCAGCGCCCGCGCGTGGGGCGGCTGCCCGACGTGCGGCCGCTCGACCGGCTGCGCTCCATCAAGATCAAGCTGGGCGTGCTGGTCGCGGCGGCGGTGTTCGTCGCGGCGCTCCTGACGTGGATCGGGCTGAACAACGCGCTCGGGCCGACGCGGACGTTCCCGATCGTCATCGTGATCGCCCTCGTCATGACGCAGGTGCTCGCCCGCGGCATGACGTCGCCGCTCCGGGAGATGACCGCGGCCGCGCGGGCCATGGCGGCGGGCGACTACAGCCGCCGCGTGCGCGCGACGAGCCGCGACGAGGTCGGCGAGCTCGCGGCGGCGTTCAACCGCATGGCGGACGACCTCGAGCAGGCCGACTCCCTGCGCCGCGAGATGGTCGCGAACGTCTCGCACGAGCTGCGCACCCCGGTCACCGCGCTCCAGGCCCAGCTCGAGAACATCGTCGACGGGGTGAGCGACCCCGACCCGGAGTCCATGCGGGCGGCGCTCGCCCAGACGCAGCGGCTCAGCAGGCTCGTCGCCACCCTGCTCGACCTGTCGCGGCTCGAGGCCGGCGCGGTCGACCTGCAGGTCACGGAGGTGCCGCTGCAGCAGTTCCTCGAGGAGGCCGCGCAGGAGGGCCGGCTGGTGGGCTCCTCGAAGGACCTCACGTTCCCGGTGCAGGTCGAGCCGGCGGACCTCACGGTGCCCGCCGACCGCGAGCGCCTGCACCAGGTGGTCGCGAACCTCGTGCAGAACGCGGTGCGGCACTCCCCGCGCGGCGCGCCGGTCCGGCTCGAGGCGCACCGCGCGGGCGGCTGGGTGCGGATCGACGTCGTCGACCAGGGCCCCGGGATCGCAGCGGACCAGCGGCAGCGCGTCTTCGAGCGGTTCGCGCGCGGCAACACCCCGGCGATCACCGGGCAGATCTCCACGGGCGGCACCGGTCTCGGGCTGTCGATCGTGCGCTGGGCGGTCACGCTCCACGGAGGCACGGTCGAGGTCGCCGACACGGACACGGGCTGCACCATGCGCGTGATGCTCCCGTCGCGCCGCACCTCCCGGCCCGCGACCGGCGCCTTCTAGCGCCTCCGTCCGGCGGCGGAGGCGCCCCGGCCCGGCGGCGGGCGGTCTCCCCCTCGCGGCTGATCCCCCGGGTCGGTGCCGGCTCCTAGGGTCGGGTCATGCCACCTGACGCGACGCACGCCATCGAGGTCAGCCACCTCACGAAGACGTTCGGCCAGGTCCGGGCCGTCGACGACCTGAGCTTCACCGTCCGGCCCGGCCGGGTGACCGGGTTCCTCGGCCCGAACGGCGCCGGCAAGACGACCACGCTGCGGATGCTGCTGGGCCTGGTGACGCCGACCAGCGGCACCGCGACCATCGGCGGCCGCCGCTACGCCGACCTCGACCGCCCCATGCGCACGGTCGGCGCCGCCCTCGAGGCCGCGGACTTCCACCCCGGCCGCACGGCCCTGGACCACCTGCGCGTCTTCACCCCGCAGGCCGGCGTCCCGGACTCCCGTGCCCCCGAGGTGCTCGACCTCGTCGGGCTGGGGTTCGCGGCGAAGCGCCGGGTCGGCGGCTTCTCCCTCGGCATGCGGCAGCGGCTCGCGCTGGCGACCACCTTGCTCGGCGACCCGCCGGTGCTGCTGCTGGACGAGCCCGCGAACGGCCTGGACCCCGAGGGCATCCGCTGGCTGCGCGACCTGCTGCGGGCGCTCGCCGCCCAGGGGCGGACCGTCCTGGTGTCCTCGCACGTGCTGTCCGAGGTGCAGCAGACCGTCGACGACGTCGTCATCATCGCCGGCGGCCGCCTCGTGCACGCCTCCACGCTCGAGGAGCTGGGGCGCATGACCGAGCCCCGCGTGCGCATCGCCTCCCCGGACGCGGGCCGTCTGGAGGCGCTCGTGGCCGAGCAGGGCTGGGCGACCGGGCTCGTGTCCCCGGGTGTCGTCGAGGTCACGGGCACGGACGCCGCCGCCGTCGGGCGCGCCGCCTTCGCGGCCGGCCTCGAGCTGCACGAGCTCGCGACGCACGCGGCCGGGCTGGAGGAGCTGTTCCTCAGCCTGACGTCGTCCGCCGCCGAGCACGCAGCCCCGCCCGGGGCACCGCCGACCGCCACCGGGCCGACCGCCGCCGACGCGTCCACCGGAGGTGCGCGATGAAGGACACCCTGGTCTCCGAGTACCGGAAGCTCGTCACGACCCGCACCTGGTGGGTGCTGCTGATCGTCATGGTCGGCTACATGGCGTTCCTCGGGACGATGATGGCGTTCGCCTTCACGTTCGACGGCGGCTCGCAGGTCTCCACGGGCGGCGGGGCCACGCCGGTCGTCGACCCGCGGGACATCGCCGTGGCGGTGTACTCCCTGCCCGCCTCGCTCGGGTACGCCCTGCCGCTGCTGGTCGGCGTCCTGGCGGTGACCGCGGAGTTCCGGCACCGCACGCTCACGCCGACGCTCCTGGCCCAGCCCGACCGCAACCGGTTCGTGGCCGGCAAGCTGATCGCGTCGATCCCGATGGGCCTGCTGTACGGCGTGCTCGGGACCCTCGCGACCGTCGCCGCGGGCGCCACCGTGTTCGCCTTCACCGACGCGGACGCGTTCCTCGGGGACGCGCAGATGTGGGGCGTCATCGCCCGGACGGTCCTCTCGCTCACGATCTGGTGCGTGCTCGGCGTCGGTCTCGGGTTCGCGCTGCCGAACCAGGTCGTGGCGATCATCGTCGTGCTGGCCTTCACCCAGTTCGTCGAGCCGATCGCCCGGCTGGTGCTCAACCTGAACGACGCCACGGCGGGGATCTCGCGGTTCATGCCGGGCGCCGCCGGCGAGGCGATCAGCGGCGGGTCGTTCTACTCCGCGAGCGGCCTGGGGAATCTGCTGTCCCCCGCGGCGGGCGCCCTGGTGCTCGTCGGCTACGCGCTGGTGCTCGCGCTGCTCGGCCGCCTCACGACGCTGCGTCGCGACATCACCTGACCCCGCCCGACGCCGCCCGCGCCCCTCGTCGCCCGTCCGGCGGCGGGGGGCGCGCGCGTCCGCCCCGGCCTGCGCATGACCGAGTTGGCACGGGCCAGACCACCCGCAGACCCGCAGATGGGATGCCCCTCACCCCCGGGCGACCCGCCGTGTGACGAGCACGTGAACCACCCGCGCGTCACCCGCCCCGACGGGAGACGACACGCAGTCAGGACGTAGGGTTGGCCACGAACCGATCCGGCGAAGACGCGGTCAGTGACCGCGGAGGAAGTGGGCGATCCTCGCGTGTCCCAGCATGCCGAGCCAGACGTGAACCGGGCCGACTTCGGCGCGAACACGTGGCTGGTGGACGAGCTGTACGAGCAGTACCTCCAGGACAAGTCCGCGGTCGATCCGGCGTGGTGGGACTTCTTCGAGGGCTACCGGCCCTCGGCGCCCCAGCCGACGACCTCGGGGGCACCGGACGGCGCGTCGGGGGACGCCGCCCCGGCGCCCGCGGACGGCCGGCGTCCCGCGTCCGGCTCCGCGCGGCAGGACGGCGGCGCGGCAGCCGCCCCGGCAGCGCCGCCCGTGGCGGCCCCGGACGCCGGGACGCCCGGCGGCGAGCGCGACGGCACCGTCGCCCAGCCGGGTGCGACCCGGCCCGCGCACACCGGCGACGGCAGCGCGGTCCCCCCGGCCCCCTCCCCCGCCGCGTCCGCTCCCGCGGGCCCGGCACCCACCCCGCGGGACCCCGAGCCGGTGCCGACGACGTCCCCGGTGGCGACCGCGCAGCCCGCGACCGCCCCCTACGCGCCCGCCGCGAAGGCCGCACGCGAGGCCGAGCTCGAGCCGCCGGAGGCCGCGGACGAGGTGCAGCGCCTGCGCGGACCCTCCGCGCGCGTCGTGACCAACATGGAGGCCAGCCTCGAGGTGCCGACCGCCACGTCGGTCCGCGCCATCCCCGCGAAGCTGCTGGTCGACAACCGCATCGTCATCAACAACCACCTGGCGCGCGGCCGCGGCGGCAAGGTCTCGTTCACGCACCTCATCGGCTTCGCGCTGGTGGAGGCGCTCGGCGAGATGCCCGCGATGAACAGCGCCTACACGCTCGTCGACGGCAAGCCCGGGGTGATGACGCCCGCGCACGTGAACCTCGGTCTCGCGATCGACCTGGCGAAGCCGGACGGCACCCGCCAGCTGCTCGTGCCGAGCATCAAGAAGGCGGAGACGCTCGACTTCGCCCAGTTCTGGACCGCGTACGAGGACGTCGTGCGGCGCGCCCGCGGCGGCAAGCTCGGGGTCGACGACTTCGCCGGCACCACGATCTCGCTGACCAACCCCGGCACCATCGGCACGGTGCACTCCGTGCCGCGCCTCATGCAGGGCCAGGGCACGATCATCGGCGTCGGCGCGATGGACTACCCCGCCGAGTTCCAGGGCACGTCCGACGAGCAGCTCAACAAGATGGGCGTGTCCAAGGTGCTGACGGTGACGTCCACCTACGACCACCGGATCATCCAGGGTGCGCAGTCCGGCGACTTCCTCCGCATCCTGCACCGCAAGCTGCTGGGCGAGGACGGGTTCTACGACCGGGTGTTCGCCTCCCTGCGCGTGCCCTACGAGCCGATCCGCTGGGTCAAGGAGGCGGCCGACCCGGACGCCGAGGCCATCAAGCCCGCGCGGATCGCCGAGCTCATCCACGCCTACCGGTCGCGCGGCCACCTGATGGCCGACACCGACCCGCTGGCGTACCGGCTGCGCAAGCACCCCGACCTGGACGTGCAGACGCACGGCCTGTCGCTGTGGGACCTGGACCGCACGTTCCCGACCGGCGGGTTCACGGGCCGGCCCCGCGCGACGCTGCGCCAGGTGCTCGGCCTGCTGCGCGACTCGTACTGCCGCACCACCGGCTTCGAGTACATGCACCTGCAGGACCCGCGGCAGCGTCGGTGGCTGCAGGAGCGGCTCGAGGCCGGCTACGCGCCCACCCCGCGCGAGGACCAGCTGCGCATCCTGCGCCGCCTGAACGCGGCCGAGGCGTTCGAGACGTTCCTGCAGACGAAGTACGTCGGGCAGAAGCGGTTCTCCCTCGAGGGCGGCGAGTCCGTCATCCCGCTGCTCGACGCGATCCTGTCCCGGGCGGCCGAGGGCGGTCTGGACGAGGTCGCCATCGGCATGGCGCACCGCGGCCGGCTCAACGTGCTCGCGAACATCGCCGGCAAGTCGTACGGGCAGATCTTCAGCGAGTTCGAGGGCAACCAGGACCCGAAGTCCGTCCAGGGCTCGGGCGACGTCAAGTACCACCTGGGCACCGAGGGCGTGTTCCAGTCGGAGTCCGGCGCGTCGACGCGGGTGTACCTGGCGGCGAACCCGTCGCACCTCGAGGCCGTGGACCCCGTGCTCGAGGGCATCGTCCGCGCCAAGCAGGACCGGATCGACCTGGGCGGCGACGGGTTCTCCGTGCTGCCGATCCTCATCCACGGCGACGCGGCGTTCGCCGGGCAGGGCGTGGTCTTCGAGACCCTCAACCTGGCCCAGCTGCGCGGCTACCGCACCGGCGGCACGGTCCACGTGGTCATCAACAACCAGGTCGGCTTCACCACCGGCCCGTCGTCGTCGCGGTCCTCGCAGTACGCGACCGACGTCGCCAAGGGCCTGCAGGTCCCGATCTTCCACGTCAACGGCGACGACCCCGAGGCGTGCGTCCGGGTCGCGGAGCTCGCGTTCGAGTACCGCGAGCAGTTCGACCGCGACGTCATCATCGACATGGTCTGCTACCGGCGCCGTGGCCACAACGAGGGCGACGACCCCTCGATGACCCAGCCGCTCATGTACAACCTCATCGAGGCCAAGCGCTCGGTGCGCAAGCTCTACACCGAGGCGCTGGTGTCGCGCGGCGACATCACGCTGGAGGAGGCGGAGCACGTGCTGCGCGACTACCAGGCGCAGCTCGAGCGGGTGTTCGCGGAGACCCGCGAGGAGGGCTGGACCCCGCCGTCGCCGGACGCCGAGCCGGTCGCCGGCCTGGAGCGCCCGGAGTCCCAGCGCGAGGACGCGGGCGTCATCATCGGCTGGCAGACGGCCGTCCCGGCGAAGGTGCTGGAGCGGATCGGCGCCGCGCACGTCCGTGCGCCCGAGGGCTTCACCGTGCACCCCAAGCTGGCCCAGCTGCTCGCCCGTCGCGAGCAGATGTCCCGCGAGGGCGGCATCGACTGGGGCTTCGGGGAGATCCTGGCGTTCGGGTCGCTGCTCATCGAGGGCACGCCGGTGCGGCTCGCCGGGCAGGACTCGCGCCGCGGGACGTTCGTGCAGCGGCACGCCGTGCTGCACGACCGCGAGACCGGCGCGGAGTGGACGCCGCTGCTGTACCTGTCGGCGGACCAGGCCAAGTTCTGGGTGTACGACTCCTCGCTGTCGGAGTACGCCGCGCTCGGCTTCGAGTACGGCTACTCGGTCGAGCGTCCCGACGCCCTGGTGCTGTGGGAGGCGCAGTTCGGCGACTTCGTCAACGGCGCCCAGACCGTCATCGACGAGTTCATCTCCTCGGCCGAGCAGAAGTGGGGCCAGCACTCGTCCGTCGTGCTGCTGCTCCCCCACGGCTACGAGGGCCAGGGGCCGGACCACTCGTCCGCCCGCATCGAGCGGTTCCTGCAGCTGTGCGCCGAGGGCAACATGACGGTGGCGCAGCCCACCACCCCCGCGTCGTACTTCCACCTGCTGCGGCACCAGGCGTACACGCGCCCCCGCCGCCCGCTCGTGGTGTTCACGCCGAAGTCGATGCTGCGGCTGAAGGCCGGGGCGTCGCCCGTCGAGGACTTCACGTCGGGGACGTTCCGGCCGGTCATCGGCGACGACGTGGCGGCACGGGACGCCGCGCGGGTCGATCGCGTGCTGCTCTGCTCCGGCAAGGTCTACTGGGACCTCGTCGCGCAGCGCGAGAAGCTCGGGGACGAGCACACGGCCGTGGTCCGGTTCGAGCAGCTCTACCCGCTCGACCCGGAGGGCCTGCGTGCCGCGCTCGCGCCGTTCGACGGCGCCGAGCTGGTGTGGGTGCAGGACGAGCCGCGCAACCAGGGCCCGTGGGGCTTCATGTCGATGGCGCTGCCGCAGGTCGTCGGCGCCCCGGTGCGTGCGGTCTCCCGCCCGGCGTCCGCGTCCACCGCGGCGGGGTCCGCGAAGGTGCACCAGGCCGAGCAGGCGGACCTGCTGCGGGCGGCGTTCGAGCGCTGACCCCCGGTCCCGCGCCGCCCCCGCGCCGTCCCTCTCCGGGACCGGCGCGGGGGCGGCGGCGTCTCACCCGGCCAGGCCCAGCCGCCGGGCCAGCGGCACGGCGCGCACGAGGGCGTGCGCCGCGAGCCCCCCGGCCGGCAGCAGCAGGTCGACCTGCGTGCGGGCCGCGGGCCACAGGCGGGCGCCGACGGCGTAGTGCGACCCGAACCCCGGGTCGACGAACGGGGCGTCCGTGGTGCCCAGCAGGTACGTCATGGCGGCGATCCGGCCGACGGACCCCGGGCTGAACCGCCGGAACCGCTCGTCGTACGCGTCGAGCATCCCGAACCACCCGCCACCGGAGCGCGCGAGGTACCCGGTCCACAGGGTGTGCGGGCCGGCGGCGAGGCGCAGCACCGCGAGGTCGCCGTCGCGCCGGAACGCCCGGGCGGCATCGCGGAACCACTGCTCGCGGCGCGGGTCCAGCCCGACGGCCGCTCCGCCGCGGTCCGTGTCACCCTTCCACCCGGCGGACTGGAGCTCGATGAACCTGTCGTCCGCGTCGGGTCGCGCAGAGTCGAGGTGGAGGGCGATCGGCTCGCCGGTCTCGCGCCGGATCCCGCGCACGACGCGGCGGATCTTCTGGGCGTCGCCCGGTCGCAGGTGCGCGGTGGACAGCGGCGGGTCGACGATGGCGCCGTCCACCGGGTCGGGGACGTCGAGCACCGTCAGCGCCTCGCGCGGCGCCCACGCCCCGGTCTCACGGCACCGCTCGACGACGGGGAGGCGGCGGCGTCGCACGACCTCGGCGAGCGCGTCGGCGAGCGGCCCCTCGAGCGGGAACCGGCGCAGGAGCACGAGCCCGGGCAGGCCCACGGCCGGCGCGCCCCGGAGCAGGGCGTCGAGCACCTCGACCGCACGACCTCGGCGCACCAGCGGGTGGTGGCGGTCGGACTCGAGCGTCATGTAGTCCCCACCGGTCGTGAGCGCCTCGACGGGGACGCGCGGCATCACGCGCTTCGTCGTCAACGCCAGCACGCCGAGCCAGCGGGCGTCCTCGGTCACCACGAGCAGCCGCAGGTCGGCGACGCGCTCCCCGAGGCGCCGGGCGGCCAGGAGCTGGCGGGGGTCCAGGCACATGTTGGGGGCCACGGCGTCGGCGGCGAGGTTCTGCCAGGCCCTCCCCTCATCGGCGGTCACGTCGGCGAGCGGGAGGAGTCTGACCTGCATGTCGCCTCCGGGCACGGGGACGCCGGGCCTCCCCCGGCTCCGACCCACGTTAGGCGAACCTATGTCCGTTTTGTGCTCATTCTGTGGGTGAAGTCCTCGCGCGCCCGGTGCCCGCCGTCAGGCGACCGCCGCGGCACGCTCCGCGTCGTCCGTGCACGCGAACTGCCGGCGGTAGGCCTGGGGGCTCGTACCGAGCACCCGCGCGAAGTGGTGCCGCAGGATCGCCGCGCTGCCGAACCCGCTCGCCCGGGCCACCTCCTCGACCCCTGCCGCCGTCCGCTCGAGCATCTCCTGCGCCCGGACGAGCCGCTGCCGGGTGATCCAGGCGGCGGGCGTGGTGCCCGTCTCGGCGCGGAACCGGCGGGCGAACGTCCGCTCGGACATCAGGGCCCGCGCGGCGAGGTCCGGGACGGTGAGCTCCTCGTCGAGGTGCTCGACGAGCCACGCCAGCAGCGGCGCCAGGGTGTCGGCGTCGCACGGCAGCGGGGTCTCGACGTACTGCGCCTGCCCGCCGTCGCGGTGCGGCGGCACCACCATGCGGCGGGCGATCGCGGCGGCGTCGCGCGCCCCGAGCTCGCGTCGTACCAGGTGCAGGCAGGCGTCGATGCCGGCCGCCGTCCCGGCGCTGCTGATCACCCCGCGGTCCTCCACGTACAGCACCGCGGGGTCGACCTGCGCCCGCGGGAACCGGCGCGCGAGCTCGTCGGCGTACATCCAGTGGGTGGTGCACCGCCTCCCGTCCAGCAGCCCGGCGTCGCCGAGCGCGAACGCGCCGGAGCAGATGCTCATGACCCAGGCGCCCCGGTCGTGGGCGTCGCGCAGCGCCTGCAGCGCGGACGCGGGCAGCTCGGCGGGAGCACCGAAGGGCAGGGCGATGACCAGGTCGGCGTCGGCGGCGGCCTCGAGCCCGGCCGGCACGTCGAGCCGCAGACCGGGCTTCATCGGCACGGGGCCCGGCTCGGGGGTGCACACCGTGAAGTCGAAGGCCGGCCCGCCGGTGTCGGTGCGGTCGATGCCGAAGACCTCGCACACGAGCCCGAGCTCGAAGGCGGCCACCCCGGGGACCGCGATGGCGGTCACGCGTCGCAACATCCGGCCAGTGTGCCACCTCTGGCGGGATCTCGACGAGAGGCGGCCGTTCTGCCACTCGTGGCCGGACCTCGATGCCGGCAGCATTCCTGCCATGGCGATCACGATCCTCCTGCTCGGGCTCCTGACCCTGCTCGTCTGGCTCACGGCGCGGCTGGTCGACACCATCCGCCGCGACGGTCTCGGGCACCGGCCCCCGCCGGCGTCCCGGCACGACTGGACGGAGGGCACCGGCCTGCGGTGACACGCCCGGCACGCGCCCCCGCCGGCGTGCGCGCGTCGCACCGGCGGCGGGACCGCACGGCTGCGACACTGGACCCCGCACGTGCGCGGCACCCGCCGCGCGAGACCGAGAGGACGGGGACGGCCGTGGGCGAGCAGGCGCTGCGCCTGGTGGTGGTCGGGGACGAGCTGGCCGCCGGAGCAGGCGACCCGCGAGCCCTGGGCTGGGTCGGGCGCGTGGTCGCCCGCACGGCGGCACCCGCCCCGCCCACCGTGCTGACGCTCGCGGTCCCGGGCGAGACGACCACCGGCCTGTCCGCCCGGTGGGAGGAGGAGGTCGCCCGCCGCACCTCCCCCGAGGTCGAGACGCGGCTGGTCGTCGCGCTCGGCCGGGCCGATGCCCTCGCCGGCCTGTCGCTCGCCCGCAGCCGGCTCAATCTCGCGAACGTCCTCGACGCCGCGGACCAGCGTCGGATGCCGGCCTTCGTCGTCGGACCGCCGCCCGGCGCCGGCATCGACGCGACCACGCTGGCGGACCTGTCCGCCGCGTTCGCCGACGTGACCACCCGGCGCCGCGACCCCTACGTCGACACGTTCGGCCCGCTGGCCGGGCACGAGCAGTGGCTCGCGGACCTCGCCGCCGGCGACGGCGCCCTGCCCGGGCAGGCCGGCTACGGGCTCATGGCGTGGCTGGTGCTGCACTCCCACTGGAACGCGTGGCTCGGGCTCCCGGAGGACGTGGTCTAGCCCGCGTCACCGGGGCAGCGTCGCCTCGATCGCCACCCGCGCGCTCACCAGGACGGCCCGCACCGTGTCGGCGGTCAGAGGCGAGACGCCCCCGCGCTGTTCGGCGTCACGCAGGGCCGCCCGGACCTGGGCCCGGAACTCGGCGAGGTCCGCCTCGGCACGCACCCGACGCCGGCGCGCGGCCCGCTGCTCCCGCCGCGCCGCGCGGTCCTGCTCCCCCGGCCCCTCGTGCCACCCCGGCTCCTCCGGCAGCGCGACCCCTTCGTGCCCGCGGGCGCGCGCCTGCTGCGCGGCAGCGGCCAGCTCGGCCCGCAGCCCCGCCGCCGACCCCACCACGTCGGTCCGCACCCGCGCGGCCAGCTCGCGGACCGACCTGGCCACGTCGTGCTCGAGGGCGACCAGGTCGGCGCGCCGGTCACGCAGCTCCTGCCTCCCGCGCTCCGTGAGCGCGTACGTCGCGGTGCGGCCATCCTGCGTCCGCTCGACCAGCCCGTCCTCCTGCAACCGCGCCAGCCGCGGGTAGACCGTGCCCGCGCTCGGCCGGTACAGCCCGCCGAACCGGTCGGACAGCGCCGTGATCAGCTCGTAGCCGTGCCGGGGCCCGTCCTCGAGCAGCGAGAGCAGGTAGAGCCGCAGCTGCCCGTGCGCGAAGACCGCCATCAGGGCCCCGGGACGGGACCGCCCGACCCGGGGCCGGCCGGCGGCACCACGGGCTCCGCGAGCGGCACGCCGTGCAGGACGGTGAGGTGGCCCGACACGGTCTGCGTGGTCACGAAGCACGTCGCCTGGGGGTCGCGCAGGTCCACGCTCGTGCGCCCCGGCCGGCGCTCGCCGTGCTCGACGCCGTCGACCACCACCCGGCCGGACACGCTGCGCGCCTCGACACCCACGCCGTGGCCCGCCGGCAGCCGCACGGCCACGTCGCCCGAGACGGTCCGCACCTGCACGACGGAGCTCGCCGCGAGGCAGTCGAGCGTGACCTCCCCGGACACCGTCGTGACGGTGACGCGTGACAGGGCGCCGGACGCGGTGGCCGCGCCGGACACCGTGCCGACGGACAGGTCACCCGCGTGGTCCCGCACGACGACGTCCGAGGACACGCTCTTGAGGGCGAGCGCGCCGCGCGTCCCGTCGACCACCACCGCGCCGCCGACGGTCGACACCGTGGCGTCCTGCTGCACACCGGCGAGCAGCAGGTCGGCGTTCACCGACGCGAGGGAGACGGCCGCGCCGCGCGGAACCGCGACGTGCACCTCGACCCGGTCGCGCTGGTGCGGCCCCCGGAGCTTGTCGATCAGGCCGTCGAGCCCGGTGACGGACCGCACACCTGCCCAGAGCGCGCCGTCGGCGTAGGTCACCTCCAGCGGCATGCCGTCGACGCGGTGCACCTGGATGCGGGCGCCCGTGGCGGCGGGGTCGTCGTGCGCGACGACGTCCACCCGCCCGCCGTTCACCTGGACGCGCAGCGAGCGCACGTCCTCCACGTCGACGGTCTGGGGGCCGATGACGACCCAGGACTCGGTGGCCACGGCAGGCTCCTCGGTTCGAGATATATCGCGTTCTGTCACCGTAGGACGCCGCCGGGACACCCGCAAGAGGTCAGGCGATCACGCCGATCGCCCGCAGCTCGACGGTCAGGTCCTGCGGGTTGGTGGCCACCGCGACGGCCTCGTCGTACGACACGGACCCGTCCGCCACGAGGCGCACCAGGTGCTGGTCGAACGTCTGCATCTTGTAGTAGTCGCCCTGCCGGATCAGGTCCAGCAGCGGCTCGGTGCTCCCCGGGTCCACGATCGCCTCCGCCGTGCGACCCGTGTTGACCAGCACCTCGATCACCGCGACCCGGCCGTGGTCGTCCGCCCGGCGCACCAGGCGCTGCGACACGATGCCGCGCAGCGCCTGCGCCAGGGCCACCCGCACCTGCTGCTGCTCGTGCGGCGGGAAGAAGTCGACGATGCGGTTCACCGACTCCGCGGCGTCGATGGTGTGCAGCGTCGACAGCACGAGGTGACCGGTCTCCGCCGCCGACAGCGCCGCCCGCACCGTCTCGACGTCGCGCATCTCCCCGACGAAGATCACGTCGGGGTCCTGGCGCATCGCCGCCCGCAGCGCGACCGTGAAGTCCGCGGTGTCCTGCCGGATCTCCCGCTGCGAGACGATGCCGCGCTTGTCCTGGTGCAGCACCTCGATCGGGTCCTCGATCGTGACGATGTTGGCCTCGCGGACGGTGTTGATCAGGTCGATCATCGACGCCAGCGTCGTCGTCTTGCCCGACCCCGTCGGGCCCGTGACCAGCACCAGGCCGCGCGGCTCCAGCGCCAGCTCCCCCACCACGTCCGGGAGCCCGAGCTCCGACATCGACTGCGCGCCCATCGCGACCAGCCGGAACACCAGCCCGTAGGTGCCGCGGGCCTGGTACGCGTTGACCCGGAAGCGCCCGACTCCCGACAGCGAGAACGCGAAGTCCGCCTCGTGCGAGTGCGCGAACTCCTCCGCGAGCTCAGCCGGGAGCACCTCGTCGAGCATGTTCGCCGTGTCCCGCGGGGTCAGCGCCCGCGCCTGGAGCCGTCGCAGGCGGCCGTCGACGCGCACCCGGGGCTCGGACCCGACCTTCACGTGCAGGTCGGAGCCGCCGGCCTGAGCCAGGGCGTGCAGGAGGGGGACGACGGACTGCGGCTGCTCGGTCACCCCCCTGTCATCGGCCGGAACCCCCCGGGGCTTGAACACCCGCGTGCGGCGGGCCCCGCGGGGTGTGGGACGATGGGGGGTCACTGGGCCGTCGAGGCACACCTCGTCCGGCCGGCACGCCAGACCAGGGAGAGATCGATGAGCAAGCGTGGCCGCAAGCGCCGTTCCCGCGCCGGGAGCTCCGCCAACCACGGCAAGCGCCCCAACGCCTGAGGCGTCGGGCGGCGCCGCCGCGAAGCGCACGAAGGGCCCGGTGCTCACGCACCGGGCCCTTCGTCGTCCTCGTCCGCCCGCGCGGGCGGACGCCGGGATCACGTCGTGCGCGTCACCCGCAGCTCGGTCAGACGGGCGTGGATCTTCAGGCGCAGGTCGGCCGGGGCCTGCTCCTGGCAGCAGCGCCGCACGAGCTCCTTGAGCATCGTCTCGACGGCCACCTCGTCCAGGCAGGGCCGGCACTCCTCGACGTGCGCGCGCACCTGGGCGGCGTCGACCGGCTCGAGCTCGCGGTCGACGTAGGCGAACAGCCGGCCGAGCGCCTGCTCGCACTCCGGGCCGCAGCCCCCGGACGGCCCCCCGGCGGAGGTCCCCGCCGCCGCGTCCCAGCCCGTCATCGTGCCCTCCCCGTCCCCGTGCCGGTGCCGTCGGGCGCCGGCGCCGCGGCCACGAGACCCCGGTCGCGGGCGTAGTCGGCCAGCATGTCGCGCAGCTGGCCCCGCCCGCGGTGCAGCCGGGACATCACCGTCCCGATCGGGGTGCCCATGATCTCGGCGATCTCCTTGTAGGCGAAGCCCTCGACGTCCGCGAGGTAGACCGCGATCCGGAAGTCCTCCGGGAGCCGCGCGAGCGCGTCCTTCACGTCCGAGTCCGGCAGGTGGTCGAGCGCCTCCGCCTCGGCCGAGCGCAGCCCGGTCGAGGTGTGCGACTCCGCGCGCGCGATCTGCCAGTCCTCGATCTCGTCGGCCTGCGACTGCTGCGGCTCGCGCTGCTTCTTGCGGTACGTGTTGATGAAGGTGTTCGTCAGGATCCGGTACAGCCACGCCTTGAGGTTCGTGCCCGGCCGGTACTGGTGGAACGCCGCGAACGCCTTCGCGAACGTCTCCTGGACCAGGTCCTCGGCGTCCGACGGGTTGCGGGTCATGCGCAGGGCGGCGCCGTAGAGCTGGTCCAGGTAGACCAGCGCCTCGGCCTCGAACCGCTCGCTGCGCGCCGCGTCGTCCTCGGACTCGGGGGCGCGTGTGGTGTCCTCGCTCATCGGCGCCGAGCCTAGTGCGCGCGCGGGGGACACGCCCGGCAGGTCCGGGGCGGACGCAGGCAGCGGGGAGGCCACCGGCAGCGTCGCGCCCGCAGGGGCGGGCGCAGGGCGTTCCAGGGTGGTACAGCTCATGGCCTGCACAACACGTCCGCCCGCCGCAGGCATTCCCGGGCGCGCGGCGCGGCGGCGGACACTACGTTGGACCGCAGGTGTCCGTGCGTCGCGGACCGCCGGAGGAGGACGTCATGCTGCTGCGCCGCATCGCCCGACCGCTCTTCGCGTCGTGGTTCCTCAGCGAGGGGGTCGACGCCCTGCGCCGCCCGTCCGCGCACGTCCCCGTCGCGCGGGACGCGGTCGAGCGTCTGTCCGCCTCGGTGCCGCGCGGCGCGCTCGGCGGGGCCCTCGACGCGTACCGCCACCCGTCCGACGGGCAGCTGACCACGCTGGTGCGGGCGCACGGCGGCGCCACCGCGCTGGCGGCGCTGCTCCTGGCCACCGGGCGCGCACCGCGCGCCGCCGCGTTGGCGCTCGCCGCCCTCACCCTCCCTCTCGCGGCCGCCGACGCCCCGCCGTCCCGCAAGGAGCGCGCCCACCTCGACGCCGAGGAGAAGAAGGCCCGCAAGACCCGGTTCCTGCGCGGCCTGTCGCTGAGCGGCGGCGCCCTCATCGCCGCCGCCGACACCGCCGGGCGTCCGTCGGTGCGCTGGCGCGTCGAGCACGCGCGAGCCACACGGGCGGCCGCCGCGTCGGCGTCGAGCGCCGCCGCCGCCGGCGTCGCCGCAGCGGGCAGGGCCGCGCGCCGGTCGGTCTCCGAGGCCACGCACTGAGGGCGCGGGCCTCGGGAACGGGCGCGGAGGGGGACCCGCGCCCCGGCGTGGACGGGGCCGTCGTCGCCGCGGCCCGTCCCGCTAGCCTGCTGGCATGAGCCACGCCACCCGCGACGACGTCCCCGCCGGGGTCGGCGCCGCCGCCGACTGGCCCGCCCCGACCGCGGCCCGCCCGCTCGACGCCACCGTCGAGGTGCCCGGGTCGAAGTCCCTGACCAACCGGTACCTCGTGCTCGCGGCCCTCGCCGACGGGCCCGGGCGCCTGCGGGCCCCGCTCCGGTCCCGGGACACGCTCCTCATGGCCCAGGCGCTCCGCGACCTCGGCACCCTGGTGGCTGACGACCCGGCGTCGCCCGGCGACTGGGTCGTCACGCCCGCGCCGTTCGGCGGACCCGGGCAGGTCGAGTGCGGCCTGGCAGGCACGGTCATGCGGTTCCTGCCCGCCGTCGCCGCCCTGGCGGACGGCCCGGTCCGGTTCGACGGAGACGAGGGGGCCCGCGTCCGCCCGATGGGTCCGGTGCTCGCGGCCCTCCGCGCCCTCGGCGTCCGGGTCGACGAGGAGGGCGCGCCCGGGCACCTGCCGTTCGTGGTCGCCGGTGCCGGCCGGGTGCGCGGCGGCAGCGTGGACGTCGACGCGTCCGGCTCGTCCCAGTTCGTGTCGGGGCTGCTGCTCGCGGCGGCCCGGTTCGACCAGGGACTCACCGTGCGGCACACGGGGCCGACCCTGCCGAGCCTGCCGCACATCGAGATGACCGTGGAGGTGCTGCGCGCCGCGGGCGTGGTGGTGGACGACTCCCGACCGGCCATCTGGCGCGTCGAGCCCGGTCCGGTGGCCGCGCGCGACGTCCGCGTCGAGCCCGACCTGTCCAACGCGGCGCCGTTCCTGTGCGCGGCACTGGTGGCCGGCGGGACGGTCCGCGTCCCGGGGTGGCCGGCGTCGACCACCCAGCCGGGCGGCCTGCTGCCCGGCATCCTCGAGCGGATGGGCGCGACCACGCGGCTGGACGGCGACGTGCTGGCCGTCACGGGCACCGGCACGGTCCGGGGCCTCGACCTCGACCTGCACGCCGCGGGCGAGATCGCCCCCACGATCGCCGCCCTCGCGGCCCTCGCGGACTCCCCCACACGGCTGCGCGGGATCGCGCACCTGCGGGGCCACGAGACCGACCGGCTCGCGGCGCTGTCCGCGGAGATCACCCGGCTCGGCGGGCAGGCCGAGCAGACGGCGGACGGCCTGGTCATCACGCCGCGCGCCCTGCACGGGGGCACCGTGCGGACGTACGCCGACCACCGCATGGCCACGTTCGGGGCGCTGCTCGGCCTGGCCGTCCCCGGGATCCTCGTGCAGGACGTGGCGACGACCGCCAAGACGATCCCCGACTTCGTCGGGTTGTGGGACGGGATGCTGGCGTGACCGCCCTCGCCGGGGACCGCTGACCGTGGCGCGCAGGGCGCTCGACGAGTCGGACGTGCGCGTCCGCCCGAGCAGGCGGGGCTCCCGCCCGCGGACCAAGACCCGGCCCGAGCACGCCGACGCCGAGCGGGCGCTCGTCACCGGTGTCGACCGGGGCCGCTACACCGTCCTCGTCGACGCCGACGGTCCCGGCGAGCGGGTCGCCACCGCCATGAAGGCCCGGGAGCTGGGCCGGGAGCGCGTCGTCCCCGGCGACCGGGTCGACCTGGTCGGCGACACCTCCGGCGCGGCGGGGTCGCTCGCGCGCATCGTGCGGATCGCCGACCGGACGACCGTGCTGCGCCGCACGGCGGACGACACCGACCCGGTCGAGCGCGTCATCGTCGCGAACGCCGACCAGCTCGTCGTCGTCACCGCGCTCGCCGACCCCGAGCCGCGGACCCGGATGATCGACCGCTGCGTCGTCGCCGCCTACGACGCCGGCATGGAGGTCCTGCTGGCGCTCACCAAGGCGGACCTCGCCGACCCGGTGACGCTGCGCTCGCTCTACGAGCCGATCGGCGTGCGCGTCGTCGTCACCCGGCGGGGCGGGGACGCGATCGAGGGCCTCGACGCGCTGCAGGACGCGCTGGCGGGCCGCACGTCGGTGCTCGTCGGGCACTCGGGCGTCGGCAAGTCGACCCTCGTCAACGCCCTCGTCCCCGACGCCCTGCGGGCCACCGGCGTCGTCAACGACGTCACCGGCCGCGGCCGGCACACGTCGACGTCCGCGGTCGCGCTCCGCGTCCCCGGGCCGGCCGGCACGTGGGTCATCGACACGCCCGGCGTGCGCTCCTTCGGCCTCGCGCACGTGGACCCGGACCACCTGCTCGGCGCGTTCGCGGACCTCGCGGAGGTCGCGCAGGGCTGCCCCCGCGGCTGCACCCACGCGGCGGACGCGCCCGACTGCGCGCTGGACGACTGGGTGGCCGGGGCCCCGGACGACGACGCACGGGCAGGCCGCGCCGCGCGTGTGGACTCGTTCCGCCGGCTGCTGGTCAGCCGGACCGGCGCACCGGACCCGGCGGGCTGACCGGCGGCTTCCGGATAGGTTGGGCGCATGACCCGGTACGACGACGACCTGCGCCTCGCCCACGTGATCGCCGACCAGGTGGACGGGCTCACGATGTCGCGCTTCAAGGCGCAGGACCTGCGGGTCGAGACCAAGCCGGACCTCACGCCGGTCTCCGACGCCGACCGGTCGGCCGAGGAGCTCGTGCGGACGCAGCTGTCACGGACCCGCCCCCGCGACGCGGTGCACGGCGAGGAGATGCCCGACACCGGGCACGGTCCGCGGCGCTGGGTCGTGGACCCGATCGACGGGACGAAGAACTTCGTGCGCGGTGTGCCCGTGTGGGCCACCCTCATCGCGCTGCTCGACGGCGACGAGGTGGTGGTCGGCCTCGTCAGCGCGCCGGCGCTCGGTCGCCGGTGGTGGGCGGCGCAGGGCTCCGGGGCGTGGTCCGGGCGGTCGCTCGCGGCGGCGAGCCGGCTCCGGGTCTCCGAGGTCGGCCGGCTCCAGGACGCGTCGTTCTCCTACTCCAGCCTGAGCGGCTGGGAGGAGCAGGGCCGGCTGGAGCACATGCTGTCGCTCACCCGCCAGGTGTGGCGCACCCGCGCCTACGGGGACTTCTGGTCGCACGTCCTGGTGGCCGAGGGTGCGGTGGACCTGTCCGCGGAGCCCGAGCTGTCGCTGCACGACATGGCCGCCCTCGTGCCGATCGTCACCGAGGCCGGCGGCCGGTTCACCTCGCTGCAGGGGGTCGACGGGCCGTTCGGAGGCTCCGCCCTGGTGTCCAACGGCCGGCTGCACGGCGCCGCGCTGCAGGTGCTGGATCCCCTGCTGGAGCGCTGAACGGCACCTAGCGCGGGATGCGGTCCAGCTCGGACACGTCGTACCAGAGCAGGTCGCGCTCGGCCAGGGCGTCGAGCGCCGCGTCGTCGCCGTCGAGCGCGAGCGCCACCTCATCACGAGCCGCGGGCTCGTCCACGTGCGCGCACACGACGTCGTCCAGCGCCACGGACGACGTCAGGGAGACCAGGCTCGCGGCCTCGTCGCCCGTGTCCTCGTCCCCGGGCGCCCCCGCGCGGACGGCGTCGTCCGGCACCTCCACCGTCACGACCAGGCGCAGCCCCGGCGCCCCGGGGCGCGCTGCGAGCAGCACGAGCGCGTCGTCGGCGGCCATGAGCTGCGCGGCGAACTCCACCCCCTCCTCGTCCTCGTCGGGCAGCAGCGCGGCGAGCGCCGGCGTGACCGCGTGGGCCCGTCGCGGGGCAGCGAGAGGGGTGCCCGCGCGCAGCAGGGCGTCGAGCTCGTCGAGGGTCGCAGGCAGGTAGAGGCGCACGGCACCAGTGTGCCCGCCCACGCCCCGTGCACGGTGCACATCCGGGACGAACCGGGGCGAGTGTGGTCGAGACGACGCCGTCGTCCCCAGGCTGCGCAGCCGGATTGGTGGGGGCGCCGGGGTGCCGGGTAGACCTGGCGTCCCCTTGCGCCCCAGCGCCCCGACGGAGGACACATGACGACCAGCCAGCGCCCCACGACCGGTCCCCTGGGCGAGACCGCCCGCCCGCGCGCCACGACGGGACGGCCGCCGGCGGTGCACCTATGAGCACCGTGGTGGAGGTGCGGCTCGTGCCGGCGCCGCCGACGACGACGTCGGCGGACGCGACGGCGATCTCCTCCGGCCGGCGCGTCCTCCCGCCCGGGGGCGCCGACAGGGACGCCCCGGCGACGGACGGGCCCGCCCCGACGGGACCGACGCGCCCGCGCAGGACGGCCGTCCCGCTCCCGGCCCGGCGCCGCCCGCCCCGCCGGCCCGCACCGGTGGCCGACGACGCCCCCGCCCGCCAGCCTGTCGTCGAGCGCCTCGGGGCGGGCAGCGTCGCCGCGTACAGCCACGCGGTCCCCGACCGGGTCCCCACCGAGCCGGTGCCGGTGCCCGCGCTGCCCCCGGGTCCGGCCGGCGGGCCGGCGGCCACCCTGGACCCACGGCAGGCCTGCTGCATGGTCGCGCTCGCCGCCGTGGAGGTGCTCTCCGGCACGAGGCCGCTCGCCCAGCTCGCCCGCTGGGTCACCCCGGAGGTCTACGACACGCTCGCCCGCC
Source organism: Cellulomonas sp. C5510 (assembly GCF_019797765.1). Classification (NCBI taxonomy): domain Bacteria; kingdom Bacillati; phylum Actinomycetota; class Actinomycetes; order Micrococcales; family Cellulomonadaceae; genus Cellulomonas; species Cellulomonas sp. C5510. Next base: position 2,793,014 of record NZ_CP081862.1, read on the forward strand.
GCGCCGCCCTCACCGCGCCGCGCAGCCGCGTGCTGGACCCGGTCGCGGCGCCGGGCGACCTGGCGGGCCGCACCGAGAGCCCGGTGCGACGACCATCGGTCCGGCGGGTCCGTGCCGTCGCGGTCGGCCAGGACGCGCTCGAGGCGTCCGTGGTGGTCGCCCACGCGGGGCGGGTGCGGGCCGTCGCGGTCCGGCTCATCCGGGTGGCGGGGCGGTGGCGGGCCGCAGCCCTGGTCGTGGGCTGACGTGCCGGGGGCGGCCGGCGGTCCCCGGCCACCCCCGGTCAGCGGCCGGGGTCAGCCCCGGCGGCGCTGCTGCTTGGCCGCCTTGCGCCGCGCCTCGCGGTTGCCGCTCGCGGCGTCGTCCGCGCCGTCGTCGGCCGGGCGCCCGGAGGCGGCCGGGGCGGCCGATGCGCCCGCGGCGCGACGGCCGCTGCGGGTCACCTGCGCGCCGCTGTCCCCGTCGACGCTCGGCGCCGAGTACTGCAGCGGCACGCGCTGGTCGGGCCCGTCGATCCCCTTCGCCACGAGCACGGGCCCCGCGCCGTCGCCCGCGCCCTCCCCGGCGGCCGGGGCGTCCTCCACGGGCGTCCCGCCGGCGGCGGGCTGCGCGGGCTCGGCGACCTTGACCTCGAGGTTGAACAGGAACCCGACGGCCTCGTCCTTGATGGACCCGGTCATCGCCTGGAACAGCTGGAAGCCCTCGCGCTGGTACTCGATGAGCGGGTCGCGCTGGGCCATCGCCCGCAGACCGATGCCCTCCTTGAGGTAGTCCATCTCGTAGAGGTGCTCGCGCCACTTGCGGTCCAGCACGGACAGCACGACACGACGCTCGAGCTGGCGCATGTTCGCCTCGCCGAGGCTCTGCTCGCGCTCCTGGTAGGCGATGCGCGCGTCCGACAGCAGCTCGGTGCGCAGCAGCTCGGGCGTCACGCGGCCGAGCCCGCCGGCCTGCTCGACGACCTCGTCGACCTCGATCGAGACCGGGTAGACGGCCTTGAGCGACGCCCAGAGCTGCTCGAGGTCCCAGTCCTCCGGGTGGCCCTCCCCCGTGGCCGCGGCGACGTAGTCGTCCACCACGTCCTCCAGGAAGTGCTGCACCTGGTCCTGCAGGTCCTCGCCCTCGAGCACGCGACGGCGCTGCTCGTAGATGACCTCGCGCTGCCGCGACAGCACGTCGTCGTACTTGAGGACGTTCTTCCGGATCTCGAAGTTGCGCGCCTCGACCTGCGACTGCGCGGACCGGATGCCGCGCGTGACGATCTTGGACTCGAGCGGCAGGTCGTCCGGGAAGCCGGCGCGGGTCATCATCGACTCCGCCATGCCGGAGTTGAAGAGCCGCATGAGGTCGTCCTGGAGCGACAGGTAGAACCGGGACTCGCCCGGGTCGCCCTGCCGGCCGGAGCGGCCGCGGAGCTGGTTGTCGATGCGGCGCGACTCGTGCCGCTCCGTGCCCAGCACGTACAGGCCGCCGAGCTCGACGACCTCGTCGTGCTCGGCCGCCACCGCCGCCTTGGCCTTCTCGAGCGCCTCGGGCCAGGCGGCCTCGTACTCCTCCGGGCTCTCCTTCGGGTCGAGCCCGCGGGCGGCCAGGTCGGCGACGGCCATGAACTCGGCGTTGCCGCCGAGCATGATGTCGGTGCCACGGCCCGCCATGTTGGTCGCGACGGTGACGGCGCCCTTGCGGCCCGCCTGCGCGACGATCGACGCCTCGCGCGCGTGCTGCTTCGCGTTGAGCACCTCGTGCGGCACCCCGGCCTTGCGCAGCTTCCGGGAGAGCAGCTCGGACTTCTCGACGCTCGTCGTGCCGACGAGGACCGGCTGCCCCTTCGCGTGCCGCTCGACGATGTCGGCGACGACCGCGTCGAACTTGCCCTCCTCGGCCTTGTAGACGAGGTCCGCCTGGTCGACGCGCTGCATCGGGCGGTTCGTCGGGATGGGCACGACGCCGAGCTTGTACGTGCCCTGGAACTCGGCCGCCTCGGTCTCGGCGGTACCGGTCATGCCGGCGAGCTTGTCGTACAGGCGGAAGTAGTTCTGGAGCGTGATGGTCGCGAGCGTCTGGTTCTCCGCCTTGATGGCGACGCCCTCCTTGGCCTCGATGGCCTGGTGCATGCCCTCGTTGTAGCGGCGGCCCGGCAGGACGCGGCCGGTGTGCTCGTCGACGATGAGCACCTCGCCCTTGTCGACGATGTAGTCCTTGTCGCGCTTGAAGAGCTCCTTGGCCTTGATGGCGTTGTTGAGGAACCCGATCAGGGGGGTGTTGAGCGACTCGTACAGGTTGTCGATGCCGAGGTAGTCCTCGACCCGCTCGATGCCGGGCTCGAGGACGCCGATGGTGCGCTTCTTCTCGTCCACCTCGTAGTCGCGCTCCGGCTGCAGGCGGCGCACGACCTTGGCGAACTCCGCGTACCAGCGGTTCGCGTCACCGGACGCGGGGCCGGAGATGATGAGCGGGGTGCGCGCCTCGTCGATGAGGATCGAGTCGACCTCGTCGACGATCGCGAAGTGGTGGCCCCGCTGCACGAGCTCGTCCGTGCTCCACGCCATGTTGTCGCGCAGGAAGTCGAAGCCGAACTCGTTGTTCGTGCCGTAGGTGATGTCCGCGGCGTACTGCGCGCGCCGCTCCGCCGGGGTCTGGCCCTGGAGGATGACGCCGGTCGTCAGGCCGAGGAACCGGTAGACGCGGCCCATGAGGTCCGCCTGGTAGCTCGCGAGGTAGTCGTTGACCGTGACGACGTGCACGCCCTGGCCGGTCAGCGCGTTGAGGTACGCCGGCGCGGTGGCGACCAGCGTCTTGCCCTCACCGGTCTTCATCTCGGCGATGTTGCCCAGGTGCAGCGCGGCCCCGCCCATGAGCTGGACGTCGAAGTGCCGCTGGCCGAGCGTGCGGCGCGCGGCCTCCCGCACGGCCGCGAACGCCTCCGCGAGGATGTCGTCGAGCGTCTCGCCGTCGGCCAGCCGCGCCTTGAAGCGGTCGGTCTCCTCGCGGAGCTCCGCGTCCGACAGCGACGAGAAGTCGCTCTCCAGCAGGTTGACCTGCTGGGCGATGCCCGACAGCTTCTTGAGGATCCGTCCCTCGCCCAGGCGGAGGACCTTCTCGAGGATCGCAGGCACGTGCACTCCCGACTCGCTGCGCCCCGGCGCGGATGCGCGGGGCGTCCCGGCGTCCCGACCGCACAGCCGGGCCCTGTCCATCGTAGGTGAGGCACGCCGACCGGCAGCAACCGGCGCCCCGGGCGTGGGCGACGACGTCAGCGCGTCGCGAGCGCGGCGGTGAGCACACCCGCGAGAGTCCCACGGGGCTCGCCGTCCCGGCCCCCGACGACCACGTCGTCGAGACCCAGCCAGCCGGCCAGCAGGCGGAGCTCGTCCGCGAGGTCGGCGGCGACCTCCGCGGCGTCGTCGCCCGCCCCCGGTGGCTCGTGCGCCGCGTGGACGCGCAGCACGCGCGACGCCCGGTCGGCCTTGAGGTCGACGAGCGCCGCGAGCCGCTCGCCGCGCAGGAACGGGAGCACGTAGTAGCCGTGGACCCGCTGCGCCTCCGGCACGTAGATCTCGATGCGGTAGCGCAGACCGAAGAGCTCCTCCAGGCGGCGGCGCTCGAAGACCAGCGGGTCGAACGGGCTGAGCAGGGCGCGACCGGTGGCGCGACACGGCAGGTCGGCGTCGGCGTGCAGGTACACCGGTCGCTCCCAGCCGGACACCCGCACGGGGACGAGCGTGCCGTCCTCCACGAGCTCGTCCAGCGCCCGTCGTGCCCCCGCGCCCCTGACGCGGAAGTAGTCGAGCAGGCAGCGTGCCGACGCGACGCCGTGCGCGCGGGCGGCGATGGCGAGGAGCTCGCGCACCGCCGTCGCCTCGTCCGGCTCCTGCACGTCGAGCACCGCGGCCGGCAGCACGCGGGACGTCAGGTCGTAGCACCGCTCGAACTGGGCGTTCCGGCGCGCGGAGGCCACCTCACCGGTGAAGAAGAGGAACTCGAGCACCCGCTTGGACGCCGTCCAGTTCCAGCCCCAGTCGGTGCGCGTCCGGGGGTGCTCGGCCTCGACGTGCGCGTGCACCTCGGAGGCCGTGAGCGGGCCGTCGGCCTCGATCATGGCCAGGACGTCCGCGACGAGCGGCGAGAACCGCATCGGCACCTCCCGGATCGAGCCCCACGCGTGGTCCAGGTACGCGCGGCGTCGCCAGCCGAGCAGCGCGTACGTCTCCGGCGGGACGTACGACGCCTCGTGCGCCCACGTCTCCACCAGCCGCCGCGGCGCCCGACCGGACGCGCGGTCGAGCAGCGCCGTGTCGTACGGCCCCACGCGCGAGAACGTCGGCATGAGGTGGGCCCGGGCGAGGACGTTGACCGAGTCGATCTGGAGCAGCCCGACCCGGTCCACGACCTGCTGGAGGTGGCGCATGGTCGCCGGCCCGGTGCGCGGTGCACGGGGGCGGTCGAGCCCCTGGGCGCGGAGGGCGACGCGGCGCGCCTGCGAGAGGGACAGCGTGCCGCCGGGTCGGTGCGCGGTCCCCCGGGGCGGGGCGGCGGGGGTCGTCGTGCTCATCGACCCATCGTGCCGCCCGCCACCGACACCGTCCGGGCCGGGGCCGGGCCGGCACTCCACCGCCGCCGCCGTCACGGACGCGGACCGCGGTGCCCGCGCGGCGCGCCGCCGACGCCGCGCGACGTCCGCGGCCCGGCACGGCAGCGCCCGCCGGCACGTGCCGGCGGGCGCTGCCGTGCGGGTGGCGGCACACGCCGGCCCGCGTGGCGCCTCAGCGCTGGGCGACCGCCCCGGCGTGCGCGGTGCCGCTCCCCGTCGTCGTCACCGCGGCGTCGAGCTTGATCACGCCGTAGCTCCAGCCCCGACGCCGGTACGCGACCGCGGGCTGCGCCGTCTCCGCGTCGACGAACAGGAAGAAGTCGTGCCCGACCAGCTCCATCTCGTACAGCGCGTCGTCGATCGTCATCGGCTGGGCGAGGTGCACCTTCTCGCGGATCACCACCGGCGAGTCCCCGAGGGTGGTCTCGACGACGCCGTCCTCGGAGGGCTCGGGCGCGAGGTCCTGCGGCTCCGGCTCGGGCTCGGCGGGGACCGGGACGGAACCGGTCGGCGCCTGCGAGCGCCCCCGGTGGTTCTTGCGCCGGTCACGCGCCCGGCGCAGCCTCTCGGTCAGCTTGTCGATCGCCAGGTCGAACGCCCCGTAGCGGTCGTCCGCGCACGCCTCGGCCCGGATCACCGGTCCCTTGCCGACCACGGTGAGCTCGACCCGCTCGGCGGCCGCAGCCTGCCGGGGGTTGGGCTCGTGGGTCACCTCGACGTCGATGCGCTGCGCACGGGGCGCGAGCTGCTCGAGCTTGGCGAGCTTGTCCGTCACGTGCTGACGGAAACGCTCGGGGACGTCGGTGTGACGGCCTGCGACGACGATCTCCATGGGATACCTCCTGGAGGTCCGGGGGGCGGGGTCCTCCCCCGCCCGGCAGCGTGCTCTCGAACGCCCTCGTGGGGCGGGATGCGGGCACCACCTCCTCGTGCGGGCGCGCCCGCCGAGACCCGGGAACCGGGTGACGTCCCTGCCGCCCGGCTGCTCTGGGGCACCACGCTAGCCCGGCGCGGTCGTGGGTTCCAACCAGGACGGCGGCGCGCCGGGCGGAGGGGTGACGGCGAGCACCACGGCGCCGCGCGGGCGCGCCCCCTCCCGCTCCAGCGCGGCGCGGCAGGCGGCCAGCGTCGCCCCCGTGGTCAGGACGTCGTCGACCAGCAGCACGTCGGCGCCCGCGAGGGCGGCACGGGCACGCGGGTGCACGCGCACCCGGCCTGCGAGGTTGGCCGCGCGCCCGCGGACGCCGAGCCCGACCTGGTCCGCACCCCCGCGGGCGAGACGCAGCGCGGGCACCACCGGCACCGCGGCGGGGACCCGGACGCGTGGCGTCGGCACGGCAGGCCGGGTCGGGACGGCGGGCACGGCGTCCGCGAGCCCCGCGGCGAGTGCCCCGGCCAGGCCGGCCACCAGGTCCTCGCCGCGCCTCGCCGCGCCCGCCCGCGAGGCCGGCGCCGGCACCACGACCAGCCGGCCCGGTGGCGGCACCACCCCGCGGAGCGCGACCCGCGGCGCACCGGGCGGCCCCGGCACGCCGGACGCAGGGGGCGCCGCGCGCGCGGCGGCCACCTCCGCCACCAGGACCGGAGCCGCACGGCGCACCACGGCTGCGAACCAGGGCGACACGTCGGCCCGCCCGCCGTCCTTCCACGCCACGACCGCGCGCCGCACGGTGCCCGCCCCCACGGCGAGCGCCCAGACCGGCAGGACGGTCCCGTCGAGGCGGTCGAGCCGGCCGGCCGCGTGCTCGCACCGGCGGGGCGGGCCGGACCAGCGGTGCAGGCACGCCGGGCACAGCGCGCGCCCCGGCCGCGCGCAGCCGGCGCAGGTCACGGGGAGCACCAGGTCCACCAGGTCGTGCAGCAGCCGCGTCATCCCGCCATGCTGCGCGGCCCCGGCCCGCCGCGCCTCCGGCGTCCCCAGGTCGAGCGCGCCCCCGCACGGTCCCCCGCCCTGGGGAGGACCTGGCGCCCGCTCAGCCCGCGAACGCCGGGTCGCGCACGCCGTCCGCGACCCGCTCCCAGCTGGACCCCGAACGGGCGTACAGCGCCCCGTCGGCGGTGGCGACGTACAGGACCCCGTCGCCCTTGCCGCCCGCGATGTCCACCGAGTCCACGATCGGCGGGCGGGCCTGCACCTGGCCGGACAGCGGCACGAGGTGGTACACGTCGGTCGTCGTGCTGCCGGAGCGCCCCAGGACGCCGAGCGTGCTCTCGTCGACCCAGACGACGCGGGTCGCGTCCAGCAGCGTCACACCGGTGCGCCACGCCTCGCCGACCACCTGCGGCGTGCCGGAGCCGTCGCGCACCACCGCGGCGACGTCGACGCGCACGCCGTCCGACCCGGACGACACGACGGCGACCCGCGTCGCGTCCCGCGCCATCCGCACCGACCGCACGGTGCGGCCCTGCAGCCACTCCCCCTCGACCTCGACCACCGTGCCCTCCGCGTCGACCGCGAGCAGGCGCCCGGGGAGCGACGACGAGGCAGTCCAGACCCACCCGAGCCGGTCGACGGACGGCCCGACCAGGTCCGGCTCGCGCAGCAGCAGCTCCGACGGGGTGCCCGTCAGCGGCACCGTCACCAGCCGGTCCGTGCCGGACAGCACGACGCGCAGGTCACCGGAGCCGTCCCGCGCCGGGTCCCGGGCGTCCAGCCCCGCCAGCGACGCCACGCCCTCGACCTCGACGAGCTCGCCCTGGTCGAGCCGCACCAGCCCGCCGTCGTGCAGCGCCTCGAGCGACCCGCCCCCGTCCTGACCGCGCTCCAGCTCCGCGGGCTCGGCGCCCAGCGGCACGCCGCCGGCCGTCACGTCCACGGCCCGCACCCGGGCGATGCGCAGCGACGCCTCGAGCTGCGCCTGCAGCAGCGCCCGGTCCTCGGGCTCGGGCGGCAGCGACCCCGCGGACAGGCTGACCGCCGCGCGCCCCTCGTCGTCGACCGAGACCGCGTCGGGCTGCAGCGCGGCCCCCTCGGGGATGGGGTTGCGCACCGCGTCGCGCAGCCAGTCCGACGGGCCGGCGATGAGCGCGCGCACGATGGAGGTCGCGAGGTTCCGCACGGGGAACCAGCGCGTCTCCGGCACCAGGAACAGGCCGTCGCCGGAGACGAAGTACACCGTCGCCGACCGGTAGATCGCCTCGAAGTTCGGCTGCGACAGCACGACGCCGTCCTCGAGACCGGAGATGCGCCACTGCCCGTCGTCGTCCTGCACCAGGTCGAAGACCAGCGACTCCTCCGCGTCCGGCCCCGCCTGCGCGTACCGGCCCTCCGCGTCGATCCGGGCCGCGACCCGGATGGTCACCTGGACCTGGTACTGCCCCTCCAGGCGGATGTCGGGGCTCGACGCGGTGGAGTACACGACGACGCGCTCGCGCGGGCTCCAGGACCGGCGGGCCTCGCCGGACAGGTACTCGCGGGCGTTGCGGAAGTCGTCACCGGCGTCCGCGGTGGTGGTCGTGTCCCGGCTGAACCCGGCGGCGCTCGCCCCGAGGAACCCCCGCACGATGTCCTCCTGCGACCCGTCCTGCGGGGGCGGGTCGCCCAGCGGCTCCACGGGGCCCTGGTCCGTGACGCCCTCGACGCCGACGCCCACGGGCCCGGAGGTCGGGATGCCGACGCACCCCGCGAGGCTGAGCAGCAGGACGGCCAGCAGGCCCGCCAGGGCTCCGCGGCTCCGGTGCCGGGGTGTCATCCGTCCTCCCGGGACGTGGGACGGGCAGCGGCCGTGCGCCGGGCCACCGCCTGCTGGGCCTCGCGCGCCCGCTCGACGACGTCGAACGAGCCGGTGGTGGGCGGCAGGTCGGGGAGGGCCGCCGGGTCGACGCCACGCTCCGGCGCGCCGGCGTCGTCGGGACGCGGGTCCGCCTCCGGGTCCGCCGGCGGCTCGAGCGGCAGCGGCGAGCCGGACAGCACGATGCCGGCACGGCGCGGTAGGGTCAGTCGGAACGAGGCGCCCTGGTGCGGCCGGCCCCACGCCTCGAGCCAGCCGCCGTGCAGGTGGGCGTCCTCCAGGGAGATCGCGAGGCCGAGCCCCGTGCCGCCGGTCGTGCGCGCGCGGGCGGGGTCCGCGCGCCAGAACCTGTCGAACACGTGCTCGGCCTCGTCGCGCGTCATCCCGACGCCGTGGTCGCGCACCGTGACCGCGACCGCGCGGTCGTCGGCGCCCACCGTGACCTCCACGTCGGTGCCGTCGGCGTGCTCGATGGCGTTCACCAGGAGGTTGCGCAGCACCCGCTCGACGCGCCGCGGGTCGACGTCGGCGACGCAGCTGTCGTCGGGCTGGGTGACGGACAACCACGTGCCCTTGCGCCCGGCGAGGGGCACGGCCTGGTCCACGGCGGCGCCCACGATGTCGCGGACGTCCCGCGCCTCCGCGTCGAGGACGGCTGCGCCCGCGTCGAACCGGCTGATCTCCAGCAGGTCGCCGAGCAGGTCCTCGAACCGGTCGAGCTGCTGCTGCAGCAGCTCCGCCGACCGCCGCACGGCCGGCGGGAAGTCGTCGCGGGACTCGTAGAGCATCTCGCCGGCCATCCGCACCGTCGTCAGCGGGGTGCGCAGCTCGTGCGAGACGTCGGAGACGAAGCGCCGCTGGAGCGCCGAGAGGTTCTCCATCCGCACGATCTGGTCCTGCAGGCTCTCGGTCATCTCGTTGAACGACCGCCCCAGCCGCGCGAGCTCGTCCTCGCCCCGCACCGCCATGCGCTCGTCGAGGTTGCCGTCCGCGATGCGCTCCGCGACGTGCGCCGCGAGCCGCACGGGCCGCACGACCTGCCGCGTGACGAGCCAGGTCATCGTGACGAGCAGGGCCACGAGCGCGACGCCGGCGATGCCCAGGACGCCCAGCAGGAAGTCGAGGCGGTCCTGCTCGGCCTGCAGCGAGTACAGGAAGTACAGCTCGAAGGAGCCGGCGGACGGCACGGTGACGACCTGCCCCACGACGACCCCGGGCTCGACCCGGCCCGTCCCGGAGGACGTCGCCGGCCACGCGACGGACTCCCAGCGCTGGCCGTCGTTGCGGGCGGTCGCGTCGCGCAGCTCGTCCGACACGAGCTGGAGCAGCGTGGAGTCCGACGCCGGACTCGTCACGAGGATCGGCTGCTGCTGCCCGCGCGTGCGCAGGATGAAGACCTCGCGCTCCCCCGAGCCGCCGGAGCGCAGCGCGCTGACCATGTCGTTGAGGAGCTGCTGGATCTCCGGGGCGGTGGCCGCCGTCGAGGCGTCGAACGTCTTCTGGGCCTGAGCCGCCGACCGCGCGGACTCCGCGAGCACCTGGTCGACCCGGGCCGTGAACAGCCCGTCGCGCACGCTGATCGACAGGTACCCGCCGAGCACGACGAGCGCCACCAGCCCCGCGGCCAGCGTCCACGTGATGACGCGCGCCTGCAGCGAGCCGCGCCAGCCGCGCACCAGACGGCGCAGCCGCGCCGCGGACCGCACGGCCAGCAGGCGGCGCACCCGCGTCGACCGTCCCGGCGCCCCCGGCGAGAAGGGTGCCGGCGGGGGCCCGCTCACGACGGCGTCGCGCCCGCCTTGTAGCCGACGCCGCGGACGGTCACGACGATCTCCGGTCGCTCGGGGTCCGCCTCGATCTTCGAGCGCAGCCGCTGCACGTGCACGTTCACGAGGCGGGTGTCGGCGGCGTGGCGGTACCCCCACACCCGCTCCAGCAGCACCTCGCGGGTGAAGACCTGCCAGGGCTTGCGCGCCAGGGCGACGAGCAGGTCGAACTCCAGGGGCGTCAGCGGGATCGGCGCGCCGCCGCGGGTGACGCGGTGGCCGGTGACGTCGATCGACAGGTCCCCGATGCGCAGGTGCTCGGGGGCGGGCTCGTCGCTGCGCCGCAGGCGGGCCCGGACGCGCGCGATCAGCTCCTTCGGCTTGAACGGCTTCGCGATGTAGTCGTCCGCGCCGGACTCCAGACCCAGCACGACGTCCACCGTGTCCGCCTTCGCCGTCAGCATGACGATCGGCACGCCCGACTCCGCGCGGATGAGGCGGCACACCTCGGTGCCGTCCTTGCCGGGCAGCATGAGGTCGAGCAGCACGAGGTCCGGCTGCGAGGCCCGGAACGTCTCCAGAGCCTCGTCCCCGTCCGCGCAGAACACCGGATCGAACCCCTCGGAGCGCAGCACGATGCCGATCATCTCGGACAGGGCGGTGTCGTCGTCGACCACGAGAACGCGTCCCTTCATCGGACCATGATGGCATCCGCGGGCAGCTCGCGGGGCAGACGCCGGCCGGATGGCCGCGGGCCGGACCGCACGCCCCCGCCCAGGCTGACGTGGCACGATGGCCGCAGCCGCGACGCGGGACCTCCGGGCCCCGCGCGACGACCCCGCCCGGGCACCCGACCCGGCCCGCCCGCCCCGAGCAGCCAGGAGCACGCGATGAGCACGCCGCACGACGAGGGCCGCCCGCAGGACGCGCCCGACGCCGGCGAGGACCCGCGCCCCGCGCCCCGCTACGGGCAGTACGCGCCCCCGGGGTGGCAGCCGCCCGCCCCGGACGGGGGCGCCGCGACGCCGTGGGGCGATCCGTCCACCCACCCGGGCGCCGCCCGTCCGGGTGGCTGGACGCCGGCGGGCGGCCAGGGCGGGTACGGCGGCGCCCCCGGGCAGCCCGCTGCGCCCGGGTACGGGCAGCAGCCGGGCCACGGGCAGCATCCCGGGTACCCGCCGGCGCCCGGGTACCCGCAGCAGCCCGGGTACCCGCCGGCGCCCGGGTACCCGCAGCAGCCGGGGTACGGCCAGCAGCCCGGGTACGGCCAGCAGGGGCCCGGCGCGCCGACGCCGTACGGCTGGGGCCCCGCGCCCTACCAGCCACCGGTCGCGCAGCCCGGCATCGTCCCGCTGCGCCCGCTGAGCATCTGGGAGATCTTCGACGGCGCGTTCCGCGCGATCCGGCACAACCCGAAGACGATGTTCGGCCTCACCGCCGTCGTCGTCACGGTCGCCACCGCGCTCGGCGCCCTCGTGCAGTGGTACCTCGCGGGCCTGGTCGCCAACGAGGTGAACGGCTGGTTCACCACCGGCGGCGTGGGCGGGGCCGAGCTCGACCTGGTCGGCGAGTCGTTCGGCTCGTCGCTGGCCTCGCTCGCCGGGCTGCCGCTGACCGCGCTGGCGTCGTCCATCCTCACCGGGCTGCTCATCATCTCGGTCAGCCGGTCGGTGATCGGCCAGCGCGCGCAGGTCGGGGACGTCGTGCGCGGCTCCGGCAAGCGGCTGTGGTGGGTGATCGCGTTCGGGATCATGCAGTCGCTCGCGGTGCTGCTGCTGTCGGGCGCGGTGGTCGGGCTGACGATCCTGCTCTGGAACACCACCGAGAGCCCCGGCCTGACGGTGCTGGTCGCCCTCGTCGGCGCCGCCGTGCTCGTCGTGGCCGCGTTCTGGCTGACGGTCCGCACGATGCTCGCCCCGGCGGCGCTCATGCTCGAGGGCGGCCGGTTCTGGGCGTCGGTCGCCCGGGCCTGGCGCCTGACGCGCGGCAGCTTCTGGCGGCTGCTGGGCCTGTACCTGCTGGTGTCGATCCTCGTGGGCATCGTCGCGTCGCTGGTCGCGGTCCCGTTCACGACGATCGCGACGCTGCTGCTCGACGACCCGTTCCTCACCAGCGGCGCGGGGATCGCGCTCTCGGCCGTGGGCCAGGCGCTCGGCAGCACCGTCAGCACCGTGTTCATGGCGGGCGTCATCGCGCTGGCCTACATCGACGTGCGGATGCGCCGTGAGGGCCTGGACGTCGAGCTCGCGCGGGCGGCGGGGGACGCCGGGCGGTGACGTCCGCCGCGCTCCGGCTGCTCGCCCTGCGGGGCGAGGTCCCGGTCGTGCCCGACGCCGACCAGGCGCGGGGGTGGCTCGAGCGCGAGCTCGCCGACCCCGTGTACCACCAGCAGCCGAGCATCCTCAGCCGCCTGCTGGAGTGGCTGCGCGACCTGTTCGCGCGCGCCGACGGGGCGGCGCTGGGCGACGTCGGCACCCTCCTCGTGGTCGTGGGGGTGCTGGCCGTGGTCGTGGTCGTCACGTTCCTCGTCACCGGCCCGGTGCGACGCAGCCGCCGGCTCGCGCGCGCGGGTTCCGTGCTGGACGCGGACGACCGGCGGTCCGCGGCCGAGCTGCGCGCCGCCGCGGACGCGGCGGCCGCCCGGGGCGACTGGGCCGCGGCGGTCGCGGACCGGTTCCGCGCCGTGGTGGGGGGGGGGGGGGGCCCCCCCCCCCGGGGGGCCCCCCCCGGGGGGCCCCCCCGGGGGCCCCCGCCCCCCCCGGGGGGGGCCCCCCCCCGCGACGACGTCCCGGCCGAGCTGCTCGACCTCGGTGTACGGCGACGTCGTGCCGGGCGCCGCGGACGACGCGGCGCTGCGGGAGCTCGACGCGCGGCTCGCCGCGACCCGGCCCACCGGGGCGCCGGGGCGCCGGGGGGCGGGGGGGGGCCCCCCGGCAAGCCACCCGAGAGACAGCAGGCACCCCCCCCCGCACCCGCGCCCGCCGCCCCGGCCCGCGCCGTCATCACGCCCCCCGGACCGTCCGTCCCGGGCCCCGGGCGTCCCGACGGGACCGTCCTCGGCGACGGGACGACCGCCCGGAGCCGCGCCCGGTCGCGCTGGCGCCAGTACCGCTGGGTGCTCGTGGTGGCCGGCGTGCTGGCCCTGGCGGTGCTCGCGGCGGTGCTGCCCGCGCCGGTCCGCAGCACCACCCCCCTCGCGCCGGACAACCCGCACGCGAACGGCGCCCGCGCGGTCGCGGAGGTGCTGGCCGACCAGGGGGTGACCACGACCTACGTCCGCAGCACGGCAGCCGCGGCCGCCGCGGCCGGCCCGGGTACGACGCTCCTCGTCACCAGCGACTGGCTGCTGACCGACCCCCAGGTGGACGCCGTCGTCGGCTCCGGCGCGGACCTGGTGCTGCTCGACCCGTCGTACCTGCTGGCGGCCGCCGTGCCGGGGCTCGAGACCGGCTGGAGCGGCAGCGGGACGCCGACGCGGCTGACCGCCACGTGCGCCGACACCGACGCCGCGGCCGCGGGCACGATCACGGGCTCGGGGGCGGGGGTCGTGGTGAGCGGGAACCGCCCGCCCGCCGGTGCCTCCCTGTGCTTCCCGCTGCCCGGCACCGAGCCGCAGGCCTACCTCTACGCCGACGTCGAGTCCGACGGCCGCCGCGTCACCGTCCTGGGCGACGCCGGACTGCTGACGAACGCCCGGGTCGCGGACGACGGCAACGCGGCGCTCGTGCTCCGGGCGCTCGGTCGGCACGACGAGCTGGTGTGGTACGTGCCCTCCGCCACCGACACCGGCGACGGCGGCGCGGCCGGCCCGGGGCTCGCCGACCTGCTGCCGCCCCCCGCCCGCCTGGTGCTGCTGCAGGCCCTCGTCGTCGTGCTAGCGCTCGCGCTCTGGCGCGGCCGGCGCCTGGGCCGCGTCGTCGTCGAGCGCCTGCCCGTGGTCGTGCGGTCCGCCGAGACCACGCGCGGCCGTGGACGCCTCTACCGGGTGGCACGGGCGCACGGTCACGCGGCCGCCTCGCTCCGGGCCGGCACGGCCGCGCGGCTCGCCCGCCGGCTCGGCCTGCCGCGGTCGGCAGACGCCCCCTCCCTGATCACCGCGGTCGCGCGAGCAGCGCACCGTGACGAGACCGAGGTCCGCGACCTGCTGTACGGACCGCCACCCCCGTCGGACGCGGGCCTGGAGACCCTGGCCCGCCTGCTCGACCAGCTCGAGAGCGAGGTTCACCCCACGTGACCCAGGACCACCCCGCCCCGACCCCGTGGCAGCCGGAGCCGGTGACCCCGCCGGCGCCCGCCGCTCCCCCGGCGGCGTCGGCAGCGCCCGCCGCTCCCCCCGCCCCGGCGGCCCCTCCGGCGCCCTCGGCCGACCTCCGCGAGGCGCTCGGCGCCGTCCGCACCGAGGTCGGCCGCGCGGTCGTCGGCCAGGAGGCCGCCGTCACCGGTCTCGTCATCGCGCTGCTGTGCCGCGGCCACGTGCTGCTCGAGGGCGTGCCGGGCGTGGCGAAGACCCTGCTCGTGCGCAGCCTGTCGGCGGCGCTCGACCTGGACACCAAGCGGGTGCAGTTCACGCCCGACCTGATGCCCGGTGACGTGACGGGCTCGCTGGTGTACGACGCCCGCACGGCCGAGTTCTCGTTCCGCGAGGGCCCCGTGTTCACGAACCTGCTGCTCGCCGACGAGATCAACCGGACGCCCCCGAAGACCCAGGCGTCGCTGCTGGAGGCCATGGAGGAGCGCCAGGTCTCGGTGGACGGGACGCCGCGGCCGCTGCCCGAGCCGTTCGTCGTCGTCGCCACGCAGAACCCCGTCGAGTACGAGGGCACGTACCCGCTGCCCGAGGCGCAGCTCGACCGGTTCCTGCTCAAGCTGACGCTGCCGCTGCCCGAGCGGGCCGACGAGATCGAGGTGCTGGCCCGCCACGCCGCCGGGTTCGACCCGCGCGACCTGGTCCGGGCGGGCGTGCGGCCGGTCGCCGGCGCCGGGGTGCTCGACCGGGCGCGCGCCGAGGTCGCGCGGGTCCAGGTCGCCCCCGAGGTGCTCGGCTACGTCGTGGACCTGGTGCGCGCCACCCGCCGGTCGCCGTCGCTGTCGCTCGGGGTCTCCCCGCGCGGCGCCACGGCGCTGCTGGCGACGTCGCGCGCCTGGGCGTGGCTCTCGGGCCGCCCCTACGTCACCCCGGACGACGTCAAGGCCCTGGCGCACCCGACGCTCCGGCACCGCGTGCAGCTGCGCGCGGAGGCCGAGCTGGAGGGCGTCACCGCCGAGTCCGTCCTGGACACCGTCCTGGCGTCCGTGCCGGTCCCCCGCTGAGGCGCCCGTGACGATCACCTGGCGGGCGGTCGCGCTGACCGCGGTCGGCGTGGTGCCCGTGCTGCTGCTACCGGCTCCGGGGACGGTGCTGCTGTGGGCGGTGCTGTGCCTGGTGGTGTGCGCGGTCGACGCCGCGCTCGCCGCATCGCCCCGCGCGCTCGCCGTGCGGCGGGAGGTGGCGGGCCCGGTACGGCTGCACGAGGACGCCCGGTCGCGGCTGACCGTCACGCACACCGGTGGGCGCCGCCTGCGCGGGACGGTGCGGGACGCGTGGCAGCCGTCCGCGGGCGCGCGGCGCGACCGGCACCCGGTGGACCTGCCGCCCGGCGAGGCCCGGCACCTGGACACCCCGCTGCTGCCCTCGCGCCGCGGCGACCTGCACGCCGACCGGGTCACGGTGCGGACGGTCGGCCCGCTCGGCGTCGCCGGGCGCCAGGCCTCGTTCGACGTCCCGGGGACCCTGCGGGTGCTCCCGGCCTTCGCGTCCCGCCGCCACCTGCCGAGCCGGCTCGCGCGCCTGCGGGAGATGGACGGGCGCGCGGCGGTGCAGGTGCGCGGCGCGGGGACGGAGTTCGACTCCCTGCGCGAGTACGTGATCGGGGACGACGTGCGGTCGATCGACTGGCGCGCGAGCGCCCGCCGGTCCGACGTGGTGGTGCGGACGTGGCGGCCGGAGCGCGACCGCCGCGTGCTGATCGTGGTCGACACCTCGCGCACCAGCGCCGCCCGCACGGGCGAGGAGCCGCGGCTGGACGCCTCGGTGGAGGCCGCTCTCCTGCTGGCGGCGCTCGCGTCCCGCGCGGGCGACCGCGTCGAGCTGCTCGCCCACGACCGGACCGTCCGCGCCCGGGTCGCGGGCGTCTCGGGACCGCGCCTCATGCCCGCCGTGGCGGACGCGCTGGCCGGCGTCGAGCCGTCGCTCGTCGAGGCGGACTGGCCGGGCCTGGTCGGCCAGGTGCAGCAGCGCCTCTCGCAGCGCGCCCTCGTGGTGCTGCTGTCCGCACTGGAGCCCGCCGCCGTCGAGCAGGGCCTGCTGCCCGTCGTCGACCGGTTGGCCTCCCGGCACCAGGTGGTGCTGGCCTCGGTCCGTGACCCGGAGGTCGAGCGCCTGCGGGCGGGTCGGGAGGACGTCGCGGCGCTGTTCGACGCCGCGGCCGCCGAGCGCACGGAGCTCGAGCGCTCGGCCCTCGCCCAGCGGCTGCGCGCCCGCGGCGTCGAGGTCGTCGACGCCCTGCCCGACGACCTCGCGCCGCGGCTCGCCGACGCCTACCTCGCGCTCAAGGCCGCCGGCCGGCTCTGAGCGGGCGGCCGGGCGCGGCCGGCCTGTCGGCGCCCCGTCGTACGGTGACCGGGTGACCGGTGCCGCCCGCGTGACCACCCGCGGGCTGGGCCGCGCGCTGCTCGCCCGCCAGCACCTCGACGCCCGGACCCCCGCCGGTGCGGTCGACGAGGTCGCGCACCTGGTCGCGCTGCAGTCGCAGAACCCGTCGTCCGCCTACCTGGCGCTGCACGCGCGGGTGGCCGGCTTCGACCACGCGGACCTGGCGACGGCGATGCTCGGGCGCCGCGTCGGGCGGCTGGCGCTGCTGCGGGACACGGTGCACCTCGTCACGGCGGACGACGCGCTCACGCTGTGGCCCCTGCTCGCCCCGGTGCTGCGCCGGCACGTCCGGTCCGGGACGTCGTCCGCCGCCGACCTGCGCGACGTCGACCTCGACGACCTCGCGAGCGCGGGGCGGGAGGCGCTCGCCGGCGAGCCGCTCACGGCGGCCGCCCTGGGCGCCCGGCTCGGCCCGCGCTGGCCGGGCGTCGACCCGCGCTCGCTCGCGACGGGCGTGCGCGGGCTGCTGCCGCTGGTGCAGGTCACGCCCCGGGGCGTCTGGGGCCGCAGCCTGGTGACGACGTGGACGACGGCGGAGCAGTGGTTCGGACGCCCGGTGGCCGTGGTGGGCGACCCGGAGGCGGCCGCGGCCGCGCTCGTGCGGCGCTACCTCGCGGCGTACGGACCGGCGACGGTCGCCGACGTGCAGGCGTGGTCGGGGCTCACCCGGCTGGCGGGGGTGGTCGAGGGGATGCGTGACGAGCTGGTCGAGGTCCTGCACGCGGACGGGCCCCGTGGCGAGCGGGTGCTCCTGGACCTGCCGGGTGCCCCGCTCCCCGGGGACGTCCCGGTGCCCGTGCGCCTGCTGCCGGACTTCGACGACGTGCTGCTCGGCCACGCCGACCGCACGCGGATCGTGACGCCCGAGGTGCGGCCGGCGCTCGCGAGCCGCAACGGGGTGCCGCCGGGCACGGTGCTGCTGGACGGCGTCGTGGCGGGGACCTGGCGGCTGCGCCGGGAGCGACGGGGCGGCGGCTCCGGCACGCGGCGGACACCGCGGGCGGTCGTGACCCTGACCCCGCTGCGGCGGTGGACGCGCGCGGAGCGCAGCGCGGCCCGGGCCGAGGCGCGCGTCCTCGCGGCGTTCGCGGCCGACGACGCGGTGGAGCACGACGCCGTGGTCGCCGGGGACTGACGGCGGACCGGCCCGGCACGAAGGTCCCTGGCCCGGTGACCTGCCGGCGCCTAGCGTGCCGCGCAGAACCCGGTGCACGGCAGCGCCCGGGCCGGTGCCACCGCGAGGGGTGCCGCACGACGACAGGGTCGCGCGTCCGCGCGCCGGCCCGCGAGGAGCGGACGATGACCAGGGACCGCAGCGGCGCGACCGGCACGGACGACGGGCGCACGACGCCCCTGCGCGACGCGGCGGACCGGTTCCTCGCGTCGCGGCGGATCGCCGTCACGGGGGTGTCGCGCACGCCCGGCGGCCACGGGGGCAACGTCGTGTACCGGCGGCTGCGCGACACCGGCTACCAGGTGTTCGCGGTGAACCCGAACGCCGAGACGGTCGAGGACGACCCGGCGTACCCGGACCTGCACGCCATCCCGGGCGGCGTCGAGGCCGTGGTCGTGGCGACCCGCCCGGAGCACGCCGCCGCGACCGTCCGCGAGGCGGCCGACCTCGGGATCGGGCAGGTCTGGATGCACCGGTCCGTCGACGCGGGCAGCGTGGACGACGCCGCGGCCGCGGAGGGACGGGCGCGCGGGCTCACGGTGATCGACGGCGGCTGCCCGCTGATGTTCGGGACCCCGTCGGACCGGACGCACCGGATGATGTGCCGTCTCATGACGCTGACGGGTCGGGTGCCGCGCCGGGTCTGACGGCACCCGCAGCGCCCGCGGGCGCCCCCGGACGTCAGCCCGCGGTCGCGTACTGCGTCTCGTACAGCTCGGCGTACAGCCCGCCGGCCGCGAGCAGCTCGGCGTGCGTGCCCTGCTCCACGACGCGGCCCTCGTCCAGGACGACGATGGAGTCGGCCTCCCGGATGGTCGACAGCCGGTGCGCGATGACCAGCGCGGTGCGCCCCTCCAGCGCCTCGGCGAGCGCGCGCTGCACGGCGGCCTCCGACTCGGAGTCCAGGTGGGCGGTCGCCTCGTCGAGGATCACGACCGGGGGTGCCTTGAGCAGCAGCCGGGCGATCGCGAGCCGCTGGCGCTCCCCGCCGGACAGCCGGTAGCCGCGGTCGCCCACCACGGTGTCCACGCCGTCGGGCAGCCGGGACACCAGGTCCCCGATCTGCGCACGGCGCAGCGCCTGCTCGAGCTCGGCGTCGGAGGCCCCGGGGCGGGCGTAGAGCAGGTTCGCGCGGATGGTGTCGTGGAACAGGTGGGCGTCCTGCGTGACGATCCCGACCGCGTCGCGCAGGCTGGCCTGGGTGACCTCGCGGACGTCGTGCCCCGCGACCCGCACCGCCCCGGCCGTGACGTCGTAGAGCCGGGCGACCAGCTGGCTGATCGTCGACTTGCCGGCGCCGGACGGCCCGACCAGCGCGACCACGTGGCCGTGGGGCACACGGAACGAGACGTCGTGCAGCGTCGTGCCGGGCGCCTCGGTCTGCAGCCGCGCGACGGACTCGAGCGACGCGAGCGACACCTCGGCCGCGGACGGGTACCGGAACGTCACCCGGTCGAGCTCGATGCTCGCGGTGCGGGGCAGGTCGTCCGGCAGCGGGCGGGCGTCCGGGGCGTCGTCGACGCCGGGCCGCAGGTCGAGCACCTCGAGCACCCGCTCGAACGACACGAGCGTGGTCATGATGTCGACCTGCACGTTGGACAGCGCGGTGATCGGGCCGTAGAGCCGCGTGAGGTACGACGTCAGCGCGACGACGACGCCCACGGTCAGCGAGCCCTGGATGGCCAGCACCCCGCCGAGCCCGTACACGATGGCGACCGCCACGGCCGCCACGAGGGTGAGCCCGATGCGGAACACCGCGCTGTACATCGCGCTGGTGATGCCGATGTCCCGCACCCGGGAGGCCCGGCCCGCGAACACGGCGGTCTCGTCGTCCGCGCGGCCGTAGAGCTTCACGAGCTGCGCGCCGGCGACGTTGAAGCGCTCCGTCATCGTCTGGCCCATGTCGGCGTTGAGCCCGTACGCCTCCTGCGTGACCGCGGCGAGCCGGCGGCCCATCGCGCGCACGGGCAGCACGAACACCGGCAGCAGCACGAGTGACACCAGGGTGATCTGCCAGGACAGCGAGAGCATGGCGGCGAGCACGAGCACGACGGTCAGCACGTTGGAGACGACGTTGGACAGCGTCGAGGTGAACGCCTGCTGCGCCCCGAGGACGTCGCCGTTGAGCCGCTGCACGAGCGCGCCGGTCTGGGTGCGGGAGAAGAACGCGAGCGGCATGCGCTGCACGTGGTCGAACACCTGCGTGCGCAGGTCGACGATGAGGCCCTCCCCGATCCGCGACGAGAGCCAGCGCGAGGCGAGCGCCAGGCCGGCCGAGGCGAGGGCCAGCAGCGCGACGACGCCGGCGAGGCCCAGCACCACGCCGGTGCGCCCCTGCGCGATGCCGTGGTCGATGATCCGCTGGTAGAGCAGCGGGGTCGCGGCGCCGACGGCGGCGTCGAACGCGATGAGCACGAGGAACACGGTGAGCAGCCGGCGGTAGGGCCGGGCGAAGGTGAGGATGCGGCGCAGCACGTCGCGGGTGACGCGGCGCTGCGCGACGGACGGGTCGAGACGGAACGAGCGGTACATGGACCGGGCGTCCATCCCGCCGGCGCGTGCGTGCATGGACATGGGCCCTCCGGGGTGTCGAACTTTAGTGAGGATACCTCTCTATGTCAGGAACTCGCTATCGTGGGGGCATGACGCTGCCCGGCGACGCCCCGCACCCCGGTGACGAGCTGTTCTGGCTGCTGCGCCGCACGCTCCACACCATGCGCCGGGACGTGCGCGAGCGCGTCGACCTCAGCCCCGCCCGGCACCGGCTGCTGCGCACCGCCGCCCGCAACCCGGAGCCGCAGCGGCAGACCGCCCTGGCGGCTGCGCTGGACATCGTCCCGCGGTCGGTGACCTCGCTCGTCGACGACCTCGAAGCGGCCGGGCTCGTCGAGCGCCTGCCCGACCCGACGGACCGCCGCGCCACCCTGGTCGCCGTCACCGGCGAGGGCCGCGCGGTGCTCGCCGAGGCGGACCGGCAGCGCCGGCGGCACGCCGAGGAGCTGCTCGCGCGCCTCGAGCCCGGCGAGCAGGCCGAGCTGCTGCGCCTGCTGCACCGCCTCGTGGACGACGCCGACCCCTGCTGAGGTCGGCTACACCACGCCCAGGGCGATCATCGCGTCCGCGACCTTGAGGAACCCGGCGATGTTCGCCCCCACCACGTAGTCGCCCGGCGCCCCGTACTCCTCGGCGGTCGCCGCGCAGCGGTCGTGGATCGAGCGCATGATCGCCGCCAGGCGGTCCTCGGTGTAGTCGAACGACCACGAGTCGCGGCTCGCGTTCTGCTGCATCTCGAGCGCGGACGTCGCGACGCCGCCGGCGTTGGCGGCCTTGCCCGGGCCGAACAGCACGCCGGCGTCCTGCAGCAGCGCGACCGCGTCGGGCGTGGTGGGCATGTTGGCGCCCTCCGCGACCGCGACCAGCCCCGAGGCGACGAGCGCCCGGGCGTCGGACTCGTCGAGCTCGTTCTGCGTCGCGCACGGCAGCGCGACCGCGGCCCCGACCTCCCACACGCGCCGGCCCGGCACGAACCGGGCTGACCCGCCACGGCGCTCCGCGTACGCGGCGAGCGAGCGCCGCTCGACCGTCTTCACCTGCTGGAGCAGCGGCAGGTCGATGCCCCGCTCGTCGACGACGTAGCCGCCGGAGTCCGAGCAGGCCACCACGTGACCGCCGAGCTGCTGCGCCTTCTGGATGGCGTAGACGGCGACGTTGCCGGAGCCCGACACCACGACTCGCTGCCCGTCGAGCGACCGGCCCGCGGCGCGCAGCATCTCCTGCGCGAACAGCACCGCGCCGTACCCGGTGGCCTCGGTGCGGACCAGCGAGCCGCCCCACGTGACGCCCTTGCCGGTCAGCACACCGGACTCGTGCCGGCCGGTCATCCGCTTGTACTGGCCGAACAGGTAGCCGATCTCGCGGCCGCCGACCCCGATGTCGCCCGCCGGCACGTCGACGTACTCGCCGATGTGCCGCGCCAGCTCCGTCATGAACGACTGGCAGAACCGCATGACCTCGCCGTCGGAGCGGCCACGGGGGTCGAAGTCCGACCCGCCCTTGCCACCGCCGATCGGCATGCCGGTGAGCGAGTTCTTGAACACCTGCTCGAACCCCAGGAACTTGACGATCCCGAGGTTGACCGAGGGGTGGAACCGCAGCCCGCCCTTGGAGGGGCCGAGCGTGGTGCTGAACTGCACGCGGAAGCCGCGGTTGATCCGCACCCGGCCGGAGTCGTCCACCCACGGCACGCGGAACACGATCTGCCGCTCGGGCTCGCACAGCCGCTCCAGCACGGCGGCGTCGACGTACTCGGGGTGCCGGGCGAGCACGGGCCCGAGGCTGGCGAACACCTCCCGGACCGCCTGGTGGAACTCCGGCTCGGCGGGGTTCCGCACGAGCACCTGGTCGAGCACCTGGTCGAGCTGTCCTTGCACCGTCCGCGTCCCCGTTTCCTCCGTGGCTGCCCCCACCGGTGGCTCACGGTACGGCGAGCGCCTTCCGCGCTGCGGCGGTGTCCACGCTGCGGGCGCGGGGCGGGCGTGGGGACGGGCCCGCGGCACGCCTCAGCGGGCGGGGTCGGGCACCCCGTGGGGCAGCCGGTGCAGCGCGGAGGCCTCGTGCTCGGCGCGCGCCGCGGCGCGGACGCCCGCGGCGTGCTCCCGGTCGCGGCGCGTCGCGAGGACCGCGGCGAGGAACGCCTCCGGGTGCGTGCCCGGGGGCGGGCCGGGCGCGACGTAGCGGGCGACCTCCGCGGCGAGCTGCTGCCCGAGCGCCGCGCGCGAGCCCGGGTGGAGTCCCGCCGCCCGGCCGAGGAACTGCCGCGCCGACATCGCGAGCCCGTCGGGCAGGCGCGCGACGTCCGCGCCCTGCGCCCACCCGGCGAGGAAGGGGGGCATCGTCAGCACCGGACGGGCCTCCACCCTGCCGCGCACCCGCACCACGTACGTCCCCGCGAGCATGTCCCCGAGCCGCTTGCCCTGCGGGTGCACGAGCGACGCGATGAACGCGACGGACCCGAACGTCGCCCACAGCTCGAGGATGCCCGCGAGCGCCCGCACCAGCGCCTGCCGGAACCGGATCGGCCCGCCGTCGTCGCGGACCACGCGGATGCCGACCGCGAGCTTGCCGAGCGACCTGCCGCGCGTGAGCGTGTCCACCGCGGTCGGGATCACGACGAGCACCAGCGCCATCACGGCGACCAGGAGGATGCGCAGCAGGTCCTCGCCCGGTGCGACCCGCACCACGTTGACGGCGAGCAGGACCACGCCGAAGGCGACGACCCCCAGGACCAGCAGGTCGATCACCGCCGCGCCGAGCCGGCTCGCCACGGACGTGGGGCGCGCGTCCAGCAGGACGCCCTCGCCGATGACGATGCCCTCGTCCACCCCGGACCTCCTGCTGCTCGCCCGCGCCGCCCGCTGCCGACCGGCCGTCCTGTGGCAGGGTAGCGGCCGTGGACCTCGACGCCTTCTCCGCGCTGCGGCAGCCGACGTGGGCGCGGCTCGACGAGCTGTCCCGGCGCCGGGTCCGCGACGGCGCGGAGGCGGACGAGCTCGTGCGCCTCTACCAGGCGGTCGCCACCGACCTGTCCACCGTCCGCTCCTCCGCACCCGACCCGGACACGGTCGCGCGGCTGTCGCAGCTGCTGGCGCGCGCCCGGTCGGCGATCGCCGGCAGCCACGAGCCCGCCTGGCGCGACGCCCGCCGGTTCCTCGTCGTGTCGCTGCCGGCGGCGCTGTACCGGATCCGCTGGTGGACCGTCGCCGTGATGACGGGGTTCGTCGCGCTCGCCGTCGTCGCCGGGTGGTGGGTCGCCACCGACCCGGGCGCCCTCGCGGCGATGGGCACCCCGGCGCAGCGCCAGCAGTACGTCGACGAGGCGTTCGCCTCCTACTACGACCCGGGGATCGGCTTCGCGGGCGTGGTGTGGACCAACAACGCCTGGATCGCGGCCGTGTGCATCGGCATCGGCATCTCCGGCATCGGTCCGCTGTACGTCCTGGTGCAGAACGCCGTGAGCGTCGGGGCCACCGGCGGGATGATGGCGGCGCACGGCAGCCTCGACGTGTTCCTCACGCTCATCGCCCCGCACGGCCTGCTCGAGCTGACGTCGATCTTCGTCGCCGGCGCGGCGGGCCTGCGCCTGTGCTGGACGTGGATCGCGCCCGGTGGCCGGCCCCGCGGGCGTGCGCTCGCCGAGGAGGGCCGTTCTCTCGTCACCGTGGCGATCGGCCTGGTCGGGGCGCTCGCGGTCTCGGGCCTCGTCGAGGGGTTCGTCACCGGGTCGACGCTGCCGTGGTGGCTGAAGATCGTCATCGGCGCGATGGCCCTGGCGGCGTTCTGGACGTACACGCTCGTCCTCGGCCGTCGGGCCGTCCGCGAGGGCGAGACCGGCGACCTGGAGGAGGACGCCGCGGGCTACGCGGTGGCGTACGCCGGCTGACCGGCCGCGCGCCCGCGGTCCGGGCTACGCCGTCGTCACGGCGGGACCGACCGCCGCGGGCTCGGGCACCGGAGACGGCCGGTGCGCTCCGAGCCACAGGGACGCCGCGCCGAGCGGGCTGCGCGCGCGCTCCGCGAACCCGAGCGCCGCGAGGTCCGCCACCTGCGCCGGGTCGACCGTCACGGCCAGGGTCTCCCGGCCCTCGTCCCCCTGCGCCCGCAGCACGGGTGCGAGCACGTCCGCCAGCAGCACGCGGCGTCTCGCGTCGGCGACCCGCCCCGCGTCGGCGAGCAGGATCAGCACCCGCTCGGCGTCGGAGTCGCGCAGGTGCACCAGCGTGCGGGCGGTCGCACCGACCAGCGACCGCAGCGGGGCGTGCGCCGGCTCGGGGTCCCGCTCCGGCGTCACGCCGAGCTCCCGCGCGACGACGCGGTGCAGGTCGTGCGCGAGGTGCTCCGCGTCCGGCGGCAGCCACACCGCGACGGCCAGGACGTCCCCGGCGTCGTCGCGCGCGAACCACACCTCGCCGTGCTCGAGGGCACCGAGGCTCAGCACCATCCGCGTCGCGGGGCCCGCGTGCTCGGCACGCGGCACCTCGTCGGGGCGGCCGTCGCCGTCCAGGTCGATGAACGGCCGGTGCTCGGCGAGCATGCGGGCGATCCGGTTGACGTCGACGACGCCCGCGCGGACGACCTGCCAGGGTCCGCCGCCGGGGGCGCGGGTCGCGCCGGGCGGGTCCGCCGGACGGGGCTGGGCGGGATCGGTCTCGGCGGGATCGGTCTGGGCGGGATCGGTCTCGGCGGGATCGGGCTGGGCGGGATCGGTCTCGGCGGGATCGGTCTCCGCGGGGCCGGGGACGGCGTCGGTCCGGCGACGGTGTCGGTCGTGCAGCACGGCACCAGTCGAGCACCCGACCCTGGGAACGCGCTGGGAGGCGACCCGGAAGCCGTCCGGAGCGGGCACGGGCCGGCGGGCCGCGTTTCGCCGAGGTTTCCGACGGGTGCCCGCTCCCGAAACACGCGCCTGCCTACCCTCGTGGCCGGGCCCGACCGGACGGTGGGGGCGCTCGGGGACCACGACAACCCGGGGCCGCGCGGTTTGGCCCGGCAGCCGATGCCCCGGTCCCCCGGCCGCGGCGAGGCTGGACGTGGCGCGGGACCGCGCCGCTCCCCGACGGCGCGGACCCAGCCCGGCCGAGCGCCGGCGGGCCGCACCGCCTCGACCGTGCTAGGAGCCCCCGTGAAGCGACACCTCCCCCGGCGGCGGCGCACCTCCGTGGCGGCCGCCGCGGCCGTGGCCGCCGCGCTCGCCCTCACCGCGTGCGGCGGCGGCGACACCCCGTCCGACGACGCCTCCGGCAGCACCGCCGCCGGAGGCTCGGAGCCCCTCGTCATCAGCCTCGACAGCTCCGTCGACCTGCTCGACGCGCAGGCCTGGCGCACGCCGGCCGCGATGGTGGCGACCGGGTCCCTCGTCGAGCAGTTGATCGAGCAGACCTACGACACCGACGGCCTGGTGCGCACCGGCACCACCGAGTTCGAGGGCGCGCTCGCCGAGTCCTGGGACGTGTCCGAGGACGGCCTGACGACGACGTTCCACCTGCGCGACGGGCTGGCGTTCGCCGACGGCACGCCGCTGACCGCGCAGGACGTCGTGTGGTCCTACCAGCGCAGCCTGCTCGGCCCCGGCTACGTCAAGGCGCTGCTGCCGTTCGCCGGCGTCGCGTCCCCGGACGACGTGACCGCGCCCGACGACAGCACCGTGGTGGTCACCAGCAGCTTCGCCAGCCCGCTGCTCGCCAAGATGGAGGCGATGCAGCCGCTCGGCGTCTTCTCGCAGGCCACCGGCGAGGCGAACGCCACCGACGACGACCCGTGGGCCGGCGCGTGGTTCCGTGAGAACGCCAACTCCTCCGGGCCGTACACGGTCGCGTCGTACGACCCGACGCAGCAGCTCGTGCTGGAGCCGAACGAGCACTACTACGCGCCGGACAAGATCGCGAACACCGGCGTGACCATCCAGTTCGTGTCCGACCCGTCGCAGCGCGCGCTGCTGCTGCGCTCGGGCGAGCTCGACCTCGCGCAGGGCATCCCGCTCGACCAGGTCAAGGCCATGGAGGACGAGGACGGGCTGACGGTCGTCTCCGAGCCGTCCAACCGCCTGGAGTACCTGGGCTTCAACACGAGCGAGGCGCCGTTCGACGACGCCCGCGTCCGGCAGGCCGTCGCCAGGGCGGTGCCCTACCAGGACCTCGTGGACCAGGTGCTGTACGGCTACGCGAACGCCTCCACGGGCGTCGTGCCGGCCTCCATGGAGACCCACTCCGACGAGGCGGGGACGTTCGAGGAGGACCTGGACGCCGCCGCGGACCTGCTCGCGGAGGCGGGGCTGCCCGACGGCTTCAGCTCGACGCTGTACTACAAGCAGTCCAACGCGGTCGAGGCCGCGGCGGCGGTGCTGGTCCAGGCCAACCTGAAGGAGATCGGGGTCGACATCGACCTCAAGCCCCTGACGGACGCCGACTTCACGCAGCAGACCAACGCCCGCGCGCTGCCGATGTACCTGAACAACTTCCTCGGCTGGGGTGCCGACCCCTTCTACCAGATGTACTACCTGGCGGGCTCGGCGGCGGGGACGAACTTCACGTCCTACGCGAACCCCGACCTGGACGCCCTGCTGCAGGAGGGCGTCGCGACGACCGACGAGGCCGGGCGCGCGGAGATCTCGGCCCAGGCGCAGCAGGTCATCTACGACGACATGCCCTTCGTGCCCGTCTACAACCCGGCGTGGACGTTCGTCGTCCGGGACGGCGTGTCGGGCCTGACCAAGGACAACACCGAGCAGCTGCGGCTGCAGTACCTCACCCGGGGGTGAGCGCAGCGGTGTGAGGACGCGCCGGCGTCCGCCCGCCACGGGGTCCCTGCCCCCGGGCCGCGGGCGCCGGCGCCCTCCACCACCCCGCACCCCCCGCCCCGCACCCCCGCCCCGCCCCCGCCGCCCGACAGGAGCCCCGCCGTGACCCGTTACGTCCTGCGCCGCCTCGGCACCTCGGCGCTGACGGTGCTCGGACTGGTGCTGGTCGTCTTCCTCGTCACGCGGATCCTGCCCGGTGACGCGGCCGCCGCCCGGCTCGGCCCGGAGGCCACGCCCGAGGACGTCGCGGCGCTGCGCGCGTCGTACGGCCTGGACGACCCGCTGCTGGTGCAGCTGAGGGACTACCTCGTGCGGCTCGCGCAGGGCGACCTCGGCCGGGCGGTGTCCACGGGCCGCGACGTCGGCACCGAGCTGGTCGCCCGGCTGCCCGCCACCATCGAGCTGGCGCTGGCCGCGCTGGTGGTCGCGGTCCTGATCGGCGTCCCGGTCGGCGTGCTCGCCGCGGCGCACCGCGGGCGGCCCGCGGACGTGGCCGGGCGCGTGTACGCGGTGCTCGGGTCGTCCATGGCGCCGTTCTGGCTCGGCCTGCTGCTCATCTTCGGGCTGTTCTCCACGTGGCAGCTGCTGCCCGGGCCGATCGGCCGGCTGCCGGTGGGGACGACGCCGCCGCCCGACGTCACCGGCCTGTACGTGCTGGACGCGCTGCTCGCGGGCGACCCGGCGACCGCCGGGCAGGCGCTGCGCTACCTGGTGCTCCCCGCCCTGACGCTCGGGATCGGCGCCTCGGCGGCCGTGGTCAAGATGGTGCGCTCCGCGCTCATCGCCACTGCCGGCACCGGGTACGTGCGGACCGCCCGGGCGTTCGGCGTGCCTCCTCGCGCCGTGCTCTGGCGGGACCAGATGCGCAACGCGATGCTCCAGATCCTCACCTCGCTCGGGCTGGTCCTCAGCTTCCTGCTCGGCGGGAACGTCATCGTCGAGCAGCTGTTCTCCTGGCCCGGCATGGGCCGGCTCGCGTACGACGCGGTGCGTGCCAACGACCTCGAGGTGCTCCAGGGCTACGCGATCGTCATCGGCATCCTCTACATCGCCCTCAACGTGCTCATCGACCTGGCGTACGGCCTGATCGACCCCCGCATCCGGCTCGGAGGTGCCCGCGCATGACCCCGCCCGCCCCGCCCGCCGCCGGACCCGCGACCGCCGTCACGGCCCGGCCCTCCACCGCCGACGTGGCCCGCGTCCGCAGCCGCCGTCCCCGGCCGTTCCTGTGGACCGGTGCCGGCATCCTCGCCGTACTCGTGGTCGTCGGCGTCGTCGGCCCGTTCCTGGTCGCCGACCCGCTGGCGGTCGAGCCGTCGAACGCCCTGCAGGCGCCGTCGGCGGCGCACTGGTTCGGCACCGACTTCTACGGCCGCGACGTGTTCGCCCGGGCGGTGCACGCCATCCGGCTGGACCTGGTGCTGGGCGTGAGCATCGCGCTGCTCGCCATGGTCGTCGGGTCCGCGGTCGGGGTGGTGTCCGGCTACCTCGGGGGGCGGGTGGACGACGTCGTCATGCGGTGCGTGGACGTGCTCATGTCGTTCCCCGGCTTCGTGCTCGCGATGATCCTGCTGCTGGCGATCGGCGAGAGCACGCCCCAGCTGGCGGTCGCGCTGGCGGTCGCCGCGGTGCCGCCCTTCGTGCGGCTGGTGCGCGCCGAGGCGCTCGCGCAGCGGGAGCTGGCGTACGTCGACGGTGCCCGGGTGTCCGGCGCGGGCCGGCTGCGGATCGCGTTCGGGCACGTGCTGCCGCACTCGGTCCGGCCCGCCGCGGTGCAGTTCACGCTCGTGTGCGGCTACTCGATCCTCAACGTCGCAGGCCTGGCCTACCTCGGCATCGGCATCCACGCCCCCACGCCCGAGTGGGGCGTCATGGTCGCCGAGGGTGCCCAGAACATGCTGACCGGCCAGTGGTGGACGGCGTTCTTCCCCGGCCTGCTCATCGCGGTGACGGTGATGGGCCTGCACTTCGTCGGCGACGACCTGGGAGGCGACCGGTGACCACCCCCGTGCTCGAGCTCGACCGCCTGTCCGTGGCCCTGACCCGCACGGGCACCCCGCTGCTGCGCGACATCAGCCTGACCGTGCACCCGGGCGAGGTCGTGGGGCTGGTCGGCGAGTCCGGCTCCGGCAAGTCCATGACCTCGCTCGCCGTCATGGGCGTGCTGCCCGACGGCATCGCGGTCACCGGCGGCCGGGTCCTGGTGTCCGGGGCGGACGCCACCGCGACCGCCCGGCGCTCGGTCGCGCACCGGTTCGCGATGATCTTCCAGAACCCCCAGGACTCGCTGAACCCCCTGATGCGCGTCGGCGACCAGATCGCCCGGATGGTGCGGCTGCACCAGCGCGACGGCGCCGGGGCCGACCGCCGGTCCGCGCGCACCGAGGCGGAGCGGCTGCTCGGCCGGGTGCACATCGCGGACCCGGCACGCGTCGGCCGGTCCTACCCGCACCAGCTCTCCGGCGGCATGTGCCAGCGGGTGATGATCGCCATGGCGCTGGCCTGCCGCCCGACTCTGCTGCTCGCCGACGAGCCGACCACCGCCCTGGACGTGACCGTGCAGGCCCAGATCCTCACGCTGCTCACCGAGCTCGCGGACGAGACCGGCTGCGGCGTGCTCCTCGTCACCCACGACCTCGGGGTCGTCGCGGAGGTCTGCGACCGGGTGTCCGTGCTGTACCGGGGCGACCTGGTGGAGACCACCGGGGTCGTCGAGCTGTTCGAGTCCCCGCAGCACGACTACACGCGGTACCTGGTGTCCGCGGGCGAGGAGGCCGGCGATGGCGCTGCTTGAGCTGCGGGGCGTCACCCGGACGTTCACCGGCCGGGGGCGGACCGTCCACGCGCTGCGCGGGGTCGACCTGGACCTCGACACGGCCCGGACGCTGGCGCTGGTCGGCGAGTCCGGGTCGGGCAAGTCGACGCTCGGCCGGGTCGTCGCCGGGCTGCACGGAGCCACCGCCGGGACCGCGACCTTCGGCGGGTTCGACCTGCTGGGGCCGTGGGACCGCGAGCGCCGGCGGTCGGTGCAGATGGTGTTCCAGAACCCGTACCAGTCCCTGGACTCCCGGTGGACCGTCGAGGCGATCCTGCGCGAGCCGCTCGCCCGGCTCACCGCCGAGCGCGGGGCGGCCGCCGCGGCCCGGGTCACGGAGCTGCTGGACCTGGTGGGACTGCCGGACGCCATGCGCAGCCGGCTGCCCGGCGAGCTGTCCGGCGGCCAGCAGCAGCGGGTGGCGATCGCGCGGGCCCTCGCGCCGCGGCCGGACCTCGTGGTGCTCGACGAGCCGACCTCCGGGCTGGACCAGTCGGTGCGCGGGCGGATCGTCCGGCTGCTGCGCGAGCTCCAGCAGACCACGCAGGCCGCGTACCTGTTCATCACGCACGACATCTCGGTGGTGCGGCAGATCGCCCACGAGGTCGCGGTGATGCACGCCGGCCTCGTCGTCGAGCGCGGCACGACCGCCGCGGTGCTCGACACCCCGCAGGACGACTACACCCGCACGCTGCTGGCCGCCGTCCCGGTGGCCGACCCGCGGCGCCGCGCCCGCCGGCTGCCCGGCGCGCCGGCCACCGACCCGACCCCGGAGGAGACCGCATGAAGTTCGGACTGGGAGTCCCGACCGGCACGGAGGGGCTGATGTACCCCGTGCCGTACGCCGACCCGGAGCAGGCGGTGCAGATCGCCGTCGAGGCCGAGCGCCTGGGTTTCGACTCGGTGTGGGGCAACGACCACGTCACCACGCAGCGCTACGTGCGGGCCGAGTTCGACGCGCCGCCGCGGTTCTACGACCCGTACCTCTACCTGTCGTTCGTCGCCGCGCGGACCACCCGGCTGCGGCTGGCGACCGCGATCACCGTCATGGCGTTCCGCCACCCCGTGGTGGCCGCGAAGCAGGCGGCGACGCTCGACCAGCTCTCCGGCGGGCGGTTCGTGCTCGGGGTCGGCATCGGGGCGTACCGCGAGGAGACGGACGCGATGTGGCCCGGCGCCACGCTGCACCGCGGCCGGCAGGCCGACGAGTTCCTCGCCTCGCTCGAGACGCTGCTGCGGGACCGCAGGGCGTCGTTCCACGGCGAGTTCCTCCAGTTCGAGGATGTGGAGTCCTACCCCAAGCCCGTGCAGACGCCCCTGCCGATCCTGTCCGGCGGCAACGCCGTGGGCTCCAAGCGGCGCGCCGCGCGGTACGGCACGGGCTGGCTCCCGGCGGTGCTCAGCCCGGCGGAGGTCGCCGCGGGGCTGGCGGACATCCGGCGGGAGGCCGAGGCGATCGGGCGCGAGCTGCCCCCGGACTTCGACGTCGCCCCGCAGCTGTCGGTCGCCATGGGTGACTCGCAGGCCGACGCGATGGCCCGGTTCGAGACCACGCAGCTGCACCAGCACATGCGGTCGCTCGCCGGATCGACCCTCAAGGGCCAGCAGGGCGGGTTCGCCGCGCGCAACCTCGTCGGGTCGACCGCGCAGATCCAGGACCAGGTGCACGCCTACGCCGAGGCCGGCGTCACGACCCTGTCCGCGCTGCTGTTCGCGTGCAACACCGTGGCCGAGACGCTCGACCAGATGGCCCGGTTCGCCGAGGAGGTCATCGCGCCCGTGAACGCCGGCACCCCGGACGCGCTGGCGCCGCTGGGCGCCGGGCCGGGCACCACCCCGCCCGGCACCACCCCGACGGCAGGAGCCGCCCTGTGACCACCGCCCCGACTCCCCGGGAGGCGCTCGTCGCCGCCCGCACGACCCGCCTCCGCGAGCACCTGGCCGGTGCGCCGTTCGACGCGGTCGTCGCCCTCTCCACCGCGAACGTCGACTACGCCACCGGCTACCGCTCGATGTCCGGCTCGGTCCACGGCACGTCCTCGGTGGCGGCGGTGGTCACGGGCGACCGCACGGTGCTGGCGGGTCCGGTCGCGGACTCCGCCCCCGCGTTCGACGCCGGCATCGCCGAGGACGGCTTCGTGGCGTTCGGCCGGTTCTACTTCGAGTCCGCGGGGTCCGCCGCCACCGCCACCCGCCTGGTCGACGAGCACCCCGGCGCCGCACCGGCGATCGCCGCCGCCGCCCGCCGGGCGGGGGTCGCGTCGGGCACCGTCGGCCTGGACGAGGCCTCGTGCCCGGCCCCGCTGCGGGCGGCGCTCGAGGCCGCCCTGCCCGAGGTCACCTGGGTGGACGCGAGCAGCTGGCTGTCGGGCGTCCGCGCGCGCAAGCTGCCCGGCGAGGTCGCGCTCCTGGCCCGGTCCGCCCGGCTGGCCGAGGCCGGCATCGTGGCGGCGCTCGCCGTCGCCCGCCCCGGCGTCACGGAGGCCGAGCTGGCGCGCGTCGTCGCCCGCACGATGGTGGACGGCGGTGCCGCCCCCCGGTTCACCGTCGTCACCGCGGGCGAGCGGTCCGCCCTGGCGGACGCCGTCGCGACGGACCGGCCGCTGGCCGCGGGCGACCTGCTGCGGTTCGACGTCGGCTGCGTGCTCGACGGCTACTGGTCGGACATCGGCCGCACCGCCGTCGTCGGCCCGGCGACCGACCTGCAGACCCGGCGGTACGACGCGATCCTCGCCGGGCTCGACGCGCAGCTCGCGGCGGCGCGTCCGGGTGTCGGTGCCGCCGCGCTGTTCGACCTCGCCGTCGACGTCACCCAGCGGGGCGGGCTGACGCCGTACCGGCGGCAGCACTGCGGGCACGGCATCGGGCTGGACGTCTACGAGCCCCCGATCGTGCGCCACGGGGACGACGTGCCGCTCGAGGAGGGCATGACGTTCTGCTTCGAGACGCCGTACTACGAGCTCGGCTGGGGCGGGATGATGGTCGAGGACGCGCTGGTGGT
Source organism: Cellulomonas sp. C5510 (assembly GCF_019797765.1). Classification (NCBI taxonomy): domain Bacteria; kingdom Bacillati; phylum Actinomycetota; class Actinomycetes; order Micrococcales; family Cellulomonadaceae; genus Cellulomonas; species Cellulomonas sp. C5510. Next base: position 2,826,135 of record NZ_CP081862.1, read on the forward strand.
CACCGCCGACGGGGTCCGGCCCCTGACGACGCTCGCCCGCGGTCTGACGGAGGTGCCCGCGTGACCGGGACGACGAGCGCCTACACCGGCGTGCTGCGCGACGGCGTGACCGGCGCCGAGGTCGCGGAGGCCGAGGCCTACCGGCCGTCCGCGTCGGCCCTGGCCCGGGGGGTGCACGTGCACGCCTCCCCCGTCTACGACCTGACGGGGATCACCGCCCTGCCCGCCCCGGGTGCGGGTCCGGGGGTGTTCCGGTTCGCGTCGCTGCTCCCCGTCGAGCCCTCCGGGCCGCTCGTGTCGCTCGGCGAGGGCGGCACCCCGCTGGTGCCGGTCCCGCGCGCCGGGGCCGCGGTCGGGCTGCCGTCGCTGCTGGTCAAGGACGAGTCCCGCAACCCGACGTGGTCGTACAAGGACCGGCTGGCGGCGGTCGCCGTGACCAAGGCGCTGCAGCAGGGGCACGACACCGTGGTCGTCGCGTCCACCGGCAACCATGGCGCCGCCACCGCCGCGTACGCCGCCCGCGCCGGGCTGCGCTGCGTGGTGCTCACGGTGGCCTCCGTGCCGGAGACGATGAAGACGCTCATGCAGTCCTCCGGCGCGGACGTCGTGGCGTTCGACGACCCGCGGGACCGGTGGGTCGTGATGCGCGCGGGCGTCGAGGAGCGCGGCTGGGTGCCCGTGTCCGGCTACGTCAGCCCGCCGTCCGGGTCCAACCCGTTCGGCGTCGACGGCTACAAGACCCTCGCCTACGAGATCTGGGAGCAGCTCGGCGGTCGGGTGCCCGACGCGGTCGTCGCGCCGGTGGCGTACGGCGACGGCGTCGCGGGCACGCTCCGCGGGTTCCAGGACCTCGTCGCGCTCGGGCTGGCGGACGACGTGCCGCGCATGGTCGCGGCGGAGCCGTTCGGGCCGCACGTCGCGGCGCTGCGCGACGGGTTCGCCCCCGGCGCGAGCGTGCCGGCCGGCCCGACGGTCGCGTTCTCCATCGGGTCCTCCACGGCCACCTGGCAGGCCTGGGACGCGCTGCGCTCCAGCGGCGGGGCCGCCGCCACGGCCGACGACGAGCAGGTGATGCGCGCGCAGTCCGCGCTGGCCGCCGCCGAGGGGATGTACCTCGAGGCGTCCTCCGTCATCACGTACGCGGTGCTGCCGGACCTCGTGGCGCGCGGCGAGCTCGGGGCGGACGACACGGTGGTCCTGCTCGGCACCTCCACCGGGCTGAAGGACGTCGGGGCGACGGCCGCGCGCCTCGCGCCCGTGCCCGTGATCGCGCCGACGCTCGCCGCGTTCGACGCCGCCGCCGGACGGGGCTGAGGCGTGCGCATCGCGTACGCGCCGGCCGGCCACCGGGACGCGCGCACGGCGGTCGACCTCGCCCGGCGCGCGGAGGACCTCGGCTTCGCGGAGGTCTGGCTCAGCGAGGACTACCTCGAGCGCGGGGCGTTCGCGGTGGCCGGGGCGGTCGCCGCGACGACGGCGCGCGTGGGCATCGGGCTGGGCGTGATCAACCCGTGGACCCGGCACGTCGCCCTCGCGGCGATGGAGTGCGCCGCGCTCGACGAGGTCTCCGGCGGGCGGCTGGTCATCGGGCTCGGCGCCAGCAACCAGGGCTGGATGGAAGGCCGGCTCGGCATCCCGTTCGCCCGTCCGATCAGCACGCTCGAGGCCTACACGGCCGCCCTGCGCCGGCTCCTGGCCGGCGAGGTCGTCCGCGAGGACGTCAACGGGCTGCCGCTCGACGCGGCCCTGTCGTTCACGCCCGCGCGCCCGGACGTCCCGGTGCTGCTCGGCGTCAAGGGCGAGCGGGCGCTCGCGGTCGGGGCCCGCGTCGCCGACGGGCTCATGCTCTCCGTGCTGTCCACCCCCGCGTACGTCCGGTGGATCCGCGAGCAGCACCCGCGGCCGGACCTGCGCCTGACGGCGTACGCGGCGTTCTCCTGCGACGACGACGGGGCGGCGGCGCGCGACCGGGTGCGGTCGCGGACCGCGCGGTTCCTCGGCATGCACGGTGCGTCCCCCATCACGGCGGTGCCCGGGCTGCCGTCGGCGCGGGCCGAGGCGCTGCGCGAGCGACTGCTCGCCGGGGCCGACGGCGCCGACCTCGTGGACGACGAGGTGCTGCGCACGTTCACGCTCGCCGGCACGCGCGCCGAGGTCACCGCCGGGATGCACGCGTTCGCGGAGGCCGGGCTCGACACCCTCGTCGTGATGGACGACGGCGTCTCCCCCGCCCACGAGGCGCTCGACCGCGCCGCCTCCTGCGCGCGCGCCGCCGGCCTGCTGGCCTGAGCCTCCGGCCCGCTGGCGTGAGCCGGGGCCGGAGCGCCGTCAGCGGCCCACGGGGTCCTCGTCGAGCGCCGCGCTGCCGTTCGCCCGGGCGCTGATGCCGAGGCCCAGGCCCTCCACGGCCAGCACGGCCCGGGCCACGTCCGCCACCCGGTGCAGGTCGAGGCCGCTCAGCTCGCTGATGCGCCGCAACCGGTAGGACACGGTGTTGGGGTGCACGACCAGGCGCCGCGCGGTCTCCGGGACCGACAGGTCGGTGGCGAGGTGCACCCGCAGGGTCTCGAGCAGGTGCTCGTGCGCGGCGATCGGCCGCAGGTACCGGTCCTGGATGTTCACGACCATGCGGACGTCCCGCAGCGCCAGCACCTCGAGCAGCACGTCACGGAACAGCACGACGGCCCGCTCGGCGCCGCGCCGCCGCCCGACCTCGAGCGCCCCGGTGGCCTGCCGGCAGGAGCCGCCGACGGCCGCGAGCCCGCGGCGCGGCTCCCCGACCGCGCCGATCGCCGCGACCGCCGTGCGCCGCCGGTCGAGCCCGGCCGCGAGCCGCCCGCCGAGCTCGGTGACCGGCCCCTCCCAGGGCACCGCGACGACCACGACCGGCCTCCCGTCGTCCTCCCGGACGACCCCGGACAGGGGCGCCGAGCCGGTGACGGACTGCAGGTGCGCCACCGCGTGGTGCCGCAGCTCGGCGACGTGCTCCGGGTCGACGTCGTCCTCGCCCGCCACCCCGAGGGCCAGGCCCACGACGCGGGTGGTGTCCGTGACCTCCAGGCCGAGCGTCCGCACCAGCCCCGCGAGGTCCGCGGCGTCGATCGGCTCGCCGCTGACCAGGCGGTTCATCAGGTCGGGCTCCGTCAGCACGGTGCGCGTGGCGATGCGCTGCTGCATCTGGGCGTAGGTGCGCAGCATCGCGCCCTCGAGCTGGTCCAGGATCGCCACGATCTGCTGCTGTCCGGCACGCAGCGCCCCGACGGGCACCTGCATGCGGGCACACCGCGCCTGGAAGGTGTCCACCAGGCTGCGCTCGGCGTTCCGGTACGACTGGATGACCGCGGCCTGGGCGACGCCCTGGAGCGCCCGGCGCTCGCCGTTGGCCGCCGCCGTGTCCAGCTCCGCCGCCGACGGCGCCCGGTCCTCCATCAGGCAGACCAGCACGTTGAGGATCGAGTCCCGCACCTGGCCGGACAGGTCCGCGCGGTCCACGACGACCTGCGGGTACGCGGGCACGCTGCGCCACACCCGGTCGGTGACCTCGCCGATGATGCCCTCGAAGTCCGCGACCATCGACCGCGCCACCCGGAGCACCGCCTCAGGGGTCCTCGCCATCACGCCTCCCGTCGCTCCGCCCCCGCGCGCGGCGCACCCGTGCGGCGCCCGGCCCGGGACCATCGTCCCTGCCCGAGATGTCCGGCCGGTTTCGCGGTGGGCCCCGCCGGGGTCAGGTCCGGGGCGGCAGGTGCTGCGGGTCGACGGCCTCCCGGGTGGCGCGCAGGGCCTGCCCGAGGTCGTCGAACCGCAGCTGCCCCACGCGCATGAACAGGAAGTCGACGACGGCGAGCTGCGCCATGCGGCTGGCGAGCGCCGCGGCCCGCAGCGTCGCCTCCCGCGCCGGCGTCCGGAGCACCTCCTGCGCCGTCCCGGCCAGCGGGGAGCGGGGGTCGTTCGTGATCGCGACCGTGCGGGCACCGGCCCGGGCGGCGACCTCCAGCGCACGCACCACGTCGACCGTGCCGCCGCTGAACGAGAACGCGATCGCGGTGGTGCGCTCGTCCGCGAGCGCCGCGTGCGTCATCTGCACGTGCGTGTCGGCGGCCGACAGGCACATCAGGCCGATGCGCTGGAGCTTCTGCGCGAGGTCGGCCGCCGCCAGGCCGGAGGCACCGACGCCGAGGACGACGACGTGGTGGCTCTCCGCGACCGCGTGCGCGACGCGGTCGAGCGCGTCGAGGTCGAGCGAGCGGGCGGTCTCCTCGATGGTCCGGGCCTCGTGGAACGCGACCTTCGCCACCAGCTCCGGCAGGGGGTCGGAGGCGACGATCGTGCCCTCCGCGATGTCGGAGCGCTCGAGCTCGACGGCCCGCCGGGACAGGTCCTGGGCGAGGCGCACCCGCAGGGCAGGCAGACCGGCGAACCCGAGGGTCTTCGCGAGCCGGACGACGGACGCCCGGGAGACCTGCGCGCGCTCGCCGAGCGTGGCCGCGGTGCCGGAGACACCCGCCTCCGGGTCGCGCAGCAGCACCTCGGCCACCCGCGTCTCCGCCGGGCCCAGCCGCGGGAGCGCGGCGCGCAGGGCGTCGAGCACCTCGACCGCGCCGTCCGCCACGTGCCCTCCCGCTGCCTGCGCCCGTCGACGCCCGCGCCAGTCTGGCACAGGCCTCGTGAAACGTTGTTTGACTTCTCACGATCCTGGTGCAACATGGTGCCAGACGACATCGACGAAGGAGTCCCCGTGTCCGACCTGCGCGCCCTCGGCACCGAGAGCCCCCACCCCCGCACCGCACGCCTCGACGCGATGGACGTCGAGGAGCTGCTCGGCGTGATGAACGCGGAGGACCGGCGCGTGCCCGACGCGGTCGCCGCCCAGCTCGGCCCGATCGCCGCGGCCGTCGCGCTCGCCGTGGACTCGCTGTCCTCCGGCGGCCGCCTCGTCTACCTCGGCGCCGGCACGAGCGGGCGGCTCGGGGTCCTCGACGCCGCGGAGTGCCCCCCGACCTTCGGCACCGACCCCGGTCAGGTCGTCGGGCTGCTCGCCGGCGGGCCCGGCGCGATGTTCCGGGCCGTCGAGGGCGCCGAGGACGACGCCGCGCTCGGCGCGCAGGACCTGCGCGACCTCGGGCTCACCGCCCAGGACACGGTCGTGGGCCTCGCCGCATCGGGCCGCACGCCCTACGTGGTCGGCGGCCTCGACCACGCCCGCTCCGTGGGGGCCGGCACCGTGGCGGTCGCCTGCAACCCCGGCTCGGAGGTCGGCCGGCACGCGGACATCGCCATCGAGCTGGACACGGGGCCCGAGGTGCTGACCGGGTCGACACGCCTCAAGGCCGGCACCGCCCAGAAGCTCGTCCTCAACATGATCTCGACCGCTGCGATGGTCGGCACCGGCAAGGTGTACGGCAACCTCATGGTGGACGTCCGGCCGAGCAACGCGAAGCTCCGGCAGCGGGCGGTCCGCATCGTGCGGGACGCCACCGGGTGCGACGACGCCACGGCGCGCGCCGCGCTGGCCGACGCGGGCGACCACGCCAAGACCGCGATCGTCGCCCTGCTCTGCGGCACCGACGCCGCCACCGCCCGGGACCGGCTGACCGCCGCGCACGGCTTCGTGCGCGCCGCACTGCCGTCCGACCTGCCCGCCCCGCACTGACCGGAGGAACCACCGTGGACTACGCGAAGCTCAGCGACGACCTCGTGCCGCTCGTCGGCGGCCTGGACAACGTCGAGTCGTTCACGAACTGCATGACGCGCCTGCGGCTGGACGTCGCCGACCAGGACGCCGTGGACGCCGTCGCGATCCGCGCCCTGGACGGCGTCGTCGGCGTGGTCGAGGGCCCGCAGCTCCAGGTCGTCGTCGGGCCGGGCCACGCCCAGCGGCTGCGCGACGCGTTCGCCGAGCGCGCCGCGCGGGAGGACGACGCGTCCGCGGTCCCGGCCGCCGTCGGCGCACCGGCGACCGCGACCGCCGGGGAGCCGACCGAGGAGCAGCCCGCCGGTCAGGGGGCCGGCGGGCACCCCGGCGCACCGGACGCCGCGTCCGACCTGCGCACTCTCGAGGCCGAGAACAAGTCGAAGGTGAAGGCCCGCCAGACCACGGGCGTCCACGCCGTGTTCCGGCACATCGGCACCATCTTCATCCCGATCATCCCGGGCTTCATCGCCTGCGGGCTCATCATCGCGATCACGAACATCTGGAAGGTCGCGGCACCCGACGTCGTCGGCAACCCGTGGTTCCTGGCGTTCGCCGGCCTCGGGACCATCGTCGTCGGCGCCCTGCACCTGCTGGTCGGGTACAACACCGCGCAGGAGTTCGGCGGCACGCCGGTGCTCGGGCTCATCGCCGGCGCGGTGTCGTACATGCCCGCGCTCGCCGGCATCCCCGCGGGGACCGCCCCCGACGGCACCGCGACGCCCGCGCAGCCCCTCACGATCCCCGTGTTCGGCGAGCTCAGCCCCGCGCTCGGCGGCGTCATCGGCGTGATCGTCACCGCGTGGCTGTTCACCGTCATCGAGCGCCAGGTCCGCCGGCGCGTGCCCGCGGCGGTCGACCTGTTCGTCGTCCCCGTGGTGACCGTGGTCGTCGGCGCGGTGCTGTGCGTGCTGGTCGTCATGCCGTTGTCCGCGCTGCTCATGCAGGGCATCAACTGGCTGCTCATCGACTTCGCGCTCGAGCAGGGCGGGATCGTCGGCGGGTACCTGCTGGCGTCGCTGTTCCTGCCGCTCGTCATGCTGGGCGTGCACCAGGGCCTCACGCCGCTGCACGCCCAGCTCATCGCCGACCACGGCTACACCGAGCTGCTCCCGGTCCTGGCGATGGCGGGCGCCGGCGAGGTCGGGATGGCCGTCGCGATCTACGTCAAGACCAGCAGCGCCCGGCTCAAGGGCATCATCCGTGCGGCGCTGCCCATCGGCGTCCTCGGCGTCGGCGAGCCGCTGATCTACGGCGTCTCCCTGCCGCTGTTCTACCCGCTCATCACCGCGTGCCTCGGCGGCGGGTTCGGCGGCGCGTTCGTGGCGTTCGGGATGCAGGTCAGCGACGGGTTCGGGGCCGGCGCGCTGGGGCTGTCCGGCGTGCTCATGACCGCCGTCATCACGAACGGGCAGTGGCTCTGGTACGTGGGCGGGTTGGTGGTCTCCTACGTGATGGGCTTCGTGCTGACCTACCTGTTCGGATTCAAGGAGCACATGGTCCAGCGGCTCGGCTGAGCCCCGGCCGGGACGTCTCCCCGCACCGCACCACCGAGAGAGGACGCCGCCGTGCTCCGGTCGCTCTACCCCACCGACGCCCCCGACGTGCAGCGGCAGGTCGTCGCGCAGGCGGTGCGGCACGCCGCGCGCCCGGGCGGCACCGGCCTGGTGTTCACGTCGCTGCACCTCCCCGAGGACGACCGCCTGGTCGAGCACGGGGAGCTGCTGCGCCGCCTGCACGCCGGGCACGGCCTGACGTTCTGCGGGGACGTGTCGCCGCTGACGCTCGAGCGGCTGGGCGGCGGCGAGGGCGCTCTGGACCGGCTGCGGGACTGGGGCGTCACGGTGCTCCGGATCGACTTCGGGTTCGACGTCGAGGAGATCCGGCGGATCGCCGAGCGCACCGGCGCGCGCATCGCCGTGAACGCGAGCACCGTGCAGGCCGCGGAGCTGGACGCGCTCGCCGGGCTGCCGCTGGCCGGCTGGCACAACTACTACCCGCGGCCCGAGACCGGCCTGTCGACGGCGACGTACCGGGCGCAGGACGCCCTGTTCACCGCCCGCGACCTGCCGCTGTACGCGTTCGTCCCCGGCGAGGTGACGTTCCGGGCCCCGCTCGGCCTCGGGCTGCCGACACTGGAGGAGCAGCGGCACCGCACCGTCTGGCGCAACTACCTGCAGCTGCGCCGGCTCAGCCCCGGCAGCACCCTCGTGTGCGCGGAGGGCGTGGTGCAGGACGACCACCTGGCCTGGATCGAGCGGCACGAGGACACCGGCGAGGTCACGGTGCCGCTGAGCGGGGTGGACCCCGCCGCGCGGTTCCTGCTCGACCGGCCGTGGCGGCTGCGCGTCGACAGCGGGGAGGTCGCCTTCCGGCTGGAGGGCACCCGTGGGGAGCGCACGCCGTCGCACCTCCGCAACGGGGACACCCGCGCGCGGGGCAGCCTGCAGATGGACCTCCCGGGCGCCGGGCGCTACCAGGGGGAGGTCTCCCTCGTGCGGGCAGACCGGCCGCTGCACCCGTGGCAGGCGCGCGTCGCCGACGTCGCCCCGCCGTACGTGGGGGTCGTCGACGAGCTGCGCCCGGGCGACACGGTGCGGTTCGTGCCGGACGCCGCCGCGGGGGCCGCGGGGACCGGGGCCGCGGGGACCGGGACCGCGGCGGTCAGCGGCCGGGCGGGCTGACCGCCGGCGCCTCGTCCGGCGCCCGTGGAACCTGCTCCCCCGGGACCTCGGCCGCGCCGGCCTCCGCCTTGTCGACCCCCGCCGCGCCGACCCCCGCCGCGCCGACCCCCGCCTTGTCGACCCCCGCCTTGTCGACCAGGCGGGCGAGCACGCCGCGCGGGTCCGTGACGTGGGCGCCCCGGGCCCTCGCCGCCGCGAGGGGGACCGCGCCGGACGCGACGCCGAGCAGCAGCGCGACGGGGCCCTCGGCGACGGCGGCCGGCTCCGCCGTCGGCCCGGGCAGCACGCGGGTCCCCTCCGGGCCGGTCGCGAGCACCACCTCGACGCCGTCGCCGCGCAGCACCACCACCTCCGGCCGCGGGGACGTCCGCGAGGCCAGGAGCGCCTCGACGGCGAGGCCGAGCCACTGGGGCCGGACGGCGTCGCCGGGCCGGGGGCCGGGTGCCAGCAGCGGGGCACCCCACCGTACGAGCCCGAGCACCGGCTCGCGCAGGGCGCGCCCCCGGTCGGTGAGCGCGTAGGTGACGGCCTTGCGGCCGGGCTCCTGGGATCGGGCGACGACGCCGGCGGCGACGAGGTCCCGCAGGCGGTCCGCGAGCAGGTTGCTGGGCACCCCGGGCAGCGCCGCGCGCAGCTCGCTGTGCCGGCGGTCGGCGACGAGCAGCTCTCGCACGACCAGGAGGCTCCAGCGGTCGCCGACGACGTCGAGCGCGCGGGCCAGCCCGCAGAACTGGTGGTAGTCGGACACCCTTGCGCTCCTCCGTCACGGGACTCTACGGTTCATTTTATCAACCGTAGCGCGTCCTGGTCCGCCGAGGAGGCACCGTGTCGCAGCCCGAGATCCCCACTCCGCCCTGGCTCGACGTCGCCGGGTACCCGTTCCGGCGGACAGTGCACGACATCGCCGGGCACCGCATCCACACCGTCGACCACGGCGACGGCCCGACGCTGCTCCTGCTGCACGGCAACCCCACCTGGTCCTACGCGTGGCGCGGCGTGGTCGCGCGCCTCGGCCACCGGTTCCGCTGCGTCGCCCCCGACCTGCCGGGCTTCGGGCTCTCGCAGGCGCCGGCCGGGTTCGACGGGCGCCCGGCGTCGATCGCGACGGTGCTGGAGGGCCTCGTCGAGCGACTCGACCTGCGGGACGTGGTGCTGGTCGCGCAGGACTGGGGCGGGCCCGTGGGACTGCGGGTCGCGCAGCGGGTGCCGCACCGGTTCCGCGGGCTCGCGCTCGGCAACACCTGGGCGTGGCCCGTGACCGGGGACCGGCACTTCGAGCGCTTCTCGGCGCTCGTGGGCGGGCCGGTGGGACAGGCGCTCGCGCGGCGCGCGAACCTCGTCGTGCGCGTCATGGTGCCCCTCGGCCACCGGCTGCGGCGGCCCTCCGCCACGGAGATGCGGCAGTACCGGTCCGTGCTCGCCACGCCGGAGCGCCGCGCCGCCACCTCCGGGCTCGCCCGGGAGATCACGGGGAGCTCCGCCTTCCTGGCCGAGGTCGAGCAGGGGCTGCCCGCGCTGCGGCACCTGCCCGCCCTGCTGCTGTGGGCGGACCGGGACATCGCGTTCCGCGGCGCCGAGCTCGAGCGCTGGCAGCGTGAGCTTCCCGGCGCGACCGTCGTCCCGCTCCCCGGCGCCGGGCACCTGCTCCAGTCCGACGCGCCGGCCGCGTTCGCCGACGCGCTCGCCGCTTGGCACGGCGCCACCCTCTCCGCGCGGGACCCGCGATGACGGCGGACGCGGCGGCTGCCTTCGACGCGCTCGCCGCGGCCCTCGCCCCGCTGGGCGTGCGGCGGGGCCGGATGATGGGCCACCCGGTGCTCTCCGTCGAGAAGCGGATGATCGCCTGCCTGGACGACGGCGTGCTCGGCGTGCGGCTCGGGAGCGGCTCGCCGGCGCACACCGCCACGCTGGGTCGTCCCGGCGCCGCGGTGTTCAGCCCGGGCGGACGGGGGCGGGCGTTCCGGGACTGGGTCGGGCTGCCGCTGGCGGCGGTGGACCACTGGGAGGAGGCCACGCTCGAGGCGCTGCGCGCGGTCCGGGACCGGTGACGCGGGCGCGCCGCGTCACCGGCTCAGGCGGCGGCGACCACGCGCCGCCGCGGCACGACCAGGCGCTCGACACCGGCCGCCGCGCGCAGGAGCACCAGCAGGACGACCGCGGCCGCCCCCAGGTACGCGGGGCGGGTGAGCCACCAGTCCCACGTCCACGGCACCGGCAGCTCCCGCCCGACGGCCAGCAGCACCACGCCGGCGACGGCGAACACGGCCGACAGGTGCCACAGGTACAACCCCATCGACCGCGGACCGACCCAGCGCACCACCCGCGACCGGCCCGCCCACCGGGCGACCGGCTCCCGCAGCAGCAGCGCGCCCGCCACCTGCGCGACCGCGAACCCGACGACCGGGGCGGTCGGCGGCGCGAGGTTCGACACCGCCTCCCCCGGCAGCCCGATCATCGACGACGGGTAGGGCCCGACGGCGATGAGCGCGACCGCGGCAGCGAGGCCACCGGCGGCCAGCAGAGCGAGCACGGGACGTTCCGCCCGGGCGGCCGGAGGGGCGGGCCGCAGCCGGCGCCCCGCGTGGACCAGGCCCGCGACGAACGGCACCGTCCACACCAGCAGCAGGTTCGGCCAGCCGGACACCGGCAGCTCGTCCGAGAACCGCAGCAGGTCCACCACCAGCGGCAACGCGGCCGCCACGACCAGGACCCGCCACGCGCCCCACCGCCGCAGCGTGGCGACCAGGGTGGGGGCCAGCGCGAGCAGGGCGAGCTGCACCCCGACGAACCACAACGGCTGGGGGACGATCCGCGCCACGCGGTCCACCGCCGCCTCCGGCACGCCGACCCGCGGCAGGACCGCGACGAGGCCGGCCCACACCGCGACCAGCACCGCCACCGGCGGAGCCATCCGCAGCAGGCGCACGCCGGCGAACCGCAGGCCCGGCACCGCGGGACCGCGCTCCAGGTCGTACCGGGCCGCCGCGCCGGCCGCGAAGAACAGCAGCGGGAGCGGCTGCAGCCACGTCAGCAGCCAGGCCGGGCCGTGGCCCAGGGCGTTGCCCACCTCGAGCGTCCCGCCGTCCCACACGGCCTCGAGCATCAGCCAGTGCAGCGCCACCACCACGAGGATGCCGACCGCCCGCACCGCGTCGACGAAGCCGTCACGTCCGCGACGGCGCGCACCCGCCGGCACCGCTGGGGTGAGGACGTTCGTCTCGCCGGCGGCGGCGCCGACCAGGGGCCGGCTCCGGGTGAGGCTCCCGTCCCGGCGGAGGGCGCCGTGCGGCAGGTCCCGCGACGGAGGACCGGCCGGCGCGGGCGCGGTGGTCGGACGGGACGGCAGGACGGTCGACATGGCAGCGCTCCCGGGGCAACCGCGCAGCGGGCGCGGACGCCCGGCTGTCGGGCGCACCACCAGCCTGGCGAGCGGAGCCGCAGGTCAGAACGGGTCCGTCCCCCGGGGACGGCGCACCTTGTCCCCCGGCCGGAGCGGGGGTTGTCCCCCGCCCCGATCCCTTCCGGTCAGGCGGGCGGCTGGGGCCCCGGGGTGCGCCCGGGGGCGTCCGAGGGGTCGACGGGGGCAGGCGTCTCCGGCGTGGCCGCGGTCGGCCCGGCGGCCGGCGGTGCGTACGCCGGAGCGCCCCAGCCCTCCGACGGAGCGGCCGAACCGGGGTGCGCGTCGGACGACGGCGCGGTTCCCGTCGGAGCGGCGGACGGCTGACCCGGGTGCACCGGAGCCGGCTGGCCGCCGGACGGCTGACCGGGCTGCGCCGGGTACCCCGCGGGTGGGTAGGCGGCGCCCGCGCCGGGGTACGCCGGGGCGCCGGGGTACACCGAGGCGCCGGAGTACACCGGGGCGCCGGGGTACACCGAGGCGCCGGGGTACACCGGGGAGCCGGGGTAGGCACCCGGACCGGGAGATGTACCGGGGCCGGGAGGGACCGGGGCACCGGCGTAGGCACCGGGGTACGCGCTGGGACCGGACTGCCCCTCCGGTCCGCCGTACGGCGACGGCGGCGCCGGCCGCGCGGCAGGGCCGGGCACCTGCCCGCGCTGCAGAGCGCCGACGACGAACCCACCGGCCGCCATCGCGGCCCCGAGCGCCGTGAGCACGGAGGAGGCCACCACGGCGAACCGGTACGTCCACCCGATGCCGTATCCGAAGCCGTGACCGAACAGGATCGTCTGGGTCGCGAGCTCGCCGAGGGCGCCGAGCGCGAGGACGCCGACCCCCGTCCAGAGGAGCTGCGTCGCTGTCATCCGAGGCACCCCCCGACGCTATCCCCACCCGTCCCACCCGTCCGCGGTTCGCGCCCCTCCCGCGCCACCCCGTTCGGAGGCTCCCACCGCGCTCGGAGGTGTCTGCGCGTCATCGTGGTGCTCCGCGGACCACCACGATCACCCGTCGGAGCCTCCGACGGGTGCGAGGTCCGAGCCCGATCCGCTCGACGCTCCGCGATCCACTCACGCTCCGTTCGGAGGCTCCCACCGCGCTCGGAGGTGTCCGCGCGTCATCGTGGTGCCCCGCGGACCACCACGATCACCCGTCGGAGCCTCCGACGGGTGCAAGGGGGTGCGGGAGGAGGGGGTGCACGGGGTGCACGGAGTGCGGGAGGGGGTGCGGGAGGGGGTGCGGGAGGAGGGGGTCAGGGGGTCAGGTGGAGGTGGCGGAGGACGGCCAGGACGCGGCGGTGGTCGCCGGCGTCGGGGGCCAGGCCGAGCTTGCCGAAGATCGACGTGACGTGCTTCTCGACGGCACCGTAGGACAGCACGAGGGCGTCGGCGATCGCGCCGTTGGACCGGCCCTGCGCCATGAGGGCGAGCACCTCCTGCTCGCGGGGTGTCAGCCGTGCGATGCCCGGGTCGACGCGGGCGGCGCCCATGAGCTGGCTGACGACCTCGGGGTCGAGGACGGTGCGCCCGGCGGCGATGCGCTCGAGGGCGTCGAGGAACTCCCCCACGTCCGCGACCCGGTCCTTGAGCAGGTAGCCGACGCCGCGGGCGTCCCCGCCGAACAGCTGGGCCGCATACCGCGTCTCGACGTACTGCGAGAACAGCAGCACGCCGACCCCGGGGTGCGCGCCGCGCAGCGCGAGGGCGGCCCGCAGCCCCTCGTCGGTGAACCCCGGGGGCATCCGGACGTCGACCACCGCGACGTCGGGCGCCCCGCCGGAGGCGGCGAGCAGCGCGACCTCCCGCACCAGGGCGTCGCCGTCGCCGACGGCCGCGAGCACCTCGTGGCCCCGGCGGGTCAGCAGCGCGGCGAGGCCGTCGCGCAGGATCACGGAGTCCTCGGCGATCACGACCCGCACGACGCCCCCTCCCTGGTCCGCGGCGGGACGAGGGCGCGGGCCGTCATGGGGTCACGCTCAGCGGCAGGTGCACGGTGACCACCGTAGGCCCGCCGGCGGGGCTGTCGACGTCCACCGACCCGTCCACCGTCGCGACCCGGTCGGACAGGCCCGCCAGCCCGGAACCGCCGGAGGCACCGGGCAGCGCGAACCGCGCCCCGCCGCAGCCGTCGTCGCGCACCCGCACCCGCAGCGCGCCGTCGACGACGTCGGCGCGGACGGAGGCGGCGGTGGCACCGGAGTGCCGCACGACGTTCGTCAGCAGCTCCGCGACGGCGAAGTACGCGATGGTCTCGACCTCGGGCGCGGGGCGGCCGGGGAGGTCGACCTCGACCGCGACGGGCACCGGGCACCGGGAGGCGAGCGTCGCCAGCGCGACCGCGAGCCCGTCGTCGAGCGCCGGCGGGTGGATGCCGCGGGCGATGTCCCGGAGCTCGACGAGGGTGTCCTTGAGGGCACCGTGCGCCTCGTCGAGCAGTCCGAGCGCCTCAGCGCCGTCGGGGTCCGCGCCGGCACCCGCCAGCCGCTCGCGGGCGTCCCCGATCTGCATCGCGACGGCGACGAGCCGCGCCTGCGTGCCGTCGTGCAGGTCCCGCTCGATGCGGCGCAGCCGGGCGTCGGCGTCCGTGACGGCGGCCCCGCGGCTCTGCTCGAGGAACTGCACCCGGAGGCTCGCGGCGCTCGGCCCGAGAAGCGCGGCGCTGAGCAGCCGGAACAGGTGCCCGAACGCGAGCGTCATCCGGTGCCACACCAGCAGCGCCACGAGCCCGATCGCGATGAGGATCCACTGCCGCAGCGGAGTGTCGACGAAGTAGCCGTCGGCCAGCTGGGCCCCGCGGTGCATCCGGCCGTCCGGGCCCTCCTGGGCGGGGAGCCAGCGGTACCAGAACCAGTGCGTGGTGCCTCCGAGCGCGATCGCGAGGAACGCCACGGAGACGCTGAACGACACGACGGCGAGCGGCAGGGACAGGGCACCGAAGGCCAGCGCACGCCACCCCGCACCGTCGCCGAGCAGCGCGCCCGCACGGCGCCAGAAGCCGCGCACCCTGCGGCGGGGCAGCGGTGGCGCCACCGCGACGCCGAGCATCCCCCGGGCCATCCCCCGGTAGAGCCCGCCCCACGCGCGGCCCGCGACGACGACCCAGCCGGCGACGAACAGCCCGAGCACGGTCACCGCCAGCGACGGCGGCAGCACGACCGCGAGCACCGCGTGCGCGAACGCGAACGGCGCGAGCAGCAGCGCCAGCGCGAGGTACCCCGTCTCGCGCCACGTCCTGGCCATCACCCCCGGGCGCCAGAGCGCGCCTCGGGCGAGCTCGGCGGTGCGGGAGACCGGAGCGGTCGGCTGGCTGGTGGACATCGGTGCGGGTGCTCCTCGTGTGCGGGGCGGGTCGTGCGCCGGGCGGGTCGTGGACCGGCCCGTGCCGGGCCGGTCGCGCCGCCGGCTGGACCGTCGGCGGCGGGGCGCCGTCGACGCCCCATCGTCCCGCGTCGGCCCTCCCGCGCGGCACCCGGTGCGCCCGCCGGTCCCCCCGGGGGTTGTCCCCCGATCGGGGCGCGGGTGCACCCGGCGGGCGACCCGCCCAGGTCACAACCCCATAACGATCCAAGAATCGGTAAAGTCGCAGGTCAGCACACATGCGTCCGACGCCGGTCGTCCCAGGATCCACCGGATGAGCACGTCCTCGCCTCGACTCCGCCGCCGACATGGGGCACGGTGGAGCACGACCAGATCGACGATCGGTCGGTGCGTGACGCCCTCACCGGGGTCCCCGCAGCGCCCCTCACCGGGCCGCCGCAGCGGGGCCCGTGGAGCGCCGCCGCCGCGCAGCCCCCGCACCTGCCGGGGACCCGCGCGGCCACCGGCCGCCGACGTGCCCGCTCCGCCCCCCGGAGCGTGCCCGCCCGGGCTCACGAGGCCCGCCGAGGCGGGGTGCGCGTCATGAGAGACGAGGTGGATGTGTGACCGGACTGCGCGTCGAGGGCGTGTACAAGGTGTTCGGGCGACGACCCGGCGAGGCCGTGAAGCGGCTGAGGGACGGTGCGTCCCGCGACGACGTGCGCCCCTGGGGCACGGCGGCGGTGATCGACGCCGACCTGGAGATCCGGGCCGGCGAGACGTTCGTCGTCATGGGCCTGTCGGGCTCCGGCAAGTCGACGCTGATCCGCATGCTGAACGGGCTGCTGAAGCCCACAGCGGGCCGCGTGCTGCTGGACGACGACGACCTGGGCGCCGTCAGCCCGGCCCAGCTCCGCAGCATCCGGCAGCGCAAGGTGAGCATGGTGTTCCAGCACTTCGCGCTGCTGCCCCACCGCACGGTGCGGGACAACGCCGCGTACCCGCTCGCGCTCCAGGGTGTGGACCGGGAGCAGAGCCGTGCCCGCGCCGACGAGGCGCTGGCGATGGTCGGCCTGGACCAGTGGGGCGACTCGCTCCCCCACGAGCTGTCGGGCGGCATGCGGCAGCGCGTCGGCCTGGCGCGCGCCCTGGCCGCCGACACCGACGTGCTGCTCATGGACGAAGCGTTCTCCGCCCTGGACCCGCTGATCCGCCGTGAGATGCAGGACCAGCTCCTGGAGCTGCAGCAGTCGCTCGGCAAGACGATCGTGTTCATCACCCACGACCTCAACGAGGCCATGTACCTGGGCGACCGCATCGCGATGATGCGCGACGGCCGGGTCGTGCAGGTCGGCACGAGCGAGCAGATCCTGTCCGCGCCGGCCGACGACTACGTCGCGCAGTTCATCGCCGACGTGGACCGCACCCGGGTGCTCACCGCCTCGTCGGTGATGCGGCGCCCGGCCGCCGTGGCGTTCGCCGCCGGCGGCCCCCGCCTCGCGCTGCGGACGATGCGCGACGCGCAGGTCGCCGCGGCGTACGTGGTGGACCGGTCCCGCGTGCTGCACGGCATCGTGCGCGACGCCGACGCGGTGGAGGCGACCCGCGCGGGCCGCGAGACGCTCGACGGCGTGATCGACACGAGCCTCACGTCGGTCTCGGTCGACACGCCGCTGGCCGAGGTGTTCGCCCCCGCGGCCGAGTCGCCGCTGCCCGTGCCGGTCACCGACGACAAGGGCCGCCTGGTCGGGGTGATCCCCCGGGCGACCCTGCTCGAGGCGATGGTCCCGGCCGACACCGGCACCCCGCCCCGGGGCACGCCGACCGCCGACCAGCGCCAGGCGGCGCCGGGGGCCGCCCCTGACGAGACAGGCGGCTCCCCCGAGGCGCCCGCCGACGCCACCACCGCCGCCCCCTCCGCGGGCCGCCACGACGAGGAGGTGACCGCGTGAGCGCCGCGACCGTCGCCCTGGACACCACGGGCACCGGCATGCCGCGACTGCCGCTCGGCGAGGCCGTCGAGACCGCCATCGACTGGGTGACCACCACGTTCGACGCGGTGTTCGCCGCGATCAAGACGGTGTTCGAGGGCGCCTACGACGGTCTCGACACCGCGCTGAGCGGCCCGCCGTTCTGGTTCATCGCGGTGGCGCTCGCCCTGGTGGCGCTGTTCGCGAAGGGCTGGAAGCTCGCCGTCGGGACCCTGGTCGGCCTCGTCGTCGTGGCGGGCGTCGACCAGTGGGGCAACGCCATGGACACCCTCGCGCTCGTGCTGCTGGCCTCCGTGGTCGCGCTGGTGATCGCCGTGCCGCTCGGCATCTGGGCGGCGCGGGACGACCGGGTCTCGCGCACCGTGCGACCGGTGCTGGACTTCATGCAGACCATGCCGGCGTTCGTCTACCTGATCCCGACGGTCGTCATCTTCCGCGTCGGGGTCGTCCCGGGCATCGTCGCCACCGTGATCTTCGCGATGGCCCCGGGCGTCCGGTTCACCGAGCTCGGTCTGCGGCAGGTCGACCGCGAGGTCGTCGAGGCCGGGCACGCCTTCGGGTCCACCGAGGGCCGCATCCTCCGGCAGATCCAGCTCCCGCTGGCGATGCCGACCATCATGGCCGGCGTCAACCAGGTGATCATGCTCGCCCTGTCGATGGTGGTCATCTCCGGCATGGCCGGCGCACCGGGTCTCGGCCGCGACGTCGTCCAGGCGCTGCAGCGCGTCAACGTGTCGCTCGGCTTCGAGGCCGGCCTGTCGGTCGTGATCCTCGCGATCTTCCTGGACCGCGTCACCTCGGCGCTCGGCACCCGGTCCCGCACGGCCCGGGCCGTCGCGGCCGCCGCGCGGGCCTGACCGTCCCGCTCCACCTCCGCACCACCCCCGCGGGGCCCCCGCCCCGCACCTGCCCGACCCCCGACCGGGTGCCGGCTGACTGCCGCGCACCCACGAAAGGATGCCCATGCGCACCCGCACCCGCCGTTCCGCCCTCGCCGCCTCGGCGCTCGCGCTCGGCCTCGCCCTGACCGCCTGCGCCTCCGACAGCGGCTCGGGCTCCGCGTCCGACGACGAGAACCGCCTCGACAACGGCGACCTGCCCGAGGTCTCGATCGGCGTCCACTCCGGCTGGGACGAGGGCATCGCCGTGTCCGCCCTGTTCCAGACGATGCTCGAGGAGGACGGCTACACCGTCGAGTCCCAGGAGGCCGACGCCGGCGTCGTGTACACCGGCATGGCCGGCGGCGACTTCGACGTCAACTTCGACATGTGGCTGCCGACCACGCACGCCGACTACCTCGAGAAGTACGGCGACGACCTGGAGCAGCTCGGCGTCTGGTACGACGACGCCCGCCTCACCATCGCGGTGAACGAGGACTCCCCGATCACGTCGCTCGACGAGCTGGCGGAGAACGCGGACGTCGTCGGCAACCGGATCGTCGGCATCGAGTCGGGCGCCGGCCTGACCCGCATCACCCAGGACGAGGTCATCCCGACGTACGGCCTCGAGGACATGGAGTTCGTCGTGTCGTCGACTCCGGCGATGCTCGCCGAGCTCAAGGGCGCCACCGCGGCCGGCGACGACATCGCCGTGACCCTGTGGCGGCCGCACTGGGCGTACGACGCCTACCCGGTGCGCGACCTCGAGGACCCCGAGGGCGCGCTGGGTGACGCCGAGGAGATCCACACGGTGGGCCGGACCGGCTTCTCGGAGGACTACCCGACGCTGACCAAGCTCATCGAGGCGTTCACGCTGACCGACGAGCAGCTGTTCTCGCTCGAGAACCTCATGTTCAACGAGGACGGCGGCAGCGACCCGGCGGCGTCCGCGGCGCAGTGGCTCGAGGACAACCCGGACTTCGTGACGGACCTCAAGGAGGCGGCCGGCGTCTGAGCCGACCGCTCCCCACGACGGAGCCCCCCGCGCACGAGCTGCGCGGGGGGCTCCGTGGTGTCCGGGCCGGCGGGCGGTGCCGGAGCCGTCAGCGCACCGCGCCCGGCTCTCCCATCAGCCGCGCCGCCATCCGCTCCCACTCCTGCACCAGGTCGAGCCCCTCGGGGTCGCGCAGCCACCGCAGCTGCACGCCGTCCATGGCGGCGAGCACCTCCCGGGCGAGCACCCGCGGGTCGTCGGCGGTGCCGTCGGCGACGGCCGCGGCGGCGAACAGGTCGAGCGCCCACTGCTCGCGCGCGAGGAAGTAGTCGTGCGCGGGGTGGGCCGGGTCGAGGGACTCCCCGTTGAGCACGGTGTACAGCCGCACGATCTCGGGCTGCTGGGCGTTGCGCTCGACGAGGGCCGCGCAGAGGTCCCGCAGGCCGACCGCGGCGTCCTGGCCGGAGTCGAAGACGTCGGCGTCGACCCCGAGCAGCTCGGCGAGCCGGGCCAGGTCGACGGCGTCGCGGTACTCGAGCACCGCGACGAGCAGCTGCTCCTTCGACCCGACGTGGTGGAGCACGCCGCCCTCGGTGATCCCGCAGGCCAGGGCCACGTCGCGCAGCGTCAGCCCCCAGAACCCGCGCTCGGCGATGAGGCCGGCGGAGACGGTGAGGATCTGCGTCAGGCGGTCCGACGCGCTCATCCGCGAGCGGGTGGTGCGCGGCGAGTACGCGCTGGCGGTGGGGCTCTGCGGCACCTGGTCTCCTCGGTCGTGCTGCCTCGCCCATTGTGGCAGAGACGACTCCCGCGCTACCGTACTGAATACTGAATGAGCACTCAGTAACAGGACTGGGCGCCCCTCGACGACGAGTGGAGACTCATGAGCACCACCCCGTTCCAGCGCGCCACCGCCGCGGTCGCGGCCGGCACCCCCGCCGAGGCGGAGGCCGCGCACCTCTACGAGGCCCTGACCGACGACGAGCGCCTCGACCTCCTCGACGGCGACACGCCGTTCTGGCAGGGCATGTACTCGTTCGTCACCGACGGCTACAACGTCGAGCCGTACGTGATGGGCGCGGTCCCCCGGCTCGGCGTCCCCGGCATCCGGTTCGTCGACGGCCCGCGCGGGTGCGTCGTCGGGCAGGCCACGGCGTTCCCGGTCTCGATGGCGCGCGGCGCCACCTGGGACGTCGACCTCGAGGAGCAGGTCGGCGAGGCGATCGGCGCCGAGCTGCGCGCCCTCGGCGGCAACTTCTTCGGCGGCGTCTGCATCAACCTCCCCCGCCACCCCGCGTGGGGACGCGCCCAGGAGACGTACTCCGACCAGCCGGCGCTGCTCGGCGAGATGGGCGCGGCCCTGACCCGGGGCGTCCAGCGGCACGCCATGGCCTGCGTCAAGCACTACGCGCTCAACTCGATGGAGAACGCCCGGTTCTCGGTCGACGTGACCGCCGACGACGTGACGCTGCACGAGGACTTCCTGCCGCACTTCCGGCGGGTGGTCGACGAGGGCGTCGCCGCCGTGATGAGCTCGTACAACTCCGTGAACGGCACGTGGGCCGGGCAGAACGAGCACCTGCTCACCACTGTCCTGCGGGAGGAGTGGGGCTTCACCGGCACCGTCATCACGGACTTCATCTGGGGCATGCGCGACGGCACCGCCGCCCTGCGCGCCGGGCTCGACGTCGAGGCGCCGTTCCGCCAGCAGCGCGGCGCGCACCTGCGGGCGGCGCTCGACGCCGGCACCGCCTCCTGGGCGGACGTCCGCCGCGCCGGGCACCGGATCCTCGCCACGCAGCTGCGGTACTACGCCGGGCGGGTCGAGGCGGAGCCCACGACCGACGTCGTCGCGTCAGCGCCGCACCGGGCGCTCGCCCGGGACGCGGCCCGCCGCGCGATGGTGCTGCTGCGCAACGAGGACGTCGCCGGCTCCCCCGCGCTGCCCCTCGACCCCGCGGCGCTGCGGTCGCTGGCGGTCGTCGGCCGGCTCGCCGACCGCGCCAGCACGGGCGACAACGGCTCGTCCGACGTCCGCGCCCCGTCCGTCGTCACCCCCCTCGAGGGCATCACCGCGGCGCTGCCGGGCGTCGACGTCCGGCACGCGCCGGGCAGCGACCCCGAGGCGGCCGCGCGGACCGCCGCCGGCGCGGACGCCGCGGTCGTCGTCGTCGGGTTCACCGCGGAGGACGAGGGCGAGTTCGTCGACGGCTCGCTCGCGACCCGGGGGGAGCTCGTCGCGCTGTACCCGGACCCCGAGGGCCCGCAGGAGACGGCGTGGCAGGACCACGTCATGACGGCGATGGGCAGCGGCCTCAGCGTCGTCGGCGCCGGCGCCGCCGGGGGCGACCGCCGCGACCTGCACCTGCGCCCCGAGGACGTCGCCGTGATCCGGGCGGTCGCCTCGGCCAACCCGCGCACGGTCGTCGTCGTGGTGACGGCGGGCGCCGTGCTCATGGAGGAGTGGCACGACCAGGTGCCCGGTGTCCTGCTCTCCTGGTACTGCGGCATGGAGGGCGGCCACGCGCTCGCCGACGTCCTCACCGGCGCCCACAACCCGTCGGGCCGGCTGCCGTACGCGATCCCGGCCGACGCCGCGCACCTGCCCGAGCTCGACATCGACGCGACGGCCATCACGTACGACCGCTGGTTCGGGCAGCGCCTGCTGCAGCACCGCGGCGTCGACGCCCTGTACCCGCTCGGCTCGGGCCTGTCGTACACGACGTGGACGACGGACGCGCTCGCCGTCGGCGAGGTGGACCCGGTCGGCCGGCGCCTGCGCGGCACCGCGACGGTCACCAACGCCGGCGACCGGGACGGCCGCCACGTGGTCCAGGTCTACGGCACGCGGCTGGACGGCGACCGAGCCGGCCAGCGCGAGCTGCTCGGCTTCGCGACCGTGGAGGTCCGCGCGGGCGGCTCCGCGGCCGTGCCGCTGGACGTCGACCTGACGCCGCTCGCCCGCTGGGACGCCGGCACGGCCCGGACCATGCTCCCGGCCGGCGACGTCCGCATCGAGGCCGGCGCGCGCTGGGGCGACCCCGGCGCCGCCACGGCGGTCGTCACCCTCTGACGCCCCCACCACCAGGCACCGGACCGGTGCGGCCCCCGCGCCGCACCGGTCCGGACCCGGCCGACCCCTGCCACAGCGCGAGCCGGCCCGCACCACCCGCCCGGCACCACCCCCTGTTCTTCTCGACGACGAGGACGACCCCATGCCCACCACCCTCCCGGCCGCCGACGCGGCCGCCCCCACCGACGAGCAGCAGACCCGCGTGCCCGTGCGCCTCGGCATCGCGCTGGCGCTCGGCTGCTTCCTCTGGCTCGGCCCCTACCTGGGGGTCAACGCCGTCCTGCTCCCCGCGCGGATCGCGGAGATCGCCCCGGACGACAAGACCTCCGTGGTGGCGCTGCTCGCCACGGTCGCGATGATCGTCGCGACGCTCGCGAACATCGTCATCGGAGCCTTCTCCGACCTGACCCGCTCCCGGTGGGGCCGGCGCACCCCGTGGCTGCTCGCCGGCTCGGTCGGCTCCGCCGCGCTGCTGCTCGTGGTCGGGCGCGCGTCCTCGGTGGGCTCCCTGCTGGTCGCGTGGGCCGTCTACCAGGTGTTCCTCAACGCGATCGTCGCGCCGCTGATCGCGGTGATCTCCGACCGGATCGCCCCGCGGCACCGCGGCACCATCTCGTCGGTGTACGCCTTCGGCTACTCCGCCGGGCTGTACGGCGGCCAGATCATCGGCGCGCAGTTCCTCGGTGGCATCGGCGCGGGCTTCGCGGTCCTCGCGGGGCTGACGCTGCTGTCCGGGCCCGTCGCGGCGCTCATCATGCGCGAGCCCTCCAGCCGGGACCTCCCCCGCCGCCGCGTCAGCCGGGACATGCTGCTGGACTCCTTCAGCCTGCCGCGGCGCGACTGCCGGGACTACTACCTGGCGCTGTTCGGGAAGTTCGCGATCATCTCGGCGACGTTCGCGGTCTCCGGCTACCAGCTGTACATCCTCACCGACTACATGGCGCTCGGTGAGGGCACGACCGCCGGGTACATCTCCTCCATCGCGACGATCCTCATGGTCACCGCCCTGGTGATGTCCGCGGTCTCGGGCCCGGTGTCGGACCGGCTCGGCCGCCGCAAGCTGCCCGTGGTCGTCGCCGGCGTCCTCGTCGCGATCGGCGTCCTGGTGCCGGCCGTCTCCCCCAGCCCGTGGACGATGCTCGTCTACGCGGTGGTCGCCGGCGTCGGCATGGGCGCGTTCAACGCGGTCGACCAGGCGCTCAACGTCGAGGTGCTGCCCGACCAGGAGACCGCCGCCAAGGACCTCGGCGTGCTCAACCTCGCGAACACCGGCGGGCAGATCGTCGGGCCGATCGTCGCCGCGGCCGCCATCTCGGCCGTGGGCTACCAGGCGATGTTCCCGGCCGCGGCGGTGCTGGCCCTCGTCGGCGCGGGCCTGATCCTGGCGATCCGCCGCGTGCGCTGACTCCCGCCCCCCTGCCCCCTGCCCCCCTGCCCCCCTGCCCCCTGCGATCGGATCCGTTCGCACCGACACGCCGGGCGTGTCCGGTCGCACGGATCCGATCGCCTCCCCCGGGAGGAGCGGGCGGGGCGTGCCGGGGCCGGGGCGACGACGGGGGCGGCCGTGGTCAGGGAGCGGGAGCCGTGGCGTGGCGGAGGTCCGGCTCCAGGTAGATGACCCGGGCGATCGGGACGGCCGACCGCACGCGCTGCTCGGCCGCGTCGATCGCCCTCGCGACGTCCGCCGCGGAGTCGGTGGCGTCGACCTCGATCTTCGCCGCGACCAGCAGCTCCTCCGGCCCCAGGTGCAGGGTGCGCAGGTGGATGACCGACGGCACGCCGTCCCCCACCAGGGCGCCCCGGATCGCCTCGACGTCGCGGCGGGACGCCGACTCGCCGAGCAGCAGGCTCTTCGTCTCCACGGCCAGCACCACCGCGATGACGACCAGGAGCACGCCGATCGCCGCGGACCCCACCGCGTCCCACCGGCCGTCGTGCGTGACCAGCGTCATCGACACACCGAACAGCGCGAGCACGAGGCCGATCAGCGCCCCGAAGTCCTCGAGCAGCACTACCGGCAGCTCCGGCGCCTTGGCCGTGCGGATGTACGACACCCACCCCTGCTTCCCGCGGGTGTGGTTCGCCTCGCGGATCGCCGTGCGGAAGGAGAAGCCCTCCATCACGATCGCGGCGAGCAGCACGACGATCGGCACCCACTGCCACGACTCGATCGGGTGCGGGTCGGCGAACTTGTGCCACGCCTCGTACAGCGCGAACAGGCCGCCGAGGCTGAACAGCACGATCGCGACGATGAACGCGTACATGTACCGCTCGCGCCCGTAGCCGAACGGGTGCTCCTCGTCCGCGGACCGCCGGGCCCGCCGGCCGCCCAGCAGGAGCAGCAGCTGGTTGCCCGAGTCGGCCAGGGAGTGCACCGACTCCGCGAGCATCGAGCTGGACGAGGTGAGCAGGAACGCGACGAACTTCGTCACCGCGATCCCCAGGTTCGCGGACAGCGCCGCGATGATCGCCTTGTTCCCGCCGCCGTGCGCCATGCCGGTCCTCCCGCTGGTGGGCGGGCGACCGCGGTCCCCCGGGGCCGACCCGCGCGGGCGGCCCGAGCGGAGATGCTAGACCGCGCGGGCCTCGTCGGCGAGGAGGACGGGGATGCCGTCGCGCACCGGGTACGCCAACGGGCGGTCCGGGTCGGTCGAGACGAGCTCGGGCTCGCCTCCGGGGCCGACGCCGTCGACGAGCGTCGCGCCGGTCACCGGGCAGCGCAGCAGCTCGCGCACCCAGGGGGCCAGGCCGGTCGTGTCCGCCACGTCTCAGCCCTCCTGCCGGACCAGGGCGAGCACGTCGTCGCGCACCTTCTCCATGATGTCCTCGTCCGCCGCCTCGACGTTGAGGCGCAGCAGCGGCTCGGTGTTCGACGCGCGCAGGTTGAACCACCACTGCGGCTGGCCGTCCCAGTGCGACACCGTCAGGCCGTCCAGCTCGTCGACCGCGACCGGCCCGGCGCCCTGCTGCGTCACGTACGCCTCGACCACGCGGGCGCGGGCGGCGGCGACGTCGGCCACCCGGGAGTTGATCTCCCCGGACGCCACGTAGGGCTGGTACTGCTCGGCGAGCGCCGACAGCGGGTGGGGCTGTCCGCCGAGCGCTGCGAGCACGTGCAGCGCCGCGAGCATGCCGGTGTCCGCGAAGAAGAAGTCGCGGAAGTAGTAGTGCGCGGAGTGCTCGCCGCCGAACACCGCCTGCGACTCGGCCATCTGCGCCTTGATGAACGAGTGGCCGACCCGGGTGCGGACGGCCTTCGCGCCGGCGGCGGTCACCAGGTCCGGGACCACCATCGACGTGATGAGGTTGTGGATCACCGTCGGCGTGCGGCCCTCGGCCTTCTCGCGCTCGATCTCCCGCAGGCCCACGAGAGCCGTGATCGCCGACGGGCTGACCGGGTCGCCCTTCTCGTCCACGACGAAGCAGCGGTCCGCGTCGCCGTCGAACGCCAGGCCGATGTCCGCGCCGTGCTCGACGACGGCCTTCTGCAGGTCGCGCAGGTTCTCCGGCTCCAGCGGGTTCGCCTCGTGGTTCGGGAACGTGCCGTCGAGCTCGAAGTACAGCGGGACGACCTCGAGCGGCAGCTCCGGCAGGCCGGCGCCGGTGCCGAGCACTGCGGGGGCCGTGAAGCCGCCCATGCCGTTGCCGGCGTCCACGACGACCTTGAGCGGCCGGATGCCCGACAGGTCGACCAGGCCGCGCAGGAACGCCGCGTAGTCGGCGAGGAGGTCCTGCTCGGTGACCTCGCCGCGCTGCCCGGCGTCGGCCGGGACGCCGTCGCGCAGGTACCGGGCGGCGAGGTCGCGCACGGCCGCGAGGCCGGTGTCCTGGCCGACGGGACGCGCGCCCGCCCGGCAGAGCTTGATGCCGTTGTACTGCGCCGGGTTGTGGCTCGCGGTGAACATGGCGCCCGGGACGTCCAGCCGGCCGGAGGCGAAGTACAGACCGTCCGTCGAGCACAGGCCGATGCGCACCACGTCGACGCCGCGGCTCGCGAGGCCGTCGGCGAACGCGCCGACCAGCTCGGGTCCCGACGGGCGCATGTCGTTGCCGACCACCACGCGGGGCCGGGCGCCCTCGCGCACCTCGGGCAGCACGACGACCTCGGCGAACGCCGCGCCGATGGCGCGCGCCACGTCGGCGTTCAGCTGGTCGGGGACGGTGCCCCGCACGTCGTAGGCCTTGATGAGGCCGGTCAGGTCAGGGAGCGCGGGCGTCTCGGGCACGACGGTCACGGTATCCCATCGGCGTGGTCCGGCCCACGCCCCCGCACGGCCGTCCACCGGACCGGAACGGCCTCGACGGGCCCGGGCTCAGCCGCGCGCCGAGCGGCGCACGACGTCGTCCCGGGACAGCGACGTCCCGTCGCCGTCGAGCGGGAACCACGCGCGGTGCTCGCAGTCGTGGCAGGACACGAACGTCACGTCGGTGCCGTCCGCGAGCGTCAGGTGCAGCCGGGTGAGGTGGCTCGACGCGCAGACCTCGCAGGCACCGGTCCCCGGGGCGTGCTCCGCGGCGGCGTGGCTCAGCGACCCCAGCGGCGTGTCCGCTGCCCGTGCACGACGGCCCGGACGTCGTCCGGAGGCGCCGCCCCCCGCGGCCGCCACGACGGTCAGTCCTCCTCGCCGCGCAGCACGCGCAGGTGCCCCCGGCGGCGGCCCGGCTCCGGCCCGGCGGGCGAGGGCAGCCCGTCCGCCGCCGCGACGGCCGGCTGCGGCGCGGGACGCCCGGCCTCGCGGACCGCGTCGGCGAGTGCCAGCAGGTCGTCGTGGCTCGGGCCCGTCTCGACGAACTCCGGCGTCAGCCGGACGACCTCCCACCCGCGGGGCGCCGTGAGGCGCGACGCGTGCTCGGCGCACAGGTCGTAGGAGTGCGGCTCGGCCAGCGTGGCGAGCGGCCCGAGCACGGCCGTCGAGTCGGCGTACACGTACGTCAGGGTGGCGACCGCCGGACGACCGCACGCGGTGCGGGTGCACTGGCGGACGGGTCTCACGGGGTAGACCGTACCGCCGCCCGCGCCCGGGACGCAGGCGCGACCCGCGTCCTCACCCGGATACAGTGCCCGGATGGCACCGACACGGTTCGTCCCCGCGGCCCCGGGCGACCCGGCCGGCCCGTCGGGGGCTGCCGGCCCGGTGCGCCGGCGGGACCGTCGAGGCCGCGGCCTGCGGGGCCCGCTGCTGCCGTCGACGCTCCCGGCGCACCGCACCCGCGCCGAGCGGTTCGACGACCTCGTGCTCGACTCCGTGGAGCGCCTCGAGGTCCGCTGGGGCAAGGAGCTCGACGGCGTGGAGTTCGCCGTCGAGGACGTGCCGCCGTCGAACCCGGCGCCCTGGGAGTCCGGCGGCGTCCCGCTGGGCCGGTCGTTCCCCGCGCAGCCGGGCCTGCCGCCCCGGATCGTCGTGTACCGGCGTCCGGTCGAGTCCCGCGCCGCCGACGCCGACGAGCTCGGCGAGCTCACGCACGAGGTGGTCGTCGAGCAGGTGGCGCACCTGCTGGGCCGCTCCCCCGACGAGGTGGACCCCGGTCTCGGGGACGGGCGGTAGCCTGAGCCGGCCATGACGACCCCCGCACCGGACCCCCGCCCGCCCCACGACACCGGTGCCGGCGCCGACCGCCGCCCCGCACACAGGGGCGACCGCCCGGCCGTCCGCGTGGTGTCCGTAGTCTTCCACCCCGGCGACGAGCTCACGGACTTCACGCGCTCCCTGGCGGGCGCGACGACCGCGGACCTCGAGCTGGTGCTCGTCGACAACGGCACCGACCCGGAGGTCGCCGACCGGGTGGCCGCGGCGGCGGGGGGACGCGTGCTGCGCCCGGGCGGGAACCTCGGCTACGGCGGCGGCGCGAACGCCGGCGCGCGCGGCGCCCGCCAGCCCTGGCTGGTGGTCGCGAACCCCGACGTCGTGTGGGAGCCCGGGTCGCTCGACGTGCTGCTCGAGGCCGCCGGCCGGCACCCCGCCGCCGGTGCCTTCGGGCCCGCGCTGCTCAACGAGGACGGCAGCGTGTACCCCTCGGCGCGCGAGCTGCCGTCGCTGACCCAGGGCGCCGGTCACGCGGTGCTGGGCAAGCTCTGGCCCGGCAACCCGTGGACGCGCGCGTACCAGCGGCGCCAGGAGACGGTCGGTGCCGAGCGCGTGGCCGGCTGGCTGTCCGGCGCGTGCCTGCTGCTGCGCCGCGAGGCCTTCGAGGCCGTCGGCGGGTTCGACGAGGACTACTTCATGTTCTTCGAGGACGTCGACCTCGGCGAGCGCCTCGCGCTGGCCGGGTGGGCGAACCTCTACGTGCCGTCCGCCCGCGTCACGCACGTGGGCGGCGTGTCCTGGAAGGCCCGGCCGGCGGCGATGATCTCCGCGCACCACCGGTCCGCGGAGCGCTACCTGCACCGGCGGTACTCCCGCTGGTACCACTGGCCCGTGCGGGTGGCCGTCTCGGCCGGCCTGCGCGTCCGCGAGGCGCTGGAGCTGCGCGCGGCCCGCTGACCCGGGCGGACGACCCGCCGACGGCGGGTCGTCCGGCGGCTCAGTCCAGGCCGACGCGGCGGCCCTCGCGCACCTGCGCCTGCGTCACGGCCTCGGAGTCCGTGAGCGGGGACACGACCGACAGCAGCGTCCCGTCCGCGCGCTCCACCATCGCGACGAGCGCCCAGGCGATGTCGGCGGCCGGGTCGTCAGCAGGCAGCACCTCCACGCCGACGACGTCCTCCGCGAGGTCCTCGACCGGGACCGAGACCGTCGAACCGACCGGCACCTCGACGTCCTGCTCCGCCACGACCCCGTCGGCGCCGTACGCCCGCAGCGTCACCGTGGTGACCGGCCCCGTCGGGGCGTCGTCGTCCGCACCGGGGTCGGGGCGCTGGCCCTGGGTCGGCTCCGGGCTGGGCGCGGCGGTGGGCCGGGGGCCGGCGTCCCCGTCGCCGACGTCCCCCGTCGGCACCGCGCCGAGCGTCACGTAGCCGTCGGTGCCCGCCGGGACCGCGACCAGACCTCCGCCGGCGCGCGAGGACGCGCTCCACGCCCGGTCCAGGCGCGGCTGCTCGTCGAGCTCGCCGGCGTCACCCTCCCGGGCCAGCGACGCGGACGCCACCACCGGCGCGTCCGCCTCGACCACGGCGGTGTACGTGCCCGCCGGGAGCCCGCCGAGCGACAGGTCGGTGACCTCTCCCGCGGCGAGCTCGAGCCGCTCCGCCCCGGGCAGGACGACGTCCCCGTCGGGGCCCAGCAGGCGCACGGCGGCGGTCGCACCGCCATCGGCCGGCGCGAGCAGGCGCAGCACCGCGGCCTCGGGGTCGTCGACGTCGGCCGCGGGGACCCGGATCCCCGGGACCAGCTGGGTCGTCCCCGGCGAGGTGCCGGGCGTGACGAGGTCCGTGCCCCGGGGCGTGAAGCCGTCGAGCAGCGAGTCCTGGAGGTACGCCGAGACCTGACCGCCCGCGGCGGAGAGGTGCACCGCGATCCGGCGCTGCTCCGCCGCGACGCCCGGCAGCACGACCACGCGCTGCTCGCCCGGCGCCACGAGCGTCGTCGCGCCGGCACCGAGGTCCACGGGCCCCGACGGGCCCCACAGCTCGACCGCGACCTCGGCGGGCGTGGCCCCCGGGTTCACGACGACGAGGTCCGCGGTGCTCTCCAGCGACGTGCTGCCGCCGACCAGCCACAGGTCGGACGCCGGGCGCGCGCAGGACCCGGCGGCGAGCCCGCGCAGGTCGCCGTCCGTCACGCGCGAGGACGTCACGCCGGCGACGCGCGCCGGCTCGCCCTCCACCGGGTCGGCGCGCAGCACCACCGGGGCGGCCGGGGAGGACAGCGCCGCCGCCCCTGCGTCGAACGAGGTCGCGTCGCCGCCGAGCGGCGTCAGGGTCGCGGAGCCGGACAGCGCTGCGTCGAACGCGGTGACCTGCTCGACCGGGGCGACCGGGACGCGGTCGAACTCGGAGTCCCCCGCGCCGTCCTCGTCCGGCAGGCGCAGCGGCCCGGGGCACACGAGCGTCGTCCGGCCGGCGTCGACGGCGACGGCGACGGGCGGCACGTCCGGCGCACGAGGCGCGGGCGCAGCGGTCGCGGCCGCCACGGCGCCGCCGGCCAGGCCCAGCACCACCAGCCCGGACAGGACGCGCACCGCACGCCCGCCCCGCCGTGCCGCGGCGCCCTCGGTGCGCGTGGTCGTGCTCGTGGCCGTCATCGTCTCCCCGCCCGCCTGCGTCGCACCGGCAGCGCGAGCAGCAGCGCCAGCACGCCGACCACCGCCTGCGCCGCGGTCCACGCCGTCCCGCCGGGGGCGTCGTGCACCACGACGAGCCGCCCGCCCGACGCGCCCACCTCGAAGGTCTGGCGCCACCCGTCCTCGACGACCCGCAGCGGCCGACCGTCGAGCGTCGCCCGCCAGCCGCCGTCGCTGCGCTCGGCGAGCACGAGCAGCCGACCGTCGTCGCCGGGCCCGATCCGGGTGTCGACGCGTCCCACCACGCCGGGCTGCACCGCCACCGGCTCGACCTCGTCACCCGTCAGCCGCTCGACGTCGCGGACGGCGTCCGCGTCCGGGACCAGCCGCGCCCACGCGGTGACCGCCGTGCCGGCGGACGCGTCCGCCGAGGGCTGCACCCGCCAGATCACACCGCTCCGGCCGTCGGTGATGCGTTCCAGCCCCGGCGTCGAGTCCAGGCGCCCGATCAGGGCTGCCCGGGCCTGCCGGCCCTCGACGTCGTCGGAGCGGTCGACGGGCAGCGGGGGCACGAGCACGTCCGCCACCGCGAGGGCCGCGAGCTGCGCCGCCACGTCCGTGCTCGAGCCGACCGACAGGCGGCCCACGGCGTCCTGCACCTCGGCGGTGGCCTCGTCGGGCTCCGCCGCCGCCGGGTCGCCCAGCGACCCGCTCAGCCCGGCCGTGCGGGTGGCGGCGGAGTCGTCCACGACCCGCGGCCCGTCGCCCCGCAGGAGCTGCCAGTCGGTGACCCCGCCGGTGCCCGACGGGGAGAGCGCGAGCACGCGCGGCGCGTCGGCGGACTGCTGCGTCTGCCGGCCGATCGCCGGGACCACCGCACGGTCCATCGTCCGCAGCTCGGACCCGGTGCCGCGGCGGACGTCCAGCGCCCACCCGCCCCACGCGGCCAGCGGCAGCACGACGACGACCGCCGCGACCGCCACCGCCGTCAGCTGCCGCCAGCCGAACGTCGCCCGGCCCAGCCGCGCGCTCAGGCCCCGGGTCCCGACGACGGCGGCCGTCAGGAGCCCCGCAGCGGCGACGGACGCCCCCGCGCCGGCCCACCCGGTCACCGCGGCGCCGTCGTCCTCCCCCACCACGACCCGGACCGCCACGAGGGCCACGGCGGCCCCGACGGCCGCCGTGAACCACCCCAGGCGCACCGCCCGGGCGTGCGGCGCACCCCGCAGGAGCGCGAGGAGGGCCAGGAGGGCGACGGCGCCACCCGGCACCGCCGGCCACCACGCGGCCACCGCGTCGGGAAGCGGCAGCCACGACGGCACGAACGCCGTCGCCTCCGCGGGCACGCCCAGCAGCACCGCCACCGGGGAGGGCGCCTCCGCCGCCGTGGGCGCTCCCGGGTCGGCGAGCAGCAGCCGCACGCCCTCGGAGCCCCGCGAGACGGCGGCGGCGAGCGTCGGACCGAGCAGGACGAGTGCGGGAACGGCCGCCAGGACGACGCGCAGCCGTCGACCCGCGGGCGAGCACGCGGCCACGACCAGCAGCACGAGCACGCCGGGCAGCAGCAGGGCGGGAGCCCCGGCCGCGACGGCGGCGAACGCCAGCGACGCGGCGGCGGCTGCTGCGACCGAGCCGGACGGCCGCACGGGGGGCGGGACGACCTCGTCGGCGTCGCCGGACCCGCCCGCCTCGTCGGCGTCGCCGGACCCGCCCGCCTCGCCGGCCCCGCCCGCGTCGACCGCCGGGGCGGCGTCGGGTCCGTCGGCGTCCGCCGGCCGGTCGTCCTCGGGCTGCCCCTCGGTCGCCGCGGCCCCGTCCGCGGCCCCGGCCCCGTGGTCCGGGCCGGGGGCGGCGTCGGCCACGCGGTCCGGGCCCAGGGCGTCGTCGGCCAGGCGGTCCACGGCGGCGGTCACGGAGCCGGCCCCGCGACCACCGCTCGCCGCCACCGTCGGCGTGCCCCGCACCGGGGTCGGTGCGTCCGCGCCGTCGTGGTCGTCCTGCCGCGCACGGACGTCCTGCTCCGCGCGGTGGCCGCGCCCCCCGCGGTCGTCCCGGCCCTCGCGGTCGTCGTCCCCGCGGTCGTCGTCGTCCGCCCCGTGCCCGCCGGCCCGCGCCCAGGC
Organism: Cellulomonas sp. C5510; assembly: GCF_019797765.1. Taxonomy (NCBI): domain Bacteria; kingdom Bacillati; phylum Actinomycetota; class Actinomycetes; order Micrococcales; family Cellulomonadaceae; genus Cellulomonas; species Cellulomonas sp. C5510. Next base: position 2,858,420 of record NZ_CP081862.1, read on the forward strand.
CTCGGGGTCCGGCCACTCCCCGGCCCCGGGGTCGGCGCCGGGTCGCGGCGCCTCGGCGCCCCGGGCGGCGGTCGCGACGCCCGGCAGCACGACGTCGACCTGCTGCGCCCCGACGGCGCGGGCCAGCGCGAGCACGAGCCAGGGCAGCGCGACGTGCACCAGCACGGCCCCGACGCGCCCCTGACCGGCGGCGAGCAGCAGGCTCGGCAGAGCCGCCCAGATGACGGCGGCCCACGCCCGGACCCCCACCGACCGGGTCGCCGCACCGGCGGCGAACCACGCGCCCAGCCCGGACAGCAGCACGGAGCCGAGCAGCAGCACCGTCACGGCGACCGCGAGACTCCCCCCGGCGAGCACCGTGCCGGGCAGCACCGCGGTCAGCAGCGCGTCCGCCGGGCCGGGGTTCCCGAGCCCGCCCGCGACCCACGCGCTCGTCGTCGCGTCCCAGACGTCGCCGATTCCGGAGGCAGCGGTGACCAGGGCCCCGCCGACCAGCGTCTGACCGCCGAGCGCGCGGGTGATCAGCGGGCCGAACGCCACCGCGGTGACGGCCACGAGCACCACGGCGAGCGCACCGAGCACGGCGCGGCGACGCAGCGCGAGGGCCGCGAGCTCCCGCAGCTCGAGCTCGGAGGGCGCACGCACGACGCGGCGCGCCTCCGCCCGGGTGAGGCGCCGGTCGCGCCACTGCCGCCACACCGTGCGGGCGTCGGCCTGCAGCGGGCGGAGCGTCCGTCGCGGCAGGCGGCGTGTGCGGCGGGCCTGCCGGCGGGCCCGCACCACGGCGGCGGGGCGGCCGAGGGCACGCAGCGGGGCCGCGATCTCGGCGGCGGCGAGCGCGGGCTCCTTGCCGGCGATGCGCACGAGCACCCGGACGGCGCCCGCGAGGACGGCCATCACCGCGACGAGCGGCAGGAGCGGCAGCGGCGCCCAGACCAGCCGCTGGTGCAGCAGGGCGGTGCGCCGGGCGGCGTACGACCGGCGCGGGTCGGCGTTGTCCGGTTCCCCGTCCGCGTCGAGGTCCACGACCTGCGCGACGTCCGTGCCGGGGTCACGCAGGGCGTGGTAGCCGGCCTGCGCGTGCCGGACCACCGCGGCGGGCACGACCACGACCCGGTGGCCCGCGAGCCGCGCGCGACGGCACAGGTCCAGGCCGTCGCCGAACGGGCCCAGGGCGGGGTCGGTACCGCGCAGGTCCTCCCAGACGTCGCGCCGCACGAGCGCGCCGACCAGCCCGACGCCGAGCACGTCCTCGCGCCCGTCGTGCTGGCCCTGGTCGACCTCGCCGGGCTCGACGTCGACCGTGCGGCGGCCGGACCGGGAGGTGCGCACGCCCACCTCGAGCAGCCGCGCCGGCGCGGTCCAGGTGCGCTGCTTGACGCCGGCGACGGCGACGGAGGGGGCGGCCTCGACGGCCCGGACCAGCTCGGCGAGCGCGGTCGGGTCGGGCGCGGAGTCGTCGTGGAGCAGCCACAGCCAGCGCGGGGCGTCGGCGCGCTCGGCCGCGACCACGGCGCGCACGGCGTCGCCGAACGTCCGCGCTCCGCCGGCGGTGAGGACGGTGGTGCTGCCGGCGGGCAGGCCCGCGTCGCGGACGGTCGCCGCGAGGGCGGGGTCGGGGCGGTCGCCGGCGTCGACGACCAGGACGCGCGCCGGGGACCGCACCTGCGCCGCGAGCGCGCGCAGCGAGGTCGCCAGGAAACCCGTGACACCGTGCGTCACGAGCACCGCCGTCACGGGCGCCGGCGCAGCCAGCGACCCGGTGACGGGCGCGGGGGCGTCCGGCGCGGGGGCGCTCACGACGTCAGCACCCCCGCGAGGCGGGGGTCAGACCACACGCCGCTTGAGCTTGCGCCGCTCGCGCTCGGAGAGCCCGCCCCAGATGCCGAACCGCTCGTCGTGCGCCAGCGCGTACTCCAGGCACTCGCCCCGCACGTCGCAGCCGGAGCACACCTTCTTGGCCTCGCGGGTCGATCCGCCCTTCTCGGGGAAGAACGCCTCGGGGTCGGTCTGGGCGCAGAGCGCGCGCTCCTGCCAGCCCATGATGCCGTCGTCCTCGGGCGCGCCGAACAACGGCAGCACGCTCGCGAGCGCCGGGTCCTGGCGGGGAGCGTCGGCTCCGGCGTCGGACGGGAAGGGTCCCTCGTCATCGAGCAGACTCCACATGTGTGCCTCCCCCGTCGTGCTCGGTGATCAGTGTCGGCGGCTGCCGCAGCACGAGCCGTTCCAGGGAATTACACGCGTGTCGTTCGGCGTAGTCAAGCGGAAGAGTGCTATTGGCGGGCACTGAGGGCGATATGTCCGGTTGAGCGCCGTCGTGCGGCACCTAGGCTGCCGTTCGTGCCCACGACTCCCCCGACGAGCCCCCGCCGCCCCACCACGGTCGCCAAGACGCTGTCCGCGCTGCTCACCGAGCCGGGGCGCCCCCGCGTCACCTGGTACGGCCCCGACGGCGAGCGCATCGAGCTGTCCGGGGCGGTGCTCGACAACTGGGTGAGCAAGACCACCAACCTCCTCGTCGAGGAGCTCGACGCCGGACCGGGCACCACGGTGCGGGTCGACCTCCCGCCGCACTGGCGCTCGCTCGTGTGGACGCTCGCCGCCTGGCGCGTGGGCGCGACGGTCCTGCCGCCCGACGCGCCGGACGGCGACGTCGTCGTCACCGACCGCCCGGACGCCGCCGCGCCGCGGGACGCCGCGGTGGTCGCCGTCGCACTGCCCGCCCTGGCGCGCCGGTTCGACGGGGACCTGCCCGCGGGTGCGCTGGACGCGGCGGCCTCCGTCATGACGTACGGCGACGTCGTCGGGTGGGCGCCGGAGGTCGAGCCGCAGCGGGAGGCCCTCGCCGGCGGGGCGGACGGCACGGTCCGTCACGCGGACCTGCTGGCGACCGCCGTCGGCGCGGCGGAGCAGGGGCCCGCGGCGGGCGTCCCGGGGGCGCGCGCCCTCCTGGAGGTGGGTGACGACCGCACGACGGCACCCGCCACCGCGCTCGCCGTGCTGGGCGTCCTCGCCGGCGGCGGGTCCGTGGTGCTGCTCCGCCCCGAGCCGGGTGACGACGCGGCGCGGGCCGACCGCATCGCCGCGACGGAGCGGGTCACGGCCCGCGCCTGACGGCGGCTCACCCCGCGGGGACCACCGTCCCGTCCTCCTGGACGAGCCCCACCCAGACCTCGCTCCACGTCCTGTCGACCGTGGTCGGCGGTCCCGTGAGCGTCCGGCCCAGGGTCTGCGACCACGTCCCGCCCACCGACGTGGTCGGCGGCTCCGACCACGGGTAGTCCGTCGCGTCGAACGACAGCGCCGCGACCGGTCCCCCGCCCCACGCGCCGCGGATCGCCGCGAGGTCGGCCGCCGACGGCGGGTCGAGCAGCTCGACCACCTCGACGTCGCACACCACCCGCAGCGTCGCCAGGTACCGGAACGGGCTGGAGTGCGTCCACACCACGCGGTCGACGCCCAGGTCGTCCAGCGCGTCGCAGACCGCGTGCGCCTGCGTCGCGCGGCCGGAGAGCTCGGTCACCCCGGCGACGGAGCCCCAGGTCGTCAGGGGGAACGCGACGACGGCGGCACCGAGCACACCGGCGAGCCACGTCCGCCACGACCCGCGCCCGGCCGTGCGGGTCGTGGGCGCCGCGATCGCCGCCAGCACGCAGGCCGCCGCGACCAGCAGCCCCGGGAACGTCGCGGGCACGAGCCGGCGCACCGCCCAGATCTGGTCCGGCGTGATGCTGACCTTGACCAGCGGGAACACCGCCGCGACCCCGACGACCGCGACCAGCAGCGCCGCGGCCGGGTCGCGCCGCACCACCGCCCGGTGCGCCAGCAGGGCCAGCCCTACGAACCCGAGCACCACCGCCGGCACGCCCAGGTACCAGGAGACCCAGGCGAGCGACTGCTCGTCGTAGGAGCGCGAGCCGTCGAGCGTCTGCCCAGCGGCCTGCTGCAGCACCGTGACCGCCCACCCGACCCCGGACCGCGGGTCGTTCGCGTGGCCCTGCCACCACAGCGGCCGCGACGCCAGCACCACGCCGAGCAGCAGCACGCCCCCCGCGCAGACCCAGCCGGACGACGTCCGCCGCGCGACGACGGCCGCGCGGGCGCGCGCGCCCACGGGCAGCACCAGCACCGTGAGCGCGACGAGCACCAGCGCCCCGGACGCCACCAGCAGCCGGGTGATCTGGGAGACGTGCAGCTGCACGTAGTCCGGGCTCAGCCGCACGACGTCGAGCAGGCCGAGGGCGACCATGGCGGTTCCTGTCACCAGCGCAGCGACGGCGCCCCGCACCGCTGCGGCCCGCTCCGGGCGCCCGACGGGGGTGGCGGCCACGAGCACCGCGGCGACGGCCAGTCCGGCCAGTGTGACCGCGCCGTCGATACGGACCGTTCCGACACCGCCGATCATCGCGCCGACCAGAGCGGCGCGAGCCGTGGCAGCCACCGGTACCGGTCCGCCGGGCGCGTCCGTGGCGTCCGCGCCGCCGTGCCAGAGGCCGTGCGCCAGCGCCAGTCCGCCGCACAGCAGCGTCACGGCCAGCGGCTCGGTGTAGGCCGCCCGCGTCAGGACCAGGAACGGCAGGCTGAGCGCGAGCGCGGCCGTCGGCACGAGCGCCCAGACGGGGCCGGCGAACCGCCGTGCGGCCGCGAACACCGCCACCAGCGCGACCGCCCCGACGAGCAGGTTCCCGGCGCGCACCGCGTGCTCGCCGCCGGCCCAGCCCAGCATCGCGAGGAGTCCGGGGAGCAGCTTGTTCCCCTGGGCCAGGAGCACCCCGTCGTGCAGCCCGAACGCCTCCGTGCCGGCAGACGCCCCGACCGCCGACGAGGCGGACGCAGCCGCCGCCTGCGCGCCACCGACCGGGATCGGCGCCGCGGGGTGGTCGACGAGCCAGAGCGCCTGCAGCGTGAGGAAGCCGGGGTCGCGGTTGACGACGACGAACTCGGCGACCGACCGCAGGCCGAGCACCAGCCAGCCCACGACGAGGGCGAGCAGCGCGGCCAGCGACGCGAGGTGCGCCCGCGTGGCCGGCGGGGCGGGCGGGACCAGCCGCCACGTCGCGACGACGAGCGCCGCCGCGAGCGGCAGCACGACCCAGGGCCGGAGCTGGCCGAGCAGCACCGCCACGAGCGCCGCCACCCCGCAGGCCAGCAGCGCGACCGGCAGCCGGTCGGGCAGGCTCAGCAGCAGCACGAGCACCCGCGAGCGCGCGGGGGGGATGCCGGGCACGGGCCGTGCGGCGCGACCGCCTGGTGGCGCCACCGGGCCCGTCACCAGGCGGTCGCCGCGGTCAGGGGACGTCGGCCTGCACCAGCGTGCCGCCGCCGCGCACCGTCAGCGCACCGTCGGACGCCGGGACGAACGCCGCCTGACCACGCGTGAGCGCGAGCGAGCCGTCGTGCTCGGACGTCGCCGTCATGCTGCCCTCCAGGCACAGCAGGATGCGCGGGCCACGACCCGGCAGCGGGTGCGCCTGACCGTCGGCGACGCGGGTCACCGACAGCTCGAAGTCGTCGACCGGCGCGTAGTAGACCCGGGTGGCCCCGTGGAACTTCTCGGGCGCGATGCGGATCGGCGGCGCGGCGACGTAGTCGACGTTGCGCAGCAGCTCGTCGACGTCGACGTGCTTGGGCGTCAGGCCCGCACGCAGCACGTTGTCCGAGCTCGCCATGACCTCGATGCCCAGGCCCTTGAGGTAGGCGTGGACGCCGCCGGCGGGGACGAACAGCGCGTCGCCGGGCTGGAGGGTGACCGGGTTGAGCAGCAGCGACGTCGCCACACCCGGGTCACCGGGGTACGCCTGCTGCAGCGTGACGACCGTGCGGTCCGCCCGCGGCGACGGCGAGCCGGCAGCCAGCCGCGCGGCGCAGGCCTCGGCGAGCAGGCCGACCTGCTCGGCGGTCGGCCGGGTCTCGGGGCGCAGCAGCCGCGTGAACACCCGCTCGATGCCCGCGGGGGTCGGCTGCTCGGCGAGCACGGTCCGCAGCTCGACGGCGAGCGGGGCCTTCAGCCCGTCCAGCAGCTCCACGGCCCGCCGCGGCGCGCGGAAGCCGCACAGCGCCTCGAACCGGGTCAGGGCGTACACCAGCTCGGGCTTGTGGTTGCGGTCGCGGTAGTTGCGGTGCGGGGCGTCGAGCGGCACGCCCGCGGCGTCCTCCTCGGCGTAGCCCTCGCGGGCGCGGTCGATGTGCGGGTGGACCTGCAGCGACAGCGGCGTCTCGGCGGCGATGACCTTGAGCAGGTACGGCAGGCCGGCCCCGAACCGCGCCTCCACGTCGGCGCCCAGCACGGACGTGGCGTCGCGCGCGATGACCTCCGGCATCGACAGCCCGGGCCCGCCGCCCTCGTGCACGCAGTACGACGGGGCGCTGGCGTGCGCCCCGAACCAGGCCTCCGCCACGGGCTCGCCGGTCGCCGGCGTCCCCAGGAGCGTCGGGATGGCGGTGGCCGATCCCCAGGCGTAGTTCTGGATGGCGTTGGTCAGGCGGTACACGCAGATCCCTCGAAGGTCGACGACGGGTGGTCGATCGTAGCCCGCGGACCCCGCGAGGTGCTGCGAACACGGGAAGTCTCGGCTACCGTGCCGGACGTGCCCCCTCGGCCCCCCGGTGTCCCCGGCGTCCCCGGCTCGTCGCGCTCCCCGGGCTACCCCCCGCTGTCCTGGATGGCGGGCCTGCGCTGGCCGATCGTCGCGCGGGTGCTGGTGCAGGAGCCACCCGGGTCGTCGGTCCTGGAGCTCGGCTGCGGCGAGGGCGCGGCCGGAGCGCGCCTGGCGGCGCGGTTCCACGACTACGTCGGCGTCGAGCCGGACGCCTCCTCGGCGCAGGTCGCCCGGGAGCGGGTGGCCCCCGCCGGTGGGCGGGTCGTGCACGACCTGGCCGAGATCGGCGACCGGCGGCCCGCGGACGTGCTGTGCGCGTTCGAGGTGCTCGAGCACGTCGAGGATGACGCTGCCGTGCTCCGGGAGTGGCTGCGGCACGCGGCACCGGGCGCCCGGCTGGTGTTCTCCGTCCCGGCCGACCCGCACCGCTACTCCACGACCGACCGGCTGGTCGGTCACTACCGCCGCTACACCGACGAGGGGCTGCGGACGACCCTGGAGCGCGCCGGCGTCACCGACATCGCACTGCGCCGCTACGCGTTCCCGCTGGGCTACGTTCTGGAGGACGTCCGCGACCTGATCGCCCGCCGCCGCCTGGCCGGGACCGCGGAGCACACGATGGAGCACCGCAGCCACGGATCGGGCCGGCTGCTGCAGCCCCGCGCCGCGTGGCAGGAGCCGGTGCGCCGCGCCCTGCTCACGCCGTTCCGCCTCCTCCAGGACGCGGTCCCGGGGCGCGGGCCGTGCCTGGTGGCCTGGGGCCGCGCGCCGCGCTGAGGGGAAGGTGCGGTCCGGGCTCAGCCTGCCGCGTCGGACCGCTGCGCCTGTGCCGCGCGCGCGGCGCCTCGCCGCAGCACCAGGACGCCCGCCCCCGCGAGCAGGAAGTCGGCGAGCGTCTGCGCCACGCGTGCGAGCAGGACGACCACGATGACCGCGCCCGCGTCCGGCGCGACGCCCGCGAGCAGGGCCACCAGCACGACCTCCCGGGCACCGAGCCCGGCGGGGACGACGACGACCACGAACCCGACCACCCACGCGAGCGCGTACGCGCCGGACACCCGGGCGTAGGCGTCCGCGTCGGCGGGGAACCCGACCCCGAGCCCGATCAGCCACAGCTGCAAACCCGCACACAGCCAGGCCGCGACCGACCAGCCCGCGGCCGCGACCGTCCCACGCGCCGTCAGGGGGTGCTCCAGCGGCTCGCGGCGAAGGAGCCTCATCGCGACGCCCAGCAGCCGGTTCGACACCGGCGGGGCCAGCAGGGCCACCGCGAGCGGCAGCGCGAGCCACACCCAGGCGTACCCGGCGCCCGCGCCGCCCGAGGTCAGCGTCAGCGCGGGGGCGGCCACGGCCAGCCCCGTGACCACCGACACCAGCAGCGCGACGGCCATCGCGCTGAACGAGCGCCGGCGCGGGATCCGCAGGTCGGCGCCCAGCTCGCTCACCGCGACCACGTTCCACACGCCACCCGGCACGTACTTGCCCAGCTGGCTGGGGAAGAACACCGCGAACGCCTTGCGCAGCGGGAGCGGCGACCCGAGGTCCGCGAGCACCGCGCGCCAGGACAGCAGCGTCAGCAGCAGGTAGACCACGCCGGTGAGCAGCGCGGCCAGCAGCAGACCCACCGGCATGTCGCGCAGCGCGGGGCCGATGTCGTCCCACTCGCGCTGCACCGCCCACACCGCGGCCGCGACCGCCACCACGAGGAACCCGCCACGCACCCACGGCGAACGCAGGGCCCCGAGCACCCGGCTCACCGCCACGCCTCCAGCCGTGCGACCAGGGTCTCGACGGCGCCACGTGCCGTGAACGAGCGCTCGGCGCGGTCGCCCGCCGCCGTCGCGAGCGCACGCACGCGGTCCCGGTCCGCCGCGAGCGCCCGCAGCGCGTCCGCCAGCGCGGCCGGGTCGCCCGGCGGGACGTGCACGACGTCGTCCCCGAAGGCTCGGCGTTGCGGCGCAGTATCGCTCGTGACGACGACGCAACGCGCCGCCGCACCCTGGAACACCTTGTTGGGCACGACGCGGCGCGCCTTGTCCCCGGTGCCGAAGATCCCGAGGCAGACGTCGTGCCGGGCGACGAGGTCCGGCAGCTCGTCCGAGTCGACCCAGTCCCGGCGGGTCACGCCCGGGACGCCGTCCAGCAGCGCGTCGACCTCGGGGCCGTCCTGCCCGCCGCCCACGACGGTCGCGGTGACCTCTCCGTCCAGCAGGCGCAGGGCCTCGGCGATCACCGGGGCGCCCTGCAGCGGGGTGAACAGGCCGTAGAAGACGACCGACAGCCGCTCGCCGGACCCGGCGGGCTCGCGTCGCGCCCCCGCGTCGGACCAGCGCGCGTCGGCGCCCACAGGAACGACGACGGCCCGCTCCTGGTGCCGCTCCGGCAGGGCGTCGCGGTGCTCCTCGGTGTCGACCAGCACCAGGTCGGCCGAGCGGAGCGCGACCTCGTCGAGCGCGCGCAGGGCGGCCTGCTTGAGCCCGCCGGTCTCGCCCCGGTCGACCGCGGTGCCCGCACCGGAGATCAGGTAGTCCAGCACCAGCGGCGCCGGACGCAGAAGCAGGCGGAGCAGCGGGGCGTCGAAGTGACCCAGGTACCCGACGAGCACGGCAGCCGGGCGCGGGCCGCGGCGCCGCCGGGCACGGACGCGCGGCACCAGCCGCCACCACGACCGCAGGATCGCGGCACCCAGCAGCGGCAGGCGGCTGGGCCGGCGCAGCACCTCGACGCGCTGGGCGGTGGTCAGCCGCAGCGGCTCGACGATCTCCTCGACCACGAGGCCGTGCGCGCGCAGACCCTCGACCAGCACCCGCACGCGCGGGTGCGCGCCGATGTCGTACGTGCCCGCCGCGAGCACGCGGAGCACGCCGGTCACTTGCCGTACTGGATCTGCTTGATCCGCTCGAGCTGGTCCTCCAGCAGCACCCGGTTGGTCCGTTGCAGGTCCGACAGCACCCCGAGCGCGGCGGACAGCAGCGCGGCGACCGACATGATCGCGGCGAAGATCAGCGACTGGATGTTGCCGTCGTTGGCGCCGTGCAGCGCCCACAGGATCACGAACCGCACCATCGGGATCAGCGCGAGCAGCCCGAACACGGCCGCCAGGCTCGCGAAGACCATGTGCGGCTTGAACATGAGGTAGCTGCGCACGATGGCCGACCCGGACTTGGCCATGTGGTGGAAGATGTTCTTGAACAGGCGCGACTCGCGGGTCTTGGCGTTGGTCGTGACCGGCACCGAGGCGATCCGCAGGCGCTTGTGGCCCGCCTGGATGATCGTCTCCATGCAGTACGAGAACTCGGTGACGATGTTCAGGCGGTAGAGAGCGGTCCGCGAGTACGCGCGGAACCCGCTCGCCGCGTCGGGCAACCGGGTGTCGGCCGCCTTGTTGACGACCGCGCTGCCCAGCCGCTGCATGAGCTTCTTGAACGGCGAGAAGTGCGCGATGGTGGCGGTCTGGCGGTCGGCGATGACGACGTCCGCGACGCCCTCGATGACGGGACGCACGAGGTCGGGGATCCTGTCCTGCGGGTACTGGTTGTCCCCGTCGGTGTTGACGACGATGTCGGCGCCGTGCGCGAGGGCGTAGTCGACCCCGTCGCGGAACGACCGCGCCAGGCCCATGTTGCGGGAGTGGTGCACGAAGTGCGTCACTCCGAGGGACCGCGCGACCTCGACCGTGCGGTCGGTCGAGCCGTCGTCGACGACGAGGATCTCGAGCTCGTCGACGCCGTCGATCTCACGGGGGATGGACGCGAGCACGGCGGGGAGGGTCTCCTCCTCGTTCAGGCACGGGATCTGGATGAAGACCTTCACTGCTGCTTCCTGGCTCGGGGAGGGCGCGAGGGGACACACGAGGCTACCCCAGGGGCCGCGCCACCGGCTGGCCGCAGGAGCGGCACCCCGGCCACGGATCAGCGCACGGACATCACGGCGCCGCCCGAGACGAGTCGCCACGGCACGGGCTCGCAGATCGGGTTGCTGATGCGGGCGGCGGCGGGCACCTCGACCCGCCAGGCCATCACCACCAGGTCGACGTCCCGCCAGTGCTCGGGCTCGAAGCCCTGCGGCAGGTAGGTGATGGTGCCGGTCTCCGTGGCCAGAGGCTCCAGCACCAGCCCCGAGTCCACCAGCCGGGCGTCGAGCGGCGCACCGCCGCGGAGCACGTCGAAGACGGTCACGGCCTCGGTCCCGGCGCACGACGCCGCGATCCGGATGTCGTTGCGACCTACCTGCTCGTCGGGCGCGAAGTCGGTCGACCGGTCCAGGTTCACCACCTCGAGCCCGAACGTGTACTCCAGCGGCCGCGCCAGTGCCGTCCACGTGTTCGGGAAGAAGTAGTCCTCGATCGCGTCGCCGCCGGCCGACGACCACAGCACGGGGTCGTCCCCCTGGGTCTCGGCGACGTCCGCCAGCCGCTGGGTCAGGTCGAACGCCCCGCCGAGGAACTCCCGGTCGTCCGCCGGGTCCAGCTGGGGCAGCGCGGCGGCGACGATCGCGCCCGCACTGCCGAGTGCCACGACTGCGGTGGCCGCTTCGCGCCCTCCCGCTGGGACCCGCGCGGCCCTCAGGCCCGCGCCGAGCACCGCCAGCAGCTGGTGCAGCGCGACCGCCGCAAGCACCACGAGGCCCGGGTACACCTCGCTGAACAGGTAGCGGTCCCAGTACAGGTAGAAGGCGTGCTCGCGCGGTCTGCCCAGCCGTGCGTCCTGCAGCACCAGGTACAGCACGACCACGACGGCCTGCGCCAGCAGCACCGGTCGCGCCGACCCTTCGGGCAGCCAGCGCGAGGCAACCGTGCCGACGACGCCGCCGACGACGAGCCACAGACCCATCCTCTGCAGGATGATCCACGCGTCACCCTCCTCGGACGCGATCGCGACGAGGACGCCTGCCAGCAGCGTTCCCGCGACCGCGAACGCGGCCGTCTGGCCGGGGCGCCACGCGCGCGGGACACGGGCGCGGCGGCCCGTCTCCCGCTCCGTGAGCAGTCTCTCGCGCCGGGCGTCCGCCCGCGTCGCAAGCGCGCCGAGGCCCAGCACCACCAGGCAGCCGACCATGGTCAGCGTCACCACTCCGACGGCCGTGGCCCCTCGCGGGTGCAACGCCCCCAGCTCATCCATCTGCCGCAGCAGACCGGCCGGCAGGAACTCGGGCAGCTGCGTGCCGACGTAGTAGCGCCGGATCTCAGCGATGCCGTACCAGTAGCTCACCGCCGCCGCGATGCCCGCCGTCGCGACCGCAGCCGCCCACGGCAGGGCCCAGCGCCGCCACGACCGCACCGCGAGCACCACGAGCAGCACCAGGACCAGCGGGAGCAGCACCAACGGCCCGTTCGCACGCAGCAGGCACAGCGCCACCAGCACGACGCCGCTGCCCACCACCGGCAAGAGCCAGCGCTCCTCCGACAGGGCGCGCTGGAGCAGCAGCAGCCACACCACCATCAGCGGCGCCACCAGCGCCTCGCTCACCGGGAACGACGAGAACCACACGGGGTGCAGGCTCACCGCCACCACTGCCGCGGTCCCCAGCACGACCCACCGACCGACGCCCAGCTGGTGCAGGAGCCGCCCCATCCCGAGGACCAGGAGCAGTCCCACCGCCGCCATACCCACGGTGGTGTGCTCGAACCCGAACAGCCGTGCCCCGACCGCCAGGTATGCCGGGAAGTACGGCGGCCAGCCCGCGTCGAGAGTCCCGGTCCGCACGAACTCGTTCGCCCAGTTCACGTAGGAGCCCATGTCGCCCACCCACGGCAGGAAGTTGACCTGCCGCAGGCGCAGCAGCCCGGCACCGGCAGCGACCGCCACCCAGCCGACCCCGGCGAGCACGCCCGCGACGGTCGGCCGCCCCGGGCGGACAGGCAACCCGGCCCCCCGCCGCCACGCCACGGCCACCGCCGCCGCCAGCCACGCGACCGCGGGCAGCACCGCCCCCGCGGACCCCCACCACGCCCACAAGGTCACGCCCAACGGCACGACCACGAAGCCGAGCAGCGCCGCGTCGCAGACAGCCGCGACCCACCCGTCCCGCGCTCGCCGCAGCAGCAGCGCGAACGGCACGCCGGCGACGAAGAACACCGAGCCGAGGGCAGCGGTCGCCAGGGCAACGTCACGCACGGCTGAGGGGCTCCTCGACGTCGGTGGGGCGCGATCGCGCGGGGGTTGCGGCGCGAAGGGACCTCACCATCCTAGGTGCGTCGTCCGAGTGACCTGCGTCCGACGCTCAGCGACGCCCCGCCAGCACGTCGGTCACGAAGTCGTAGAACAGCGGCGAGGCCGTCCGCCCGTACTCGTAGGTGAGATGCACCTGATCGGCGTAGACGCGGACGTTGCCGATGACCGACGGGCAGTCGCCGTCAACGCAGGCGTACGGCGTCACATCGAGCACGTGGACGTTGCCGGGGACCTCGACGCCCAGGATCTCGGCATCATCGCCATAGAGCCGCTCGCGCGGGAATACGCACCGGTCGTCCGTCGGGCAGACGAAGTCGGCAGACGGCAGACCGGCGTTCGCGCGCACGGCGATCACGTCGGTCCCGAGCTCCTGGAGGGCCTCCCAACCTCCCACGTAGGACTCGGGTACCCACTCAGCGGAACCGTCCGGCGCGAACGGACGCGAGTACGTGGTCACAACCAGGTCCGGCGGGTCCTCCCGCAACTCCTCGAGGACGAGGCCGTTCCACCGCTCGCAGTTCCGCAGCGCCGCTTCTCCTGTGACGAACTCCGCGAGATCGTCGCCGAACGCGAACGGGCACCCGCCCCGGATATACGTCGTGACCGTCCAGCCGAGCTGGTCGGCGACCATGTGTACCGGAGCGTGCCAGGCCGCCGAGTGGGAGCTTCCGAGCAGGACCACGTCGCCGGTCGCCGCCCCGTACTCGGTGCGGTGGTCCCACAGGCACCAGAGGTGGTCACCGATCACCGGGCAGCCGTCCTCCGTGGCCTCCTCGGTCGCTTCCTCCTCGGCCTTCTTGCCGGGGACGGGGATCGCCGGCTTGCCGGCCGGGACCGGGTACGCCTCCGGATCGACCACCGACATCATGCCCGGGTAGTCGGTCAGCTCGGCGTTGGCCGCGAGTGTCGTGATCGACCGCTCCCAGTCGATGTCCTGCTTCGTCCCCCGACCCACTCCCACTGTCGCCACCGCCACCACCACGGCCGTCACCACCCCCACCGCCCGCCACCGAGCAGGACGAGCACGCCAGCTCTGCCGGAGCGGCTGCTCGAGGAGGTGGTGCGTCGCGATGCTGAGCACCACCGAGACCGAGGCCGCCACGAGGGCTCCGGTGATTCCGAGCCGCGACTCGCGGGTCGCGAGGAGCCAGACCGACATCACCGGCCAGTGCCACAGGTACAGGGCGTAGGAGTACCGGCCGGCCGAGGCGAGGGGCCGAGCGCCGAGGAGCCGGTCGACCCCGTACCGGGTGGGCTCGGTGCCTGCGAGGATGATCGCGGCCGCAGCGACGAGCGGGACCAACGCCCGCGGGCCGGGGAACTGCGTGGTCCCGTCCACGAAGAGCCCGGCAAGGCACAGCACCACCAGTCCGGCCCACCCGAGCAGCACGCGGAGCCATCCGGGGATCAACAGCTGCCTCGCAGCGAGAGCCAGGAGGGCTCCGGCGAGGAACTCCCAGGCGCGGGCCACGGTGCTGAAGTACGCCGCCCGCTGGTCTAGAGCGACGAGCCACCAGCTGCCACCGATCGCGATCACGGTGACGAGGGCGACCGGTACGACCATCGACGACGCGTCACGCGGCCGCAGTCGCCGCCACGCGGCCGCGACGGTCAGCAGGAGCCAGGGCGCGACGAGGAAGACCTGGGCCTGGACTGAGAGCGACCAGAAGTGCTGGAACGGGTTGAGGTAGGTCGAGGTCGCGCCGTACTCGGTTCCGGAGAGATCAAGCCACCAGTTCTCGACGTAGGCGGCCGACGCCGTGAAGTCGCGGCCGAACGTCGCCATGTCACCGCGGCCCGCGACGCTGAGTGCCGCAACCCCGACCGCGGCGCAGACGAACCAGGCCAGGGGGACGAGCCGCCGCGCGGTTCGCCGGTAGAAGGCAGCGACGCCGAGCGCCTCGCCCTGCTCGGCACGTCGCGCGAGACCGCCGAGGACGAAGTAGCCGGAGATGAACAGGAAGACGTCGACTCCACCGGACACGCCCGCCTGCGCATAGTGGTAGACCACCACGAGGAGGACGGCGACGATGCGCAGCCCCTCGATGTCGGCGCGGCGCCGGGTTCGAGACGGCCGCGACGAGGCGACGCCACAGGATTCCGGAGGACCCGGCACTTCCTGCGGCATGTCCCGTCCCACACTCCCACCAGCTCGTCGTTCTGCAGGACTCCCGTGGACCCTGCACCGCGGTGGGCAGACACTCATCTACCGTGCGGATGGGAGCGGTTCAGCAGGCTATCTCAGGACCGCTGGCAAGCCCGGGCCGCGACGCCCGATACCCCTGATCGGAGGCATCGGGGTTTCGAGTTGGTGCTCCCCGGCGCGTTCATGCGCCATGATGTGTGCCCATGCGCGGCATCATCCTGGCAGGGGGCTCCGGAACCCGGCTGCACCCCATCACCCTCGGCGTCAGCAAGCAGCTCGTCCCGGTCTACGACAAGCCGATGATCTACTACCCGCTGTCGACGCTGATGCTGGCCGGCATCAAGGACGTGCTCGTCATCACGACGCCCCATGACGCGGAGCAGTTCCAGCGGCTGCTGGGCGACGGCTCGCAGTTCGGCATCTCCATCAGCTACACGGTCCAGGCCGAGCCCAACGGGCTCGCGCAGGCGTTCGTGCTCGGCGCGGACTTCGTCGGCGGCGACTCCGCCGCGCTCGTCCTCGGCGACAACATCTTCTACGGGCCCGGCCTCGGTTCCCAGCTCACCCGGTTCGAGGCCATCGACGGCGCCGCCGTGTTCGCCTACCGGGTTGCCGACCCGACCGCTTACGGAGTAGTTGAGTTCGACGCCGACGGCCGAGCGCTCTCCCTCGAGGAGAAGCCAGCCCGGCCCAAGTCCTCGTACGCCGTGCCCGGCCTCTACTTCTACGACAACGACGTCGTCGCCGTCGCGCGCGACCTCGAGCCCTCCGCGCGCGGCGAGTACGAGATCACCGACATCAACCGCCACTACCTGGAGCAGGGCCGCCTCCAGGTCGAGGTCCTCCCCCGTGGCACCGCGTGGCTCGATACCGGCACGTTCGACTCCCTGGTCGAGGCATCCGACTTCGTGCGCACCATCGAGCACCGGCAGGGGCTCAAGGTCGGCGCGCCGGAGGAGGTCGCCTGGCGACGCGGGTTCCTCAGCGACGACGAGCTGCGCGTACGCGCCGAGAAGCTCGTCAAGTCGGGCTACGGCACCTACCTGCTCGGTCTCCTCGACTGACCGTGCCCGCACGCGGCACGCCCCGCGCAGATACCATCCCCACCACCCGACAGGCCACGATTCGATGACCAGCCATCCCGTACTGCCCGAGCCGATCTACGTCACTCGACCGCTCATCCCGGCGTGGGCGTCGATCGAGCCGGCGCTCCGGGCGGTATTCGAGTCGGGGACACTGACGAACATGGGCCCGTGGCACCAGCGGCTCGAGCAGCAGCTCCAGGAGCGTCTCGGGCACGGCCATCTCTCGCTCTGGAACAACGGGACGAACGCACTCCTCGGGATGCTCAGCCAGTTCGACCTGAGCGGTGAGGTCGTGGTCACGCCCTTCACCTTCCCCGCGACCGTCCACGCGATCGCCACCCTCGGTCTCACCCCGGTGTTCGCGGACGTCCGGGACGACGACCTGACGCTCTCGGCCGAGAGCGTCAAGGAGCGCGTCACCGAGCAGACCAGCGCCGTCCTGGGCACCCACGTGTACGGGAACTTCTGCGACACCGTCGGTCTCGCGAAGGTGGCGAGCGAGGGCTCCCGCGAGCGACCGATCCGCGTCCTCTACGACGGCGCGCACATCTTCGGGCGCAAGGCGCCGGTGTTCGAGGACGCCACCGAGATCGGTGATGCAACCATCCTGAGTTTCCACGCGACGAAGCTGTACCACACGGTCGAGGGCGGGGCGATCGTGACACCGGACGCCGACCAGCACCGGCGGTTCCGCACCGCTCGCAACTTCGGCATCCTCGGCGAGGAGCACAACACGGGCGTCGGCCTGAACGGCAAGATGAGCGAGGTCCACGCGGCCGTGGGAACGGTGGTCCTGGACCACCTGGACCAGGAGCTCCAGCGACGCGCCGATCTCGCCGCTCGGTACACCGAGCGCCTGCGCGACATCGAGGGAATCCGGATCCTGTCGGGCGACGGCACGTTCCACCAGTACATGACCATCCGGGTGGACGGCCGGATCCGGCCCGGGGGCCGGGACGTCCTTCGCCAGCGGCTGCTCGACCACAACGTGGTGAGCCGCAAGTACTTCTTCCCCCTGTGCTCCGACATCGACGTCTACCGGGACCTGCCTTCGGCGCGCGGTCTCGACGTCGCCGAGCGTGCTGCTCAGGAGTGCCTGGTGCTCCCGCTCTACGGGGACCTCCCCGCCTCGGTCGTCGACTACATCTGCGACCTCGTCGACGACTTCGCTGGAGAGTGAGCACGTGACCGACGCACCCGCGACCACAGCGGCGCCCGACATCTCGGTCCTCCTGGTCACGTACAACCACGAGGAGTACATCCTCGAGGCCCTCGACTCGATCGCGATGCAGCGCACCGAGCGCAGCGTCGAGGTGGTCGTCGCCGACGACAGCTCGACCGACAGCACGCGCTCGCTCGTCGAGGCGTGGGCGCTCCGGCACCCCGATGTGGCGCTCCGCGTCCTCGACGCCGAGCCGCGACTGGGCATCACCTCGAACTACTGGCGAGGATTCCGGTCGTGCCGCGGGGCGTACGTCGCCGTCCTCGAGGGCGACGACAGGTGGCTCGCGAGCGACAAGCTCGAGCTCCAGGCCGCTGCACTCGACTCGCGCGCCGACCTCGCGATGGTGGCGTGCCGCGTCGTGCTCTACGACACGGAGGCGCGCAACGGGCAGGTCCTCCCGCTGATCGGGTTCGACCGACACCTGACCGTGCTCTCGGACGACGAGATCGCCCGGGCCAACTGGTTCGCTACGTTCAGCGCCTGCATGTACCGGCGGACCGCGCTGTGGCGCATCTCTCCGGCGGTGTTCGAGGTGACGAGCTTCGACTGGGCGATCAACATGGCCGTCACCGAGTTCGGAGACGCAGCGCTCCTCCCGCAGGCCATGACGATGTACCGCACGCACTCGGGCGGGCACTGGTCGGGCAAGAGCGAGATCGACCGGCTCGAGCAGATCCACGGGCTCATCCCGACGTACATGGACCTGTTCGGCCGCCGCTTGAACCGCGCGCTCAACAGGCACCTCCGGGACATCGAGGCGCAGATCGTCGCCGTGCGCGACCTGCCGTCCGGAGGCAGCACAGGTGAGCCGGATGACTTCGGCTACAGCGCACCCGCTGTGACCGCCGCACCGCCGACCGTGTCGGTCGTGATGGCTTCGTACAACCACGCCGACTTCGTCGAGCACTCGATCAACTCCGTGCTCGACCAGACCTACGGCGACTTCGAGCTGCTCATCGTGGACGACGGCTCGGCGGACGCCACCTGGCGTCGTATCCAGACGATCAGCGACCCACGCATCCGTGCGTACCGGCTCGGCCAGAACCAGGGCGGTGCCGCGGCCCTGAACTACGGCATCCAGGAGGCGCGCGGCGAGTTCGTCGCGGTGATCAACTCGGACGACATGTGGCATCCGGACAAGCTCGCCCGGCAGCTTGAGGTGTTCGCGGAGCGACCGGAGCTGGGAGCCGTCTTCACCAGCGCTCGGTTCGTCGACGAGTCAGGCGCGCCGATGCCGGCGACGGAGATCCTCCCGTGGCACGACGTGTTCCGCGCCCGGAACCGGTCGCAGGGGCGCTGGCTCCGGCACTTCTTCGAGCAGGGCAACCTGCTGTGCCACCCCAGCGTGCTGATCCGCAGGTCGTTCTACCTGGCACATGGCCTGTACGACAACCGGCTCCGGCAGCTCCCCGACCTCGACATGTGGGTCCGTCTGGTCAAGCACCACCCGATCCACGTGATCGACAACGAGGACCTCGTGCTGTTCCGTGTGCTGACCCAGGGCCGCAACACGAGCGCGGTCAGCGACGTCACGGTCGCCCGCACGTACCGCGAGCACCTGATCGTCATGGAACGCTTCTTCGAGGACTGCCCCGACGGCGTCCTGGTGGACGGGTTCGGCGACGTGATGCGTCGCGCTACGTTCTCCTCCCCGCAGGAGCGGGCGATCGCGGAGATGCTCCTCTGGCTCAACACCTCGTGCCCGATGCAGGAGATCAACCGCTCCTTCGGCATGCGCACCCTCTACGAGCTGCTCGGGGACGAGAAGACAGCGCGGCTGCTGAAAGCCCAGGAAGGCATCACCGACCAGACGTTCCACGCCCAGACGGGCTCGCTGGACGCCTTCGACCGTGCGGGGAGCCAGCCGTGGACCGTACTGTCGTCGCCGCTCGCGGTCGCTCCGCTCCTCGCCGACCGCGCGACGACACGCACCCTGGTCAAGATCATCAAGAAGCGCATGCAGGACACGCGCGTACGGGACTGGCCGGCTCGGGCCAGAATCCACCTGCAGCGCGGGGAGGCGTGAACGACGTGGCCGCTCGTGCGCCCCGGACCGTGATCCTCGACGACCACTTTCCGACGCTCTCGTCCGGATTCCGGCTCGCCGAGTTCACCGAGCTGATGCGTGCGGGGCTCGTCGACGAGGTGCTGACCACGATGGGCCCCTTCGACGAGGTGCTCGCGCCGTTCGCCGAGCGCTACCCCGAGCTCGCGCATCGGGTCCGGCCCTACAGCCCGGACCTGATGTCCGGCTACGACCAGGCCTACATCGTCTTCCTCAACAACGCGAACTACTACCTCGAAGCGCTCGAGGACGCCCGGCTGCCGTTCGTGCTCACCCTCTTCCCCGGCGGCGGTCTAGACGGCTCCGAGGAGTGCCGGTCCAAGCTCCGACGAGTGCTCGGGTCCCCGTTGCTCCGGCACGTGCTCACCACACAGCCGAGAGTGAGCGAGCTGGTCAGTTCGGAGTTCCCGGACGTGCCGCAGACGTTGCTCTCCGGTCTCTTCGCGAGCCCCGGCTACTTCGTGCCGGGTGCCGGGACGCGCGAGAACTACTACGGGTCGTCGAAGGAGACGCTCGACCTGTGCTTCGTCGCGCACAAGTACTCCACCACCGGTGCCGATAAGGGGTTCCCCGTCTTCGTCGAGACGATCAACGAGCTCCGACGGCACGGTCTGCCCGCGCGAGGACACATCGTGGGCGAGTTCACCGCGGAGGACGTCGAGGCGGTCGGGGACGCCACACACATCGCCACCTACGGAGTCCTCGACTCGGACCAGCTCCGTCAGTTCTACGGGGGCATGGATGCGATCGTGTCGCCGAACGTCCCCGGTGTGCTGTCGACGGGCGCCTTCGACGGGTTCCCCCTCGCGTCGTGCGTCGAGGGCGCACTGTGCGGGGTCGCCATGATCGTGAGCGACGAGCTGCACCAGAACCGCTTCCTGCGCGACGGACGGGATGCGCTGATCGTCTCCCCCACGAGCAAGGCCGTCGTCGACAGGATCGAGCGGGTGCTGCTGGAACGCGACGGCATCAGGCGGATCGCGCGGTCGGGTCTGCGAGTCGTGAGGTATGTCTACTCCCCGGGCCGCCAGCTCGATCTGCGCGCGCCCGTGCTCGCCAGAGTGGCGGAGTCCGTGTGACATCCGGCTACGGCCTCCTCGGCGCCGGTGCCCAGGCCGCCGAGGCGCAGGAGTGGCGAGGGAAGCCGGCCGACTTCTTCTTCGTCGACGACGCGTGGGCGGATCCGACGGCGGGACGATACGGATCGTCGTCCGTCCCCGACGAGCTGACGGTGCTTCCCGTCGCGGCGGCAGTCGGCCCGCCCGCGGTCCGGAGACGGCTCGTCGGGCTCTGGAGCGGCTCGACGTTCTCGACCATCGTCTCCGCGCACGCCGTCGTCTCCGGCGAGGCTCAGGTCGGCGACGGATCGCTGATAGGTCCGCTGGCGGTTCTCTCGGTCGGTGTCGCGGTGGGACGTCATTGCCTGATCAACATCGGTGCCACGCTGAGCCACGACACGCAGGTCGACGACTTCGCCACCGTCAGCCCCGGCGCTCACGTCGCGGGCAGGTGTCGGATCGGCGCTGGCGCCGTCGTCGGAGTCGGGGCGAGCCTCCTCCCAGGGGTGTCTATCGGGGCCGGCGCGATCATCGGCGCGGGCGCGGTCCTCACGCGCGACGCCGACCCCGGAGGCGTGTACGTCGGTGTGCCGGCCCGCAAGATCGACGACCGGATCGAGTGGGCGACGTCCATCTAGCGACCGTGCCGTCGGGTCCTGGCACTTCGCACAGCGTGTTGCCAGGGCCCCGCAGCCTCGCGACGACGCACGGGTTTCGTCACGTTCCGGGTCTGCTCCCTGCGATCTTGCCGCACCGCATCAGAGGCCGAACGTCAACGTGGGCCCTGAACTGCAGCACCGCGTCTCCGACAGCCCGCCGGCCACGCCGCCCGCTCTCCGTCCGGGGACTCCTGGCACGGCGCCAGTGATGCAGCGCGACACCACCTTCGCCGAGGAGGTGCCTGCCCCGGAGCTGTCGCCGTCGACCCACGCGCGAAGCGACCGTTCGAACTACTTCGACGCCCTGCGCCTCGGCCTCGCGCTCCCGGTCATGTACTCGCACGCACATGCGCTCAGCGGAGATCCCGAACCTCAGGCGTGGTCGCGGACGCTGGGCCATGTCGCGGTGCACGGCTTCGTCGCCATCAGCGGCTGTCTCGTCGCATCCAGCTTCAGACGTTCGCGGAGCGCCGGCGACTTCGCGGTCCGGCGCGCGCTACGCATCCTCCCCGAGCTCGTCGTCGCCATGATCGTCGCGACCTACGCGGGCCGGGCATTCGAGGGTTACCTCCAGAACCCCGCACCCTCGATCACCAACGGCCCGGTATGGACACTCACCTGGGCAGTGCTGGCGCACGCGGTCCTGGCGCTTCTCGGGATCGCAGGCGTCCTGCGTCCGGGAGCTCTCCCCGCGTTCGTTGCCGCATGCTGGGTCGCGTTCCTCACGACGCTTGGCACCTACGACCCGTTCGCCCTGGCCATCGCACCCATGCTGCTGGTGTTCGCAGGCGACGCGCTCCTGAGCGTGCACCAGGAACTCATCCGACGGGGCGTCATCGCGGTCGCTCTCGGGGGGGGCTGGCACTGACGATGGACCTTGAGGTCTTCGCCACGGTGACCCACCAGGTGGCTCGCCTCGTCCCCGTACTCTGGGGCCCCTCCTGGGATCTCGTCGACCTTCAGAGTGCGAATCTACCGTGCCTGCCCGTCATCGTGGTCGCCGTCGGCGCGACCAGATCCTCGGCTGTCCGCCTGCCGTTCGACCTCTCCTACGGAACCTACCTCTACGCGTGGCCTGCGGCACAGGTCACGGTCGCGCTCGGTGCGGCATCCGGCTGGCGCCCGTCGTCCTGGGCGCTGTTCGCTGTCACGCTCGCGCCGACCCTGCTCCTCGCGGCCGCATTGTGGTTCGGCGTGGAGCGGCCGATGCTCCGGCTCCGCGGGTCACAGGTCCTCCGCACGGGGCCGCACGCACCTCCACCTGGCTGACAGGAGGGCGGCGGCGCTACAGCACACCTGGCGCAGCCGCTGCCCAACGTCCCGTCCAGTCCCCGATCGGCGTCACGCCCACGGCCTCCAGCGCGCCGTGCCCCAGCACGGAGTACGCCGGCCGCGGGGCTGCGCGCACGTAGCCCTCGGAGGTCGTGGGCCGCACGATCGCGGGGTCCATCCCGGCGGCACCGACGACCGCCTGGGCGAAGCCGTGCCAGGACGTCTGCCCGCCGGAGGTGCCGTGGTAGGTCCCGGCGGGGGCGCCGGCGGCGACGAGCCGCTCGACGAGGTCCGCGAGGTCGACCGTCCAGGTGGGCTGTCCGACCTGGTCGGCGACGACCTCCAGCTCGCCCCGCTCAGCAGCGACGCGGGCGATCGTCCGGGGGAAACAGTTGCCGTGCCTCCCGTAGAGCCACGCGGTGCGGACGACGAGATGGTCCGGTGCCTCGGCCCGCACCGCCCATTCCCCCGCTGCCTTTGTCCGCCCGTAGGCGGACCGTGGCGCGATCGGCGCACCCTCGGCGTACGGCGTCTCGGCCTGACCCGCGAACACGTAGTCGGTGGAGATCTGCACCATCCTCGAGCCTGCCGCGTGCGCGGCTCGCGCGAGCAGCGCCGGGCCGACGGCGTTGACGGCGAACGCGGTGGCCTCGTCCGCCTCGGCGGCGTCCACCGCCGTGTAAGCGGCGACGTTGACGACCACGTCGTACCCGGCAGCGACGTCGCGCGTGGCCCCAGGGTCGGTGATGTCCAGTTGATCGCGGTCGACGGCGTCGACGTCGTGCCCGCGGTCCCGCAGCAGGGGGACCAGGTCCCGGCCCAGCATGCCGTTCGCCCCCGTGACCAACCAGCGCACATCCACTCCCGTCGTCGACTACCAGACGCAGCCTACCGGCGCGGATAGGCTTGCCCCCGGCCGAACTCACCTGAGAGGACCCCCATGACCTACCGCGAGCTGTCCGTCCCCGGCGCCTGGGAGATCACACCGGTGCAGCACGGCGACCCGCGCGGGGTGTTCCTCGAGGCGTTCCAGGGCGGTCCGTTCGCCGAGGCGACCGGGCACCGGTTCGACCTCCAGCAGGCGAACCTGTCGGTCTCGGCAGCAGGCGTGCTGCGCGGCATCCACTTCGCGGACGTCCCTCCGGGGCAGGCGAAGTACGTGACGTGCCCCAAGGGCGCGGTGCTCGACGTCGTGGTCGACATCCGCGTGGGCTCCCCGACCTTCGGCACCTGGGACACCGTGCTGCTCGACGACGTCGACCGGCGCGCGATCTACCTCGGAGAGGGGCTCGGGCACGCGTTCTTCTCCCTCGAGGACGACTCCACGGTCATGTACCTGTGCTCGACGGGCTACTCCCCCGGGCGTGAGCACGGCGTGCACCCGCTCGACCCGGCGATCGGCATCGAGTGGCCGACGACCGACCGCGAGGGCCGGCCGGTCGCGCCGCAGCTGTCCGCCAAGGACACCGCCGCGCCCACGCTCGCCGAGGCCGAGGCGCAGGGGCTGCTGCCGCGCTACGACGAGGTCGCGGCCTACGTCGGGTCGCTGCGCGGCTGACACCGCCACCGCGGCGCGCCGCCGCGGGACCGACGACCTGGAGCGACGTGACGCAGGATCCCAGCACCACCCCGGCGGCGGTCATCGGCCGCGCCGACGCCCGCCGCGTCGCCGTCGGCTCGGCCGTCGCCGCCGTCTCGTCGACCCTCGTCGTGCTGGCCGCCCCGCGGCTCAGCCAGACCGTCGCGGACAACACGATCTTCCTCACGTTCTGGTCGGCGCTGTTCGCCGGCCTCGGGGTGCTGACCGGGATCTCCGTGGAGACCACGCGGGCGGTGAGTGCCGTCACGCACCGAGCCGGCCCGGACGGCCCGACCGGCGCGGCGCTCAGCCGCACCGGGCCCCGGGTCGGCGTCGCCGGAACGGCGACCGGCCTCGCGTTCGCGGCCGTGCTGGCCGCAGCGGCGCCCTGGTGGGGGCCGGCGGTGTTCGGGGACCACGCCGTGGTCCTCGCCCTGCTGGTCGCCCTGGGCTGCGCGGGCTGCGCCGTGCACGCGTCCGTCACGGGGGCGCTGGCCGGCGCCGGACGGTGGCCGGTGTACGCGCGGCTGGTGGGCGGGGAGTCCACCGTGCGGCTCGTCCTCGTCGTCGCCCTGGGGCTCGCGGGCGCCTCGGTGGTCGGCCGCGGTGCGGGCGCCGCGGTGGCGGCGTTCACCGCCGTCGGGTTCCTGCTCGTCTCGCGCCAGGCCCGCTCGGCGGTGCAGGTCCGGGCCGATGCCCCGGTGCGCCCGTACGTGGGCCGGCTGCTCGCCGCGGCCGTGGCGAGCGGCTCCAGCGCGGTGCTCGTGATCGGCTTCCCGACCCTGCTGGCCGCGACGACGGACGACGCGGCCTACGCCCACGCCGCGCCGCTGCTGCTCGCCCTGACCCTCACCCGGGCGCCGCTGATGATCCCGCTGAACGCGTTCCAGGGCGTCGCGGTGACGCACTTCGTCCGGCACAGCGACCGGGGCCCGGCGGCCCTGTGGCCCATCGCCCGGGTGGTCGTGCCGGTCGGCGTGCTCGGCGCGCTCGCCGCGTGGCTGGTGGGACCGCCGCTCATGGAGCTGATCGCCGGCGACCCCGCCTACCGCGTCGCCGGCTCCGTGCTCGCGCTGCTGACGCTCGCCGCCACGGGCCTGGCGATGCTCACCCTGACCGGTGCGGTCTGCCAGGCGCTGACCCGGCACGGCGCGTTCGTGGGCGGCTGGCTCACCGCCGTCGCCGTCGCCCTCGCGCTGCTGCTGCTGCCCGGCGGGCTCGAGATGCGCGCCGCCGTCGCGCTGCTGGCCGGTCCCGTGGCCGGCATCGTCGTGCACCTCGCCGCACTCCGCGGCGCGGCGCACCGGACCGGGAGGACCTCGTGACCGCCGACCGCCCTCGTCTCAGCGTCTGCGTCGCGACCTACCGCGGCGCCCCGTGGGTCGTCGAGCAGCTGGAGTCCGTGCTGGCGCAGCTCGGCCCGGACGACGAGGTCGTGGTGGTGGACGACGCGTCCCCGGACGACACCGTGGCACGGGTCCGCGGGATCGGGGACGCGCGGATCCGGCTGATCGCCCGGGACCGCAACCTCGGCTACGTGCGCACGTTCGAGCAGGCGCTCACCGAGGCCCGCGGCGACCTGCTGCTGCTCGCCGACCAGGACGACGTGTGGGAGCCCGGACGCGTGGGGACGATGGTCGCCGCGCTCGAGGGCGGCGCCGACGTGGTGGCGACGAACCTCGCCACGCTCGGCGGCCCGGACCGCATCCCCGGGCCCTACGGCCAGGCCGACTGGCACCTGCGCGCCCGGTCCTCGGGGCACCGGGTCCGCAACGTCCTCGGCGTGCTGATCGGCAACATGCCGTACTACGGCTGCGCGATGGCGGTCCGGCGCTCGGCGCTGGGCACCGTGCTGCCGTTCCCGGCGCTGCTCACCGAGTCGCACGACCTCTGGATCGCGCTGTACGGCAACACCACCGGCCGGATGCGGCACCTCGAGATCCGCTCGGTGCGTCGCCGGTACCACGACGAGAACGCCAGCCCCGACCGCCCGCGCGGTCCGGTGATGGTGCTGCGGTCGCGGTGGATGCTGGTCCGGGCCTGCGCGGAGCTCCTGCGGCGACGGCTCCGTCGGCGCTGACAGCCGGAGTCTGCGGGACCCCGCGGGGCCACCGCCGGCTCAGCGCGAGACGGCGTACACGTGGCGGTCGACGCCGCCCCAGCCGAACCCGTCGACCTCCGTCAGGCACGGCTCGGCGATGGGTGAGGACGACACGACGCGGTCCAGCTCGGGGAACCGCTCCGCCAGCGAGCACGGCGACACCGTGACGACCACCTGGTCCTCGCCCTGCGTCGTGAACGACGGCTCCGCCTGGTCGGCCCAGTCGAACTCGACGAACGACCCGCCCCGGTTCCAGATGCCCTCCGACGTCGCACCGGGATCCAGCCGGAGCCACTGCTCGCGGTCGGGCCCGGCCATCTGCCGACTGCTCAGCGCCGGCACCCCGGTGGCGGTCAGCAGCGCGTCCACGGTCTTGTCGTCGCTCACCCACAGCGTCCCGGCGTCGCGCGCCGCGCGGCCCTCGGCGAGCATGCGGTCGGCCACCGCCGTGCCGCGCAGGTCGGCCAGGCCGACCAGCACCGGGTTCACCTGCCACACGAGCAGGAACGCCGCCAGCGAACCCGCCGCGTAGCCGCCCCACCAGCGAGGCCGGGCGACGAGCAGCGCCACGACGGCGGCGAGCACCACCAGGCTGAGCCACACCCGGGTCGGGGTCAGACCCGGCAGGGTGGTCTCGACGATCTGCGAGGACGCGTAACCGGCGGCGAGCACGACCGCGGCGGTGACGGCGACGACGACGCGCCACGGGGCCCGGTCGCGCCACCCGGGCAGCACCAGGCACAGCAGGAGCGCCGCGAGGAACCCCGTCATCGTGGCGGCGCGCTCGGGCGGCACCAGGTTCGCCAGCGGGATGCGGCGGCCCAGGCCGCCGAAGCTGATGGTGGTCCACGCGATCCAGGGCGCGGAGCAGACCAGGACCGTCCAGACCGCCGCCCGGTGCTCCCGGGACCGGAACGTGATGCCGACGGCGAGCAGGGCCACGGCGACGATCCCGGCGACGAGGAAGCCGGAGGACAGCTCCGAGGGGTTGCCCTGGACGATCGGGATGCGGCGGAGGTCCGCGAGCGCCGTCGCGCCGAACAGCTGCTCGACGGGCACGGGCCCGCCGGTGCTCACCCGGGAGCCGGGGTAGACGGTGCCGGCGGTGGCGGCGAGCGAGGCGCGGTTCTCCCACAGCACGGCTCCCGCGAGAGCGAGGGACGCGACGCCGACCGCCGCGACCGCGACGCCGCGCCGCACGCGGGTGACGCGCTCGGCGAGCAGCGGCACGATGCCGAGGGCGAGCACGACGGGCGCGACCACGAGCGCCCACGGCTGGTAGAGCAGCGGCGTGCGGGCCAGCAGCCACGCGGAGGCGAGCCCCCACAGCGCCGTGCGCCACCAGGGTCCGCGCTCCCCCGCCGAGACGGCGCACCGCTGGAGCGCCGCCGCCCCGGCCGCCAGGAACCCCCAGAGCTGCAGGGGTGACAGCGACCACCAGGCCGTCGCGGGTGCGAACGCGATGAGCGCCGCGGCGAACAGGCCGGGCCACCGGCTCCCGACCAGCGGGCGCAGCAGCGCGGGCATCCCGAGGACCAGCAGCAGCAGCGGGAGCCACCACCGCGCGGCGAACAGCATCTGGTCCGGCAGGAAGGTCCCCCACCGCAGCACGGCGCCGTCGGCCAGCACCACCGACGACACCGGCGAGTCCGGCAGCATGGTCGTGAAGCCCTGCGGCGCGGTCAGGGGGTTGAGGTCGTCGCCCTGCCCGGTCGCCATCACCCCGAGCGCCAACGGGCTGGAGGTCAGGAACTCGTCGGACCGCGTGACGGCCGCCTGCAGCAGCTGGTCCCCGGACGGGCTGCCCGGGTCCTCGCGCAGGTACGTGGCGCCGATCGACGACAGCGTGACGCCGGTCAGCGTCAGCAGCACGTACACCACGACCGGCACGCCCACCCAGGGAGACGGGAGCAGCCGCCGCCAGCGCGGCCGCGCCGCCGTCGGGGGTGCCACCGTCGTCGTCGGCCCGGCGTCGGCGCTGGCGGTCATGCGTGGTTCTCCGTCCCCGCCGGTCGACCCTCGGCCGGCACGCCAAGGTACCGCGCCCGCCGTCCGCGGCCGCGCCGCCCGACACCCGCGTCCGGGTGGCGGCTACCGCCCCGGGCCGCCGATTCCCTAGGCTGGCGGGCGGCCCGTCACCGGTCGGGCTGCCGCCGGAAGGACTGTCACTTGCACCCGAGCACGACCCCCGCCGAACGGAAGGCGCCGACCGTCGGCGCCGGGCACCGCTGGGAGCCGCACGAGGGCCGCCTGGCCCGGCTGCTGCGTACCCGCCAGATGCTGATCTCGGTCGTCGTGCTCGTGCTCGCGGGTCTGTCGATCACGGCGCTGCACACGTACCGGCACCCCGAGATGTCCCCGGTCGACGAGCTCCAGCACATCGACTACCTGTTCAAGGCCCCGCACGTCGTGCACAGCGGCGAGAAGGTCGGCCAGGACGCGATGCGGGAGCAGGCCTGCCGTCGACTGCCCGCCTGGCCCCAGACCGAGGCGTGCTCGACGACCACCGTCTACGACCCCCTGGACTTCCAGGAGTCCGGCAGCAACACCGCGGCGATCTACACGCCGTTCTCCTACACCGTCACCAAGGTCGTGGCGTGGCCGCTCCAGGCCGTGACCGGGGCGGGGCTGGTCACAGCCGCGCGGCTGGTCGGCGGGCTGTGGCTCGCCGGCGGCCTGGTCATGAGCCTGCTCGCCGCGCGGCGCCTGGGCGCCCACCCGTACACGGCGACCGGTCTGCTGCTGGCGACGGCCACGGTGCCGACCGTGCTCTACCCGGCGGCCACGATCACCCCCGACGCGATGGCGCTGCTCGGCGGGGCCGCTCTGCTGTGGTCGGTCCTGTGGTGGCTGGAGGCGCCCTCACGACGGTGGTGGCTGCCGGCGCTGCTCAGCGGCGTCGTGGTCGCCGTCAAGGCGCTCAACATCCTCGTGGTGGTGCTGCTCGCGCTCTTCGTCCTGCTGCGCGCCGTGGTGACCGAGGTGCGGCGTCGCCGCGCGGGCCCGGCCGCCGACGAGGCCGCCGATGCCGCCGGTGCCGACGGTGCCGACGGGGACGGCGTCGCGGGGTCCGCACCCGGGGCCGCGCAGTCGGCGCTCGTCATCGCCGCGATGTCGGCCGTCGCCCTCGTCCTCGCGGTCGGCTACATCGCCTACACCGGGGCGACCGCGGTCGCGTCGAGCGACGGCGTGGCCATGACGGAGCGCGCCCGGGTCGACTCGTTCCCCGTGGTCGCGACCGTCGAGCACCTCGGCGTGTTCCTGCAGGTGTTCTTCGACGCGGGCAGCGTCAACGTGCTCGGGCCCGTGGGCGCGATCAACCAGCGCCTGCTCGGGCTGATCGTCTTCGGCGGCACGTTCGGCGCGCTCCTGGTCGCCCGGAGGATCTCCCTGGACGTCCGGCTCCTGGCCCTGTCCCTCATGGTGGTCGGCATGATCGGCGCTCCGCTGATCATCGCCTTCACGTACGTGTCGCAGGGCAGCTTCGTGCCGATCCCCGGCCGCTACGCCCTGACCCTGATCCCCGCCGGCGTCGCGGTGGCGGCGGCCGCCCTGCGGGACCGTCCTGCCCGCATCACGGCGGTCGTCTACGGCGTCGGCAGCTTCCTGGCCACCGCCGCGTTCCTCGTCCTGCTCTAGGAGCCGTCAGGACCCGAGCGCGTGCCGGGCGAGGGTCCGCAGCGCCCGGCCGTCGCGGAGCCGCAGGGCCGTCGGCAGCAGCGTCGCCGCGTACAGCCGCGAGGTGACGTGCAGCCGGGCCGCGCGGCTCGCCCGGTGCCAGCCCCGCTGCCGCATCAGGCGTGCCGCCAGCGCGAAGTACTCCCGCTCACCGGCGAACCGCGAGCCGTCCAGCAGCTTCACCGACGAGGCGCTGGCGTCGTGCCGGCGGTAGGCGAAGCACTCGGCGGGCTCGACGACGAGCTGCGAGCCGGCGAGCACCATGTCGAGCACGAGCGCCAGGTCGAGGATGATCGGCAGCCCCGGGCGGAACGGCGTGGCCTGCACCGCCTCGCGGCGGAAGGTCAGCGACGGCCAGTACAGCCAGTCCCCGTGCAGCAGGCTCGTGGCCAGAGGCTCGCCGGCGAGCACCCGGGTGCCGGTGCCCCGGGGCCGCACGAGCCGCTGCTTGACCTGGTCCGCGAGCGGCCGGACGACGGCCCCGTGCTCGTCGATGACCCGGACACCCGGCTGGATGATGTCGGCGTGCGGGAACCGGGTGTGCGCCGCCCGCACGACCGCCACGTAGTCGGGCAGCAGCACGTCGTCGGAGCCCGGTACGGCCACGAGGTCGTGCTCGGCGAGCTCCACGCACTGCCGGAACACGGCCGAGATCCCGCGGTTCTCCGGGTTGCGCAGGTAGCGGACGCGGTCGTCCCCGAGGGACGCGAGCCACTCCCCCGCCCACGGGTCGGGGTACGCGTCGTCGACGACGGTCAGGCGCCACTGCGGGTCGGTCTGCTCGAGCACGCTGCGGACCGTGGCGCGCAGGTACTCGGGCTCACCCCAGTAGGGCAGCATCAGGTCGACGACGGGCGCCCCGGGCCCCGCGGCGGACGTGGGGCCGGTCACGGTGCCGGGTCCGGACCGTCCGACGGGAGCTGGCCCGGGACCGGAGGCGTGGCGGTCTCGTCGGGCGCGGCCGCGAGTCCGGCGGCGAGCCGCTCGAGGTCGAACCGCAGCAGCGCGACCTCCTCGGTCAGCGTGCGGGTCTCCTCCTCCAGCGTCGTGATCTCCGAGCTGAGCTGGATGCACACCAGCAGGAGGACGATCGAGGCGAGGGCGAACAGCAGGTTGCTGGGCGTCTGGACGCCGACCAGGCGGGCGAGGGCGCTGACGACGCCGGGGAACGCGCCGAAGACGCAGATGCCCACGCCGACGACGATCCAGGCGATCGCGTACTTCTCGCGCAGCCGGCGGGTGCGCAGCAGCACCACGAGGAACACCAGGAGGGCGATGCACGCGCCCACCGCGAACCAGTAGCCGCTCACCGGTGCACCCCCGCGGGGACCTGGCCCAGCGGCCGGGACAGGGCGATCAGCAGGGCGACGAGCGCCCGGCCGAGGAACAGGGCGGCCTTGGCCGGGTTGTGGGACGGCACGCCGCCCGACCGGGCACGCATCTCGACGCCGACCTGCCGGACCACCAGGCCGGCGCGGCACGCGATGACGAGCGACTCGACGGTGTCCCCCAGGTACTCCGCCGGGTACTCGTCGGCGAAGAGCAGGATGGCGCGCCGGTTCGAGGCACGGAAGCCGGACGTCGTGTCGGTGAGCCGGGTCCCGGCGCTGCGCGACAGCACCGCGGAGAGCACCTGCATCGCCCAGCGCCGCGGACCGCGGACCGTGTACGAGCCGACGCCGGCGAACCGCGCGCCGATCACGACGTCGGCCCCGAGCTCGTCGAGCGACGCGACCACCCGGGCGACGTCGGCCGGGTCGTGCTGGCCGTCGGCGTCCACCTGCACGGCCGCGTCGTAGCCCTCCCGCGCCGCGAAGCGGTAGCCGGCGCGCATCGCCCCGCCGACGCCGAGGTTGAGCGGCAGGTCGAGGACCATCGCCGTCCCGCTGGCCCGCGCGACGTCGGCGGTGCCGTCGGTCGACCCGTCGTTCACGACGAGCACGTCCGCGTGCGGCAGGGAGGCGGCCAGCTCGGCGAGCACCCCGGGCAGGGCCTCGCGCTCGTTCCACGCCGGGACGATCACGAGGAGCCGCTGTGTCTGGTCCCGTGTCACGGGCCACTACCTTAGCCGGGGGCGACCACCCGCGGGACGACGCGGGACGACCACGAGGAGGATCAGCGATGCGCGTGCTCATCGACGCGACGGCCGTACCGGCGGACCGGGGCGGCGTCGGACGCTACGTCGACGAGCTGGTGCCGCAGCTGGACGCCCTCGGCGCGGACCTCGTGCTCGCGGTGCAGGCCCGGGACGTCGGGCACTACGGCGCACTCGCCCCCCACGGCCGCGTGGTCGCCGCCCCGGCCGTCGCCGCGCGGCGTCCGGTGCGGCTCGCCTGGGAGCAGACCGGCCTTCCCGCCCTCGCGCGGCGGGTGCGCGCCGACGTGCTGCACTGCCCGCACTACACGATGCCCGCGCTCGCCCCGGTCCCGGTGGTCGTGACGCTGCACGACGCCACGTTCTTCACCGACCCGGACCTGCACCTGCCGACGAAGGCCCGGTTCTTCCGCGCCGCGACCCGGCTCGCCACCCGCCGCGCGGCGGGGCTGGTGGTCCCGTCGCGCGCCACCCGGGACGAGGTGGTCCGCGAGGCGGGCGCGGACCCCGAGCGCTTCACGGTCGCCTACCACGGGGTGGACGCGTCCCGGTTCCACCCCACGTCCGCGGCGGAGCAGCAGCGCGTGCGCGCCACGCTCGGCATCGGCGACCTGCCGTACGTCGCGTTCCTGGGCACCCTCGAGCCGCGCAAGAACGTCCCGGCCCTCGTCCGCGGCTGGGTGCGCGCCTGCGCGGAGCTCGACGAGCCGCCGGCCCTGGTGCTCGCGGGCGGCCGGGGGTGGGACGACGACGTCGACGCCGCGCTGGCCGCCGTCCCGGACCACCTCGTCGTGCGGCGGACCGGGTACCTGCCGCTGGAGGACCTGGCGGGGCTGCTCGGCGGGGCCCTCGCGGTGGCCTACCCGAGTCTCGGCGAGGGCTTCGGGCTGCCCGTCCTGGAGGCCATGGCCTGCGGCGCGCCGACGCTGACGACGCGCGCGCTGTCCCTGCCCGAGGTCGGCGGCGACGCGGTCGCCTACTGCGGGACGTCGGCGGAGTCGATCGCGGACGGGCTCGTCGGGCTGTGCGCGTCACCCGCCCGGCGCTCCGAGCTGTCGGCCGCGGCGGTGCGGCGGGCGGCGACGTTCACGTGGGAGCGGGCCGCCCGCGAGCACCTCGGGGCCTACGAGCGCGCCGCGGCCCGGTAGGTCGCGGCGTGGGCCTCCGCGGAGGATGCCCACGTCATGCCGGCCGCCGTCCGGCGCCCCGCCGCCGACCACGCACCGGCGTCGCCGTCGACGAGCGCCACCAGGCCCGCGGCGAGCGCGTCAGCGTCGGCCGGGTCGGCGAGCACCCCCGCCCCCGCCGCGAACTCCGCCATCGAGGTTCCGGCGGACGTGAGGACGGGCACGCCGTGCGCCATCGCCTCGAGCACGGGCATGCCGAACCCCTCCCGGAGGGAGGGGAACGCGAACGCCGTCGCCCCGGCGTAGGCCGCGTGCAGGTCGGCCTCGGGCAGGCGACCGAGCAGGTGGACGGCGCCCTCGGGGAGCGCGGACAGCGCGGCGGCGACCCGGTCCGCCTCGCCGCCCCACCCGGCCGGCCCGACGAGGACCAGGTCGGGGAACCCGGGGGCCTCCGCCGCCGCGCGCGCGTAGGCCTCGACCAACCGCGGCAGGTTCTTGCGGGGCTCGAGCGTGCCGCACCACAGCACGTAGGGGCGGTCCACGCCGTGCCGCCGCCGCCAGGCGGCCCGCTCGGACGGCGTCACCTCGGGCACGCGGACGCCGTGCGGGACGACGTCCACGCGGTCGGCGTCGACGCCCTCCGCGACGCAGTCGTCGCGCGTCGCGCGCGACGGGACGACCACACGCGCCGCCTCGGCCCGCGTGATGTCGAGCGCGCGACGGAAGAACGCGTTGCCGCGCGGGGTGAAGTGGCCGGGGTCCCGGAGGAACGCGAGGTCGTGCACCGTGACGACCAGCGGCGCCCGGTGCCCGGGCACCGCCCACGTGGTGGCGTGCACCACGTCCACCCGCCCGGCGGGCCCGTCCGCGCGCGGCCGGCGCAGGCGCGACCACGACTCGTACAGCGCCCGGCGCGGCAGCGCCGAGCGCACCACCGGCACCCCGAGGCCCCCGTCGTCCCCGGCGTCGCCGCGTGCGGCGAGACCCACCGGCCGCACGCCCGCCGACGGCAGGGCGGCGACGAGCTCGCGGATGTACGAGCCCGAGCCTCCCGGCACCGGCTGCCAGAGCTGCTCCACGGTCAGGGCGACGTCCACGGGCGCGAGCCTAGACTGCCGGTCGTGCCCGCTCCCGCGTCCGTCCGCGTCGTCGTCGTCACGTGGAACGGGGCCCACCTGCTGCCGGACTGCCTGGACTCCCTGCGGGCGCAGACAGTCGCGGACGAGCTCGAGGTGCTCGTCGTCGACAACGCGTCGTCCGACGGCACGACGGAGCTGCTCGCCGAGCGGTACCCCGACGTGCACGTGGTGCGGGCACCCCGGAACCTGGGCTTCGCCGGCGGCGCCGCGCTCGGCTGCCGCGGTTTCGGCGGCGACTGGGTGGCGCTGCTCAACAACGACGCCGCGTTCGCCCCCGACGCCGTGGAGCGGCTGCGGGCCGCCGCGACCGCGCCGGGTGCCGAGGACGTCGGGGCGGTCACGGCGCGCCTGCTGCTGTCCGAGCCGGACGGGGGTGCGCCACGCCGCGTGAACTCCACCGGGAACGTCGTGACCCGCGCGGGCACCGGGGCGGACCGGGACTGGCTCGCTCCCGTCGGCCAGGAGTCCACCGACCCGGACGTCTTCGGGTTCTGCGGCGGTGCCGCCCTGCTGCGCCGCCGGGCGCTCGAGGAGGTCGGCGGGTTCGACCCGGAGCTGTTCCTGTACTACGAGGACACCGACCTGTCCTGGAAGCTGCGCGCCGCGGGCTGGCGGGTGGTCTACGCGGCGGACGCCGTGGCGGTCCACCGGCACGCGGCGAGCAGCGACGCGGCGTCGCCGCTGTTCCGGTACCAGAACACGCGCAACTCGCTCACCGTGTTCACCCGCCACGCGCCCGCCTGGGTGGTCACCGCGTCCGCGGCCCGGCAGCTCGCGGGTCTGCTGCGCGCCGCCGCGCGCTCCGGCCCGCGGGACCCGCTGGTGCGCGCCCGGTGGCGTGGCCTGCGGGACTGGGCGCTGCGCCTGCCCCGGACGCTCGCCGAGCGGCGGGCCGTCTGGACCGGCGCCCGGGTACCGCGCGCCGAGGTCGCGCGGTACCTCCGCGGGGGCTGAGCGCGACGCCGCCCGGTCCCCCGGGTGTGCGCGCCGACGGGGGCCACCCACAGGTCGGACCGGTACGCTCAACCGTCGGCACGACCTGACGGAAAGGCGTTCTCTTGGTGCGGTTCTGCAGCGTCGCGGCCGGGGTCGACCCGGTCGCGCTGCGCCTGACGCTCGACGACGCGCTGCGCCACCACCCGGGCAGTCGCGGTGTCGTGCTCGACGTCGACGGCTCGACCACCGCCTGGGACGGTGTGGACGTCGTGACGCCGTCCGACATCGGCGTCCCCGACCGCATGCTGCACGCCGCCGGGCTGCTGGCCGACCCGCCGCTGCTGCGCTCCTGGCTCCTGCCCCGGCTGCTCGCGTACGTCGCCCGCGAGGAGCGCGTCGCGGTCCACCTGTCGGCTGGCCTGCGGGTGCTCGCCCCGCTCGACGCCCTGCTCGACGGCGCCCGCGAGCGGGGGCTCGCCCTGGTCGCGCGCTGCGACGGCCTGCCGCCGCACGACGGCCTCAGCCCGACGTCCACCGAGGTCGTCGACGCCGGTCCCTACCGGGAGGCCGCGCTCGCCGCCACCGCGGGTGCACTGCCACGCATCGAGCAGTGGATCGCCGAGTCCGACCTGGGCCGGCCGTCCGCGTGGCAGGCGCTCGCCGCCGTGACCGACCCCCTGGTGCTGGCCGCCGGCACCGTGCTGTCGCGGTGGTGCCTGTGCGCCCGCACCACCGTGCAGGAGGAGGACGGGACGGTCACCGCGGACGGCGTCCCCGTGCTGGCCGTCGACCTGGCGGAGTTCGACCCCGCGCGGCCCTGGCTGCTGTCCACCGCCGGGGCGGACACGACGCGCGCACGCCTCACGGACCACCCCGTCGTCCGCGACCTGTGCGAGCGGCACGCCACGGAGATGCGGGCAGCCGGGTGGACCCCGGGGTCCCGCCCCGTGGAGCCCTTCCGGCTGACCCCCGCCGGCCTGCCGGTGGACACCGCCATGCGCCGCGCGTACTGGGACGCGGTGGTCGACGTGCCCGACGGCTCCCCGGAGCCCCCCGACGCCTTCGACACGCAGGACCCCGGCGCGTTCGCGCGCTGGCTGGACGAGGTCGTCACCGACGGGGTCCCGCTCACCCGGTACCTGCTCGCGCTGTACCAGGACCGCGAGGACCTGCGGCGGGAGTTCCCGCACGTGCCGGGGGCGGACAGCGCGCGGTTCGTCGACTGGCTCGACCTGCACGCGCGGCACGAGAACGACTACGCGGTGCCGCTGCTGGAGTCGGGGTCGCGGATCGCCCGCGAGGCGGCCCGGCACCCGCGGCCGGACCGCCGCGCGCCCGGTCTGAACGTCGCCGGCTACCTCCAGGGCGAGCTGGGCATCGGCGAGTCGGCGCGCCTCATGGTGCGGGCCCTCGCGACGACCCACGTCCCGTACTCGACCATCTCCGTGGGGCGGCACCTGCAGTCCCGCCAGGCGACGGAGCTCGGGGGGCTCGCCGGCGCCCCGCAGCGGTTCGACCTCACGCTGCTGTGCGTCAACGCCGACCAGACGGGCGCCGCGCTCGACGCCGAGCCCGACCTCCTGCGCTCCCGCTACCGGATCGGGATGTGGTACTGGGAGGTCGAGGACTTCCCCGCGACCATGCACGGGGGCTTCGGGCACCTCGACGAGGTCTGGGTCGCATCCGATTTCGTCCGCGACGCCGTCGCCCGTCACACGTCGCTCCCCGTGGTCACGGTGCCGCCCCCGCTGCCGCAGGCCTCGGCACCGACGTCGCTGACCCGCGCCGACCTCGGTCTGCCCGAGGACCGGCCCGTCGTGCTCTTCTCGTACGACTACCTCAGCACGGCCGAGCGCAAGAACCCCGTCGGCGCGGTCGAGGCGTTCCGTCGCGCGTTCGCCCCGGGCGAGGGGCCCGTGCTCGTCCTGAAGTCGATCAACGCCGACAAGCGCGTCGGCGACGCCGAGCGGCTGCGGCTGCGCGTGGCCGACGAGCCGGACGTGGTGCTCATGGACACCTACCTGAGCGCCGACGCCCGTGACGCCCTCGTGCAGCACTGCGACGCGTACCTCTCGCTGCACCGCTCCGAGGGCCTGGGACTGACGATCGCCGAGGCCATGGCGTACGGCAAGCCGGTCGTCGCGACCGGGTACAGCGGCAACCTCCAGTTCATGACGCCCGAGAACTCGTTCCTCGTGCCGTGGACGCCGACCCGCATCCCCGAGCACTGCGAGCCGTACCCCGCGGGGTCCCGCTGGGCCGACCCGGACCTCGATGCCGCGGCTGCGGCACTGCGCACGATCGTGGACGACCCCGCGCTCGCGACCGCCCGCGGCCAGCGCGCCGCGTACGACATCCGCGAGCTGCACTCGCCCCAGGTCGCGGGCGCCCGGATCGCCGCGCGGCTCACGGAGGTCCGCTCGGAGCTCCCCCGCCTCGTGTGGCGCTCGCGCGCCCGCCGGGTCCGGGACATCGCGACGCGCGCGCTCCGCAGCCGCTGACGCCCGGGGGTCCTGACCGGGCGCGCGACGAGGGGCCGGGTCCGTGCGGACCCGGCCCCTCGTCGTGAGCCCCTCAGTCCTCCTGCTGGGCGGCCTCGGCGCCGCCGAGCACCCGCCGCACGCGGCCCGTCGCGCGTCGCACGACCTCGCGCGGCCCCCCGGCGGACAGGTACTGCCTGGCCAGCAGCAGGTCGTCGCGGACCGAGGGTCGCCGGCGCTGGAACGCGCGCGCGGACGCCGTCGGCGCGCCCAGGGCGTGGGCGAGGTCGACCGCGCGGCGCGGGTCGCGGCAGAACTCCACCAGCGGGCGCAGCGCGGTGCTCCACGTGAACCGGGTGGCGAACGCGCGGACGTTCTCCCGGGCCGCCGCAGCCGCCGCGGGGTCGTACAGCATCTCCTCGAGCGCCGCGGCGAGCGCCTCGACGTCCCGCTCCGGCACGACGCGACCCAGGCCGTGGTCCCGGATCAGCTCGCCGAACGTGTCGCCGCCCGTCGCGACGATCGGCAGCGACGCCCACAGGTAGTCCAGGATGCGGGTGCGGAACGAGTACGCCGTCTCGATGTGCAGGAAGTGCGTCGACACGCCGACGTCCGCGTCCATGAGGTAGTCGGCGCGCTCCGCGTACGGCACCCAGCCGTGGTTGAAGAAGACGTGCTTGCCGGTGAGGCCCAGCTCCTCGGCGAGCTGCTGCGTCTCCCACGCCATCTTCATGTCCGGCACACCCGGGTTCGGGTGCTTGAGCCCCATGAAGTACAGCCGGATGTCCGGGTGGGCCCCCTTGAGCCGGTCGACCGCACGCAGCAGGGTCAGCGGGTCGAACCAGTTGTAGACCCCACCACCCCAGATGATGACCTTGTCGTCCGGCCCGATGCCCTCCACCTGGCCGCGGATCGCCGACCGGCGCTGCACCGGCGGCTCGTCCGGGATGCCGAACGGCACCACGCTGATGAGCGCGTCCAGGCTGGCGTCCTCGTCGTACACGGCCGGGTTGACGCGTCCCTGCCCGGCGAGCTGCCCGAGCCAGAAGTCGCGCTGCTTCTCGGACGCGCACAGCAGGAAGTCCGCCCGGCGGAGCTGCTCGTTGAGCGCCCGCGTCGTCTCCCGGACGGCGAGCGCACGCCCGCCGGGGCCGAGGTCGCGCGCCTGCTCGAGCTGCTCCAGGTGCATCGGGTCGTACACGTCCGCGACGATGACCTTGCTGCTCTTCTTGAGCCACGGTGCGGCTTCGAGCAGGAAGCCCTGGAACACGATGACGTCGGCCCACTCGGACGCCTCCTGCAGGGAGCGTCCCGACACGTACTCGGCCGTGAAGTCCTCGGCGGTCACCTGGCAGCCGCCGGTCGACACCAGGCGGACCTCGTGCTCCGGCGCGAGCGCGCGGGCGATCTCCCACGCGCGGATCGCCGGGCCCGCCATCCGCTCGAGCAGCGGCTCGCCCGTCACGACGAGCACGCGCTGCCGGGACGCGAAGTGGTCCGCGATACCGAACGCCTCCACCAGCGTGCGGTGCGCCTCGAGGTACGTGGGGAACCCGTACGCCGGCTCGATGGCGTGCCGGAACAGCGGGAAGAGGTCCCGGTCCGTGCGGCGGCGGCGGGCCTGGAGCTCCTTGCGGGTCTCCAGCAGGCTCGGCAGGTTCTCGGTGAAGTAGTCGATGGCGTAGGGCCCGGTGAGCGCCATCTTCTGCACCTCGACCGTGCCGACGTCGTCGTTGCCGGGCGACCGCTGCAGGTCCAGGACCGTCGCGTCCGTGTCCGTGCGCGCGAGCGAGCGCCGTACGGCGAGCGCCATCGCCGCGGGCAGCGCGCGGGCGAGCGTCTCGTCGTCGAAGTTCTTGTACATCGACAGCAGCGCGTTCCGCTCGAGCAGGTAGCTCTCGCGGTAGTTGCCGAACTTCTTCATCGTCACGTGGTGCTTGTGGTAAGCGACGGAGCCCGGGACGTACCGCACGCGGTAGCCCAGCAGGTTCAGGCGCCAGCCGAGGTCGACGTCCTCGTAGAACATGAAGAACCGCTCGTCGAACCCGCCGACCTCGCGGAACACCGTCGCCGGCATGACCGTCGCGGCGCCGGTCGCGAACAGCACGTCCTTCGGCCGGTCGAACTCCGGGGAGTCCGCGCGCCCGACCTCGCGCTTGTAGCCCATGCCGAACCAGGTCAGCGAGCCGTCGACGTAGTCGATCGCCTGGCCGTCCCAGTCGAGCACCTTGCTCGCGACCGCGCCGATCCACGGGTCCTCGCGCAGCGCCGCCACGGCAGCCGACACCCACTGCGCGTGCGGCCGGGCGTCGTTGTTGAGGAACGCCACGAACTCGCCCGTCGCGTGGTCGACGCCGAGGTTGCACCCGCCGGCGAAACCGGTGTTGGAGCCGGCCTCCACCACGGTGGCGCCCGGCACGGCGGCACGGATGCGCTCGGCGCTGCCGTCCCCCGAGTCGTTGTCCACCACGATCAGCTCGAGCCGGTCGGCCGGCCAGTCCATCTCCTGGAGGTGCCCCAGGCACGTGATCGTGTCGTCGGCGCCGCGGTAGTTCACCAGCACCACGGACACCACGCCC
Source organism: Cellulomonas sp. C5510 (assembly GCF_019797765.1). Classification (NCBI taxonomy): domain Bacteria; kingdom Bacillati; phylum Actinomycetota; class Actinomycetes; order Micrococcales; family Cellulomonadaceae; genus Cellulomonas; species Cellulomonas sp. C5510. Next base: position 2,898,416 of record NZ_CP081862.1, read on the forward strand.
GGACGGACGACCTGCTCGCCCCCTGCGAAACGCTTCATGTTCTCGATCAGCCCTCTACCAGTTCCAGGTCGTGGTCGACCATGCGTGCCACGACCTCCTCGAACTCCACCGTGCGGCGCCAGCCCAGCTCGCGCTCCGCCTTGCTCGGGTCGCCGACCAGCACCGACGCGTCCGCCGGCCGCACGAACCGGGGGTCGGTGGTCACGAAGCGCTCCCAGTCGTCCCCCACGCCGGCGCGGCGCAGCGCCGCCTCGGCGAAGTCGCGGACCGAGTGCGTCCGCCCGGTCGCCACCACGAAGTCGTCGGCGACGTCGTGGCGCAGCGCCCGCACCATCGCGTCCACGTAGTCCGGCGCCCAGCCCCAGTCGCGGCGCGCGTCCAGGTTGCCCAGCGCGATCACGCCCTCGCCGGTCCGGCCGATCGCGGCCGCGGCGGCGGTGATCTTGCGGGTGACGAACGTGGTCGGGCGCAGCGGGGACTCGTGGTTGAACAGGATGACGGTCGCCGCGTGCAGGCCACGGCCGCGGTACACGGCGGTCTGGTGGTGGGCGAACGCCTTCGCCGACCCGTACGGGTTCACGGGACGCAGCGGCGTCCGCTCGTCCTGCGGCTCGACCTCCGGCTGGCCGAAGATCTCCGCGCTCGACGCCTGGAGGAACCGCACCGGCCGGCCGGAGGACTCCTGCAACCGGTACGCGGACTCGAGCAGCGCCGTGACCGCGAGCCCGCTGAGCCGCGCCGTCAGCACCGGCTCCGCCCAGGACGTCGCGACCGAGGAGATGCCCGCGAGGTTGACGACCTCGTCGGGCGCGACGTCGGCGACCAGCGCCGCCAGGGCGTCGAGGTCGCCGAGGTCGCCCTCGTGCAGCACCACCCCGGGGTGCCGCCGCCGCAGCGCAGGCGCGGCCTCGTCCCCCGGCCGCACCAGCCCGTGGACCTCGGTCCCCTCCTCGAGGAGGCGCTCGAGGAGGTACGTGCCGTCCTGACCGGTGACGCCCGTGACGAAGGTCGTGGTCACCGGCTCACCGCCCGCTGAGCGCGCGCTGCTCCGCCAGGTCGTTCTCGACCATCATCCCGACGAGCTGCTGGAAGCCGACCTGCGGCTGCCAGCCGAGGACGTCCTTGGCCTTCGACGGGTCGCCGATCAGCAGGTCGACCTCCGCGGGGCGCATGAACGCCGGGTCCTGCTTCACGTGGGGGGCCCAGTCGGTGATGCCGACGTGCGCGAACGCGGCGTCGAGCAGCTCGCCGATCGAGTGGGTCTCCCCCGTCGCGACGACGTAGTCGTCGGCCTGGTCCTGCTGCAGCATCCGCCACATCGCCTCGACGTAGTCGCCGGCGAAGCCCCAGTCGCGCTTGGCGTCGAGGTTGCCCAGCGTCACGTGCTCCTGCAGCCCGAGCGAGATGCGCGCGACGGCCTGCGAGACCTTGCGGGTCACGAACTCCGGGCCGCGGCGCGGGGACTCGTGGTTGAACAGGATCCCCGACGAGGCGTGCATCCCGTACGACTCGCGGTAGTTGATCGTCATGTAGTGGCCGAACACCTTCGCCACGCCGTACGGCGAGCGGGGCCACAGCAGCGTCGACTCGCGCTGCGGGACCTCCTGCACCTTGCCGAACATCTCGGACGACGACGCCTGGTAGAAGCGCACCTTGCTCACGTCCTCGCCGGCGTACAGGCGCACGGCCTCGAGGATGTTGAGCACGCCCTTGCCCGTCACGTCGCTCGTCAGCGCTGCGTTCTCCCACGAGTACGCGACGAACGAGATCGCGCCGAGGTTGTACACCTCGTCCGGCTGCGACGCGTTGAGCGCGCGGATCAGGCTCGACATGTCGGTGAGGTCGCCGGTGAGCAGCTTCACCCCGGGCACCGTGCGGCGGACCAGCTCGAGCTTCGGGTTGTTCTGGCCGCGGATGAGGCCGAACACCTCGTAGCCCTTCGAGAGCAGCAGCTCGCTCAGGTAGAGGCCGTCCTGGCCGGTGATGCCGGTGATGAGTGCGCGGGGCATGGCTCTCAGGTTCCTGTCGACGGGAGGTTGCGGTGTCCGAGCATATCGGCCCGGCAGGCCCGCTGACGGCGCGAGATCCCTGTACCTGGCGCCCGGGCACCGAGGGGGTTCACCTAGGATGCCCGGGTGACTGCGCAGACGTTCGTGTCGTACGCCCAGAACCGCGAGGACGTCGTGCTCCGGCGGGCCCTGCGGGACGTCGAGCGGGGCAGCTACGTCGACGTCGGGGCCAACGACCCCCGGCGCTTCTCCCTCACGCGCGGCTTCTACGACCAGGGGTGGAGCGGCATCACGGTCGAGCCCGTGCCGTACTTCGCCGCCGCACACCGCGACGAACGGCCGCGGGACACCCTGGTCGAGGCCGCCGTCACCGACCGCGACGTGGAGTCGGTGACGCTGCACGTCATCGAGGACACCGGGCTGTCGACCCTGGTCGACGAGGTGTCGTCGCGCCACGGGCGTGACGGCTGGGAGAGCCGCGATGTGGTCGTCCCGGCCCGGAGCCTGGACCGTATCCTCGAGGACGCCGGGTGGGACGGTCGGGACCTGCACTTCGTGTCGGTCGACGTCGAGGGCGCGGAGCCCGAGGTGCTGCGTTCGTTCGACCTTGCTCGCTGGCGGCCCTGGATCCTCGTGGTCGAGTCGACGGCTCCGCGCAGCACCGAGCAGACCCACCACGCGTGGGAGCCCGCCGTGCTGGCCGCCGGCTGGGTGCCGTGCCTGTTCGACGGGTTGTCCCGGTTCTACGCCTCGCCCGACCACCCCGAGCTGGTCGAGCTGCTGTCCTACCCCGCCTGCCCGCTGGACGAGTACGACACCGACACCGACCGGCAGCGCCGCGACACCATCGAGCGCCAGCAGCGCGCCCTGGACGCGTCGGGGGCCGAGACCGTCCGGTGGCGGACGGCCGCGCTGACCCGGTGGGCGCAGGCCGCGACCCTGAGCACGGAACGCGCTGCGGCGGAGGCCGCACGTGCGGCGCAGCTGGAGGCCGAGCTCCTCGCCACGCGGCGGACGCTGTCGTGGCGGGTGACCGCGCCGCTGCGCGCCCTCCGCCGCGGCGGGCGGTCCGCGTGAGGGCGGGCACGGAGGGCGGCCCCCGCACGACTGCCCTGCTCGCGCAGCGCCTGCGCGCCGCGGCGGAGGCCGTGCTGACCGACCCGCCCGCGCGGCTGGAGGACGACTCCCGTGACGCCGACGTCTGCCTGACCGCGCTGGTGGCGCGGCTGCGCGACGGACGCGGTGACCGCGACGTCGACGGGTCCCGGCGCACGGACCTGATCTGGCTCGTGCTCGCCGCGCTGGCCGGCGCCTACCCCTCGTCCGACGACGTGCGGGACGTGCAGCGTGCCCTCGATCTGGACGACCTCACGGGCGTCACGCTCAGACTGCTCGACCGTGCCCACGTCCTCGCGACCTCGTTCCGCGGGCACGACCGGGAGGCGGTCGTGGTCACCGGCGTGGTCGCGGACGTCGACATGTGCGCCCGGTTCGACTTCCACAACGGCATCCAGCGCGTCGCGCGCGAGGTCGCCCGACGCTGGGCCGGCGCCCACCCGGTGACCTTCGCGGCCTGGACAGAGACGGCGGGCGCGCTGCGCACCCTGACCGACCGCGAGTCGGAGCGGGCGCTGCGCTGGCGCGACGCGGCGGAGTCGGCCCAGCGGCTCGTCGAGTCGGAGGACGAGGACGCGACGCGGCAGCCGATCGTGCTGCCCTGGCGCGCGAACCTGGTGCTGCTGGAGGTACCGCTCCCGGACTCCCGCTGCGGCCGGATCGCGACGCTCGCCGAGCTCTCCGGCACGACTGTCGACGGGATCGGGTACGACGCCATCCCGCTGGTCAGCGCCGACATCCGCCCGCTCGGCGAGCCGAACGGGTTCGTGACGTACCTGACGGCCGTCAAGCACATCAGGCGGATGGCCGGGATCAGCCGGTCGGCCGCCGAGGAGTTCCGTGGCTTCGCGCACGCGCTGGCGGCGCAGGGGCTCACGGGGCCGGACGTGCACGAGGTGACGCTCCCGACCGCCGTGCCCGAGCCCCCGCCCGGCTTCGTGCGGACCGAGCCCGCCAGGCCGCTGGTGCTCAGCGTCGGCCGGATGGAGCCGCACAAGAACCACGCGGCCCTCCTGCACGCCGCCGAGCGGCTGTGGGACGAGGGCGCCGACTTCGAGCTCTGCCTGGTCGGCGGGCCGGGCTGGGACCTGGACGCGTCCGCGGCCGTGCGGACCATCGAGCGGCTCCAGCGCGCCGGGCGACCGGTGACCTGGCGGCGCGGGGTCGGCGACCTGGAGATGTGGGACATGATCCGCACGGCGTCCTTCACCGCGTTCGTCTCGCTGCACGAGGGGTACGGCCTGCCCGTCGCCGAGTCGCTGGCCTGCGGCACCCCGGTGCTGACCACGAGGTACGGCAGCCAGGGCCAGATCGCGGCCGACGGCGGCTGCCTGGTCGTCGACCCCCGGGACGACGACGAGGTGCTGGCCGGTCTGCGGCGCATGGTGACCGAGCCGGGGCTCCGCGCCCGCCTGCGCGTGGAGGCAGGCGCGAGGAGAGCCCGCACCTGGGACGGATACGCCGACGACCTGTGGACGACGCTGCTGGGAGGTGCGGCATGAGCGGCACGGACGCGACCGCACGCACGTTCGCCCGGCGGGTCGCGGGTCGCGCCCGCCGCGCGCTGCGGGGCCCGGCCCACGCCCCCACCCCCGTCCGGCCGGGACGGACTCCCCCCGACGTGTGGGCCCGCCGTGTCGCGACGCTGGTTCGCGCGCTCGAGGCCGACGGCTCCGGCGGTGTCCCCGCCGCGGGCCTCGACCCGGACGCCCGCCTGCGCCGTCTGCTGACGGGGGCCGGGGACGACCGGATCTGGCTCGCGCTCGCGGTGCTCTCCGGGCGTCTGCCGGAGCCGGCGCAGGTCGTCGCGGCCCGGCGCGCCGCCCGCACCGGCGGCCCGCAGGCGGTGCTGGACGCCGCCCGCGCCGCCACGACCGCGGCGTCGGCGGGTCGCGAGGTCGAGGTGCTCCACGGCCGGACCCTGGTCGACATGGGCGACCTGGTGCTGTTCCCGCTCGGGACCGGCATCCAGCGTGTCGCCCGGCAGGTCGGGCGCGCGTGGCGCGACGGGCACGACGTGACGGCCGTGGCCTGGACGCCGGAGCTCGACGCCCTGCGCGCGCTCAGCGACGCGGAGCGGGACGCCGCCCTGGACGGGCTGGACGCGCCGCCGACGGTGACGCCGGAGGACGGCGCCCGGTCGACGGCGGTGCAGGTGGTGGTGCCCTGGGGCGGCACGTACCTGCTCCCTGAGCTCGCGATCCAGCCGCAGCGCTGTGCCGCCCTGCACGGGCTCGCCGAGCACTCCCCCACCCGGTGCGGCGTGATCGGGTTCGACCTGGTGCCCGTGACCTCGGCCGAGACCTCCGCGGAGGGCTTCGCGGCGGTGTTCGCGCTGAACCTCGCCGCCGTCGCCGAGTTCGACGCGGTCGCCGCGATCTCGCGGGCGGCCGCCACCGAGTACGAGGGCTGGCGGCGCATGCTGAGCGGGGCAGGGCTGACCGGTCCGCAGGTCACCGCCGTGCAGCTGCCGGCGCACGCTCCCATGCCGACCGACGCCGATCTCGCGGAGGCCCGTGACCGGTTCACGGTGGCCGGGTGGCCGCTGGTGCTGTGCGTCGGCAGCCACGAGCCGCGGAAGAACCACCTGGCCGTGCTGCACGCCGCTGAGCTGCTGTGGCGGCGCGGGCACCGGTTCACGGTGACGTTCGTCGGCGGGAACTCCTGGAACAGCGACGCGTTCAACCGCCGGCTCGGGGAGCTCCAGGGTGCCGGTCGCCCCGTGGAGGCCGTCAGCCGGCTCGACGACCGGCTGCTGTGGGCGGCCTACCGGGTCGCGCACTGCTCGGTGTTCCCGTCGCTGAACGAGGGCTTCGGGCTGCCCGTCGCGGAGTCGATCGCCGCCGGCACGCCGGCACTCGCCTCCGACTTCGGCAGCATGCGGGAGATCGCGGCCCACGGCGGGGCCCTGCTCGTCGATCCCCGCGACGACCACTCCGTGGCCGACGGGCTGGAGCGGCTGCTGACCGATCCGGAGCTCTACGCGCGTCTCGCCTCTGAGGCCGCCGCCGTGCCTGAGACGTCCTGGGAGGACTACGCCGAGCAGGTGTGGGACGTCCTGCACGGCACAGCGGCACCTGACCGCGTCGGGCCCGGCCCCGCGCACGAGTAGTCTGTCCGGGCCGATCCAGCGGTCGGCCGTCTCACCGGGAGCTTGGATCGCATGACCACCATCAGTGACAGCAGGGCCGCGCGCCTGGAGCTCGAGCCGCTGCGGACCACCGGTCCCAAGCCGGGGTTCGCCCGAGGCCTGTTCGGGCAGGTGGCCGACATCTGGCGCCACCGCGAGCTGCTGGACATGCTCATCCGCCGCGAGCTCAAGGCACGGTACAAGGACAGCGCGCTCGGCTTCGTGTGGAGCCTGATGCGTCCCCTGGCGATGCTGCTGATCTACTACGTCGCGCTCGGCAAGTTCCTGGGTGCCGCGCGGGCGATCCCCGACTTCGCGATCTTCATCTACACGGGGCTGACGGCGTGGGGCCTGTTCTCCGAGGCCGTCTCGACCGGCACGTCGTCGATCGTCGGCAACTCCGGCCTCATCAAGAAGGTGTACCTGCCGCGGGAGATCTTCCCGCTGGCGGCGATGGGCTCCGCGCTGTTCAACTTCGCGATCCAGCTCGTCATCCTGTTCGCCGCGACGATCCTGGTCGGCGACATGCCGACAGGAGCGCGCTGGGGCTACCTGCCGCTCGCGCTCGCGGTCATCGTCGTCACGGCGCTCGGCTGGTCGCTGCTGCTGTCCGCGGTGAACGTCTACCTGCGTGACATCACGTACCTGGTCGAGATCGGCATCATGATCTTCTTCTGGGCGTCGCCGATCGCCTACGCGTGGTCGATGGTCAACAACCAGGTCGACAGCGAGATCCTCAAGCAGCTCTACCTGATGAACCCGATGACGGTGGCGATCATGGGGTTCCAGAAGACCTTCTGGGTGGCCGCCGACGGTGGTCCCATCCCGCCGGGCGCGACCCCGGAGCAGGCAGCGCTGCTGACACCCCAACCGTGGCCGGACCACCTGGAGCTCCGCCTCTGGATCTGGCTGGCCGTCGGACTCGTCCTCACCCTGATCGGGCAGCGCGTGTTCGCGCGCCTGCAGGGCAACTTCGCGCAGGAGCTGTGATGGGCACCCCCACCGTCGTCGAGGTCCGGGACGTGTCCAAGCGGTTCGTCATCCGCAAGGAGAAGTCCCTCAAGGAGCGGATCGTCAACTTCGGCCGCTCCAACCTCCACAAGGAGGACTTCTGGGCACTGCGGAACATCGACCTCGAGATCGAGTCCGGCAGCTCCGTGGGTCTGATCGGCCCCAACGGCTCGGGCAAGTCCACCCTGCTCAAGACGATCGGCGGCATCCTGCAGCCGACGTCCGGCACGGTGCGCACGCGCGGCCGGATGGCGGCCCTGCTCGAGCTCGGCGCCGGGTTCCACCCCGACCTCACCGGACGCGAGAACGTCTTCCTCAACGCCTCGATCCTCGGCCTCTCCTCGCAGGAGACCGAGAAGTACTTCGACGCGATCGTCGACTTCTCCGGCATCGAGCCGTTCATCGACACCCAGGTGAAGTTCTACTCGTCGGGCATGTACGTGCGGCTCGCGTTCGCCGTCGCCGTGCACGTCGACCCGGACGTGCTCCTCGTGGACGAGGTGCTGGCCGTCGGCGACGAGCCGTTCCAGCGCAAGTGCATGGACCGCATCAAGACGTTCCAGCACGAGGGACGCACGATCGTCCTGGTGACGCACGGCCTCGACCAGGTCGCCGAGATCTGCGACCGGGCGGTCGTCCTGGAGCACGGGAACGTCATCTCCGACGGCGAGCCGCGCGACGGCCTGCGCGTGCTGCGCTCGGAGTTCGACCAGATCCGCGCCGCGGAGATCGAGAGGCAGCAGGCGGCGGCCGGGGACGTGCCCGAGGAGCGCCCGCGCGCCGAGGTGCACGCCGTGCAGCTGCTGCAGCGCGGCACGCCGGTCGAGGAGATCAGCACCGGTTCGCCGCTGGAGGTCCGGGTCGTCGTCGACGCCCACGAGCGGCTCGACGACTGGGTGCTGGGCTTCGGGTTCGACTCCTCGATCGGCCAGGGCGTGTTCGGCACCAACAGCAAGCTGCTGGGTGTGCCCATGCCCGCGCTGAGCGGTCGAGGGACGTTCGACTTCACCATCCCCGCCACCCACCTCGGGGAGGGCTCCTACACCGTGCACGCGGCGATCGCGGGCCCGACGGGCGCGGAGCTGCACCGGCTGCGCGAGGCCGCTCGCCTGACCGTCGGCGCGGACGGGCGCGAGATCGGCTACGTCCGGCTGGACGCGTCACTGAGACGCGCGAGCTGACTCACGAGGGACGACGGAGGGGCACCGGCAGGCGGCCGGTGCCCCTCCGTCGTCCCTGTGTCAGGAGGGGTAGTTCTTCACGGCCAGGTTGCGGTACTCGGTGCTGCCCGCGATGCCCTCGCGGATCGCGCCCTCGCCGGAGCTCTGCAGGATGCCGGCCCAGTACACCCGACCGTTCCACTCCGCCGTACGACGCAGGAACGTCTCGTAGTACTTCCCCGCCCGCCACATCGCCGCCTCCGTCGAGAACCAGATCGAGTCCACCACACGCGACCGGCCCACCACACCGATCTGCCCCGACCAGTACGACCGCTCGCTCGCCGACGCCGACCGCTCGAACATCGTCTGGTACAGCAGGTCGACGTACCCCTCCGGCGTCCCACCCGAGCGGTTGTAGTACTCCTGCGAGTCGTAGAACCGACGCTTCACGTCATCCACCGTCGCCTGGCCCGAGAAGATCCGATCCCGCCAGTACTGCAACCCCGACGCCTCCGGCGCCCGACCCAGCACCTCCTGGTACGCCTGCGTCACCCGCAACCGCACGTACTCCTCACTGCCGGTGAGCGCCCGGACCAGCTCAGGCTGGCCGAGCCCGGACTGCAACGCGTTCGACCACGACGCCAGACCCCCAGCGTCCGGCGCCCGACCCAGCAGATCCTGGTACAACGCCTTCACCACAGCTTGCGCTTGTCCGGCCGACACGCCCGACACGCTGAACCAGTCGCTCTTCAGCCCCAGGGCGGCGCGCACCTGCGAGCCGGTGAAGCTGTACGTCGCCCCACCCTGCGCCGTGACGACGACGGTCCGGACGCGACCGCCGTCGGGACCGAGCCCGTTGCGTGCCGTCACGGCGATGCCGGCCACCGACGGCACGCCGAGCTTCGCGGCCACCGTGGAGGTCGGGATCCCCACGGTCCAGGTCCGGTTCGGGTTCGAGGAGGTGGCATCACCGAGGTCCTCGACGGCGGGGAACGTGCCTCCCGCGCTCCAGCCGCCCGTCGACGAGCTGAACTCGGTCCGAGCGATGGACCCGTTTCCGGACCTGCGCACCTGTCCACTGGTCTCGGTCACGGCGCGCGTGGTGGTTGCCTGCTCGTAGGACGTCCGCCCCGCACCGCCGGGCTGCTGGAAGGCACCCCGGTAGACCTGGCAGCTCGTCGTGTCGCAGATGGTCCCGCTGGAGGACAGCGCGTACGACCGAGCGGCAACCGCTTGCGCACGCAGTGCGTGCATGCCGCGCTCGGTGTTGCCCCACGCGGCCGGCGACTCGCTCGGTACGACGCTGCGGAGGTAGTCGTCGATCGTCACGCGGTTGACCACCTGCTGGCCGCTACCGGTGTTCACGAGTGTGATCGCGCCGCGATAGCCGGTGGTCGTCAGCGACCCCGGCTCACACAGGCGCACCAGGTTCGCCTGGTCGGCAGGGTTGGCGGAGCTGGTCACCGCGACGCCCGACGCGTTGCCGGTCGTCCACGCCGCCCATCCGGTCGTCCCGGCGCAGTCCGCTCCGCGCAGGACCTGGAACGTGCCTCTGCTGGCGTCGCGCCGCAGGAGTACCGCCCCCGTCCCCGCCGCCACGCCGTTCACCGCCAACGAGGGACCCGTGAGCACGATGTCACCGGTGGTCGGGAACCTCGTGAGCTGGACGGCCACGGTCGGGTTTCCTGCGTCACCTGCCAGCGTGGTCCCACCGTAGAAGTGGTCCAGGATCTGGCGGTAGCTCCACCCATGGTCCACGGCGTACCCGTAGGCCCCGTACTGGCCCATACCGCGGCCGTGACCGTAGCCGTGGCCGGTGAAGGTGAGCGTCGCGTCGGCCGCGACGGCCGGGGCCGCCGTCACGGGCAGCGCCGCCACGGTCAGACCGGCCGTGAGCGCGGCGGAGAGCAGCAGCGCGCCGGCACGGCGCGCCCAGGAGTGCGTGGTCATCGGATCCGGTTCCTCAGGAGGGGTAGTTCTTCACGGCCAGGTTGCGGTACTCGGTGCTGCCCGCGATGCCCTCGCGGATCGCGCCCTCGCCGGAGCTCTGCAGGATGCCGGCCCAGTACACCCGACCGTTCCACTCCGCCGTACGACGCAGGAACGTCTCGTAGTACTTCCCCGCCCGCCACATCGCCGCCTCCGTCGAGAACCAGATCGAGTCCACCACACGCGACCGGCCCACCACACCGATCTGCCCCGACCAGTACGACCGCTCGCTCGCCGACGCCGACCGCTCGAACATCGTCTGGTACAGCAGGTCGACGTACCCCTCCGGCGTCCCACCCGAGCGGTTGTAGTACTCCTGCGAGTCGTAGAACCGACGCTTCACGTCATCCACCGTCGCCTGGCCCGAGAAGATCCGATCCCGCCAGTACTGCAACCCCGACGGTTCCGGCGCCCGACCCAGCACCTCCTGGTACGCCTGCGTCACCCGCAACCGCACGTACTCCTCACTGCCGGTGAGCGCCCGGACCAGCTCAGGCTGGCCGAGCCCGGACTGCAACGCGTTCGACCACGACGCCAGACCCCCAGCGTCCGGCGCCCGACCCAGCAGATCCTGGTACAACGCCTTCACCACAGCCCGTGCGGTGGCCGCGGGCATCGCGGACACGAGGTTGGCCGCAGCCACGGCGCGGATGTTCCCCAGTGCCGCGTAGCCGCCGTCGCCCGGGCAGGCCGTGTAGGACACGTCACGGTGCCCGAACACCCGCGGCAGGCTCACCGTGGTGTTCTTGTAGCGGGAGTTCTCGCCGTTGCCGGTGTAGTACGACATCGAGCCCTGCGGGTTGACGCCGTAGCGCCCGAGCCGCCAGCCGATGACCCGCCCGACCGCGTCCTGCGTCGCGGCCGACGGCACCGCGCTGTACGTGCCCAGCATCGCGATGCCGACCGTGCCGGTGTTGAACCCGCCGGCGTGCACGCCGATCACGGGTGCGATCGAGCTGTTGACGCGGCCCTCGTAGATGTTCCCCCACTTGTCGACGATGAAGTTGTAGCCGATGTCGCACCACTTGCGACCGTCGATGTGGTACGCCTGGTCGTTCCTGATCTGCTGCATCGCCGCGGCGACCGAGCTGTAGGAGTTGCTGCCCGCCGTGTGGTGCACCACCGCACCGACCAGCGTGCTCGCCGTGTCGGGTGTGCACACCGGCGCGCGTGCGCCCCACTGCGCCCGGGTGATGACGCCAGGTGCCGCGGCGGTCTGCACGACATCGGCGGTCCCCGTGGTGGCGAGCGCCGTGCGGAACACCGCGTCGCCGGTGCTCGAGGCGTCCTGCACCGCGGTCGCGGACCCCGGCTCCACCAGGTCGGAGCCGACGAGCGTGAGGTCCAGGTCGTCGGGGCCGCCGGTGGCCGTCGCGGCGAACGACAGCTGCACCGCGTCGACGTCGCCGATCCAGAACGAGTCGGTGCCGCCACGCGCCGCCGCCGCGGCGTCCGCGGTCCCGGCGTCGGGGGCCGAGTCGCCGACCTCCATCTCCGACCACCCGGACCACTCGTCACCGACGCGGGTGCGGACCTGCGGAACCAGCTCGGTCCCGTCGGCGTCCTGCGGCCAGGTCACGCCGATCGTCTGGACGTCGGCGGTCTCGACGGCCGGCGTGACGACGCGGTCCTCCGCCGTGAGCCCGTCCGCGACGACGGGCTCCGCGTCCGGGTCGACGGTAGCGGCGTCGGCCGCCTCGTCCTCCGTCACGCGGGCCGCCTCCGGCGTCCCCGCCGCGCGTGCTGTCCCCTCGGCACGGGCAGCCTCCGGGGAGGGGTCCGGGACGGCCGTCCCCGTCGGTGACGCGGACGGTTCGGGAGAGGCCGACGGCGCGGGTGACGCGGACGGCGTCGGCCTCGCCGGCGCGGCTGGGCCGGGTGCCGCGTCGTCGGGCGTGGCGGACGACCCGTCCGTGGTGGCCGCGTCCAGCCCGAGCGTCGCGGCGGTCGCGCGCTCGGCGTCCGCAGCCGAGGCCACCACGAGCGTCGCGCTCGAGACGGTGAGATCCGGGTCGGTTCCCGCCGCCGAGCCGACCGCGGCAGGCTGCGCGGCCTGTGCGGTGTCGGCGTCGACGGCTGCGGGCTCCGCCGCGGCCGCGGTGCCGAGGACGGCGGACGCGGAGGAATCGGGTGGCACGCCGAGCCCTGCCCCCGTGACGACCACGGAGAAGGCGAGAAGAAAACGCAAGATCATGACAGGTCCTGACATCGGCTGGAGACGTGCTCTGGCACCCTCAGACAGCATTGACAGCGAGTCAAGGAACCGCGCGGTGAATGTCCGTTTTGCCCACATGCCGCAGAGAAAGGACGGGGATCGCGCCGATCTGCGGAGCACACCCCCGCCCGGGCCGCGACTCGGTACGATGGCACGTCGCCCCGCACCCGTCCCGGAGGTCCTTCCCGTGCGCATGCTCGTCACCGGCGGAGCCGGATTCATCGGCTCCAACTTCGTCCACCAGGTGGTGCGCGAGCACCCGGAGGTCGAGGTCACCGTGCTCGACGCGCTGACCTACGCGGGCGACGAGAAGAGCCTGGCCCCCGTGTGGGACAAGGTGACGTTCGCCAAGGGCAGCATCACGGACCACGACATCGTCGACGACCTCGTGAAGAACACCGACGTCGTCGTGCACTTCGCCGCCGAGTCGCACAACGACAACTCGCTGCACGACCCGTGGCCGTTCGTGCACACGAACGTCATCGGCACGTACACGCTGCTCGAGGCCGTGCGGCGGTACGACGTGCGCTACCACCACATCTCCACCGACGAGGTCTACGGCGACCTGGAGCTGGACGACCCGGCGAAGTTCACGCCGGACACCCCGTACAACCCGTCGAGCCCGTACTCGTCGACCAAGGCGTCGTCCGACCTGCTGGTGCGCGCGTGGGCGCGGTCGTTCGGGGTGCGCGCGACCATCTCGAACTGCTCGAACAACTACGGGCCGTACCAGCACGTCGAGAAGTTCATCCCGCGGCAGATCACCAACGTCGTCGACGGCATCCGCCCCAAGCTGTACGGCACGGGCGAGAACGTCCGCGACTGGATCCACGTCGAGGACCACAACTCCGCGGTGTGGGACATCATCACGAAGGGCCGCACCGGCGAGACCTACCTCATCGGCGCCGACGGCGAGGAGAACAACAAGGCCGTCGTCGAGCTCATCCTCGAGCTCATGGGCCAGTCCCCCGACGCGTACGACCTGGTCAGCGACCGCCCCGGCCACGACCTGCGGTACGCGATCGACTCGACGAAGCTCCGCACCGAGCTCGGCTGGCAGCCGCGGTACACGACGTTCCGCGACGGCCTGGCCGCGACGATCGACTGGTACCGCGCGAACGAGGCCTGGTGGCGGCCGCAGAAGGACGCCACCGAGGCGAAGTACGCCCAGCTCGGGCGCTGACGCGCGCCGCCTCCCGGACGTGCCCCGACGGCCGTCCTCCCCCGCGCGGGGGGGGCGGCCGTCGTGCATGCGAGGCGCGCCGGGAGTCGGTCCATCTGCACGAATCCTCCACGCCGCACGCCCCGAGGGTGCGCCGGGTCACGGATCCGCGCTCCTATGCTCGTCCCCGTGACCTCCCGCCACGCCGCTCCCGCACGCCCGCGCGTCGTCCGGCACGGCCGCCCCCGGCGCAGCCACGGCGTGCTGCGGGGCGTCGCCCTGACGGTGGTGGCGGTGCTCTGCTTCGGCGCCTCCGGCGCGGCCGCGCTCTACGTGCGGCTGAACAGCAACATCGAGACGATCGACGCGTCCGGCCTCATCTCCGCGATGCCGCAGCCCACCGCCACGGGCCCCGCCGACCCGGACGACCCGAACGCCGGCCGCGACGTCAACATCCTGCTGATGGGCTCGGACGAGCGCGACGGCGAGAACGAGGCGATCGGCGGATACGTCGGCGGCATGCGCTCGGACACCACCATCGTCGCCCACATCGCCGCCGACCGCAGCCGGGTGGAGCTCATCTCGATCCCCCGCGACTCCCTGGTCGACATCCCCGCCTGCACCATGAGCGACGGGTCGACGACGTACGCGCAGAACAACGCGATGTTCAACTCCGCGTTCTCGATCGGTGCGGACAACGGCGGTGACATCGCCTCGGCCGCAGCCTGCACCGTCAACACCGTGCAGGCGAACACCGGCGTCCGCATCGACCACTTCGTCGTGGTGGACTTCGCGGGCTTCACCAAGATGGTCGACGCCATCGGCGGGGTGCCGATGTGCATCCCGAACGAGATGTCCGCCCCGAAGGCCGGGCTCTACCTGAACGCCGGGAACCAGACCCTCGACGGCACGCAGGCGCTCGCGTTCGCGCGGGCGCGCACCGGCGTCGGCGTCGGCGACGGGTCGGACACCAACCGGCTCGGCCGGCAGCAGGAGCTGCTCGCGTCCGTGGTGCGCGAGGTGCTCGGCAAGAACCTGCTCACCGACATCACGCAGCTCATCCGGTTCCTCGACTCCGCCACGGAGTCCCTGTCGATCGACAGCGGCTTCAGCTCGATCTCCGACATGGCCGGGCTCGCCTACAGCCTGCGGAACACCTCGGCTGCGAACATCTCTTTCATGACGATCCCGTTCGCCGCGGCCCCGAGCGACCCGAACCGGGTGGTGTGGACCTCCGAGGCCGACACGATCTGGGCCAACGTCGCCGCCGACCAGCCGATGCTGACCGGGAGCAGCCAGGACCCGGGCACCGACCCCGGCACGGACACCGGTGCCGACCCCGGGACCGGCACGGACACCGGCGCCGACCCCGGGACCGGCACGGACACCGGCACCGGCACGGATCCCGGCACCGGCACCGACCCCGGCACCGGCACCGGCACCGGCACGGATCCCGGCACGGATCCCGGCACGGGGACCGGCACCGAGCAGCCGCAGACGCCCTCCTCCCCCACGCCGGACCCGGTCGAGACCCGTGAGGCCGGCAAGGAGGCGTTCTCCGCCAACGACGTCACCGCCGTCTGCGGCTGACCGTGGCACGCCCCGAGGACCGCAACCCCCGCGACGCCGGTCGCGGCACCCCGCCGAGCTTCTCGCCGGCGGGCGGCGGCCGGCGGCCGTCCGCCGACGGCGCCGTGCCCGTCGGCCCGCCGCCGGAGCGCCCCGCGGCGCCGTCCCGGACCTCCGGGCAACGCCCGAGCCGTCCCGCCGCGCCCGGCCGCCCCGCCGCGGGGCGCGCCGAGCGGGGCCCCGGCGCGTCACCCGCGGGAGGCCCGGCTGCGTTCAGCCCGGGCGGTGCCCGGCCCGCCGACGACGCGCCGCGCCCGGTGCGCGTGTCGGGTCGCAACCCCGACGGGACCCCCGTCGCGGGCGCGCGCCCCGACGCCGCGCCCGGGCGCCCCGGCCCGGCCCGCTCGTCCGTCCGCGAGGGCTCGTCCGCCGTCCCGCTCGGCGCCGGCGACCGGCCCGCACGCCGCAGCGCGCCCGCCGGGCCGGGCAGCGCCCGTCCCGCGGGGTCGACCGGTCCCGCCGGTCCCGGCGCGCCCGACCCCGCCGCCCCGCCGGCACCCCGCCGCCGGCGCCGCGGCCGCGTGATCGCCCTCGTCACGGTCCTCGTGCTGCTGCTGCTCGTCGCCTGGCCGGTCGGGCTCGTCCTGTGGGCCGACGGCAAGGTCAAGCACGTCGACGCGCTGTCCGGTGCGGCCGGCACCCCGGGGACCACCTACCTGCTGTCGGGCTCGGACTCCCGCGAGGACGGCGCGATCGAGGACTCCGAGACGGTCGGCGCCCGCACGGACACGATCCTGCTGCTGCAGGTGCCAGAGTCAGGGCCGGCGGCACTCATCTCGCTGCCCCGTGACACGTACGTCGAGATCCCCGGTCAGGGCCCGAGCAAGCTGAACGCGGCGTACTCCTGGGGCGGCGCGCCCCTGCTGGTGCAGACCGTCGAGCAGCTGACGGGCCTGACGGTCGACCACTACGTCGAGGTCGGTTTCGGCGGGGTCGAGCAGCTCGTCGACGCGGTCGGCGGCGTGGACCTGTGCCTGGACGGCAGTACCGGCATCACGTTCCCCGTCAACGAGCCGAAGTCGGGCCTCGTCTGGGACGCGCCCGGCTGCAAGACCGTCGACGGCGTGCAGGCCCTGGCGTTCTCCCGGATGCGCTACGCGGACCCGTCCGGCGACATCGGCCGTGGCATGCGCCAGCGCCAGCTCATCTCGGCCGTGGCGTCGAAGGCGGAGGACCCGTCGCTGCTGCTCCAGCCCGGCAAGCAGGTGGCGCTGGTCGACGCCGGGACCGGGGCGCTCACCGCGAGCGAGGGCACCGGTGTGGTCGACCTGGGACGTCTCGCGCTGGCGTTCCGCTCGGCGTCCGGTCCCGACGGGATCACCGGCACGCCGCCCATCGCGAGCATGGACTACCGGCCCGGCGGCATCGGGTCGACCGTGCTGCTCGACCCCGATCAGACCCCGGCGTTCTTCGCGGGCATCCGCGACGGCTCCCTGCCGCCGGGCGTCGTCGGCGGGGTGCCCGCCTCGTAGCCCGACCGCACGGCGCCGGCGGCCGCCACGACGCGGTCCCGCAGCCGCTCGCACGCCGCTGTCGTGGTCCGGCGCAGGCGCGGGCCGACGGGCTTCTCCACGAACCGGTGCACCAGCCACGCCAGCACCAGCGACAGTGCGGTCGCGGCCGTGAGCACGGCCCACACGGGGACGCGCCCGGACAGCAGGTGCACGACCCACAGCCCCCAGTACTCGTGCGTCAGGTACAGCGGGTACGTCAACGCGCCCGCCGCCGTCAGGCCCGCCCAGCGCCAGCGGGCGACGGGCGTCAACGCCACCAGCGCGACCAGCGCGACGCAGCCGAGCAGCGTGACGGTGAGCAGCGCGGGGCGCGGCGCGACGACGGAGTTCTCGCCGAGCGAGGCCATGCGTGCCGGGACCAGCGCGGCGGTGGCCAGGGCCGCGTTGCCCGCGACCAGCAGCCACGGCACGAGGGCGTGTCCCGTGCGGTGGATGACGTACAGCACCATCCCGGCTGCGAACAGCGGCGCGTACGGCGCGACCAGCCACACGACCGCGTCCGTGAGGCCCGCGGCCCGGGCGAGCATCGCGGCCGCCGGCCACAGCGCCGCGAACCACAGCACCCGTCGGCGGGTGATCCCGAAGGCGGCGAACAGCGCGATCAGCAGGTAGAACCGCAGCTCCACCCACAGCGTCCAGTAGACGCCGTCGACGTGGTTGACGTCGACGAGGCTCTGCAGCAGCGTCAGGTTCACCAGCACCTGGCCGCCGGTGACCTCCTTGCCGGGCCAGATCAGCAGCAGCAGGGCCCCGGTCGCCAGGACCGCGACCCAGTACGCCGGGTACAGGCGACCGACGCGGGAGCCGACGATGTCCGGCACGGAGCGGCCCCAGGCGGTCATGAGGATGACGAAGCCGCTGATCACGAAGAACAGCTCGGGCCCGAGGGAGGCGTAGACGGCCCAGGAGGACACGGCGGGTGCGACCTCGGCGAGGTCCCTGCCCCAGGCGTCGGTCTCCCGGGTCGTGAAGTGGTAGGCCAGCACACCCGCGGCGGCGAGGAAGCGCAGCCCGTCGAGCGCCGCGAGCCGCGAGCCGCGTCCGGGGACGGCGGGCGACGGGGCGGCGGGGGCGTGGGTCCGGGCCGGCGCGGTGGTCGTCACCCGCTCGACGCTAGGCGGGGGTGCGCGCGTCCGCCCGTCGAGCAGGCGGCGACCCGGGGGTTCTCGACGAGACCTTCACGCGGCCCGACGACGGTCCCCGCGCGGTCCCGCGCCGGTCAGCCCCCGAAGCCCACGGCCGGCCGGCGCCCGTCGCCGTGCTGGGCGCGCAGCCGCTCCCCCTTGGCGTCGGCCTGCGCCCGCAGGTCGTCCTGGAACGCGCGCATGGCCGCAGCGACCCGGCGCGCGGTCTCGTCGGTGCCCGACCCGATGATGCGCGCCGCGAGCAGGCCGGCGTTGCGCGCGCCGCCGATGGAGACGGTCGCGACCGGCACGCCCGCGGGCATCTGGACGATCGACAGCAGCGAGTCCAGGCCGTCCAGCCGGGACAGCGGCACCGGGACGCCCACCACGGGCAGCGGTGTCACCGCGGCGAGCATGCCGGGCAGGTGGGCGGCGCCGCCCGCACCGGCGACGACCACCCGCAGGCCGCGGTCCGCCGCCCCGCGGCCGTACGCGACCATCTTGTCCGGCTGGCGGTGGGCCGACACGACGTCGACCTCCACCGGCACCTCGAGCTCCGCGAGCGCCTGCGCCGCGGCCTCCATGACGGGCCAGTCCGAGTCCGAGCCCATGACGATGCCGACGAGCGGGTCCATCTCCACCTCCGGGGTGCTGCTGCGGGTCGGGTTCGCGGGTCGTCAGGCGGTGTCGCCGCGCAGCACGGCTGCGGCGGCGGCGGCCCTGCGGCGGACGTCGTCCAGGTCGTCGCCGGTCACCGTGACGTGGCCGAGCTTGCGGCCGGGGCGCACGCCCTTGCCGTACAGGTGCACCTTGGCACCGGGGTCGAGGGCGGCCACCTCGGCCAGCCCGTCCGTGAGGACCTCCCGGCTGCTGCCGAGGACGTTCGCCATGACGGTCCAGGGCGCGCGGGCCTCCGTCGAGCCGAGCGGCAGGTCGAGGACCGCGCGCAGGTGCTGCTCGAACTGGCTCGTGACGGCGCCGTCGATGGTCCAGTGCCCGGAGTTGTGGGGCCGCATCGCGAGCTCGTTCACGAGCACCCGCGGGGCGCCGCCGTCGGGGTCCGGCACCTCGAACAGCTCGACGGCGAGCACGCCCGTGACGTCCAGGCCCTCGGCCACCGCGCGGGCGATGCCCTCGGCCTCGGCGGCGGTGCGCGGGTCCAGCCCGGGCGCCGGCGCGACCACCTCGGAGCAGACCCCGTCGACCTGGACCGACTCGACGACCGGCCACGTGCGGACCTCGCCGGACGGGGCGCGGGCGACCAGGGCCGCCAGCTCGCGCGTGAACGGCACCCGCTCCTCCGCCAGCAGCGGCGCCCCGGTCCCGTCGGCCGCCGCGGCCAGCCAGTCGTCCGCCCCGCCGGCGTCCCGCACCACGCGCACGCCCTTGCCGTCGTAGCCGCCGCGCGCGGTCTTCACGACCGCGGCGCCGTCGCCCGCCGCGAGGAACGCCGCCAGGTCGTCGCGGGAGCCCACGGCCGCCCAGCGGGGGCACGGCACGCCGAGCCCCGTCAGCCGCGTCCGCATGACGATCTTGTCCTGCGCGTGCACCAGCGCGTCCGGGCCGGGCCGCACGGCCACGCCGCGGTCCACCAGCTCCGTGAGCAGGCCACCGGGCACGTGCTCGTGCTCGAAGGTCAGGGCGTCCGCCCCCGCGACCAGCGCCTCGACGGCCACCGGGTCCGCGGCCGCGCCGACCGGGGCGTCCACGACGACCTGCGCCGCCGACGACGCGGCGTCCTCGACCAGCACCCGCAGGTGGAGCCCCAACGCGGTCGCCGCCGGCGCCATCATGCGCGCGAGCTGACCGCCACCGACCACTGCCACCACGGGTGCTGCCACGAGCGTGGAGCCTAACCGACCCGCGGGCGGCGGACCCGGAGCGACCAGCGCGGGGAGGACCGGCCGGGCGCCCTCGGCGACGTCGTCCCGACCGCCGACGTACAGCGGGCCCCCAGCCGCGGGGACTACCGTGTCCCGGTGACCTCCTCCAGCGCGCCGGGCGTCGTGGCGCCCCGGCGCGCACCCGGGGACCGCGGCTGGCGCGACGGCCTGCGGGCGCGTGCGCTGGAGCTCGCGCGGTTCGGGTCGGTCGGCACGGTGGCGTTCGTCGTGGACATGGGCACCTACAACCTGCTGCGCTTCGGGCCGGTCGACGTGCTGCACGGCAAGCCGCTCACCGCCCGCATCGTGGCGGTGCTCCTCGCGACGCTGGTGTCCTGGATCGGCAGCCGGCACTGGACGTTCGCCGACCAGCGCACGGCGCGGCGGGGCCGGGAGTTCGTGCTGTTCGCGCTCATCAACGTGGTCGGCATCGGGCTGACCGTCGGGTCGCTGGCGTTCTCGCACTACGTGCTGGGGCTCACCGGCCCGTTCGCTGACAACGTCGCGAACGTGGCCGGCATCGCCCTGGGCACCATCGGGCGGTACGTCGGCTACAAGCTGTTCGTGTTCACGGGCACGGCGACCCTCCCGGTCGCGCTCGCCGAGGTGGGGCACGAGGCGCGCGAGCACGAGCAGCATGTCGTGCCGCTCGGTACGGTGCCGTACCCGCGCGCCGGCCGGGACGCGGAACCCGCGTAGTCCGGGCGTCACGCCCCGGCGAGCGGCTCCGCGCCCGCGGTGCGGTCGCCTCCCCCGTCGCCCGGCCGCGCCGGGCCGCGTCCCCGCAGCGTCCGCCTCGCCCTGCCGCCCCG
This sequence comes from Cellulomonas sp. C5510, assembly GCF_019797765.1. Taxonomy (NCBI): domain Bacteria; kingdom Bacillati; phylum Actinomycetota; class Actinomycetes; order Micrococcales; family Cellulomonadaceae; genus Cellulomonas; species Cellulomonas sp. C5510. Next base: position 2,919,170 of record NZ_CP081862.1, read on the forward strand.
CGTCACGACGCCCACGGCGCCCGCGGCGGCGACGACCACCGCGGCGGTGAGCACCTGCAGCAGCGCCGCCCGCAGGCCGGACAGCACCTGGTCGTAGACGACGACCGCGACGTCCGGGCGCTGCACCGCGGGCGGCAGCGACCCGGCGTACCAGGACCGTCCGGCGACCAGCGCGACGAGCAGCAGCGCGACCGCACCCGCGACGGCCAGGCCCACGACCGCCAGCGCCCGCGGGCGGTCCCGGGCGAGCGCGACAGCGCCCGCGAGCAGGACCAGCGCCGCCCACGGCGACCACGTCGCGGCCGCGTCGAGCGCGCGGTACGCCTCCTGGGCACGCACCAGGTCGGCGCTGCGCAGCACGGCGAACGACGCGTCGACCGGGGGCAGCCGGTCGACCACCGAGAACCCGGCGGCGGACAGGCGCTGGCGGACCGCGTCGACGACGCCGCCGAGGTCGACCGTCAGCGTGCCGTCGGCGTCGACGCGCGCGAGGGCGTCCGGGTCACCCCTCAGCACCGCGGCGAGCTGCCGGTGCACCTCCCGGTTCGCCGCGGACCAGACCGTGGCGAACGCGTCGGAGTCGACGACCCGGCCGACCACCCCGCGGACGTAGCCGGTGGCGGCGTCCACCAGCGGGCCTCGGAGGGACTCCACCGCCTCGGACGCCCGCGGCGGCAGGTCCAGCGCGGCGATCGCGTCGGTCGCGTCGGCGGCGAGCTGCTCGAGGCGCAGCCCGTCCACGACGGCGGCCGACACGCGGTCGGTCACCGCGTCCCGGACCTGCGGGTCGTCCGCGAGCGGGCCGACCGCCGCGAGGTACCGGTCGGTGTCCGAGACGATCCCGCGCGCCCAGGTCGCGGCCGCGGCCACCGGGGCGAGCAGGGCACCGAGCACCACGAGCACGACGACGGCCGCCGCCCGGAGCCGGGGGGCACCGGCACGCCGGCCGGCAGCCCGCGCGTCGCGAGTCCGCGCGTCGCGAGCCGCCTCGTCGCGAGCCGCCTCGTCGCGATCTGGCCCGTCACCACCCCGCACGGCAGACACCACCGGCCACCGCTCCCGTCCGGCGGCCCCGCCGGCCGCCCACCGCGCCCCGGCTGCGCGCCCTCACCGGCGAACCTACGCGCCCCGCGCGTCCCGGCGGCACCCCCTGCTGCCACGTCCGAGGACCACCCGCCCGCGCCGGGGCCGGCCGCGGGGCCGCGCCCTGCGCCGAGCCGACCGGGCCGGCGAGGGCTCAGCCGCGCCGGCGCCGCCGCGACCCGTCGACGCGCGGCGAGATGACGGACCCGCGCGGCAGCACGACGTCCGGTGCCATCGTCGCGGGGAGCCCGGTGAGGAACAGCGCGAACACCGCGGGCCGGCGCTGCGCGAGCTCGAGGCGCGCCCCGTCGGCGGACGCCAGGTCGCGGGCGAGCGAGAGCCCGAGGCCGGTGCCCTTGCCCGACGTCACCTCCCGCTCGAAGATGCGCGGCGCGAGCTCGTCGGGGACGCCCTCGCCCTCGTCGCCGACCTCCACGACCACGGCGCGGGAGGCCCCCGGCCGCGACCGGACCGTCGTCGTCCCGCCCCCGTGCCGCAGCGAGTTCTCGATGAGCGTGGCCAGCACCTGGGCCAGCGCACCGGGAGTCGCCAGCACCTGGGCGGCGGGGTCGACGTCGACCACCAGCCGGCGGCCCTCGGCCTCGAAGGTGGGCCGCCACTCCTCCTCCTGCTGGTGCACCACGTCCACCAGCCGCACCGCCTCCGTGGTCCCGCCCTGCGCCCGCCGCGACCGGGTCAGCAGGTCGTCGACGACCGTCACGAGCCGCTCGACCTGCTCCAGCGAGATGCGGGCCTCCTCCCGGACGGCCGGGTCGTCCGAGGCGAGCGTGATCTCCTCCAGCCGCATCGACAGCGCCGTCAGCGGCGTGCGGAGCTGGTGCGAGGCGTCGGACGCGAACTGCCGCTCGGCGGCGAGCCGACCGGCCATCCGGTCGGCGCTGCGGGCGAGCTCGGCGGCCACCAGGTCGATCTCCTCGACGCCCGACGGCTCGAGCTGCGGTCGCACCTGGCCGGAGCCGAGCTGCTCGGCGGACGCGGCGAGGTAGACCAGCGGGGCCGCGAGCCGGTTCGCCTGCCAGATCGCCATGGCGATGCCGGCCGCGAACGCGACGACCGCGGCCGCCACGACGAGCCCCATGATCTGCGTGCTCATGAGGAAGATGTCCCACCAGGGCGCGTACATCGTGATGCGCGCGCCGGAGGTCGACGTCTCCGTGATCGTGATCGTGCGCTCCGGGACCTCAGGGCCCGCCTGGTACCGCGCGCCGTCCTCCGTGACGACGAAGATGCTGACGGGGATGCCGCCACCCCGCTCGACGTACGGCTGCAGCATGTCGTCCGACAGCGGAGCGCCCTCCTGGACGCGGTTGTCGATCGACCGGGCGAGGTCGGTCGCGCGCGTCTCGAGGGACCCGATCTCGTTGTCGCGGACGTACTGCGCGCCGAGGAACGCGAGCGGGAACCCGAGCAGCACGACCGCCACGGTGACGGCGGCGATCGTGGCCTGCAGGACGCGGCGGCGCACGGCTCAGCCCCGGGTGCCCTCGCCGGACTCGAACCGGAAGCCCATCCCCCGCACCGTGCTGATGTAGCGCGGGGCGCTCGCGTCGTCCCCGAGCTTGCGGCGCAGCCACGACACGTGCATGTCGAGCGTCTTGGTGGACCCCGTCGGGTCGGACCCCCAGACCTCCCGCATGAGCGTCTCGCGCGCGACCACGGTGCCCGCCGCCCCGACGAGCACGCGCAGCAGGTCGAACTCCTTCGCGGTGAGGTGCAGCTCGCGCTCACCCTGGAACGCGCGGTGCGCGGCGACGTCCACCCGCACGTCCTGCGAGCGCAGCTCGTCCTCGTCGGGCGTGTCACCGCCGGTGCGGCGCAGCAGGGCCCGCACGCGGGCCAGCAGCTCGGCGAGGCGGAACGGCTTGGTGACGTAGTCGTCGGCGCCGGCGTCCAGACCAACCACGAGGTCGACCTCGTCGGCGCGCGCCGTCAGGACCAGCACCGGCGTGGTCAGCCCCTGGTTCCGGATCGCCCGGGCGACGTCGAGCCCGTCCATGTCGGGGAGGCCGAGGTCCAGCACGACGAGGTCCGCCTCGCTCGCGCGGTCGATCGCGCCCTGCCCGGTGCCCTGCACCCGGACGTCGTAGCCCTCACGCCCGAGAGCCCGCGCCAAAGGCTCGGCAATCGCGGGATCGTCCTCGGCCAGCAGCACCTGGGTCATTGCGCCATGTTAGGTCACGGAACGGTCGAGGGCGTGGTGCACACGGGTCACGATCCGGTCGAGCCTGCTCTGTCCGCCCCGGGGAGGACCCGGACCGGGACCTCGGTCCGCCCCCGGGGGCACGCGGACGCCGCCGGGGCGCCCCTACGCTGGCGCGATGACCTGGTGGGAGCGGCTCACGCGGTGGGAGCACCGCCACCGCCTCGGCATCGACGCGACGCTGACGCTCGCGACCGGGGTCCTCGTCGTGCCGCTGTCGGCCGCGGCCGCCGAGAGCGCCGGGACGGGATTCGGCCCGGGTCTCGTGTGGTCGTCCCTGCTGTGGGCTCCGCTCGCGTGGCGGCGCCGGAGCCCCGTCGCCTCGGTGGTGGCGGTGTACGCCGTCGGGCTCGCCCACCTCGTGCTCGGCACGCCGACGTTCCTCGTCGCGGACCTCGCCGTGCTCGCCGCGCTGTACTCGGTCACGGTGCACGGCCCGCGCTGGGCGCACCGCACCGCGATCCTCTCGGCGATCGTCGGCGGCCTCCTGCTGAGCTGCGCGGTGGCCCTGCAGTACGTGTGGGGCGCCCGCCCGGGCGACGTCGTCGTCGGCGCGCTCCTCATGTGGGTGTTCTGCTCGGCGTGCGCCGTGGCGACGTGGGCGTTCGGGCTCATGCGGCGTTCCCGGCGCGAGACCATCTCCGCGCTGCGGGACCGCGCCGAGCGCCTCGAGCGCGAGCGCGACCAGCAGGCGCGCATCGCGACCGCGGCCGAACGCACCCGGATCGCGCGGGAGATGCACGACATCGTCGCCCACTCGCTGTCCGTCGTGGTCGCCCAGGCCGACGGCGGGCGGTACGCGGCGGCCGTCGACCCCGACGCCGCGACCCGGGCGCTGACGACGATCGCCGAGACCGGCCGTGCCGCGCTGGCCGACATGCGGCGGCTCCTGGGCGTGCTGCGCGAACCGGACGGCGAGGACGGCGCCGGGGGCGGCACCGGTGGCGCCGGTGGCCGGTCGTCCGGGGGCGCGCCGTACACCCCGCAGCCCGCCGCCGAGGACGTCGAGCAGCTCGTCGAGCAGGTGCGCGCCTCCGGTGTCCGCGCCTCGCTCGTCCGGATGGGCTCGCCGCGGCCGCTGCCGCCCGGCATCGGGCTGACGGTGTACCGGATCTGCCAGGAGGCGCTCACGAACGTCCTCAAGCACGCCGGGCCGGACCCCGCCGTCACCGTGCTCGTGCAGTGGCAGCCCGCCGCGCTCGTCCTGGAGGTCACCGACGACGGCCGCGGTGCCGCGGCGGACTCCGACGGCGCCGGCCAGGGCCTGCTCGGCATGCGGGAGCGGGCCACGATGGTCGGTGGTCGGCTCAGCGCCGGGCCGCGGCCGGGCGGCGGGTTCCGGGTGCGCGCCGAGCTGCCGCTCCCCGGGGCGCCGGCGTCCGGGCCGGGCGACGCCGCGGCCTAGGCTGACCGCCATGACGGAGACGATCCGGGTCGGCGTGGTGGACGACCAGCAGCTCGTGCGGGCGGGGTTCCGGCTCGTCATCGACTCGCAGCCGGACCTGTCCGTGGTGCTGGAGGCCGGCGACGGCGCCCAGGCCGTGCAGGCCCTGACCCCCGGGACGTCGCAGTCCCGCCTCGTCGGGCCCGTCGACGTCGTGCTGATGGACGTGCGCATGCCGACGCTCGACGGACTGGCCGCCACCGAGCGCATCGTCGCCGCCGGCACGCCCGACCACCCCGCGCCGCGCATCATCGTGCTCACGACGTTCGACCTGGACGAGTACGTCATGTCCGCCATCCGCGCCGGCGCGAGCGGCTTCCTGCTGAAGGACGCGCCGCCGGAGGACATGCTGACGGCCATCCGCACGGTGCACGCCGGGGACGCCGTCATCGCGCCGTCCTCCACGCGCCGCCTGCTCGAGCACCTCGTCACCGCCCTCCCCGCCGAGCACCCCCGGTCGGAGGCGGCGGACGAGGCGCTGGCCACGCTCACCGAGCGGGAGCGCGAGGTGCTCGTCCTCATGGCGCGCGGGCGGTCGAACACCGAGATCGGGCAGGACCTGTACGTCGCCGAGGCGACCGTGAAGACCCACGTCGGGCGGATCCTCGCCAAGCTCGGGGCGCGCGACCGGGTGCAGGCCGTCGTGCTGGCGTACGAGACCGGGCTGGTCGTCCCGGGGTCCTGACGGGACGCGCCCGCCGCTCCCGCCCGGGTGGGGCCGTCCGGGCCGGGGGTCCGACCGCGGGATGACCCCGGGGCCGGACCGGGGGTGGACGACGGCGGGGCGGCGGGCTCCGTAGCGTCGAGGGCATCAGCCAGTCGACCACCAGGAGCACCACCGTGGACCCGATCCAGCCCGCCCCCGCCGCCCCGCCGGCACCGTCCGCCCCCGCCTCCGGCACCGCCGCAGCGTCCGCCGCCGTGCGCGCCCGCGGCCTCACCAAGGTCTACGGCCGCGGCGAGGCGTCGGTCCGCGCCCTCGCCGGCGTCGACGTGGACTTCGCCGCGGGCGAGTTCACCGCGATCATGGGGCCGTCCGGCTCCGGCAAGTCCACGCTGATGCACGTCCTCGCCGGCTTGGACGCGGCGACGTCCGGATCGGCGTTCCTCGGCCCCACCGACGTGACCACCCTCGACGACGACTCGCTCACGCGCCTGCGCCGGGACCGCGTCGGGTTCGTGTTCCAGTCGTTCAACCTGCTGCCGATGTTCACCGCCGAGCAGAACATCCTGCTGCCGCTCGAGCTGGCCGGCGCGGCCGTCGACCGGGCCTGGTTCGACACGCTCGTGACCACGCTCGGCCTGGGCCAGCGCCTCACGCACCGCCCGTCCGAGCTGTCGGGCGGCCAGCAGCAGCGCGTCGCGATCGCCCGCGCGCTCATCGCCAAGCCGGAGGTCGTCTTCGCGGACGAGCCCACCGGCAACCTCGACTCCCGGGCCGGTGCCGAGGTGCTGAGCTTCCTGCGCCGCTCCGTCCGCGAGCTCGGGCGCACCGTCATCATGGTCACGCACGACCCGACGGCCGCCGCCTACGCGGACCGCGTGGTGATGCTGGCCGACGGGCGCATCGCGGGCGACATCGTCGACCCCACCCCCGAGGCCGTCCTCACCGGGCTGGACGCTCTGCGCCAGCTCGAGGTCTCCGAGGTCGCCGCGGCGAAGGCGGGTGCGTGATGTGGCGGCTGACGCTGGCGCAGATGCGCCGCTCGCTCGGCCGGCTCACGGCCGCGGGCATCGCCGTCGCCATCGGGACGGCGTTCGTCGCCGCGACGCTGCTCGCCGGTGACGTCATGCAGCGGATCTCCTACGACTCGATCACCGCGTCGTACGGGACCGCCGACCTGATCGCGGTCTCGTCCGGCACGCTCACCGACGCGGACGTCGCCGCGGTGCGGGGCCTGCAGGGCGTGTCGGCCGCCGACCCGCGCGTCGTGGTGCCGTCCGTGGAGCTGTCCTCCGGCGACAAGGTCATCACGCAGGCCCTCGTCCCCGTGCCGGGCGACGAGGCGTTCGACACCCAGCACGTCACGCAGGGCGCGCTGCCCACCGGGGACGGCGAGATCACGCTGCCCGAGCGCGCCGCCGAGCGGCTCGGGGTCGCCGCGGGCGACGAGGTGACCGTCGGGTCGTACGTGTGGGAGGCGGCGGACGCCGCCGGCGACGGCACGACCTCCGACGACGAGACGGCCGCGGACGACGCCGGCACCGTCCGCAAGCAGACCGAGCAGGTCACCGTCGTCGGCCTCACCAGCGACCCGACGTCCGCGTGGGCGCAGTACGGCGGCGTCGCGATGTCGACCACCGCGGACGCGCTGCGCTGGTCCGGCGCGGCGAACGGCCCGGGCGTCCCGACGATCACGGACCTCGGCGTCGACCAGGTGCTGCTGGCGCTCGACCCGGGCGCCGACACCGAGGCCGTCCGGGCGTCCGTCCGCGAGGTTCTCGAGACGAGCTCCTCGGACGCGCTCGTGCTGACGCGCGACGAGGCCGCCGAGCGCTCGATCTCCGGCGACTCGACCGGTCCCGTGGTCGTCGTCGTGCTCGCGTTCGCGGCCGTCGCGATGATCGTGGCAGGCCTGGTCATCGCCAACACGTTCCAGGTGCTGGTCGCCCAGCGCACCCGCACCCTGGCGCTGCTGCGCTGCGTCGGGGCCGTGAGGTCGCAGGTCCGGCGCTCCGTGCTCCTCGAGGCGACGCTGCTGGGACTCGTGGCCTCCGTGGCGGGCACGCTGCTCGGCACGCTCCTGGTCCAGGTCGCGCTGTGGGTCATGCAGGGCGCCGACCTGCCGTTCCCGGTGCCGGCGGCCGTGCACGTCACGCCCGCCGCCGTGCTCGCGCCCCTCGCCGTCGGCGTGCTGGTGACGGTCCTCGCCGCGCTGACGCCAGCCCGGGTCGCGACCCGCGTCGCCCCGATCGCCGCGCTGCGTCCGGCCGACGCCCCGGCCGCCGGCAGCCGCGCCGGCCGCGTCCGGCTCGTGCTGAGCCTCCTGCTCGTCGTGGGCGGCGTCGCCCTGCTCGCGGGCGGCCTCGCCCTGTCCCGGGTGAACGTGGCCGCGGCCGTGGGCGTCGCGATCCTCGGCGGCCTGCTGTCGTTCGTCGGGCTGCTCGTGGGGGCGGTGTTCTGGATGCCGCGCGTGGTCGCCGCCACCGGCCGGCTGGCCGGCCGCGCGGGCATGCCGGCGAGGCTCGCCGCCGCGAACACCGGCCGCAACCCGGCGCGCACCGCCGCGACCAGCACCGCGCTGCTCATCGGCGTGACGCTCGTCGCCATGATGAGCACCGGCGCCGCCACGGCACGCGCCACGCTCGACGGCGAGCTCGACACCCGGTTCCCCGTCGACCTGCAGGTCTCCGCGCCCACCACGGTCGACTCCGAGGGCCGCACCGTCGACGAGCCGCTGCCCGCCGGGACCGCCGACCAGATCGCCGGTGTCGAGGGCGTCGAGGCGGTCACGGTCGTGCGGCGCGACGACGTCGTGGTGGGCGGCGACAACCCGTCGCTCGCCGGTGCGCTCGCCCTCGGGACCGAGCAGGCGTCCGCGGTCATGCGCTCGGCCGACGTCGCCGCGGCGCTCTCGGACGGCACCGTCGTGGTGGGCAGGTCGCTCGCCGGCGCGGTCGGCGTCAGCGACGGCGACGCCGTCCCGGTGACGCTCGCGGACGACTCCACGGGCGAGACCGCGGCGGACGCCACCCCGGTCACGCTCACCGCACGCGTCGTGGACTACGACGACTGGTCCGTCATCGTGACGCCGGCCACGCTCGAGCGGATCGGGTCCCCCGGGTCGCCCGGCACCGCCTGGGTGCGCGTCACCGACGTCAACGACTCCGGTGCCGTCGTCCAGGACATCGAGGACCTCACGGAGGACAGCGCGCTCGACATCTCCGGGGCCGCCGTGGAGCGCGCGCTGTACCAGCGGGCCATCGACACGGTGCTCGCGGTCGTCGTCGGGCTGCTCGCCGTGGCGGTCGTCATCGCGCTGATCGGCGTCACCAACACCCTGTCGCTCTCGGTGATCGAGCGGCGGCGGGAGTCGGCGACGCTCCGGGCGCTCGGCCTCACCCGCCGGCAGCTCCGGGCCTCGATGGCCGTCGAGGGCGCGCTGATCGCGGGGGTCGGTGCGGTGGTCGGCGTGCTGCTCGGCCTCGCGTACGGCTGGCTCGGGTCCACCGCGGTGCTCGCGGACTTCGCGGACCTGGAGCTGCGCGTCCCGTGGTCCGACCTCGGGCTGGTGCTCGGCATCGCCGTGGTCGCCGGGGTGCTGGCCTCGGTGCTGCCGTCGCGCAACGCCGCGCGGACGCCGCCGGTCGCGGCGCTCGGCGTGGACTGAGCACGGCCGGCCGGGACCACCGGCCGGGCAGGGGGCGGACGGGCCCGTCCGGCGCACGTCGCCGGGCGGGCCCGTCCGCGTCGCGCACCGGGCTGGCGCGCCGGTCCGTCAGGCCCTCTCGCCGGCCGTCCAGGCGACGACCGACGGCAGCACGAGCAGGACGCCCGTCGTCCCCGCGACGGCGAGCAGGACGACAGACCAGGCGGCGAGCTCCACGCCGACCCATCCCGCGGCCAGCACGACCAGCAGGATCTGCACCGTCATCACCGGCGCACGCCCCCAGCGCCGGCCCCGCAGCAGCCCCAGGGCGGCACCCGCGAGCACGGCGGCGGCGCCGGCCGCGAGGACCGCCAGGAACACGACCGGCCCCGGCATCGAGGTCCCCCGCACGAGCGCGACCACCAGGGCGACCGTGGCGACGGCGAGCGCCAGTGCCTGCAGCAGCACCAGACCGGTCACGGCGCGGACCGCGGCGGGGACGTGGCCCGGGGAGGGGCGATCGGGGCCGGGGACGGGGCCGGGGACGGACGGCTGGGTGGTCACGACGCGACCCTACGACGGGGGCCGCGGCGCGGGGGCGGTGCCGGCGGGTCCGGGCCACGTGCCCGCCGGGCGGAGCACGAGCGGGCGCCGGCGGAGCAGAGCGGGCACGGGCCGAGCAGGGCGGGCACGCGCCGAGCAGAGCGGGCACACGCCGAGCAGAGCGGGCACCGACGGGCGCCGCCCCGCCTGCCCCGCGGCGCGCAGTGCGGCGGGGCGCGGGGCGCGCAGTGCGGCGGGGCGCGCGGCGAGGCGCGCGGCGGGGACCGCCTCGGCGTCGCGCCGCTCCCCACGCCCCGGCCGAACGTCCTGGTCACAGCCGCGCGCGGCGCACGGGTGAATCCGCCGTGCATCGTTGCAGGTCCGCAGCGCGGGGCCGCCCGTGAAGGGACGTTGGTCCCGGCATCCGGTCCCGGTTGGCATCGACCGGCACAAAGGGAGTACCGTGCGGCGCAGGCGTCCAGGATCCACACAGATGTGATCAACGCCTCATCCGTTACGCGCGAGAAACCTGCGCGTAACCCCTTGTGCGCTGCGGGTCGCCATGTGAATCTTGTGCGCAGCAGTTCGAATCCGAGCGCCGACGCTCACGCCGCCCCCCCGCGAGATCTCGTGCGTCGACGTGTGCTCTGCGCCCCTTCTGCGCCACCCAGCCCCCTGGTCGTGGCCCGCCCCTGTGCTGAGGAGTGTTCGATGGATTGGCGCCACCGCGCAGCATGTCTGACCGAGGACCCGGAGCTGTTCTTCCCGATCGGCAACACCGGCCCGGCCCTGCTGCAGATCGAGGAGGCCAAGGCCGTGTGCCGCCGCTGCGACGTGGTGGACACCTGCCTGAAGTGGGCGCTGGAGTCCGGCCAGGACGCCGGCGTCTGGGGCGGCCTCTCCGAGGACGAGCGCCGCGCCCTGAAGCGCCGCACCGCGCGCCAGCGCCGCGCCGGCTGACCTCGCGCTCCGACGCCCGCCGCCCCGTCCGGGTCGGCGGGCGTCGCCGCGTCCGGCGACAGCCCGGGCACCCGCCTCGCACGTCCTCGCCCGGACCTCTCGACGGCCAGCCGCCCCCGGAGCGGCCCGGTCGCACCCCGGGACAGCCCGGTCGCGCCTAGGCGAGCGGCCGCGAACGCCTCGCCCCCCGTCGGCACACCCCTCTCCTGGCCCCTGACCACCAGGACCGGGGCCGCGAGCCGTACGTCGCGGAGGGCGGACGTCCGCGGGTCAGGCGACCGTGTTCGGTTCGCGGCCCGGGGCGCGCAGGTGGGCGCGCAGCACCACCTCGGTGCCGCCGCCCTCGCGGGGCCTCCACGCGATCGATCCGCGCAGCTCGTTGGTGACCAGCGTCGAGACGATCTGGGTGCCGAGCCCCGTCCCCGCGCCGGCGTCCGCGGGGATGCCTGCGCCGTCGTCCGCGACGGTCACGGCCAGGTCGTCCTCGACCCGCTCCGCGCTGACCTCCACCGACCCGGACTCCCGGCCGGCGAGCCCGTGCTCGACGGCGTTGGTGACCAGCTCGGTGAGCACCAGCGCGAGCGCCGTGGCGTCCTCGGCGGACACCGGTCCGAACGTCCCGCGCACGACCGTGCGGACGGACGCCCCGGCGGACGCCACGTCGGCGGCGAGCCGCAGCGACCGCCCGACGAGCTCGTCGAACACGACGGTCTCGTCGAGCGTCTGGGAGAGCGTCTCGTGCACCAGGGCGATGGTCGCCACGCGGCGCATCGCCTCCTCCAGAGCGGCGCGGGCCTCCGGGACGTCCATGCGGCGGGCCTGCAGGCGCAGCAGCGCGGCCACGGTCTGGAGGTTGTTCTTCACGCGGTGGTGGATCTCGCGGATCGTCGCGTCCTTGGTGATGAGCTCGCGCTCCCGCCGGCGCAGCTCGGACACGTCGCGGCAGAGCAGGACCGCCCCGATGCGCTCACCCTCCTCCGTCAGCGGCACGGCCCGCAGGGACAGCGCGACGCCGTGCGCCTCGATGTCCGTGCGCCACGGGGCGCGGCCCATGAGCACGAGCGGCATCGACTCGTCGACGGTGGACTCCTGCTCGACCAGGTCGGCGACGAGCTCGACGAGCGAGCGGCCGACGAGGTCGTCCATCGCGCCGAACCGGTGGAAGCAGGACAGCGCGTTCGGGCTGGCGTACAGGACCTCGCCCTCGGAGTTGAGCCGGACGAGGCCGTCGGCCACGCGGGGAGCGCCGCGGCGCGGGCCGGTGGCGGCGTCGAGCATCGGGAACTCGCCGCGCGCGATCATGCCCATGATGTCGTCGGCGGCCTCGACGTAGTTCAGCTCGAGCCGGCTGGGCGTGCGTGCGCCGCCGAGGTTGGTCTGCCGGGCGATGACGGCGATGGCGCGGCCGTCGCGGACGACCGGGACGGCCTCCTCGCGCACCGCGTACGACCCGAACCACCGGGGCTCGCGGGACCGCTGCGCCCGGACCTCGGTCAGGGACCGCTCGAGCTGCGGCCGCTGCCCGTCCGGCGGGCGGGAGCCGACGACGTCGTCGTAGTGCACGGTCGCGCCGGTGCTGGGCCGGCACTGGGCGATCGCGACGAAGTCGTCGTCGTCCGTGGGCAGCCACAGGACGAGGTCGGCGAACGCGAGGTCCGAGATGACCTGCCAGTCGCCGACCAGCAGGTGGAGCCACTCGAGGTCCGCTGCGTCGAGGTGGGCGTGGCGCTGCGCGAGCTCGCTCAGGGTGGACACCGGGTCAGCCTAAGTCGACCTCCGGCCGCAGGTGGAGCCGCGTCCGGCCTGCGGTGCGGATAATGTCGGTGGACCCGCCTCCCGCTCCGCCCCGGAAGGACCGACGCCCGTGCACCTCCAGGTCACCCTCTCCGTCCCGACGGACCCCCGGACGGCCGGCACCATGCTGGCCGATCCGGACTACGTGCGTGCGAAGGTGCGGGCCGGCGGCGCGGAGGACCTGCACGTGGACGTGACGCCGGGCGACGCCGGCGCGTTCACCGTGACGACCCGGCGGGCGCTGCCGACCGACCTGATCCCGCCGAACATCCGGGCGTTCGTCGGCTCGACGCTCGAGGTCCGCCAGGCCGAGGCGTGGGAGGGCCCGCAGGAGGACGGCTCCCGGCGCGGGACCGTGGCGGTCGAGATCGCGGGGGCGCCGGTGCGGCTGACGGGCACCGTGGCGCTGGCGGGCGGTCCGGGCGCGTCGACGATCACGTACGAGGGCGAGCTGAAGGCGCACGTGCCGCTGTTCGGGGCGACCGTGGAGCAGGCCGCCGCGGGTGCCGTACGGGGCGCGCTCCAGGCGGAGGAGTCCGTCGCCCGGGCGTGGGTCGAGGGCACCTCGCAGGCGTAACGATTCCGTAACGCGGCAGCGCCGGTCGAGGCTCTGACCTGCACGGACGCACCCGTGGGACCGCTTCCACGCACGTTCGGCGGCATCGCGGCTTGACTTCGGTCGAGGGGTGCGGCGAGAGTGCGTCTCAGGTCGTGAGAGCGCTCCCGCAGTGCACCTTGGGAACGCTTCCACACCGGACGTCGACGAACGGCGTCCACCACGACGGCGACGTCGCCGTCCGACTGACGAGGGAGTCACAGTGCGCAGGAGCACGCGCAAGACCTGGGTGGCCGTGGCCGGAGCGACGGGCATCGCCCTGCTCGCGACGGCGTGCGGCGGCGGTTCGTCCGACGACAACGCCGGCGGCGAGGGTGGGGACGTCACGCTGACGATCTCGACCTTCAACCAGTTCGGGTACGAGGACCTGCTCGAGCAGTACCAGGACGAGCACCCGAACATCACGATCGAGCACAACAAGTTCGCGAAGTCGGACGACGCCAAGGAGCAGTTCCAGACGGCGCTCGGCGCCGGCTCGGGCCTGGCCGACGTCGTCGCGGCCGAGGTCGACTGGATGCCGCAGATCCTGCAGTACTCCGACCAGTTCTCGGACCTCAGCTCCGACTCGGTCGAGGGCCGCTGGAACGCGTGGACCACCGACCAGGCCACCGACTCCGAGGGCCGCCTGCTCGGCTACCCGACGGACATCGGCCCCGAGGCGATCGCCTACCGCGCCGACCTGTTCGAGGCCGCCGGCCTGCCGACGGACCGCGAGGAGGTCGCCGAGCTGTTCGGCGGCGAGAACGCGACCTGGGACGACTTCTTCGCGGTCGGCGACCAGTTCATGGCCGCCGGCACGGGCCCGAAGTTCTTCGACTCCGCCGACGCGCTCGCCCAGGGCATGATCAACCAGATCAAGGCCCCGTTCGAGGACCCGGAGACCGGTGAGATCACCGCGCTCGACAACCCCGAGATCCGCGACATGTACGACACGATCCTGTCGCACGAGGACCAGTCGGCCGGCCTCAAGCAGTGGGAGGAGGACTGGACGAACTCCTTCCAGAACAACGGCTTCGCGGTGGCGCTCGCCCCGGCGTGGTTCCTCGGCAACATCGAGGGCAACGCGTCCGGCGTCGAGGGCTGGGACATCGCCGACGTCTTCCCCGGCGGCGGCGGCAACTGGGGCGGTTCGTTCCTGACCGTCCCGGCGATGTCGGAGCACCAGGAGGAGGCCAAGGCCCTCGCCGACTGGCTGACCGCCCCCGAGCAGCAGCTCAAGGCGTTCGCCGTCAACGGGAACTTCCCGAGCCAGATCGAGGCCCAGCAGTCCGACGAGCTCCAGGGTATGACCCGCGAGTTCTTCAACGACGCGCCCACCGGCAAGATCTACACCAACCGTGCCGCGGCCATCTCCACCCAGCCGTTCAAGGGCGAGAACTACTTCACGATCCGCACCGGCCTGTCCGACGCCTTCAACCGCGTCGACGTCGACAAGTCGATGACCCCCGACGAGTCCTGGAAGGGCTTCGAGGAGGCGGTCGCCGCGATCGGCTGACCCCCACCGGACCGGACCGCCGGGGACTCCTCTCCCCGGCGGTCCGGTCCGCCCGGTGCGGGCACCGTCCGCCGCACCCGCACCGCCCGACCCGCCTCGTCCCGCACGAAGGATCTCCATGGCCACGCAGACGGCGCCCCCGAAGGGCGCGGCTCCGAGCACCGACGACCGCCCGCACCGCAAGATCGGCTTCCGCCAGACGCTGGGCCGGTGGGACGTGAAGGTCTCGCCCTACCTGTACATCTCGCCGTTCTTCCTGCTGTTCGCCGTCGTCGGCCTGTTCCCGCTGCTCTACACCGCGTGGGTCTCGTTGCACGACTGGAGCCTCATCGGTGGTCAGGGCGACTTCGTCGGGCTCGACAACTTCACGTTCGTGCTCGGGCAGGCGTTCTTCTGGAAGGCCCTGCGCAACACCATCAGCATCTTCCTGCTGTCCACCGTCCCGCAGATCATCGTGGCGCTGGTCATCGCGGCCATGCTCGACGCGAACCTGCGGTCCAAGACGTTCTGGCGCATGGGCGTCCTGCTGCCCTACGTCGTCGCCCCGGTCGCCGTCGGCCTGGTGTTCTCCAAGATGTTCGCCGACGGCTCCGGCATGATCAACACGATGCTCGGCTACGTCGGCATCGACCCGGTCGGCTGGCACAAGGACGCGTTCCCCGCGCACATCGCGATCGCGTCGATGGTCAACTTCCGCTGGACCGGCTACAACGCCCTCATCCTGCTGGCCGCGATGCAGGCCATCCCGCGCGACCTGTACGAGGCCGCCACGATCGACGGCGCGACCCGGGTGCGGCAGTTCTTCTCGATCACCCTGCCGATGGTCCGCCCCACGATGATCTTCGTGATCCTCACGTCGACCATCGGCGGCCTGCAGATCTTCGACGAGCCGCGCATGTACGACCAGACCGGGCTCGGCGGGTCGAACGGCCAGTGGAAGACGGTGACGCTGTACCTGTACGAGCTGGGCTGGAACAAGCAGCAGCTCGGACGAGCAGCCGCGGTCGCCTGGCTGCTGTTCCTCGTGATCATCGTGTTCGCCCTGGTGAACAACTGGCTGACACGGAAGATCTCGTCCGCCGACGACATGAGCCGGTCGGCGAAGGCCGCCCGCAAGCAGAGCCGCAAGAACGCGCGCACGCTCGAGCGGTCGATGAGGCGGACGTCCGGCTCCGCCGTCACCGCCGCCGCCCCGACCGAGGTGAACCCCCGATGAGCAGCCCCTCCATCCCCGTCATCGAGCAGACCGCCGGCAGGGCCGCGGCCCGCGCGGCCCGCCGCAACGCCGGCCGCAAGCGCGGCGGAGGCCACGGCGGCGGCGCGGACCGCCGGCCCGGGTGGCTGACGTACACGATCCTGTCCGTCTTCATCCTGGCCTCGGCCTACCCGCTGTACTTCACGTTCCTGCTGTCGTCCTCGACCACGGCGGAGGTCGCGCAGAACCCGGTCCCGTCGCTGATCCCCGGCGGCGAGTTCCTCACGAACCTGCAGCGCGTCTTCGACGCCGACATCGACCTGGTGCGGGCGACCGGCAACTCGCTGATCGTCGCGCTCGTGACCAGCGCCTCCGTGGTGTTCTTCTCGACGCTGGCCGGCTACTCGTTCGCGAAGCTGCGGTTCCGCGGCCGCGGTCCGCTGCTGGTGTTCGTCATCGCCACGATGGCCGTCCCCACGCAGCTCGGCGTCGTGCCGCTGTACATCGTCATGCGGGAGCTCGGGCTCACCGGCAACCTGCTGGCGGTCATCCTGCCGGCGCTGGTCACCGCGTTCGGCGTGTTCTGGATGACCCAGTACCTCGACTCCGCGCTCCCCTACGAGCTCATCGAGGCCGCCCGCGTCGACGGGGCGTCGATGTTCCGGACCTTCTGGTCGATCGCGCTGCCGGCCGCCCGGCCCGCCGCGTCGATGCTCGCGCTGTTCACCTTCATCACGTCGTGGACCAACTTCTTCTGGCCCTCGATCGTGCTGGGCACGCAGAACCCGACGCTGCCGGTGGCGCTGAAGCTGCTGCAGGCCGGGTTCTTCCAGGACATGCCGCTGATCATGGCGGGTGTCGTGCTGTCCATCATCCCGCTGCTGGTGCTGTTCCTCGTGGCGGGCCGCCAGCTCGTCGCCGGCATCATGGCCGGAGCCGTCAAGGGCTGACGCTACGCTTCCGCGCGGGGACCGGAACCGGTCCCCGCGCTGGGGGGCGCGCCCGTCCGCCGGTGCCCCGTGCGCCGGCCACCCCGTCGTCAAGGCAAGGGGGCGATCCACCGTGGTCGACCAGTCAGCCATCCCCGTCGCGACCCACCCGGCGCCCACGCTCGAGCAGGTCGCCGAACGCGCCGGCGTGTCCCGCTCCACCGCCTCGCGCGCCATCAACGGCGGCCTGCGGGTCTCGCCGGAGGCCATGGAGTCCGTCGCGGCGGCCGTCGCGGACCTCGGGTACACGCCGAACCGCGCGGCGCGCTCGCTCGTGACCCGCCGCACCGACTCCGTCGCCCTGGTGGTCCCGGAGCCCGACGAGCGCGTGCTGTCCGACCCGTTCTTCGCGGGCGTGCTCAACGGCGTCTCCTCGGCGCTCGCCGACTCCGACCTGCAGCTCCTGCTGCTCATCGCCCGGCCCGGCGACTCCGCGCGGACCATCCGCTACCTGCGAGCCGGGCACGTCGACGGAGCGATCGTCGTCTCCCACCACCGCGACGACTCGATCGACCGCGCGCTGCAGGACTCGCAGCTGCCGAACGTGTTCATCGGCCGGCCGCTGACCGAGCGACGCTCGGCGTTCGTCGACACCGACAACGTCCGCGGCGGCAGGATCGCCACGGAGCACCTGATCGCGCTCGGCCGCCGGCGCATCGGGACCATCACCGGCCCGGCCGACATGTCCGCCGGGCTCGACCGCCTCGCGGGCTGGCGCCAGGCGCTCGCCGCCGCGGGGCTGCCAGCGGACGCGATGGTCAGCGGCGACTTCACGATCGAGGGCGGTGCCGCCGGTGCACGCGAGCTGCTCGCCCGGTACCCCGACGTCGACGCCGTCTTCGTGGCGTCCGACCTCATGGCCGCGGGCGCGCTGCCCGTGCTGGCGGAGCTCGGGCGCGACGTGCCCGGCGACGTCGCGATCGTGGGCTACGACAACTCGGGGCTCGCCTCGACCACGAAGCCGAACCTGACGACGGTGGTGCAGCCGGTCATCGCGATGGCGCGCGCCGCGGGCGAGGAGCTGGTGGCGCAGCTGCACGGGCGCCCCGCACGCACGGAGCCGCTGATCTTCGCACCGGAGCTGGTGGTCCGCGGCTCGGCCTGACGCGGGCTCGGGGCCTCGAGCCGCGAGGGGGGGGGGGGGGGGGGGGGGGGGGGGGGGGGGGGGGGGGGGGGGGGGGGGGGGGGGGGGCGGGGCGCCCCCCCCCCGCCCCCCCCCCTCGTCCGTCGCCCTAGCGCGTCGGGTCGATGTGCCCGAACCGGTGCCGGGTCCGGCTCACCGCCTGCTCGCGCACGACCGTCATGAGCTCCCGGCGCCCGCTCGCGAGCACCGGGCCGTCGAGCACCGTGACCTCCCCGGTGCGGGCCACTGCCGCCTCGCGCAGCCCGGGCGCCGTGCCGACCACGCGCACCCGGCCGGTCACGGCCCCGGAGGCGACCCGGGCGGCGAACGCCTCGTCCGGCTCGTCCGCGGCGCGGCTGACCGTCGCCCCGACGCCCGCCGTGCGCGCGGCGGTGAGCACCCGGCGCACGTCGCGCTCGCGCGCGTCCGCCGCGACGCGGACGGTCAGGTGCGGCACGGGGCGGTAGCGCAGCGTGTTCTCCTCGGCGGCCAGGCCGGACGGGTCGTGGGACGCCCCGAACTCGGACGCCCACCAGCGGGCGTCGTCCTGCTGCGCCCACGCCACCCAGGCGTCGTCGTCCAGCGCGGCGACGTCCGGCGCGTCGGACCAGGTGCCCAGCTGCGCCACGTACGAGGGGCCACCGGCCTTCGCACCCGGGCCGACCACCGAGGCCTTCCAGCCGCCGAACGGCTGCCGCTGCACGACCGCGCCGGTGATGTGCCGGTTGACGTACGCGTTGCCGACCTCCACCCGGTCGAGCCAGTGCGCGATCTCGTCCTCGTCGAGCGAGTGCAGACCCCCGGTCAGCCCGAGCGCGACGGCGTTCTGCACCTCGACGGCCTCGTCGAGGGTGTCGACGCGGATGACGCCGAGCACCGGGCCGAAGCACTCCGTCAGGTGGAACCACGAGCCGGGCCGCACACCGTGCTTCACGCCGGGCGTCCAGAGCCGGCCCTCGTCGTCCAGCCGTCGGGGCTGCACGAGCCAGCCCTCGCCCTCGTCCAGCGTCGTGAGGGCGCGCAGCAGCTTGCCCGATGCCGGCTCGACGAGCGGACCCATGGTGGTGCCGAGGTCGTCGGCCCACCCGACGTGCAGCGACGCCACGGCGTCCGCGAGCTGCCGGCGCAGCCGGTCGGAGGTGCCCGCGGACCCGACGAGGATCGCCAGCGACGCCGCCGAGCACTTCTGGCCGGCGTGGCCGAAGGCGGACCGGACGAGGTCGGCCACCGCGAGGTCCACGTCGGCGGACGGTGTGATGACCAGGGCGTTCTTGCCGGACGTCTCGGCCAGCACGTCGAGGTCGGGTCGCCAGCCGGCGAACAGCCGGGCGGTCTCCAGCGACCCGGTCAGCACCACGCGGGCGACGTCCGGGTGGGTGACCAGGTGCCGGCCCACGTCCCCCTCCGGGGACAGCACCACCTGGAGCGCGGGCTCGGTGACCCCGGCGGCGTCGAGCGCGGTCTGCACGGCGGCCATCGCGACCCGCACGCAGCGCGGCGTCTGCGGGGCCGGCTTGACCAGCACGGGCGACCCGGCCGCGAGCGCGGCGAGCGTCGACCCGACGGGGATGGCCACCGGGAAGTTCCACGGCGGGGTGACGACGGTGACGCCGTCCGGGCGGAACACCGCCCCGGGGACGCGGCCGTCGGCGAGGTCCTCCGCCCGGTCGGCGTAGTACCGGGCGAAGTCGACGGCCTCGCTGACCTCGGGGTCGGCCTCCGCGACGGTCTTGCCGCCCTCGTGCACCATCGTGGCGACCAGGTCGCCTCGGGCGGCCTCGAGCGCGTCGGCCGCGCGGCGCAGCACGGCGGCGCGCTCGGCGGGCGGCCGCGCGGACCACGCCGGGGCGGCGGCCACGGCCCGGGCGACCACCGCGTCGACGTCCGCCGTCGTCGCGACCTCGACGGCCCCGGCGGGCGGCTCGACGTCGTGCGCGACGAGACGCGCCGCCCAGGCGCGGGAATCCGGGACGGCCGGGTCGGTGTCCGCGGCGTTGCGGAACTCCCCCGGGTCGGGGGCGGGGGCGTCCGCCGCGCGTGGGAGCCGCCGCGGCGTCACGTCGACCGTCGCCGCGCCCGCCACGGACGCGAGGAACGCGGCCTCCTGCGACGGCATCCCGTGCGCGGCACCGGAGGCGTCGCCCTCCGCGAACAGCGCGTGCAGGAAGTTCTGGTGCGCGGCGTTCTCCTCGAGCCGCCGCACCAGGTAGGAGATCGCGACGTCGAAGTCCTGCTGCGCGACCACCGGGGTGTAGAGCAGCACCTGGCCGACGTCGCGCTGCACCGCCCGGGACTGCGCCGGGGCCATGCCCTGCAGCATCTCGACGTCGAGCGCCTCGGACACGCCCCGCTCCCCCGCCAGCAGGTGCGCGTACGCGACGTGGAACAGGTTGTGGCTCGCGACGCCGACCCGCAGCGCCCCGGTCCGGTCCGCGTCGAGCGCCGTCCGGACCAGCCGGACGTAGTGCGCGTCGACGTCGGGCTTGCCGGCGTACGGGGCCTGCGCCCAGCCGTGCAGCTCGGCCTCGACCTGCTCCATCGCGAGGTTCGCGCCCTTGACGAGGCGCACCTTGAGGCGCGCGCCCCCTGCCTCGACCCGGCGGCGGGCGATCGCGGTGACCTCCTCGAGCGCGGCGGAGGCGTCCGGCAGGTAGGCCTGCAGCACGATCCCGGCCTCGTGGTCCCGCAGCGCCGGGTCCGACACGAGCGCCTCGAACACCCGCACGGTGAGCGCGAGGTCCCGGTACTCCTCCATGTCGAGGTTGAGGAACGTCCCGTGCGCCGCGGCCGTCAGGTACAGCGGACGGAGGCGCTCGACGACGCGCCGGACGCTGCCCCCGGTGTCCCACGTCGAGAGCTGGCTCGCGACGGCCGAGACCTTCACCGAGACGTAGTCGACGTCGGGGCGCTCCACCAGCGCGGTGACGCGGCGCAGCCGGCGGGTCGCCTCGTCCTCCCCCAGCACGGCCTCCCCGAGCAGGTTGAGGTTGAGGCGGAACCCGTCGCGGCGCGCGTGGGCGATGTGCGCGCCGAGGCCCGGGCCCGCGTCGGCGACGAGGTGCCCGACGAGCTGGCGCAGCCGCACCCGGGCGGCGGGGACCACCGCGGCCGGGAGCAGCGGCGCGAGGCGCGCACCGACGCCGAGCAGCGCCCGGTCGCCCCACCCGAGGAACCCGGCCGCGTCGGCGGCGCGGTCGCCCAGCGCCGCGAGCTCCGCGGCGGCGACCCGCACGTCCTGCGGGCGGGCGACGCGGTCGACGAACCGCACCGCGAGCTCCAGGCCCACCGGGTCCGCCACGAGCGCGGCCAGCCGGCCGGTCGCCCGGCGCTCGGCGGGGGTCTCGTCCGCGGCGGTCGCGGCCATCCAGCGGTGCGCGAGGTCGACGGCCGCGCGCGTCAGGCCGTCGGACGCGAGCGGCTCCGGCGCGGGGTGCGGCGACGGGTGCTGCGACGGCGCGGAGGGCTGGGTGGTGGTCATGGCGGCATCGTCCCCGATAGTCCCGGGGACCGTCTTGCACGGATCCTGCGCGCCACGGCCCCGGATCCGTGACACGTGCGCGTCACGCGCAGCACCTACGCTCCCCCTGACATGCCGAGCCGTCCACCCCGGCCCGTGGGAGCACCCCCGGGCCCTGCCACGACCTCCCCGGCGGCCGCCGACACGGCGGCCCGGGCGCTGCTGGACGCCCTCACGCCGGCGCTCCTGCGGTTGTCCGACGACCTGACCGGGACCATGTTCTGCGCGAAGGACATCACCGGGCGCTACGTCGCGGTGAACGAGGCGTTCGTGCGCCGCACCTCCGAGAGGTCCCGTCGCGCCGTCGTCGGGCGGACCGCCGCCGAGCTGTTCCTGCCGCAGCTCGCCGAGCGCTACGACGCCCAGGACCGCGCGGTGCTTGAGACCGGCCGGTCCCTGCACCGCGAGCTCGAGCTGATCCGCCGGCCCGGCGGGGCGCCCGGCTGGTACCTGACGTCGAAGGTGCCGGTCCACGACGCCGAGGGCGAGGTGGTCGGGCTCGTCAGCGTGTCGCAGGCGCTGCGCACCGGCGACGCCGACGAGGCCACCGTCGCGGCGCTGTCCCGCGTCGCCGCGTTCGTGCGGGAGCGCCTCGCGACGCCGCCGACGGTCGCCGAGCTCGCCGCGGCCGCGGGGTGCGCGCCGTCCACGCTGGACCGCCGGGTGCGGCGCGTGTTCGCCCTCTCCCCGCAGCAGTACGTGCTGCGGGCGCGACTCGACCACGCCGCCGCGCTGCTCGGCGGCACCGACCTGCCGCTCGCCGAGGTCGCTGCGGCGTGCGGGTTCTACGACCAGGCGTCGTTCACCCGGACGTTCGGTCGCCTCGCCGGGGAGACGCCCGCGCAGTTCAGGCGCGCGGCGCGGCGCGGTCCCGCCCCCGCGCCCCGGGCGGTGCCGCCCCAGCCGTGGCCCGACGAGCCCGGCTGGGTGACGATGGAGGCATGACCGAAGCGCACACCCCCACCATCCCGACGGTGACCCTGCCGGGCGGCGAGATGCCGCTGCTCGGCCTCGGCACCTGGCAGTCCGAGGGCTCCGACGCCGAGCGCGCCGTGATCGCCGCGCTCGAGCTCGGCTACACGCACGTCGACACGGCCACCGGCTACGGCAACGAGGCGGAGGTCGGGCGCGCGCTCGCCGCCGTCGACGTGGACCGCGACGCCGTCTTCGTCACCACCAAGCTGCCGCCGGACCACGCCGGGCGCGAGCGCCAGACGCTCATGGAGTCCCTGGCGAAGCTCGGCACGGACCACCTCGACCTGTGGCTGGTGCACTGGCCGCCGAACAAGCAGGCGACCCCCGAGACCTGGGCCGCGTTCATCGCCGCGCGCGACGAGGGCCTGGTCCGGTCCATCGGCGTCTCGAACTACTCGATCGCGCAGATCGACGAGCTGATCGCCGCCACCGGCGAGGCGCCCGCCGTCAACCAGATCCCGTGGAGCCCCGGCGACTACGACGCGGACCTCGTGGCGGCGCACGCCGAGCGCGGCGTCGTCATCGAAGGCTACAGCCCGTTCAAGCGCACCGACCTGGACGACCCGGTGCTCACCTCCATCGCGGAGGCGCACGGCGTGAGCACCCGACAGGTCGTGCTGCGGTGGCACCTCGACCACGGCGTCGTCGTCATCCCGAAGTCGACCCACCCGGACCGCATCCGCCAGAACCTCGACGTCCTGACGTTCTCGCTGGACGCCGACGAGCTCGCGCGGATCGACGGCCTGGGCGGGCGGTGACCTCAGCGGCGCCGGGGCCGGGCGCGCCGGGGCCGGGCGCGCCGGGGCCGGGCGCGCCGGGGCCGGGCGCGCCCGGGAGGGGCACGCCGGACCCCGACGGGCCGGTGCCTGGCGGCCCGGACCCCGGCGCCACGCGCCGCGCCCGGCGGGCCGGGGGTTCCCGACCCGGCGGGCGGGCGCGGGCGGTGGTCGCCGCCGTCACCAGCCTCGCGCTGCTCGCCGCGTCCGTCATCGGTGCCCTCCAGCTCCAGGCGGCGCGGGACCGGGCCGCCGAGCAGCAGCGCGCGGCGGAGGCGCTGGCGCTGACCTCGCGCCTCGCTGCGGAGGAGGCCGACTTCCTGTCCGACCGGCGCGCGACCGCCCTTGCGGACGCCGCGACGCGCTCCGAGCAGGCCGCGCGGGCCGCACGCGAGCAGGCCGCCGCCGAGCAGGCCGAGGCCGAGGCGCGCGCCGCCGCGGAGGCGCAGGCGGCCGCCGACGCGGAGGCCGCGGCACAGGCGGACGCGGAGGCCCGGGCCGCGGCGGACGCGCGCGCGGCGCAGGAGGTGCAGGCCGGGTCCGCGGCCTCGGGCGCACCGCCCGGCGCCCCCACGCACCCGCGCATCGCCGGCTGGGTGGACGGTCGACCCGTCGACGCCGACGGCAACGTGCTGTGGGTGACGTCCGTGCCCACGGCGGACGGCGACGGCTCCAACGGGCACATGCCCGCGAGCGCGATGTGCGTCATCCCCTGGGGCACCGACCAGCTCGGCTTCGCCCAGTACCTGCGCTGCGACGCCGCGGACGCGCTGACGGCGCTGAACGACGCGTTCCGGGCGCAGTTCGGGGCGCCGCTCGACCTGGACCTCACGTACCGGTCCTACGACGACCAGGTCGCGATGAAGGCGGCGTTCGGCGGGCTGGCGGCGGCACCCGGGACCTCCTCGCACGGACTGGGCACCGCGCTGGACGTCCAGGAGTGGCCCGACACGTACGGCTTCGGGACCGCCCGGTACGACTGGCTCGTCGCGAACGGCCCGGCGTACGGGTGGTACGCGCCGGAGCGGGTCCGCGAGGGGCAGCCCTACGCCGAGTACTGGCACTTCGAGTACGGGCCGGGCCGCACGTCCTGACCTCGCTGGCGGGTCCGTCCGCGGGCGCCCGGCCGTCGCGCGTGTGGCACAGTGTCCGGGACCCGGCGGTCCTCCGCGGGGGCGGCGACGAGGCCGCGCCCGGGCCGTCGGACCGGATGCCCAGGAGGCGCCTGCATGTCCGCACCAGTGTCCGGGTCCGCCCCGTCGCCCACCCCCGCGACGACCGCGACCCCGCGCACGTCCCCGCTCACCACCGCGCTGGCGCAGCTCTCGTCCGCCGTCGAGCTGCTCGGCTACGACGACGGCATGCACCAGATGCTCGCCACCCCACGGCGCGAGCTGCACGTCGCCGTCCCGCTGCGCCGCGACGACGGCCGGATCGAGCTGGTGTCCGGCTACCGCGTCCAGCACAACATCTCCCGCGGGCCGGGCAAGGGCGGCCTGCGGTACGCCCCGGGCGTCGACATCGAGGAGGTCCGCGCCCTCGCGATGTGGATGACGTGGAAGTGCGCGGTCGTCGAGCTGCCCTACGGCGGGGCGAAGGGCGGCGTCGCGATCGACCCGCGCGGCTGCTCCACCGCCGAGCTCGAGCGGCTGACGCGGCGCTACACCTCCGAGGTGATGCCGATCATCGGACCGGAGCGGGACATCATGGCGCCCGACGTCGGCACCACGGAGCAGACGATGTCCTGGGTGATGGACACGTACTCGGTGAACTCGGGGTACACGATCCCGGCCGTCGTGACCGGCAAGCCGCTCGCCGTCGGAGGCTCCCTCGGGCGCGCGACCGCGACGTCGCGGGGTGTCGTCCACGTCACCGCCGCCGCGCTCGCCGACGCCGGCACCGACCTGTCCGAGGTCACCGCCGCGGTGCAGGGCTTCGGCAAGGTCGGGTCCCACGCCGCCCGGTTCCTCGCGGAGGGCGGTGCGCGCGTCGTCGCGGTCAGCGACCAGTACGGCGGCGTGCACGCCCCCGGCGGGCTCGACCTCGCGGCGCTCACGGCGCACGTGGCCGAGACCGGGTCCGTCGTCGGGTTCCCCGGCGGCGACCCCGTCGGCAACGCGGAGCTGCTCGGGCTCGACGTCGACGTCCTCATCCCGGCCGCCGTGGAGGACGTGCTCGACGAGGACACCGCGCGCACCGTCAAGGCGCGCTGGGTCGTCGAGGGCGCCAACGGCCCCACGACCAGCGCCGGCGACCGCGTGCTCGCGGAGCGCGGGATCACCGTCGTGCCGGACATCCTCGCGAACGCCGGCGGCGTCGTGGTGTCCTACTTCGAGTGGGTGCAGGCGCAGCAGGCGTACTGGTGGACCGAGCGCGAGATCGAGGACCGGCTCGAGCAGCGCATGCGCGCCTCGTACGCGTCGGTCGCCCAGCGGGCCCGGGCGGACGGCATCACCCTGCGCGACGCCGCGCTCGTCATCGGGGTCCGACGGGTCGCGGAGGCGCACCGGCTCCGCGGGCTGTACCCGTGACGGCGGCGCGGTCGGCGGCCTGACCGCTCGGTCGCCGACCGGCCCACCGGACCACCGCGTCGTCGCCGTGGCCCACCCGAACCCCCGACCCGTCGCAGCGGCGCACCCGTTCCTCCGGCCCGTCGGAGGCTCCCAGCGCGTTCGGAGGGGTCCGCGCGTCCTCGGAGGTGCCCGCAGAGACCTCCGAGCCCGCGCGCACTCCTCCGATACCCGTCGGAGCCTCCGACGGGCGGATGGTGCAGGGCGACGGTCGAGCGGGTCGGGGAAGCCTCGGCCGCCCGGCCGCGTTGGCCCCGGTGTGAGCACCGACCACGCCGTCCCGCTGTCCGTCCTCGACCTCGCGCCCGTCGGCACCGGCCGCACGAGCGCCGACGCCCTCGCCGACTCCACGACTCTCGCCCGAGCGGCCGACCGGCTCGGCTACCGGCGGTTCTGGGTCGCGGAGCACCACAGCATGCCCGCGGTCGCGTCGACGTCGCCCGCGGTGCTGCTGGCGCACCTCGCCGCGTCGACCGAGCGGATCCGCGTCGGCAGCGGGGGCGTCATGCTGCCGAACCACCCGGCGCTGGTGGTCGCGGAGCAGTTCGCGATGCTCGAGGCCCTGCACCCCGGCCGCGTCGACCTCGGGATCGGGCGAGCACCCGGAGCCGACCCCGTGACCGCCGCCGCGCTGCGCCGCACGGTGGACGGGCTCGGTGCCGAGGACTTCCCGGCCGAGCTGCTGGACGTGCTCGCACTGCTCGGGCAGCTCCCCGAGGGCCGCGCCGCGAGCGCCACCGCCTCCCGCCTGACCGCCACACCCGCCGCCGTCGGGACGCCCGAGGTGTGGCTGCTCGGGTCGTCGACGTTCAGCGCGCAGCTCGCCGGGGAGCTCGGCCTGCCGTTCTCCTACGCCCACCACTTCGGCACCGGCATCACGACGCAGGCCGCCGAGGTGTACCGCTCGGCGTTCCGCCCGTCCGCCGTGCTCGACGCCCCGCACCTCATGGTGTCGGCGTCGGTCCTCGTCGCCGAGTCGCAGGAGCGCGCCGCCTGGCTCGCCGGACCGAGCAAGGTGATGGCCCTGCGGCTGCGCAGCCGTGGGGCGCTCGCGCCGATCGAGACGCCCGAGGACGCTGCCGCGATGCTCGACGCCCTCGACCCCGAGCAGGCCCGGGACTTCTTCTCCCGCGTGCCCGGGACGCAGCACGCGACCACGGCCGACCGCGCGGTCGCCGCGCTGCGCGAGCTCGTCGCCCGCACCGGTGCCGACGAGCTGATCATCACCGCCACCACCCACGACGTCGCCGACCGCGTCGCCACCCTGGAGGCCCTCGCCGCCGCCTGGTGACCGGCTCGGTCCGGGGCCGGCCGCTCTCCCGTCGGAGGCTCCGACGGGCATCGGTGGTCGACGCGCGGGATCGGAGGCCTCCGCGGACACCTCCGATCCCACGCGCACCCCTCCGAACACGGTCGGAGCCTCCGACGGGACAGGAGAGGGGCGCGACACCGGAAGCCCGAGCCGGGTCCGCCACGCGATCGCCCCGACAGCGCCCGCCGGCCGCCGCCCTCGGAGGCTCCGACGGGCATCGGTGGTCGACGCGTGGGATCGGAGGCCTCCGCGGACACCCCCGATCCCACGCGCACCCCTCCGAACACCGTGGGAGCCTCCGAACGCCGCGCGGGAGGCTCCGAGCGGCGCGGGAGGTTCCGAGCGGCGCGGGGGACTCCGCCGGGGGTGGGGGCAGACGTTCGCGGGGTGCGCGGCGGGGTGGGGGTGCCATCATCGGTGGCATGGACGACGTCGTCGGGCGCACGTGGCAGTTCGTGGAGGTCGCGGGGGTGCCGGTGCCGCCGGGCGAGCCGCACCGGTCGCGGCCGGCGCTGACGTTCGCCGGGGACGGGCAGGTCTACGGCACGGGCGGCGTGAACCGGCTGCGCGGGACCTGGTCCTGGGAGGACGGCACGCTCACGTTCGGGCCGGTGGTGACGACGCTGATGGCCGGCACCCCGGAGCACACCGCCCGGGAGCGGGTGGTGCTGGAGCTGCTCGGCGCACCGCTGCGTGCGCGGGTCGACGGCGACGCGCTCGTGCTCACGGACCCGGACGGGCGGGTCAGCCGCCTGCTGCCCGCCCCGCCCGGGGAGTCCGAGGTCTGAGGCCCCGGGGACGCCGTCCGCGTCAGTCGCGCGGCTGCCGCTCCGCCCACTCGGCGAGCTCGACGCGCGGGCCGGTGTAGAACGGCACCTCCTCGCGGACGTGCCGGCGGGCGCCGGTGTTCCGCAGGTCGCGCATGAGGTCGACGATGCGGTGGAGCTCGTCGGCCTCGAACCCGAGGATCCACTCGTAGTCGCCCAGCGCGAACGACGACAGCGTGTTCGCGCGGACGTCCGCGTAGTCGCGGGCGGCGTGCCCGTGCTCGCGCAGCAGCTCGCGGCGCTCGGCGTCAGGCAGCAGGTACCACTCGTAGGACCGCACGAACGGGTACACGCACAGGTAGGCGCGCGGCTCCTCGCCCGCGAGGAACGCCGGGACGTGCCCGCGGTTGAACTCGGCGGGCCGGTGCATCGCGGCCACCGACCACACGGGCAGCAGGTGCTCGCCGAGACCGCTGGCGCGCAGCCGGTGGAACGCGTCCTGCACGGCCTCGATCGTCGGGGCGTACCACCACACCATGAGGTCCGCGTCGGCGCGCAGGCCGGCGACGTCGTACCAGCCGCGGACGACGAGCCCCTCGGGGGCGTCCGGCCCGGTCAGGGCGTCGAGCGCTTCGGCGACCAGCCGCTCGCGCACGTCGGGGTCGGCGGGCAGGGCCGACGCCGTCTCGAACACCGCGTACATGGCGTAGTGGATCGAGCGGTTGATCTCGTCCGCGACCTCGGGGGTGTGCCCGCCGACCGGGGGCGTGGTGCTGGTCATCGTCCTGCTGCTCCTTCGCTGCCGTGCTGCTGCTGGGGCCCGGGCTGCTCGGCCCGCGGCTCGTCCGATCCGGACACCGCGGGGATGCCGGTGTCGACGCCGGCGCGCTGGAAGCAGCAGCCGACGGCGCACCGGTCGGGCCACGCGTCCAGGGCGCCGACGGTGACGCGCTCGGGCTGCTCGCCGCGCTCGGCGGCCGCGCGCTCGACCATGAGGTCGACGAGCCCGGCGACGAACGGCGCCCGCGTGGACGCCGACCCGGCGCGCACCGCGGTGACGCCGAGGTCGCGGGCGGTCGCCATGGCCTCGGTGTCGAGGTCGTAGGCGACCTCCATGTGGTCGGACACGAACCCGA
Source organism: Cellulomonas sp. C5510 (assembly GCF_019797765.1). Lineage (NCBI taxonomy): Bacteria > Bacillati > Actinomycetota > Actinomycetes > Micrococcales > Cellulomonadaceae > Cellulomonas > Cellulomonas sp. C5510. Next base: position 2,947,996 of record NZ_CP081862.1, read on the forward strand.
TCGGCGACATGACGACGCCGGTGACGCCGGCCGCGGCGCGCTCGGTCAGCACGTCGTTGATGTCGGGCTCGAGCCACGGCTGCGACGGCGGCCCGGACCGGGAGCAGAACGCGAGGCTCCACGAGGGCTCGACGCCGAGCTCGGCGGCGACGAGCGCGGCGACCTGCGTGCACGCGTCCTCGTGCTGCGCGACGTAGCCGGGGCGGGCGGCGGCGGAGCCGGCCTCCATGGCGAGCGGGATGGAGTGCGTGACGAACAGCAGCGGGGCGTCGGCGACGACGTCCGCGACCGGCCGGCCGGTGCGCTCGGCGAGCTCGCCGAACGCCTCGACGACGGCGTCGGCGTTCGCCCGGACGAAGCCGGGGTGGTTGAAGTAGTGCCGCAGCTTGTCGACGCGGACGCCCGCGACGGCCTCCGCTTCGGCCGGCACGGGGTCGGCGCCGGCGACGCCCGCGAGCGCCGCCGCGACGTGCTCGCGGTACTGCCGGCACCCGGAGTACGACCCGTAGGCCGACGTGACGAGGGCCAGCACCCGGCCGGCGCCGCGCCCGCGCAGGTCCGCCAGGGCGCCCTCGGTGTACGGCTCCCAGTTCCGGTTGCCCCACACCAGCGGCACGTCGAGGCCGCGGGCGTCCATCTCGGCCCGCAGCGCGGCGAGCAGGGCGCGGTTCTGGTCGTTGATGGGGCTCCGCCCGCCGAACAGGGCGTAGTGGCGGCTGACCTCGACGAGCCGCTCCTCCGGGATGCCCTTGCCGCGCGTCACGTTGCGCATGAACGGCAGGACGTCCTCGGGCTTCTCCGGGCCGCCGAACGAGAGCAGAATCACCGCGTCGTACGGGGCGAGAGACGACGCCGTCAGGGTGGGGGCAGACACCGCTCCATGATCCCATCGACCCCGCGCGCGCTGCGGCCCGGCGGCGGCCGGACGGGGCGTGACGTTGTCACGACGCCCCGTCAGATCAGCCCTTCACCGCCCCGCCGAGCCCGGCCCCGCGCAGGAACAGCCGCTGGAACGCCAGGAACAGCAGCACGGGGATCAGCGTCGAGATGGCGAGCGCCGCCATGAGCACGCCGAGGTCGGTGGTGGCCTGCAGGGACGGCAGCCGCACGGACAACGGCTGGATGTCGGGGTCGCGCAGCACGAGCAGCGGCCACAGGAAGTCCTTCCACGACGCGATGACCGCGAACACCGACACCACGCCGAGGATGGGCCGGCTCATCGGCAGCACGATCGACCGGAACAGCCGGAACGGTCCGGCGCCGTCGACGCGCGCCGCCTCGAACACCTCCCGCGGCAGGGAGTCGAAGAACCGCTGCACCAGCAGCACGTTGAAGGCGCTGGCCCCCGCGGGCAGCCACACCGCCCAGTACGAGTTCATCAGCGACCGGCCGAGCACCGGCGGGTCGAGGATCACCAGGTACAGCGGCACGAGCAGCACGACGGCGGGCACGAACAGCGTGGCCAGCACGGCCCCCTGCACGAGCCGGGCGTACCGCGGCCGCAGCACGGACAGCAGGTAGCCGCCGGTGGTGGCGACGAGGATCTGGCTCGCCCACGACCCGGCCGCGATGACGACCGTGTTGAGGAAGTACCGGCTGACCTGCACGTCGTTCCACGCCGCGCCGAGGTTCTCCCACGCGACGCCGTGCGGGAAGACGGCGAGCGGCGTGCGCAGGATGTCCTGCGTCGGGGTGACCGCGAACTTCGCGAGCAGCACCAGCGGGCCGAGGCCGCACAGCACGAGCAGCGCGAGCAGGACGCCGTGCGACAGCCGCATCGAGCGGCGCACCACCGGGCGGCGCCAGTCCGCGGGCGAGAGCGCGCCGCGGTCCTCCTCGTCGCGGGGGCGGCGGCGCCGGCCCGGGACGCCGGGGCGGGCCGGCACGGGGTCGCCGGCCGGTGGCACCGCGATCGCCGGCGTCGCGCCGCCGGCCGGGGTCGTCGAGGTCGTCATGACTGGCTCCAGGACCGGGTGAGGCGGAAGTACACGACGGACAGCACGGCCAGCACGACCGCGAGCATGAGGCTCAGCGCGGTCGCCGCGCCGTAGTCCCCGCCGAGGCTCTGCCCGAACGCGTAGCGGTAGACCAGCAGCAGCACGGTGATCGTGGCGTTCGCGGGGCCGCCGTCCGTGAACAGGTACGGCTCGAGGAACACCTGCGCGGTCCCGATGATCTGCAGGATGAACGTGATGAGCAGGACGCCGCGCAGCTGCGGCATCGTCACGTGCCAGATCTTGCGCCACACGGACGCCCCGTCGACCTCGGCGGCGTCGTACAGCTCGCCGGGCACGGACGTCAGCGCGGCCAGGTAGATGATGATCGTGCCGCCGGCGCCCGCCCACGTGGCCTCCAGCACGAGCGACGGCATCGCCCAGGACGCGTCCTGCAGCCACGGGACCGGGCCGAGGCCGACCCAGCCGAGCATCGTGTTGAACACGCCCTCGGGCCGCGCGTCGAAGAAGAACTTCCACAGCAGCACGGCGACGACGGGCGGCACGACGACCGGCAGGTACGCGAGGGCGCTGAACAGCCCCTTGGCGCGCCGGACCTCGCTCATGAGCACGGCCGCGAGCAGCGGGACCGGGTAGCCGAACAGCAGCGCGAGGACCGCGAACCACAGCGTGTTCGTCACGGCGGTCGCGAGCAGCGGGTCGGCCAGCACCGTGCGGAAGTTCTCGAGCCCGACCCAGGCCGTCGTGACGAGGTTGGTCTCCTGGAGGCTCATCACGACCGCGCGGCCGATCGGCAGCCAGGAGAACAGCCCGAACACCACGAGGACGGGCAGCGCGAACACGAGCGTGCTCGCGCCGCCGCGGCGGACCCAGGCGGCGGGGGTCCGCCGCGCCTGGGTCCGCCGGGTGGTCCGCCGGGTGGTGCGGGCCCCGTGAGGGAGGGACGTCACGTCAGCCCGCGTTCTTGTCGAGGATCGCCTGGACGGAGGCGTTCGCGTCCGCCAGGAGCTGGTCGATGTCGGCGTCCTCGTCGGTCAGCACCGCCTGCACCACGGTGTCGAGCGCGCCGTACAGCTCCTGGGTGGAGCCGGACGGCTCCGGGATCAGCGGCTGGTCGAAGATGACGTCGGTGAACCCGGTCATCTGGTCGAGCGGCACGTTGACGAGGTCCGCGATCCACTCCTGGGAGTGGTCGTACTGCTCCTGGCTGAAGATGGGCAGCACGGGCGTGCCGACCGGCTGGCCGGAGGCGACGAGCGTCTCGGCGTCCTTGACGGCGGCGTCCTGGTCGGTCAGCTTGCGCAGGTAGTAGAAGTCGATCCACTTCACGGCGGCGGACTTCTGCGCGTCGGAGGCCGACGTGCTCACCGCGGCCAGCGTGCCGCCGCCCAGCACACCCGCGTCGTCACCCTCGAGCGGGACGGCGGTCAGGCCGTAGTCGTCGGGGTTGATCGCGTTGGTCTGCACCAGGGAGGTGTAGACGTCCGACCCGGACGTGTACATGCCGATCTGCCCGGCCGCGAACGCCTGGTTGATGGACGACCAGTCGAGCAGGAAGTTCGCGCCCATGGAGCTGTCCTCCCAGCGCAGGTCGTGCAGGTACTCCAGGGCGGCCTTCGTGCCGTCGTTGTCGAGCGTGGCGGTGTAGGTCCCGTCGTCGTTCGTCGTCTCGACGCGACCGCCGCGGGCGTACGTCGCGACGGTGAGCTGCCAGCCGCCGGTGTTGTTCTGCGTCATGGTCGCGTAGCCCGCCTGGCCGGTCGCGTCGGCGATCGCCTTCGCGTCGGCGCGGACCTCGTCCCAGGTGGTCGGCGGGTCGTCCGGGTCCAGCCCGGCCTGCTCGAACAGCGCGCGGTTGTAGTGCAGGCCGATGCCGTAGACCGACTTCGCGGGGATCGCGTAGACCTTGCCGTCCGCGCCCGTGCCCGCGTCCAGGACGTTCGGGTTGAAGTCGCCGGCGTACGGCAGCTCCCGGAACTGCGCGTCGATGTCGGCGAGCTGGCCGTTCTCGATCAGCGTCTTGCCGTCGGTGAACGGGATCTCGAACACGTCGGGCAGCGTCCCGCCGGCGAGCTGGGCGGCGAACGTCGTCGCCTTCCACTCGTACTCCTCCGGCTGGATGTCGATGTCCGGGTTGGCCGCCTCGAACTGCGCGACCTGCTCGTCGAAGGCGTCGAACGCCTCCTGCTCCGAGCCGGGCAGCAGGGAGACGACGCGCAGGACGGTCTTCCCGCCGGCGCTCTCGCCGTCGCCGGCGTCGTCGGAGCCGCTGCTGCACGCGGCCAGCAGGGTGAAGGACAGCGCGCCGCTCAGGGCGATCGCGGTGGTGCGTGAGGACCTCATCGTCACTCCTCGTGTCGGGTGGTGCGGGGATGGGCGGTCGTGCGGGTGGGTCGGGGGTCGGGTCGGGTGGGAGGTCGGGCCGGGCAGGGGTCAGGACGCGGCGCGGAGCCACACGGCGGTGTCGGGCGGCAGCGCGGCGGCGTCCGCGCGGTCCGCCACGCCCGCCACGCCCGCCACACCCGCGCTCCCCGTGCCGTCGGACGCGAGCAGCACGCCCGCGTGCTCGGGCAGCGGGACGGGGCGGGCGGACAGGTTGACGACGCAGAGCACGTCGCCGCGGCTGAAGGCCAGCACGCCCGGGTCGGCGTCCAGCCACCGCAGCTCCCCGTCGCCCAGGCAGGGCTCGGCCCGCCGGAGCGCGAGGGTCGCGCGGTACAGGGCGAGCATCGACGTCGGGTCGGCCTGCTGCGCCTCGACGGTGAGTGCCGCCCAGGACGCGGGCTGCGGCAGCCACGGCTGGCCCGTCCCGGGGCCGAAGCCGAACGGCGGCCGGTCGCCGGCCCAGGGCAGCGGGACCCGGCAGCCGTCGCGCCCGGGGTCGACGCCGCCGGAGCGCTCGTGCATCGGGTCCTGCACCGCACCCGGAGGCAGGTCCTCGACCTCGGGCAGCCCGAGCTCGTCGCCCTGGTAGACGTACAGCGACCCGGGCAGCGCCGCCGTGAGCAGCGCGGCGGCGCGGGCCCGCCGGGTGCCGAGCGCGAGGTCCGTCGGGGTACCGGCGCGCTTGGTGGCGAAGCTGAACGCCGAGTCCGCGCGCCCGTACCGGGTCACGGGGCGCGTGACGTCGTGGTTCGACAGCACCCAGGTGGCCGGCGCGCCGACCTCCCGGTGCGCGGCGAGCGTCCGGTCGACCGACGCCCGCAGCGCCGCGGCGTCCCACGGCTGCGTCATGACGTCGAAGTTGAAGGCGGTGTGCATCTCGTCGGGGCGCAGGTACGCCGCGAACCGGGCCGTGTCCTCGAGCCACACCTCGCCCACCAGCACGCGGGTGCCGGCGTAGGAGTCGGCGACCTTGCGCCACGCCCGGTAGACCTCGTGCAGCTCGTCGCGGTCGACGTGCGGGTGCGTCCCGGGGGCCGGCGCGGTCCCCTCGGCCGGGAGCTCCGGCAGTGCCGGGTCCTTGACCAGCAGCGCCGCGGAGTCGATGCGGATGCCGGCGACCCCGCGGTCGAACCAGAACCGCAGCACGTCCTCGTGCTCGGCCCACACGTCGGGGTGCGTCCAGTTGAGGTCCGGCTGCTGGGGCGCGAACAGGTGCAGGTACCACTCCCCCGGCGTGCCGTCCGCGTCGGTGGTGCGCGTCCACGTCGACCCGCCGAAGCTCGACACCCAGTGCGTCGGGATCCCGTCGCCGTCGGGGCCCGTGCCGGGGTGGAACCAGAACCGCTCCCGCTCGGGCGACCCCGGGCCCGCGGCCAGCGCGGCGCGGAACCACGGGTGCTGGTCCGAGACGTGGTTCGGGACCACGTCGACGATCGTGCGGATGCCGAGCGCGAGCGCGTCCGCGATCAGCGCCTCGGCCTCCTGGAGGGTGCCGAAGGCCGGGTCGATCGCCCGGTAGTCCGCGACGTCGTACCCGCCGTCGGCCAGCGGCGACACGTACCAGGGCGTGAACCACAGCGCGTCGACCCCGAGGTCCGCCAGGTACGGCAGCCGGCTGCGGACGCCCGCCAGGTCCCCGGTGCCGTCCCCGTCGCCGTCCGCGAAGGAGCGCGGGTAGACCTCGTAGATCACCGCGTCGCGCCACCAGGTGGGGTCGTCGGTCGGGGGGTGCACCACGTCGTGCCTCGTTCTCGCCGGCCGCGGGGTCGAGCTGCGGCATCTCCGTCCGCGACCGTCGTCGGCCGCGCAGCAGGGACACTAAATCCTGCAACACGTTGCGCGCAAGAACTCGACAGGAGCGTTATCAAAACGCGACCGTCGTCCGGGCATCGGCGTTCCGGGGTGTGACGAGCGCGACGCGGCCGGGCCGGAGGGCGCGCGGGGAGGCGCGACGACGGCACCCGCCCCGTGCAGGGCAGGGCGGGTGCGGGTGCGAGAGCGAGCGCGGGTACGGGCGGGGCGGACGCTCGGGCGGCCCGGCGCGGGCGGGCTCAGGCCACGCGGGCGGCCCCGGCGCGGGAGGCACGGGGCTCCCGGACAGCCCCGGCGCGGGCGACGCAGGCCACCCGGACAGCCCCGGCGCCGCGTCCGCTCAGGCCCCGGGCGCCGGCCCCGTGCTGCCGCGCACCACCAGCTCCGGCTCGAACAGCAGCTCGTCCGTCGACACCGGGTGCCCGCCGATCTGCCCCACGAGCAGGTCGATCGCGGCGCGCCCCATGGGCTCGATGGGCTGCCGCACGGTGGTGAGCGGCGGCTCCGTGCAGTTCATGAACAGCGAGTCGTCGTACCCGACCACCGACACGTCGTCCGGGACGCGCCGCCCCGCGCGCCGGGCCGCACGGATGGCCCCGAGCGCGAGCGGGTCGGAGGCGCACACCAGCCCGGTCACGCCCTGGCGCAGCAGCCGGGTCGCGGCCGCCTGCCCGGCCTCGAGGGAGTACGCGCTGCGGGCCACGACGTCGTCGTCGAGCGTCAGGCCGAGCCGCTCGGCCGCGGCGCGCGCGGCGTGCAGCTTGCGCTCGGACGGCACGTGGTCGACGGGCCCGAGCACCAGGCCGATGCGGGTGTGGCCGAGGGACGCGAGGTGCCCGACGGCCTGCTCGACCGCCACCTCGTCGTCGCAGGACACACGCGGGAACGGCAGCTCCTCGATGGCCGCGTTGATGAGCACGACGGGAAGCCCGCGGTCGACGAGCAGGCCGTAGTGGTCGTGGTCGGCCCCGCGCTGCGCGAAGTTGCCGCCGGCGAACACGATGCCCGACACCTGCTGCGCGAGCAGCAGGTCGACGTAGTCGGCCTCGGACACCCCGCCCGCCGTCTGCGTGCACAGCACGGGCGTGTAGCCCTGCTGCGCGAGCGCGCCGCCGACGACCTCGGCGAACGCGGGGAAGATCGGGTTCTGGAGCTCGGGGAGCACGAGGCCCACGAGGCGGGCGCGCTCGCCGCGGAGCTTCGTCGGCCGCTCGTAGCCGAGCACGTCGAGGGCGGTGAGGACGGCCTGGCGCGTCTGCTCGGAGACCCCCGTCCGGCCGTTGAGCACGCGGCTCACCGTCGCCTCGGACACCCCGACCTTCTGCGCGACCTCCGCCAGCCTGCCAGCCATGAGCGCAAGTCTACGACGTGATCACGCAAGCCGCTTGCACGAGCCTGACCGACGCGGCGCCGCGTCAGGCGGTCGCCGCAGGGGCGAGCGTCCGCAGGTGCTCGGCGAGCTGCCCGGCCCACGCGCGCACCGCGTCGAAGTCCCGGTGGTCGCCCTCCTTCGCGCGCGCACCGGCGATGAGGGCCCGCTCGGCGAACGCCAGCTCGCTGCGCAGCAGCCGGCCCGCGAACGCCCGGTGACCCAGCGCCCCGACGTCCTGCATGAGCGCCAGCAGCTCGTGGGGGCTGTTCGCGGACGCTGCGGGCTGCGTGGCGAGACCCGACGAGAACACCCACACCACCCGGCGCCGGAGGTCCGGGGCGAACCGGGACCCGAAGTCACGGGCGGCGGGAAGCCAGTGCGCGGTGTACACGGCCGAGCCGAGCACGACGGCGTCGTACGGCGTCACGTCCACGACCTCGTCCGGCGCCGCCTCGTCGACGGAGTGCCCGTCGGCCCGCAGCACGTCCGCGACCGCCGAGCCGATCTCCGCGGTGGCGCCGTGGCGCGAGGCCACCGTCACCAGGATCCTCATCGCTCTGCCCTCCACGGCTGGTCCTCCGGCGATCCGGCGCGGGGCCCCCTGCCCACGCCCCTGATCGCCTGCTCCATGGTCGGCGGCGCCTGCGCGGAAGTCGTGGGCCGGAGGTCCCCCCGGTCCGGCTCGACGGGTGTGACCAGCGTCATCACGAGATGGTGGGACGACCGGGAGCCTCACGGTCCAGGTCCGGGATCGCCGGCTGGGCGCCCCGCAGCGCCCCGGCGACGCGCGTCAGCTCCGCGAGGTCCTCAGCCGGGAGGGCACCACCCACGTAGTGCGCGATCGCCTGCACGTGCCGGCGGCCGACCTCCCGCTGCAGCGCGGCGCCGGCCTCGGTGAGCGCCACGACCACGCCCCGCCGGTCCCCGGGGGCGGGCGCCCGACGCACCCACCCGGCCTCCTCCAGCCGTTCCACCATGCGGCTGAGGCTCGGCTGGCTGAGCAGGCTGGACTCGCCGAGGTCCCGCAGGCGCAGACCGTCCGGCGCGGTGCTCAACGTGAAGAGCACGTCGTACTCGCGCAGCGAGATGCGGTCCCAGATGGGGTCGCGCTGGAGCCTGCGCATGATGGCCACCTGCGCCCGGAACAGCTCCTCCCACGCGGTCGCCGCCGCCCCGTCCGCCCCGACCCTCGGGTCCGTACCGGCCCGCTCCGCCTGCTCGATCACGCGCGCTCCCCGCTCGGTCCATGCGTCTGCATACACCTGCCCAACCGCGCGGCGCCCGCCCCTGTTCCCGCCCCGGGGCTGCGCGTGGGGATCCCGTCGCGCCGGGCGGCGCACGTCCGGGGGCCGGGCGGGCGGGGGGCGGAGGGGCGCGGCTACGCTGACGGGATGCAGAACGACGGGGTGCGCTCGACGTACGTGCTGGTCGACGGCGAGAACATCGATGCGACGCTCGGGTCGTCGATCCTCAACGGCCGCCCGACGCCGGAGCAGCGCCCGCGGTGGGAGCGGGTGCTGGACTTCGCGCAGCGCACCTGGGGACGGCCCACGAAGGGGCTGTTCTTCCTCAACGCCACCAGCGGCACGCTGCCGATGTCGTTCGTGCAGGCGCTGCTCGCCATCGGCTTCCAGCCGATCCCCCTGGCCGGCGAGGGCAAGGTCGTCGACATCGGCATCAAGCGGACGCTGGAGGCGCTCGCCGGCCGGGACGGCGACGTGATGCTGGCGTCGCACGACGGAGACTTCGCCCCGGAGGTCGAGGCGCTGCTCGGCACCGACCGCCGCGTCGGGCTGCTGGCGTTCCGGGAGTTCACCAGCACGTCGCTGGCCCACCTGGCCGACCGCGGGCTGGAGGCGTTCGACCTGGAGTCCGACGTGCGGGCGTTCAACGTCACGCTCCCCCGCCTGCGGATCATCCCGCTCGACGAGTTCGACCCGCTGCGCTACCTCTGAGCCGCCCCGCGGACGACGCGCCGGCCCCCGCCCGAGGAGGACCCCCTGCCACCGAGCCGGACCGCCGCGCACGACCGGACCGTCCCGGACGGCGAGCGCGTGCTGGTGCTGCTGCGCGCCGTGAACGTCGGCGGCGCCTCGGCACTGCCCATGGCGGACCTGCGCGCCGCCGCGGGCGCACTGGGCCACGGCGACGTCGCCACGCACCTCGCGACGGGCAACCTGCTGCTCGTGCCCGCGGCCGGGTCGCCCAGGACGACGGGCGCGCTGGCGGAGCGGCTCGCCGTCGACCTGTCCGGACGGCTGGGCCGGCCGCTCGCCCTGACGGTGCGCACCCGGGAGCAGGTCGACGCGGTGGTGGCGGCGAACCCCTACCCGGAGGCCGCCGAGTCGGACCCCTCCCACCTGCTCGTGGTGTTCCTCGACGGCCCCGCCGCCGCGGACGGACCCGCCGACCTCGCGCGGTACGGCCGCGAGCGCGCGACGTGGCTGGGGAGCGCCGGCTACGTGCACTACCCCGACGGGATCGGCCGCTCGAAGGTCACGGCACGTGTGCTCGACCGGCTCGCGGGCCGCTCGGGCACGGGCCGCAGCTGGCGGACCGTGCTCGCTCTGCGCGACCGGCTCGCGGGCTGACGCCGCCGCCCACCACGCGGCCGCGGTCGGTACCGTGGGCGGCATGACGACGCTGTTCACCCGCATCATCGACGGCGAGCTCCCGGGCCGGTTCGTCTGGGCCGACGACCGCGCGGTGGCGTTCGCGACGATCGCGCCGATCTCCGACGGTCACGTGCTCGTGGTGCCCCGCGAGGAGGTCGCCCAGCTCACCGACGCCGACGACGACCTGCTGGCGCACCTGGTCAGCGTCGCCAAGACCGTCGGGCGGGCGCAGCAGGCAGCCTGGGACGCCCCCCGCGCGGCGCTCCTGGTGGCGGGGTTCGAGGTGCCGCACCTGCACCTGCACGTGCTGCCCGCCTGGGGCGAGGCCGAGCTGAGCTTCTCCGCCGCGCGGCACGATGTGCCGGACGCGGAGCTCGATGCCGCGGCCGAGCGCCTGCGGGAGGCACTCCGGGCCGCTGGCCACGCGGCGCACGTGCCGGCCTCGCTCACCTCCTCCGCGCTCTGACCCCGGTGCCCGCGAGACACCCGGTCGCCGGCGGCAGGGTGCGGGCGCCCTACGCCACCGGGTCGTCCGGGCCGTAGGGCACGAGCCGCAGCGTCCGGGCGTCGGCCTCGACCACGCGCGCGGCGACCGCGCGCAGCGACTCCTCCGTGTCCGTCCCGGCGCGGACGAACCGCCCCGACAGCGCGTCGAGCCGCCCGGAGCCGAACGCGTCGACGAGGGCGACGGTGTCCTCCACCGGCGTCCACTGCGTGCGGTCGTCGTGCAGCGGCATCCCCCGGGTCATGTCGGTGACGACGACGCCGGGCGCGACGTCCAGCACCCGCACGCCGCGGTCCGCGTACTGGCGGTCGATCATGGTGGTCAGCCGCGCGAGCGCGCCCTTGCTGATGCCGTAGCCGGTGTAGACGGGAGACGGGCGGTGCCCGGACCCGGAGTTGATGTTCACCACGTACCCCGTCCCGCGCGCGAGCATGCCGGGCAGCACGGCGTGGCTGAGCAGCAGCGGGCCGCGCACGTTGGTCTCGATGACGCGCCACACGTCGTCCGGGTCGTCGCGGACCAGGTCGACCTCCTGGTGCTCGATCACGCCGGCGTTGTTGACGAGCAGCCCGACGCCGCCCTGCGCCGCGAAAGCCGCCTCCACGCGGGCGACGGCCGCCACCACCGCCGCGCGGTCCACCACGTCGGCGACCTCCGTCAGGACGTGGGCGCCGGGCCGGGCGGCGACCGCCTCAGCCGCGACGTCCGCCAGCGGCTCGGGGCTGCGGCCGAGCAGCGCCACGTCCCACCCGGCCCCCACCAGCCCGAGGACGAGGCCACGGCCGATCCCTCGTCCGGCTCCGGTCACGACGGCAGTGCGCGGGGTGGTCGTCATGCCCCCATCGTCGCGCACCGGCACGTCGCTCGGCATACTGGCGCCACCCGCGACGTTCGGGACGAGAGCGCCGGGCCCACGGACGGCCCGCCCGCGCGCCCGCCCGACCGCCGACCGCTGGGAGCCGCCCGTGGCCACCGACGCCATCGACCCCGCCCGCTCCGTCCCGGGTCCCCCGCTGCGCCTGCGGCTGCCGTCGGTGAGCCCGTCGGTCCGGGACTTCCTGGCCACGGAGGCCGGGAGCGCGGTGTTCCTGCTGGCGGCGACCGTGGTGGCGCTGGTCTGGTCGAACTCCCCGCTGTCGGGGGCGTACGACGCGCTGTGGTCGACGTCGGCCGGGTTCCACGTCGGCGGGGTCGGCCTGGACCTCGACCTGCACCACTGGGTGAACGACGCGGCGATGGCGGTGTTCTTCTGCGTCGTCGGCCTGGAGATCAACCGCGAGGTCACCAGCGGTGAGCTGCGCGACCGGCGCACGGTGGCCGTCCCGGCGCTGGGTGCGCTCGGGGGCCTGGTGGTGCCCGCGCTGATCTACCTGGTGTTCACCGCGGGCACCGAGGCCGCGCACGGCTGGGGCGTCGTGATGTCCACCGACACGGCGTTCCTCGTCGGCATCCTCGCGCTGTTCGGCCCCGCGTGCCCCGACCGGCTGCGGCTGTTCCTGCTGACGCTGGCGATCGTCGACGACATCGGCGCGATCACCGTCATGGCGGTGTTCTACAACGACGGCGTGGACCTGGCGGCCCTCGGCGTCGCGGGGGCGCTCGTGGCGGCGCTGCTCGCGCTGCGCTGGCTCCGGGTCTGGCGGCTCGCGCCGTACGCGCTGGTGGGCGTCGCGCTGTGGCTGGCCGTGAACGCGTCCGGCGTGCACGCGACGCTCGCCGGGGTGCTGGTCGGGCTGCTGCTGCCGTCGCGGGCGATGCCGCGGTCGCACGTCGAGCAGGTCCCGCAGTGGGCCGACGGGCTGGTGGCGGACACCACCGCAGACCGGGAGCACCTGACGGAGCTCGCCGCGCGGGCGGCGGTGCCGGCGAGCGAGCGGCTGCAGCGCGTGCTGCACCCCTGGTCGGCATTCGTGGTGGTGCCGGTGTTCGGGCTGGCGAACGCCGGCGTCCGGCTGGACGGCGAGGCGCTGCGCGCGGCGGCGACGTCGCCGGTGACGATCGGCGTCGCGGTGGCGCTGGTCGCGGGCAACACGATCGGCATCACGGGGGCGGCCACGCTCGCGATCCGCACGGGCCTGGGGCGCCTGCCCGGCCGCGTGCGGTGGGGCCACCTGGTGGGCGGCGCCGTGCTCGCCGGCATCGGCTTCACCATCTCGCTGTTCATCGCGGAGCTCGCCTTCGAGGGCGAGCTGCGGGAGCAGGCGAAGATCGGCATCCTCGCGGGCTCGCTGGTGGCGGCGGTGCTCGGCACGGTGCTGCTGCGGATCCTCGGCGACCGGCTGCCGCTGTGCTCCCCCGACGACGACCCCCCGCCCGCGCTCCCGCCGCGGCCCTGGGGACCGGGCACCGCCTGAGCGCCGCACCGCTCAGGCCGGACCGCTCAGACCGGGCCGCCCACGCCGGGTGCCGCCCCGGCGACGGCCGTCCGCAGCGCGTCCAGGTCGAGGCGTCCGCGGTACTGCTCGTCCTGGACGAACAGGGTCGGGGTCCCGCGGACGCCGAGCCCGAGCCCGGCGACGTAGTCGGCCTCCACCAGGTCCGCGAAGCGCTGCGCGCCCGGGCCGGCGACGGTGCCGGGCTCCAGGCCGAGTCGCGCCCCGGCGGCGCGCAGGTCCGGCTCCGTCAGCCGGTCCTGCTGCGCGAACAGCGCCCGCTGCATCTCCCAGAACAGGCCCTGCTCCGCGGCGGCCTCGGCGGCCAGGGCCGCCACGAGGGCGTGCGGGTGCACCTGGAAGAGCGGGAAGTGCCGCCAGACGAGCCGCACGCCGCCGCCGGACTCCTCGACGAGGCGGCGCAGCACCGGCTCCGCCTGCCGGCAGTACGGGCACTCGAGGTCCCCGAACTCGGTGATCGTCACGGGGGCGGCGGGGTCCCCCAGCACGAGGCGCGCGTCGGGCATGCGCCCAGCATCGCCGATCAGCGCGGCCGCATCGGGGGGCTCGCCGTGCCGGCTCCCCGCACGATGCCCGCCACGAGCTCCCGCATCGCCTGCACGCCGCTGTACCGCGGGCGGAACCCGAGCTCGCGCTCGGCGCGGCTCGTGTCCATCACGGGAGCGGAGGCCCCCATGTCGAACCAGCCCGGTCCGACCGGGACCACGCGCGCGTGCCAGCCGGCGGTCATGGCCGCCCGGACGGGGCCGTGCGGGACCTCCCGCCACCGGCCCCGGCTCACGACGTCCGCGACGTCGGCGGCACGCACGACTCCCGGCCCGGCGACGTTGAACGGCCCGGCCGCCTGCCGCACGACCGCCTCGCGGAACGCGTCCGCCAGGTCGTCGGCGTGCACGGCCTGCAGCCGGAACCCGGCGGGCCACGGCAGGAGCGGCAGCCGGTTGCCGAGCAGCCGGCCGGGGACGAACGGGCCGAGGAAGTACCGCTGGATCTCGTGCCCGGCGGCGTGCTGGAACACCAGCGCCGGCCGCAGCCGGGCGATCGTCAGCGCGGGGTGGCGCAGCTCCGCCTCGTCCAGCAGCCGCTCGACCGCGACCTTGTCCACGCTGTAGTCCGAGGAGCGCACGCCGCCCGTGTCCCAGCCCTCGTCGCGCGGCTCGTCCCCGTACGACGGCGAGTACGCCCCGACGGACGACGCGACCACGAGGTGCGGCACCTGGGCCTCGACGACCGCGGCGAGCACCCGGCGCATGCCGTCGACGTTGACCCGGCGGAGCGCGTCGCGGTCGTGGCTGGGCTGGATGAGCCAGGCCAGGTTCACGACGGCGTCCGCACCCGCGACGAGGGCGGCGAGCCGGCGCACCACGGGGCCGTCCGGCCCGCGGGCGCCCACGTCGGCCGCGGACCACTCCACGGTGTCGTAGGGGGCCGGGGGAGGGCCCTGCGGCACACGCCGGACGACGCCGGCGACGGACGTCACGGTCCCGTCGTCGCGGAGCCGCCGCAGCAGCGCCGTGCCGACGTTGCCGCTCGCGCCGAGCACGACGACCCTCACCGGTCGCCGCCGCCCCGTCCGCCGCCCGGCTCGGCCTCCCGGGCGAACGCCTGCTCGCGGGCGACCGCCCCGAGCCGCGTGAGGGTCTCCGCCTGCTCGTCCGCCTGCGCGAGCAGCCGCGCGAGGCGCTCGCGGCCCAGCCCGAGCTCGTCCGCCCAGGCGTCGAGCGTCTCCCAGAGCCCGCGCTTGCCGACGACGGCCGCGCGCATCAGGTCGAGCTCGATCACCGCGGACAGCGGCGAGGGGTTCGTGAGCCGGCCGTTCGGCTTCAGCCGGCCCGCACGCTCCGCCACCGCGACGCCGAGGCGCTTGAGCGCGCTCGGGCGGGCATCCAGCCGGTAGGCCGTCTCGCGCAGCCACTCGCGCTCGTCGTCGACCTCGCGGGCGATGCGCGCGAGCGCGGGCCCGAGCGGCGTCTGCGCGTAGGCGTCGGCCATGCGGGCGAACCGGGCGCTGCCGCCCGTCGCCCCGGCCAGGTGGTCCCCGAGGTAGGTCTGCAGCAGCGAGCGGTCGAGCCGGCGCGCGGGGCTCACGGCGAGTCGGCGCCGCCGCCGGCCGCGTCGTCGCGTGGGTTCAGGTTGGCCGGCTCCGCGTCCGTGTCGGCGTCCGTGCCGGCATCGCCACCGGCCTCAGCGCCCTCGCGCGGGTTGAGCATGGCCGGGTCGGAGTCCGGGTCCTCGGCGGGGTCGTAGCCGGTGCCGGTGGTGTCGTCGGTGCTCATCTGCCCACGGTCGCACCGGGGGCCCGGACCCGCACGTCGTGGGACGGGTCGCCCCTCACCCGGGACCTGGGTCCCTGGTGTCCACGGGCCGGGGATGGTGCGCGCGGCGCCGGGCTCGGCGGATAGCATCGAGCGGTGTCCTCGAGTGCTGAACCGGTCGACGTCGTCCTGGTCGGTGGCGGCATCATGTCCGCCACCCTCGCCGCGCTGCTCTCGCAGCTCGAGCCCTCGTGGCGCATCGAGGTCGTGGAGCGGCTCGACGGGATCGCCCTGGAGAGCACCGACGCCTGGAACAACGCCGGCACGGGTCACGCCGCGCTCTGCGAGCTGAACTACACGCCCGAGCGCCCCGACGGCAGCATCGACATCGCCAAGGCCGTGACGATCAACGAGCAGTTCCAGCTCTCCACCGAGCTGTGGGACCACCTGCGCGACGCGGGGATGCTGCCGGACGACGGGTACCGCTCGCCCGTCCCGCACCTGACGTTCGTGCGGGGCGCGGACGACGTCGACTACCTGCGACGGCGGCACGCCGCCCTGACCGCGCACCCGCGGTTCGCCCACCTCGAGTACACCGAGGACCCGGGGACGATCGCGCAGTGGGCCCCGCTCGTCATGGCGGGCCGCGACCCGCAGGAGCCCGTCGCCGCGACGCGGGCGTCCGACGGGCTGGACGTGGACTACGGCGCCCTCGCCCGGCAGCTCATCGACGCCGTCGTCGCGCGGGGCGCGCGCGTCCGCCTCCAGCACGAGGTCCGCCGGATCCGCCGGCGCCGGGACGGCGGCTGGCGGCTCCACCTGGTGGACCGTTCCTGGAACGCCAGCCCGCGGCGCACCACGCTCGACGCCCGGTTCGTCTTCATCGGCGCGGGCGGCGGCGCGCTGCGGCTGCTGCAGGCGTCGGGGATCGACGAGATCCGGGGCTACGGCGGCTTCCCGATCAGCGGGCAGTTCCTGCGCACCACCGACCCCGCGCTCGTCGGGCAGCACCGCGCGAAGGTCTACGGCAAGGCAGCCGTCGGCTCGCCGCCGATGTCGGTGCCGCACCTCGACACGCGCGTGGTCGGCGGTTCTCCCGCCCTGCTGTTCGGGCCCTACGCGGGGTGGAGCATGAAGTTCCTCAAGCAGGGCTCGTGGACCGACCTGCTGCGGACCGTCCGCCCCGGGAACCTCGTGCCCCTCGTCGCGGTCGCGCTGCACAACCTCGACCTGCTGAAGTACCTGGTCACCGAGGTCCTCGCCTCGCGCGGGGCGAGGATGCGCAGCCTGCGGGCGTTCATGCCGACGGCGCGCGACTCGAGCTGGGAGCTCATCACCGCCGGGCAGCGTGTGCAGGTCATCAAGCGGGGCCGGGGCGGCGGTGTCCTGGAGTTCGGGACGGAGCTGGTCACCGCGGCCGACGGCTCGATCGCCGGGCTGCTCGGCGCCTCCCCCGGGGCGTCGACCGCGGCGTCCGCGATGCTGGACCTGCTGCGCCGCTGCTTCCCGCAGCGCTACGCCACCTGGGAGGCGGAGCTGGTGCGCATGATGCCGAGCCTCATCGAGGACGGTCCGGACGCCACGGACGCGGGCGCGGCGCACGCCGACCCGGACCTCGAGACCCACGACCCGACGGAGCCCGGCGGGGCTCCCGCGGGGGAGCAGGGCCCGGGCCGGACGGCCGCGGACGTGGCACCGGCCACGGGCCCGGCGGAGCGTGAGCAGGCCGGGGACGGGGACTCCGGCCCGCGGTCGCGGGCCCCGGGGCGCCGGCCCGCGCGGCCCGCCCTGCCCCGACGGCGGGACACCCCGGTCGCCTGATCGCCCGGTCGGGTGCACGGTGGCTCGATGAGAGCCCTCGTCCTGAACTGCACGCTGAAGCCGTCGCCGCAGCCGTCGAACACCGACGCCCTCGCCCGCGTGGTCGCGGACGCCCTCGTCGGGCACGGGGTGGAGGTCGCCACCGTCCGCCTGGTCGACCACCACGTCCCGCCCGGCGTCGAGTCCGACCTCGGCGAGGGCGACGACTGGCCCGCCGTCCGCGCCCGCATCCTCGAGTCCGAGATCCTGGTGGTCGCGACCCCCACCTGGGTCGGCCACCCGTCGTCGGTCGCGCAGCGGGCGCTGGAGCGCATGGACGCGATGATCTCCGAGACCGACGACGAGGGCCGACCCGTGGCCTACAACCGGGTGGCCGGCGTGGTGGTGACGGGGAACGAGGACGGCGCGCACCACGTGATCTCGGAGATCGCGGGCGGCCTCGTGGACATCGGGTTCACGATCGCGCCGCAGGCCTGGACCTACTGGAACCGTGGGCCGGGACCCGGACCGGACTACTCCGCCACGGACGACGGCCACGAGTGGAGCGCGTCGACCGGGCGCGCGATGGCGCAGAACCTCGTCGGGGTGGCGCGGGCGCTCGCCGGTGCTCCGCTGGGCCCGCCGGCGTCGTAGCCCGGGCAGACGGGTGGCCCGGCCGAGCCGCCCCCTGCGGGCTCGGACGGGCCACCTCACGGCAGGCCGGTGCCCTCCACACCGTCCGGCCGTACACCCGTGAGATCCGCAGGGGGACCCGGTCTGTCACACGCGGGACGTGTGACGTGCATCACATGGCGTCACAGGCCCATGTCGAGCACCACGCGCCCGTCGATCGCGCCCGTCTCCATCCGCGTGAAGATGTCGTTCACGGCGTCCAGCGGCCGGAGCTCGTACTTGGTGCGCACCACCCCGCGGGCGAAGAAGTCGATCGCCTCCAGCATGTCCAGACGGGTGCCGACGATCGAGCCGCGCACCGTGAGCCCGCGCAGGACGGTGTCGAAGATCGACAGCGGGAAGGTCCCCGGCGGCAGACCGACCAGCGACACCGTCCCGCCCCGGCGCAGCATCGACAGCGCCTGCGGGAAGGTCGACTCGCTCACCGCGGTGACGAGCGCCGCGTGCGCCCCGCCGACGAGGTCGTGCACGGCCTCGCCCGGGTCGCCGTCGCGGTAGTTCACGACCAGCTCGGCGCCGTACTCGAGCGCCGAGGCGCGCTTGCTCTCGGAGCCCGTCACCGCGATGACCCGGTAGCCCATCGCGGCGGCGTACTGGATCGCCATGTGGCCCAGCCCGCCGATGCCCGACACGACCACCCAGTCGCCGGGGTGCGCGTCCGCCACCTTGAGGCCCTTGTAGACCGTGACCCCGGCGCACAGCACGGCCGTGAGGCCCGCCGCGTCGACGCCCTCCGGGATCCGCGGGGCGTACCGGGAGTCGACCAGCATGTACTCGGCGAACGAGCCGTCCACGGAGTAGCCGGAGTTCTGCTGGCGGGTGCACAGGGTCTCCCAGCCGCGCAGGCAGTCGCGGCAGGTGCCGCACGCGGTGGCCAGCCAGGCGTTGCCCAGCCGGTCACCGACCTGCACGTCGTGCACCTCCGAGCCGACGGCGACCACGCGGCCGACGCCCTCGTGGCCCGGCACGAACGGCGGCGTCGGCTTCACCGGCCAGTCGCCGTGCGCCGCGTGCAGGTCGGTGTGGCACACGCCGGAGTAGTCGACCTTCACGAGCGCCTCGTGCGGTCCCGGGACGGGGACCGGGCGCTCCTCCACCACCAGAGGGGCTCCGAGTTCGCGGACGACGGCGGCCTTCATCATCTCGGGCACGGCAGATCTCCTTCGACACTGCGCGTCGCGCGGGAGCGCGCACTTTGTGAACGCGGTCACGAGCAACGTAGCGCCGCCGCGCGTCCCACGTCACGGGACCTCCGGCCCAGCGGGCGGGCCGTCCGACCTGCGGATGCGCGCCCGCCGCTCGGCTGACACCGTGGGGGCATGACCGCCAGGCTGCTGCTCGTCCGGCACGGGGAGAGCGAGGGGAACGTCGCCGCCACGCGCGCCGAGCGCGCCGGCGACGAGACCGTCGGGGTGACCACCCGCGACGCGGACACCCCGTTGTCCGCGACCGGCGAGGAGCAGGCGCGCGCGCTCGGCGAGCACCTCGCGACGCTGACCCCGCCCCGCGCCCCGCAGGCGCTGTGGTGCTCGCCCTACGTGCGGGCGCGGCGCACCGCGGAGCTGGCGGTCGCCGAGGCCGGGCTCGACCTGCGGCCCGTCGTCGACGAGCGGCTCCGCGACCGGGAGCTCGGCGTCCTGGACGGGCTCACCAGCCACGGTGTGTCGGCACGGTTCCCCGACGAGGCGACCCGCCGCGACCGTCTCGGCAAGCTCTACTACCGGCCACCGGGCGGGGAGTCGTGGGCGGACGTCGCGCTCCGGCTCCGGTCGCTGCTGGCGGACCTGGTCCGCGCCGAGTCCGGCACCGACCGCACCGTGCTCGTGGTCTGCCACGACGCGGTGATCTGGCTGCTGCGCTACGTCGCGGAGGGCATGACCGAGGAGGAGCTCATGGTCCAGGTCGCCGAGCACAGCGTGCGCAACGCGTCGCTCACGGAGCTGACCCGCGCGGACGGCCGGTGGCGCGTCGAGACGTTCGACGACGTGTCGCACCTGACCGCGCAGGACGAGCCCGTGACCGAGCACCCGGGGCAGGGCGATGACTGAGGCGCCCGCCCTGACCCCGCGCCTGCTCCGCGGCTGGCCGCTGCCCGCCCGCGACGGCGCGAAGGACGACCGCGGCGGCGTCCTGGTCGTCGGAGGTGCGCGCCGCACCCCCGGCGCGGCCGCCCTGGCCGGGCTCACCGCCCTGCGGATCGGCGCGGGCCGCCTCACGCTCGCCGTCGCGGGCTCCGTCGCGACCGCTCTCGCGGTGGCGACGCCCGAGTCCGGCGTGCTCTCCCTGCCGGAGGACGCCGACGGCTCACCGACCGGGGAGCTGCCGCCGCACCTCGCCGACGAGCTCCGCCGGGCGGACGCCGTGGTCGTCGGCCCCGGCCTCGACGAGCCCGAGGGCAGCGCCCGCCTGGTGCGCGGCGTGCTCGCGGAGCTCGGGGACGCCGACGACGCCCCGGCCCTCCTGCTGGACGCGTTCGCGCTCGGCGTGCTGCCGGGGATGGCGGACGAGGTGCGGCTGCCACCCGGCCGCGTGGTGCTGACCCCGAACCTCGCCGAGGCCTCGCGGCTGCTCGACGGCGACGCCCCGCCGCCGGAGGAGGCCGCCGCGCGCGTGGCGCGACGCTGGGACGCGGTCGTCACCTGCGCCGGGCGGGTGGCCCACCCCGACGGACGCGTGTGGGCGTCGGCCACGGGCTACGCGGGTCTGGGCACGTCCGGCAGCGGCGACGTGCTGGCCGGCGCCGTGGCGGGCCTCCTGGCCGCCGGGTGCGCCCCCGAGCAGGCCGCCTGCTGGGGCACCGCCGTGCACGGCGCCGCGGGAGACCGCCTCGCCGCGCGCGTGGGCCCGCTCGGCTACCTGGCTCGCGAGCTCGCCGACGAGGTGCCCGCCGTGCTGGTGGAGCTCCAGGCCTGACTCAGCGGCGCGCCGCGGGGCCACCGACCTCTCCGACCATGTCCGAGGTCACGACGTACCGGAACTGCGTGACGGTCGGCTCGGCGAACCCGAGCACCTGCGAGGACAGCACGACCTCCTCGAGGCCCGACAGCCGTCCCGTCCCGCGGTCCACCAGCAGCACCCGCACCGTCGGGTCGAGGTCGGTCGGCGCGCCCGGCACCGACACCGCCACGGCGCGCCGGCCCGTGCGGTCCACGACCTCGCCCGCCAGGGTCACCCCCGGCTCGTCCGCGAGCGCCTCCCACACGGCCGCCTCGACGTCCGACGGCAGCACGTACCGGGCGGAGAGGTCCGTGACCGCGCGGTACAGGCACCACGCCCCGGCGTCCGCGGGGGCGTCGGGGCCGCAGCCGGTGGCGGCGAGCGGGGCGCGCAGCTGGGCACGGAGCGTGTCCGGGTCGAGCGACAGCCCCGTGACCAGGTCCGGGTCGACGGAGCCCGCGCGCAACCGGTCCACCGCGGCCTCGGCCGGGCTGGTGTCGACCGCCCCGAGCCGCCCGGCCGCGTCGAGGTGCGTCCCGCGCCACTCCACCGAGACGAGCGAGCCGTCCGGCCCCAGCCACGACTCGACCACCGTCGGGTCGACGGTCGAGTCCGCTGTGCCGTCCCACTGCGCGTTCGTGCTGAGGAGCCACGACTGCGACAGGGTGTGCTGCACCTGCCCGCGCGGCTCCGGGTCCACCTGGGCGTCCGCGACCGCCGCGAGCTCCAGCAGGGTCTCCCGCGCAGGCTCGCCGGCGCCCTGCGCCAGGTCGTCGGGGTCCAGCGGGTACGCCAGCATCGGCGGCGAGCCGGTGGCGACGGCGGGAGCCGGGGTCCGCAGCTCCGACAGCCCGAAGCCCGCGGCGACGGCCACGGCCGCCGCCGCACCGGTGGCGGCCAGCCACCACGGCCGCACCCGCCGCGCACGCAGCGGCACGACGGGAGCGGGCGCCGCCTCGGCGTCCGTGCGCACCGGTCGGGGGGCGGGGGCCCGGCCGTCCGGATCCCCCGCGCCCGCGTCCGCCGCCAGGATCCGGGCGATCGCCGCGTCGTCGGCGGCGGCGCCCCGTCGGTCGGCGGGGTCGGTGCCGTCGACCACCGTGCCCAGTCCCTGCGCGTGCAGGACGGCGCGCAGGGCGGCCACCTCGGCGAGGGCGGCCTTCCGGTCGTCGTCGGTGCTCATCGGCCTCTCCTCTCCTGCTCGGTGCTGCTCGGGAACGCGGTGCCGGCGCTGCGGGTGGTGCGGTCGGTGCTCGTACCCTCGGCGGCGCCGTGGTCCGTGCCGGCGACGCCGTCGGCCGCGAGCAGCGCCCCCAGCCGGGCGCGCGCCCGGCTGAGCCGCGAGGTCAACGCGGTGACCGAGCAGCCGAGCACCTCGGCGGCCTCGGTCGGTGTCAGCCCCGCCCAGACGGTCAGGGCCATCGCCTCGCCCTCGGCGGGCGGGAGGGCGGCGAGCAGCCGGCGCGCACGGTCCGCGGCGGCGAGGGCGTCGGCGGGGTCGCCGGGCACCGGGCGGGTGGGCTCCAGGGCGGCGACGCGGGAGAGCGTCGCGAGGCCGCGGCCGTGCTGCTCCCGCACGTGCAGGATCTTGTTCCGCGCGACGCCGAACACCCAGGGTCGGAGCTGCTCGGGCTCCCGGGGCGCCTCGCGCCAGCGGCGCCAGACGACGAGGAAGGTCTCGGACACGACGTCCTCCGCCAGCCCGTCAGGGACCTGGCGCCGGGCGTACCCGCGGACCTGCGGCGCGAGCACGCGGTAGGCAGCGGCGAACGCCGCGGCGTCGTCCTCCCCTGCCGCGTCGGCTGGCCCAGCCCCCTCGTCGCCGCCCGTCCCCACGCCACCTTCAGATCGCTCGCTAACACGTCGTGGCTGTCATGGTACGGATCGAGGCGCTGCCCACCGAGACGGCGCCGTTCTGCTGACCGTTGTTCCAGCAGCGGATGCTGCCGGAGCCGCCGGTGCCGGAGTACATGCGGACGTCGACCCCCATGCGGTTCCAGACGGAGCCGGCGACGGGGACGGTCGTGTCCTGCAGGCCGACCGAGGCGGTCGACCAGAAGGACCCGCTGTAGTTCGTGCCGGACCAGACGCAGAAGCGGCCGCTGGCGCACTGGCCGCTGGACCGCGCCCCGACGGAGACGTCCTCGTCGGCCTGGGCGACGGGCGCGAGGGCGGTCAGCGCGAGCGCGACGGCGGCGACGGCGGCGAAGCGGGCACGGCGGGTCCGGCGGGAGGTCTCCATGCCCTGCTCATCCCGCGCGTGCGCCCGGGCGTCACGGACCGCCCGTGTGAGATGCGTCACATGCCGGGCAGCCGCAGCTCGGCCCGGAGGCCCGCGCCCCCGGCGCCGTCCGCGGGGACGGCCCCGGCGCCGTCCGTGAGCACGACGTCGCCGCCGAGCTCACGCGCGACCTCCCGGGCGATCGCCAGGCCGAGCCCGCTCCCCCCGGCTGCCCGCGCCCGGGCGTCGTCCAGCCGCACGAAGCGCTCGAACACCCGCTCCCGGTCGGCCGCCGGGACGCCCGGCCCGTCGTCGACGACGGCCACGCGACCGTCCGCCACCAGCACCCGCACCGCGGACCGGGCGTGGCGCAGCGCGTTGTCGGCGAGGTTGCGGACCACCCGACCGACGGCCGCCGCGTCGCCTCGCGCCCGGCCCCCGCCCACGACCTCGGCCCGCACGTCGGCGCGCCCCGCCGCCGCGACCGCGAGCGCGAGGGCGTCGCGCGCGACCTCGCCGAGGTCCACCTGCTGCGAGGCCGGCGGCCGGGAGCCGACTCTCGCGAGCAGCAGCAGGTCGTCGACGAGCGCCTGCATGCGGGCGACCTCGTCGCCGAGCTCCGCCACGAGCTCGTCCCGCGCGTACACCTCCGGGTGGGCCCGCGCGACGTCGAGCGTCGCGCCGAGCGCCGCGAGCGGGGTGCGGAGCTCGTGCGCCGCGTCGGCGACGAACGAGCGCTGCCGGTCGGCCGCGACCTCGAGCCGGTCGAGCATCTCGTTGAGCGTGCGGGCGAGAGCCCCCACCTCGTCGTCCGTCCCCGGGTCGGGCAGCGCCCCGGGGCCACCGGCCCGGGCGACCTGCGCGGCGGCCGACCTCAGCCGCTCCACGGGCCGCAGCGCGCGGCCGAGGGCCAGCCAGATGGCGAGTGCGAGGACGGCGGTGAGCACGGGGACGACCCCGACGAGCGACAGCCGCAGCGCCCGCACGAGCCCCTGGACCTCGGCGAGCGGCACCGTCGCGACGACCACGGCACCGGCGCCGGGGTCGGGCACCGCCACGGCCACGCGCGCGGCGCGGTCGTACGCGGTCGCGGCGCCCACCACCACGGGCGCCCGCTCGCGGAGGCCGGCGAGCTCCGCAGCGGGCAGGACCGGCAGGGTGCGGCTCGCCGTCGGCGACGTCGCCACCACCCGGCCACGCGCGTCGAGGACCTGCACGATCTCGCCCGGCTCGGCGACGGGCAGCGCGTCGGGCACCTGGTCGCCCGCGACGAGCGCCGCGACCGTCGCCGCCCGTGCGCGGACGACGTCGTCGAGCGCCGCGACCCGGCTGCGCTGCACCACAGCGCTCAGCAGCACGGCGCCGACCGCGAGCGCCAGGCACAGCAGCCCGGCGGTCACCACCGTGAGCCGCGCGCGCAACGACCAGCGGCGGACGGGGATCACCCGCCGACCCGGTAGCCCGCGCCCCGGACCGTCCGCACCGCGTCCCGGCCGAGCTTGCGCCGCAGGTAGCCGACGTAGACCTCGACGACGTTGCCGTCCTCGCCCGGGCCGTCCCAGACGTGGTCGCGCAGCTCCACCTTGCCCACCACGCGGTCGGCGTTCCGCATGAGGTACTCGAGCAGCGCCAGCTCCCGGGCGGTGAGGTCGACGGACGCGCCGGCGACGGTCACCGTGCGGGCCGCCGGGTCCAGCACGAGGTCCCCGGAGGTCAGCACCGCCGGCCGCACCTGCGCGGGCCGACGCAGCAGCGCGCGCAGGCGGGCGACCAGCACCACGAACGAGAACGGCTTGGTCAGGTAGTCGTCGGCGCCCACGTCCAGCCCGTCGGCGACGTCGTGCTCCCCGTCCTTGGCGCTCAGCATGAGCACCGGGGTGGTGACACCGGCCCCCCTCAGCGCGGTGACGACGTCGTAGCCGTTGCGCCGCGGCAGCATCACGTCGAGCACCAGCACGTCGTAGTCCCGGTCGGTCGCGAGCTCCAGGCCGGTCTGCCCGTCGTACGCGACGTCGACAGCGAAGCCCTCGGCCGTCAGGCCGCGGCGCAGGGCGCTCACCAGCCCGCGTTCGTCGTCCACCACCAGCACCCGCACCCCGGCAGCATGGCACCCGGCGGGCGGCACCGGCAGAGCGAGGGCCGGGCGCCTCTCAGCGTCCCCTCAGCGTCGGCACGGCACAGTGGGTGCCATGTCCGAGACCCGTGCCCGCCGCACCTTGTCCCCCCGCGCCCGCTGGGCCGTGCCCGGCGTGGTCGCCGCCGCCGTGGCCGCCGCGATCGGGGTGCCGGCGCTGGCGACCGCCGACTCCTCCGGCCTGCCCGACGTCGACCCGCAGGAGCTGCTCTCCCGGGTCGCCGCCGCGGAGCCGACCCCCGTGCAGGGGACCGTGGTGTACACCGCGCGCCTCGGCCTGCCCGAGCTGCCGGTCTCGGAGATGACCGGCGCGGACCCGGTGAACCTGCTCGGCGGCTCCTCCACGCTGCGCGTGTGGTCGGACGGCGGCGACCGCTCCCGGGTGGCGCTGCTCGGGGCGACGTCCGAGTACTCCGTGGTGCGCGACGGCGCGCAGGCGTGGACGTACTCCTCCACCGACGACGCCGTGACGCACTACCGGCTCGACGAGGCCGGGCAGGCCCGGTACGACGCGCTGGCCGGGCAGCTCGGCTCCGGGGCGACCCCGCCCGCCGCGGCGGACCTCCCCACTCCCGACGAGGCCGCGTCGCAGGTGCTCGCGCGCGCCGAGGAGGACTCCGCGGTGACGGTCGACCGGCCGACGACCGTCGCGGGCCGCGACGCCTACCAGCTCGTGGTCAGCCCCGAGGACGACGCCTCGCTCGTGTCCCGCGTGGTCGTGGCGGTGGACGCCGAGACGTCCGCCCCGCTGCGGGTGCAGGTGTGGGCGACCGCCGACGACGCGGCGCCGTCGCTCGAGGTCGGCTTCACCGATGTCGCGTTCACCACCCCGGACGACTCGGTGCTGGCGTTCTCGGCACCCGCCGGGGCGAGCACCGAGGAGGTCGTCGTGCCGCTGCCGGACGGCGACCCCGCCGCCGTCACGGATCCGGACCACGCCGCCCTGCCGGACGGCGTCGCCGTCACCGGCTCCGGGTGGTCGAGCGTCGTGGAGCTGGCGGACGTCGACGTCGCGGGCCTCGTCGGCGGCGACACGGACTCGCTCGCCACCGTCCCGGGGGCCGACCGGGTGCTGGGCTCCGAGCACGCGCAGGACCTGGTGCAGGAGTTCGTCCCGACCGACGAGGACGGCAAGGTCACCCGCCCGGGCCTCGACGGGGCCGCGCTGTACGAGCAGCTCACGACCGAGGTCCCCGAGGGCCGCCTGCTGTCGTCGACCCTGCTGAGCGTCCTGGTCACCGACGACGGCCGGGTGCTGGTGGGCTCCGTCCCCGCGGACGTGCTGCGCGCGGCGGCATGACCGTCGCCCCCGACCCCGGGCCGCCGTCGCAGGACGTGCCGGGTGAGAACGGTGACCTGGCCGTCCGGACCGCGGGCCTGACCAAGCGGTTCCGGTCCGGCCAGGTCGCCGTCGACGGGATCGACCTGGCCGTGCCGCGGGGCGCCGTCTACGGGTTCCTCGGGCCCAACGGCTCCGGGAAGACGACGACCATCCGCATGCTGCTCGGCCTCGCCCGGCCGACCGCCGGGCGGGCCTGGCTGCTCGGCTCGGCGATCCCCGAGGACGCGGCCCGGGTGCTGCCGCGGGTCGGCGCCCTCGTGGAGGGACCGGCGTTCCACCCGTACCTGTCGGGCCGTGCGAACCTCGCCCGCCTGGACGCGGGCGACGCCACCGCCGACCCGCGGACGTCCCGCCGCCGGGCCGACGCGGCGCTGGACCGGGTCGGTCTCGCGGCGGCCGCGACCAAGCCCTACCGGCAGTACTCCCTGGGCATGAAGCAGCGGCTGGGTCTGGCGGCCGCCCTGCTGCAGCCCCGGGACCTGCTGGTGCTCGACGAGCCGACCAACGGTCTCGACCCGCAGGGCACCCGCGAGGTCCGGCACCTCGTGCGGGAGCTCGCGGACGGCGGGGCCACCGTGCTCGTGTCCTCCCACCTGCTCGCGGAGATCGAGCAGGTGTGCTCCCACGTCGGCATCATGAGCCGGGGCCGGCTGCTGCTCCAGGGCGAGCGCGCGGAGCTGACCGGGCGGGGGGTCGCGCGGCTGGTCGTGCGGACGCGTCCTCCCCAGGTCGGCGCGGCGGCGGACGTGCTCACCTCGCTGGGGCTCGACGACGTCCGGCCGGACGCCGGCGGGACCGTGACGGCGCTGCTGGGACCGACCCCGCCGGAGAAGGCGTCCGCCGCCCTCGTGCACGCCGGGGTCGACCTCGTCGGGATCGAGGTGGCCCGCCCGAGCCTGGAGCAGGTGTTCGTCGAGCTGACCGGGGAGGGCTTCGATGTCGCGCGCTGACGCCCCGGCGGCACCGCCGTCCGTCGCCGCCCCGGCGCCCGTCGCCTGGGGGCGCCTGCTGCGCTCGGAGCTCCGGCTGGTCTTCGGCCGGCGCCGGAACCTCGTCCTGCTCGCCGGGCTGGCGCTGGTCCCGGTGCTGCTCGGCACGGTCCTGCTCCTCACGCGCGACAGCGCGCTGGCCGGTCAGGGGCCGTCGTTCGTCGACCAGGTCACCGGCAACGGGTTGTTCCTCGTGGTGGCGGCCCTGTTCCTCTGCCTGCCGTTCCTGCTGCCGCTGTGCATCGGCATCGCGTCGGGCGACGCGGTGGCGGGCGAGGCGGCCGCCGGCACGCTGCGCTACCTGCTGGTCGTCCCGGTGCCCCGGACCCGCCTGCTGACCGTCAAGGCCGTGGCCGCGCTGGCGTTCGCCGCCGCCGCGGTGCTGTCCGTGGCGGTGACCGGACTCGTCGTGGGCGCCGCGTACTTCGGCCTGCAGGACGTGACGCTGCTGTCCGGCACCACCGTGCCCGTCGGCGACGGCGTGCTGCGGGTGCTGGGCGTCGTCGGCTACGTCGGGCTGTCGCTGACCGGGCTGGTCGCGGTCGGGCTGTTCTTCTCGACGCTCACCGAGGTCCCGGTCGGGGCCATGGCCGCCACCGTCGTCGTCGCGGTCGTCTCCACCGTGCTGGACTCGCTGCCGCAGGTGGCCGCGATCCACCCGGGCCTGCTGACCCACCACTGGTTCGACTTCGCGGAGTTCCTGCGGCTGCAGGTCGACTGGGGCGTCGTCGCCGAGGGGCTCGGGGTGCAGGCCGCGTGGGTGGCCGTGTTCGGCTCGCTGGCGTGGGCGCGGTTCACCACGGCGGACGTGACGTCCTGAGGTGACCTCCGGAGCTAGGTGAGCAGGCCGACGACGGTCGCCGCCACGGCGAGGAGGGGGACCAGGCCCTGCGACACGGCGGCCCGGGCCCGCCGGGGAGCGCCGCGCGAGCTGAGCAGCAGCACCGCGGCGGCCGCGGCCATCGCCCCGCAGCCGGCGAGCACCAGGGCCGCTCCCGCGCTCTCGTGCCCGAGGGCGGTCAGCACCACGCCGACCGCGGTCGCGAGCGCGAGGAACAGGTTGTACCAGCCCTGGTTGTACGCCATCTCGCGGGTGGCCTCCGCCTGCTCGGGCGTGGTGCCGAACGTCCGCCGGGCGCGCGGGGTGGTCCAGAGCACGGACTCGAGCACGAAGATGTAGACGTGCAGGAGCGCGGCGACGGTCGCGAGCACGAGTCCGGTGGCGATCATGCGCACCAGTGTGCGCCCGCCCACGCCCCGCACCCTCGTGTGCGGGTCCCGGCACCCGCGTCACGTGCACCCGCATGGTCGTCCGTCAGCTGGAACCGGACGGGGTGGACCGCGTCCTCGCCGCGCCGGCCGAGCGTGTCTGGCGGCTGCGGGCCGACCCGCGGCAGCTCGAGCGCTGGTGGGGCCCGCCGAGCCGGCCCGCCGCGTTCACCGAGCACGAGCTCGTCCCCGGTGGCCGCGCAGGTGGACGCCCTGCTGGCCGCGGTCTGACCGGGCGCGGCTGGGCCGAGGGTCCCGGCGGGTCATGGGATGACCGGGTGGACCATGGCCCGGTGGACGTCACCCCGGTCGGCACCCGGCCCTCCCGCTCCCCCGGCGGCGCCTCGTGGTGAGGGTCCGCTCGCGCGCCGAGCACCCCGCCACGGGCGCCGCGCTCGCCGTCGTCGGCGGGTTCCTCGACGCGTACACGTTCGTCGCGCACGACGGGGTGTTCGCCAACGCCCAGACCGGCAACGTCGTGCTGGTCGCCGTCGCCTGGGCGCGCGGCGACGGTCCGCACGCCGCCCGGTACCTGCCGATCATCGCGACGTTCGTGCTCGGGCTGGTGGCGGCGGAGGTGCTCGCCGCGCACCGGCACCGCCGCTGGTTCCACGACCCCACGCGGCTGGTGCTCGGCACCGAGATCCTGGTGCTGCTGGCGGTCGCCGCGCTCCCCCGCACGGCGCCGCACCTCGTCACCACCTGCGCCGTGTCGTTCGTCGCGGCGCTCCAGGTCACGACGTTCCGCCTGGTGCGGGACACCAGCTACAGCACCACCATGACCACCGGCAACCTGCGCACGCTCGTGACGGCCGCCTACGAGTGGCTGACCGGCTACGACCCGGCGCAGCGGGCCGCCGTGGCGCGCCTGTCCGCCGTCGTGCTCGCGTTCGCGGCCGGGGCCGGGGCCGGTGCGCTCGCCAGCGGTCCCGACGCCCTCGGCACCCGGGCGACGGTCCTCGCGGCCGCCGTGCTCGCCGGGGTGCTGACCGCCGTCGAGACGCACACCCGGCGCCACCCGCACACCCTCGTGCCCGCGCCCGACCCCGGCAGGGCCGCGGCGCGGGTCGGAGCGCGCGCGGGCGACGGCGCGGACTGAGGCGGCGCGCGCCCGGGGCGCCCGATCGCGCCCGTGTGGGCGGGTGCCGGGGGGGCGGGTGTCGGTGGGCGGCGGCAGGATGGCGCCGTGCTGCTCGCCGACGTCGCCGCGACCTCCGCCGGCCTGGCCGCGACCCGTTCGCGACTGGCCAAGCGCGCCCTGCTCGTCGACCTGCTGCGGCGCACCGCTCCCGACGAGGTGCCCGTCGTGGCCCGGTACCTCGCGGGCGAGCTGCGCCAGCGTCGCACCGGCCTCGGGTGGCGCTCCCTGCGCGACCTGCCCGCCCCCGCGACCGCGTCGTCCCTCGAGGTGCTGGCCGTCGACGCGGCGTTCGAGCGCATGGCAGGCCTCGCCGGCCCCGGCTCCGGGGGTGCGCGCGCGGCACTGGCCGCCGACCTGTTCGGTGCCGCGACCGAGCCCGAGCAGCGGTTCCTCGCGGGCCTCGTCGCCGGCGAGGTCCGGCAGGGCGCGCTGGACGCCCTGCTGCTCGACGCCGTGGCCGAGGCCGCCGGCGTGCCGGCGCCGGTGGTCCGCCGGGCCGCGATGCTCGCCGGGGCCAGCGAGCCGGTCGCCGTGGCCGCGCTCGCCGCGCCCTCCCCGGAGGCCGCCCGCGCCGCGCTCGAGGGGGTGGGCCTGACGGTCGGGCGGCCGGTGCGCCCGATGCTCGCCGCCTCCGCACCGGACGTGGCGACCGCCGTGGCCGGCTTCGGCGGACGGCCGGTCGTCGTGGACGCCAAGCTCGACGGCATCCGGGTCCAGGTGCACCGCGACGGCGGCGCGGTCAGGGTGTTCACGCGCAGCCTCGACGACATCACCGCGCGCGTCCCGGAGGTGGTCGCCGCCGTGCGCGCGCTGCCGCTGCGGGCCGCGGTGCTGGACGGCGAGGCGCTCGCCCTCGACGCCACGGGACGTCCGCGCCCGTTCCAGGAGACCGCCGCCCGCAGCGCCACCCGCGACGCGGACCTCGCCGCGACCACCGAGCTGCGCCCGTTCTTCTTCGACCTGCTGCACCTCGACGGCCGCGACCTGCTCGACACCCCGCTGCGCGAGCGGCTCGCCGCCCTCGACACGGTGGCCGGCGGGCTCGTGGTCGAGCGGGTCGTCACCGACGACCCCGAGGTCGCCGGGCGGGCGTTCGCCGACTGGGTCGGCGCCGGCCAGGAGGGCGTCGTCGTGAAGGACGCGGACGCGCCGTACGAGGCCGGCCGTCGCGGCTCCGCGTGGGTCAAGGTCAAGCCCCGGCACACCCTCGACCTCGTCGTCCTCGCCGTCGAGCGCGGCTCGGGCCGGCGGGCGGGGTCCCTGTCGAACATCCACCTCGGCGCCCGTGACCCCGCCGGGGGCTTCGTCATGCTCGGCAAGACCTTCAAAGGCATGACGGACGAGATGCTGGCCTGGCAGACCGCACGGTTCCGCGAGCTGGAGGTCGCCGACGACGGCTGGACGGTGACCCTGCGCCCCGAGCAGGTCGTCGAGGTCGCGTTCGACGGCGTCCAGCGTTCACCCCGCTACCCCGGCGGCCTGGCGCTGCGGTTCGCGCGGGTGATCCGCTACCGCGACGACAAGCGCGCCGACGAGGCGGACACGATCGACACGGTCCGCGAGGCCCTCCCCGCACCGGGCCACGACCCGGCGCGCGAGCCCTGACAGCGCACGGCACGCCCGCACCCCTCCCGCACCGGCAGCCGCGCTCCCCCCACGCCCTCGTCCCGTTCGGAGGCTCCGAACGGGATCGGAGGGGTCTGCGCGGGATCGAGGTGGTCCGCGGAGCACCACGATCCCCCGTCGGAGCCTCCGACGGGGGAAGCGGGAGCACGGTGCGGGAGCAGGTTGGGACTCTCGTCCCTTTCGGGTTGGTGAAGACGGGG
Organism: Cellulomonas sp. C5510; assembly: GCF_019797765.1. NCBI lineage: Bacteria > Bacillati > Actinomycetota > Actinomycetes > Micrococcales > Cellulomonadaceae > Cellulomonas > Cellulomonas sp. C5510. Next base: position 2,979,640 of record NZ_CP081862.1, read on the forward strand.
GTGCGGCGGCCGTGGGGCGCCGGTTCACCCCCGGCGAGCGGGTGGTGCGGGGCCGGCGATGTGCTCGCGCGCGGGAGGCTGGGGGTGTGGACCACCACCCCCGGTCCACAGGCCGCAAGGACGCGAGCCGTCCCTCTGCGGTGACCCGCCGGTGGCGCACCCCGCCACCTCGATCAGTGCAGGAGGACCCCGTGCACCCGGATCTGTACCTCATCGTCTACCGGCAGCAGGAGCGCGAGCTCGAGAGCCGCCTGGAGCACCGCCGCTCCCAGGCCGCCCGCGACGTGTCCCGTCCGCGGGCCGCGCGCCGCACGGCCGCGGCGTTCACCGCCCTGGCACCGCGACGGCGCCACGGGCTCGCCTGACCCACCCCGACCTCCGCCGCGGCGGGCCGGGGCCCCTCCCCTCGCCCGCCCGGCGCCCCGGACGATGACCGCTCGCACGACCCGGGCGCAGGATCTCGCGCGTCGCCGCGGGTCCCTGCCCGTCCGCGCCGGGGAACAGCACCGCGTCGCCGACCGGGCACGCGCCCCGTCCTACCGGCCCGCGGACGGAGGCGCGACCGCGGGCGGCGCCCCCGGGGCGAAGGCCGCACCCACCTGGTCGGCGAGCAGAGCGGCCACGCGCCGCTGCTCGACCGACGGCCGCGCGACCCGGGTCGCCGCACTCACGAGGAAACGGCCGTGCACGGTGCCCCCACCGGACACCTCGAGCTGCAGCAGGTCGTCGGTGGGCAGGCCCTGGCGGTCGACGTCGATGACCGCGCCTCGCCGCGTGACCGACCCGTCGCGCTCCAGCACCGTCGCGGACGCCGAGGGCCGACGACCCGGCTCGGCGACGACCGGCTCGTACCGGCAGTCGTCCGCGTCGAGCAGCTCCCGGACCTGGTCGGCCACCTGCACCGCGAGCAGGCCGGGGTCGGCGGGCCGCGCGGCGACGACGTCCGCGGTCCGCAGCACCCCGTCGAGGTAGCCGGAGCGTCGGCTCGCCCGCGCCTGCTGGCGGCGGCCCCAGAGCGCGATCTCGCTCACCGCCAGACCGGTCAGCAGCAGCAGGACGGTCGCCTCGACCTCCTCCGGCTCGGCGATCGTGAAGCTGAGGACCGGCTCCACGAGGAAGAAGTCGAACGACAGCCCGGCAGCGAGCGCCGCGACCACACCGGCAGCACGCAGCCCGGACGCGGATGCCGCGACCACGATGAGCACGAGGACCAGCACGGCGGTCACCGCGGTGACGTCCAGCAGGTGCATCCCGATCGCCGCGACGGGCGGCGCGAGCACGGCGAAGGCGAGCACCACCGAGCGCCGGGGCACCAGCTCCTGACCGCGCCCGGCGGCGGTCGCCGCCGCCCCGGTCGTCCCGGTCGTCCCGCTGGTCGTGGTCGTCCTGGTCGTCATGGTGGACCTCCTGTCACCGCGCCGGCCCCGTCGCGTGCCGGACGGCTGCGGCCGCCTGCCCCGGGGCACGGAGCCAGCACACACCCGCCCGGGACTGGCGACGGGCGCCCTCACGGATCCCGAACGGGAGCGCCGCCGATCCTCACGGATCGCTGACGGCGGGCCGCGCCGCGGCGTGCGCCGACACCCGATCTGTCTGTGTCATCATGATGTTTCGTCAGCGCTCTGCTGATACAGCTCTCGTCCGAGCCCGCACCCGAGGAGCACCCATGCCCGGCGCCCGCCTCGCCGCGCGTCGCAGGAACGGCCCGGCCGACGCAGCGCGCACGGAGACACGCGCGGCGACCTCCAGCGGGGCGTGGACCGCGGGCAGCCAGGCCGCGACCATGGTCGTCAACGCCGCGCTGTCGATCCTGCTCGCCCGCGCGCTGGGCGCCACCGAGCTCGGCCTCGACACCGACGCGATCGCTCTCGCCTCCATCGGGCAGACCGTCATGACCGGGGGGCTCAACGGGCCGGCGGTGCGCGTGCTCAGCAGCGAGCGCGCCGCCGACGCGACGCTGACCGCCCTGGTCCTCATCCGCGACGCGTTCGCGCTGGTCGGCCCGGCCGTCGTCACCGCGGTCGCGTTCCTCGCCGGCGGCGGCCGCGAGGGCGTGCTGACCCTGGTCGCCGCCTCGGCGTTGGTGGGGCGCGCGCTGGAGGCCCCCGAGATGTGGTCCGCCTCCGTGCTGCGCCACGTCAAGGCCGACGAGGTGTTCGTCGCGCGGCTCGGCGGGGACCCGGTCTCCGCGGCGACCACCGAGCCGGTCGGCGCGCTCGGCCGCGACCCCGGCCAGGACCACGCGCTGGGCCGACCGGTGCCGACGCACGACGTCGACCTCCTCACCCGGGCGGGTGCGCCGGCCGTGCCCGATCCCCCTGCCCGACCCCGTCTCCGGCGGCGAGGCCGCGTGAGCGGACCACGGCCGCACCGCTGTCGGCCTCCTCGTCCGGCAGTGGACGCGCGGCGCCCGGCCCGTCCCCGACCACCCACTCGTCCCGGGAGGACCCCTTGGACCTGCACGACCTCATCGCGCTCCTGCGCACCCGATGGCCCTGGATCCTCGCGACCGCGCTGCTGGGCATCAGCGCCGGCGCGGCGCTCGCGCTCACCGCGACGCCTCTCTACGAGGCCAGGACCCAGGTCTTCGTCTCGGTGCGCAACGGCGTGACAGCGGCCGACCTGTGGCAGGGCTCGAGCTTCACACAGCAGCAGATCGCCTCCTACACCCAGACCGTGACGTCGCCGCTGGTGCTGCAGCCCGTCGCCGACCGCCTCGAGGGGACCGACGCGGCGGCACTCGCTGAGCAGATCTCGGCCTCCTCCCCCGCCGACACGGTGCTCATCAACATCGCGGTCTCCGACGCCGACCCCGCGCGGGCAGCGGAGATCGCCAACCTCACCGCGCAGAGCTTCGCAACGGTGGTCGGCGAGCTCGAGACCCCGGACGGCAGCGCCACGTCGCCCGTGCGCGTGTCGGTCGTGCGGCCGGCCGCTGCGCCGCTCTCGCCGGCGTCGCCGAGCCTGCGACTCAACCTCGTCCTCGGGTTCGCGCTCGGCACGGCGGGCGGCCTCGCACTCGCCTTCCTGCGGCACAGCCTCGACACGCGCGTGCGCGACGAGCGGGACGTCGCGACGGTGACGTCCGCGAGCGTGCTCGGTGCCGTCGCCGACCACCCGGGGCTCGGCCAGCGCACGCTGACGTCGCGCGACGCGGACGGCGCGCCCGCCGAGGCGTACCGTCGGCTGCGCACCAACCTGCAGTTCGCGCGCTCGGTCGCCGAGGCGCGCACACTCCTCGTGACGTCGGCGCTCGAGGGCGAGGGCAAGTCGACGACCGCGATGAACCTCGCGCTCGCGATCGCCGAGGCGGGCTCACGTGTCGTGCTGGTCGACGCCGACCTGCGCCGACCCTCGCTCGCGCGGGCGCTCACGCTCGAGGGCATCGCCGGGCTCACCACCGTCCTCGTCGGCCGCGCGCGGCTCGAGGACGTCGTCCAGCGCTGGGGAACGACCCTGCTCGACGTCCTGCCGTCCGGCGAGCGCCCGCCGAACCCGTCCGAGCTGCTCGGTTCCGACGCGATGCGCGCAACCCTCAGGCAGCTCGCGCTGCGTTACGACGTCATCATCATCGACAGCTCGCCGCTGCTACCCGTGACGGATGCGGCCGTGCTCTCGACGCTCGCGGACGGCACCATTCTCGTCGCGGGCTGCGACCGCGTGCACCGCGGCCAGCTCCGTGCCGCGGTGAGCTCGCTCGCCCACGTCGACTCGGCGTTGCTCGGCATCGTCCTCAACCGCGTCGCACGCCAGGACGCCGACCCCTACGGGTACGGGTACGGGTACGGGTACGGGTACGGGTACGGCTACGTGCACGGCGCGAGCACCGAGGTGGCGGACCTCGGCCGGCACCGCGGCTCCCGGGGGTCGCGGCGCGGCTCGCGCGCGCCGCGCCCGCCCCGGGGCGCCCCCGCCGGGCCGGCTGCCGCCGTGCCCACGGCCCGGACACGAGCGGTGGGCCGATGAGCCACCGCGCCGGCCGCTGGTCGACCGCGACCGCGAGGCGCGGGACGTGGACAGCCACGGGGTCGGACGACGCCGTGGGCCGGATGGGCCGCATCCTCCTCGTGTGCACGGGCGCGGTGTGTCGCTCGCCCGCCGCCGCGAGCCTCCTGCGGGCGGCTCTTGCCGGCCAGGCCGTGACGGTGCGTGCCGTCGGGACCCGGGCGCTGGCCGGGGCGCCGATGGATCCGCGCACGCTCGCGGCGCTGCCCCCCGGCAGCCCGGGTGCTCGCGAGCACGTCGCGCACCAGCTCGTCGCCGCGGACGTCGCAGGTGCCGACCTCGTCCTCGGCTTGACCACCGAGCACCGCGCGGCGGCGGTCCTCCTCGTGCCCGCCGCCGTGCGTCGCAGCTTCACGCTCCTCGAGCTCGCCCGCCTCGTCGGTGCGACGCACCCGGCGGCCCCACGCCTGGAGGACCCGGACGCGATGCCGGGCCGGCTCGCTGACCTCTGCGCCCGGGCCGTCGCCGCGCGGCCGCTGGCGGCCGGGGGCCCTGACGACGTCCCGGACCCCGTCGCCGAGCCGGCGGCGGCGCACGTCGAGACCGTGGCCCGCATCGCCGAGGCGGTCCGCTCGATCGCCGCCGCGCTCGCTGTGCCGCCCCACGGGGCCGAGCACCTGAGCCGCGCCACCCGTCCGGACCGCCGAGGCATCCGGGACGCCCAGCCTCTGACCCGAGCAGGCCTGCACCCGTGACTGCCCCACCCCGTCGACCGAGGAGCGCCCGATGAGCGTCGGCGTCACCCTGTGCACGTACAACGGCGCGGCCCACGTGGACGCGCAGGTCGCCTCCCTCCTGCGCCAGCGCGTCCCGCTCGACGAGCTCATCGTCGCGGACGACGGCTCGACGGACGGCACGCTCGACCGGGTCCGTCGGCACGCCGCCGCCGCGCCCGCGGAGCGCCGCCCCGCGCTGACCGTGCTCGAGCCCGCCGCCGAGCGTCTGGGCGTTCGGGGCAATGTCGAGCGCGCGCTCGCCGCGAGCACGGCGGACGTCGTCCTGCTCGCCGATCAGGACGACGTGTGGCACGAGGACAAGGTCGAGGCGGCCCTCACGGTCCTCCGCGACGACCCGACCGCGCAGGTCGTCGGCGGCAACGCGGTGATCTGGCGGCCCGGGACCGACGACGAGCGCGGCACCACCCTCTTCGCGACCCTGCACGTCGGCGAGCGCGAGCTGGCCACGCTCGGCGGCCCGGACGCCTTCGCCGCCGCCGTGCGCCGCAACGTCGTACCGGGCATGACGATGGCGATCCGGCGGGAGTTCCTCGCGCTCGCCCTGCCCCTGCCGCCGAGCTGGACGCACGACGGCTGGCTCGTCACGCTCGCCGCGGCCCGCGGCGTGCTGCGCGTCGACCCGACGCCGCGCGTCGACTACCGCATGCACGGCAGCAACGTCGTCGGCGTGGCGCGCCGCACCTCGGCCTACTACCTGCGCCGGCTCACCGACTCCCCCCGGACCGCGCGCCGCAACGTCGCACGCAGCGAGGAGCTCCTCGCGCGGCTCGCGCTCGCACAGGAACCCGGCGAGGACCCTCGCCTCGCGGATGCCGTCCGTCTGGCCGGCGCGAAGCTCGCGTTCGAGCGTGCCAGGGCCGCCTACCCCGCCACCCGCGCACTGCGGCTGCCCGCGGTCGCACGTCAGCTGGCCTCGGCCCGGTACGCGCGGCTCTCGCCCAACGGCGCGGCCGACGCGCTGCGCGACCTCACCCTGCGAGGGACGGTATGACCGCCCGCCGCCTGCCCGCGACCAGCCCTGACGATGCGATCTTCTTCTGGCTCGTGCTCCTCGTCGCCCTCACCGGGGTCGCCACGGGCGCCACGCACTTCGCCGGGGCGCCGCACCGCAACCTCGACGCGTACGACCAGGCCGCCCGGTCGCTCGGCGCGCAGCTGGCCGGCCAGGCGGCGACGGTCGGAGCCGTGCTCGTCGCGGTACGGGTCCTCGTGCGCGGCGGCGCCCGGCCGGTCGGCGACATCCTCCCGCTCCTCCTGCTGCTGGGTGCCGTCGGCGTGCCGGCCGTCCAGGAGCTCGCCCGGCCGGGCTCGGACCCGACGTGGCTGGTCAGTGCCGCGATCGCGATGCTCGTGCTCGTCGCGGTGTGGACGCTGAGCCCGAGTCGCCGCTGGTGGGGGCTGTTCGGCGCCGTGCTGCTGCTCGCGCCCGCGCTCAGCCTCGTCTACGGCCTGGTCCGCGGTGGCCCCGCGTTCTACCCGGACGTCGCCGGCGGCACCGGCACCTCGGAGAAGGCGCTCATCGGGCACGACCTGCTCGCCGGCGTCTTCGGCCACTCCAACACCCTCGGCATCTACGCCGCCCTCGCCATCCCGTTCGTCGCCCGCATCCGCCCGCTGCGCTGGGCGTGGCTCGGCACGGCCGTGGGCGGCGGAGCCCTGGTGTGGAGCTCGAGCCGCACGGCGCTCATCGCTACGGGGGTCGGGCTCGTCTTCGTCGTCCTGCCCCACGTGCTGCCGCGTCGCCCCGGGCGCGGCTGGCGGGCCACGTGGGCGGTGGCGACGCTCGTCGTGGCCGTCGGGGTCCCGCTCGGCTCGTGGCCGGTCACCGCGTTCTCCGGGCGTGCCGGCATCTGGGCCGCGTCCCTGCGCGCGGCGGAGCCGCACGCCCTCACCGGACTCGGCCGCGAGTGGTTCGCCGAGACGGCCGGCAACCGCACGGGCCTGACCGACCAGGCCGCGTCGGCGCACAACCTCGTCCTGCAGTGGCTCGTCACGGGCGGGGTCCTCGCGCTCGTCACCGGCCTCCTCCTGCTCGTCCTCCTCGTGCGACGGGCGTCCCGCGCACCCGACCTCACGCCGACGTGGTTCGTGGTCGTCCTCCTCGCGATCGGCACCCTGGAGTCCCCGATGGTCGAGAGTCCCCGGCAGGAGCTCTTCCTGCCCGTCGTCGTCGGCATGGCGGTGGTGCTGCGGGCGTGCACGGCCGTCGCCGGCAGGCGTACCGCGGCCGCCGGCCCCGCGCCCGGCGTGGCCCGGCCCGTAGCCTCCGCGGGCACCCGCAGGAAGGGGGTCGGGCCGTGAGGGTGGTCGTCGTCCTGCCGGGCATCGCCGCCGCGCCCACCGGCGGCTACGCCGTCGCGTACCGGTACGTCAACGCACTCGCCGCGGCCGGGCACGAGGTGACCGTGCTGCACGCCCGCACCCGCAAGCCCGGCGACCACCCGGACCTCGGGCTGCGCCGGGTCGCGTACGCGGCGCGCCGGCACGCGGGCCCGACGTGGTTCCGTCTGCACGCGGCGGTCCGCGTGCACAACACGGCACGCCTCGTGCCGGACGCGATCCCCGCCGCGGGCGTCCTCATCGCCACCGGCGTGCGCACCGCCCCCGCGGTCGCCGAGGCCGTGGCCAGGACGGGCGCGAGGGGGATCTACCTCGTCCAGCACGTCGAGACGTTCGTCGCGACCGAGGAGGAGGTCGTCGCGAGCTGGCGCCTGCCGCTGGAGAAGGTCGTCGTCTCGGGCTGGCTGCACGACGTGCTCGCCGGGGCCGGCGTGCCGAGCGTCCTCGTCCCCAACGGGGTCGACCGGCACGTGTTCAGGCCCGGGCGCCACCCCGAGGTCCCCGGCGTGCTGGCGATGGTCTCGACCCAGCGGTGGAAGCGCACCGACCTGGTCTGCGAGGTCTACCGGGCGGTCGCGGCCTCCGAGCCCGGGGTGCGCCTCACGACGTTCGGCACAGGGGTACGGCCCGACGGGTTGCCCGCCTCCGCCGTGCACGTGCGCAACCCGCAGCGTGCCGACCTCGCCGACCTCTACCGCGCGAGCTCGCTGTACGTGTGCGCGAGCGACGACGAGGGCTTCGGCCTGCCCGTCGCCGAGGCGATGTCCTGCGGCGCGGCCGTCGTGTCCACAGACATCGCCGGCGTGCGCTCGTTCGCGCTCGACGCTCCGCGGTACGCGCCGGCCGGTGACGGTCCGGGCCTCACCGCCGCCGTCCTCGGACTCCTCGCCGACCCGATCGCCCTCTCGTCCGCCCGGGCCCGGTCACGCGAGGTCGCCACCGGCCTCGACGCCGCCGAGTCCGCGCGTCGGTTCGTCGCGCTCGTCGACCGGAGTGCCCGTGTCGCGGGCTGAGCGGGCCGCGGCGTCGGGTCACGCACCGGGCGCTGGTCGGCGGGGCGCCGCTCGCGTGCTCGTGGGGAGGCTGCTCGGCTTCGGGTCCTTGTCGGTGCTCGGCTCGGCGTCGGCGCTTCTCGTCCTGCCGCTGCTGTCCCGGAGCGCGGGGCAGGAGGGCTGGGTCGCGTTCGGGACGGGTCAGGCGATCGGCACGCTCGCGGCCGCCGTCGTCATGCTCGGCTGGAACCTCGTCGGGCAGGCGGAGGTCGCCGTCGCCGCACCGGCCGGTCGCCCGGCGGTGCTCGCCCGCAGCCTCCGGGTGCGTCTGCCCCTCGTCCTCGCGTGCAGCCCGCTCGCAGGCGTGCTCGCCGCGGCCCTCGTCCCGGGCAGCCACGCGCTCGCGGCGACGACGGCCGCCGCGACCACCACCACGGGCCTCGCCGTCGGCTGGTACTGCATCGGCGAGGGATCGGCCCGCCGGCTCCTGGTCTTCGAGGCCGGACCCAAGCTGGTCGCCGCGCTGGCCTCGGCGGTCGCGCTGGCCCTCGGCGCGTCGCCGCAGGTCTACCCCGTGACGCTCACGGCCGTCCAGCTGATCGCGGTCGCCCGGCTCGCGCACACCGTGCTGCGCGGCACCGGCGAACCGGTGGTGGCGTCGCCGCGCCGGTGGTGGTCGGAGGTCGCCCTCGCCTGGCAGGGCAGCGCCTCGGTGCTGCTCGGCACCGTCGCCGCGACGTTGCCCGTGCCGCTCGCCACGGCGTTCGCCGGTGCGGCGGGCGGGGCGGGCGCGGCGGGCTTCGTCTCGGCCGACCGGCTCTACCGGTACGCGCTGCTCGTCGTCGTGGGCCTCGGCAACGCGCTCGCCGCCTGGTGCGCGGGCTCGCCACGCCGGGTCGAGGTGGGGCGCCGGCTGCACCTCCTGCTCGGCCTGGTCGGCGGTGCCGCTCTCGCCACCCTCGGCCCGGCCGTCAGCGGCCTGCTCTTCGGCGAGCACGTGCGCGCAGACCCGGTCGTGCTCGCCTGGCAGTCGCTCGCGTTCCTCGCGCTCGGCGTCTCCACCCCGCTCGTCCGCATGGTCTTCGGCTTCGCCGACCACTGGCGCCCGGTCCTCGCCTCGACGGTCGCGAGCGCGGGCCTCGGCACCCTGGCCATGGTCGGCGGTGGCCTCCTCACCGGCGCTACCGGCGTCGCGGCCGGGCTCGCGGCCGGCGAGGTCGTCGGGGCCGGCACGCTCCTGGCGCTGCGTCACCGCCCGTCCCCGGCCGGACGCCCTCCTCTTCCCACCGCACCACCGGCACGGACCGTGCCTTCGGAGGTCGAAAGACGATGACACCCACCCACGTCGTGCACGTCGACCACAGCGGACGCCCGGGCGGCGGGCAGCTCGGGCTGGCCCGCTACCTGGAGCAGCCGAGCGACCTGCGCCGCTCGGCGGTGTTCCTCGCGGGCGGGCCGGTCGCCGACCGCGTCGCGGACCGCGCGGACGGTGCGGACGACGGCGGTGCCGCGGTGCGCGCGGTGCTGCCGCCCGGCGGCACGGACCTCGGCCCCGGCGAGCTGCGCGACCACCTCGAGCGGCTGCGACCCGACCTGGTCGTCTGCAACTCCATGCGCGCGGCGGTCGCGGTGCACACGTCGGGCTTCCGGTCGGCGCCGCGCGTCACCTACGTGCGCCAGCACCTCACGCGGGACGCCGTCGGCCCGGTCAAGGCCGTGCTCTACCGGGCGATCATGGTCCGTTCGGACGGCTTCCTCGCCAACAGCAGGTGGACCGCGGACCAGCTGCCGCGGGTCGCGGCGCGCCGCCCGGTGGAGATCGCGTTCCCCGTCTCGGGGCTCACGCGCGGGTCGGTCCGGCCCCTGCGTGCGGTGGCGCCCGGCGGGCGCGGCAGACCCGTCCGGCTCGCCGCCGTCGGCCGGTTCCAGGAGTGGAAGGGCCAGGACATCGCCATCGAGGCCGTGCGGGTGCTGCGCGAGCGCCTCGACGTCGACATCGAGCTGCACCTCCTGGGTGGTCCGCACCCGGGCTCGGAGGCGTACCTCGAGCGGTGCCACCGGCTCGCGGCCGCCGCTGGCGTGCCGGTCGTCTTCCGCGGCCACGTCGGCGACGTCGCCGCCGAGCTGGCCGAGGTCGACGTCGTGCTGCACACGCCACGCGAGCCGGAGCCGTTCGGCCAGGTGCTGGTCCAGGCACTGGCCGCGGGTTGCCAGGTCGTCTCCACGTCGGGCGGCGGCGCGGCCGAGATCCTGCGCGTCGCGCGCAGCGGCACCGCCCTGCGCGCGCCGGACCCCGAGGCCGTCGCGGACGCCGTGGCCCGCCTCCTCGCGCCGGGCCGGCCGGCCGGCACGGCACAGGCGGAGCCGGCGTGCGCCGACCTCGACGCGTTCCTCGACGACGCGACCGCCCGCGGCCTCGACGAGGCCCAGGAGCGCCTGCTCCTCGCGCTCGGCCGCGGCATGCCACGGTCCCGATCGCGAGGCCTCGGTCGAGGCGTGCGGAGGACGTCGTGAGCCGCGGCGTGCTGGTCCACGAGTGGGTGGCCCGGCGCGGCGGGTCGGAGCTCGTCCTCGACGCGATGGCGAGCGCCTTGCCCGGCCTCGACCTGCACTGCCTGTGGACCGACGCGCCCGGCCGCTACCCCGGACGCGACGTGCACGAGACGTGGCTCGCCCGCACGCCCCTCCGCCGGTCGAAGGCGGCCGCACTCCCCCTGCTGCCCGCCACCTGGCGCCGGCGACCGGGCGCCTACGACTGGGCGCTGGTCAGCTCGCACCTCTTCGCGCACCACGTGCGGTTCACCGACCAGCCGGCGGACTTCCGCAAGTACGTCTACGTGCACAGCCCCGCGCGCTACCTCTGGGAGCCGTCGCTCGACCGACGCGGCGACCGCCCGTGGGTGCGGGCGATGGCCGTCCCGTTCCGCGCGCTCGACAGGCACCGCGCCGGCGAGCCGGCCGAGCTCGCCGCGAACAGCGCGTTCGTCGCGGACCGGATCCGCACGCACTGGGACCGCGAGGCACGAGTGATCCATCCGCCCGTCGACGTCGACCGAGTCACCGCGACGCTCGCGGAGACGGGGGCGACGGGAGCCGGGCCCGACGGCCACCCCGCGGACCGACCGGGCGCGGTGGCCGCGGCGACGGCCGGCCCGGCGCAGCCCCTCACGCCGGACGAGTGGGCGCTCCTCGACCGCCTCGGCGACGGGTTCCTGCTCGGCGCGTCGCGGTTCGTCGCCTACAAGCGGCTCGATCTCGTCATCGCGACGGGAGAGGAGCTCGGGCTCCCCGTCGTCATCGCGGGCTCGGGCCCTGAGCGGGCCCGGCTGGTCGAGCTCGCCGAGCGGGCGAGCGTCCCGGTGCACCTCGTCGACGGTCCGTCGGACGGCCTCATGTACGCGCTCTTCGCGCGCGCGGTCGCCCTCGTCTTCCCGGGCATCGAGGACTTCGGCATCCTCCCCGTCGAGGTCCTCGCCGCGGGCACACCCGTGGTCGTCGGCCCGGTGGGGGGCGCACGGGAGATCGTCGAGCCCGCGCTCCCGGGCGCGGTCGCGCCCACCGACCGGCCCGTGGACCTCGCGGCGGCGGTCCGCGCGGTCGCGGGCGCCGACCCCGCGACATGCGTCGCGCGCGCGCGGGACTTCGCGCTCCCCGTCTTCCACCGCGAGCTGCTGTCCTGGCTCGCGCCCGTGCTGTGACCGGCTCGCCCGGGCCGTCCCCCGGGTCTGCGGCCGTCGGGTCTGCGGCCGTCGGGTCGTCGCTCACCAGGTCGTCGGCCTGTGGCCCGACCACGAACCTGCCGACCGCACCGCCCCGCACGCGCCTCGCGTCGCTGACGAGCCTGCGCGCGGTCGCCGCGCTGCTCGTCTTCGGCTTCCACGTCAACCTCGCTCCGCTCGCGGCGCTGACGGCCCAGGGGCGGCTCGGCGTCTCGTTCTTCTTCGTGCTCTCCGGCATGCTGCTGGGACTCTCCTGGACGTCGGGCACCTCCGCGCGCACCTTCTGGCGCCGCCGTGCGGCACGGCTCTACCCCGCCTACCTCGTGGCGATGCTCGCCGGGCTGGTCGTCTCGCACGTCCTCGGCACGGAGCTCGGCCGCCCCGGCGCCGACGTGCTCGCGCTGCTCCTCGTCCAGTCGTGGGTGCCCGACGCGCGCGTCTACTACGTGTGGAACCCCGTCGCGTGGTCGCTGAGCACCGAGGCGTTCTTCTACCTGCTCTTCCCGCTGCTCGCCCCGCTCGTCCTGCGCCTCCGCACGGGGGCCACCCGGGGGCTCCGGCTCGCGTGCGTCGGGGTCGTCGTCGCCCTCGGCACCTGGGCCTCGCTCGCGCTGCCGACCACGTTCGCGCAGCCCAACTCCGTGACGGCGTGGGCGGTGTACGTCGCGCCGATCTCCCGCCTGCCGGAGTTCGTCCTCGGGCTCACCCTCGTCGCAGCGGTGCGCGGGCGGCGGGTGCCTGTCCCGCGCTGGGTCGCGGCCATCGTCGTCCTCGCCGCGTACCTCGTCGCCGGGCTCGACCCGACCGGGCTCGGGATCGCCGCGGTCACCGTCGTGCCGATCGCGGTGCTCCTCGTGGTGAGCGCGCAGGCCGATGCCGCGGGCGAGCGCTCGGTCCTGCACAACCCCGCGCTCGTCCTCGCGGGCGAGGCGAGCTACTGCTTCTACCTCGTGCACCACCTCGTCATCCGCCTGATCGGGCACCTCCTGCCGGCCGGCGCCCCGCCGGGCACCGGGCCCGCGCTGTGCCTCGTCGTCTCGGCCGGCCTCGCGTGGCTCCTCCACACGCGCGTCGAGGTCCCCCTCGAGCGGCGCCTCGGCGGCCGCCACGCAGCGGCGCGACGTCGGTCCGAGAGCCCGGCGCAGGAAGGCCCCGCGCACGGCGATCGCCGCGCGGTCGAGCACGCCCGCTGACCCGGAGCTCTCAGGGGCAGAGCGTTCCGCAGGCGAGACGAGTGCTCCTCAGCTGCGATGATCCGGCTTGCCGAAGGCCGGATCAGCACGGTTCGACGAGCACCTTCCAGGTGACGAAGACGACCGGGTTCTCCCCGCGGTCGGCCGTCGCGCGAGGAGTGGGTCGAGGCCGGTCAGGCCGGCGGTGTGCTGCTGACCTCGACGGTCCGCGCCGCGGGTCGTCCCGCCCCCGGGGGCGAGGGCAGGTCGGCCGTCGCCGCCGACCTCGCGCTCGCCCTCACGGAGGCCGGGTCGAGGTCCTCGAGCTCGCGCCCGGCAGCGTCCGACGCACCTTCACGCTGCTCGAGCTGGCGCGTCGGGTCGCGGAGGTCGAGCCGGCGGTCGCGCGGATCGCGGAGGCCGTCCGTGCTCCGTCCCGTCCCGCGCGGGGTCGGCCGCTCAGCGGTCGTCCGGCGGGCTGCTGAGCGCCCGCACCGCCCGCTCGAGGCGCGTCGCCCGGACCGCGTCCCCGGGCGCCGTCATGAGCGGGTGCAGCACGGAGTACCGCTGCTGACGGCCCAGCGCGTCGAACCGGGCCCGGGCGCCCGGCACGGCGTCCAGCGCCGCGAGCAGGTCGGCCGGCACCTCGGCGGACGCCTGTCCGGCGTACGCGCGTTCCCAGCGCCCGTCCGCGCGCGCCCTGTCGACCTCGGCCTGGCCGCGCTCCCGCAGCCGCCCCTCCGCCACGAGGCGCGCCACGTGCTCCACGTTCCGCTGCGACCACAGGGAGCGCGCGCGCCGGGGCACGAACCGCTGGAGGAACGTCGCGGCGTCGCCCCCGCGCCGCTGGCCGTCGATCCAGCCGCTGCAGAGCGCCTCGTCGAGCGCCTCCGCGTACGTCAGCGACGTCGGGTCGACGACCCCCTTCCTGGCGAGCACCAGCCAGACCCCGTCGGAGTCGTCCTCGTGCGCGTCCAGCCACGTCCGCCACGCGGCGACGTCGGGAACGGTCAGCGTGGGGGGCGGGCCGGCGGGGGCCGGACGTCCGGGTGGTGCGGGCGTCGTCGCGGGCACGGGGCGCTCCTCGGGGTCGGGGGCTCGACCGTACGCGACCCCACCGACACCGAACGTGCGGCCGCGGGGTGGGGCGGCGCCGGGGTCCGCCGCCGGGACGACCCGGCGGCGGCTCGTCAGCGCGCGTGCCGGTCCAGGCTGTTGAGCGTCGCCACCACCTGCGCGTAGTCGCCGCGGGCCTCGCCGTAGCGGAGGAGCTTCACGTTCTCGACCTGGATCTCCGTCGCGTCGGGCTGCGTCTGGATCAGCTCCACCACCTCGGCGACGAAGTCCTCGAGCGGCATCGCGAGCTCGTTGTCCCGCTGCCCGGGCACGAGGTCCGTCCGCACGGCCGGCGGCTCCAGCTCCAGCACCTGCACGGACGTGCCGGCGAGCTGCAGCCGGATCGACTCGCTGAGCATGTGGATCGCGGCCTTGGTGGCGTTGTAGGTCGGCGTCACCCGCAGCGGGGCGAACGCGAGCCCGGACGACACGGTCATGATCGTGGCGGCGGGCCGGGACTGCAGGTGCTCGGTGAACGCGGCGATCAGGCGGATCGGCCCGAGCAGGTTGGTGACGACCGTCTGCTCCGCGTCGGCGAGGAACCCGGGGGTCGTCCAGTCCTCGGTGCGCATGATGCCCGCCATGGTGACGAGCACGTTCAGGTCGGGGTGCTCGCGGACCACCTGGGCGGCGGCGGCGCGGATGCTGACCGGGTCCGTGGTGTCCACGACGACGGTGCCGAGCCCGTGCTCGGCGGCGATCTGCGCGAGCAGCTCCGTGCGCCGTCCGCCGACCACGACGGTGTTGCCCTTCTCCTGCAGGCGCAGGGCGAGAGCCAGGCCGATGCCGCTCGTGGCACCGGGGATGACGATCGTGTTGCCGGAGATGTCCATGCCCACCACTGTCCGGGGGACCGGGGGACCGCTCCAGAGAGCGCTCGTCGGGGGATCGCCGGTCCCTGGCTGGACCGCGGGGCCACGCCCATACTGCACGGGTGGATCGCGACCTCCTCGCCGGCTTCCTCGTGAGCCGCCGCAGCATCCTCCAGCCCGCGGACGTGGGCCTCGTCGCCGGTGTCCGGCGCCGCACGGCGGGGCTGCGGCGGGAGGAGGTCGCGCAGCTCGCCGCCATGTCGACCGACTACTACACCCGGCTCGAGCAGCGCCGGGGACCGCAGCCGAGCACGCAGATGCTCGCCTCGCTGGCGCGCGCCCTGCGGCTGACGCCCGACGAGCGGGACTACCTGTTCCGGGTGGCCGGCCACAGCGCGCCGGAGCGCCACCCCGCCCCCGACTACATCGCCCCGGGGCTGCTGCGTGTGCTGGACCGCCTCACGGACACGCCGGCGCTCATCATCACCGCGCTCGCCGAGACCCTCGTGCAGAACGAGCCCGCCCGGGCGCTGTTCGGGGACACCAGCTCGCTGACCGGCCTCGAGCGCAGCGACATCTACCGGTGGTTCGCCCACCCCGGGACCGGACGCCGCCGTTACCCGCTGGGCGACCACGACCGGCAGGGCCGCGCGCAGGTCGCGTCGCTCCGTGCGGCCCTGGGTGCCGCCGGCCCGGACTCCCGCGCGGCAGAGATCGTCCGGGAGCTGACCCGGCGCAGCCCCGAGTTCGTCGCCCTGTGGGCCGAGCAGGAGGTGAGCCGCCGGTTCGCCGACCACAAGGTGCTCGTCCACCCCGAGATCGGCGACATCGAGGTGGACTGCCAGGCACTGTTCACCGAGGACGCGTCCCAGGTGCTGCTGGTGCTCACCGCCCCGCCCCGCACGGAGGCGGCGAGCAAGCTCGCGCTGCTGGCGGTGCTGGGGTCGGAGCGCGTCTCGGCGCGCGGGTAGCGGCCGCGCGGCGGACGAGTACCGGCGCGCCGGAGGCCCGAAGGCCCGGAGACCCGAAGGTCCGAAGGCCCGCACGACGAAGGCCCGGACCGTCAGGTCCGGGCCTTCGTCTTCTTGTAGCGGGGGCAGGATTTGAACCTGCGACCTCTGGGTTATGAGTGCAGGCCCTCTTGCCAGGGGACGACGCCTGAGTAGGCTCAATGCATGCATCTACCCACATCAGCATGGGTTTCGCGTACGCCGGCGTTCGCCGCTGTTCGCCAGTGCCCGGCGGCGTCTGCCCACATTGGGCCCACATGTCGGCCGGGGTGGTCGAGATGGCGTGGGTGACCGTGCGGCGGGCCGAGGACGGCAAGAAGCGGTACCAGGGCCGCTACCGCGACGCCTCAGGAGCCAAGCGCACCGTCGGGACTTTCAGCACCGACAAGGCCGCCATGCAGGCCGCTGTCCGCGCCGAGATCGCGCTCGCCGAGGGGACGTGGATCGACCCACGGGCCGGACGCATCACCTTCAAGGAGTATGCCCAGAACGTGTGGCTGCCCTCGCGCCACCTGGAGGTCACCACCTACGCCGCGTACGCCTCGAACCTGCGCATCCACTTCGTCCCCTTCTTCGGGGACTACCCAATGGCGCGGATCATGCCTGCCCTGGTCCAGGAGTGGGTCAACCAGGCGGCCAAACCCACGACGATCGCCGACAAGCGACGCAAGGGCCTGTCCGCGCGGTCCATCGTCAAGTACCACGTGATGCTGCACTCGATCTTCGCCCGAGCCGTGGCCGACCGGATCATCCCCTTCAACCCCTGCGCGGCGACCGACCTTCCGAAGGTGATCACCACCAGGACCCGCACCCTCACCCCGGATGAGTACACCCGGCTGCTGGCGCAGATCCCGCCGCGCTTCACGGTCATGGTCATGACGGCCATCGAGACCGGCCTGCGATGGGGCGAGCTCGTCGCGCTACGACCCCGGCACGTGGACACCGAGGCCCGCACGGTGACCGTGCAGGACACCATCGTGGAGGTGTCCACCAAGGACTCCCCAACCGGGCGCCGTATGATCGTCAAGCCCTACCCCAAGGACGACGAGCCGCGCACCGTCGCGGTCTCCCAGGATCTGATCGACGCCCTCCTCGCGCGGATCGATGACCTCGGCCTGGGACCGGCCGACCTGCTCTTCCCTTCCCGTGAGACCGAAGGAGGCCAACCCCTCTCGCGGGGCACGTTCAACACCCGCTACTGGCGGCCGGCCGTTCAACGCTCCGGCATCGACTTTCCCGTTCGCATGCACGACCTACGTCACGCACACGCATCCTGGCTGCTGGCCGGAGGAGCGGACCTTCTCTCCGTGATGGAGCGAATGGGCCACGCGCAGATCCAGACCACCCAGAAGTACCTGCACACCCTCGGCGACGCCGATCAGCGCGCACTCGCCGCCTTTCACGCCACCCGCTCCCGCGCCTCGAGGTGACCCACCCCGGGCTTCAAGCGAAGCGGTTCCGCGGGCCTCGGGCGCGTGGCGGGTTCAGGGTCCGGCTGGAGCTCGCGCGCACAGATCGCTGTCGAGACACGCACTACCCGCGTTGCTGGCCCACCGCGCTCTCCCGGCCGGTGTCACGGTGGTCATCCGTGACGGGTGGTGTCGGGCCACCGCCGGAGACGCCTCCGTGCCGGGCGAAGTGTTCGACGTCGACCGTGATGAACACCGCGCTCGACGTGGCCACGGTGCGTTCATCCAGGTCGCTCACGGTGGCGACGACGAAGACCTTGCGGTCCTCCCGGCTCGTCACCGTCGCCTCGATCCGGTAGGTGACTCCGACGAGCACCGGTGACAGGTAGTCCACTGTGAGCTGGCGGGTGACGGCCGGCGTTCCGACCAGGTAGGGCAGGAACCCGAACAGGTCGTCAAGGACGGTGGCGACGGCGCCGCCGTGCACGACTCCGGGAGCTCCGACGTGGCGCTCGTCGAAGACATGGTCAGCCATCACCCCGTCCCCACGGCGGTGGACCTGGAGGTGATGGCCGTGGGGGTTGTCCGGGCCGCAGCCAAGGCACCGTTCATGGTGCGGTGGCAGGAGCGCGCCCTCTGAGTGGGGCCCGGCCCTCTCGGTCCAGTGCGCGAGCATCGTTGCCATGTCAGGCATCAACTTCGTTGACCTTTCGCCATGCCGCGACCAGCGCCGCGGTCCGTGTTTGCCGGAGGGATCAGGTGGTGGCGGCCAGCAGCACGACCGCGAGGCCCCGGCCGCGGGCGGGCCAGATCGGCGGCACCGAAGGGTCGGCGGCGTCGGTCACCGCCAGTCACGCAGAGGGCAGGGAGCGTCGTCGAGAGCTCGCCTACATCCTCACTGTCAGGCGGTGGGGGCGTTGGTCAGCTTCTTCATCACCTCGCCGAAGATCTGTTCGATCTCGGGGTCGGGGCGGCCGACGCCGCCACCTGCGACCCAGCCGCCGTCGACGACCAGGTTCGCGCCTGTGACGTAGTCGGCCTCGTCCGAGCAGAGGTACACAGCTGCCATGGCGATGTCCTCCGGTCGCCCCACGCGCGGGTTGAGCAGTGCGCGTTCGACAGGTGCGCGCCCGCCGGCCTCCAGCAGCGGTCGTGTCGCGGGGGTGTCGATGAACCCTGGGGAGACGGTGTTGACGCGGATGTTCCACGGTGACAGCTCGACGGCGAGATTGGTCGTCAGGCGCAGGACGGCGCCTTTGGCGACGTTGTGGACGAGGTTGCCCGCGACGTTGCCGGGCATGGCCGAGCCGACCATCGCGGCGACCGAGCCGGTGTTGAGGATAGTGCCGCGGCCCTTGCGTTTGAAGACCGGCAGGGCCTTCTGGATGGCCAGGAACAAGATAGTGACCTCGTTGGTCATGTCGAAGTCCCAGTCCGCGCGGGTCAAGGACTCGATGGTGCCGCCGCGGACACCCGAGGCGTTGTTGTACAGGATGTCGAAGTCGCCGTACTGCTCGACGGCGAAGTCGATCCAGCGCTGCACCGCGGCTTCGTCGCCCAGGTTCAGCGGCTGCATCGAGACCATCTCACCGCCCTGCGCCCGGACGAGCTCGACGGTCTGTTCGGCTAGTTCCGCCTTGAGATCGCACCCGACGATCTTGGCGCCTTCAGCGGCGAAGGCGAGGGCGGCGGCCCGTCCCTGACCGTCCGCCGTACCGGTGATGAGGGCAACCTTGCCCTCGAGTCTTCCTGCCATGAGGCACTCCTCCTTGAGTGATCTTCGGATCGGGCGCGGACCCGAGAGTGGACCGCGGCCTCTTTTGCCGCTCAGGTTTTCGCTCTGAGCGAACGCGTCGAACCAGTTGCGTAGGCGTAGGACGCCCGGACGAGGCCGGCGGCGATGTCCGCCTCGTGCGCGTCCCGTGGCGCGTAGACCATGACCGCACCCGGCGAGATGAGCCCGAGGCGGGCGATGGGGTGCTGCTCGGCCCAGCCGGCGTCGATGGCGGCTTCGGCGGCCGCCGACGGCAGTACCAGGTGAAGGGAGTGGTCAGGGGCCGGGTGGAGGTGGGCGAACTCGGTGTCGATCATGAACGCGTCGGGTGGCCCTCGGTGTGGGCCCCGAGGCAGCGTGAGCGCTTGTGCACCCGGGACAGAGATCGTCGAGGCCGCCCAGACCACATCCGGCAGGTCGGCGAGCTGCCCGATGAGGCGCTGCCGTGGTCGGTCGTCGCTCGGCTGCTGGTCGAGCTGGGTGTGCGGGTTGGTCGGGGTCGTCGAGGGTCGCGGGCCCGGGCGCTCGGGCATGGCCACGGGAACCGCGCCGCTCATGACAGGCTGAACAGCGGGCCGACCAGGACCAGGCCCAGATCGTCACCGAGGTAGGCGAAGACGGCGAACATCACCAGTGCCGCTCCGGCCAGGGCCAGGTCCTTGAGGAACTGGGTCTGCTCCATAGCCTTGGCGCCGGGGTCGGTCTCGGCCCAGAAGCCGTGCATGATGAAGGCTGTGGGCACCAGGAAGGTCACCAGCAGGAGGGCGCCGACGTCGGGCCAGATCCCCAGGGCCACCATCGGTGCGCCGGCCAGGAGCTGCAGCCCGGTCAGCGGGACCATCAGGTTGGCGGCAGGCACTCCCTTGCCGGTGGCGTAACCGGCCATCATCTGCCGCTGTGTGAGGTGGCCAAAGCCTGAGCCGAGGAAGAGCAAGGCGAAGACCACCCTGCCGATGAGCACCAGGACCTCCACGTCACCCTCCCAGGTCGCCGCTTACCAGATGTAAGTGATTGAGGTATAGCAGTACCCTGGGCGCGGGTCAATCACCCTTGAGCGGACGTGGAGGGCGAGGTGGCGGACGAGGCGGTCGGTCCCGCGGGCGACGACTGCGGTCGCTACTGCCCGTCGTTCCACCAGACCGTCGAGCTGCTCGGTCGACGGTGGAACGGTGTCATTCTTCACGCCCTGATGGCCCACGCGGAGCGCTTCAGTGAGATCCGCGCCGTCATCCCCGGGCTCTCGGACCGCCTGCTGGCCGAGAGGCTACGGGAGCTGGAACGCGAAGGACTCCTCTCGCGCACGTGCCCGATCGGCGCAGGCGCACCGCGCTACGTGCTGACGGCGAAGGGGCGGGCCCTCGGACCGGTCATCGACGCGATAGCTTCCTGGGCAGCAGAATGGAGCCGGGCGGCTGACTAGCCCGGACCGGGTCATGTCTGCTGTCTTCGGCCAGGCGGTGATGGCGGCGGGCGCCGCGTCAGCGCATGGTGCCGCTCGCCGTGGCAGACGCGCCTAGCGGGACGTGGACGAGTGTGCTCAAGGGATCAGGACGGCACGGCCCTGGACCTGCCCGGCGGCGAGGCGCGCGAACACGTCGTTGATCTCGCCCAGCGGATACCGCTCGATCGTGGAGACCAGGCGCCCGGTCCGGGCCATGGCGAGGACCTCCTCCAGCTCGTTGCGGCTGCCCCAGCTGCTGCTGGTCAGCGTCGCCTGGACGGGCAGGGAGAAGAACGAGAACGGGAAGGAACCTCCCGCCAGGCCCACCAGGACGAACAGGCCCTGCGGGCCCAGCGACGAGGCCCCCAGCCTCATCGTCGCGTCGGCCCCGACGAAGTCCAGCGCGACCGCCGCGCCTTCGCCGTGGCTGGCGGCCTTGATCTGCTCCATGGCGTCGGCGTCTGCCGGGTCGACCACCTGGTCGGCACCGAGTTCCAGGGCGAGGCGCCGCTTGTCCGCCGAGCTGTCGACGACAACCACCGTCGCCGGGGAGAGGAGCTTGAGGAACTGCAGCCCGTACTGGCCGAGCCCACCGGCGCCCACCAGCACCGCCGTGGTGCCGGGCACCAGACGCGGGAGGGCCTTCTTCACCGCCGAGTACGGGGTGAGTGCCGCGTCGGTCAGCGGGGCGGCGAGGGTCGGGTCCAGGTCGCCAGCGGCCAGCAGGTGCCGGGTGCTCGGCACGACCATGTACTCCGCGTAACCACCGTCGGGGCCGATACCGCCCCACCGCATGGTGTCGCACAGCTGCTCTTGGCCGCCCAGGCACACACGGCAGCGACCGCAGCCCCACCCACCGAACACCACGACGGGTTCACCGATCTCAAAGCCCTCGGCGCCCTGACCCATGGCGTCGACCCACCCGGCGTTCTCGTGGCCCAGGAGAGCGGGAAGGTGGACGGGGATCTCCCCCGTCCGGACGTGCAGGTCGGAGTGGCAGGCGCCCGAGCCGCCGACGCGGACCCGAACCTCACCGGGACCGGGCTCCGGCGTGGGAACCTCCTCCACCACGAAGTCACCGCCGAACTCGTGCAACCGCGCTGCCTTCATCGCCAACCCCTTCGTTGAGGTCGTGCTGCCGGGAGCCTGACGCACTATCCCCGGACGGTCCGTTGATCCTGGCACGGCCAAGGCGGCGGTGTGAAGGTCCGCGAAGTCGTTCGGGACCAGTAACTGAGGCGGGGTGACGCTCGAACCCTAAGGTCGCCGAGGCGCGCTCGGCCTGGTTGGCCAAGTTACGCCGGTGCATGAACCCCGCTGCATTGGTCGACCGGAACCAGTGTGAATCATGGGTTGCCAGACACGGCCGTGAGGTGTCGGGTGTCATGCCGGGAGGGTGGCGGACCTCCGGCGGCCTCGGCGCTCACGCAGGGCAGTACTGGCGCGTTCGGTCAGGTTGTACAGCACCGGGACGAGCACCAGCGTCAGGAGGGTGGAGGTGGTCAGCCCGCCGATGACCACCAGGGCCAGCGGCTGGGAGATGAAGACGCTACCGCCCGTCAGTCCCAGCGCCATGGGGGTCAGGGCTCCGATGGTCGCCGCCGCAGTCATCAGGATCGGCCGCAGCCGGTACCGGGACCCCTCGATCACGGCGTCGAGCACGCTCAGGCCCTGCTCGCGCTTCTGGTTGACCAGGTCGATGAGCACGATCGCGTTGGTCACCACGATGCCGACCAGCATGAGGAGCCCGATCATCGCCGGCACGCCCAAGGGTGTGCCGGTGAGTAGCAGCAGGGCCAGTGCGCCGGTGGCGGCGAACGGCACCGACACCAATAGGATGAGCGGCTGCAGCAGGGATCGGAACGTGGCGACCATCACCAGGTAGACGATGGCGATGGAGGCCAGCAGTGCCAGGTACAGGTCGGCGAACGCTGACTGCTGCTCGGCGCTGACGCCTGCGATCTCGGCTTCTGCGCCGTCGGGCAGGTCGAGGGCGTCGAGCTGTTCCTGCAGCCGGGTGGTGATACCGCCGAGGTTCTGATCGGTCGCGGTGGCGGTCACCGTGGCCGTGCGCTGCCCGTCCTGTCGGGTCAGGCTGGTGGGCTGCTGGACCTCGCTGACCTCGGCGACCTGCCCCAGGGGAACGATCCCGGTGGCGGTGGGGACAGGGGTGTCGCGCAGGGCCTGGACGTCGCCGGGGGCCTGGCCCAGGAGCACCACGACGTCGGTGGTGCGCCCGGCGATGTCCGCCTGGCCGATCGGCGCACCACGGAGCAGGCCGGCCACCGCCTGCCCGATAGCGCTCTCGCTGGTGCCGGCCTGGGTCGCTGCCACCCGGTCGACCTGGATCTGGACCGCTGGAGCGTCTGAGGCCAGGTTGTTCACGACGTCGGTCGTGCCCTGAACGTCCGCCATGACCTCGGCGACCAGATCTGCGGCCTCGCGCAGCGTCTGGTCGTCGTCGGCGCGGACCACGACCTCCACCGGCGGCAGGCCGAACCCGGCCTGGCCGGTGGTCACGGTCAGCTCCCCGGCGTCCTCCACGTCCGCGATCGCGGCACGAAGGTCCTGCTCGACGCGGGCCTGATCGGCGTCCAGGTCGGTGGTGATCGCGAAGGTGGCCGTGTTCGACCCGCCGCCACCACCCAGGAAGGCGGTCTCCAGTCCGCTGCCACCTGAGCCGACGGTCACCTGGTAGGTCTCGACGCCCTCCAGCTCGGCGATGACCTGCTCGACCCGCCGTGCGGCGGCATCGGTCACCTCCAGACTGGTCCCGGCAGGCAGCTGCTGGTCGACGCTGAGCGTGTTCTGCCCGGCGTCGCCGATGAAGTTGGTCTCCAGGCGCGTGGAAGCCGCAACCGTCCCACCGAGCACGGCCGCTGCGATCACCAAGGTGATCACCGGGTGGCCGAGCGCTCCGCGCAGCACCGGCAAGTAGCTGCGCTGGAGAAGTCCGTGGCGTTCGCGCTCCTCGACGCGGTCCCGGTCCACCTGGTTCCCTGCCGGGGCGCGCAGGAACCAGTAGGCCAGCACCGGGATGATGGTCAAGGAAACGACCAGCGAGGCCAGCAGGGCCACGGCCACGGTAAAGGCGAAGGGCCGGAACAGCTCACCGACCTGACCGCCGACGATCCCGATCGGCACGAACACCGCTGCGGTGGTGATGGTGGACGACGTCACGGCCCCGGCGACCTCACGCACCGCTGTCAAGATCGCCTGCGCCTTGGGCTCGCCGTAGCCGAGGTGGCGCTTGATGTTCTCGATCACCACGATCGAGTCGTCCACGACCCGCCCGACCGCGACCGTCAGCGCCCCCAGGGTCAGGATGTTCAACGAGTACCCACCGACCAACAGCCCGGTCATCGCGATGAGCAACGACAGCGGGATTGAGATCGCGGTGACCAGCGTCGAGCGCAACGACAGCAGGAACAGCATGATCACGATCACGGCGAAGATGAGCCCGAGCAGGCCCTCGGTGCTCAGGTCCTCGATCGACTTCTCGATGAACGGGGCCTGGTCAAAGACCACGTCGACCGCGGCCCCCTCACCCAGCGCCGCCTCGATCCCCGGGATCAGCTCCCGCACGTCATGGGAGACGCTGACGGTGTTGCCGTCAGGGGTCTTGGTGATCGCCAGGGCGACGCTCACCTGGCCGTTGGTCCGGGCATACGAGGTGGCGGGGACGTGCGCCTGCTCGACCGTGGCCACATCGCCCAGCAGGACCGGTGCTCCGGAGGGGTCAGCGGCGGGCAACGCGATCGCCGCGATGCCCTGCACCGAGGACAGCCGCTCACCCACCACGACGTTCAGGCTGCGCTGCCCGTCGGTGACCGTCCCGGCCGGGATCACCACACCGTTGGCCTGCAGGGCAGAAGTGAGAGCATCCAGGCCGATCCCCGCGGTCGCCAGGGCCATCGGGTCGGGCACGACCTCCACCCGCACCTCACGCCCCCCGGACAGTGTGACCTCACGAACCCCCTCCACCCCGCGCAACCGCGGAACGACTTCTTCCTCCACCCGGGTCACGAGCTCCTGCTCGTCCAGCTGCGGGGCGGCCACCGCCAGCTGCACCACCGGAAGCTGGTCGATGCTGCCGGTGATCACAGACGGTGTCACCCCCGCCGGCAGGCCGGTGCCCGCCCGAGTCACGGCCTGCTCCAGGTCCTGCTGGGCCGCCTGCATGTCGGTGCCGTAGGCCAGCTCCACCGTCACCACCGACAGGCTGTTGCTGCTCATGGATTCGGTCCCCTCCAACCCCTCCACACCACTGACGGCCGCCTCGACCACCTCGGTGACCTGCCGCTCGACGACGTCGGGCGCCGCGCCCGGGAGAGGGGTCACCACCACGGCGAGCGGAATCTCCAACGAGGGGATGAGCTCCTGCTTCAGCGACGTGGTCGACAGGACGCCCACGACGATGAGGATCAGTGTGGCCAGTGCCACCACGGCGCGGTTGGCAAGGCTCAGGCGGGCAAGACGAGTCATGGAGATCTCCCGTATAGTCGGCGCAAGTCGAATAGTACGGGTCGACCGAAGGATCGGGGTACACGGTGGAACGCGACGCAGTGATGGCGGCAATCGCCGAGGACGAGGCCGCGTTGATCCGCCTCTTCTCGCGGGCCCAATTCACCGCTCTGCTGCAGACCACCTTGACGATGCAGCAACTCAAGGTCCTGCTGCTGCTGCACGTCGACGGCTCCCTGATGAGCCACGAACTGGCCGACGCACTGAAGATCAGCCCAGCCTCCGTCACCGGCCTGGTCGACAGGCTGGAAGACCGAGGCCTGGTCCACCGCGTAGCCGACCCGACCGACCGACGCGCCCGTCACGTACACCCCACGGCTGAAGGCTCTCAACTGGTGGACACGTTGATGGCCGAAGGCGCCGGACATCGAGTCGCGCTCCTGTCGCGCCTGGACGACGAGAGCGTGCGGGCCATAGCCACGGCGTTCGCGGCGCTGCGGCGAGCCGCAGAACAGGTCTACGGTGACGACGCCAGCAGAGCGCCAGGTGGGCAATCGGGGCGGGTGACGTCGTCGGCTGATGCAGACCGAGCAGTGCACCCGGCCAGAGCCGCCGTCCGCACTGGCAGCAGGTGACCGAAGACCCGTGTACTCGTGTGAGTCCGCCACGCCCGCGCCCGCGCCTGCGGTGAGCGGGCTTGGCGCCGCTCGAGCCTTAGAGACGTGCTCGCACTGAGCGACCCACCCGTCCGCGGACAGATCACTGACGGCTGTCGCGCCACCGGCCCGCGCCGCCGGGGCGGGAATGCCCGTTCTTCCCACTGAGTTGAGCAGTAATGGGGATCGACGACGTCCAGGTCACGACGATCGACGGCGAAGTCACGACCCTGGCCAGGTACGCCGGGCAGGTCAGGCTGATCGTTAACGTCGCCTCGCGGTGCGGGCTGGCCCCCCAGTACGACAAGCTCGAGGCCCTCCAGCGCACCTATGGGCAGCGAGGTTTCACCGTGCTCGGGTTCCCGAGCAACCAGTTCCTGCAGGAACTGGGCAGTGAGGACGCCATCAAGGAGTACTGCTCGACGACCTGGGGCGTGACCTTTCCGATGTTCGAGCGGGTCAACGTCAACGGCAGGTCACGGCACCCTCTCTACACCGAGCTGACCCGCACCCCCGACGCCAGCGGGAAGGCGGGGCGCATCACCTGGAACTTCGAGAAGTTCCTCCTCACCCCCGACGGCCATGTGCATCGATTCCGGCCGAAGGTCGAGCCCGACGCGCCCGAGATCATAGAGCTGATCGAGGCGCACCTCCCCCAGCCTGGCCGTGAGGCCTGACCTGGTCCGTCTGTTCAGTGGGCGAGAGCGTATGAGCTCCGCTGGTCGTCGTTGATCGCCAGTGCGGCGAACACGATCGTCGGGTGCACTCCGTCGGCGGGCGGGGTCGGCGGGCGGGTCCGCGAGGAGATTCGACCGGGCACCGCAGGTCGGTCGCGGCATCCGCAGCGACTGCTCGACCGGGCACAGGTCGCGGTGGCCGGCGAGCACCACGCCGCCGATCGGGACGGCGGCGGCACGGCCGGACGCTTCCGTTGCGCGGCCCGTCGTGGCAGGGTTGCTGACAAGCCCCCGGGAGTTGGCCCGGTGGCGCGATGCGAGCCGATGAGCGTTGCGAGACCCCGGGAAGAGGGGTGCCGTGGTGTTGCACCTTCGCGCCAGGCTGTACCTCTACACCCTGGCGACATGGCTGCTGGGAGCGGCCCGCCTCCTGGCGTGGTGCCTGATGACCGGAAGCCTCGCGATGGGCACCTACTGGTACGCACGTCCAGCGGTCCTGACCACGTGGCTGGCGGCCGGGCCCCCCGCCTGGCCCGGACCCGATCACCGGCCCATCATGGTCACGCTGGAGGCGGCCCGTGGGGTGGCGGCAATGGAGTGGTGGATGTATCTCGGGTCTCCCCCGTTGGCGGATCGCCCCGGGCGACAACGCGCGGGACAGCCGGACGCAAGCGACTGACCTTGCCCGGCGCGCTGGCGGGCCGGGCAAGCTGGGGCGCGTGCCCCTGGACGCGGCGACGTGCGGGCTGAATCGCCCCGGGTTCAGTGGAGGGCTGCAAGCCACGGAGGATGTGGGTCATGGCAGCACCGAGGAAGTACCCGCAGGAGTTGCGGGACCGGGCGATGAGGCTCGTGGTGGAGGCCAGGCGTGAGGACCCGGAGCTGTCGCTGAACGCGGCGGTGGTCCGGATCGGCCAGCGGGTCGGGGTGAACGCGGACACGTGCGCGGCTGGTGCATGCAGGCAGAGATCGATGCCGGGCAGCGGCCGGGGACCACGACGTCGGACGCAGTGCGGATTAAGGCGCTGGAGGCCGAGGTCCGTGAGCTCAAGCGCGCGAACGAGATCTTGTTGGCGGCCAGCTCGTTCTTCGCGCGGGAGCTCGACCCGCGACTGCCCTGGTAGTGGCGTTCATCGACGATCACCGAGACCGGTTCGGGGTCGAGCCGATCTGTCGCGTGCTCACCGAGCATGGCGTCAAGATCGCCCCGTCCGGCTACTACGCGTTCAAGCATCGCTCGCCCTCGGCCAGGGCGGTGCGCGACGCGGAGCTCAAGGCAGCCATCAGCGGGTGTTCTTCGACCGCAAGAAGGGCCGCGGGTTGGCCGGGGCGCACAAGGTGTGGCACCTGCTGCGCCGCGAGGGGATCACGGTGGCCCGATGCACCGTGGAGCGGCTGATGCGCGAGCTGGGCCAGCAAGGCGTGCGCCGCGGCAAACGGTTCGTGACCACCCGCCCCGAGCCGGGTGCGGCGCGGCCGGGCGACCACGTGCAACGACTGTTCGCCGCTGACCGTCCCGACCAGCTGTGGGTGGTCGACTTCACCTACGTTCCGACCTGGTCGGGCATGGCGTTCACGGCGTTCGTCACCGACGTGTTCTCCCGGCGGATCGTGGGCTGGCGGACCGCCGACCGGATGCCCACCGAGCTGCCCCTGGACGCGTTGGAGATGGCGTTGTGGGTCCGCGACCGGGCCGGCCGCGACGTCGAGGGCGTCATCCACCACAGCGACGCCGGGTCTCAGGGCGGATTCAATCGGTCGTCGCAACACCTCGAGTTGGTGGAGGTGTTCGATGGTTCGTCGGCAGCAGGCAGCGGATCGGGCGGTGCGCCCGAAGCTGCGGTCCCCGGGGCACCCGAGGTTCCAGCGCGTGGTCGAGGCCGCGTTCTGGACCGAGATCGCCAAGGGGCTGTTGCCCACCGAGGCCGCGGCCGTGATCGGTGTGTCGCAGCCCGTGGGTCAGCGGTGGTTCCACAACGGTGGCGGCATGCCACCGTTCGACCTCAAGTCGCGCCCCTCGGGCCGCTACCTGTCCTTTGCTGAGCGCGAGGAGATCGCCCTGCTCAGGGCCCAGGCCAAGGGCGTTCGCCAGATCGCCCGAGCGGTCGGCCGCGACCCGGGGACGATCTCTCGTGAGCTGCGCCGCAACGCGGCGACCCGCGGCGGCACGCTCGACTACCGGGCGTCGGTCGCGCAGTGGAAGGCCGACCTCGCTGCCTGTCGGCCCAAGACCCCGAAGCTGGTCGCCGATCCGCGGCTGCATGCCTACGTCCAGGAGCGCCTGTCGGGGCAGGTTCGCCGGCCCGACGGCACGACGGTCAGCGGACCGCACCCGCCGCGGTTCACTGGCAACAACAAGCCGCACCGCAAGGACCGGGCCTGGGTGCAGGCATGGAGTCCGGAACAGATCGCGAACCGGATCCGGGTGGATTTCCCCCAGGATGAGTCCATGCGGATCAGCCACGAGGCGATCTACCAGGCGCTCTACATCCAGGGCCGGGGCGCGCTCAAGCGCGAGCTGGTCTGGTGCCTGCGCACCGGGCGCGCGCTGCGCGCGCCGCGGGAGCGGTCACGGCGCAAGACCTGGGCGCACGTCACCCCCGAGACCCTGATCAGCGAACGCCCCGCCGAGGTCGAAGACCGCGCCGTCCCCGGGCACTGGGAAGGCGACCTGCTGATCGGCCTGGAACGCTCGGCGATCGGCACCGTCGTCGAGCGCAGCACGAGGTTCACGATGCTGGTGCACCTGCCCCGCGAGGAGGGCTACCGCCACAAGGAGACACCGAAGAACGGTCCCGCACTGGCCGGCTATGGCGCGGTCACGATGAGCAAGGCCCTGGCCGCGACGATGGCGACACTGCCGGCGCAGCTGACCAGGTCGTTGACTTGGGACCGCGGCAAGGAGATGTCCGCGCATGCCCAGTTCAAGGTCGCCACCGGCATCCCAGTGTTCTTCGCCGACCCGCAGTCCCCGTGGCAGCGCGGCACGAACGAGAACACCTGTTGGTGCAGGCTGAGAACGCGGGACTCCCTCGACGGGAGGAGTCCAGCAGGACCGTCGGGTGACTCTGAGAACACGTGCCGGAAGGCTCGCCGTTGACATGTCCACGACGGTCCACAGGGCGAGGGCCCTGGCCGGGAGTGACTTGATAGAAGCCTGCTGAGCCGTCAACTCGCAATAGGTCTGTCCCCCGGCCACGGCCCTCGCGTCTGCCCCGTCATCGGCGACCACAGACAGGAGGACATCTCGATGGTGACAGTAGGCATCGACCCGCACAAGCACGTTCACGTCGTAGTAGCTCTCGATGCTGCAGGCAGACGATTGACCAGGCCGTTGACCGTGAAGAATGACGCGGCCCTGACCGGTGTGCTGCTCGGGTGGATTCGCACCATCGCCGACGAGGCCCCCGTCACCTGGGCGATCGAGGACGGCCGTGGCTTCGCCCGCCGCCTGGCAGACGGCCTGCTGCTGGCTGGCCACGAGGTGGTCTGGGTCCCGACCCGTCTCATGGCCGCCCACCGCAAGCTGCACGCCGCCACCGGCTCGAAGTCGGACCCCATCGACGCCGCCGCGGTTGCCCATGCCGCGATCGCCACCCCCGATCTTGAGCGCCACCGCATTGACGAGCGTGTTCGGGAACTGCGCGTCCTGGTCGACCTGCGCACCGACCTCGTCCGACGGCGCACCATGGTGATCAACCAGACCAAGGCATACACCCACCTGTGGCTCGATCACACCCCTGGCGACCTCACCCGCCGGCGCGGCATGACCTCACTGACGGCGCTGGTGGATAGCACGGACACCAGCGCCCACGTCCGCCGGGTGCTCCTCGAGATGCTCACGGAGGTAGATGACCTGAACCGGCGTGTCTTCGGGCTTGAGGCCACGATCAGGGAGCTCGTCACCCCACTGGCACCAGCATTGCTGGAAATCACGGGGATCAGCCACGTCTCCGCGGCCGTTCTGCTCGCCGAGATCGGCGACATCACTCGGTTCAGCCGCTCCGCAAAGCTCGCCCGCTACACCGGAACTGCACCGATCCCGATCTACTCCTCCGATAAGGAGCGCTACCGCCTGCACCGAGGCGGCAACCGACGACTCAACAGCGTGATCTACACGACGTCCATCGTCCAGCAGCGATGCCACCCCGGCGCACGAGCACTCCTGGCCCGCCACGAGTCGACCAAGGGAGCACGCGGCGCTCGACGCATCCTCAAGCGCCACCTCATCGACGTCATCTACCGCGCCATGTCTCAAGACCGAGCCTCCTGGCAGCATGACATCGCCCAGCACCAGCTCGCCTCTTGACATAGAAGCGTCAACGGGCTGCTGCGCCAGTACTTCCCCAAGCGCACCGACCTGTCACGGTGGAGCGCCGAAGACCTCCAGGCCGTCGCCCACGCCCTCAACACCCGGCCACGCAAGACCCTCGGCTGGAGGACCCCCGCCGAAGCCCTCGACGAACACCTACTGTTGGTTCAACAAGGCGGTGTTGCATCGACCGGTTGAATCCGGTCAGTACACCTCCTGGGTCTTCGGGCACCGGCTGCGCGCCGCGGGCTGCTGGGATCCATGGGCCGGGTCGCCTCGAGCGTCGACAACACCATGATCGAGTCGTTCTGGTCCACGATGCAGCGCGAGCTCCAAGACACCAAGACCTGGTCCACGAGGACCGAGCTCGCGTCGGCGATCTCCGAGTGGATCGAGGCTTGGTACAACCCGCGCCGACGCCACACCTCCCTCGGCGACCTGGCCCCGGCCGAGTTCGAAGCCCTTCACACCGCCGCTACCGCGGCGGCATGATCACCCAATCCGAACTGTCCGGGACACCGGGTCAGGCTCCCTGCTGCGCCAGTACTTCCCAAAGGGCACCGACCTGTCCCGGTGGCCCGCCGAGGACCTCCTCGCCGTCCAGAACGCGATCAACAGCCGACCCCGCAAAGTCCTCGGCTGGAGAACGCCCGCCGAGGTCCTCGACGAGCAGCGACGGTCGCTCCAGGCAGCACGTGTTGCATCGACCGGTTGAACCCAGTCAATTCCGAGCGCGGACCTTCCGGGCGGTCCTTGACCGCCGCTGGGCTGCAAGGCTCGATGGGTCGCGTCGCCTCCGCCGGGGACAACGCCGCCGTGGAGTCCTGGAATGCGTTGCTGCAGAAGAACGTCCTGAACCGCCAGCGCTGGCGCACCCGTGAGGAGCTGCACCAAGCGATCGTGTTCTGGACCGAGCGCACCTACAACCGCCGCCGACGCCAGCGCGCCCTCGGCAAGCTCACTCCCGTCGAGTTCGACCTAGCCTTCACCGCCCAGACCGCAGCCGTTGCGGCATGATCACCACTCACCCGGTGTCAACCGGACCTGCAGCAGCCCCTCGAGGCCGCGTTCTACGCTCGCCACGGGAGCGACCAGAACCATGGTCGCGATGTCTTAGCCCGAGCCTCCTCAGACCAAGGGCGATCTATAGATCACCTGAGGATGCTTCACATCAGCGCGGCGCCAGCATCTCCGTGATCTCGCGCTGCTGGTAGGCCGCAGGCTCGCTGGCGATGAAGTCCATACCCGTCTGTCGCGGAGACCGATGCTGGACCGGGATGTAGTACACGCTCGGGTCGGTCCCCATCTCCGGCTGCAGCTGCACCGCACCCGTCTCCTGGATGAGACGCGACACCTCGGAGTCCGGGTCGTTCAGGTCGCCGACGAACCGAGCACGCGCCGGGCAGCTCTCGATGCAAATCGGCAGAGCTCCGGCGTCGATCCGGTCGACGCAGAAGTCGCACTTCTCCACGGTTCCCCTGACGCCGGACGTCACCGCGATGGAGCCCAGGGCATGCGACGTCGCTCGCTCCGGCTCACGGAGGTTGAAGACCCGGACGCCGTACGGGCATGCCTGGATGCACGACCGACAGCCAATGCAGTCCTCGGAGTGGATGCCGACGATGCCGTCCTCCCGCTTGTAGGTCGCCCCGGTGGGGCAGACGGGCAGGCACGCAGGCTCGGCGCAGTGCTGGCAGGCCAGAGGGAGGAACGAGATCGACGGGTGCTCCACGTCGCCGCCCACGACATCGATCTCGTCACCGCCGACCGTCAGGACCCTGTTCCACCAAAGCCCCTCGGGCAAGTTGTTCTTGATCTTGCACGAGACCGCACAGCCTTGGCAGCCGATGCATCGATTGAGATCGATGACCATGCCCCACCGGCGCGGTCGAGTCGTGCTGCTGGACTTCCTGGTCATGATGCCTTCCCGTTGATGATCGCAGGGCCCGCCTTGCGCTCTTCGGCGGGAATGGGAGGAACCGATGCAGGATCGACCTTGGCGACCTCGACGAGCACGTCGAAGAACGAGCAGCTGTAGTGCTTGGTGTTCGCCTGCTCGTGCGTGAGCTCCTGATAGCCGCCAGCAAGGAACTGGTGCCGCTGCCAGCCCTTGTTGATATTGCACGTGTCGTCGGGGAAGGCGTTGTTCGTCCGCACGTGAAGGTATGCCTGCCCCCGGTCGTTGAAGACGCGCGCAACGTCTCCGTCCCTCAGGCCACGCTTGGCCATCTCGCGTTCGTTCAGCTCGACAAGCGGCTCGGGGTCCATCTCCCTCAGCACCGGGACCTCGTAGAAGGTGCTGTGGACGCGGAACCGGGAGTGGCGCTGGTTGAGGATCAGTGGGAACTTGGCGAACTTGGGGTTGCCGTGCCAGGCCTCGAAGGGCGGCTCGAAGTGCGGTAGCGGGGAGACGCCCTCGGAGATCGGCAGCCGCAGGGCCGGCGACATCTCGGGGAAGTTCACCACGACGCCCTCCGCATAGAACTCGGCCTTGCCTGACGGTGTCCAGAATCCGCCCTCGCTCAGCGGGATGTAGCCCGAGTCGAATAGCCTGGCAACGCCGTCGCGGCGGAAGTCAGTACTGACCTCCGGCCGCTGGAGCACCTCGGCCACCTTCTCGACGATCTGGTCGATCCACTGCTCCGGGGTCTGGGTGAAGTACTCGCCCTTGCCCAGGCGGCTCGCGATCCCACCGAAGATCTCGTAGTCCGACCTGGCCTGCCCGACGTTGGCAATTGCCTTCTGCTGGCGCATCAGGAAGGGGTGCATGCCCCCGACGAGGTCGTCGTTCTCGAACCAGCTGGTCACCGGGAGCACGTAGTCGGCCATCCGGGCCGTGTCGTTCATCACCATGTCCAGGTGGACGACGAGCTCGAGGTTCTCCTCCGCGAGCATCTCTTTGCGGATACGGTTCTGGTTCGGGAAGTTGCTGACGAAGTTCGACGAGTTGAAGATGATGGCCTTGACCGGCCACTCGACGGGTTCAGGGGTCGAGGATCGCGGTCCTGCGAAGCCGTTCGAGGGGTCGTTCGGCACCCATTGCTGGATCACGCCCTTGGCCACAGCGTCGTACAGGAGCAGGTAGTTCAGCTTGGCAGTGGGCTCGCCCGTCGGCTTCGTCCACTCGTCAAGCACACCCGGGGTGAACATGATGCTCATCGCCGTGCCGCCCATGAGGGATCCGAGCGGGGTTGCGCCGGGCTTGCCGATCTGGCCGCAGATGACACCGAGCGTGGCGATCCCGCGGCCGACCAGGTCGGCGTTGTCCCAACGATCGATGCCCATGCCCGAGTAGACGAACGACGGACCCGCGGTGGCGTACCGGCGGGCGATCTCCCGGACGAGCAGGGGATTCACGCCCGTGATCGACTCGGTGTCTTCCGGGGTGTGGCGCGCAGCCTCGTCGGTCAGGATCTGGAAGGCGGGACGGACCACCACGGGACCGGTCGCCGTGGCGACGGTGTAGACACCCGTGATGGCGCTGGTCCCGGTGTTGGGGTCGGCCGGCACCGGCAGCCCGGTCTGCGGGTCCATCGCCAGGACGACCGCCTCCCCGGTTGGGTCGAGGTCCGTGGCCCGCAGGAAGAGGCCGGTGTCCTCCCGGACCAGGTAGGTGGCCACCGTGTGGGCGCGCAGGTAGGCCTCGTCGGTGAGACCCTCCTCGATCACGGTATGCACCATCGCCATCGCCAACGCCGAGTCGGTACCCGGTCGCAGCCTGACCCAGATGTGTGCCTTCGCAGCCGCCTCGCTGTACCGGGGGTCGATGACGATCAGTTTGGCGCCGTCGTCCAGCGCGTCGGCGAAGAAGTGCCAGTTATGGATCTGCGATTCGGTGACGTTAGTACCCCAGGCGATGATCGTCCGGGCGTTTGCGATGTCCTCCGGCTGATGGGCGAGCATCCACGCCGCCATGCCGGTAGCGACGTTAGCGACCACCTGAGTCTCGCCCGTAGCGAGCCCAAGGTCGATGGAGTCGACAGCCAAAGTGGCCCCCACCACGTTGGCGAAGCGATGCCCGGACCCGGCGATCGCACCGTTGATGATGGAGTAGTTGCCGGACAACGGCGCGACGCAGACCGCCTTGTTCCCGTGATGCTGCTGGATGTCGGCCAGTTTGGCACCGATCTCATCCAGCGCCTGGTTCCAGGAGATCTCCTCCCAACGGTTCTCGCCCCGCTTGCCGGCGCGCTTCAGCGGCGTCGTCACCCGGTTCGGGTCGTAGACGCGTTGCGGGTGGCTCAGGCCGCGCAGGCAGATGCGGTTGTACCGCGGGTCCGGGAAGGGCGCCGCCGTCGTCTCGACGAGCTTGCCGTCGCGGACATGGGCGTAGATCCGGCAGTTCATCCAGCAGTTGGGGGTGCATGCCTGGCTGAACACCTGCTCTCCCTCATTCGGCAGGAGCGGCAAGAGGGCCGACTGAGTCATGTTCGTTCTCCTCGTGTGGTGAGGTCGTCGACGGCCTCAGCCGAGCGGGCTGACCTTGATCCCGGAGCACAGCTGTGCGTACCGGAACTGAAGACTTCCCACGACGCACAGCACCCCGCCGATCGCGAGCAGCGGGCCCGCAGAGTCGGACGAGGCCAGCGCGACGAGGGTGAGGACCATGGGGATGGCGAAGCCGAGCACGACGCTCACCCAGAAGTGCACCGCCATTTTCCCCCGCACCAACCGTTCGACGCCGGCCCGTGCCGCCGGGCCGTGCTCGTGGGAACGGTCAATGAGGTACATGTGGGTGATGCCGAGAGTAGCGACGAGGGTGACGAGGAACCCGATCGCCAAGGGCGACCGATAGTCCCCCAGGCGGTCCCCCGCGACGAGCACCAACAACGTGAGGCCGATCGACGACGAGAGCGCGTGCGCGATGAACTGCGCCGGGACGAGCGCCGAGTGCCAAAGCCGGATGGACAGCGACTCGTACAGGACCATCCCGGGATAGGCGATGATCAGCGCCGCAGCGAGAAAGGCGATCGCGATCATCACCTGCGCGAGGAGCTCGGCCTCCAGGAAGGGTGCATCGGTCCAGGGCAACGAGGGGACCCAGCCGGGCAGCACGTACACCGCGCCGACGATGAGGAACACGAAGTCGGCGATCGCACCACGCGCGATCCACGAGCGGTCAGGCCTCTTGAGGGCTTTGAGCACACGCTCGGGCCGACCGAGGTCCAGGATCAGGATGAGGCCACCGATCCCGACGAGGACCAACCCCAGTACGTCGAGGAGTGGGAGGCCGAGAACCGTTCCCGCGTCCCGCACCGAAAACACGTGCCGCACCATGAACGTCCCCGCGCCAAGGCCCATGGCCCAGAACCACAGGGCATGCGGGAAGCGCCAGTAAGGCTGCGCCACGAGATGCAGCGAAAAACGGTCGACCGTCGACTCGGACGACAGTACGGCCCCGTAGGGTGACGCCGACCGTGTTCTGGCGGTGGGGATGCTCGACTCGGTCAAGTCATTCGCGCCCATGTTCGACCTCCTGGGTCTGGGTCGTGCGTGCGCCCTTGCGAACGAACTTTCTCCTGCTAGCGACGCTTGTCGGTAGGACGGAGGTCCTGGCGCGCCCCACGCACCTGAGTGAAGCCACGGTTCGCTGGGCCGACCACGGGCGCGCAAGGTGCCTGTCCCGTGGCGGGCGTGCAAGGCTGGCGCCGAACGCTGCGCATCGACGCGGCCGGAAGGACGAGAAGAAGGACAGACCATGGACCCGATGGCAGAGATGGACCGGTGGCTCGGCGTGCTCGGGTCGGAGCTCGGCCTGCCCGACGAGGTGCTGGCACAGGTCAAGGAGCCCCTGCTGGGTCTGGTGCGCGACGTCGCGCACGGCGTGGCGCGCCCCGCGGGCGCGATGAGCGGGTTCCTCGTAGGGCTGGCCGCCGGGCTGGCCACCCCCGACGGCGACGCCGCCAAGGCCGCGCAGGAGGTGCTGGCACAGATCGAGCGCGTCGATGCACTCGTGGCCCGGTGGGTCCCGCCCTCCTGACCCGTACCGGGTCAGGAGGGCGGAGCGCCAGCGGGACGGTCCATGCGACGGGCCGCGCTCGCCCGGGCCCGCGCCAGATCGGCGGGGTCGTCGACATCGAGACATTCATCGGCGTCGAGGTCGAGAAAGGCGCGGGAGATACCCGCGAGCGTGGACCGGACGGAGTCCCCGCTGCGCACCTGCGGCAGAACGCGGGCCATCTCGTCCGCACGGTATGCGGCGAGCAGAGGCTGGGGGTGACCGTCGGCGTCCCGCCCGAGCACCGCCCCCACCGCCGGGTCGGCGCGTAGCGCGGCCACGAGCCGCGGCACGGCGGCCGCGGCGAAGGGCTGATCGCCGGCCAGGACGACCACGACAGCGGTCGCTCGCGGCAGGGCGGCGACACCGGCGGCCAGTCCCGCCGCCGGTCCCCCACCTGGCGGGTCCTCACGCGTCCACACCACGTGCGCAGCCTCACGAGGCAGTCGTGGTGGTGGTGGGCCGACGACGACCGTCGGCACCTGCGGCAGCCCGGCCAGCAGCCCCACGAGGATCGACCGGCCTCCCACGTCCAGTGCGGTCTTGTCGCGGCCCCCCAGCCGTGCGGAGGTCCCCCCCGCGAGGACCACGAGGCCGACACCCTCCATGCTCACGCGGCCCAGTCTGCCCCGGCGCCGAGAGAGACGCCGACCCGTCTCACGCGGCCGGTCGGCCGTGCGCCAGCCGCACCACGCGGTCGGCGAGCGCCGACGCGTCGGCCGGGTCGTGCGTCACGAGCACCACGGGCCGCACGTCGTCGAACACGTGCTCACGCAGCAGGGCATGCACGGCTGGCCGTGCGGTCACGTCGAGGGCAGCGAACGGCTCGTCGAGCAGCAGCACATCGGGTTCCGTGGCGAGTGCGCGGGCGAGAGCGACCCGCTGCGACTGCCCGCCGGACAGCCGCGTGGCGGGAGTGTCTGCATGCTCGGCGACGCCCAGCCGCTCCAGCCACTCCCTCGTCCAGGCACGGGAGTCCCGGCGCCCGACACCGCGCGCCCGCAGCCCGAAGGCCACGTTCTCGGCCGCACCCAGGTGCGGGAACAGCAGGTGCTGCTGGAAGACGAGCCCACAGCGTCGCTCCTCCACGCTCACGTGCTCGCGACTGCTGGCGTCGTCGAGCACGCGGTCGCCGAGCCGGACGTAGCCGTCGTCGAGCTCGACGAGCCCGGCGACCGCGTGCAGGTACGTCGTCTTGCCCACGCCGTTCTCGCCGACGAGCGCGACCACCTCCCCCGCCTCGACGCTCAGCGACAGATCGAGCGTGAAGGCGGGCCGACGCACGACGACGTGCGAGTCGAGCTTCACGACGCCACCTCGATGAGCCCGGACACCCAGCGGGACCGCAGACCGATCAGCACGGCCAGCGACACGGCCATCAGCACGAGCGACAGCGCGAGCGCCGTGCTCGGGTCGTCCTGCATGGCCAGGTAGATCGCCAGCGGCATGGTCTGGGTCGTGCCGGGGAAGTTTCCCGCGAACGTGATCGTCGCGCCGAACTCGCCGAGGGCCCGGGCGAAGCACAGCACGCCGCCGGCGGCCACCGACGGCCCCACCAGCGGCAGCGTCACGCGCCGGAACACGTACCAGCGGGAGGCGCCCAGCACGGCGGCGGCCTGCTCGTAGCGCAGGTCCGCCGAGCGGAGCGACCCGTCGACCGACAGCACGAGGAACGGCAGGGCGACGAAGGCCTCGGCGATGACGACCGCGAGTGTCGTGAACGGGATGGTGATGCCGAACGCCGTGTCGAGCGGGCTCCCGAGCAGGCCACGGCGCCCCAGAAGGCTGAGCAGGGCGACGCCCCCGACGACGGGGGGCATGACCAGCGGCATCGTGACGATCGAGCGCACCACGTTCTGGCCGGGGAACGTGGTACGAGCCAGCACCCAGGCCAGCGGCACACCGAGGACGAGGCACACGACGGTGGCCGCCGTCGCGGTGCGCAGCGACAGCCACAGCGCCTGGAGCACGCGCTGCGACGTGACGAGCGAGCCGAGGTCGCCCCACGGCGAGCGCACCAGGAGCGCGACGAAGGGCGCGACGAGGAAGAGGAACCCCAGTGCGGCGGGGACCAGCAGGGGCAACGGCGCCCGGCCCGCACGCCGGCGACGGGCGACCCGCGGCGTGGGCGAGGTGGCGTCGTGCAGGCCACGGGTGCGATCCGTCATGACCGCCTCGCTGCCGGCCGCCCGGTCACGTGGGGTCGAAGCCGGCGTCCGTCAGCACCGCCTGGCCGGCCGGCGACAGCACGTGCTCGACGAACGCCCGCGCGGCGTCGGCGTTCCGGGTTCCCTCGACCACGGCGATCGGATAGTCGTTGACGACCTCGGCGGCCTCGGGGAAGGTGATGGTCTCGACCGCGGAGCCCGCCGCGATCGCGTCGGTCGTGTAGACGAGCGCCGCGTCCACCTCGCCGGAGGTGACGTAGCTGCTCGTCGCCCTGACGTCCTGGCCGAGGGTGTCGGGCGCGGGGGTGATCCCGGCGTTCGCGAACACCGTCCGGGCCGCGGCGCCGCACGGCGCGGACGGGTCGCACAGCGCGATCGTGAGGTCGGGGTTCGCGAAGTCGGACAGGCCGGTGACCCCGCCCGGGTTGCCCTTCGGGACGACGATGACCAGCCCGTTGTGCGCGAACAGCGCCGGCTCGCCCACGACCTCCGCGGCCGTGGCCATGGTCGTGGTGCTGGCCGAGGCGAAGACGTCCGCGGGGGCGCCGGACAGCAGCTGCTCCGCGAGCGTGCCCGACGAGCCGAAGTTGAACGTGATCGTCAGGTCCGGGTTCGCCGCCATCATCTGGGCGCCGATCGTGGTGAAGGTGTCGGTGAGCGAGGCGGCCGCGAAGACCGTCAGGTCGCCGCTCAGGGCCGGAGCGGCGGGCGTGGTCGTGGCGCCCGTCGACGCGCTCGAGGAGGCGCCGACCTCGTTCGCGCCCGCCGACGAGCAGCCGGCCAGGGCAAGGCCCGCCAGGGCCGCCACGAGTGCGACGGACGCGCGAGGACGACGACTCACGGCTGACTTCCCGACCGCTCGACGATGACCTCGGTGGCCTTGATCACGGCGACCGCGAGGACGCCGGGCTCGAGGCCGAGCTCGTCCGCCGCCTCGCGGCTGATGAGGGAGACCAACCGGTGGGGGCCGGCCTGGATCTCGACCTCGGCCATCACGGTGTCGCGCAGCACGCGCGTGACGATGCCGGTGAACCGGTTGCGGGCCGACACAGCGCGCCGCAGCCCGTCCGGAACCGGCGTCGCCAGCTCCTGGGCGAGGTGGGCGAGGTCCCGGCCGTCGACCGTGAGCGGGCCACCGGCCTCGGACCTGCGGGCGGGCAGCCTGCCGGCCTCGACCCAACGACGAACGGTGTCGTCACTGACGCCGAGCAGCAGTGCCGCCTCGGAGATCTTGAACTCGGGCATGCGTCGATGGTGTCTTGGATCGTCTCCGCGCGCGCGGGCACAAGGTCCCGGCTGGCTCCGCAGATGCGTGCCGCCATTCGGTGCCCGGCACCGCAGCTGCGCACCGCTGGATGCGCTCGTGGCGGGCTCCTGCGGGCGCTGCGACGGAGGTCCCGTCACGCTCCCCCCGAGCACCGCCTACGCTGTCCGGGTGCACCCGGACGACGATGCGGCAGGCACCGCCCCGGCCCGCGCGCTGCCGGCGACTCGCGAGGTGGTGCGTGCGACCGTCACGGCCGAGCCGCTCGACGTCGCCGAGCACGCCCGGATCGTCGGGCGCGACGCGGCGGGAGCCGTGGTGACCTTTGCCGGAGTGGTCCGCGACCACGACCACGGCGTCACCATCTCGTGGCTGGAGTACACCGCGCACCCGGACGCCGCGGCGATCGTCGCGGCGATCGCGCGACAGATCGCCGACGAGTTCGACATCGACGCGATCGCGGTGACACACCGGGTGGGCCGGCTGGAGATCGGGGACTGCGCGCTCGCGGCGGCCGTCTCCTCGGCGCACCGTGCCGAGGCGTTCGCCGCGACGGCCGAGCTCGTCGAGCGCGTCAAGCAGCGCCTGCCGGTCTGGAAGCGC
Source organism: Cellulomonas sp. C5510 (assembly GCF_019797765.1). Taxonomy (NCBI): domain Bacteria; kingdom Bacillati; phylum Actinomycetota; class Actinomycetes; order Micrococcales; family Cellulomonadaceae; genus Cellulomonas; species Cellulomonas sp. C5510. The sequence goes on from NZ_CP081862.1 coordinate 3,020,309, forward strand.
CAGGTGTTCGCCGACGGTGCCGCGGAGTGGGTCAACAGCCCCTGAGCCTCAGCCGCCGGCGAACGGCGGCAGCACGTCGACGGTCACCCCGGGCGCCAGCACCCGGGTGCGGTGCTCGTCGAGCTGCCCGTCCACCAGCACGCTGCACGCGGGCAGGACGCGGGCCAGGCCCGGGCCGTGCGCGTCGACCGCGCGGGCCAGCAGCGCCCGCGTCGTCGTCGCACCGTCCACCTCGAGCGACTCCTCCGGGCGTCCCGCAGCCTCACCGGCCGCGGCGAACCACCGCACCGTGACGGTTCCGGTCACCTCAGCCCCCGATCCTGCTCATGGTCCGTTCCGGCGGGACGAAGCCCACCCGCCCGATGCCGCCGTGCCACTGGGGCTTGGGACGAACCGCGGCCCGCCACAGCTGAGCGATCTCCACGTCGTCCGCCCCCGCACGCATCGGCCCGAGCAGGTCGGTCTCCTCCTGCGCGAACAGGCAGTTGCGCATCTTCCCGTCGGCGGTCAGGCGCACCCGGTCGCACGAGTCGCAGAACGGCCAGCTGACCGATGCGATCACCCCGACGGCGCCCGGTCCCCCGTCGACGAGCCAGGTGCGCGCCGGCGCCGGGCCGCGGACAGCCTTCTCGAGCGGGGTGAGCGTGAACCGCGCGGCGAGCCGGTCGAGGATCTCCTGGGCGGTCACCACCTGCGAGGGGTCCCACGCGTCCGCCGGGCCGATGGGCATCTGTTCGATGAACCGCAGGAAGTAGCGGTGTTCCAGCGCGAACTGCAGCAGGTCTCCCGCCTCGTCGTCGTTCACCCCGCGCAGGAGCACCGAGTTGAGCTTGACCGGCCGCATCCCCGCGGCGCGTGCGGCGGCCATGCCGTCGATGACGTCCGGCAGCCGGTCGCGGTGGGTCAGGGCGGCGAAACGCTCCGGGACGAGGGTGTCGAGCGAGACGTTGACGCGGCCGATCCCGGCGGCCGCCAGGCCGGCGGCCCGCCGCGCCAGCCCGATGCCGTTCGTCGTCAGCGCAAGGTGGGGCGCGTCGCCGTCCGGGCCGCGGAAGGCGGCGCTCGCGGCGACGATCTCCTCCAGGCCCGTGCGCAGCAGCGGCTCGCCGCCGGTGAACCGGACGCTGCGGATGCCCAGCAGCTCCACGCCGATGCGGACCAGGCGCACCACTTCGTCGTCCGTCAGCAGGGACCCGCGCGGCATCCACGGAAGTCCCTCCGGGGGCATGCAGTACGCGCAGCGGAGGTTGCAGCGGTCGGTGAGCGAGACGCGCAGGTTGCGGGCGACGCGACCGTGCTCGTCGGTCAGCCCCGCCTGCCACGGGAGATCCTTGCCGAGCCTGGTCATGGAGGGATCCTAGGCACAGGCCGGAGGCCCGACCCGTGACCAAGGACCGCACGGGATCCATCCCGGTCGCCGTTACGCTCACCGGCATGGGCATCGCCGCCGACCCCGCACTGCGCGCCGCGCGCACGCGTTCCGTCGAGGAGCATGTCGCCGCCGTGCTGGCCGGCGCCCTGCCGACCCGGGTGGAGCGGGTGCCGCTCGACGACGCGCTCGGGCTGGTGCTCGGCGAGGACGTGGCATCCCTCGTCGACCTGCCGGGCTTCGACAACTCCGCGATGGACGGCTACGCCGTGCGGCTCGCGGACGTCGCGGCGGTGGTGCCGGGCGGGCCCGTGGTGTTGCCCGTGTCGGACGACGTGGCGGCCGGTGACGGGCGGGTCGTCGTGCTCGCGCCCGGAACCGCGGTGCGGATCATGACCGGCGCGCCGGTGCCGGCGGGCACCGACGTGGTCGTCCCGTTCGAGGACACCGACCGCGGCACGGCGACCGTCGCGATCGGCGCCGTCGGGCCCGCCGGCCGGCACATACGGCCGCGTGGCGAGGACGTGACGACCGGCGCGACGGTGCTGACCGCCGGGACGGTCGTCGGGCCCGTCCAGGTGGGCCTGCTCGCCGCGTGCGGGCACACGCACGTGCCCGTGCACCGGGCACCGCGCGTCGTCGTGCTGTCCACCGGCTCCGAGCTGATCCCCGCCGGCCGTCCCCTCGCGCCGGGCCAGATCCACGACTCGAACCGGCCGATGCTCGTCGCGGCGGCCCGGGCCCTGGGCGCGCTGGTGACGACCGCCCCGGCGATCCCCGACGTGCCGGGCGCCCTGGCGGCCGCCGTGCGCGAGCACCTGGACGGCGCCGACGTCGTGATCACCAGCGCGGGTGTCAGCGCGGGCGCGTACGACGTGGTGCGCGAGGACCTCGTCACGCTCGTCGACGACCCGGCGGACGTGCAGCTGGTGCACGTGGCGATGCAGCCCGGGAAGCCGCAAGGCCTGGCCTGGGTCGGTGAGCGGCGGGTGCCCGTGCTCGGGTTGCCCGGCAACCCCGTGAGCGCCTACGTCTCGTTCCACCTGTTCGCGCGGCCGCTGCTGCGGCTGCTCGCAGGGCACGCGACCCTGTCGGCGCCGGTGGTCGGCGCGCGTTTGACGCAGGCCGTGTCGCACAAGGCCGGCCGTCGCGCCTACCTGCGGGTCCGGCTGACCGCGGGCCCGGACGGCTGGCTGGCGACGCCGGTCGGCGCCAACTCCTCGCACCTGCTCGGTGCGCTCGCCCATGCGGATGCGCTGCTCGTCGTGCCGGAGGACGTCACGCACATGGAGGCGGGTTCGTCGGCGCGCGTCGTCGTCACCGAGCCCGACGCACTGGAATGGAGGGTCCCGTGAGCGACGAAGCCCGTCTCACCCACGTCGACGAGCGCGGGGCGGCACGCATGGTCGACGTCGCGGACAAGGCGGTGACCCTGCGGACGGCGACCGCCCGCGGGCGCGTGATCGTGTCCCCGCGCGTCGTCGAGCTGCTGCGCGGCGAGGGCGTGCCCAAGGGAGACGCGCTCGCGGTGGCACGCATCGCCGGCATCCAGGCGGCCAAGCGCACCCCCGACCTGGTGCCGCTCGCGCACCCGATCGCGATCCACGGCGTCACGGTCGACCTCGAGGTGACCGACGAGGCTGTGGAGATCGCCGCGACGGTCCGCACCGCAGACCGGACCGGTGTCGAGATGGAGGCGCTGACCAGCGTCGCGGTCGCCGGCCTGGCGCTGGTGGACATGGTCAAGGCCGTGGACCGCAGCGCCGTGATCAGCGACGTGCGCGTCGTCGCGAAGACGGGCGGGAGGTCTGGCGAGTGGCACCGCCCGGGCGAGTGAGCAGAGGGGCGCTGGTCGTCACCGTGTCGACACGGGCCTCGGCCGGCGTGTACGCCGACCAGTCCGGGCCGGCGGCGGCCCAGGCGTTACGGTCGCTCGGGTTCGAGGTGGGCGACGTGGTCGTCGTGCCGGACGGGCCGGCCGTCGGGTCCGTGCTGCGGCAGGCGGTCGACGAGAGGTACGCGCTGGTGGTCACCACGGGTGGCACCGGGTTGGCGCCCGACGACGTCACGCCCGAGCAGACCGCGCCACTGCTGGACCGGCCCGTGCCGGGGCTGGCGGAGGCGGTGCGGGCGGCCGGGGTCGCGGCGGGCGCCACCGCGGCGGTGCTGTCGCGCGGCGTCGCGGGGCTGGCGGGCCGCACCCTCGTGGTCAACCTGCCGGGGTCGACGCGTGCCGTCCTCGAGAGTCTGGCGGCGGTCGGGACGGCGCTGGTCCATGCGACCGAGCAGGTCACGGGCGGCGACCACCCGCGGCACGGGCACGGTCCGGCCCGGTAGGGCGTCGTTCAATACCGCGGCAGAGCCGGGTCGACCTCGTCCACCCAGGCGAGGACGCCGCCCCCGAGGTGGCTCGCCCGGGACAGGCCGCGTTGGCGGGCGCGGCGCAGCACGTCGGCGGAACGCACGCCGCTGCGGCAGTAGAGGATGACGTCCCGGTCGCGTGGCAACTCCTCGAACGCCTCGTCGTCGGCGAACAACCCCTGCGGCACCAGACGCGACCCGGGGATGGCGACCAGCGCGTGCTCGTCGGGCTCCCGCACGTCCACCAGGTCGAAGTCCTCCTCGCCGCGCCCCCGAGCCGCCAGCCGGCCCGCGAGCTCCGTCGCCGCGATCGTCGGGAGCGCGACGCCGCACTCCTCGTCCTGGTCGGTCAGCTCGGTGATCACCGGCGTGTCCCGCGACGGCCGCAGCGGGACGTGCCGCCACGTGCCGGCCAGAGCGTCGAGCACCGCCATCCGACCGAGCAGGGGCTCGCCGACACCCATGACCAGCTTGAGCGCCTCGATCGCCATCGCCGACCCGACCGCGCCGCACACGGCACCGAGCACACCGGCCTGCGCGCACGACGGGACGGTGCCGGCGGCGGGGGGGCGAGGGAAGACGTCGCGGTACTGGATGGCGCGGTGTTCCTCCGGCGGCGCGGACCAGAAGACGGTCACCTGCCCGTCGAACCGCAGCACCGACCCCCACACCAACGGCTTGCCGGCGAGCACGCACGCGTCGTTGACCAGGTACCGCGTCGGGAAGTTGTCACAGCCGTCGATGACGAGGTCGTACCGGCTGACCAGGTCGAGCGCGTGCGAGGCGTCGAGGCGGATCGGGTGCCGTTCGACCACGACGTGCGGGTTGGTCCGGGCGACCGTCTGCGCTGCGCTGTCAACCTTGGGGAGGCCGACCGCCGACGTCGGGTGCACCACCTGCCGCTGCAGGTTGGAGGTGTCGACGGTGTCGAAGTCGACGATCCCGAGAGTCCCCACGCCGGCGGCGGCAAGGTAGAGCAGCACCGGGGAGCCCAGCCCACCGGCGCCGACCACGAGCACGCGCGCGTTGCTCAGCCGGCGCTGGCCCTCGTCACCGACTCCGGGAACCAGGACGTGTCGCGAGTACCGCGTTAGCTCGGCCGTGCTGAGGGACGGGCCGGGCTCGACGAGCGGCGGCATGGGCATCGGGCACTCCTTCCGGATGGCGCCGTGTGCGGGGACGGCTTGAGGTTAGGCACGCAGCGGCGCGACGGCGCGGGCCGTACGTCCCGCGCGTCCGTCGTCGGGTGTGCGATCCCTGCACGGATCGACACCCCCGCACGACACCCGGGCCTGCCGCACGATAGGTGACACCCTGACCTGTGGTGCCGTGGGGCGCCGCTGGAAGGATGTGCCTCGTGCCCAGGCCCTATCCGATGGAGTTCCGCCGGGACGTCATGGCGGTTGCCCGGCGTGGTGAGGCGCCGCTCAGGCAGGTCGCGGCCGACTTCGGGATCGCCGAGCGTGTCTGCGCAACTGGTTGTGTGACGCCGATGTCGAGGATGGCAACCGTCTCGACGTGACCCGGTCGGAGTCGACCCGGCGCGGCCGCCCGGGCCGGACTGGTCGCCTGTGAGCGCACGGTGTGGCGGATCTGCTCGGACAACCGCCGGTGGTCGGTGTTCGGCAAGAATCGTTCCCGGCGTGGGAAGGTGGGCCTGCCGGCCCACTAGGACCTCGTGCTGCGCCGGTTCACCGCCGACGGGCCGAACAGGCTACGGCTGTGGGACTACCGAGTACCCCACGGCCCAGGGCAAGGTCTACCTCTGCGCGTTCAAGGACGTGTTCTCCAACCGGATCGTGGGGTTACTCGATCTGCGACCGCACGACCTCCCAGATCGCCGTGAACACCCTGGTCAGCGCCGTGCAGCGGCGTCAAGACGTCGCCGGGTGCGTGGTGCACTCGGACCGGGGCCGCCAGTTTCGAAGCCTGAAGTTCGCCCGCGCCCTGGCGGCCCACGACCTGGCCGGCTCGATAGGCCAGGTCGCCTCCGCCCGCGACAACGCCCGCGACAACGCCGCCACGGAGTCCTTCTTCGCACTGCTGCAGAGGAACGTCCATGACCGGCGGCCCTGGGCAACCCGCCAGGACCTGCGGATCGCGATCATCACCTGGATCGAAAGGACCTACGCCGCCGACGCCTGCAAAGGCTCGGTCGCCTGACACCCATCGAGTTCGAGACCATCATGGACACTCAGGCGGCGCTCGCCGCCTGAGACCCACGGTCACCTACTCGTGCTGCAGACCCTCAGGCTGATCGTTAACGTCGCCTCGCGGTGCGGGCTGGCCCCCCAGTACGAGAAGCTCGAGGCCCTCCAGCGCACCTTTGGGCGGCGAGGTTTCACCGTGCTCGGGTTCCCGAGCAACCAGTTCCTGCAGGAGTTGGGAAGCGAGGACGCCATCAAGGAGTACTGCTCCACGACCTGGGGCGTGACCTTTCCGATGTTCGAGCGGGTCAACGTCAACGGTAGGTCGCGGCACCCTCTCTACACCGAGCTGACCCGCACCCCCGACGCCAGCGGGAAGGCGGGGCGCGTCACCTGGAACTTCGAGAAGTTCCTCCTCACCCCCGACGGCCAGGTGCACCGATTCCGGCCCAAGGTCGAGCCCGACGCGCCCCAGATCATCGACCTGATCGAGGCACACCTCACCGAACCTGACCGCGAAGGCCACAACCGGTCCATCGACTCAAGTGCCCTGCGGGCGAGTGGGCGAGGCCGCGCGTGAGGGGCCCGGGCCCGCAGGTCGGCCGTGGACAGCAGGAACGGCTCCGCGACGGCCGCAGGTCGTGGCACCTGGCGATGACCACGCCCGCGCTCAGACGTGGGGATCGCGGCGGCGTCCGAACGCTTCCGTTGCGCGGCGCGTGGTGGCAACGTTGCTGGCAAGCCACTGGGAGTGGCCTGGTGACGGTGCGAGCCGGTGAGCGTTGCGCGACCCCTGGGAAGAGGGGTGGTGTGGTGTTCTACCTCCACGCCAGCTGTCCTGTACAACCTGGCGACGTGGCTGCTGGGAGCGGCCCGCCTTCTGCGGTGGTGCCTGATGACCGGCAGCCTCGGGATGGGCACCTACTGGCACACGCGCACGGCGGTTCTTATCGAGAGGCTGGCGGCCCGGCCCCCGCGTGGCCCCGTCCTGATCGCCGACCGGTCGTGGTGGCGCTGCAGGCGGCGCGTGGGTTCGCCGCGATGGAGTTCTGGACGCCGGCCGGCTGTCCCATTGACGGATCGACCGCGGCGCCACCGCGCGGGCCAGCCGGACGCAAACCGACTGAACGTCTCGGCGTGGCGGCGTGCCCCTGCGCGGCGCGTCTCGTGGGATTCTGCGGCGCGGCCGCCCCAACGTCCAAGTGCCCGATCGCCGCGGCCCCTCCAGGCGAGCTCGCTGTGGATCACAGCCACGATCCGCGGGTCGGGGCAACAACGGAGGTCGAGCGGCGCAGGGGGCCGGAGGGCCGCCTTCCCGCATCCTGGACGGGTCACCAACTCCTGCGCCACGACAACCTAATGACGGCGGGCAGCACCCGGCGGCAGAGGACCGTCCGGGCGAGGCGCGTCTTCGTCGTCGGTCAGATGCGCGTCGGGGTCGATCGAGGTCTCGAACGTAGCGGCGACGTCCTCGCCCGAGGTGTGCCCCCGGGCGTGTCGCAGCGGGGCTTCGCGGAGGAAGAGCAGGATGACGAACCCAAGCAGCGCGAATGGTACGGCGGCCAGGAACGTGGTCTGCAGGGCCTCGGCGAACCCGGTGGTGACCGCGAGGTGGATGGGGTCCGGCAGGTCGGCGATCTGTTCGGGACTACCCAGAGTGGCAGCCCCAGGGGGCATCTGGTCGGCGGGGAAGCCTGCTGCCTTCAGCTCCGCAGGGATGGTGTCTCGGAGCCGGTAGGTGAGCAGCGCGCCAAAGACTGCCACACCCATCGCGCCACCGAGGGAACGGAAGAAGGTCGCCCCGGAAGTGGCCACACCGAGGTCGGCATGGGGCACCGCGTTCTGGGTCGCCAGGACCAGGACCTGCATCACCATGCCGATGCCGGCGCCGGTGATGAACATGAAGACCCCGGCGAGCCAGAGCGGGGTGTCCACCGACAGTCGGCTCATCAGCGCCAGCCCACCGGCGGCGACCAGCAGACCGGCGACGGGGAACATCTTGTAGCGGCCGGTGCGGGTGATCAGGCGTCCTGACCCAATCGAGGTGATCAGCAGTCCGACCATCAACGGAAGGGTCAGCAGGCCGGAGGCGGTGGGAGACTGGCCCTTGACGATCTGTAGGTACTGAGGCAGGAAGATGATGGCGCCGAACATGGCGACCCCGACCACAAAGCCGGCCAGGCTGGTGATGACGAACGTGTGGTTGGCGAACAGCCGAGGAGGCATGATCGGCTCGGCCGTCCGGCGTTCCTGCCAGACCGTGAGCGCGAGCATCACCAGCGCCACCGCGGCCAGGCCATAGGTCCAGACCGAGTTCCAGGCGAACTCCTTGCCACCGAGGGAGAGCATCAGCAGCAGCGCGCTGATCCCGGCGACGATGAAGAACGCTCCCAGCCAGTCGATCGCGTGCTGGCGGCGGGGGAACGGCAGCTTCAGCACGCGTTCGGTCACCACGAGGGCGACGATGCCGACAGGGATCCCGACCCAGAAAGTCCACCGCCACGACAGGTGCTCGACCAGGAAGCCGCCGAGCAAGGGCCCGGCGACGGTAGCCAGGCCGAAGACCGAGCCGATGTAGCCCTGGTAGCGGCCACGTTGCCGGGGTGTGACGACGTCTCCGATGATCGCCTGGGAGAGTGCCATCAGCCCTCCCACGCCGATTCCCATCACAGCGCGGAAGCCGACCAGCTGCCCCATGTTCTGGGCAAACCCGGCGGCAAGGGACGAGACCAGGAAGATCCCGATCGCTGACTGGAACATGATCTTGCGGCCGTACAGGTCCGAGAGCTTGCCCCAGATGGGGGTGGACGCGGTCGAGGTCAACAACGTGGCAGACACGACCCAGGCCAGCTGGTCCTGACCACCGAGCTCCCCGACGATCGTGGGCAGCGCGGTGGCCACGATCGTCTGGGACAAGGCGGAGACCAGCATGCCCAGCATCAGACCCACCAACACGATGAGGATCTGCCGGTGCGTCAGGATCGGCATCACCTGCTCGGTCGGCGCCGCGGGCTGCTCGGCTCGGGGCGACGGTGAGGTGCTCATGGCTGACTCTCTTCTCGGGTGGACTGGCTCAGCTGGTGGTCGAGGCCGGCGTTGAAGGCGGCCAGCAGGGACGCGAAGTTCGCCAGGTCCTCGCGAGACCAGGACTGCAGCAGCCCGCGGACGACGCCGCGCCGTTCCGCCCGCGTCGCGGTCAACACCTCCTGACCGTGCTCGGTGAGCCGCAGCCGGCAGGCACGTCGGTCCTCGGCGTCGGGCTCGCGCGCGACCAGGCCGGCCTGCTCCAGAGAGGTGACCTGGCGGCTGATCGTGGAGGCATCCAGGTGGAAGTGGGCCGCCAGAGCGCCGGGGCGCAGCGGGCCCATGTCGTGGAGCCACGCGAGAATCCCATAGGCCGCCCGTTCCACGACCTGCGCCGCCGGGGCCCCGCGCAGGTACACCTTCTGGGCCCGACGCACCAGCAAGGTCAGCTCCTGCTCGATCGACTCCACCGAGGCAAGGTCGGCCGTCGACTCAACTAGTTGCATGTACCAACCATACTCAATCGCACGGGCCGAAAACGAAGGTCACGGGTTGACGACAGCGAGCACTGGCGGGGGCAACGCCCGGTTCTGCGACCTGCCGGTCTCGTCGGCAGTCCACAACCGCCACAGGAGCCCACGCCGTCCCCGGCGGCCGACCACCAGTCCGCCAAATGATCAACCTCTGTGTCCATCACCGCCCAGGACCTCCACGTGACTGGGCAGTGTTCGGCGATGTCTGCGCCAGTTCGGGCGACTTCCAGGCAACCGGTGTTGACACCTCGTTGACACCAACGCCAGAGGCCCTCCCGATCCGAAGATCGAAAGGGCCTCTGAACTGCTACTTCAAGTAGCGGGGGCAGGATTTTAACCTGCGACCTCTGGGTTATGAGCCGAGCGCACTACCGTCGGCGCGCGCCGCTGAGTAGGCTCTCAACGAGAGAAGTCGCAGGTCAACGGGCTAATCCTTGTACGCAACTGTTCGCCCGTGTCCGCTGGCGATCGTCGTCGTCCGCCCACATTCTGCCCACACGCGTCCCCGGGGAGGGCTGCCATGGCCTGGGTCACCAAGCGCAAGAGCGCCTCTGGTTCGATCCGCTACCAAGGGCGGTACCGCGACCCCCACGGCGAGAAGCGGACCGCCGGGACGTTCTCCACCAGTCGGGAGGCACTGAAGTCCGCCATGAAGGCGGAGGGGAAGGTCGCCGACGGGACGTGGATCGATCCCCGCGGCGGCGCCATCACATTCCGTGAGTATGCCGAGGACGTCTGGCTACCCTCCCGCCACCTCGAGGTCAGCACGCGCGCCGGGTACTCCTCATATCTCCGGAACCACTTCGTTCCGTTCTTCGGCGCGATGCCGCTCGCACGCATCATGCCCTCGACGGTGCAGGACTGGGTCAGCGGCGCCGCGGCTAGGGGCTTGTCGCCACGTTCCGTCGCCAAGTACCACGTGATGCTGCACTCGGTGTTCGCCCGGGCGGTTCGTGACCGGCTCATCGCCTTCAACCCCTGCGAGGACACCGAACTGCCGAAGGTCGTGACGAGGAGGGTCAGGACACTCACGCCCGAGGAGTTCGCGGGCGTGCTGGCCGAGATCCCGGACCGCTTCAAGCCGCTCGTCATGACCGCGATCGAGACGGGCCTGCGCTGGGGCGAGCTCGTCGCCCTCAGGCCGCGGCACGTGGACTTCCTCCGCCGGACGATCACCGTCGAGGAGACCATCGTCGAGGTCTCGCGGCGCGACTCGCCGACGGGTGAACGGATGATCGTCAAGCCCTACCCGAAGGACGACGAGCCGCGCACCCTTCGCGTCTCCCAAGGCCTCCTCGACGTCCTCGCTGCGCGGATAGCCGCGCTGGGCCTGGCCCGGGACGATCTGCTGTTTCCGTCGCGCGAGACGGCCGGCGGGCAGCCCTTGTCGCGTGCCACGTTCAACACACGCCACTGGAGGCCGGCGGTCCAGCGGGCCGGTGTCGACTTCGATCTGCGTATGCATGACCTTCGCCATGCACACGCCTCGTGGCTTCTGGCCGGCGGGGCGGACCTCAAGGCGGTCATGGAGCGCATGGGCCACTCGCAGATCATGACGACCCAGCAGTACCTTCACACGCTCCCGGAGGCGCAGGACGAGGCGCTCGCCGCCTTCGAGAGAATCCGTACGCGGTAGTCGCGCCGGTCACGCCGCGTGACCACTGGTGGCAATCGCCAGCCAGCCGAGATGCTGACCCGACCGCTGCGCCTCATTCCCCGTCCGCGGTGAGCCGGGCGACGTAGGCGTCCAGCGCACGAGCTGGAACCTTGTGAAGCCGGCCGACGTGCACCGACTGGATCTGGCCAGCGGCGAGGAGCTCGTACATGAGCGTCCGGCCGATGCCGAGCCTGCGCGCCGCCTCCGCAACACTGAGGAGCAAACGCTCGTCCCTCTCGACGGTCACGCTAAGGACCTCGGGCGGCCGTTCCCGGTAGCCGCGCGGCGCGCTCAGGTGCACCTGGGTAGTGGCGGACATAGTCATCACCTCCGATTGAGGGAGCCAACTCTGCCCGGCCTCGGTAGCCGAACCGGTGACGCAACGGGACTCCACGTCCGGCCCCGACGATGACGCAACGTCCACAGGTCGCCGAAGCGATCCTGATCGTGGCGAGACTCATCGTCTAGAGAAGCGCCAACTGTGTCGGCGAGCACGGTTACGGTTGCCGGCGGAGGGGGTGAATCCGCTGCAACGAGACGGTGACGAGCGCGCACCAGCCGAAGGCGGGGACGCTACGACCACAGCCAGCCCTGGGGCGGCCAGGCAGGGCCTGCCATGGTCTCGCGGAGAACTCCACGACCTCGCCGCTGGAGTCCGCGGGGGGCACTCAGTCGAGGCGCTGGCGAGAGCGCATCAGCGCTCCCCTGCAGGAATCGCGGCGGCTGCGCGGCGAATGCTGCCGCGGAGCGCCATCCTGACCAGCCGCGGTGACGCGTTCGACGCCCTAGCGGTGACACTCGCGCACGATCCCCAGTACGACTGGTGGGACGCATACCTGCGAAAGCGACCGACAAGCCGGCGACGGGACGAATCCGCATGGGCCGGCCGTGCTGATGTTCCGGCCGCGGCACCGGTTGCACCCAAGGGCAGGCATGCGTCCGACACTCCGGAACTACCCGGTGGGCGCCCTGGGACTGTCGAGCAGCATGGATCGGGCCAGCCCCGGGGGCCGAGCCCCGCAAGGCGGGGCAAGCACGCGGCGGAGGCCGTCGACGAGCGCAGTACCGCATCGGGACCCGCAGCCCTAGGAGGCGACGAGGCCGACGTAGGCGCGCTCGTTTCAGAGGCCATCGAGTCGCTGAGCGACAAGCGTTTGGCGTTCGTCCTGGCTGGCCGGCTCGGAGTTGGCGCCGATCCGCTCACACTTGAAGCGCTGGGTCAGAAGCTGGGCGTAACGCGCGAACGTGTGCGCCAGCTCCAGGAGAAGGGGCTCGCGCAGCTCGCCCGCGGCTCAGTCCGGCAAGGCGCGCTCCGCTCCCTGCTCTCGCAGATGTATGCAAGAGAGCTCGCGGAGCTGACCTTGGAGGCGCAGGCAGATCATCTGTCGGCGCGCCTCGGCGGGCTCTTCCTGGCGCGCCCGCAACTGGTGATCGAAGTGGTGCTCCGCGCCGGTGGCGTACCGAAGGCACGTGCCCGCGCGCTGGCTCTCCTCGCGGAAGAGCGCGCGCGGTCACGCGCACGCGAGGAGCGACTGCATCAGAAGGCCCTGGCATCGCGGGAACGGCCCGACCGAGTCATGCGCAAGTGGTTGGCCGACGCCACCTGGCCGGCGACCCTCGGGACGCCGCCCTCTCGCGCAGAGATGGGGCGCGTGCGCGAGGTTCAGGTGACGGGACGCTCCGGCAGCTTCGAGTCGGCGAAGCTTGGCCGCGCCGTCAGCTTCGAGTCGCACCTGGAGATGCGCATCTTGCTGCGGCTCGAGCGCAGCGATCTCGTGGCGTGGTACCAAGAACAGCCGCTCGCGGTCGCGTACCGCTTCGATGGCGAGGCCCGTCGGTACTTTCCCGACGTCTTCGTGGCGTTGGCTGACGGGCGCGGACTGCTCGCGGAGATCAAGCCGCTGTGGCAGGTGGCACTAAGCGTGAACCGCGCCAAGGCGGATGCGGCTCGTCAGCTCGCTCATGAGCGGGGCTGGGGCTGGGTGACCATCGCCGGTACGCGCACAGACAGGGACCTCGCTGAGCGTGTCGTCAGCGCGGCCGCCTACGAGACGTTGTCGGGGGCCCTCGCCAACGGGGCGGTGCTCAGATGGCGTGATGTGAACGAACTACGCCGCGTTGCTCCCGTCGACAACTGGGACGTGGCAGCGTTCGCTCTGCAGTCGGGTGCACGCCTCGACCTCATGCCGTACCGGTTGAGCCGACCTGTGTGACCGCGCGGCGCGGCCCGGCTCTCGTCCGGACCCGGACGGCGCCCCTAGCGCGGCCAACCTCACCCGCGGCCCGTTGCCGGGCTGATGACGATGGCCTGTGTTCCGCGCTGTCCCCGATGACGCCGCGTCCACAGGACTGTCGTCATCGATGACGCTCCACCGCCGGCCGCCCGCGTCATCGCTCTGTGCATAGGCCCTGAGCAACGTCGTCACCACCGAACTACCGGAGGTGACGAAATGGACAAGGACTACCGGAGAGCGTGCGACGGCACGCCCGAAGACCTCGCCGAGATCGCCAAGCGCCGCGACGACCTCCTCGAGCGTCTCGACGCCATCGCGGTCGAAGGCTGGGACGGACCGACGGCGACGGACCTGCTCCGCTTCGTGCGCAGCCACCTCGTCCGTCCTCTCGTGGTCGACGTCGGGCTTCGCGGCGGAGCCGCATCCGAGGCGGAAGCCACGGCTTGGGAGGTGCTCTGGCTCAAGCTTCAGGAGCCGTCCCTACGGACCGCTCGGTCGCCGTGGGGCGTCCTCTGGCAGACGGCCCGACGCGCGGTGCTCGGCGAGATCCTCGCCCAACGCTGGGGCGCTCCCCCGAGACGGGCCTGGAAGCTGGACGCCGCGGAGCGCGCCGGCCGCGTGCTGAGGCCCATCGCGCTTGAACCCCTCCTCGCCGAAGGCTGGCAGCCCGCACGCGACGAGGCTGTGCCGGACGCCGACGACGGCACACTGGCGCGGGTCCTCGCCCTCACAGCGAGCGCACTCCGCTCCGTCGGCTGGCCGGAGGACACCGCGCTGTCTATCGCCTGGGAGGTGGCGCGCTTCGAGGCGCCCGCACGCGCGACGAGCACCATCGTCGGCTGGCGCACTCTCGCGAAGAAGCTCGGTGTCGCCCCATGGCAGGCACGACGCCTGGTCTGGATCCTCCGCGGGTCGTCCGGCTCCCCTGGACTCCTCGCGCGGATCGCTCTTGAGGGGGCGGCCGCCGTGAACGGCGCAGGGACTCAGGCTGCGCTGCGGAGCACCCGTGACCGCTGCCTACCCTCCCCGACGCCGCCACTCTCCCCCGCAACCGCCGGCCGTCGGCACGACGCGCGCGTCGAGCGAGCGGCGTCATGAGGCGTATCCACAGGGCAGCGAACGCACCTCCATTGCACAGGCGTCTCGGCCGAGCACCCCACGTTGGTCGGTGTGCGGGCACACGTAATGGCATGGCGACACGATTCGGATCGTCCGCAAGACGGGCGCGAGGGTTCACATCCCGCCGCAACGGGTGTCCAATGGGTGACCTGCGCCCTGATCAGGGCAGGTCAGGGCATTCTGGGCGCCGTTTCAGGGGGGACGGTGGCGGCCCGATGGTGAGCCGACCGCTTCTGCACCGCCTCGTGCTACTGACGTGCGGGGGGCTTCTGCTCACCTCCTGCACCTCGACCGATCCCGAGCCGACGCCATCGGCCACGACGACGGCGTCCGCGTCGCCGAGTCCGACGTCGAACCCCACGCCCACGGTCGACCCGGCCGTCGAGGAGGCCACGGCGGCCATCCTCGACGCCTACCGCACCTACTGGTCCGTCTCGGTCGCCGCGCTCGCCGACCCGAGCGCGGGCCTGCCGGCCGACTTCGATCGCCTGATCGTCGACAAGGCGCGCGCGTCGCTCGCCGAGTCCGTCATCCGGCTCGACCAGCAAGGCCTCGTGATGACGGGCGAGCCCGTCATCGACCCCGAGGTCGACTCCGTGACGCTCGGCGAGCAGTCCGAAGCCCACGTCATCGACTGCGTCGACTCCACCAACTGGATCCCCACCTTCCGCGACACCGGCGACCCCGCTGCCTCCGAAGGGCAGAACGCCGTCGTCGAGGTCGAGGCCTGGGCGACCGTCTTCGACGACCGCTGGGTCATCAGGGAGGTCGAAGTCCACAGGGACCGGCCGTGCTGACGCGCCTGACGGCCGTCGTCGGCCTCGCCGTGCTGCTCGCGAGCGCAGCGCCAGCCCAGCCCGCCACCGCCGCCGGCGGCGTCACCTGTCCCCCGCCGCTGATCATCTGCGAGGTCGAGGTCGAGGACCCGGGCAACCCGGCCCAGCCACCAGCCGACCCGCCGGTGGTCGACGTCGGCGCGGGTCAGTGCGTCACGTTCCGCGGGAACGTCGTGCCCTGCTGGGACGACCTCTGGGGCTGGTTCAACGCCTCGGACTCCTGCTACTACCGGCTCACCGAGCCGGCGCCTCCGGGGACCGACGCCGTCTGGGAAGGCCACTACCCCGACGGCGCGATCTACGACGTCACCTGTGCCGAGCCGCTCAGGGTGCCCGGCACCAACGGCGGTTGGACGTGGCTCCCCACGCCGCCGCCCGGCTACGGCGGCGACCCCGCGCAACTCGCCCGCCGCGCCGTCGACCAGATGGCGCTCGAAGGACCGGCGATCCGCACCCCACTCGCTGAGGGCGAGTTCGGCACCGTCGGCATCCCGCTCTGGCTCTGGACCGACCAGACGGCCACGACCTGGGGCCCGAACACCGCAACGGCGTCGGTCCCTGGTCTCGCCGTCACAGCCACCGCACGCGCGCGGTGGATCGACTGGGACCTCGGCGACGGCACGCGGATGCGATGCGACGGTCCCGGGACGCCCTACATCCCCGGGCGGGTCGAGTCCCCAACGTGCGACCACGTCTACGCCGCTTCATCCGCCGGGCGTCCTGACGACGCCTACACCGTCACCGGCACGACCACGTGGGACATCACGTGGTCCGGCGGTGGCACCTCCGGGAGCCTCCAGGTCACCCGGACCTCCACCGCGTCCGTCCGCATCGGAGAACTGCAGGTGCTCACGACGAGCTGACCACCTGCGGATCGGAGCCGACCATGGCCACGAGTACCGACACCCGCCGCGAAGCCGCGGCCCCTGCCCCGACGGGTCCCCAGCGCCTGGCGCCGGTGGTTCCGCCGCGCGGTCGCCGCCGTCCCGGACTCATCACCGCCGGTGTCGCGCTGTCCGCCCTCGGCGCTCTCGTGGCCGTGTGGCTCGTCTCGTCGGCCGGTGACCGGACCGACGTGGTGATGCTCGCGCGCGACGTCGCGTATGGCACCACCCTCACGGCCGACGACCTGACGACGACAGCCGTCGCCGTCGACGCGTCCGTTGCGACCGTGGGCGCCGAGGGGGCTTCCAGCCTTGTCGGCCAGGTCGCCAACGCCGATCTCGCCGCCGGCACGCTGCTCGCCCCGAGCGACGTTGCGCCAGCTGGACCACCCGGCCCGGGCGAGGCGCTCGTCCCCCTTCCCGCGACGGCAGAGCGCCTGCCGGCGACCGGGCTACGGCCGGGTGATCGCCTGCTTGTCGTCGACACCCCGACGCAGGCGGCCGACCCACCCACGGAGCGGCCCGAGACCTTCGAGGTCGTGGTGGCCCGGGTGGGCGCGCCTGACTTGAACGGTGTCAGCGTCATCGACGTCGTCGCGGCCGCCGACGACGGCCCGGCGCTCGCCGCGCGTGCCGCGACGGGCCGGTTCGCCTTGGTCCTCCTCTCGCACGAGGAGCCCTGATGGCTGTCTTCACGCTCTGCTCCGCCTCCGGTGCGCCCGGTGTGACGACCAGTGCCTTCGCGATCGCACACGTGTGGCACCTCGCCACCGGGCGGAGCGCACTGCTCGTCGACGCCGACCCCGTCGGCTCAGCGCTCATCCCCGCGTTCGCTGGAGCCGGGATCCCCTCGGGTGGCGGAATCCTGGCGGTGGCCGCCGAGCGAGCATCGTCTGCCGACGACATCCTCCGTCGGAGCGTGGCCCTGGATGACGATGCCGAGTGCCTCGTGCTCACGGGTGTCACGGAACCTGCGCAGGCGCGTCCGCTCGGCGCCGTCTGGACGACGCTCGTCGAGGCTGCCCACGAACTCGACGGCCTCGGGATCGACGTCCTGGCCGACGCAGGGCGGCTCGGGCACCGCTGGGAGCCGCAACAGCTCATCGATGCGGCGGACATCGCCGTCCTGGTGACCCGGACGAGCCTGTCCTCGGTGGCCCTCGCGCGGCCCGGCCTCGCCGAGCTCGCCAGGCGCCGCCCCGCCGGCACGCCGGTACGACTCCTTGTCGTCGGCCGACCGGCCCCGTACTCGTCGCGGGAGGTCGCCCGCGCACTGGACGGGGACGCGCTCCCGGAGATCCCGGATGATGCCGCCGGCGCGCACGCCCTCCTGCTGGCCGAGGCACCGAGCGGACGGTTGGGTCGGTCCGGCCTCTTCCGCGCCGCTCGTCAGACCGCCGCCGCCCTGGCCGGAGCCGCCACCACGACCCGTGCCGGAGAGGTCGGTGTGCGATGACCGAGGACCTGCGCACGCCACGGCGGAACGGTCACCTCTCCCCCGCCGCACTTCCCGCCCTGCTCGACGGTGAGCGCGTATCGGCGCGATCGGTCGACCCCGGCACGGTGCGGGACGTCCGGCGGGCAGTCGCGGAGGCGCTCGCCACCCGCCTGCAGGCGGACGCCGTTCCCGATCCGGCGGCCCGTCGCGAGCTGGCCCGTTCCTTGCTGGCAGCCGAGCTCAGCGCGCGGGCACGCGCGCGCGTCGCGTCAGGACTCGATCCATGGCCTGTCGAGACGGAGATGGCCGTCGCCTCGGCCGTCATGGCAGCGCTCTTCGGGCTCGGTCGGCTGCAGCCGCTCGTCGACGACCCGCTGGTCGAGAACATCGAGGTCGACGGGTGCGACTCCGTCTGGATCTCGTACGCGGACGGTCACGACCGGAAGGGCGACCCTGTCGCTGAGTCCGACGCCGAACTCATCGAACTTCTGCAGCTTCTTGCGGCCCGAACCGGCGCCGACGAGCGCACGTTCACCTCCGCCCACCCGTCCCTGCACCTGCGCCTCGAGGACGGCTCGCGTCTGGCGGCGATGGCGTGGACGACGCCGAGGCCGCACGTCGTCATCCGGCGGCACCGGGTCAAGGACGTCGACCTCGACGACCTCGTCCGCCTCGGCACCTTCGACCACACGGTCGCCGCCTTCCTTCGGGCTGCGGTGCACGCAGGGAAGAACGTGGTCGTGACGGGTCTGCAGAACGCCGGCAAGACGACCCTCGTGCGAGCTCTGGCCAACGAGTTCCCGCCCCTGGAGCGCTTCGCCACCATCGAGAAGGAGTACGAGCTCCACCTGCACGACCTTCCCGAGCGGCATCCGCGTGTCGTCGCGATGGAGGCGCGTGAGGGGTCGACGGAGCGCGACGCGCACGGACGGCGCGCCGGGGAGGTGACGCTCACCGACCTCGTGACCGACGCGCTCCGGATGAACCTCCGCCGCATCATCGTCGGCGAGGTCCGCGGCGCCGAGGTGCTGCCCATGCTCGAGGCGATGTCCACCGGCGACGGTTCCATGTGCACGCTCCACGCCAGGACCGCCCAGCACGGCATCGACCGCATCGTGACGCTATGCCTCTCGGCCGGCATCTCCATGACGGAGTCCTTCGCCTACCGCCTTCTCGCCGGCTCCGTCGACCTCGTCGTCCACCTCACGCTCGAGGACGAGTCCGCGACCGGCGGGCCGAAGCGCAGGTTCGTGAGCGACGTCGTCGCCATCGAGGGCCTCGGCGAATCCTCCCGTCCTGCGACCACGGCGGTTTTCGGTCCGGGTCCCGACGGTCGGGCGGTCCCGCTCCACCGGCCAACCTTCCTTCCCGATCTCGTCCGGGCCGGCTTCGACCCGCGCCTGCTCGACGGCGGTGGATGGCTCGACGGCGGTGGTGCCCGATGACGTCCACCTTGCTGGCCCTGCTCGCCGGCGTGCTGCTGCCCGCCGGATTCGTCATGACGATCGCCGGTGCCCGCCGGAGCGCGGCGCCGCGGCGCCCGAGGCCCCGTACGGGCGCGGCGTCCCTGCGCGGGTACGTCGCGTCGCGGCGCCTCCGGCTGGTGATCGCGCTCGCCGTCGGGTTGGCCGTCTGGGCGGTGTTCGCGTGGCCGATCGCCGGTGTGCTGGCCACAGGAACCGTCATCGGCCTGCCCGTCCTCCTGGGTGCGGGCACCGCGGAGCAGCGCCGGATCGACCGGCTCGAGGCGATCGAGGAATGGACCCGGCGGCTGTCGGATGTCCTCGTCGCCGGCGCCGGGCTCGAGCAGGCCGTGGCAGCGTCGGCGGCCACGGCGCCGGAGGCGATCCGGTCGGAGATCGCGGCGCTCGGGGCGCGCTTGGCCGCACGCTGGCCACCGGAGCAGGCACTCCGCGCGTTCGCCGACGACCTGGACGACGCCTCGGCCGACCTGGTCGTGAGCGCCCTGGTCCTGGCGACCCGCCGCCGCGGCCCGGGCCTCTCCCGGGTGCTGGTGTCCGTTGCCGACTCCGTGGCCGACGAGGTCGCCGCGCGGCGCAGGGTGGAGGCGGAGCGCGCCAAGCCGCGCGCGACCGCCAGGGCGGTCACCCTCATCACGGTTGGCGTCGTGGCGTTGGGGGCACTCAACACGACCTACGTCGCCCCGTACCGGAGCGGCCTCGGGCAGCTGGTGCTCGCGGCGGTCGCCGCAGGATTCGTCGCGTGTCTGGTGTGGATCCACCGGCTGACGCTGTCGCCGCGGGAACCGCGATTCCTCACCGGTCCCGGGGACGACCCCCTCACCGCGAGGTGGTCCCGATGACCGGCTGGGAGGTACTGCTCGCGGGTGCGCTCGTCGGGGCCGGCCTCGCCGTCATCGCCGCGGGACTGGTGCCCACCCAACCGGACCTCGCCGCCGTCCTCGCCCGTCTCGATCGCTCGGCGGCCCAGGAGCCCTCGGGTCGAGAGGCCGGGGCCATCGCAAGGATGCGCGGTCGCGCGCTGCCGACGGTCATCGAGGCTCTGGGGCTGCGACGCTTCGCGGCGGAGTTGGCGGTGACCGAGCAGACGGTCGAGTCGTTGGCGGCACGCAAGGTCGGCTACGCCGTTCTCGGTCTCGCCTTCCCCATCGTGATGGCCGCCCCGCTTGCCCTCCTCGGCGTGACGGCGGCGCCCATCCTTCCGGTGGGTGTGGGCGTGTTGGCCGCGGGCGCGCTCTCCCTCGTGCCGGACGCCGAGCTGCGACATCGGGCGGCGAAGGCGCGAGCCGCCATGCGCCGGGCCGCCTGCGTGTACCTCGAGCTCGTCGCGCTGGAACGGGCGGCCGACGCCGGCGCCACCGAGGCCCTCGAACGCGCCGCCACGGTCGGCCGGTCACGCGAGTTCCAGCGGATCCGCGAGGCCCTACTCACCGCGCAGGTGACGGGCCGCCCGGCCTGGGACGGCCTGTACCGACTCGCCGAGCAGACCGGAGTCCTCGAGCTCTCCGACCTGGCCGACATCATGCGGCTCTCCGGCACCGACGGCGCCGCCGTCTACGGCACCTTGCGCGCCCGGGCCACGTCGCTGCGCACCCAGCTGCTCGCCGGCGCGGCCGCCGACGCCAACGCCGCATCGGAACACATGACCATCCCCGTCGCCCTGCTGGGCGTCGCGTTCATGGCCCTGATCGCATTCCCGGCCTTCGCCCGCATCTTCACCGGATGACCCGACCCGCCCCGAAGGAGCCCGACATGCTGCACACCCTGGCCGCCCTCGCCGTTCTGCAGGGCTACATCACGTCCGCGCGACGGGCTGTCCGCCGGCGCCTCGGCGACGACGACGTCGGCGCCTCGACGCTCGAGCTCGTCATCATCGTCCTCGGACTCATCGCGGTCGCCACGCTGCTCGTCGTCGCCATCACCGCCGCCGTGCAGCGCCGCGTCGACCAGATCACCTGAGGTCACCGTGCCGGGCTCCGACCGTCACACGCTCCCGCGCAGCCGAACGACGCGGGCCGCGTCGACGCGCCCGCGCGACGACGGGTCGGTCACCGTTGAGCTGTCGATCCTGTTCCCGGCACTGCTGCTGCTCGTCACGCTGCTCGTCCAGTACGGCCTCTGGTTCCACGCACGGTCGGTCGCGCTCGCTGCGGCGCAACAGGGCGCAGCCGCAGCAGCGGCCTACCAGGCGCCGGCGGGAGCGGGCGTCGACAGCGCCACGGCGTTCGTGGCGGCCCACGGTTCCCAGACGTTGCTGGACGCGTCGGCCGCCCAGACGGCACAGGGCGCCGGGACTGTCGTGGTCGAAGTCTCAGGACGGTCGGTCTCCCTGGTTCCGGGCATGCCCGGGCCGGTGGTCGCGCAGTCCGCCGCGGCACCCGTCGAGCGCTTCACCGTCGCAGGTGCGCCATGAGAGCGCGAACGCAGGACCGCGAGCGCGGCAGCGTGACGCTCGAGCTCGCGATCCTCGCCCCGGCCCTGATCCTCGTACTCGGCCTGCTCGTCCTCGGCGGACGGGTCGAGGTGGCCGCGTCTGCGGTCGAGCAGGCGACGGCCGCGGCGGCGCGCGCGGCCTCCCTGGAGCGGAGCGTCGCGGCGGCGCAGATCGCCGCAGAGTCGGCCGTGGACCGGGAGACGGCTGCCCGCGACATACGGTGCGTGACGACGACGGTCGAGGTCGATGCGTCCGGTCTGACGGCGCCCCTCGGCACGTCCGCGACCGTGACCGTGCGCGCGAGCTGCACGGTGACGATGGCGGACCTCGCGGTCCCGGGGCTCCCGGGCACTCGGACCATCACCGCGGAGGCGACCTCCGCCGTCGACAGGTTCCGGACACGATGAAGGCGCTCACCTGGCTACGACACCGGATGCGCCACGAGGAGCGGGACGCGGGGTCGGCGACCGTGTTCGTCGCCGTGACGATGCTCGGCCTCCTGGTGCTCTGCGGACTCGTGGTCGACGGCGGGGCCAAGCTGCGCGCCACACAACGGGCCGACCGCATCGCGGCCGAAGCTGCCCGCGCCGCCGGGCAGGCTGTGGACCCCGCCGCCCTGGTGGCCGGCGACGTCACGGTGGACCGGGCCGCGGCCGTCCAATCCGCCCAGGCGTACCTCGCGGCGGCAGGCGTCACGGGCACCGTGGCGCTCTCGCCCGATGGCACCGCCATCGAGGTCGACGTGGTGGTCACCGCGCCGAGCGTGTTCCTCGGACTCGTCGGCATCGAGTCGTTCAGCGTCACAGGCCACGGCCGGGCGGTCCTCGTCCACGGCGTCACCGGAGGTGGGACATGAAGCAGGCGGTCGAGAACCGGGTCCACGATGCGGCGCGTCGCAGGGGCATCGACGTCATCCGCGGACTGCTCGCGACGGTGGGCATCGCCGGCTTCGTCATCGGCGTGCCCATCGCCCTCGCCGCGGTGGCCCCGATCCGCGTTCCGTCATCGGTCCCGTCATTCGGCGGCATCATCGACGCGCTGAGCCGGCCCGATGACGGAGACCTGCTGATCGGCACCCTCACCGTCATCGCTTGGCTCGCCTGGGCCGCCTTCGCCGTGCCCCTCGTCGTCGAGCTGATCGCATCGCTCCGGGGCGTCCGCACCCCGCGCCTGCCGCTGCTCGGCCCCGCGCAACGAATCGCGGCCGGGCTCGTCGCCACCGCGGGCCTCCTGATGACTGCCCCTGTTGCATCGGCATCCGCCGCCTCGGCGGGTGACGCGACGGCCGTCTCGGCGATGACCCGCGTGCACCTCCAGGACGCCGACCGCGCCCAGGCGCCGGGAAGCTCCTCGTCAGACGCGGAAGGGGTAGACCCGGCTCAGCCTGCCTCGGTGACCGCTACGACGACGCTCCCCGCCGTCACCGTCGTGCGGGGCGACACCCTCTGGGATCTGGCCGAGCGTCACCTCGGCTCCGGGCACCGGTACACCGAGATCCGGGACCTCAACCTCGGGCGCGCTCAGCTCGACGGCCGCGCACTCACCGATGCCCACTGGATCTACCCGGGATGGCACCTCCTCCTTCCTGCGGACGCGGTCGACGTCGCCGCGCAGCCGGTGCTGCCTCCGGCACCCAGCGAGGCGCCTGAGCGCGCCGCCGCCGACTACACGGTCGCGCCGGGCGACACGCTCTGGGACATCTCCGCCGAACAGCTCGGCGATCCACTGCGCTACCCCGAGATCGTCGAACTCAACCGCGGCCGACCGCAGCCGGACGGAGGCACGCTCCAGGACCCGGACCTCATCCGCCCCGGCTGGACGCTCCGGCTCCCGGACGCCGTCGCAAGCAGCGCCGGTCCGTCGCCCGAGAAGCGCGATGACGCGCAGGTCGGTCCGGATGACGCGCCGCCGCTGGCCGATGACGCAGAGCTCGGAACCGCTCTACCGGAGACCCCCAGCGATGACACCCCCGCGAACCCCCATGACGCAGCGCGTCTCGACGATGACGGAAGCCGGGCAGCAGATGACGCAACGGGCGGCCGTCACGTCGCCGAACCGCCCGAGGAGCAGGTTCCCGCCGAGGACGGCAACCCGGCCGAGGTTCTCGATGCCCACGACGATGACGCCGACCTCGGGCAGAGGTTCGTCCTCGGACTCACGTCTCTGGCCGCAGCCGGAGTTGTCGGTGAACTGGCGAGGCGCCGCCGCCTCCAGCAACGCGCACGTCAGGTCGGACGGCGGATCACGCTCCCTGAAGAGGGCTCGCCTGCGCACCGAGCCGAGCGCACCCTTCGGACCGCGGAACCTCCACTGACGATCGCCGCACTCAAGCTGGCGTTCTCGCACCTCGCCACACGCTGCTACGAATCTGAGCGGGACCTTCCGCGCGTCGCCGCCGTCGTCGTGACACCGGACGAGGTCACACTGCACCTGAGCGACGACGACGACGCGCCTGTCACCCCCTTCACCGCAACAGGCGCTCGGACATGGTCAACACCGCACAGGGCACTCGCCTCGATGCAGATCGCGGACGACCCGGGCCGCCCGGAGCCCTTCCCGGCACTCGTGACACTCGGCCATTCCACCGACGGGACGCTTCTACTGAACCTCGAGGCGGCAGGGACGCTGACCATCGGTGGGGACCCGGCCGTTGCGGCCGACATCCGCCGGGCGCTCGTCGCCGAACTGGTCACCTCCGATCTCACCGGCCGCATCGGCCTGGTGGCCGGCCCGGACTTCGAGCCACTCGCCCGAGCGTGCGACCCCGCCCGACTACAGACCGCGGCGGCATCAGCGATCACCCGCACCGCCGATCGTCGGCTCAGCGATGTGCGCGACGCTCTGGAGGCAGCCGGTCTGGACGACACGCTGCAGGCCCGATCGGACCGGCTCATGGAGGACGTCTGGCTGCCCGTCGTCTTCGACTCTCCCGACGCCCCGAAGTGGCACCCGGGGCCCTGGACGGGCACCGTCGTCGTAAGGCTGGACGCCACGTCCGAGACCGGATGGACGGTGACGGCTGATGAGGCCGGCGCCCGCATCGAGCCGCTCGGTCTCCACGTCCGCCCCCAGCGCCTGAACGCAGAAGGGCTGCGCAGGCTGGTCGGGCTATTGGCACTCGCCCCACCGGTCGACGACGCCCAGTTGCAGCGCCCCACCCCGTTGACGGTGGAGATCCTCGACGCGGCGGCGGCACTCCCCCCGACCGAGGAAGCGGACGAGACCTCCGAGGCTCCGCGACCCACTGTCCGGGTCGAACTCCTCGGACCGGTGCTGATCACGGGACTCCCCGACCAGGCCGGCCACCTGAGTCGGCGATCAACCGAGCTGCTTGTGTACCTCGCCCTCCGCGGGCGTGCGACGGGACCCGAGCTCGACGAGGCGCTCTGGTACGGCGAGCGCATCGACAGCCAGACCCGCAACAGCCTCGTCTACCGGACGCGGCAGCGCGTCGGTGCGGACGTCCTCCCTGTCGTCGGCGCAGACGGCATCTACCGACTCGGAGACATGGTCACGACCGACTGGGCCGACTTCCAGAAACACGCTCGCCAGGGCCTCGCGGCTGGCATCGAAGGGATGGACGAACTGCGGGTGGCGATGAACCTCGTGCGCGACCGACCCCTCCTCGGCGTGCGGGACGCCGACTACTCATGGGCCGAACATGACGTCCAACACATGATCAGCACCGTCGTCGACATCGCCCACGTTCTCAGCCGCCTCCTGCTCGGATCGGGCGATGTCCGTGGCAGCCTGGAAGCTGCGACGAGGGGGCTCATGGTCGACGCGTGCTCCTCGCTCCTTCTCGACGACGCTCTCGAAGCGGCCGAGGCGGGTTCTGACGATGCAACAACGGATCGGCTCCGCAGAAGGCTGCTCGACGATATGGGGCAACAAGACGTGCTGATCCCCCAGAGGCGCCCCTGACATACTTCGGGGACCGAATCGTCGTTCGGCACGTGCAGGCCCTCCGCCAGAGCTTCGGTCCCCTTCGCTTACTTGAAGCCGCCCGCCGAGGCGCGCACCCGGGGGCCGTCAGCCTGCCCGCTTCCGTCCCGAGTCTGCGCTGACTTCGCCCGTCGGTCCCAATAGTCTGGCGAGGTGCCTGTCGAAGCCGCGCCAACCCATGTCTTGAGCACCGATGCCGTCCGCTGGGGCATCGACACGCTCGGAGCCCAGGTCTTGCACCCCACCTTCCCGATGTATCTGTACCTACGGACCCAGGAGCGCGCGGGGAAGCTCGGGCAGGCATCGGCGTCGTCCGAGGAACTGCTCTCACTGATCCGGATGCCCGGTAACCGGGCGAAGCCGTACTACTGGCCTCTGATCGCCCGAGGGCAGCGCACCGGCAAGCCACTGCCGACCTTCTGGCGGGCTGAGAACATCCCGGGCTCCTGGTCCCCCGGTTCCATAGGTCGGCAAATGTCGTGGCTGCAGGCTTCGAGAGGCGCGTACGCCTGGCCTCCGAACCACGTTGACCTTGCCCTCAAGGAGATGCTCTTCGGCAAGCAGGTCCCGGCGCTGGCGATGGGTGCCTACTTCCTCCGCAACGACGGTTTCCTCCTCTCCGGGGAGCCGAGCGCAGATGACGTGATCAGTGCCTTCCGAGCCAAGTTCGACTACCCGTCCGCGGCCGACGCGGAGTTCAACAAGCTCTTCACCACGGACGTTCCGGACGTGGAGTTCGCGTGGTTCGAGGACTACGAGGCCCCAGAGCCCGATACCTCAGACGACTCCGGCGCCGACGAGGAGCCCGCTGATGTTTGAGGAGCTCGTGCCGGCCGTACGCACGCTCGGGGCCGATGACCTGGGCATCGGCGTCAAGGAACAGGCACGGACCAGCCACGCGTCCAGTGCCCCGGACGCTCCTGTGATCACGAGCGACGATCCGTACGTGCAGGAGATCGCCCGCCTCGCCAGCATCTACGGCGGGGTGATCCTGTCCGGCCCTCCGGGGACCTCGAAGTCGTTCTACGCCAGCGCTGCGGCCGAGATCATCGCGGGGTCCAAGAACCGCGTGAAGTTCGTGCAGTTCCACGCGAGCTACCAGTACGAGGACTTCATGCTGGGATTCACCCCTACCGAGACAAGCTTCAAGCCCAAGGAGGGCCCCTTCCTCGAGCTGGCGAAGGCTGCCGCCGGCCATCCGGATGACACCTACGTCCTCGTCATCGACGAACTGTCCCGCGCCGACGTCGGCCGTGTGTTCGGCGAGGCACTCACCTACGTTGAGAACACCAAGCGCGAGCTCCCCTTCACCATCGCCAACGGCGAGGAGATCAAGGTCCCCGAGAACCTGGTGATCCTCGCGACCATGAACCCGTTCGACCGAGGCGTCGACGAGGTGGACGCCGCCTTCGAGCGGCGCTTCGCCAAGATGGCCATGGACCCCGACCGGGAGCTCCTGGAGGCCATCCTCGAGTCGAACGGCATGGATCCCGACTTGCAGCGCAGGGTGATGATCTGGTTCGAGCGGATCAACAACTACGCGAGCAGCAACCCGGCGGCCGCTGTCGGCCATGCCTACTTCTCCACGGCCAGCGACGAGAGCTCGCTCGCCGACATCTGGAGGTATCAGCTCAAGTACCTCGTCGAGCGCGCCTTCCGACGCGACCAGAACACCCGTGCGGCACTTGAGACCGGCTGGCAGCACATCTTTGCTACGCCGGATCCCCCTGAGCACGGGACCGAAACCGAGCCGGCTCCCGCGACCGGGGACTGACCGTGATCAAGGTGGGCTCTGACGCTGTCCACGTGGCGGAGTGCGTCGAGTACGCGCAGATCGACGTCCACCCGGCACTGTGGTTCGGCGACGGCAACCGGACGATCTTCAACTCCGAGATCGACGGCAAGGACGTCCTGCGGGTCAACTTCTCGGGCGGGGTCCTCAGACTCCAGGCCACCTCGTTCGTGGGCGTCATCCCAATCAACGAGCGACTGGTCGTCCGTGTCAGGCCGCGCGTTCCGATGAAGAGCCTCACGCGCATGGTGATCGAGACCGGTCACGGCGTCATGGCGCTGTCGGCGCTTCGAGACTACGCCGGTCGTGGCCCGGCTGACGACTGGGCCATGGAGCGCTACACCGACGCGCTGCTCGACTTCCTCGACAAGCTCCTCGACACCGGACTCATGCGCACCTACGAGCGCCGTGAGGGGGAGGGGCACTTCCCGCACGGCCGGATCGAAATGACCCGGACGGTCCAGCGCTTCGCGGCGAAGGGCGTCCCAAACAAGGCGGCGTTCTCCTGGTTCGAGCGTACGGTCGACACGCCGGCCAACCGCTGCATCAAGGCCGCCATGGAGGTGGTCTACAACCACCTGAACGGGGCGCGGCCGAATCCCCGGAAGGGAGATATGTCGCGTCTGAGGCGCCTCGCTGGCCACTTCGCGGCGTTCGATGAGGTCTCCTGGGACGCCGACTATCGCTTCCTTGGAGACCCCCAGGTGCTCGGCGTCTCGCCGCTGCCCGACTCGCGGTCCTACTACCGACCGGTGCTCGACCTCTCAATGCTGATCGTGCGCGGGATCGGCATCGCCCTGGACATCGGCGGCAGCGACGTCCAATTGGGCTCGCTCCTGGTCGACACGAACAAGCTGTTCGAGAAGTTCGTGCGGATGAGCCTGGCCAAGTACGCCCGGGCCCACGGCTGGCCGGTCAACGTGCTCGACGGCAATACCGAGGGCAAGGTCGCGCTGTACGACGTCCCGGATCCCCTGCCCGCGCCGCTCGGCCGCCAGTTGGCGGCGATGGCGAGCCGCGATGCTGGTGCGGCACAGCCCGACGTCGTCCTGCGCACCGCCGACGGCGTAGTGCCGCTCATCGCGGAGATCAAGAACACCCCCACCTCCGACGAGTCGCTGCCAGACCGCGGACACGTCGAGCAGGCCGTCACGTACGCGATTCGCTACGGACTCGACTTCGCGCTGCTGATCCACCCCTGGAGCCGAGGCAGCAAGGGCCTGACTTACGTCGGACGCGTCCGCTCGATCGACGTCTACGACTACCGGCTCGACATGTCGAGCGAGGCGGGCCTCGACCAAGCACTCGAGGACATGGCCGTCACGGTGGCCCGACTCGCTGGGATTGCGTCCGCTCAGTCGATGGCTTTGATCTGATCCATCCAGTTCACGAGGTCGACTCCGACGCCGTCGCGGCCTTCCTCGATGGCGGTCTTCAGCGTCGTTCCGGTGCCGGCGAACGGGTCCAGGACCACGCCGCGGGCCGGCGTGCCGTGGCCGCAGTCGGTCCAGCCGACCGTGCGCTTCTTCGCGAACGTGAACTCGCGGAAGTAGCCGCCGAGGGCCGCCTTCGCCTCGGCGGCCAGGCGCTGCACCTCGAGGCTGTTGCGGCCCGTGCCGTTCTGAAACTTGGTCGCCTTGCCGACATCGGACACCCCGAACGCCTGAATCGCGCGGATGTGCTCGGGCGTCAGACCCCTCTCCTTGGCTAGCTCCATCGCCCGTTTGGCCTGCGGCCGGGACGGATCGAGTTCGGCGGTGCGCTCGATGACCCGGCGGCGGGGCACCTCGCAGGTCGCGCAGACCTGCTGGGGAGCGGCCAGCGCAATCGCCCGGCGGACAAGCTCGCGCGGGTAGGGAGCCAGGTGCTGGCCCATGTTGCGCTCCGGGTTGATCATCCACACGTCGCCCGGGTTCGCGCCGTTGCCATACTCCTCGGAGTAGCCGACGAGGTCGTAGTAGTAGCTCGGCCTGTACGTGAGGTGAATGACGTACTCGTGCCGATTGGCGAGGCGGTTCTTGACCGGGTCGGGCATGCCCGACTCCTTCGCCCAGATGATCCGGTTCCGGATCAGCCAGTCGCCCTTGGCCGCCTGCCACTCGATCTGACCGGGGATGCCAAGCAGGGACTTGTGGAAGTACGTGTCGCCGACGTTGAGGAATACCGAGCCGTGCGGCCGAAGGACGCGCTTCCACTCGGCAAGGCATTCCATGATCGACGCGACGTAGCCGTCAGGCGTCGGCTCTAGGCCGATCTGGTCGCTGTGGCCGTAGTCCCGCTTGTTCCAGTACGGAGGCGAGGTCACGATCAGGTCCACCGACTTGTCGGGAAGTCCGGTCTCGCGCGCGTCCCCGGGGGTGAAGCTCAGTTGCGGATCGAGGAGGTCCGGCTCCCAGTCGGCCAGTTGGCTGATTGTGGCCGTGCCCAGCGCTGCTCGGGGTGCCGCAGGCTCCGAATCTGCGCGGACCTCGGCAGCGCGCTTCCCGGCTCGTGTCATGTGGAGTGGCTTCCTAGCTTCGGATGTCGTTCGCGTTGTCCCGGTGCCGAACACTAGTCGGCAAGACCGACAGAGGACCGTTCGCCCAGGTCAACGCCTCATCGCTCCTGTTCTACCAAGCGCGAGGGGTGGTCGTCGAGTCCCCACGCGGTGCGTCGGGAAGTCCGCTTGAGACGTGGATCGGCCATGAACCGCCCCGGGGGACGCTGAAGGCTGCTGACCTCGGAACGGGGGATCTGACCTTTGGTCATGCCATGAGACGCGCCGAAGGGAAAAGCGCCTGGTGACGCCGATCGGCAACCTTCATCCCCGGTCTGTGCAACCGAACTCTTGCGCCCTCCGATCGGCAGGTTGGTCGTCCTCGCGGCACACCTCTACGTGAGCGCGTCGTCCGGCGCGCACGTCGACGGGAGGTCAGTCATGGTCGCGTCTGGACTCGCACGGTGGTCGCTCGCGGCGGCCGACCCGGGGATCAGCCCGAACGAGGACGGGCTGCCCGGTCTGCCCGTCATCCGGTCGATCGTCGGCGCCCTGCTGACGTGGGGCCTGGTGGCCTGTGTCGCGGGCCTCGTGGTTTCGGTGATCGTGTGGGCGCTGGCCCACCAGCAGGGCAACTACCAGTACGCGTCGGGTGGGAAGTCGGGCGTGGTGGTCTCGGCCGGCGGGGCGCTGCTGATCGGGGCGGCGAACGCGATCGTCGGGTTCTTCGCCGGACTCGGGTCGGGTGTCTGACGTGGTTGCCACCGAGCTCGACCCGTGCGTCGGGCCCATCGTCTTCGTCTGCGACCTGGTCTCGAACGCCGCGGGCTCGGCCCAGGCCGCGGCCTCTGACTACGTCCTCGGCGGCATCGCGAGTGCCTTCACCAACGCTGCGGCCCACCTGGGCGAGATGGCGCTGCGCCTCCTCGACTCGTCGACCGCCGTGGATCTCTCCGCCGACTGGCTCAGGGCCAACGTCGGCGTCGTGACGGCGGTCACGCTGCCCCTCGTCGTCGGACTGTTCGCCGCCCAGGTGATCGGCTCCGTCCTCCGGCGGGAGGGCGCCGGCCTGGCACGCGCCGTCGTGGGAGTCGGCAAGGCGCTGCTCGGCGGCGCTCTCGCGCTCGGAGCGACACAGCTCGCGCTAACAGCCGTCGACGAGATGTGCGAAGCGATCGCCGGCGCTGCAGGCACCACGGTGGGCGCGGCTGCTTCGCAGTTCTTCAACTTCACTGCGCTGGCCACCTCCCAGTCCCCCGGACTGCAGCTGCTCATCGCGTTCCTGCTCTGCCTCGCCTTCCTCCTGCTATGGGGAGTGCTGCTGTTCCGCAAGGCCGCCCTCATCCTCATCGCCGTGTTCGCTCCCGTCGCGTTCGCAGGGTCGGCGTGGGACCAAACGCGGGTGTGGACCCGTCGATGGCTCGAGATCGTCGCCGCGCTCGTGTTCTCGAAGCTCGTCATCGTCGTGGTCTTCGTCGTCGGCGCCTCCGCCTTCAGTGGTACCGGCCCGGACCTGGCGGGCACCACCGAGGTCACGCCCGACGCGCGGTCGTTCTCCGACCTGCTCGTCGGGCTGCTCCTCATGGTCATCGCCCTGTTCGCGCCGTGGCTGACGTGGCGGTTCGTGCACTGGTCAGGCATGGAGGCCGCGAGCCTCATGCACCAGAACGTCGCGGCAAACCCGATCTCGCGTGCGGGCCAGGCGGCTGGGCGCACGACGCGCGTGGCGGCGCAGCACGCCGCGCTCACGATGGTCACCAGCGGTGCCGGGTCGGCCGCGACGGCAGCTCGCGGCAGTCGGGCCGTCGCGGCAGCCAAGCCGATGGCCGCAGCCCCGCCCAAGGCGGCGGCGCCGGCCACGCGGGCAGCCACTGGGAAGGCGGCCGGGTCGTGAGCGCCGCGACGGGCGTTCCCGGGGGCCTCTCCGTCCGGTTCGGCCGACGCGAGCGCCGCGGCATCCTGCTCGGGCTCGGCGCCGCCCAGCTCGTCATCCTTGGCGTCGCGACGTTCGTAGCGGTCGCCGGCGTGTACACGAACGGCGGGGGCGGGCTTGCCGCCTCCGCGGTGATCTGGGGGCCGCTGCTGGTCCTGGCGCTGGCGTCCGTCGGCGGACGACCGCTCGTCGAGTGGGTGCCCCTGTCCACGGCTTGGGGCGCCCGCCGTCTCACCGGCGCTCGCGAGGTCGCGCTGCCGGTGCCGCGCCGCAGCCTTGAGCTGCCTGGCGTCGGCACGATCCCCCTCGTCGCGACGCCTGTCGTCGGTGCCGCACTGCTCGTCGACCGCCCGGGCGGTGCGGTGACCGCGATCGCGCGCGTCTCCGGTCGGGGCTTCGTCCTGGACGACCCCGGCACCCAGGGTCGGAAGGTCGACGGGTGGGGACGCGCGCTGGCCACCATCGGCCGTCGCCGGACGGTCCGGCGAGTCCAGCTGGTCCTGCGGACCACTCCGGCGGGAGACACCGCTGCGCACCGTTGGTGGCGAGAGAACGCGGTCGCCACGGGTTCGTGGGCGGGGACCGTCCTGGCGGAGCTGATGCACGACGCCGCCTACGTCGGTCGCCGTGCGGAGACGCTCCTGGCGATCGCCCTGCGCCCGCCCCGCGGCGGCCTCCGACAGCTGAACGAACCCGACGTGCGCACGCTCGAGCAAGAGCTCGGCGCCGTCGCCGATGCCCTCGCGGGCGCCGACATCGACATCACCGGCTGGGTGAGCGCGGCCGAGGTTTACTCGGTGCTGCGCACCGCCTACGACCCGACGACACGCCCCGCCCCCGAGCACGTCCCGAGCTCCGCGGCACCTCCCGCCATGGGCATCGCAGAGTCGTGGACCCACGTGACCACCGACGGTGGCGTGCACTCGACGTACTGGATCGCCGAGTGGCCGCGGTCCGACGTCCACCCCGGTTTCCTGCAACCCCTCCTGCTGTCCCCCGACGCCGTGCGCACCGTCACCCTGATCGCCGAGCCGCTCCCCATCGCCTCCTCCCTTCGCGAGATCCGCCGGGCCAAGGCCGAGCACGCCGCCGACTCCGCACAGCGCGCCCGGATCGGACAGGTGGAGGACGAGTCCATCCGCGCCGAGCTCGACGACCTGCTCCGCCGGGAACAGGAGCTCGTCGCGGGCCACGGCGACCTGCGCTTCACCGGGCTCGTCACCGTCACGGCTCGCTCCACCGAAGACCTCGACGCGGCGTGCGCCGCGACGGAGGCGGCAGCAGCCCAGGCGCTGTGCGAGCTCCGCCGCCTCGTCGGGCAGCAGGCGTCAGCTCACCTGGCCGCCACAGTGCCGCTCGCGCGAGGTGTGCTGTGAACCGTGCCGCCGCCCCCGCACCGGGCCCTGCTCGTGGCCGACTCCGCCCGGCCGGTTCACTGCGGCTGCCGGCGCACCGCGCGTCCTCGGCCACACTCGCGGGCGCCTACCCGTTCCTCGCCGGCTCCCCGTGCACGACCGGCGCCCTCGTCGGCGTCGACGCGATGACCGGCGGCCCGTTCTGCTTCGACCCCTGGGCGCTGTACACCTCCGGTGAGCTCACCAACCCCAACGCCGTCCTCGCCGGCGTCATCGGCCAGGGGAAGTCCGCCCTCGCGAAGTCGCTGGCGGTGCGCGCGATCGCCAGCGGCCGCCGCGTCTACGTCCCGGGCGATCCGAAGGGCGAGTGGGGTCTGGTAGCCGAGTCTGTCGGCGGCGTCGTCGTCCGCCTCGGACCTGGCCTGCCCACACGGCTGAACCCCCTCGATGCGCACGGCGCGACGCGCGACATGGCGCACGGCCCGCGACTCCGCCTCCTCGCAGCGCTGGCCGAGCTGACGCTCCGACGCGAACTCCGACCCGCCGAGCGCGAAGGCCTCGAGGCCGCCATCACGAGCATCGAGGCCGGTCCCGAGCCGACCCTCAGCGACGCCGTCGAGGCGCTCGCGCCAGGCACCAACGACGACGGTCGGGACCTCTACTTCGCTCTGCGTCGGCTCGTCCGGGGCGACCTCGCCGGCATGTTCGACGGCCCCTCGACGCAGGTGCTGGACCATGACGCCCCGATGACCGTGTTGGACCTCTCGGGCCTCGGTTCGGACGACGACGCCCTGGCCGTGGCGACGGCCTGTGCCTCGTCGTGGTTGGAGCACTCCATCGCGAGCGGCACCGCCAAGCGATGGGTCATCTACGACGAGGCATGGCGACTCATGCGCTCGGTCCCCCTGGTCAGGCGGATGCAGGCCCAGTGGAAGCTCTCACGCGCCTCCGGCATCGCCAACCTTCTCGTCCTGCACCGCCTGTCCGACCTCGACGCGGTCGGGCGTGCCGGCAGCGAAGCGCGGGCGCTGGCTGAGGGGCTGCTCGCCGACTGCTCCACGCGCATCGTCTACCGGCAGGAGAGCGACCAACTCGAGGCCACGAGAACCGCCTTGGGTCTGTCCACCGCCGAGCGTGACGTGCTCACCGCACTCCCCCGCGGAACGGGGCTCTGGAAGATGCCCCGCCGCACCCACGTGGTGCACCACCACCTGACGGCCGCCGAGCTGGCGCTCTTCGACACCGACGCCGCCATGCGAGACACGCCATGATCCGACCGGACGAAGCGACCCGCCTCGCCGAGCAGGCGCTGCTCGGGTCGCTGATGCTCGACTCCGCGAGTGGGGTATCTACCGTTGAGTCCCCCAGAAGTTGGGGTTCTCGTCGCCATCCTCGATGGACTTCACGAACCTCTCGCGGAGAGCAGCCAAGTCGGGATCGTGATTCGCGTCCGGCCCTGGAAGGGGTACGCCCTTCCGCGCCTCCAGGTCGTCGATCCGGCTTTGGGCCCAGGCTCGCGCCTCCACTGACTGGCTTCGACGCCGTGCGGCATCACCCCTCCGTCTCCGGACCAGGGCACCTACGGCTAGAAGAACCAGCACGACCGCAAGGATCAGCAGCGCAACTTCGGGCGTCATGGGCACTGTGTAGCACTCAGTTCTCGAGAGCGGTAGGCCGCCCGCCACGGCGGCGATGCGGCGTTCCATCGCGGGACGCACCATGATCCGCCCGGACGAAGCAGTCCACCTCGCCGAGCAGGCGCTGCTCGGGTCGCTGATACTCGACCCACAGCCGCTCGCCTCTGTACGCCGCTGGCTCCGCCCAGGCGACTTCACCGACCCGCGCCACGGCACCGCCTTCTCGCTGCTGTGCGAACGCGACACCGCCGGTGAGCCGATCGATCCGATGACCGTCGCGGGCGCCTTGGTCGGACGCCTCCCGGGCGCCTCACCGGGCGTCGTCGTCCACGACCTGCTGCAGGCTGTGCCTGCTGCCCCGAACGCGGGTACCTACGGGCGCATCGTCGTGGAGGCCGGCCTGCGCCGCGAGGTCGCCGGAGTCGGCATCCTCCTGCGGGCTGGTGCACTTCAGTCGGCGCTCTCCCGCGAGTCCGTGCCGATGTCGTCCACGTGCGCGCTGGTCGACGCCGCCCTCGACTCCGTTGCGTGTCGTTGGGCGGCCGCCACGGGTGCCCGTGAGTCTGCACAGGATCGGACGCCGATCCAGCTTCGACCTGCGCTCCGGAACCCAGGCCTGCGCCTCGGCGCGGACAAGCTCTTGCAGAACCATCCCGACCGAGACACCGCGATCGAGCGGGCGCACGAGGCGCTGCTCGTCGGAGCCCTCATCACCCACCCGCGCGAGGTCACAGCGGTCGGCGCGCACCTGCCACCGCAACGGATCTCATCGCCCTCCTGGCGCACCGCCTACGGGGCGATGCTCGAACTCGCCGAACTCCGGCAGCCGGTCGACGTCGTGACCGTCGCGGCCGCGACTGCTCGCCTGTGCCACCACGGCCAACCCGCACCCACCATGACGGAGCTGCAGCAAGCCGTCGATGCGGGCCGACACGCCCCGGTGCGAGAGGTCGAGCGAACCGTCTGGATCGACCAGCTCCGGCGCATCGCCGACCACGGCGCCGAGCAGCTGATGACCGGCGCGGCGAACCCGGGGTTGCACGTCGAGGACCTCGTCGACACCGGCCACCTCATCACCAGAGCCCTCCTGGACGGCGCAGGGATGCTTGACGACCGCCGCGAAGCCGGGGCTTCACCGTTGCGGCTCGTCGGTGCGGCCGCGACTCCCGTCGCCGACCGCGAGGGTCCGGTGGCGGGATGACGCGCCGCCCGCCTGCACGACGCCCGATCAGTCGCGATCCGCGGATGGGCAGTGGCCTGGACGTCACCTCGTGGGTGCTCTGGGCCGCTGCGGCTGCTCTCGGGCTCGGCGCGATCCTGTGGTGCGGAGCCGCGCTGGCCTGCCTCCTCACCGGTCGACCCGCGCCCGCCGGCGGTCCGCTCGACGCCCTGCGCGCGCTCGGCTCGCCCGCTGAGCCCGCCAGTGCTTGGCCCGAGCCGGAGGCGCTCCCCGCCCCCTGGGTGTACTGGACGATCACAGCGGTCGTCGTCGCGGTGGTGGCCGGCGCCGTCGTCGTGGCGTGGCGGCTGGTGGCCGGCTCGGCCGGAGCCGACCGCGAGCGGTCGCTGCGCAGCCTTCCCGGGCTCGCCACAGCGGCCGAGGCCTCAGCTGCCGCGGGTCGACGCGCCCTGGTGCGCAAGGGCGCCGTCGTCCGCCCATCGACGGGCCCGCGCCCCACCCCCGAGCAGGTCGGACTGCGGGTCGGTCGCGTCCGCGGCCGCGAGCTCTGGTGCTCCGTCGAGGACTCGGCGCTCCTCGTCGGCCCACCCCGCATGGGCAAGGGTCTGCACGTCGTGATCCCGTGGGTGCTCGAGGCGCCCGGGCCGGTCCTCGCCACCTCCACCAGGCCGGACACCCTCGCGGTGACGATGCGCGCCCGCGCCCGACGCGGCCCTGTGGCGATCTTCGACCCGCAACGACTCGCCGGGCTCCCCGGCGGGCTTCGCTGGTCACCGGTGCGCGGCTGCGAGACCCCTCGAACTGCCCTGGTCCGTGCTCGTGGTCTCGCCGCTGGCGCAGGCTTCGGCCGCACGGTCTCCGACTCCGACTTCTGGGCCGGGCAGACCGAGACCGCCTTGCGGTGCCTGCTCCACGCCGCCGCGCTCGATGGCCGACGCGCGGTCGACCTTTACCGCTGGTCGCTGAACCCGGTGCTCGCCGAGGACGCGGTGACCACGCTCAACCGCCACCCGTCGGCGGCGTCCGGCTGGGCCGACGCGCTGGAGGCGGCGATCCACGCCGACCCCCGCACGCGCGACTCGGTATGGCTCGGCGTCCGACAGTCCCTGGCCGCCCTCGCCGACCCAGACGTCCTGGCCGCCGTCGACCCCGCACCCGGCGAGGAGTTCAACCCCGCGACGTTCCTGCGCGAGTCCGGCACCCTCTACCTGCTTGCCTCCGCCGTCAGCTCCGGCTCCTGCGCCCCACTGGTCGCAGCGTTCGTCGAGGACATCACCGAGACCGCGCGGAGCCTCGCGGCCCGCTCCCCCGGTGCACGCCTGGACCCACCCCTGCTCCTGGCGCTCGACGAGATCGCCAACCTCACCCCACTGCCGTCGCTGCCCCAGCTGATGGCCGAAGGCGGCGGATCCGGCATCACCACCCTCGCCGTTCTGCAGTCGTTGGCCCAGGCCCGGAACCGTTGGGGCGAACACGCGGCCGACGCCATCTGGGACGCCGCGACCGTCAAGCTCGTCCTCGGCGGTCTCGCCAAGTACCGCGACCTCGACGATGTCTCCCGCCTCCTCGGCGAGATCGACGAGCTCACCGAGACCCGCTCCCAGGGCCGCGCGGGCGAACGCTCCACGTCGACGTCCGTACGCATGGTGCCGGTGATGCCGCCGTCCGTGCTGCGGACCCTGCCCTTCGGCACCGGCGTCCTCTTGCTGCGCCACACACGACCCGTCGTCATCGACCTCGACCCGTGGACGGTGCGCCGCGACGCCGCCGCTCTGCGCACGGACCAGAAGGGGGTCGAAGCCGCCGCACGCGACGAGACCGGAAGGGGAACACCGTGATCAAGAAGCTCCTGCTGCTCGGCGGAGCGGGATGCGCCGCCGTACCCGCCATCGCGGTGCTCGCCGCCATCGGCATCGGCGCCGGCGCCACCGCCTGCATCGAGACCTCCGCCGGCGGGGTGCTGGCGGCCGACGCCCCCGTGCCCGCCGAAGCAAGAGCATGGATCAGGGAAGCCAAGGCCACCTGCCCCGACCTGCCCGAGGCCTGGATCGCCGCAGTCATGGCACAGGAGTCCGGCTTCCGCTCCGACGCCTACGCCGACGACTCCAACGGCGGCACCTGGGGCCTGTTCCAGATCAACGAATCGATCTGGACCGGCGTCTACGGCCACGGGTTCGACGCCGACCTCGACGCCAACGGCGTCCGCGACATCGCCGACCCTATGACCCACGCCCGCTACGGCGGCAAGTACCTGTGCAACCGGCTCGTAGGCGTCCGCCAGATCCGTGCCGACCACCCCGGGTGGGCGTCGTCGGAACTGCCGCTGCTCGACGCGCTGATTATCGCCCACAACGCCGGCGAGTCCCGCCTGCGCACCTACCCCGACATCCCGGCGACCACCGAGCGGTTCATCGAGAACGTGGACCGGCGCGTCGGCGAATGGAGTACCGTCACCGACGCCGGGATCCGCAGCGACTTCGCCGATGACGCCGCGACCGGCCCCGCGAGCGCCCCGACGCCCGAGACGTCTGGCCCCCTGGACGCCTCGGGTGTCGGGTGCCTACCAGGCCTCGGCACCGGCGATGTCGTCGTCCCGCCCGGCACCCCACACGACGTCGCCACCGCCGTCCGCACCGCCATGTCCTACGTCGGCGTCACGTCGGGCTGGCACCAGCTCTGCGACCGACTCGCCTGCCGCGCCTACGGCTACGTCGGATCCGGCTACCCCACCGCCGCCGAACACTGGCGGCAGATGGTCGCCACCGGCAACGCCCACCCCGGCGACGCCTGCCCGCCTCTGGGGTCGTTCGTCTTCTGGCGCACCGGCAGACCCGCCGGCCACGTCTCCGTCGTCGTCCAAGCCGACCCCGGCTGCGACCCGCAGAAGATCATGGTCACCTCCAACGGCGTCTTCGACTCCGCCACCGGCAACCACGGCGGGGTGTACTTGCTCTCCTTCGCCCAGCTCAACGCCGGCTACGTCAGCGGTACCGGCTACCTCGGCTGGTCCAACCCCGTCTGCAAGGGCGCACGACTCCCTGACGACACGGTCCATCCGGCACCGTCGGGGTGGTGATGGTCGTGTCCAGGCAGCCCGACGTCGGTACGAGGGAGGACCGGCTCGAAGCTCTCCACCGGCAACTCATCGATGCGGTCGAGAAGCTCTCCACCTCCGAAGGGTGGGCACGGATGCTCCAAGCCGCGGCCCGCTTCCACGACTACTCCCCGTCGAACGTCCTCCTGATCAGCGCACAGCGACCCGACGCCACCCGCGTGGCCGGCATCCGCACCTGGAACTCCCTCGGCCGGCGCGTCAAGCGGGGGCAGCACGGCATCGCCATCCTGGCCCCGTGCGTCTACCCCGCTCCCCCCGGTGCCTCGAGCGAGGAGTCAGCGGTCGAAGCCGGAGCGATGCCGCCTGCCGAGCCTTCGGGGTCGGCCGGGCCGGCCAGGCATCTCCGCGGTTTCCGGGTCGTGCATGTCTTCGACGTTACTCAGACGGAGGGCGAGCCTCTCGCGGAGGTCCCGCCGGTTCAACTCGCGGGCGCCGCACCGGAGGGGCTCTGGGAGCACCTCACTTCTCTCGCGGGGGCCGATGGCTACCGGATCGAACGAGGCCCATGCCGCAAGGGCACGATGGGTTACACCGACTTCACGGCGAGGACCGTCCGCGTACGGGACGACGTCGATGGTGCCCAAGCGGTCAAGACCCTCGCCCATGAACTCGGACACATCCGCGCCGACCACGAGCACCGCTTCCCCGACTATGCCGCCTCTCGGGCCTGCCGCGGGCGGGCCGAAGTTGAGGCAGAGTCGATCGCCTACCTCATCACCGCACAAGCAGGTGCCGACTCCACCGCCTACTCGGTCCCGTACCTCGCGGGCTGGTCCGGCGGCGCGTCCGAGGTGTTGCGCGAGTCGATGACCCTGGTTCTCGCCGTCGCACGCGAGACCTTCCACCCGGCGTCCGACTATCGCTCGACGATCCAATCCGATCCAGCGCAAGCACTAGTCTCGGAACGCATCGAACCGGAGAGCGTCCCGGCGGTTGCACTCGCGTGAGCACTTCTGCAAGCCCGGGGCGGATGGAGCGACTCAGAGCCCAGTTGGCTCGTCGTAGCCAGCACCGGCTACTTCGGCTGGTCCGACCTTGTCCACAAGGGGGAACGGCTGCCCGAGGGACACCTCACCCAGCGCTGGCGGGCGGTGTCGATCGAGGAGCCGTCAACGCAATTCGGGGAAACGTGCGCGGGCTGCCCGTAGGACCGACTGCGAGAAGTCTCGGATTCGCTTCATGCCCTCAGCGGTAAACGGCGGAATAGCGTCGACACTCCTGAAGAAATCGCGCTCGGACATGGATAGGATCCGAAAGTAGGCGCGATCACGAGCCCCGGTCGCCTTCACCTGGACGGTAGACATTACGAGTCCATTCCTTTCGGCCGCGGCCCCGAGCCGGGCTTCCACCGCCGCGCGCTCGGCCTCGCTATTGGCCTGCGGCCCGCTCACCAGCGGGAAGGTCGCGAGTATCACGTAGTCGCGCACAGTGTCGAAGATGACGTTGATCCCATTGTCGAGTGAGATGCTGCCCTGCCCTTCGACCTCCTCAACAAGAGGCATCGGGGCCCCGGTCATCTTGTAACCGCCCGTGAGAACCCTGACGTCTGCCTTCCGAATCTCGGAGACCAGCGCCTTGCGCCAATCAAAGGTTTCCTCGCGGACGGAACCGGATTCGTCATGAGCAGCGAGAAGCAGGTCGAGCATGTCGCGCAGCGCCCTGGCATCAGCGATCGAGAGGCTCACGCCTACCGGGTTCGCTCCGAACACCGGCGAAGGCGTTGGTGTCACGGACAGCAGGAACGGCGGAGCGTGCCGCCCGAGCAGCGTCGATCGGTCGGCGGCGTGAACGGTTATCCGGCCACCATCCATCGTTAGCCGGCTCGGCGGTTCGCTCATCGTCCTGCGCCTCTCGCTCGTCGCGTCAGAATCCGTACCGCTCAGGCTAGGCGGCTCGGAGGGCGATCAGGGTCGAGTTGGCGCTCGATGGCTCCCCCGGGACCCCGATGGCCCTGACGGGCCCCTCAGCGGTGCTGATCGCCGCTCGTCGTCGCATCGGCGAGCGCGGCCTGGATTTCCACAGGCAGCAGTTGGGCCGAAGTCAGGTAGTGCTGACCGTCGACGTCGCCCGCCAGCCGGCTCCTTCCAGCGCCGCGGCGATGGACGGCGCCCTTCGGGACAAGACCGCGTGATGATGCGTCTCGCCGTCCATGACGAGCTGCCTACACCGCATCTGAGCGGGTGCGAATGGCCGACGACCGGTGGTCACCAGAGCGGCACCCTGTTCGCGCCACCCACTCTGCGAGCCTCGTCCGGGCCAGCCCGAAGCGCTCGTGCCAGGCCAGAGGTGCGTCGCCGTGAGAGGTCGTTGCGTAGGCAGCCTCCCAGGCGAGCTGCAGGGCCGAGAGCTCCTCGATGAGCTCCCAGTGCTTGGGCCAGCACTCGGGGACGTAGCGGCGATCGAGGGCGTAGTGGTCGACGAGCCACCTGACCCATGCGTCGAGGCCCTCCAGGAGGTGGCGTTGCTCTTCGCGGGTGTATGCGGACCACATGATCGGTTGGGGCGGGAAGCTCGGCTGGGTGTTCACCACCTCGGGAAGGAAGCCTCGGTCGGTTCCACCGCTCGTGCCGCTCACAGGGTCACGCTCCTCTCGCTTGCCGCTCCGCACACCGGATCAACCGTCGTCGGCCGGTAGGCGGGCACGTAGCCCTCCCGCGCCGGGTCGACGTTGCTGCGGCTGCCGAACGACGCCGAACCCAGGGCGTCGGCACGCTCGGCGAGGAGCTCGTCAACCTGGTCGAGCAGTGCGCCGATGTCCGTCGAGATGTCATCGGCGTCGGCGGTGATCGCCACGTCAGCCGGGTCTTCCGTGTGCGTCCGTAGCCACTCGTGCACGCGGTGGTGGAGCGCCGCTGCGGTCTCGGCCGCCGGGTGTGGTCCGTCGAGGGGCCGGGCTGCGACGAGACCCGCGAGGACCTCGTTCATCGGGTGGCCGAGCGCGCGGCCCCGCTCAAGGGCCGTGAGGAGCGGCCCGCGGGCGGGCGATGTCGCGATCTGGTCGCACTGCTCCGCCGTCAGCCCGACGGTTGGGAACACGGCGCCCCAGTGCTCGGCTGCCGCGTCGGCGAGGAGTGTGTGCCGGATGGGCAGCAAGCGCCTGGGCGAGGCCGCTTCGTCCTGCGAGGCCGCGATCGTCTCCGTCGCGGAAAGCTCACTACCCGTCGCCGTGAGGATGGCTTCGAGCGCATCGCGGCCACCCTGGGAGATCTGGTGCTCGGGCGGGTAGTCGCAGGCGGCGTCGATGGTGTCGAGGGCGACGTAGGCGTGGTTGTCGTGGCGTCCTCGGGTCATGGCGACGTAGAGGTTCTCTCGGAACATGCCGGGAGCGGCGAGCACATGGGCACGGTCGACCGTGACCCCCTGGGCGCGGTGTGTGGTGGTCGCGTAGCCGAGGTCGACGTGATTGGCGGCGTAGGCAGCGGGGAGGACGACATCGTCCGCCTGCGCGCTCGCTGCGCGATCCCGGCGGGAGAGCGGCACGACGGTCAGGGCACCGTCGGGTGCGATCGCCGTGACCTGCCACAGGTCGCCGTTGCGGACGTGCCCGTTGGGTGTGCGCAGGCGCCGGTCGTTGGCTCGCGTGATGACGTGGTCCCCGACGCCGACCTCGGTGCCGGTGCTGGTGGTGACCCCCGTGGCCGTGACGAGGCCGTCGGTGACGCGGTCGTTGTGGGCGCGGGTGTTCAGGACGTCGACTGTGCGTGAGTCGGAGGCGATGAGGATGGCACTGGCCCCGCGTTCGGTGTCGGTCTGCCAGGCGGTGTAGGCGTCCTCGCACATGGCTTCGGCGGGGCCGGCGCTGATCCGGCCGTGGTCGGCGTAGTCGTCGATCGCGCGGGCGTCGCCTGCACGCAGGCGCAGGGTCGCGGCGGCCTCCCACGGATGGGTGAAGCGCCACAGCGAGGTCAGCGTGGCTGGGCGTCCGCGCTCGGCCAGGAGGTGGAACGCGCCGCCGGCGTCGACGGCGGAGAGCTGCTTGTGGTCACCGACGAGCAGCACCTTCGCGCCGGCTTCGCTCGCCTGGGATGTGAGGGCGTCGAGTGCGAAGGTGCCGGCGAGTGATGCCTCGTCGACGATCAGGAGCTGGCCCGTCCGGAGCCTGAACCGGTCGCTCTGAGCGGTCAGGGTGGTAATGGCGGTGTCGATGGTGCGCAGCCGCGTCCGGTGGTCGATCCCGGTGGCGCTGATGCGCTCGATGTGGAGGCGGGCCAGCAGTTCGGTGCGCCGCTGGGCGCCGGGGCCGGTGGACTCGTAGAGCCACTTGGCCGTGTTCTCGCACGCGATCCCGAGGGCGTGGCCGAGCTCGGCAGCCGCAGTGGCGGACGGGGCGAGTCCGACGACGCTGCCACGTCCGTGGCCCTGCTCCCACACGGCCTTGAGGGCGGCGAGGGTTGTGGTCTTGCCGGTGCCCGCGGGTCCGACGAGGACGTTGAGGAGTCGGGTCGAGCCGGTGATGTGCTCGACGGCGGTCGCCTGGTCCGGCGCGAGGGTGACGGTGCGGCCGTCGGTGCGGTGGATCGGCCGGGAGGTGACGGCCTTGGCGAGCCACGGGGCGGTCGTAGGCGCGTCAGCATCGCGGGTGGCGGCATTCAGGAGGCGGGCTTCGGCGTCGAGCACCTTGTGGTGGGTGTAGCGGCCCTCGTCGACCCTGGTGAACTGCGAGGTGCCGTCGGGTCGGGTGTAGCGGGCGGGGACGACGAGCGGGTCGGGTGCCTGCAGGCTCGTGCAGGAGCGCAGCGCGGCGTCGGTGACGCGCTCGAGCAGCGCGACGCGGTCGGCTGGGCCGGTCATGCGGATCGCCCGGGTGGCGCGGGCTGCCTCGGCCATGACGTTCCACCGGGTCCAAGTCGAACGCCGCGTCATCACCTGCTCGAGCGTGTGCTCGGCGAGCCGGCCGATGACGGACGCGGGAATGCGATCACATCCCAGCGGCGCGGCCCGGGACACCCTGAGCACCGCGGCGGTGAGCTCTGCGGGCGTCTTGCCGGAGCGTTCCGTGGCGCGGGCGCGCCATAGCGTCATCAGGTCGGCCAGGGGCGTGACGTGCTTCTTCGGCCGGACCGAACGGGTCACCTGCTGGCGCAGCCGGACGATCTCGATGCGGTTCGGGCCGCGCCCGTGGGTCGCGTAGAACTCGGCGAGCACGCCCGTCATCGCCTCGTCTATCTGCGTCGCGCGACTGGAGAACTCCGTCATCAGCGCGTCATCGACGCCGTCGAGCTCGAACGCCGGCGAGCGGCGCGGGCCGCGATGACGCCACCCGAACCGAACCGGCAGGCGACGGGCGACCTCGTCGGCCAGCAGGTCGTCATACAGCTCGGAGACCATCACGACGGCGTGATGCAGGGCCCGTGAGTCCACCGACAACCAGGCGCCGCCCGGGCCCTGGACCTTGTTCGCCACGACGAGATGCGTGTGCAGGTTCGGGTCCCCGGCGCGGGAGTCCCAATGGTCGAAGCCGGCCGCGATGAGCCCGGCAACCTGGTGCTGGCGGCAGCCGGCGGTGCCCGTGCG
Source organism: Cellulomonas sp. C5510 (assembly GCF_019797765.1). Classification (NCBI taxonomy): domain Bacteria; kingdom Bacillati; phylum Actinomycetota; class Actinomycetes; order Micrococcales; family Cellulomonadaceae; genus Cellulomonas; species Cellulomonas sp. C5510. The sequence continues at coordinate 3,064,773 of NZ_CP081862.1, forward strand.
CGTGAACGCGGCGGTGTCCTCCAGGAACGCGAGCGCCTGCCCCACGGCGGCCCGGTGCGCCGCGAGGAGCGCGGCGCGCGTGCCGTCGTCGGCCACCGCCCAAAGGGTGGAGACGGACTTCGTCGCGGTGAAGGTCAGGTCGAAGCCCGCGACCGCGGTGGCCGTGCGCTTGGCGAGCTCGACGCGCGTGATGGTCGCTACCGCGGCCTCGCGGGCTTCCCCGGTGAGGTCGGCCGGAAGGGCGGCGACCTGCTTGGCGATCCGCTCCGCCGCGGGAGTGCGCCTCGGGTACGGGCGGCCGAGCGAAGTGCCGGTCTGCGGGTCCTTGCCCTCCCCATACAGGTTCGCCATCTGCTCCTCCGTGACCTGGGCACCCTCGCCCGGACCGCCGCCGGCGAGCCCCACGAGCCCACGCCCGTACCAGCGACCGGCCGGGTTCCCCGAAGCCGTGTAGTACGTCGTCAGGTCCGACGCCGCCGGACGGTCGCAGTCCCCCGACGCGGTTGTGCGCATCAGGTACTGGTAGCCACTGCCCGCGGTCAGGCGGTGCATCGTCATCACCACGGCGATGCACCGCCAACCACGGCCACTCCTGGCGTCCGAGATGGTCGGCCCGCCAGGATCCGCTGTCGCGTCGTCTCCACGCCAAGATGTGTGCCCGCGGGCGTACCAACCTGGGGCCGGCGCAACCGGAAGTGCCAGACGAGTCAGCGCTCCAACCTCGGACCGCGAAGTCCACTTCCCTCCCCGAGCAGCCCGACGGCGGTGGACGCTATTGAGAGACTTGGCGCTGATCGAGAGCAGTTGTTGCGCGGCTCGCTGGAGGTCCTGTGCCCTACGGGGAGGCGTGTGCTGACTGCGGGGCGCCCGTACAGCCACAACTGCGCGGCCGCCCGCGCCTCCGCTGTGCAGCCTGTGGGGCACCTCTCTCCGAGACTGTCGCGCGCAGGATGAGCTGCCAAGCCGACGACTGCCCCGACCGCTCGCTCCTCTGGGGCCTCTGCGCTTATCACGCTGCCCTCGCTCATGCGGCAACGCTCCCGGCCTGTGAAGCCTCGTGCGGCCGAACGGTCTTCTCCGGCCTCCGCTGTCACGTACACACCCGGGCTCAATACCGCCGCCATCTGCCGCCCCGCACGGACGAACAGATCGAGGAGGAGCTCGTCGGCTCCCGCCTACTTCGGGCTCTACATCGGTGGCGGGAGAGGAAGTGGCACCACGGTCGCGCGGGACAGGCGCTGGCGCCCGTGTACCGCGACGGGTATCCGAACCGGCTCCTCGCGACGCTCCTCGCCCTCCTGTGGGACGGGCAATGCCATCTCTGCGGAGGGCCTCTGAACGCCGACACGCCAGCAGGGCACCCGCTTGCCCTAACGGTGGACCATGTGCGCCCACGAGCGGCGGGAGGAGTGCACGTCGTCAGCAATCTCGCGCCCGCGCACCTCGTCTGCAACATCGCCAAGGGCGACCGGGCGTTAGCGAGGCACGCGCGAGTTCGAGTGCCCTCCGGACGACTGCGAGGAGCTCGCAAGGCAGCAGTGGTACGCCGAGACTGGTACGGACGACGTGTCATCGCGCGAAGACAGTGGAGCTGACCCGAGCCATCGGTAACGACCGCCCTCGGTGCCCCACCCATCACCCGACTGTCACCAACGTGATGGCCGAGGACGCCTAGAGCCGGTCGAAGTCCTCGGTGCTCATGACTTCCAGCGCGACGAGGGAGACGCCGCTGAGCTCGGCTGCGATGGCGATGGCCATGTCGGCGGCGTGCGGGATGTCGTGGGCGAGGAACGTCACGTCGGCCTGCGCGCGGCCGAGCGGTGACAGCGACACGGCCGGCTGATACGCCCGCAGCGCCTCGATGAGCTCATCACCGAAGCCCCCGATCTCCGTACGGTCGAACTCGAGGCGGGCGTTGTGCTCGGTCAGCATGGGTTCTCCGATCGTCGTGGCGTGCGGCCGCTGGCTGCGGCCTAGGTGCACGACGTCTCCCATGGCACCCAACGGTAGGCGAGCGGCCACGGCAAGGACAGGTGTCCACCACCCGCGCTTCGGCTCCCGCCCCGCGTGACCTCTATCCGGAGGTTGGCACCTTGACGGGCACACCTCTTGGCATGAGCGACGGCGACGTCGCTGGGCCACTGAGGAGGAAGCGATGACCGCGACGTGGACCCGCTCCGCGGAGACGCTGCTGAGCGAGGCCGACCAGAGCTGGTCCGGCATCTGGGCACTCACCCACGCCGCGGCGATGGGCGCCCTCAACATGGCGATGACGGTGCCCCTGGGCGTGGGCGTATCCATCTCCTACGCCGCGATGGACTTCCGCGAGGCTCAGGACGAGCTCGAGTGGGCCAGGCCGGACATCCGGGGCTCTGCCGCACAGGTGCGGTTCGGAGCGCTCCGGCCCGACGACGTGCCCGAGGCCCGAGAGGTCCTCGACCGGCTCGCCGCGTCCGCCCTGAACCGTGCGGCGGGCCTCGCGGAGATCGAGACGGACCTGGGCGCCCAGGCGGCCCTGTCCCGCGTGATGGCCCGGCTCATCACCGGTCGCGCGAAGGTCAGCGGGCGGTGGGCATGACCACCTACGCCGAGCTCCTCGCGCAGGCGACAGCCCACCTGCGCGAGGGCTCTACGACGCTCCGAGGAGACCGGTTCTGGACGGCGGACGAGGCGCTCGACGCCATCGGCGACTTCCACGGGCTCCTCGACGCCATTGCCTCGCACGGCCGTCGCCTCCTGCGCCCGGCGCAACTGGGCCGGCTCGGCCTGACCCGACACCGCGATGGCCTCCCACCCGTGGAGCGGGCGTCGATCGACCTCATCACGCGACTCGAAACCGTCACCGGGGAAGCCCGGCCGCACCCGTCGCAAGTCGGACACGGGACGACACCGTGGGCCCGATCGGCTCTTGCACTGCGCGCTGCCGCCGACCTCGTCGGAACGCACTTCTCGATTGACGGACGGCCCCGGAGCCCGGACGCAGCCGCGGCCACGACCGCGACCTTCGACGCCGGCCTCATCGACCTCGGCCACTTTGCCGTGGCCGCCCTCGCACACGAAGACCCCCTCGCCCTCAGGGCCATCCAGGCAGGTTCGCCCCGCGGCACCGTCGCCAAGCAGCTCCCAGGTCTCGAGTCCCTCGCCGACGCCGCGCGCGAGCTCTCCACCCAGGGCGCGGGCCGCCCCGCGACCCTCCTCGACTCTCTCGGCCAGACCCAGATCCGCGTCCGCACCGACGACCCGGCGACGGAACTCAGCGACCGCATGGTGCGCCTCCGCCAAGGAGTCTGGAGCCTCATCGCCGACCACACCGACGTCCTGCCGTCCCTGCGGCTCACTGCCGGCCTCGGCGTGGCGGTCCACGCACACGCCGCCGTATTCCATGGCGCCGACCTCGCCGCACCCGACGCGAGCACACCGACTGGGCCAGGTGTCCTCGTCGCCCACGGCCGCTCCTGGCAGCGCCTGCACCAGGCGCTCTCCCAGTTCGCGGTATTGGTGCCCCCAATCGCGAGCGTCCGCGACGACGCCGTCGCGGCCGCCCGTCTGCTCGGCGAACTCGTGCCACTCGACGCCCCGCGGGGTCATGTCCCCGCGGCCGCGGATCGCCACGTCGGTGCGGTGCTCAACGGCGCCGTCCAGGTCATGGCCGACATTGCCGTCCACGAAGGCGCCGCCTTCGACCGGATCTCACGCTCCGGCCTGCTCCACATCCCCGCGCGCGCACTTCCGCGCGGCCTCGTCACCGACCATCCCGACGTCGCTGCGGCACGGCTCGGTGGCCGAACGGTGCCGGCACCCGCGGAACTCCTCCAGGCGCTAGCCGGGATGTACACCGAGGTCGCGGCCCACCCGATCGGAGTACCAACGCTGCAGCCCCCGGACCCCCGGGTAGCGCGTTCGCCCGTCGTGCCCATGCCCGCCGTCTGACCTCGCGGCGCTAGGCGAAGCCGTGGGGCCAGCGGGGGCGTGCGCTGGCACTCGGTAACGAGGCGCCTGTTGAGGAGCCCGGCATCCTCAGCACGGGGACATGATCAATGCTGCCCGGGGCCCGGGAGGCCGTCGACAAGCGAACTGGCAGCGCCGATCAGGCCGCTCTGGGCGCGGCCTGGGCACGGACGTCGGCCATGCACCATCATCCAGACTGTGCCAGGCATAGGCGTCGAGACGCGCATCGTCGCAGCAACCGCTCAACTGGACGCTGACCACTTCAAGGCGCGCGTGCAGGACCGGGCCGACTCCGAGGCCCGCATGTACCTGGCGGGCCAGGCGTACGACAACCCGATGACCCGGGAGCAGAAGGACCTCATCGAGGGTGTACTCGCACCGGAGTACGCGGGGCGGACGGTGCTCGAGCTTCTTCAGAACGGCCACGACGCGCACGACTCGGGGCGCACTGACGGCTATCTGGAGGTGGTGCTCGACCTGAGCGAAGGCGAGCACGGGACTCTCTACGCCGTGAACGGCGGCATCCCGGTTGGCGACACCAACTTCGCCCGGATCTGCGGCACGGGGCTCAGCCCGAAACGGCCGGACCAAGGCATTGGCAACAAAGGAATCGGGTTCAAGAGCGTCCTGCAGTTCACCGAAGCGCCGGAGGTATACAGCGCGCGGGCCGAGGGCGTTCCTGGCCTTGACGGCTACAGATTTCGCTTCGCCACCCCCGGCGACTTCGACGCAATTGCCGACCGCGTTGGACCTGACCAGCCAGGGCTTGCCGACGAGCTCAGAAGCAATCTCGCAGCGCTGCGCGTGCCAGTGCCGCTCTCCGATGCCGTGCCGCCTGCGGTCGCCCGCTACGCCGAGCGCGGCGTCTCGACCGTCGTGCGCCTGCCCCTCAGATCCGCCGCAGCTCAGAGCGACGCCCTCCAGCAGATCAATGAGATCTCCGGGAGCGCGGCACCGTTCAACCTCTTCCTTCGTCGGGTCTCCACGATCGGGCTCGCGGTGGTCGACGGTGACAAGACCGTCACCGAGGCCGGACTTCTCCGATCTACGAAGAATCCCCGCTGGTCCAGGGCTCTCCGCCGACGCGGTGTGCACGCCACCGAGCTTCGCCTTGCTGACCGATCGCGGTACCTCCTGGCGACTCTTGAGATCCCAGAGCGCACATTCTTGGATGCGGTACAGCGCAGTTGCGACGCAGGCGAACTGAACGAGTCCTGGCGCGAGTGGCGAGGGAACGCGGCGGTCGACGTTGCCGTGCCCCTCGACCACGCACTTGATCAAGGACTTCTCTACACGTTCCTACCGATGGGACCCCAAGCCACCGCACCGCTTCCTGCGTTCGTGAACGCACCCTTTGCTCCACGAGCGGATCGCCGCTCGCTCTCGGAGGCCGTAGCCGTCAACTCAGCCTTGCTCGACGCGCTCGCAACGCTCTGTGCCCGGCTACTCGTCGCAGGAACCACCGGCGAAGCCGCCATCCCGGCAACCGTCCTCGTGGACCTCGCGACCTGGGCGCCCGCCCACCTCAAGCGGATCGAGGCGGCTCTCAAGGAAGAAGGGGCTGACCTTTGGGAGCTGCAATTCCTTCCACGGCTGGGCTTCAAGCGGGACCGCACGTCACTGGCCGAGGCGTACCACTGGTCCTTCGATGGCAAGGTGATGAACGCTGCCACAGTCGCCCGGGCAGCGACTGAGCACTTCGTCGATCCCAACATTGGCGATACGCGCCTCGCGCATCTAGACAGGATGCTGGAGTCTCACGGGTGGCCGCTGGAGCCGGACGACGACACCGTGGGGGCCTGCGTCGAGGCGGTCGCGAGCCACCTGATGGATCGGTCCGCGACGCCGGCCACGTGGGCCAACTTCTACGACGACCTCGCCGCCCTTGACGCCCCGGCCAAGCCCCTTAAGGGCCGACGGATTGTCATCGACGACGCCGGAGCGCTGACTGCCGTCGGCGGTGATGGATCTGACGGCCCTGTCCTCTACTTCTCCCCCCAGCAGACAGACGACAACGGTCCAGCCGTCCCGATCCCGAACGCGCTCGCGACACGCTTCCGCTTTGCGTCGTCGGATGTGCCGACAAGGCTCGGGAAGCATGGCCGAGGCCTTCGTCCCGGGAGAGAGTGGCTGGAACGGCATGGCCTTGTCCGCGAGTATCGAACGGACACCGTCCTCCAGGCAGTCGGCGTTGCCATGGCCGCGATCGCCGAGAAGGACAACCACAACGGCGAACTGTGGTCCTGCTTGTCGTTCGCAGCGTCCCTGGTCTCTCGCGCATCCCGTGACGTCAGCGAGAAGGCTCTCAGGTCGGCACGCCTTCTCGTCCCCTGCGCCGCGGGCTGGCGCGTCGCCGAGGATGCGGTCTTCGGCCTCGGCTGGGGCGGGCCGCACAACCGGGTGGACGACCGACTCAGCCGTCTCCTCTCGACACTGCCAGATCAGTCCGAAGCCCTCGCAGATGTGCGGGATCGCCTGGTCCGGGAGCCTGACGAGCTGGCCCTCAGAAGTGAGGCCGATGTGGCCGAGTGGCGCGTCTTCCTTGAGTCCATCGGAGTCCGCCACGGGCTCTGGCCCGTCGATGCCTCGAGAGGAACACTTGCACTGACCGGTAGCGAGCTTTCGCACCCCGGAAGGTCGAGTCTGTACGTACCCGGCCTCGACGCCGCGACGAAGGCCGACTGGATCGCGTGCGCAATGACGTGGCCCGGACGCACGCCCGCCTACGAGAGCGTCCGATACACCTCGCAGCAACCGATTCCAGTCCTGCCCGGGCAGAGCGCGTTCGAGTCTTGGCCCCTCCCGGAACGACGGCTCTACGCCGAACTCATCATCGCCGGCCTAGACAGCTGGCCTGAGGCTGCGCTGCGGATGCAGTTCACAAGGGCGCACTCGGACCCGCGTGGGGCAAGCTGGCCGACGCCGCTGCACGCCTTCTTGGCCAGCGCCCCCTGGGTCCCGCAGACCCGCCCGAATGATCGCGCCACCGTGGACCTGCAACGGCCGAGCGAAGCCTGGTGGCTCGCCGAGGCGGAGACCCCTGACTTCCTACCCGCCCAGCCCGGGGCGCTCCGAGCCACGTCATCACCCCGCGTGGTGGAGCGCCTCCAGCAACTCGGAGTCCGCCTCTGGGACTCGAGAGGGACAGCCACCGCCCGGCTCGACTTCCTCGCGGAGCGGGTCGCGTTGGGGCATATGGCTCCGATCGGGCGGGACGCAGCTGCGGTGCGCAGAGCGGCCGAGACAGCCTGGATTGAGGTTGCCGATGCCGGTGGCCCGCAAGTGGTCCCCGAGCGCGTCCTCGTCATGAGCGCTGGGTCCCTCGCGACACTCCCGCTTGCTCAGACGACGCGACCCACGCTGTACATCATCGACGTCGATGGGACCCGCCAAGAGAGCCTGCTCGCCGCATCTCCGCTGAGCGTGCTTCCGGTCCGAGACGGTAGACGCGGAGCTCGGTTGCTTGCTGCCCTGCGCACAGCTGGCTGCGAGGCCATGGGTGTGTCGGAGGTGCACTTGCGGGCGCGCGTCGACGGCATACCTGTGGAGGCCGCCGACGCCGTCCCTCTCATCAGAGAACCTTGGGAGTGGCTCCCGAACCTCCTCGCAGCGGCCGCTGACTTGCGCACCCGAGCAGTCGGTCGACTGTCGACGGCCTCACTACGAGCAGCCTTGGACCGCATCGAGCACACCCGCCTCGTCGTTGGGCGGCGCGTCCAGGTAATCGTGGACGATCACGAGATGACGGACGATCAACCGTCTTCGATGATCGTCCCGACTGACGAGGGCGACCTGATGGTCGTCGGCGGCGTGGATCGGGAGAACCGTCGTGCAGTCCTCGATGCCATGTCGACCTCGCTCGCGCTCATGATCTCCGCCCCGCAGCTGGCCGACACCCTGCGCCTTGCCTGCCGCGACCTGCTCGACTTGGGCGGTCGGGGCGACCCCACCGCCATTGCGACCGCACTGAACGTCGGAGAGGACGATGTGCGCGCGTCGCTCGATCTTGTGTCAGGCGGACACCTGGACCTTTCGCCGTATGTTCGCGTCGTCATGTGTCTCGATGCCGAACTCGCCGCTACCCTCCTCGAGGCGCCGGGAATCACGACCGACCCACATCTGACGAGCTGGCTTGAGGACCACCTGCCCGATGGAACTCTCAGCGCGTCGGACGTCCGGGAGCTGGCGGAACGCGGAACGGACGAATCGATCGTTGAACGATGCGCGCCCTCACTCCCCACCGTGAACCAGGGACTTCGCGCCCTAGGCTTTAGGCCGTTCCGCAATGCCGATGGCCAGGACCGCGCGTTCCGGGCCTATCTCCAGGGGCATGCACCGCGAATCCGTACTGAACTGCGTGAACGCTTCCGCCGCGCCGATCTCACGCCCGACTTCCTGGCGGGGTATGTCGAACTCCGCGACAGGGTGACGCTCATCAGCCCCGACCCCGAGTGGGCTGAGCGGCACTGGGCACTGGCGGCAACGGCGATGGAGGCAAGGGTCCAGGAATGGCTCGACAGTGAGGCACCACCCCGTCCGTCGGTCACCTCCGGACTGCCGCCTGTAGATGAGACGGTCGCACAAGCACAGAAGAGCTTGCGCTCTGTCCTGGGTCGCTTGCCCGCCATCATCAACGCATGGATACGGGCGAACGGAGCTGAGGCCCCCACGCGCAGCATCGAACCCGCCGGCCTCATCGCGGCTCTGACGTCCTCCGGCCGACTGGACTTCGGGGCCCCAACGCCGGATGAGCTGCTTGCTTCCCTCCAGAGCGACGGGGCGTGGCCCGAGGTCATGCCGCTTGCGACTGGATTGACGGCGCTTGGACTCAGCCAGGGGGACGTCGCGATGGCGCGTGAGCGCCTGCGCATCCAGGAGACGGAAGAGAAGGCAGCGAAGGACGCTGTCCACTTCGCCGGTGAGGACTTCACCGGCGGCGACGACGAACTCGTCCGGCTCTACGAGTCGGTGCGCTCGCTCCCCCTTGGTGATCTCCTAGAGGCGGATCCTGAGCCTGCCGCACTGCCCTACCAAGACGTCGGTGACCCCCGCAGGGCTGCGCCCCACGGAAGCGGCGGCGGCGCGGGGGGCACTGGTGCGTCCCAGGAGAAGACCAAGAACGTCGGCCTCATCGGCGAGGTCCTTGTTGGCCGATGGATCGAGCACCACTTCGGTCAGAGCATGACGGAGACGTGGCAGTCGTCGTACAGGACGCTCGTCCTCGGCGACGGGAAGGGCTCCGACTCGTATGGCTACGACTTCCGGGTCGTAACACCGGACAAGACTCTGCTCATCGAGGTCAAGGCAAGCCTCTCCGACGACTCGCAGTTCCAGTTGGGCGAGTCCGAGGTCCGACGTGCGCAGGACCTTCAGCCGGGCGAGGAGTACCGCATCGTCTTCGTACCGTTCGCTGGAGAACCGACTCTTGCGCGGCTGATTCCACTCCCGAACCCCTTCGCCGCCGGCGGGCTCCAGCGGTACCGAGTACTCGGCCGAGCTCTTCGTCTTCGGTTTGCGCTGGACCTCGGCGAGTGACCCGACAGGTCGGCGATGCGACGGCTCGACGGCCCTGCGGTAAGGACGAACCGCCCACGGCTGCGGGAGACCGGCGGGCTATCGAGGTCGCCAGACAGGCCAGGCGCAGCGGTGGCCGCGGCCCAAGGCAGCACCTGCCGCCTCCGTGCGCCTACGTGCGCGGCTGTTCGCCTGAGGCCGCCGCCCACATCTTGCCCACATCAACGCCAGAGGCCCTCCCGATCTCTCGATCGGGAGGGCCTCTGACCTGGTACTTCACTTGTAGCGGGGGCAGGATTTGAACCTGCGACCTCTGGGTTATGAGCCCAGCGAGCTACCGAGCTGCTCCACCCCGCGTCGGTGATGTCTACGTTACGCCAGCGTGTCGCCAGGGCCAAATCGGGGCGTGGTGCGCTCGGTCACAGCTCCCCCGTGGCCGGCCGTCCCACCACCGGGCGGGACGACGTCGGGCCGGCCCCCGCAGGAGCCGGCCCGACGTCGTGCGCCTGCCGCCGGTCAGCCCCCGGCGTTCAGGTCGTTGTCGGCGGCCACGGCCGCGTCCAGCGCCGCCTGCAGCCGGTCCTGGGCCTCGCCGTAGGCGGCGAAGTCGCCGTCCGCGAGCGCCCGCTGGCCGTCGAGGATCGCCTGGTTGGCGTCCTCGAGCGCCTGGCTGAGCCGGGTCTGCGCGTCCGCGCTGTCGCCGCCGTCCGCCGGTGCGGTCGGCGTCGGCGCCGGGGTGGCGCTGCCGTCACCCGTGTCGCCGCCCGCGTCCCCACCGGTGTCGCCGTCGGTGGGCGGCGGGGCGATCTCGTTGCCGGCGTCGCCCGCCTGGGTGCCGTCGTCCCCGCCGAACACCTGGTCCAGCGCCTCGTCGAGGGTGCTGGCGAACCCGATCTCGTCGCCGAACGCCACGAGCACGCGCTGCAGCAGCGGGAACTGCGTGCCGGTGGCCGCCTGGACGTACACGGGCTGCACGTACAGCAGGCCGCCGCCGACGGGCAGCGTGAGCAGGTTGCCCTGGATGACCTCGGAGTCGCCCTGCCGCAGCAGGTTGAGCTGCTGGGAGACCTCGGGGTTCGACGTGAAGTTGTTGTTCATCTGGTTGGGCCCGGGCACCGTGGAGTCACGCGGCAGCTCGAGCAGCCGGATCTTCCCGTAGCCCTCCGCGGGTTCCCCGGCTGCGGACCCCGCCTCGGCGTCGACCGCGACGTACCCGGTGAGCACGTCGCGGGCGTTCGCACCGGCCGGCACGTACGACGACATGAGCGAGAACGCCGCGGCGTCCTGCCCGGGCATCTCGAGCGTCAGGTAGTACGGCGGCTGCGCGACGTTCTGGTCCCCGGCGGTCGGGTCGTTCGGCGTGCGCCACGCGTCGTTGCCGGAGAAGAACTGACCGGGGTCGGTCACGTGGTACGTGCCGAGCAGCGTGCGCTGCACCTTGAACAGGTCCTCGGGGTACCGGATGTGGTTCATGAGCTCGGAGCTGATCTCCGACACCGGGGAGAGCGACGTGTCGAACACCTTGCTCCACGCCTGGAGCACCGGGTCCTCGGCGTCCCACGCGTAGAGGGTGACCGAGCCGTCGTAGGCGTCGACCGTGGCCTTCACCGAGTTGCGGATGTAGTTCACCGTCTCGGGCTGCAGGGCCTCGATGGTCGCGGACGCCTGCGTGAGGGAGTCGGTCGTCGCGTCCTCGAGGGACTGCGCGGCGGCGTACGGGTACTGGTCCGACGTGGTGTACCCGTCCACGATCCACTTGACCCGGCCGTCGACCACCGCGGGGTACACGCGGCCGTCGAGCGTCAGGTACGGCGCCACCTTCTGCACGCGGTCCACCGGGGTGCGGTCGTAGAGGATCTGCGACTCGGGCGTGACGCGCTCGGAGAACAGGATCTGCTCCGAGCCGAACTTGATCGCGTAGAGCAGCTTGTTCCACAGGGAGCCGATGGACGGGCCGGCCGAGACCTCGTCCGTCGGGAACGAGGTGTTCACGGCGCCACCGGACTCGTCGTCCGGGTAGTCGAGCTCCCACTCCTGGCCGTCGGGCGCGCCGACGATCGAGTACGTGGGCGAGCTCTGGCCGAAGTAGATGCGCGGCTCGTACTCCCCCATCTGACCGGACGACGGGATGCCGCCCTCCCAGAACTCGGGCGCCCCGGTCGAGGTCGTGGTGTTGCCGTAGGCGGCGACGACGCCGAAGCCGTGCGTGTACACGGTGGTGTCGTTGGTCCAGTTGCGGCGCTGCTGGTCCAGGCCGTCCAGGTCGAGCTCGCGCACCGCGATGACCGTGTCGCGGCTCTCGTCCTCGATGTCGTACCGGTCGACCGACAGCGTGTCGGGGAACGAGTAGAACCCGCGGATCTGCTCGAGCTGCCGGAACGAGTCGGAGACGACCTGCGGGTCCAGCAGCCGGATCGACGCGGTGGTCTCGGCGTCCTCGCGCAGCGCGCCCGGCTCGGCGGTGACGCTCGCGTCGTAGTCGGTGGTCTCCACGTCCTCGAGGTCGTACGCCGCGAGGGTCGCGTCGATGTTGCGCTGGATGTACGGCGCCTCGGCGTCCTGCTGGTTCGGGTTCACCTGGAACCGCTGGACGACCGCCGGGTAGATGCCGCCGATCGCGATGGCCGACACCACCATGACGCCCACGCCCAGCGCGGGGATCCGCCACGTGCCGCGCACCGCCGTGATCACGAACATGACGGCCACGAGCAGCGCCACGACCGCCAGGATGCCCTTGGACGGGATCACGGCGTTCACGTCGGTGTAGGACGCACCCTCGAACCGGTCGCCCTCGCGCGTGAGGATCGAGTACCGGTCGAGGAAGTAGTTGGCCGCGATGAGCACCATGAGCACCGCCGCGACGGACGACAGGTGCACCCGGGCGGCGCGCGTCATGCGGGGCGCCGCGCTGGAGCCGCCGACCCGGAAGCCGCCGTACAGGTACTGCGTCGCGACGCCGGCGATCCCGGCGAGGACGGTGACGGCCATGAGGAAGCTGACGACGAACCGCATGCCGGGCAGCTCGAACATGTAGAACGAGAGGTCCATCCCCCACTGGGGGTCGTCCGTGCCGACCTCGGTGCTGTGCAGCCAGAGCTGGATGGTGCTCCACTGCTGGGACGCGGCGATGCCGGCGAACAGCCCGAGGACGGCCGGCCCGGCGACCAGCACCACCCGACGCAGCGGCTCGATCGCCTCGCGGTAGGAGTCGAGGCTGATCTGCTCCTGGTTGGACGGCGCGTAGACGGGCCGCGTGCGGTAGCCGACCGCGAGGCTCGCGAACACCGCCCCACCCATGACGAGGAAGCCGGCGACGAACAGTGCGGCGCGGGTCAGCCACTGGGTCCACAGCACCTCGGCGAACCCGAGCTGGTCGAACCACAGCACCTCGGTCCACACCTGGGCGAGGACGAGCACCGCGAGCACCACGAGGGCGAGCACGACGACCGTGATGGCGATGGGGCTCGGGCGGCGGCGGCCGGCCCCTCGGGGCGGCCGGGGCGGGCGCGGTCCCCGCGGTGGTCGGGCGGACGGGTTGGCGAAGGTCACGGCCTTGAGGTCCTCGTCGTCGGGTACGGGGTGGAGCGCGCACGCACCGGGCACACCCGGCGCACACGCTGAGCACAACGCGCCAGGTGTCACCCAGGTTCCCACACGCAGGACGGCCCGCGCCGGTGGTCCCCGGCCCGCCCCGGGGCACGGCCGTCGGCACGGGCGGCCCTGTGGCCGTCCCCCTCGCCCCTCCGCGCCCCGCCGGCCGGGCGCGGGACCCGCGGGGTGGGAGGATGGCGGCCGTGAGCGACGCACCGCAGACCCCCGACGCCCCGCAGCACGACGCGACACCCGCACCGGGACCCGCCGCGGGTCCCGAGGGCGCGGCGCAGCGCGCGCTCGCCGAGGCGGTGGCCGAGGTCGAGCGGCACGTGGCGACCGGCGGCTGGGACGGGCCGGTGCGGGTGTTCGCCCTGGTGCGCACGCAGGCCGCGCTCGACGCCGAGCCCGCGCTCGCGTCGCAGCTCCCGCCGGCGGTGCTGTCCGCCGCCGCGTCGGACGCCCACCACCTGACGTCGATCGAGCAGGAGGGCCTGCCGGCGAGCGACGACCTGGAGGGGCTGCTCGGCGCGATCGCGTGGCCCGCCGGCGTGGACGGCGCGGCGCTGACGGTCGAGCGGATCGTGCTGCCGCCCGAGGCCGAGCAGGACCTGCCCCCCGACCCGGACCAGGCGCTGTCCGCCCTCCTCGCGCACCCGCAGCGGCAGGACGTGCGGCTGGCCGTCGGCGTGCTGCGCGACGGGCCGTCGTGGTGCGCGGTGCGGCAGCGGGCCGCCGACCGGGACGACGCCGTGGGTCAGGGAGCCGACGTGGTGCCCGGGCTGGTCGAGGCGCTGCGGGCGACGTTCGCCTGACGGGGGCCGGGGGTCAGCCCTCGGCGTCGCCGGTCGTGCAGGACGGCAGGTCGCCGGTCTCCCCGGCGCCGATCGCCGCGACGGCCTCCCGTGCCTCGTGCAGGGTGCTGATGCGCACGACGTCCAGCCCGTCCGGCACGTGCCCGACGACCTCGTCGCAGTTGTCCGCCGGCGCGAGGAACCAGCGCGCCCCGTCCCGCAGCGCGCCGGCCATCTTCTGCCGGATCCCGCCGATCGGGCCGACGTCGCCGTTGAGGTCCATCGTCCCGGTGCCGGCGATGACCTGCCCCGCCGCCTCGTCCTCGGGCGTCAGGCGGTCGATGATCCCGAGGGCGAACATGGTGCCCGCGCTGGACCCCCCGATCCGGTCGATCTGGATGGTGACGTCCACCGGCGGGTCGAACTCCGGGTCGATGTAGACGCCCAGCTGGCTGCCGTCGCCGTCCTCGCGCTCGCCGGTCACGACGTCCAGGTCGACGTCCGCGCCGTCGCGCCGGACGCCGAGCGTCACGGTGGCCCCGGGCGCGGTGGCGGCGAGCAGGTCGATGAGCTGGCCGTACGACGTGAGCGCCGTGCCGTCGTAGTCGAGCAGCACGTCGCCGGGTTCGACGACGCCCTCGGCGCCCGATCCCGGGACGGCGTCGTGCACGGTCAGGGTGACGGGCACGTCGTACCCGAGCTCCTCCAGCGCGGCCACCGTCGCGTTCTCCTGCGAGGACACCATCTGCGCCTCGTTCTGCTGGTCGAGCTGCTCCTGCGTGGCGTCCTGCGGGAACACCGACTCGACCGGCACCACGAGCTGCGACGGGCTGACCCAGCCCGCGAGCACCCCGAGCACGCTCGAGGGGTACCCCGGGCCGCCGGTCGTCGAGACCGTCGTGAGCCGCAGCTCCCCGGTCGCGTCGTACGTCGGCGCCCCGTCGATCGTGATGAGCTCGGTGCCGTCGTGCGAGCCGAGCGTGTCGAGCGTCGGGCCCGGCGAGTTGACCGCGTAGGGCACCGGCATGAGCAGCAGGACCACGAGCAGCACAGCCGCAGCCAGCGAGCCCCCGGACAGCAGCACCGCGCGCCGTGTCACCGGCGGCACCGCGAGCGCGTCGGCGGCGGGGTCCGTGCCGGGGGCGGTCAGGGCGTCGTCCCCCGCGGCGGGCGGCTCCGGCGGCAGGTCGGGCTGGGCGTGCACCGGACGATCATGCCCCACCCCGCTGTGCGGGGGTCGGCGGCGGGGGCCGTGCGCCCTGAGCGAACCGCGGCGGCCTCCTGGTCACGGCGCGGGAGGCGGTGGTTACGGTGGCACCACCACGAGCCCCGGGAGCACCGCATGACCTCCGACGACCCGCGCCAGCCCGAGCCCACCGGCGGATCCGCCTGGGAGCAGATGCTGCGCCAGATGTTCGGCCCCGACGCGGACGAGGCGCTGCGCCAGATGCGGGAGCAGGGCCTCGATCCTGCCGAGATGGCACGGGCCTCCGGCCTGCCGGACGACCCGGCGCTGGTGGACCAGGTGGTCGCCCAGGTGCAGCGGATGCTCGCGGGCAGCGGTGACGACCCGGTGAACTGGGACGTCGCGCACGACCTGGCGCGGCAGGTCGCGGTGCAGGGCGGCGACCCGACCGTGACCCCCGCCGAGGCCCGGCAGGCGGCGGACGCGCTGGGCGTCGCCGAGCTGTGGCTGGACGCCGCGACCGACCTGCCGCCCGCGGGCGGCCGGGTGCACGCCCTCTCCCGCTCCGAGTGGGTCGAGCAGACGCTGCCGACGTGGCGCACCCTCACCGAGCCGGTCGCGACGTCGATGTCCACCGCCCTGGCCACCACGCTCGCCGACCAGCTCCCGGGCCAGCTCCCCGAGGGCCTCGCGCTGCCGGCGGGCCCGGGCGGCGGCGCCCTCGACCCCGCCGCGATGATGCGGCAGCTCGGTGCGCTGGTGTTCGGCATGCAGGTCGGGCAGGCGGCCGGCTCGCTGTCCCGCGAGGTGTTCGGCCTCACCGACGTCGGTCTGCCGCTGGTCGCCGAGCCCGCGACCGCCCTGGTGCCGCGCAACGTCGCGGAGTTCGCCGACGGGCTGGACGTGCCGCTCGAGGAGGTCCGGCTCTTCCTCGCGCTGCGCGAGGCCGCGCACGCCCGGCTGTTCACGCACGTCACCTGGCTGCGCGGGCACCTGCTGGCCGCGGTCGACGCCTACGCGCGCGGCATCAGCATCGACCTGGAGAGCCTCGAGGAGTCGGTCCGCTCGATCGACCCCACGGACCCGGCCGCGCTGCAGGGCGCGCTGTCGTCCGGTGTGTTCGCACCGCAGACCACGCCCGAGCAGCAGGCCGTGCTGGCCCGGCTGGAGACCGCGCTGGCCCTCGTCGAGGGCTGGGTGGACGAGGTCGTCGCGACCGCGGCGCTCCCGCACCTGCCGCACAGCGTCGCGCTCCGGGAGATGATCCGCCGCCGCCGCGCCGCCGGAGGGCCCGCCGAGCAGACGTTCGCCACGCTCGTCGGCCTCGAGCTGCGCCCCCGCCGCTCGCGCGACGCCGCCGCGCTGTGGGCGCACATCGCCCGCGAGCAGGGCCCGGGCGCGCGCGACGCCGTGTGGGACCACCCGGACCTGCTGCCGACGGCCGAGGACCTGGACGACCCCACCGGCTACGCCGAGCGCCGGTCCGCCGCCCAGGACGAGCACGCCGACCTGGACCGGGCGCTGGCGGAGATCCTCGACGAGGACACGACCGGCACGGGCGGGCCGGGCGGCGGTGAGGCGACAGGCGGCGAGACCGGCGCGGACGGGGACGGGGACGGCACCACGCGCTGAACCGCGACGTGGCCGCGCGGCCCCGGCCGCACGCCGAGGCTCAGTCCGCCTCGGGGGCCGGTTCGGGGTCGGTGCCCGCGCCGTCGACCGGGTCGCCGGGCGCGCGCTCGGCGAACGAGTAGCCCTCGAGGAACCCCCGCGCCCGCTCGGTGCGCGGGTACGTCGTCAGCTCCGCCCAGAACTCCGGCCCGTGCCCCGCGTGCAGCAGGTGCGCGAGCTCGTGCAGCAGCACGTAGTCGGTCACCCACGACGGCATCCCGCGCAGCCGGTCGGACAGCCGGATGCTGCCGTCCGCCACGGTGCAGGACCCCCAGCGCCGGCCCTGGTTCCCGGACCACCGGACGCTCGAGGGGACCGCGCGCCCGCCCAGGTAACGGGCGGACAGCTCGGACGCGCGCCGCACCAGCTGGTCGTCGGACGGCCGGCGGCGCTGCTCCTGGGTGGCGAGCCGGTCGAGCATGCGGCGCACCCACTCGCGCTCCTGCGCCCGGGTGAACCGGGCGGGGATCGCGACGACCGTCCGGCCGCCCTCGCGGTAGGCGGTCACCGTCCGCGAGCGCCGGCGCGAGCGGCGCACCTCGACGGGGCCGAGCCGGGGGTCCGGGTCGTCCGCGGGCACCGCCGCTGGAGCTGTCACCGGGACGACCCCGGGCGCAGCCGAGGCAGCCGGGACGCCCGGCGCCGGGTGGTGCTCCCTCGACGGCTGCACGACCAGCACGGTAGCCGGTCGCGGTCCGGCGATCGAGCGACGTCCCGGACGCCGGCGGCTCCGAACACCTGCCGGACCACCCCTCGTGCGTGGATACTGGCCCGGGCGCCGGGGTCCCGGCGTGCCACCACGACACGAGGAGTGCGACATGGCCGAGACCTACGCCGGCGAGTTCTACTGCGTGAAGTGCAAGGAGAAGCGCCAGGCGGAGGGCGAGGTCGTCGTGTCCGAGTCCGGGCGCCGCATGGCCAAGGCGACCTGCCCGGTGTGCAGCACCAAGCTGAACCGCATCCTCGGCAAGGCCTGACCGACCCGACCTGTGGACGACGGCTCCCGCCCTCGTCCGGCGTGCCACCGTGGTGGTGGCCGACGGGACGGGGGTGGGACGCCGTGCAGCTCAGAGCGGGGCTCCGCGTGGTCCGACGGGCGCCCGACGAGGTGCAGCTCGGCACGGACAGCCGCTGGGCGGTGCGCGTGCGCGGGCTCACCCCGGAGCAGGCCGACCGGCTGGTCCGCACCGGTGACCGGCCGCTCGACCCGTGGCTGCCGGCCTCTCTGATCGACGACCTCGCCACGGCGGGCGTCCTCCGGCCCAGCCGCCGGCGCCCACCGCGCGTACCCCCGGCCGCCGCGCCGGACGCGTACGCGTACGCCCTCACCCGCGCGGCCGACGACGGCACGGACGTGCTGCGGGCTCGCGCCCGGGCGACGGTCGCCGTCACGGGGCTGGGGCGCACGGGCCTCGCGCTGGTGAGCGCGCTGGCGACGGCAGGGGTCGGCGCGCTCGAGCTCGCCGACGACAGCCCGGTGCGGCCGTCCGACGTCGGCACGGGGGCGTCCCCGGCGCACGTCGGCCGGCCACGCGCCGAGACCGCCGCCGAGGTGCTGCACGCGCTCGCCCCGCACGTGCGGCTGCGGACGCCCGGTCGGGCGGTGCCCGACGTCGCCGTCACCGTGTCGGCGGACGTCGCCGACCCCGGCACGGCGCTGGGCCTGCTGACCGCGGGCGTGCCGCACCTGCCGGTCGTGCTGCGGGAGGCCGACGCGCTCGTCGGACCGTTCGTGCAGCCCGGCGCGCCCGGCCTGCCCTGCCTGCGCTGCCTCGACCTGCACCAGGCCCGCGCGGACCCCGCGTGGCCGGTGGTGCTCGCGCAGCTCGCCCACCGGGAGCGGCCCGACCGCACGGGAGTGCCGGCCGCGCTGGCGACCGTCGCCGCCGGGCTCGCCGCGGCGGAGGTGCTGACGCGCCTCGACGGCGGGACCCCGCGCACCGCGGGCGGACGCTACGAGATCGCCCTGCCCGCGGTGGAACCCCGGGTGCGCCGGTGGGCGGCGCACCCGGACTGCGGGTGCGCCGCCCTCGTGCCGTGACACGGTCGGTGCCTGCGGGTCAGGCAGCCGGGCTGGCGTCCTTGCGGGGCCGGCCACGACCGCGCTTCACGGCGACGACCTGCCCCCCGACGAAGACCTCCCCGCCCCAGACGCCCCACGGCTCCTGGCGCTCGACGGCGCCGGCGAGGCAGCCCTCCAGCAGCGGGCAGGTCCGGCAGAGCGCCTTCGCCTGCTCGACCTCGGCGGTGCGCTCGGCGAACCAGAGCTCCGGGTCGTTCGACCGGCACGGGATGAGCCCGGCGACGAGGGCGTCGAACTGCACGTCGGCGGCGCTGGCGTTCTCGGCGGGGGGCCAGGGTCCGGAACCGCCCTGGTTGACCGTGTCGAGCAGCGTGGTGAGCCGCACGGTGTCCTCCTGATGACTGACGAGGTGAGACGAGGGAGCGGGTGGATCCCGCGTCTCGCCCCTCCCGCAGCGGGAGAAGGACGAAGGCCGTGGAATCCGGTGGACTCCACGGCCTGGTCGGTTCGGTCATCGACTCAGATGACCGGACCTCCAGGGAGGGAGTCGGGGGCGAGCGACAGATCGCGCTTGCGCAGCCGGGGAGCGCCGCCGAGCGCCGGGCCGAAGCCGGTGCCGCGGACGGCGGCGGACACAGTGGTCCCCTGGTGCGTGCCGGGGGTCGGTGCCAGGTACGGCAGCGCGAACGCGCCCACGCCGATCTCGTTGATCATGATCTTCACCGCACCTCACCTCCTCCGGGTTCGCGGGCCGGCTGCTCGCACAGCACGGCCTTCCATCAGGACTCGATCACCGTAGAGGGGCCCGCCCGGGGCGCACAACCGAATTACCGGAGAAACTTCCGACGGGTCCCGCAGGTCCCCCGTCCGGCCCCTCTCACCGGGGCGTCGTCACGCCGTCCGCCGGGGTGCCGGTCGCCCCGGCGGCGCCCGCCCCGCGACCGCGCCCGGCGACGAGCGCGAGCAGCTCCGGCCCGTACCGGTCGATCTTCGCCGGTCCGATGCCCTGCACGCGCGCGAGCTCGGGCACGCTCGACGGGCGCAGCTCCGCGATCGCCGCGAGGGTCGCGTCCCCGAGCACCGTGTACGACGGCTTCGACGTGCGGCGGGCGAGGTCGGCGCGCCACGCGTGCAGCGCGGCGAGCAGCTCGGGGTCCGCGTCCCCGGTGAGGCGCGGGGCCGACCGGGCGCGTCCGTCACCGAACCTCGCGCGGCCCTCCTGCGGCCACAGCCCGTCGAGGAACCGGGAACGGCGGCGCGTGGCCCGGCCGCCCGGCGTGCGCGACCGCGCGTACGAGAGCTCCAGGTGCGCGCGGGCGCGGGTGATCCCGACGTAGAGCAGCCGCCGCTCCTCCGCGACGTCGCCCGCCGTGTCGGCCGACGCCCACGGCACCAGGCCCTCGGACAGGCCCGTGAGGAACACCGCGTCCCACTCGAGTCCCTTGGCGGCGTGCAGCGAGGCGAGCGTCACGCCCTCGACGGTGGGGGCGTGCTGCGCGGCGGCGCGCTCGTCGAGGTCCGCGACGAGGTCGGCGACGGTCGCGGTGCCACCGGTGCGACCGGCCGCCGCCGCGAGGTCGTCCGCGAGCGCCACCAGCGCGTGCAGCGTGTCCCACCGCTCCCGCGCGGCACCGCGCGCCGCGGGCGGCTCGTCGGTCCAGCCGGCGGACCGCAGCGCGTCGCGGACGGTCTCCGGCATCGGGGTCTCCGGGTCCGCCGCGAGCGCCGCGCCGCGCAGCCGCACGATCGCGTCGCGGACCTCCTGCCGGGCGAAGAACCGCTCGCCGCCGCGCAGCACGTACCCGATGCCCACCGCGGCGAGCGCCTGCTCGAACGCCTCGGACTGCGCGTTGGTGCGGTACAGCACCGCGATCTCGCTCGGTCGCGTCCCGGCGGCGACCAGCCGGCCGATGCGCGTCGCGACGCCGGCGGCCTCCGCCTCGTCGTCGTCGTACACGGCGAACCGGACCGGCCCCGCCGACGGCCGCTGCGCGACGAGCTCGAGCGGCTCCCAGCGCGCCGAACGGTCCTTCGGGGCCCGGCGCAGCACCTCGTTCGCGAGCCCGACCACCTGCGGCGTCGACCGGTAGTCGCGCACGAGGCGCACGACCTGCGCCTGCGGGTGCTCGGCGGTGAAGCGCGTCAGGTAGTGCGGCGTCGCGCCGGCGAACGAGTAGATCGTCTGGCTCGGGTCGCCGACCACGCACAGCTCGTCACGCCCGCCGAGCCACTGCTCGAGCAGGAACTTCTGCAGCGGGGAGATGTCCTGGTACTCGTCGACGACGAACCGGCGGTACTGGCGCCGCACCTCGTCGGCGACGGCCCCGTTCTCGACGAGCATCCCGGCGAGCAGCCAGAGGATGTCCTCCATGTCCATGACGCCGCGCGCGTCCTTGGCGTCCTCGTACGCCGTGATGAGCCGCGCGACGGCGTGGTGGTCGTGCCCCGCCGGCGCCGGACGGTCCGCGGCGGCGGCCGCGCGCACGTAGTCCTCGGCCGTGATGCGCGAGACCTTCGCCCACTCGATCTCCGACGCGAGGTCCCGCACCGACACGCGGTCCACCGCCAGGCCCAGCCGGTGGCAGGCGTCGGCGACCACGGGCGCCTTCTGCGCGAGCACCGACGGCACCGCCCCGCCGACGACCTTCGGCCAGAAGTACCGGAGCTGGCGCAGCGCGGCGGAGTGGAACGTCCGCGCCTGGACGCCCGCCACGCCGAGGTCCCGCAGCCGGGTGCGCATCTCGCCCGCCGCGCGGGCGGTGAACGTCACCGCGAGCACGCTCGTCGGCGCGTACGCACCCGTCCGCACGCCGTACGCGATGCGGTGGGTGATGGCGCGCGTCTTGCCCGTCCCGGCACCCGCGAGCACGCACACCGGCCCTGTCAGCGCACGGGCGACCTCGCGCTGGTCGGGGTCGAGGGCGTCGAGCAGGTCGTCGGCAGGCATCGCACCGATCCTCGCACCCCGCACCGACAGGTCGCGTCGTCGTCCCCAGGCCCGGGAAGATGGGGCGGTCCCCCGGCGTTGCCCCGGGTGGCACGACCGACCGAGCGACGAAGGCTGACGATGACCACCACGCAGGACCTGCCCGCCGCGGGCACCGTGACGATGTACTCGACGACCTGGTGCGGCTACTGCCGCCGGCTCAAGACGCAGCTCGACTCCGCGGGCATCGCGTACAGCGAGGTCGACATCGAGCAGCAGCCGGACGCCGCGGCGTTCGTCGAGCAGGTCAACGGCGGCAACCAGACCGTGCCCACCGTGCTGTTCCCGGACGGCAGCGCGGCGACGAACCCGTCCCTGGTGCAGGTCAAGGAGCGCCTCGGCGCGTGACGCCGCCGCGCGGGCCCGTCCGGGGTCCCGGCCGGGGCGAGCGGCTCAGCGCGCCGCACCCCGGGCCCGCCGCCCGACGGCCGGCGCCGGGGCGGCCGGGTCCCGGGACGTCCCGCCGCCCGGGACCGCGGACTCGTCGGCGGTCGCGGGCGGGCCACCCGCCGCCGCGCCTGCGCCCTCGGGCGGCACGGCGCCGCGGTTCCACCCGTCCCGCAGGGGGTCGCCCGGCAGCGGGCCGCCGAACCAGTCCTCGATGAGGGCCCGGGCGATCGACGTCCCCGGCGGCAGCACCACCGTGCCCCGCCCGACCTCGGCCCGCAGCGTGTCCCGGTCGAACCAGCGCGCGGCCCGCAGCTCGTCGCCGTCCACCGTGATCTGCGTGGTCAGCGCACGCGCCCGGAAGCCGAGCATCAGCGACGCGGGGAACGGCCAGGGCTGGCTGCCCCGGTACTCGACCTCCCCGACCACCACCGCCGACTCCTCGCGCACCTCGCGCCGGATCGCGTGCTCGACGGACTCGCCCGGTTCCACGAACCCCGCCAGCGTCGAGAACCGGTGCGTGGGCCACGCCGCCGAGTTCGCGAGCAGCAGGCGGTCGTCGTCGTCGACCACCGCCATGATCACCGCGGGGTCCGTGCGCGGGTAGTGGTCGGAGCCGTCCGCGACGCAGCGCCGGACCCACCCGCTCTGCACCGTGTACGTCACCGCGCCGCACCGCGGGCAGCGCGGGTGCCGCACGTGCCACTCGTACAGCGCGACAGCCGCGGTCGCGAGGCCGGCGTCCCGCGCCGACAGCTCGCCGCCGACCTCACGGAGGGCGGTCCACCCGTCGCCGGCGGGCAGCGCCGCCGCGACCCCCTCGGGGACGTGGTGCGCGAGGTACGCCGGCCCGGTGGGCCGGCGCTCGCCGGGCGCCACGCCGGGCACCTGGTCCGCGTCGTCGTAGCCGAGGAACGCCCAGCGCTCCGCCAGCGACCCGCTGGGCGCGCGCAGGGCCGCCTCCTGCGGCGGGTACAGGGCGAGCGCGCGGCGGCGACCGGGCCGCGACCTGGTCACGACACGGCCCCCGGAGACGAGCAGCACCCGGGTCGACGGGTCGTCGAGCAGCCGGCCCAGCAGGTCCTCGTCGCCGCGGAGGTCGGCCGCGCGGTCCGTGACCGTGCGGGACAGGGGGAGGTCGGAGGCGAACACGCCGCCACCGTACGCGTCGCGCGCGGGGGCTGCGCAGCGCGCCCGCGCCGCTCCCGGGCGGCGCCCGGCCGACGACCGCGGGGCACGCCGACGACACCGCAGGACACGCCCAGGATCCGAGCCGGGCGGCCGCGGGCGGGCGCGGGTCCTACCCTGGGACGGTGCGTTCACCCCTCGCCCTCGCCGCCCTCGCGACCGTCGCCGTCCCCGGCTTCGACGCGCGCGAGGTGCGACCCGGAGGCGGCTCCGGGGACGACGACGTCGCGCTCGTGACCGACACCCAGCGACGGCACTGGGTCGTCCGTGCACCCCGCTCGGCGGCGGCCGGGGCGGCGCTCGAGGCCGAGCTGGTGCTGCTGGGCGCGCTCGCCGAGCAGGTCGACGCCGGTCGCCTGCCGTTCGACGTGCCGCGGGTGGTGGGCGCGGCCCCCCTCGAGGAGGGCGGCCGCGTGGTCGTGCACCGCGAGCTGCCCGGCCGTGAGATCGCGCTCGAGCGGCTGCAGCCGGGGCCGGGCGTCGCCGCGTCCCTCGGCCGGTCGATCGCCGCGCTCCACGAGCTGCCCGTCTCGGTCGTCGAGGACGCCGGGCTGCCGGTGTACGACGCGGCCGCCTACCGCGAGCGCCGCCAGGCCGAGGTCGACGAGGCCGCCCGCACCGGGCGGGTGCCCGCCACGCTGCTGCGCCGGTGGGAGGAGCGCCTCGAGGACGTCTCCCTGTGGAAGTTCATCCCGACCGTCGTGCACGGCGACCTGTCGGCGGACCACGTGCTGGTGGCGGACGGTGCCGTCACCGGCGTGGTCGCGTGGGGCGAGGCGAAGGTGGCGGACCCCGCGGACGACCTGGCGTGGCTGCTCGTCGCCGCCCCACAGGAGGCGGTGGACTCCGTCATGGAGGCC
Source organism: Cellulomonas sp. C5510 (assembly GCF_019797765.1). Classification (NCBI taxonomy): domain Bacteria; kingdom Bacillati; phylum Actinomycetota; class Actinomycetes; order Micrococcales; family Cellulomonadaceae; genus Cellulomonas; species Cellulomonas sp. C5510. The sequence continues at coordinate 3,088,921 of NZ_CP081862.1, forward strand.
TACCAGCTGCGGCGCACCGAGCTGAAGGACCCGCACCTCGCGGAGCGCGCGCTGCTCGCCGGGGAGCTGGCGCTGGCACGGTGGCTGCTGTACGGCGTGCGGTCCGGCGACGACGAGGTGGTCGCGGACGCCGTGCAGATGCTCGACGAGCTCGACGAGCAGACCCGCGACGTGGCCGAGCCGGGCACCGCCTCGAGCTGAGCCGACGGGCGGACGGCAGCGGCTCGGGCAGGCTGCAGCCGCAGGTCCGGCCGCGGCGGGCGGGGCCTGCTCAGGCGGGCGGGGCCGTCGCGGCCAGCAGCAGGCCCTCGATCTCGTCCGCGCCCAGCAACCGCTCCGGGCGCACGGTCCGCCGCGCGCCGACGTAGCAGAACGCCGCGTCCACCCGGTCGAGCGGCGTGCCCGTCCAGCGGGACCACGCGAGCCGGTACACCGCGAGCTGCAGCTCGCGGACGGCGGTCGCGGCGGGGTCGGTCGGCGGCGCGCCGGTCTTCCAGTCCACGACGACGACCGCCCCGGGGACGCCGGGCCGGTCCGGGTCGGGGAACACCGCGTCGATCCGGGAGCGCAGCACGTAGCCGGCGACGGTCGTCTCCACGTCCACCTCCACGGCGACCGGCTCGAGAGCCGCCCACGGGGTGGACAGGAAGGCGGCCCGCAGGGCCGCCTCGTCGGCGTCCACGGCCACCGAGTCGTCGTCCGCGCCGGGCAGGTCGTCCAGGTCGACCAGCGCGGGCGCCCCGAAGAACCCCTCCACCCAGGCGTGGAACTGCGTGCCCCGGCGAGCCTGCGGGGACGGGCGCTGGGGCACCGGCCGGCGCAGGGCCCGCGCGAACTCCGCCCGGTCCGCCGCGAGCCGCACGACCGCTGACGCCGACAGGTGCGCGGGCAGCTCCACCTCGGGCCGGGGTCGCGACTCCGCCTCCTGCTCCGCGAGGAGCAGCTCGACGGTGCGGTCCCAGGGCGTCGGCGACGCGGGACGGGACGCGGCACGTGCCGCCCGGACCGCGGCCGCCGCCGCCTCGACCGCCGGGCGGCGCGACCGGGCGCCGTCGCCGGTGCCCGCGAACGGATCCGCTGGCCACGTGGCCGACGCGACCTCCTCGGTGCGCGGGTTCGCGTGGTCGTCGTCCGGCGCGGTCGCCCAACCCGCGACGCGCGCGAGCCCGGCTTCGACCACCTCCGTGAGGAACAGCGAGGGCGGCCGCGGCCGGCTGCCGTCGCCCCACCACGCGCCGGTGAGCAGCAGCGCCGAGCGCGCGCGCGTGAACGCCACGTACGCGAGCCGCCGTTCCTCGGCGACCTGGTGGTCGCCGGCGTCGCGCAGGAACTGCCGGCGCCGCTCCTCCAGGCCCTTCGGGTCGGCGGCGCCGGCGTAGGCGAGCTCGGGCAGGTCTGCCCGGTCGCCGCGCAGCGGGTAGGGCAGCTCGCCGAGCCCGGTCAGCCACGCGGAGTCGGTCGGTCCGTCCTTGCCCTGCGTGCGCGTCGCCGGCAGGCCGCCGTCCACCAGGCCGGCCACGACGACGACGTCCCACTCCAGACCCTTCGCCGCGTGCACGGTGATCAGCTGCACCGCGTCGGGGTCGGGCTCGGCGACCGGCATGTCGAGCCCGTGCTCGTGGGCGTCCGCGGACTCCAGCCAGGCGAGGAACCCACCCAGGCTCGGGTCGTCGGTGGCGTCGGCGTACCGCACGGCCACCTCGCGGAACGCGTCGAGGTGCGCGCGGGCGCGGCCCGGGGTGAGGCCGGGTCGGGCGGCCACCTCGATGTCGAGGCCCCAGAGCCGCTCGGCGTGCCCGACGAGCTCCGGCAGCGACAGGTACGTGTGCTGGCGCACCGCGCGCAGCACGGCGCCGAGGTCGACGACGCGGGCCAGGCCGGTTGCGGTGAGCCGCCGGCCCGAGGGACCGGTCCAGCCGGGCGGGGGCGGGGAGTCGACCGCGTCGACGATGCTGCGCTCGTCCACCACGTCGGCGACGACCGGGGCGGACGGGGTGTCGGCGTCGGGCCGTGCGCCGGCGGGAGCGGCGGCGGCGGCCGGCTCGGCGGGGTCGGCGGCGTCGGCCCGCGCCGCGGGCGCTGCCGTCGGGGCCCCGCCCGCCGCGGCCGACCGCCGGTCCAGCCCCCGGGCGAGGTGGGCGGACCAGTCGGCGAGCGCGTGCAGGTCCGCCGCACCGAGCCGCGTCCGGGCGCCGGTGAGGAGGCGCATGAGGGCGTCGCCGCGGGACGGGTCGTGCGCAGCCTGGAGCAGAGCGACCACGTCGACGACCTCCGGGGTCGCGAGCAGGCCGCCGAGGCCGACGACCTCGACCGGGAGACCGGCCGCGCGCAGAGCCCGGTGGAGGACCGGGAACTGCGCGCGCTTGCGGCACAGCACCGCGGCGGTGACCCGCGACCCGTCGGGCGACGGCACGCCGTCGGCGCCCGGCAGCACGCCGCGACCACCCTCGGGACGCCACCGTGCGGCCACGAAGTCCGCGACGGCCTGGGCCTCCTCCTCGAGGGTCGGCGCGAGGTGCGCGACCACGTCGCCGGGGCCGGCTCCGGGGCGGGGCGCGAGCGTCGGCAGCGCGACGCGGACGCGGTCCGGCCGTCGCAGGGGCTCGGCGACGTGGTTGGCCGCGTCGAGCACGCGCACGTCGTTGCGCCAGGAGGTGGACAGCGCGTACACGGCGGACGGGCGGCGGTCGCCGTCCGGCGCCACGTCGGGGAAGTCCGTCGGGAACCGCTCGAGCCCGCCGGCGCTCGCGCCGCGCCAGCCGTAGATCGACTGGTGCGGGTCGCCGACGGCGGTGACCGGGTGGCCGTCGCCGAACAGCGCGGACAGCAGGACCAGCTGGGCGTACGAGGTGTCCTGGTACTCGTCGAGCAGCACCACACGGAACCGGGCACGCTCCCCCGCCGCGACCTCGGGCACGTCGCGGGCCAGCCGCGCGGCGACGGCGACCTGGTCGCCGAAGTCCAGCGCGTCGACGGCGCGCTTGCGCTCCCGGTACGCGGCGACGAGGTCGAGCATCCGCTGCCGTTCCCGCAGGGAGGCGACGAGGTCGCGGACCTTGGCGTACGGGGCTCGCGGCGGCACGCCGGGCGGTGTCGCCTCGATGTCGTCGACGATGCCCTCGATCCGCCGGCGCGCCTCCTCCGGCGCCAGCAGGTGCTCGTCGAGCGCGCCCGAGAGGGTGAGCACCGCCTCGACGACCGTGGACACGGCCGCTGCCGAGTCCAGGTCGGCCGTCCACGACTCGACGACCTCGCTGGCGAGCTGCCACTGCGCGGCCTCCCCGAGCAGACGCGCGGCCGGTTCGACGCCGAGGCGCAGCCCGTGGTCGGAGACGAGCGACGCGGCGTACGCGTTGTACGTCGAGATGGTGGGCCGTGCGACCGTCAGCAGGCCCGCGCCGCCGTCGGCCGCGTCCTCCGCAGCCGACAGCCCCGGCAGGTGCACGCCCTCGGCCGCCGCCGCGCGCGCGAGGTGGCGCAGCCTGCGGCGCACGCGCTCCGCGAGCTCGCCGGCCGCCTTGCGGGTGAACGTGAGCCCGAGCACCTCCTCCGGCGCGACCATCCCGTTCGCGAGCAGCCACACGACGCGCGCGGCCATCGTCTCGGTCTTCCCCGAGCCCGCTCCCGCCACCACCAGGGCGGGGCGGAGCGGGGACTCGATGACGGCGACCTGCTCGTCGGTCGGCAGGTCGCGCCGCAGCAGCCGGGCGACGTCGTGCGCGGAGAGCGCCGGCCGCACCGTCGTCGTCGTCATCCGACCACCTGCCCGCCCTCGTCCCGCAGCGGGCAGGACCGGCGCACGGGGCACCGGTCGCAGAGCGCGTTCGCCGTCGCGGCGAAGGACGACGCGGCCATCCGCTCGGCGACCTCCTCGATGTGGCTGCGGGCCCACGAGGGCTCCGCGGGGCTGTCCGGCCCGAGCGCCGGCTGCTGCCGCACGGCCGCCTGGGACCTGTTGACGTCGGACACGTAGACGAGCTGCGCCCCGGCGCTCCGCGACCCGGGCGGCAGCCCCTCGACGGCGCCGGCGTCCACGGCGAGCTGGTACGCCCCGAGCTGGGGGTTGGTCGTCGACTCCTGCGCGGACGGTGCCGTGCGACCGGTCTTGAGGTCGACCACCCGGACCGGTGTGCCGTCCGCGTCGCCCGGGCCGTCCTCGGCGCGCTCCACGCGGTCGAGCGTGCCCCGCACGACCGCGCGGTCGAGCTGCAGCTCGAACCGCGCCTCCACGGCCAGCGGCTCCCCCGCGGTCGCCAGGTAGCCGGCGAGCCGCGCCACCATCGCCTCCGCGCGCCGCCTCTCGAGCGTCGCGGGCCACCCGGAGCCGAGCCCGAGCTCCGGCCAGCGGCGGTCGAGCTCCGCCAGCATCTCCTCCCGGCCGCCGCGCGGGAACGTCTGGGCGAGGGCGTGCACGAGCGTCCCCAGCGACTGCCGCGTGCTGCTCGGCGCGGTGCCGCCGGCGGCCTCGAGGGCCCAGCGCAGGGTGCACGTGCCCGCCGTCTCGACGCGGGACGGGGACACCGGGACACGCTGCCCCTCGGGCCACAGCGGGGCGTCGCTCGACGGCCCGGCCAGCCCGTGCCACTGGTCCGGGTCGGCCCCGGGTACGCCGGCGTCGGCGAGCCGCGCGAGCACCGCCGCTGCCCCGTCGTCCGGCTCGCCCCGCCGGGTGGCGTCCTCCAGCCGCGCACGCAGCCCGGCCACGAGCCCGCGCAGGTCCAACGGGGCCGGTGCTGTCGTCCGCCGCGGGTCGTCGTCCTCGTCGCAGGGCTCCACGAGGTCGAGGAACGGCGACGGCTGGTCGTCCTCGTCGGACACGGCGGTGACCAGCAGCACGCGGCGCGCCCGGGTCACCGCGACGTGGAAGGAGCGCAGCTCGTCGGCGAGCACCGCGGCGCGTGCGGCGGCACCGTCGGCGGGGGCGACGCCGTCGCCCTCCGGTGCCACGCGGCCGGCCAGCACGTCGACGAGGGCCTGCGAGCCGAGCAGCGAGTCGCGCAGCCGGAGGTCCGGCCAGACGCCCTCCTGCACGCCCGCGACGGCGACCACGTCCCACTCGCGGCCGGCTGCTCCGGCCGGCGTCAGCACGGCCACCGCGTCCCGGCGGGCCCGCGCCGCGATGGTGTCGGACGGCAGCTCCTGCGCCTCCACCCACTCGAGGAACGCGGCGGCACGGGCCTGCGGCATCCGGTCCACGAAGGTCTCGGCGGCCCGGAACAGCGCGAGGACCGCGTCCAGGTCCCGGTCCGCTCGCGCACCGCCCGGTCCGCCTGCGAGCGCCGCCCGGCGCCACGGGTCCGCGAGCCCGGAGGCCTCCCAGAGCGCCCACAGGACGGTCTGCGCGTCGGCGCCCGGGTCGGCGGCGGCCGCGCGGCCGGCGGCCAGCACGCCGGCGAGCCGGACGACCGGGCGGCGCACGGCCTGCGGCAGCGTGGCCGCCCGCCCGGGGAACGCGAGCGCCTCGACCAGCAGGTCGTCGCTCGGCCGGCCGCCCCCCGCGCCGACCTCCTCCTGGCGCAGCGCACGCCGCAGCCGCCGCAGGCCCACGGCGTCCATGCCGCCCAGCGGCGAGCAGCACAGGCGCGCGGCGAGCGCCGCGTCGAGCGCGAGCCCGCCGGTGGCCGCCCCGTCCGGTGCCGGGACCCGCGTCGCGAGACCGTCCACGGCCGGGGCTCCCCCGGCGTCGACAGCCGGCCCGGCGGGGCCGGCGTGGGGAGGCCTCCCGCACCGACCCCACCGCCCGGGCGGTCCCCGCCGAGCACGCAGCGCAGCGCGTCGAGCAGCGGCCGCACCGCGGGCTCGTCGCGCAGCGGGACGTCGCTGCCCACCACGGCGACCGGCACGGACGCCGACCCGAGCGCCCGGCGCAGCGCTGTCACCTGCGCACCCGACCGGGTGACCACGGCCATCTCGGCCCACGGCGTGCCGTCCTCGAGGTGCGCGCGGCGCAGCGCGTGGGCGATCCAGGCGGCCTCCTGCGCGGCGCTGGGGAGCACCGCGGTGCGCACCAGGTCGCGAGGTGCGTCGGGCCCGCCGCCGGCCCGCGGCACACCGGCGCCCGCCTCGGTGCCGCCCCCTCGGCCCGGCCCGACCGCGCCCGGGAGGGAGGCCGGCCGTGCACGCCGGTGCGCCGCGCCTCCCACGACGGCCACGCGCTGCGACACCCGCCCGGCCACCTGGCGCAGGGCCGGTCCGTGGCGGCGGACCGTCTCCAGCACCATGCGGTGCGCGCCGAGCTCCCCCGGCCCGTCCCCGTGGGCGTCGGCGCGACCGACGAGCGCGGGGGTGGCCCCGCGGAACGTCTGCACCGCCTCGTCGGGGTCGGCGAGCAGCAGCACCGTCGCCCCGTCGTCCTGCAGCACGCGCAGCAGCCGGGCGGTGGCCTCGGTCGCCTCCTGGTAGTCGTCCACGACGACGAGGCGCCACCGCGGCCGCGGCCGACCCGGCAGCTCCTGGTCCCACGCCCGCAGCGCCTCCGCGGCCTCCTCGACGACCGTCGCCGGGTCGTGCCGCGCACCCGCGTCGGGCGTGCCGGCGCGCAGGGTCGTGACGTCCAGGTACTCGGCGTACAGCGTCGCCGCGGCGACCCACTCGGGGCGCCCGTGCCGATCTCCGAGCGCCGCGAGCTCGACCGGCCCGACACCGCGCTCCGCGGCGCGCATGAGGAGGTCGCGCAGCTCACCGCGGAACGCCCGCAGCGTGAGCGCGTCGTCGGGGACGCCCGCGGGCCACCGCAGCGGCACGCCCTCCCCGGCCGCGTGCCCGGCGAGCAGCTCGGCCAGCGCCAGGTCCTGCTCCGGTCCGGAGATCAGCGTGGGTGCGGGCTCGCCGAGCAGCGCCGCCCGCGAGCGCAGCACGGCGAACGCGGCCGAGGCGGCGGTGCGCACCATGGCCTGGCCGGTGGTGCGGCGGACCCGCGCACCGATCCGGTCGCGCAGCTCGGCCGCCGCGCGCCTCCCCGACGCGAGCACGAGCACCTCGTCGGGCGACGGCGTGCCGGGTGACGGGAGCAGGGCGTCGTCGTCGGCGCCGAGCGCGGCGGCCACGGCCTCGACCGCCAGCAGCGTCTTGCCCGTGCCCGCGGCGCCCACGACGAGCAGGGCGCGGTCCTCGCGCGCGAGCAGCCGCTCCACCACCGCGCGCTGGTCGGCGCCGAGCCGGACCGGGGGCGGCACGTCCGCCAGCACCGGCCGCACCAGGCGCAGGCCGGCGGGGCCGGGCGGGGCGGCGGGTGTCACGGTCACGGCTCGATCCCATCACACGCCACCGACAGCAGCGGGCAGCAGCGGTGCCCCGGAGCAGACCGCACGGACCCCGCCCGGGCACGGCCGGACCGGAGCGAGACACCCGGGACCCGCGCGGGGCCGCTGGCTATCATCACCCGATGGACCAGCCCCCGACCGGCCGCGGCCGACCGGTGCGCATGCCCCGGGCCCTGCGCCGCGCGCAGGTGCTGCGCATCGCCCAGGAGCTGTTCACGTCCGAGGGCTTCCACCACGTCTCCATGGACGACATCGCCGAGCGGGCCGAGGTCAGCAAGCCCGTGCTCTACCGGCACTTCCCCTCCAAGCTCGACCTGTACCTGACGGTCGTCGACGCCCGCGGCGAGGAGCTGCTGTCCGCCGTCGACGCCGCGGTCGCCGAGCACCCGCCGGGCGAGGTGCGGCCGCACGACGCGCGGGCCGTGATCACCGGCGTCGTGCGGGCCTACCTCGACTTCGTGGACCGTGCCGGGGAGTCCTCCGCGCTGCTGTTCGAGTCGGACGTCCGGCACGACGACGGCGTCCGGGCGCGCGTCGAGCGGGCCACGGCGGTCGTCACGCGCCGTGTCGAGTCCGTGCTGTCCGGCGTGGCCGGGGTCCCGCACGCGACCGCCGCGCTGCTGGCCCCCAGCGTCGCGGCGATGGCGCAGGAGGCCGCGACGCGGCGGCTGCGCGCGGCCGGCCCGCTGCCGGCCCGCGAGACGGCGTCGCTGGTCGCCCGGCTCGCGTGGGGCGGGGTGTCCGGGTTCGTCCCGGGCCTCTCGGCCGAGGGCGAACGGGAGCCGCAGCAGGACGGCGGCGACGCCCGCCCGGCCTAGGATGACGGGGCAGCACAACCGGACGAGCGAGGAGACGACCAGCGTGGACATCACGATCGGGGTGCAGAACCTGCCGCGCGAGCTGGTGATCGAGTCGGACCAGACCGCCGACGAGGTCACGGCCGCCGTCACCGAGGCCCTCACCGGCAAGCCCGTCCTGGAGCTCGTCGACACCCGCGGGCGGCGCGTCGTCGTGCCGTCGGCGTCGATCGGCTACGTCGAGATCGGCACGGAGTCGAAGGGCCGCGTCGGCTTCGGCGCCCTCTGACCCGGCGCGGGCGCACCGGCCCCGCCGCACGACGCCCCCGGCACCTCCGCGTGAGGTGCCGGGGGCGTCGTCGTCGCGGGCGCCGCGAGCGCGGCGTCAGGCCGTCAGACCGAGCCGCGACATCCGGCGGGTGTGCTCCGCCGTCAGCTCGCCGAACAGCCGGGCGGGTGCCGCGGCGTCCTCCTCGGACGTCGCCGGCGTGGCGTCGTGCCCGTCGCCCGCCGACGCGTCGACGGCCGCCCCGCCGGACGCGCGCCGGGTCACCAGGCGCCCGAGGCCCGGGTGCGCGGCCATGGCCTGCTGCACGACGCCGAGCGCCTCGCCGACGAGCCGCCGCCCCCACAGCGCGAGCCGCGACACGAGCACCTCGTCCTGGGCGCCCGCGGCCTCGAGCTCGCCGACGGCGAGGTCCTCGTGGGCGGCGTCGTCGAGCACCTCGAGGAGCAGGGCGCGGGAGCGCGGGTCGACGGCCGCGGCCGCGATCCGGCAGAAGTCGTCGGACACCCCGTCGGCGACGTAGGACCGGAGCAGCCGCTCCCACCAGGTGCTCGGCTGCGTGCGCGAGTCGAAGTCCTCCATGAGGCGCGCGTACGCCCCCAGGCACCGCTCGGGGTCGCCGCCCAGCTCGACCACCCGCTCCAGGACCGCGTCCCGGCGGGCGACGGCCGCCGCGGCGAGGCGGCTGAGCTCGAGCTGCTGCGCGGTGGAGGGCGCGACGCGGGCGTCCTCCGCGAGCCGGCCGAAGGCCACGTGCTGCAGGTGGGCGACCAGGCCGAGCAGCTCGACGGTGTCGGCGGCGTCGGCGATCGGGTGGGCGTCGTGAACGACCTCGGTCATCCGGGCATCGTAACGCCGCGGCTAGACTGGGCGCAGATGAGGGCTGTGACGCGACCTGGTGGCGGGGAGGCGCGTCGGACCGACGTACCCCGAGAGGCCCCCGTGACCGCCCTGTCCTCCTACGCCCGCCTGCTCCGGCTCGCCGGGCCCGCCTACGTGGCCGTCGCCTTCCTGGGCCGGCTGCCGATGGCGATGGCCCAGCTGGGCACCCTCCTGCTCGTCTCGACCGCGACCGGCCGGTACGGCCTCGGTGGCCTCGCCGCCGGCTGCCTCGCCGTCGCCAACGCCGCGGGCGCGCCGGTGGCCGGCGGCCTCGCCGACCGGTACGGGCAGCGACCCGTCGTGCTCGTGCAGTCCCTGGCGGGGGCCGCCGCGCTGACGGGCCTGACGCTGCTCGCCGACGGCGGTGCGGACGGGCCCCTGCTGGCCGTGGTCGCCGCCCTCACCGGGCTGGCCCTGCCGCAGGTGGGACCGCTGGCGCGCGTGCGGTGGCGGCCGATCACGGCCGACGCGGGTCCGGAGCGACGCCGGCTGGTCGACGCGGCGTTCTCCTACGAGGGCGCGGCCGACGAGGCCTCCTTCGCGATCGGCCCGGCCCTGGTCGGCCTGGTGGCCGTCGCGCTGTCCCCGGCCGGCGCGCTGCTGACCGCCGCGGCGCTGCTCGCGGTGTTCGGCACGGCGTTCGCCCTGCACCCGACGGCGCGCCGCACGACGTCCGGCCCGCACGCGCGGCCCACCGGGCGCCTGCTCACCGCGGCGTTCACCGTCCTCGTCGTCGCGCAGTCCGCGGTCGGGGTCCTGTTCGGCGCCACGCAGACCGGCACCACCGTCCTCGCGACGCAGGCCGGGCAGCCCGGGCTCGCGGGCCTCGTGCACGCGGTGCTCGGCATCGGCAGCGCGCTGGCCGGCATCGGCACCGCGTTCATCCCGGCCCGCGTCGGGCAGCAGCGGCGGGTGCTCGCCGCGGCCGCCGCGATGGTCCTGCTGTCCTGGCCGCTGCTGCTGGTCGGCACCCTGCCGGCGCTCACCGCCGCGGTGGCGGTGCTGGGCTGCGCCATCGCGCCCTACATGATCGCGGTGTTCTCGCTGGGCGAGCGGGTCGTCCCGCCCGGGCGGACGGGGGCGGCGATGACGGCGCTCGCGTCGGCGACCGGCATCGGGTACGCCCTCGGCTCGACGGTCGCCGGCCGGCTCGCCGACACGCACGGCCACCGGGCGGCGTTCGCGGTGACGGTGGCGGCGACCGTCGTCGCGCTCGTGCTGGCCGCGACGCAGCAGGGCCGGCTCACGACCGCGCTCGACGCGGCGGCCGAGGAGGCCGACGCGACCGGCCCGGAGGCTGTCCCCGTCGCGGGTGCGGCCGCCGCGTCCTCCGGCGGCACGACGGACGGCACCGCCGCGCCCACCACGGCCGCCGCACCCGCGTCCCCCTGACGGCAGGACCGGGGCGGGCCAGGACGCGCCGCGTCCGGGCCCGCTCCGGCACGCCACGGGGGCGGGTGCGTATCATCGGGGTGTACATCGGTTGCCCGGTCGTCTCGACCTCGGTGCTCCGAGCGCGACGTGACGCCCCCCGGGCGTCCGGACCGCCCTCGACTGACCTGCACGATCGGCTGCCGGACCATCCGTGGCGATGCCCGCCGCTGCCCGGTCCCGGGTGCGGCGCGCGGCACGCCACCTTCACGAGTGAAGAGCAGTCCGTGACCTCGACCGAACCCACCACCGACGCCGGCCTCGCGCCCGAGGACGTCGCGGTGGAGACCATCGACACCCCCACCGCCGCGTCCGTCCAGGCCCAGGACGTGACGTTCGCCGACTTCGACGTCCGCCCCGAGATCGTGGCGGCCCTGGCGGACGCCGGCATCACCGCGCCGTTCCCGATCCAGGCGATGACCCTGCCGGTCGCGCTGTCCGGCCACGACATCATCGGCCAGGCCAAGACCGGCACCGGCAAGACGCTGGGCTTCGGCGTCCCCCTGCTGCACCGCGTCGTCGCCCCCGACGAGGAGGGCTTCGACACCCTGCCCGCGCCCGGCAAGCCGCAGGCCCTCGTCGTCGTCCCGACCCGCGAGCTCGCCGTGCAGGTGGCGGGCGACCTGGAGACGGCGTCCAAGCGCCGCTCCGTGCGGATCGCGCTGCTGTACGGCGGCCGCGCGTACGAGCCGCAGATCGAGATGCTGCAGCGCGGCGTCGAGGTCGTCGTCGGCACGCCGGGCCGCATGATCGACCTGATGAACCAGGGCCACCTGGACCTGACGCGCGTGCGCTGCGTCGTGCTGGACGAGGCCGACGAGATGCTGGACCTCGGGTTCCTGCCCGACGTCGAGAAGCTGCTGGCCCGCACGCCCGCCTCGCGGCACACGATGCTGTTCTCTGCGACCATGCCGGGTGCCGTCGTCGCGATGGCCCGCCGCTACATGACGCAGCCGACGCACATCCGGGCGAGCGAGCCGGACGACGTCGGCAAGACCGTCAAGAACATCAAGCAGGTCGTGTACCGCGCGCACGCGCTCGACAAGGTCGAGGTGCTCGCGCGGCTGCTGCAGGCCGAGGGCCGCGGGCTGACCATCGTGTTCGCCCGCACCAAGCGCACCGCCGCGAAGGTGGCCGACGAGCTCATCGAGCGGGGGTTCGCCGCCGGCGCGCTGCACGGCGACCTCGGCCAGGGCGCGCGCGAGCAGGCGCTGCGGGCGTTCCGCAACGGCAAGGTCGACGTGCTGGTCGCCACGGACGTCGCGGCGCGCGGCATCGACGTGGACGACGTCACGCACGTCGTGAACTACCAGTGCCCCGAGGACGAGAAGACCTACCTGCACCGGACCGGCCGCACCGGCCGCGCCGGGCACAAGGGCACCGCGGTGACGTTCGTCGACTGGGACGACCTGCCGCGCTGGTCGCTCATCGACAAGGCGCTGGAGCTCGGCTTCCCGGAGCCCCAGGAGACGTACTCCAGCTCGCCGCACCTGTACACCGACCTCGGCATCCCCGAGGGCACGACCGGTCGTCTGCCGCGCTCGAAGCGGACGCGCGAGGGCCTCGACGCCGAGGTGCTCGAGGACCTGGGCGAGACCGGCAAGCGCCACACGCCGGGCCGTGGCGACGCGGGCGGCCGTGGCCGCGACGGCGGACGGGACGGCCGGCGCGAGGGCGACCGGGACGGCGGGCGGCAGCGCACCCGCCGGCACGGCTCGGGCGAGCGGGCCCCCGAGGGTGCCGCAGCCGACGCCACTGCTGCCGGTGAGACCCCGGCCGGTGGCCGTCCTGCGGGCGACCGCCCGGAAGGCCACGGCGAGGAGGGCACCGGCCCCCGCCGGCGCCGCAACCGCCGCCGCACCCGTGGCGGCCGCCCGGCGGGCGAGCAGGGGGCCGCGGCCCCGAGCGAGGGCTGAGAACCCGAGGACGCGCACGGACGAGGGCGCCCCGCCGGCACGGCGGGGCGCCCTCGCGTCGTCGGGGCTCCGCACCTGTGCGGGACCGGCAGGCGCGGGGGCCTGCGCGCGGAGCCGCGTCATCGGCGCCCGGCGCGCGCCCGGGCGCCGCCGCCCGGCGTCGCTCTCAGCGCGAGGTGTCGGCCGTCGGCGGCGGCGGTGTCGTCGCGAGCGCCCACCGCACCAGCCGGGTGACGACCCGGCCGCCCGCGTCGGCGAGCGTCGCGTCGCGCCACGCGCGGTCGGGCAGACCGAGCGGTGCGCGCGCGGCGCGGGGCAGGAGCCCGATCGCCGCAGCGGACAGCACCCGGTACGGCGGCAGCGCGGCGGCGGGCACCGGCGGCCGTGCGAGCAGGAACTCCGCGGCCTCCCTCGCCTCGGGCGTGCCGCGCAGCTCGGGGACGTACGCGTCGAGCGTCGCCCGCAGCCCTGCCACCGTCTCGGGCACGTCGGTGGCGCCGAGCGCCCGTGCGACCCGGGCGCCCTGCGCCACGTACGCGTCGCAGCCGGCGGCGTCGAGCGGCCTCGCCCCGTACCGCTGGTGCGCCGTGAGGAACGCGTGGGCCTCCGTGACGTGCACCCACCGCAGCAGGTGCGGGTCGGAGGCGGCGTACGGCAGGCCGTCGGACGTCGTGCCGGAGACGCGGTCGTGGATGCGGCGGACGGCGTCCACCGCCTGCTGGGCGTGCTCCGCCGTGCCGAAGGTCGTCACCGCCAGGAACGTGCTCGTGCGCTGCAGCCGCCCCCACGGGTCGGACCGGTAGCCGGAGTGCGCGGCGACCGCCGCCATCGCCAGCGGGTGCCAGGACTGCAGCAGCAGGGCCGTCAGCCCGCCGACGAACATCGACGCGTCGGCGTGCACCCGGCGGATCGCGTCGTCGGGCCCGAACCAGCGCGGGCCGGGCGTGGCGTGGATGCGCTCACGGACCTGCGCGCCGCGCGGACCCGCGACGCGCGCGAACAGCTCGTCGCCGAGCCGCCCGCGCAGGGTCGTCGTGGAGGTGGTCACGCGCCGATCCTCGTACGGACCGCCGCCCGGCGCCACGGCGGCAGCCCGGCCGCGGTGCGCGCACCTCCGCGGCACCGGGCCGGCGGTCGGGCGCCGGCCCCGTCGGACCGCCCGATCGGGACGCGCGGGACGCCCGGGACGCCCGGTCGGGACGCGCGGTCAGGCCGCCTGGACGAACGCGACGACCGCGTCGGCGACGAGCTGCACGGCGATGGCGGCGAGCAGCAGCCCCGCGATGCGCGTGACGAGCGTCGTGCCCGACTCCCCCAGCAGCCGGTGGATGACGCCGGCGAACCGCATCGCGAGCCACAGGCAGAGGTGCACCAGCACGATGCCGAGCGCGATCGCGGACCAGTCCGCGATCGTGCCGTCGGACTGCTGGACGAACACCATCACCGCGACGATCGCTCCGGGCCCGGCGAGCAGCGGGGTGCCGAGCGGGACCAGCGCGACGTTCACCTTGGAGTTGCCGGACGGCTGCGGCTCCTCGGCCTTGCCGGTCAGCAGCTCCATCGCCACGAGCAGCAGCAGCAGGCCGCCGGACGCCTGCAGTGCGGGCAGCGAGATGTGCATGTACGACAGCAGGCTCTGACCGAAGACGGCGAACACGAGGATGACGCCGAAGGCCACGACGATCGCCTGCCGGGCGGCGCGGTTGCGCTGCTGCCGGGTCATCGCCCCGGTGAGGCCCAGGAAGATCGGCACCGTCCCGGGCGGGTCCATGATGACGAACAGGGTGATGAAGACCTCGGAGAGGAGTCGCCAGTCGAGCACGGTGCTCATGGTCGCACCACCGGGGTGGTGCCCTGGCACTCGATCTCCGCGAGGACCTCCGGGGCGGTGGTGTTCTCCCCCAGGAGGTTCTCCTTGCCCGCCCCGTGGTAGTCGCTCGACCCGGTGACCAGCAGGCCGAGCCGGTCCGCGAGCTCCGCCAGGCGGGCACGCTGCTCGGGCGTGTGGTCGCGGTGGTGCACCTCGAGTCCCGCCAGCCCCGCCTCGGCGAGCTCGGTGATCACGGCGTCCGGCACGATCCGCCCGCGGCCGTCAGCCCCGGGGTGCGCGAAGACCGGGACCCCGCCGGACGCCCGGATCGCCTCGACCGCCTCGCCGGCCTCCGGGGCGTAGTACGGCACGTAGTAGCGGCCCCGCGCCGACAGCAGGTCGGCGAACGCGGCCGTCCGGTCGGGCACCACGCCGAGCGCGACGAGGGCGTCCGCGATGTGCGGGCGGCCGACGACCGTGCCGGGCGCCTGCTGCGCGACCACGTCCTCCCAGGTGATCGGCAGGTCGCGCGACAGCCGCTCGACGATCGCCCGCCCGCGGTGGAGCCGCGCCTCCCGCGTGCGCGCGACCACGCCGGCGAGCGCCGGGTGGGCGGGGTCCTGGAGGTAGGACAGCAGGTGGATGCTGACTCCCCCGCGCAGCGCCGAGACCTCGGTGCCGGGCACCAGCGCGATCCCGAGCCGCTGCGCGGCACCGGCCGCCTCGGCCCAGCCCGCCGTGGTGTCGTGGTCGGTGAGAGCCACGACGTCGAGCCCGGCGGCCACCGCGGACGCCACCACCCCGGCCGGCGGCTCGGTCCCGTCCGAGGCCGTCGAGTGGGTGTGGAGGTCGATGCGCACCGCGGAAGCCTACTCACCCGTGCCCGGTGGCCGTGCCCGGGGCCGTGCCCGCCGGCCCGCCCACGGTGCCAGACTGGAGGGCATGGCCACCGAACCCGCTCCCGAGTCCTCGCCCGTCGCCGCCCCGTCGGAGCAGACGCTCGCCGACCGCGGCCAGAACCGCAGCCAGCGCCCGTCCTCGGCGGCGTTCCTGGACTGGGTGACCTCGGGCTGGGCGGAGCGTCCCGCGAGCACCGCCACGCCGGCGGCCGTGGCGCCGTTCGCCGCGGCGCGCCGCGCCCGGCTGGCCGCGCAGTTCCCCGGCGAGCGCCTGGTGGTGCCGGCAGGCGCGTACAAGGTGCGGTCCAACGACACCGACTACCGGTTCCGCCCCCACTCGGCCTTCGCCCACCTCACGGGGCTGGGCGGGGAGCAGGAGCCGGACGCGGTGCTGGTGCTGCACCCCGCCGCGGACGGCGAGGGTGACGAGCTGCCCGACGGCAGCCGGTCGACGCACCGCGCCGTGCTGTACATGCGCCCGCTCGCCGGCCGGGACACCGAGGAGTTCTTCTCCGACTCCCGGTACGGCGAGTTCTGGGTGGGCCCGCGCCCGACCCTGGAGGACATGCAGACGGTGACGGGCATCAGCACCGCCCACAGCGACGAGCTGCGGGACGCGCTGGCCAAGGACGTCGGCACCGACGGCATCCGGCTGCTGGTGGTGCCGGAGGTCGACGAGGCCGTCGAGGCCGTGGTCGAGGAGATCCGGGCGACCGAGGACGCGGGCGAGCGGGACGCCGCCCTGGTCGAGGCGCTGTCCGAGCTGCGGCTGGTCAAGGACGAGCACGAGGTCGGCGAGCTCCGCGCGGCCGTCGCGGCGACCGCCGCCGGCTTCGAGCAGGTCGTGCGGCGGCTGCCGGAGGCCGTGGCGCACCGGCGCGGCGAGCGCGTCATCGAGGGCACGTTCCTGTCGCAGGCCCGCGTCGAGGGCAACTCCGTGGGGTACGAGACGATCGCCGCCGCGGGGGCGCACGCCACGACGCTGCACTGGACCGACAACGACGGCGAGGTGCGCGAGGGCGAGCTCGTCCTCATCGACGCCGGCGTCGAGGTCGACTCGCTCTACACCGCGGACGTGACGCGCACGCTGCCGGTGACGGGCACGTTCACCGAGGCCCAGCGCCGCGTCTACCAGGCGGTGCTCGACGCGGCCGACGCGGCGTTCGCGGTCGCGGTGCCCGGCAACCGGTTCCGGGACGTGCACGCGGCCGCCATGGAGGTCATCGCCGCCCGCCTGGACGAGTGGGGCATGCTGCCCGTCCCCGCCGCCGAGTCGCTCGCCCCCGAGGGCCAGCAGCACCGCCGCTGGATGGTGCACGGCACGAGCCACCACCTCGGTCTCGACGTCCACGACTGCGCGCAGGCGCGCCGGGAGATGTACCTGGACGCGGTGATCGAGCCCGGCATGGTGTTCACGATCGAGCCCGGTCTCTACTTCCAGTCCGACGACCTGCGGGTCCCGGAGGAGCTGCGGGGCATCGGCGTGCGGATCGAGGACGACGTGCTGGTCACCGCCGACGGCAACGAGAACCTGTCGGCCGCGCTGCCCCGGCGCCCGGAGGACGTCGAGGCGTGGATGGCGGGCCTGCTCGGCCGCTGACCCGCACGGCCACGCACGACGGCCCGGCTCCCCCGCGGGGGTGCCGGGCCGTCGTCGCGTCAGTCCGACGTGCCGCGCGAGGGCGGGACGTCGGGTGCCGGCGGCTGCTGCTCGCCCTCGGGCTGCGCGGCCGGGGGCTGCGCGGTCGGCGGCTGTGCGGTCGGCGGCTGCGGGGCGTACTGGCCGTAGCGCGGCTCCGCCGGCGGGGCGCCGGCACCGGGCGCGTACTGCCCGTACCGCGGCTCGGCGGGCTGGGTCGGCGCGCCGGGGGCGGGCGGCACCGGCGGCACCGGCCCGGCGTGGCCGGGGGCCGGGTGGCTCGCCGACGGGTCCGACGGCGGTGCACCGAGCGGGGCGGCGGGCGGGACCGGCGTCCGGCCCTCGCCGACGCGCACGGCACCGACCTCGCGGAGCAGCTGCCGCGCGTCCGCCGCCTTCTCGGACTGGCAGAGCACCGCGTACTGGGACGCCACGATCTGGCTCTGCGAGGTGAAGTCCCGCTTGCCGCCGGTGAACGAGTAGAAGATCACCGAGAACAGCAGGCCGAAGCCGCCGCCGACCAGCACGGACGTCAGCAGGATGCCGGCGTTGTTGCTGGTGAGCAGGAACAGCAGGCCGACGAAGACGCCGAACCACGCCCCCGAGCCGAAGCCGCCCATCGCGACGCGGGCGTACGTCAGCCGCCCGGTGACACGCTCGACCATCTTGAGGTCGGTGCCCACGATGGTGACGAGCTGGACCGGGAACTGGCGGTCCGAGAGGTGGTCGACCGCCTTCTGCGCCTCGAGGTAGGTGCCGTAGGACGCGACCGTCTCGCCCTGCGGCGGCGTGGGCGTGCGAGGGACGCGGGTGGCTCCGGAGAACGACATGCGCCCATCCTCGCCCAGCGCGGGCCCGACCCGCCAGGTGTGCGGGCGGATGCGCAGGCACTTCATGGCCGACGTCCAGGTCCTGCTCAGCCCCGCTGCGGGGCGCGGTCGTGGCGCGCGCCCGCCGACCCGGCGTCTACTCTGGCCCCGTGAGCGGATCCGCGACCCGGGTGTTCGTCGCGCGGCTCGCCGGGACCTCTGTCTTCGACCCCATCGGCGACCAGGTCGGGCGTGTGCGCGACGTCGTCGTGCTGCTCCGGCCCAAGGGCGCGCCGCGCGCGGTCGGCCTGGTCGTGGAGGTCCCGGGGCGCCGGCGGGTGTTCGTGCCCCTGACCCGGGTGACGGCGGTTGACGCCGGCCAGGTCATCTCGACCGGGCTCGTGAACATGCGGCGGTTCGAGCAGCGCCCGTTCGAGACGCTCGTGGTCGGCGAGCTGTTCGACCGCACCGTGCAGCTGGCGGACGGCTCCGGGGAGGCGACCGTCGAGGACCTCGCCATCGAGCGCCAGCGCAACGGCGACTGGGTGGCGACGAAGGTGTTCGTGCGCCGTCACCGTGCGGGCCGCGCCGGTCTGCTGCGCCGGCGCGGCGAGCCGGAGCTGCTCGACATCGAGGAGATCACCGGGCTGGCCCGCACCACCGACCAGCAGGGCGCTGCGCTGCTGCTCGCCCAGTACGACGAGCTGAAGCCGGCCGACCTCGCGGACGTGCTCCACGACCTGGGCACGCGGCGCCGGCTCGAGGTCGCGGCGGCGCTGGACAACGAGCGCCTGGCCGACGTGCTCGAGGAGCTGCCCGAGGACGACCAGGTCGCGATCCTGTCGGGCCTGGAGCGCGCCCGCGCCGCGGACGTCCTCGAGGCGATGCAGCCGGACGACGCGGCCGACCTGCTCGGCGAGCTGCCGGACGACCAGGCGGCGGAGCTGCTGGAGCTCATGGAGCCCGAGGAGGCGCGCGACGTCCGGCGGCTGCTGGCCTACGAGGACAACACCGCGGGCGGTCTCATGACCACCGAGCCGGTGATCCTGGGCCCGGAGACCCCGATCGCCTCGGCCCTGGCGCACGTGCGGCGGCGCGACCTCACGCCCGCGCTCGCGTCGATGGTGTTCGTCGTGCGGCCTCCCCTGGAGACCCCCACCGGCCGGTTCATCGGCGTCGTGCACCTGCAGCGGCTGCTGCGCGAGCCCCCGCACGAGGCGATCGGCACGGCGGTCGACACCGACATCGAGCCCGTCGCGGCCGACGCCCCCCTGCTGGCCGTCACGCGGCGGCTGGCCACCTACGACCTGCTGGCGATCCCCGTGGTCGACGCCGACCGCCGGCTGCTCGGCGCGGTGAGCGTCGACGACGTGCTCGACCACCTGCTGCCCGAGGACTGGCGCGAGACCGACGAGGAGGTGCAGCCACCGTCCGGTGCGGTGCCCGTCGTCGTCCCCGGGGACCTGAGTCCCGCCCCGGCACGGAAGGGAGGCCGTCATGCCTGAGCGCCTCGACACACCCAAGGCGTCCCGGCGCCAGATCCTCCCCCGCCTGCAGGAGGACGCGTTCGGCAAGGTCTCCGAGGGGATCGCCCGGTTCATGGGCACCCCGCGGTTCCTGCTGTGGCTGAGCCTGTTCTGCGTCGCGTGGCTGGTGTGGAACGCGTGGGGCCCGGAGGACCTGCGGTTCGACTCCGCCGCCAACGGGTTCACCGCCCTGACCCTCATGCTGTCGCTCCAGGCGTCGTACTCCGCGCCGCTCATCCTGCTCGCGCAGAACCGGCAGACCGACCGGGACCGCGTGCAGGCCGAGCAGGACCGGCAGCGCGCGGAGCGGAACCTGGCGGACACCGAGTTCCTGGCGCGGGAGATGGCGGCGCTGCGCATCGCGCTCTCCGAGGTCGCGACGCGTGACTTCGTGCGCTCGGAGCTGCGCAACCTGCTGGAGGACCTGGCCGAGGAGCGCGCGACGGCGGACGAGGACGAGCCGGGGTCCGTCCGGGAGACCGCGCCCGCGGACGCCCGGCCCGCCCCCGGCCCGACGCCCTGACGACCCCGAGGCCCGCCGCACCTACGATGGACGGCATGCCACCCGTCCTGGACACCCGAGACCCCGAGGCCGTCGCCGCCGCCGTGCGCGAGGCGCTGACGCGGGTGGTCGACCCCGAGATCCGCCGCCCCGTCACCGAGCTCGGGATGGTGCGCTCGGTGGACGTGGACACGGCCGCCCCGGGCGGCACGCGCGTCACCGTGGGGATCGACCTGACGACGGCCGGGTGCCCGCTCAAGGACACGATCACGAAGGACGTCACGTCCGCCGTGCTGGCGGTCGAGGGCGTCGCGGACGTCCGGATGGCGCTCGGCGTCATGAGCCCCGAGCAGCGCGCCGCCCTGACGGAGCGCCTGCGCGGCGGGCCGGAGCCGGTCATCCCGTTCAGCAAGCCCACGTCGCTGACGAAGGTGTTCGCGGTCGCGTCCGGCAAGGGCGGCGTGGGCAAGTCGTCGGTCACGGCGAACCTCGCGGTCGCGATGGCGGCCGACGGGCTGCGGGTGGGCGTCGTGGACGCCGACATCTACGGCTTCTCGATCCCCCGCATGCTCGGCGTGACGCAGCCGCCGACGCGGGTCGACGAGATGCTGCTCCCGCCGATCGCCCACGACGTCAAGGTGATCTCCATCGGCATGTTCGTCCCGCCGGGCCAGCCGGTGGTGTGGCGGGGGCCGATGCTGCACCGCGCCCTGCAGCAGTTCCTCGCGGACGTGTTCTGGGGCGACCTGGACGTGCTGCTGCTGGACCTGCCGCCCGGGACCGGCGACATCGCGATCTCGGTGGCGCAGCTCCTGCCGGGCTCGGAGCTCGTCGTCGTCACCACGCCCCAGCCCGCCGCGGCCGAGGTCGCGGAGCGGGCCGGGTCCATCGCGACGCAGACCCGCCAGGGCGTGGTCGGTGTCGTGGAGAACATGGCATGGCTGGAGCAGCCGGACGGGTCGCGGCTGGAGCTGTTCGGCGCCGGTGGCGGCGCGCGCGTCGCCGAGGGGCTGTCGCGCTCCACGGGCGGGGACGTGCCGGTGCTCGGCCAGGTGCCGCTCGACGTGCGGCTGCGTGAGGCCGGCGACGGCGGGACCCCGGTGGTGCTGACGGCACCGGACTCCCCCGCCGCGCTGGCGCTGCGGGGCGTCGCCCGGTCCCTCACGGCGCGGTCGCGCGGGCTCGCGGGACGCTCGCTGGGGCTGACCCCGGTCGGGCGGTAGCGCCGACGGGCCCGTCGCACCCGGGCGGGGGTCTGTTGGTTCGTGTGCGGATCTGGTGGATACTGTCGCCATGCTCGCCAGCCAACGCCAGGACCGCATCGTCGCGGAGGTGCGCGCCCACGGCGCCGTCCGCGTCGCGGACCTCGTGGAGAGCCTCGACGTCTCCGAGATGACGGTCCGGCGCGACATCACCGAGCTCGACCGCGCCGGCCTGGTGCGCCGGGTGCACGGCGGCGCCGTCGCGCCGGACAGCCCCGGACGCCCGACCGACGAGCCCGGGTTCGAGGCGAAGTCCGGCTGGGCGACCGCCGAGAAGGAGTCGATCGCGCGGCTCGCCGCCCGGACGGTCGAGCCCGGCCAGGCCGTCGCGCTGTCGGCCGGCACCACCACGCACCTGCTGGCGCAGCACCTCGCCGCCGACCCGGCCCTGCGGCCCCTCACGGTGGTGACGAACTCGCTGCCCGTCGCGCAGACCCTCCACCAGGCGTCCCCGGGCGCCGGCCCCCTCGACGTCATCCTCACCGGCGGCAGCCGCACCCCGTCGGACGCGCTCGTCGGCCCCGTCGCGGACGCGGCGCTGGCGACCCTGCGGGTGGACCGGCTGTTCCTCGGGGTGCACGGCCTGGACGAGTCCGGGCTCATGACGCCGAACCTCGCGGAGGCCGCGACCGACCGCGCGCTGCTGCGGTGCGCCGCCGCGGTGACCGTGCTGGCGGACCACACCAAGTGGGGCGTCGTCGGGCTCGCGCGGATCGCCTCGCTCACCGAGGTGGACGTGCTGGTCAGCGACGACGCCCTGCCCGCACCCGCCCGCGCCGTCCTCGCGGACTCCGGCTGCACCCTGCTCGTGCCGACCCCCGCCCCGTCGAAGGAGACCTGACGCGTGACCGTGACCGACCCCGCGCCGACCGTGGACACCGAGCTGCTGACGCCCGGCGTCCGCCGCACCCGCACCTCGATGGCGGACGGCCGGGAGCTGCTCTACTTCGACGACTCGGAGCCGTACGTCTCCGGGGCGGCCACGCGCCGGCTCGACGACCCGCGGCCCCTGCCGGACCGGTTCGCGCCCGTCGTCGGCCCCGACGGGGTGGCGCGGCCGGTGACCGGCCCGGAGCTGCGCCGCGACCCGCTCACCGGGGACTGGATCCCCATGGCGGCCCACCGCATGAACCGGACGTTCCTGCCGCCGGCCGACGCGAACCCGCTGGCCCCGGCGCGGCCCGGCGCGGCGTACCAGGACGGCGAGGTGCCGGACACGGACTACGACGTGGTCGTCTTCGAGAACCGGTTCCCGTCGCTGATGGCGGTCCCCGGCGTCCCGGACGTCGTGACCCGGGCGGACGGCGAGGAGCTGTGGCCCACCCGCCCCGCCGCCGGTCGCTGCGAGGTCATCTGCTTCTCCTCGGACCCCACGGCGTCGCTGCGCACGGTGTCGCCGCGGCGGATGCGCACCGTCGTCGAGGCGTGGGCGGACCGCACCCGCACGCTCGGCGCGCTGCCCGGCATCGAGCAGGTGTTCGCGTTCGAGAACCGCGGCAAGGAGATCGGCGTCACGCTGCACCACCCGCACGGGCAGATCTACGCCTTCCCGTACCTCACCCCGCGCACCCGGACGATGCTCGAGCAGGCGCGCGTGCACGCCGAGCGGACCGGTGGCCTGCTGGGCCGCGACGTGCTGGACGCGGAGCTGCGGCACGGCACCCGCGTCGTGCTCGAGTCCGAGCACTGGGTGGCGTACGTGCCGTTCGCGGCGCGGTGGCCCGTCGAGGTGCACCTCGCCCCGCGCCGGGACGTGCCCGACCTGCCGGCCCTCACCGACGCCGAGCGTGACGACCTCGCGACGACCTACCTGGAGCTGCTGCGGCGGCTCGACCTGTTCTTCGTCGACCCGGACGACGGGAGCCCGATCGCCCTGCCGTACATCTCCGGCTGGCACCAGGCCCCCGTGCGCGAGGGCCGCGACCTGTGCCGCCTGCACCTGCAGGTGTTCTCGGTGCTGCGCGCGCCGGGCAAGCTCAAGTACCTCGCAGGAGTGGAGTCGGCCATGGCCGCCTGGATCAGCGACACGACGCCCGAGCGGATCGCCGCCCGCCTGCAGGAGGTGGCCCGGTGACCGGCCCGGTGCAGGTTCCCGCGTGGGAGCCCGCGGACGGCGCCGAGCGGGTGCGGGCGCTGTTCGCGGAGGCGTTCGGCGGCGAGCCGGACGGCACGTGGTCGGCGCCCGGCCGCGTGAACCTGATCGGCGAGCACACGGACTACAACGGCGGCCTGTGCCTGCCGTTCGCGCTCCCCCACCGCACGTACGTGGCGGTGCGCCGTACGGACCGCGCGACCGTGCGGCTGGTGTCCGCGCAGGAGTCGGCCGACGTCCGCGAGGTCACGCTGGACGACGTGGCCCCCGGCACCGTCGACGGCTGGCCCGCCTACGTGGCCGGGGTCGCGTGGGCGCTGCGCCAGGCCGGCGAGGACCTCGGCGGATTCGACATCGCCGTGGACTCCTGCGTGCCGTACGGCGCCGGGCTGTCGTCGTCCGCCGCCCTGGAGTGCTCGGCCGCGGTCGCGCTCGACGCCGTCTTCGCGCTGGGCCTCGCCGGGTCCGCCGCGCAGCCGGACGACGCCGGGCGCACCGCGCTCGCCCAGGCGTGCATCCGCGCGGAGAACGAGATCGCCGGCGCCATGACGGGCGGCATGGACCAGTCCGTGTCGCTGCGGGCGCGCGACGGCCACGCGCTGCTGCTGGACTGCCGGGACGGCGCCGTGCGGCACGTGCCGTTCGACCTCGCCGCGCACGGGCTCGCCCTGCTCGTGATCGACACCAAGGCCGAGCACGCCCTGGTGGACGGGCAGTACGCCGCCCGCCGCGCCGCGTGCGAGCAGGCCGCCGCGGTGCTCGGTGTGCCCACGCTGCGCGAGATCGGCCCGGACGGGCTCGGCGACGCGCTGGCGACGCTCGCGCACGGCACCGGCCCCGTCGGTGCGGGCTCGGACGACGCCGAGGTGCTCGTGCGCCGGGTGCGGCACGTCGTCACGGAGATCGCGCGCGTCGAGGAGTTCGTGGCGCTGCTGGACGCCGACCGCGTCGCCGAGGTCGGCCCGGTCATGGACGCCTCGCACGCCTCCCTCCGGGACGACTACGAGGTGTCCTGCCGGGAGCTCGACCTCGCCGTGGAGGCCGCCCGCGACGCGGGGGCGCTCGGGGCCCGCATGACCGGCGGCGGGTTCGGCGGGTCGGCCATCGCCCTCGTGGCCACGGACGCGGTGGACGACGTGGCGGCGGCCGTGGCAGGCGCGTTCGCGGACGCCGACCTGCACGCGCCCGCGTTCCTCGTCGCGACCGCGAGCGGCCCGGCCGCCTGACGCGCCGATCCGCGGGCGCGCGGGGGTTCCCGCGACGTCAGCGGGCGGCGCCCGCACGGCTTCCTCGGGCAGCGAGGTGCGCGGGGGCGTCCACCGGCCCGGCGTCGGCGACCCGGACGCCCGAGCAGGCGGGCCGAGGCGCCCCGCAGCCCGTCAGACGTCGTAGGCCACGACCACCGGCGCGTGGTCGCTGAACCGGGCGTCGTACGTCGCGGCGCGGTCGATCTCCACCGACCGCACGCGGTCCGCCAGCCCCGGCGTCGCGAGCTGGTAGTCGATCCGCCAGCCGGAGTCGTTGTCGAACGCCTGCCCGCGCCACGACCACCACGTGTACGGCCCGGGCCCCTCCCCGCCGTGCTCGCGGCCGAGGTCCCGCCAGCCCTGCTCGTCGAACCACACGTCCAGGTACGCCCGCTCCTCCGGGAGGAACCCGGCGGCCTTGCGGTTGCCGCGCCAGTTCTTGATGTCCACCTCGCGGTGCGCGATGTTGAGGTCCCCGGCGACGACCACGTCGTGCTCCCCGCCGGCGAGCTCCGCGAGGCGCTTGGTCATGACGTCGAGGAACGCGAACTTCTCGTCCATCTTCGGCGTCCCGGCCTGCCCGGAGTGGACGTAGGCGGACACGACGGTGAGCAGACCGCCCCCGGGCAGCTCGAGGTCGGCCTCCACCCAGCGCCCCGAGTCGGCCGGCACGCCCGTGCCGATGCCGATCCGCACCGCGCTCATCGGCAGCCGGGACGCGATCGCCACGCCCGCCCGGCCCTTCGTCTCGCTGGCCTCGTGCGCCAGGTCCCAGCCGTCCGCGGCCAGGTGGTCGGCGAGGATCTCGTCCGACGCGCGCACCTCCTGCAGCAGCAGCACGTCCGGCCGGCGGGTGGCCAGCCAGTCGCCCATGCCCCGCCTGAAGGCGGCCCGGATCCCGTTCACGTTCGCAGTCGCTACCGTCAGCACGCGGACCATCCAACCCCATGCCACCGACACGCCCGCCGGCTGGACGGGGTCGCGCGGCCTGCCCCGGGTGTCGCGTTCGTCTCGTCCGGGGCCTCGTCCCTGGTGGGCCCGGCCGCACGGTGGTGGGATGGCCCGGGACCTCCGCAACCACCCGAGGGGACGGACGATGGACAGCGCACGCACCGGCCTCGACCCCGCCGTGGACCGCCGCACGGTGGCGGACCTGCGCGCCGCCGGCGGGCTGAAGTGGTCGCTGTTCCCGGACAGCATCGGGGCGTTCGTCGCCGAGTCCGACCTGGGGACCGCGCCGGCCGTCCGGGAGGCGCTGCGGGAGGCCGTCGAGCGCGAGCGGTTCGGCTACCTGCCGCCGGCGCTGGCCGACGACCTCGCCGCGGCGTACGCCGGGTGGTCCGCCGCCCGGTACGGCTGGGCGCCCGACCCGGCGCGCGTGCGGCCGGTCGGCGACGTCATGGCGGCGTTCCGGGCCACCGTCCGGCACCTCACCGCGCCGGGATCGACCATCGTCCTGCCGACCCCCGCGTACATGCCGTTCCTCACCGTGCCCGCGACGCTCGGCCGGCGGGTCGTCGAGGTCCCGCTCGTCCCGGACGGCGACCGGCTGGTGCACGACCTGGACGCGATCGGGCGGGCGCTCGCCGACGGCGGCGGTCTGCTCGTGCTCTGCAACCCGCACAACCCGACCGGCCGGGTGCTCGACCGCGAGGAGCTGCTGGGCATCGCCCGCGTGGCCGACGCGCACGGCGCCCGGGTGTTCGCGGACGAGATCCACGCCCCGCTCGTCTACGCCGGCCGGCGGCACGTGCCGTACACGTCGGTCGACCCGGTCGCCGCGGCGCACGCCGTCACCGCGACGTCGGCGTCGAAGGCGTGGAACATCCCGGGGCTGAAGTGCGCCCAGGTGGTGCTCGGGTCCGACGCGGACGCCGCCCGCTGGAGGGAGGTCGGCGAGGAGTACGAGCACGGTGCGTCGACCCCCGGCGTCCTGGCGAGCACCGCCGCCTACACCGACGGTGGCCCGTGGCTCGACGACCTGCTGGCGTACCTCGACGGCAACCGGCGCCTGCTCGCCGACCTGCTGGCCGAGCAGCTCCCCGCCGTCCGGTACACCCCGCCCGAGGGCACCTACCTGGCGTGGCTCGACTGCCGCGGCCTCGGCCTCGGCGACCACCCCGGCCGGCACTTCGCCGACGCGGGCGTCGCGCTGACCGACGGCCCGGCGTGCGGGCGCGCCGGCCACGGGTTCGCCCGGTACACGCTCGCCACGCCGCGCCCGGTGCTGCGGGAGACCGTCGCGCGGCTCGCCGCGTCCGTCCCGCCGCCCGCCTGACCCCGCACCGCTCCCCCGAGGCCCGAGGAGGCCCGATGTCCGTCCCGCCCCCGGCCGGTCCCGCGCCCGACGCGGCGCCCGGCCTCGCCCCGTCCGGCGGCGCCCCGTCCGGCGGCGCCCTGACCGTGGAGTCGGCCGGCGTCGACATCATCGCCGACCGCGACCGCAAGGGGACCCCGCGCCAGCTGTTCTGGCCGTGGTTCGCGGCGAACGTGTCCGTGCTCGGCCTGTCCTACGGCGCCTGGGTGCTCGACTTCGGTGTCTCCTTCACGCAGGCGCTCGTGGCGAGCGTCGTCGGCATCGTGTTCTCGTTCCTGCTGTGCGGGGTCGTCGCCCTGGCCGGCAAGCGCGGGTCCGCCCCGACGATGGTCCTGTCCCGCGCAGCGCTCGGCGTCCAGGGCAACCGGGTCGCCGCGGTGCTGTCCTGGCTGCTCACGGTCGGCTGGGAGACCATCCTCACCGCGCTCGCGACGCTGGCCACCGCCACCGTCGTCGAGGCGCTCGGCTGGGGCGGCGGCAGCGGCGTGCAGGTGGTGGCCCTCGTCGTGGTGGCGGCGCTCATCATCGCGGGCGGCGTGTTCGGGTTCGACCTCATCATGCGGATGCAGACGGTCATCACGGTCGTCACCGCCGTGCTCACGGTCGGGTACGTGCTGCTGGTGCTCGACCACATCGACACCGCCGCGGTCACCGCGTTGCCCGCAGGCACCGCTCAGGCGTTCATCGGGGCGCTCGTGTTCATGATGACCGGGTTCGGGCTGGGCTGGGTCAACATGGCCGCCGACTACTCCCGGTACCTGCCCCGGCACACCTCCGGCCGCGGCGTCGTCGGGTGGACCACGTTCGGCGCCTCGCTCGCCCCGGTGGTCCTGCTCGTGTTCGGCCTGCTGCTCGCGGGCTCCGACCCGGAGCTGCGGACGGCGATCTCCGCCGACCCGATCGGCGCGCTCACCACGATCCTGCCGACCTGGTACCTGGTGCCGTTCGCGGTGGTGGCGGTGCTCGGCCTCGTCGGCGGGGCGGTGCTCGACATCTACTCGTCCGGCCTCGCGCTGGTCTCCACCGGCCTGCCCGTGTCCCGGCCCGTCGCCGCCGGGATCGACGGCGTCATCATGGTGCTCGGCACGGTCTACATCGTGTTCGGATCCGACACGTTCTTCGGCGTCTTCCAGGGCTTCCTCATCACGCTCGGCGTCCCGATCGCCGCATGGGCCGGGATCATGCTCGCCGACGTCCTGCTGCGCCGGAGCGACTACGACGACCTCGACCTGTACGACCCGCGCGGCCGCTACGGCCGGGCCGCCGGCGTGCCGCTGGCCCTGCTCGCGGTCGGGACCGTGCTGGGCTGGGGGCTCGTCACCAACGCGTCCGCGGCGTGGCTGTCCTGGCAGGGCTACCTGCTCGGTGCGGTGGGCCTCGGCGGCAAGGACGGCGCGTGGGCGTACGCGAACCTCGGCGTGCTCGTGGCGCTGGTCGTCGGGTTCGGCGGGACGCTGCTGCTGCGCCGCGGTGCCGTGCGCCGGCAGGAGGCGCTGCGGCCGTCGGGGGCGGGAGCGGACGCGGGCTCCGGCGCGGGGGCAGCGCGGTGACGGCCGGGATCGGGCGGGCCGCCGCGGACGACGCCCCGTCGCCGGGCGGGCGGGACACCACGTCGCCCGGCGGGCACGACGCCCCGTCGCCGGGCGGGCACGACACCACGTCGCCAGGCGCGCACGACACCACATCGCCAGGCGCGCACGACACCACATCGCCGGGCGCGCACGCCCCGACGGCCGGGTCCGGCGCGACGCCGGGGCGGGCGGTCCTCGTCGTCGTCGACATGCAGCCGGTGTTCGCCGACCCGGGCAGCCCGTGGGCGGCACCGCGGTTCGCCGAGGCCCTGCCCGTCGTGCGGTCGCTCGCCGAGGCCGCCGGCGCCGAGCGGACGGTGTTCACGCGGTTCGTCGCGCCCGAGCGTCCCACCGGCGCGTGGGTGGCGTACTACGCCGACTGGCCGTTCGCCCTCCAGCCGGAGGACGCCCCCGCGTACGCGGTCGTCCCGGAGCTCGCCGACCTGGCGGCGCGCGCCCCGGTCGTGACCGCCACGACGTTCGGCAAGTGGGGTCCCGACCTCGCGGCCCACGTCGGCCCCGGGGACACGATGCTGCTGGCCGGCGTCTCCACCGACTGCTGCGTGCTGTCCACCGCGCTCGCCGCCGCGGACGCCGGCGTGGCGGTCCGCGTGGTCGCGCAGGCGTGCGCGGGCGCCGACGACGCGGCTCACGCCCGCGCGCTCGACGCGATGCGGCTCTACGCCCCGCTGGCCGACGTGATCGACGCGACCACGGCCCGCGCGGTCCTGGCGACGACACCCGCCTGACCGCGCGCCCCGGCCCCACCCCGCCACGCCTTCCGCACCCCGCACCCGCGCCCTCCGGGCACACGCAGACGCCGAGAGTCCAGGACACGCCGGCGCGCGGCCGCGAACCCGGGCGTGTCCTGGACTCTCGGTGAGCGCGGTCCGCGCGCGCGGGCGCAGCCGAGGGCGTCGGGGCGGACGGGTTGCCCGCCCCGACGTGCGGCGGGGGCGTCAGGCCTGGCGCTCGGCCGCCTCGACGACGTTCGCGAGCAGCATCGCGCGGGTCATCGGCCCGACGCCGCCGGGGTTCGGGCTCACCCACGCGGCCACCTCGGCCACGCCGGCGTCGACGTCACCGGCGATCCGGCTCCTGCCCGTCTCCGGGTCGGACACCCGGGAGACGCCCACGTCGACCACCACGGCGCCCGGCTTCACCAGGTCGGCCGTGAGGATCCCCGGCACGCCGGCGGCGGCCACGATCACGTCGGCGTTCCGGGTGTGCTCCGCGAGGTCGGCGGTCCCCGTGTGCGTGAGGGTCACCGTCGCGTTCACGGCGCGGCGGGTCAGCAGCAGCCCGATGGACCGCCCGACCGTGGTGCCGCGCCCGATGACCGTGACGTCCGCCCCCGCGAGGGAGACCCCGTGCCGCGTCAGCAGCTCGATGATGCCGCGCGGCGTGCAGGGCAGCGGGGAGTCGATCTCCTCGTTGACCCGCAGCACCAGGCGCCCGAGGTTGGTCGGGTGCAGGCCGTCGGCGTCCTTGTCGGGGTCGACGAGCTCGAGCACCCGGTTGGTGTCGATGCCGCGCGGCAGCGGGAGCTGCACGATGAACCCGGTGCACGCCGGGTCCTCGTTCAGCCGCTGCACGGCGGCCTCGATCTGCTCCTGCGTGGCGTCGGCGGGCAGGTCCTCGCGGATCGAGGCGATGCCGACCTCCGCGCAGTCGCGGTGCTTGCCGGCGACGTAGGACACCGACCCCGGGTCCTCCCCCACCAGCAGGGTGCCGAGCCCGGGCGTGACGCCGCGCTCCGCCAGCACCCGCACGCGCGCCGCGAGCTCCGTCTTGATCGCGGCGGCCGTGGCCTTGCCGTCGAGCGTCTTCGCCGTCATGTCGCGGCCCCGATCAGTACTGCTGCAGGCCGGGGTACAGCGGGAACGCGTCGGCCAGCTTCGCCACGCGCGCCCGCAGCGCCTCGACGTCGGCGGCGGCACCGGCGGTCAGCGCGGTCGCGATGATGTCCGCGACCTCGGTGAACTCGGCGTCGCCGAACCCGCGGGTCGCGAGCGCCGGGGTGCCGATGCGCAGGCCGGAGGTGACTCGCGGGGGGCGCGGGTCGAACGGCACCGCGTTGCGGTTCACCGTGATGCCGACGTCGTGCAGGAGGTCCTCGGCCTGCTGGCCGTCCAGCGACGAGCTCCGCAGGTCCACCAGCACCAGGTGCACGTCGGTGCCACCGGTCAGCACGGACACGCCCGCGGCGGCGACCTCGGGCGAGACCAGCCGGTCGGCGATGATCCGCGCGCCGTCGATGGTGCGCTGCTGGCGGTCCTTGAAGTCGTCGCCAGCGGCGATCTTGAACGACACGGCCTTCGCGGCGATGACGTGCATGAGCGGGCCGCCCTGCTGGCCCGGGAACACCGCGGAGTCGATCTTCTTCGCGTACTCCTCGCGGCTCAGGATGAAGCCCGAGCGCGGGCCGCCGATCGTCTTGTGCACGGTGGACGACACGACGTCCGCGTACGGCACGGGCGACGGGTGCAGCCCCGCGGCCACGAGGCCGGCGAAGTGCGCCATGTCGACCCAGAGCCTCGCGCCGACCTCGTCGGCGATCTCGCGCATCGCGGCGAAGTCGAGGTGCCGCGGGTAGGCGGACCAGCCGCCGATGATGACCTGCGGGCGGTGCTTGAGGGCGGCCTCGCGGATCGCCTCCGGCTCGATGAGGAACGTGTCCGGGTTCACGCCGTACGCGCCGACGTCGTAGAGCTTGCCGGAGAAGTTGATCTTCATGCCGTGCGTCAGGTGACCGCCGTGCGCGAGCTCGAGGCCGAGGATGCGGTCGCCGGCGCTGGCGAGGGCGTGCAGCACGGCCGCGTTCGCGGTGGCGCCGGAGTGCGGCTGGACGTTGGCGTGCTCGGCGCCGAACAGGTCCTTCGCGCGGGCGATCGCGAGGTTCTCGGCGATGTCGACCTGCTCGCAGCCGCCGTAGTAGCGGCGGCCCGGGTAGCCCTCGGCGTACTTGTTGGTCAGCACGGAGCCCTGGGCCTGCAGGACGGCACGCGGGACGAAGTTCTCGGACGCGATCATCTCGAGCGTGCCCTGCTGGCGGGCGAGCTCCCCGTCCAGGACCGCCGCGATCTCCGGGTCCACCTGGGACAGGTTCTGGTCGAGCAGGGGCGTGGTCTCGGCGCTCATGCGTCTCCTCGGCAGTCGGCGTGCGCGGTCTGTCGACCGCACACCGGTGGTGTGGGGTGACCGCGGGGCCCAGGCGTCCGACCCGACGTCGCTCAAGCTCTGTCGCTCCCCGGTGGTGACCCACCTGCGCCAGTCGCGACCGGGCCAGCCTAGCAACGTCCGGGCGCGCGGTGCGGCCGCAGTCCGCAGCGCGGAACCAAGGTCCCACCCCGTGCGGCGGTTCCCGGGCTACGGTCGCCCGACCGACGACAGGAGGACGAGGACCGTGACCGCACCGGCGCGGAGCACCCCGGGCCTCCCGGCCCGTGCGCGGCTCCGGCTCGTGCTCGCCCGGGACCTGACGCGGTCGACCATCGCCATCGGTGCGGGCCTGGTCCCCGGTCTCGCCCTGTCGTGGGCGGACACGGCGGACGACCGCTGGTCGTTCTGGGAGGCGTACGCGCGCTCGATGCTCGTCGTCCTCACCGGGGCCTCGATCGGGTACGGCGTCCTGACCGTGCTGGCATTCGGCGGGCTGGCCGGCCCGCGGCTGCAGGAGGCGCTGCGGGCGGGGCGCGGCACACCCGGCTCGCGCCGCCCCTGGATCGAGCTCGGGACGGGGGCGGTCGGCTGGTCGCTCGTGACGTCGGCCGGCGCGCTCGTCACCGGGGTGTCGCTCGCCCGCGGCTCGGCGTGGGTCGGCGGCACCGGCGGGCTGGTGCTCGGCCTGCTCCTGGTCGCCTCGGCGTGGCTGACGATGGTCGCCGCCTACGCCGTGCACTACGCCCGCCGGGACGCCACGCAGGGCGGGATGGAGTTCCCCGGCTCGGGCGAGCGCGCGTTCTCCGACTACGTGTACCTCGCGGTGGCGGTCGGCACGACCTTCGCCCCGAACGACGTCGTGGTCACCTGCCGGGCGATGCGTCGCACCCTGTCCGGGCACGCCGTCGTCGCGTTCGCGTTCAACGCCGTGATCGTCGGCCTCGTGGTCGCGATCCTCTGACGCCGCGACGGCCCCGGCCTCCGCTCGGGGCACGGCCGGGCGTCAGACGGAGGCGGGCGCCTCCGCGTCGTCGTCCCCGAGGATCCGCCGCAGGTACGCGTACGTGAGGTCACCGACGGTCTGGTCGTGCTCGTGGGTGTAGCCGTGCTTCTCGTAGAGCGCGAGGTTCTGGACGGAGTCGCGGCCGGTGAACACCCAGATCTCCTCCACGTCCTCGGGCAGGTGCGGGAGGATCGCGAGCAGCAGCTGCGTCCCGATTCCGTGCCCCTGCTGGTCGGGGGCCACCGCGAACCGGCCGAGCGTGGCCTTACGACCCTCGATGACGACGCGGATGGACCCGACCAGGCGGTGCCCGGCCCACGCGCCCAGGGTGACGACGCCCTCGGCCGCCAGGTCCGCGCGCAGCTCCGACAGGGTCTGCGTGAGCGGGGGGATGTGCGGGTCGTCGTACTGCTGCGCCTCGGTGACGAACGCGGCGCGGCGCAGGGTCAGCAGCTCACCCGCCTCGGCGTCGGCGACGGGCCGGATGGTCACCTCGGTCTCGCTCATGCACCCCATCGTCTCAGGCCGCGCGCGACCCGGACCACCCACAGGTCCCGACGCGCGGGTGAACGGCCGCATCCCGGGCGCCGCTGCCCCGCGGGGCGGGCCGCGGGTACCCTCCCGTCTCGTGTCCACCACCACGACCTCCTGGGTGCTGTCGCTGTCCTGCCCCGACCAGCCGGGCATCGTCGCCGCGGTCGCGGGGCTGCTCGCGGAGCACGGGGGGAACATCACGGAGTCGCAGCAGTTCGGCGACCCGCTGTCGGGCCTGTTCTTCATGCGGGTGGAGGTCGCCGCCGACAGCACCCGCGACGAGCTGGAGCACGCGCTCGGCTCCCTCGCGCCGCGGTTCTCGATGGACTGGTCGCTCGACGTCGCGGGTCGCCGCGTGCGCACCCTGCTGCTCGGGTCGACGGCCGCGCACTGCGTGAACGACCTGGCGTTCCGGCAGCGGTCCGAGGGGCTGCCGATCGACATCGTCGGCCTGGTGTCGAACCACACGGCGCTGGCGGACCTCGCGGCGTTCTACGGCATCCCGTTCCACCACGTGCCGGTCACGAAGGAGACGAAGGCGGCGGCCGAGGCGGAGCTGCTGCGCCTGGTGGACGAGCTCGACGTCGAGCTGGTGGTGCTGGCCCGCTACATGCAGATCCTGTCCGACGACCTGTGCCGGGCGCTCGCCGGGCGGGTCATCAACATCCACCACTCGTTCCTGCCGTCGTTCAAGGGCGCCCGCCCGTACGCGCAGGCCCACGACCGCGGCGTGAAGCTCATCGGGGCGACCGCGCACTACGTGACGGGCGACCTCGACGAGGGCCCGATCATCGAGCAGGACGTCGAGCGCGTGGACCACACCCGCGCCGTCGCGGACCTGGTCGCACTCGGCCAGGACGTGGAGCGCCGGGCGCTGGCGCGCGCGGTGCGCTGGCACGCGGAGCACCGGGTGCTGCTCGACGGGCACCGGACGATCGTCTTCCGCTGACCGTCAGCGCGGGACCCGCCGCTCGGGGTCAGATCGCGGCGGGGCGGTGCGGCCGGGCCATCCGACCCGTCGGCGTGATGCCGGTGATCGCCGCGATGAGGTCCTCGTAGGACGCGTGCTGCGCGTCGAAGTCCCCGTTGATCCGCCCGAGGCGCAGCACGACGATCCGGTCGGCCACCGCCTGCACGTCCACCATCGAGTGGCTGATCATGACGACCCCGAGGCCGCTCTCCCGCAGCCGCTCGACCATGTTGAGCACCTCGGCGGTCTGCGAGATGCCGAGCGACGCCAGCGGCTCGTCCAGGACGACGACCCGCGGGTTGCCGACCAGGGCCCGGGCGACCGCGACGGCCTGCCGCTGCCCGCCCGACAGGGCCCGGACGGGCGCCCGCACGGAGGGCACCCGGGCCGCGAGCTGGCTCAGCACCTCCCACGCGCGCCGCTCCATCTGCCGCTCGTCGAGCATGCCGCCGCGCCGGAGCTCCTGCCCGAGGAACAGGTTCTGGACCACGTCGAGGTTCTCGCAGAGCGCGAGGTCCTGGAACACGGTGGCGATGCCGAGCTCGCGGGCCTGGCGCGTCGACGGGATCGCGACCGGCGTGCCGTCCACCTCGATGTGGCCGGAGTCCGGGGCCAACGCACCGGACATGACGCGCGCGAGCGTGGACTTGCCGGCCCCGATGTCGCCGACGATGGCGACCACCTCGTGCGCGTGGATGTCGAGGTCGACGTCGACGAGTGCGCGCACGGCGCCGTAGTTGCGGGACACGCCCCGCACCGACAGGACGGGTGTCGTCGTCATCGGACGTCCTCCTCCGCTGCGTCGCTCCCCTGCGCCGTGCTGCACCGGGTCATCCTGCCACTGCCACCGAGCGGGCAATACCGGCGTGGTCGAGCGCCAGGGCCAGCGCCCCGCGGACCTCCGCCGCCGTGCCGAGCTCGGAGACGACCACCTCGACGGGCCCCGCGGTGCTCGGCAGCGTGCGCTGGGCGAGGACGCCGCGGAACGTGTCGAGCAGGATCGGCCCCGCCTCCGCCAGGCGCCCGCCGACGACGACGAGCTCGGGGTCGAACAGGTTGCAGGTGTTGGCCGCGGCGACGGCGAGCGCCCGGCCCGCGTCCGAGATGACGCGCCGGCAGCCCGGGTCCCCCTCCTGCGCGCGGGAGATCACGTCCGGCAGCGTGAGGTGCCCGTGGCTGGCCTCGAGCATCGAGAGCAGCGCGGGCGCGCCGATGAAGGTCTCCAGGCAGCCGCGGTTGCCGCAGCGGCAGATCGGGCCGTTGTCGTCGATGGTGATGTGCCCGAACTCCCCCGCCGCACCCGACCGGCCGTGGTAGACGCGGCCGTCGAGGACCAGGCCGCTGCCGACACCGTGCGACAGACGCAGGTACAGCACGTGCCGCTTGCCGCGCGCGGCCCCGAGCCGCACCTCCGCCAGGGCGCCGAGGTTCGAGTCGTTGTCGACCTGCACCGGCACGCCGAGCCGGCGCTCGAGCACCTCGGTCACGGAGACGCCGTCCCAGCCGCGCAGC
Source organism: Cellulomonas sp. C5510 (assembly GCF_019797765.1). Taxonomy (NCBI): domain Bacteria; kingdom Bacillati; phylum Actinomycetota; class Actinomycetes; order Micrococcales; family Cellulomonadaceae; genus Cellulomonas; species Cellulomonas sp. C5510. The sequence goes on from NZ_CP081862.1 coordinate 3,124,350, forward strand.
ACGCCGACGGACACGATGCGCCCCGACGCCGGGTCGACCGGGGCGGGCACGCCGACGCCGACGGCGAGGACCTCGGACATCGTGGCCTCGACGGAGTCGACGAGCTCGGTCAGGAGCAGCGACGCGCGCTCCAGGCCCGCGTCGGCGCGGTGGTCCGGGGGCAGCGGCATGCGCTGGTCGGCGACGACGCGGTGCGCGACGTCCGCGACGGCGACGCGCAGGGAGCGGGCGCCGAAGTGCACGCCGCCGACGAGGCCGAGGTTGCGCGCGAGGGTGACCTGCTGGGCGCGGCGGCCGCTGCGGGAGGTCGGCGTGGTGTGCAGGACGCCGGCGCCCGTGAGCTCCTTGACGATGTTCGACACGGTGGCCGGCGATAGCCCCGTGACACCGGCCAGCTCGACCTGCGTGATCGAGCCACGCTGCTGGACGGCACTCACGATCCGGGCACGGTTGGCTTCACGGAGTGAAGACTGCGAGCCCGGGGTCACCCGATCAGTGCCCACGGCGTCGAGGATACAGCCGCGACGACCCGCGCCGTGACGCGCGCCGGGCCTGCCACGGGTGCCTTCACGACGTGACGCCAGACCCTGCTCGCCGCGGCGCGGGCCGTCCCCGGTGGGCCGCGGTGCCCCTGGTGCCGGCGGTCGCGGACGGCACCGTGCGCGACGTGCCGCTCGTCGCGGGTGCGCTCAGCCGCCACCGGCGACCCGCCGCGGCGCCCGGCCGCTCACGACGACGCCCGCCGCCCGGCCCGTCGTGGCGGGCAGCGGGCCGGCGGGCGCCGGTGCGGGGTCAGCCGAGGCGGGCGGCGAGGTTCTCGTCGAGCGCCGCGAGGAACTCCTCGGTGGTCAGCCACGCCTGCTCGGGACCGACGAGCAGCGCGAGGTCCTTGGTCATCTTGCCGCTCTCGACCGTCTTGACCACGACGTCCTCGAGAGTCTCCGCGAACTGCGTGACCTCGGGGGTGCCGTCCAGCTTCCCGCGGTGCTTGAGGCCGCCGGTCCAGGCGAAGATCGACGCGATCGGGTTGGTCGACGTCGGCTTGCCCGCCTGGTGCTGGCGGTAGTGCCGGGTGACGGTGCCGTGCGCGGCCTCCGCCTCGACGGTCCGGCCGTCGGGGGTCATGAGGACCGAGGTCATGAGGCCGAGCGAGCCGAAGCCCTGCGCGACGGTGTCGGACTGCACGTCGCCGTCGTAGTTCTTGCAGGCCCAGACGTAGCCGCCCTCCCACTTCATGGCGGAGGCCACCATGTCGTCGATGAGGCGGTGCTCGTACGTCAGGCCGGCCTCGGCGAACGCGGCGGCGAACTCGGCGTCGAACACCTCCTGGAACAGGTCCTTGAACCGGCCGTCGTAGGCCTTGAGGATCGTGTTCTTGGTCGACAGGTACACCGGGTACTGCCGCTGCAGGCCGTACGCGAACGAGGCGCGCGCGAAGTCGCGGATCGACTCGTCGAAGTTGTACATCGCCATCGCGACGCCCCCGCCCTCGGGGTACGTCACGACCTCCTGCTGGATCGGCTCGGAGCCGTCAGCCGGGGTGAACGTCAGGGTCAGCGTTCCGGCGCCCTGCACGCGGAAGTCGGTCGCCTTGTACTGGTCGCCGTGGGCGTGGCGGCCGATGATGATCGGCTTGTTCCACCCCGGGACCAGGCGCGGGATGTTGCTGATGATGATCGGCTCGCGGAACACGACGCCGCCGAGGATGTTGCGGATCGTGCCGTTCGGGGAGCGCCACATCTTCTTGAGGCCGAACTCCTCGACGCGCGCCTCGTCCGGCGTGATGGTCGCGCACTTCACGCCGACGCCGTGCTCCTTGATCGCGTGCGCCGCGTCGATCGTGACCTGGTCGTCCGTCGCGTCACGGTTCTCGATCGACAGGTCGTAGTAGCGCAGGTCGATGTCGAGGTACGGATGGATCAGGCGGTCCTTGATGAACTGCCAGATGATCCGCGTCATCTCGTCACCGTCGAGCTCGACGACCGGTCCAACCACCTTGATCTTCGCCATGGGCGCCAGATTACTTGACGTCGAGAGACTTCGCGGAGCGCGGCGGCAGCCCGGGGCCCCGCGCTGCACAGGGAACGCTGGCATGCTGGGTGGACGTGCCCGGTGCACACCGCGGACCACGTCCGCCGCGTGCACCCGCCGGCGACGGCCGGCACCCACCCGCACCCGGACGAAACGGATGACCATGTCGAAGGACAACCCCGCCGAGGTCCCGGACGCCCCCGAGGCGACCGGCCGACCCCAGGACGGGACGCCCGCGCCGTCGACCGACGCCTCCGCCGCGGCACCGACCGCCGCAGCGCCGACGGCGGGCGCAGCGCCGACGGCGGGCGCAGCGGCCGCCGACGGACCGACCGCCGCTCCCTCCCCCGCCGCGGCGCCCGCCCCGGCCGCCGTGCCCGTGGGCTACGGCGCCGCGGCCGGCTACGGCACGGCCACGGCCGACGCGGAGGACGACGTGGAGGTCGAGGCCGTGGCCGCGACGCTCACCGGCCCCTCGCTGGCCGCGCGGCTCGGCGCGGAGCTGTTCGGCTCGTTCGTCGTCATGCTCGCGGTGATCGGCGCCGGGCTGTTCGCGCAGTTCACCGGTCAGACGCTGGCCGTGGCGCTCGCGTACGGCTTCGGCGTGATCGCGGCGTTCGTCGCCGTCGCGCACGTCTCCGGCGGGCACGTCAACCCGGCGGTGACCCTCGGCTCGGCGGTCGCCGGCCGCACGCCGTGGTCGCACGTGCTGCCCTACTGGGCCGCCCAGCTGCTCGGCGGCGCACTGGCCGCGGCCGTGCTGTTCGTCGTCGCCTCGTCGTTCCCGCTGCTCGACGGCCGTGAGCGCGAGTTCTTCGGCGGCGCCGCGAACGGCTTCGACGCCCACTCGCCGCTCGCGCTGCAGACCAGCAGCACCGAGGGCTTCAGCGTGGTCGCGGCCCTACTCATCGAGGCCGTGCTCGTCGCGGTCCTCGTGGGCGTCTACCTCGCCGCGACCGGCCGGCGCGCGTCCCGGGGCCAGGCCGGTGTCGCCATCGGCCTCACGGTCGGCTTCGCGACGCTCGTGGCGCTGCCGGTCACCAACGCCGCCCTCAACCCGGCCCGCGCCACCGCGGCGGCGATCTTCGCCGAGTCGTGGGCGTGGGGCCAGGTGTGGGTCTTCTGGGTCGGCCCGCTCGTGGGCGCGCTCGTCGCGGGCGTGCTGTACCGCGCGTTCGCTCCCGCACCGCAGGACGACGAGCTGCTCGACGAGGAGCTCGAGATCGCGGCCCTGGACGTCGAGCCGCTGCGCTGACCTGCGCGACGCGACGCCGAGGGGCGGTGACCCGGTCGGGTCGCCGCCCCTCGTGCGTCCCGGGGCTCGTGCGTCCCGGGGTTCGTGCGTCCCCGGGGCTCGTGCGTCCCCGGGCGTCAGGGCGCCGGGACGGGCACGACCTGCGACAGCACGGCGATGGTCACCGCGAGGCCGGCCAGGACCGTCACGTCGGTGGCCCGGCTCCGCACCACCAGCGCGGCCGGCCCGCCGCGCACCACCCCCCGCACGACCGCGCAGCACGCGAGGAACGCCGCGAGCGCCAGGGCACCGACGGCGGTGCCGGCCACCACGGCGAGCGAGACGGACAGCACCACCGCGAGGGAGATGACCCACAGCGACCAGTTGCGGTCGGCGTCGAGCGAGGCCCGGGCGATCGCGCGCGGGTCGAGGGGCCGGCCGTCGGCGTCGAACCGCTCCTGCTCCGCGTGGTCGGGTGCACCGGGGCCGACCGGCGCGGCGTCCGGCGTCGGGACGGCGGGGACGGGCGACGTCCCCGCCGCGTGGTCCGGCGGCGCCCCGCCGGGGAGGGCGGGCCAGGTCCCGGGCCCGGTGGTGGTGCCGGGGCCGTCGGCGCCCGGGCCGACCGTCCCGGGAACGCCGGCGCCGGAGCTGCCCGCGCCGGAGCTGCCCGCGCCGGAGCTGCCCGCGCCGAGGGTGCCCGCCCCGTCCAGCGGGGGCCCTGCCGGGTCGTCGGACCCGGTGCCGCCGTCGCCGCGGGTCTCGCCGCTCACCTGGTGCTCCCTCCGGTGCGCGCACCGGGGGCGCGCCGGATCCCGAGCGTACCCGGGCCGTGCGACGCACCGGGAGCGGCCCCGGCTACGGTGACGACGTGCCCGTCTCCGACCGTCCCGCCGCCGTCCCGCCGCACGAGGGGCCGCCGGCGCCCCCCGGTTCGGTCGTCGTCGTCGGGGCCGGCCTGGCCGGTGCGCGGACGGTGCTGGAGCTGCGGGCGCAGGGGTTCACCGGGCGGGTGACCGTGCTGGGGGCGGAGCCCGTCGCCCCGTACGACCGGCCCCCGCTGTCGAAGCACCTGCTGGACCGGCCCGCGCCCGCGTGGCTGGCGGACGAGCTCGGCGCGGACGCCCTGGAGCTCGCGGACGAGGTGCGGCTCGGCACGCCGGCGACGGGCCTGGACCTGACGGGACCGGGGGTGGTCGTGCGGACCGCGGACGGCGGCGTGGCCGGGGACGCCGTCGTCGTCGCGACCGGCGCGGCAGCGGTGCGGCCGCCGGGCTGGGACGCGGCGCTCACCCTGCACACCGCGCGGGACGCCGAGCGGCTGCGGGCGGCGCTCGGGGTCGCCGTCCCCGCGTCGTCCGCGGCGCCGGCCGACGCGCGCGGCGTCCCCGCCGGGCGGCGGCTCGTCGTGGTCGGCGCCGGGTGGGTCGGTGCCGAGGTCGCGACCGTCGCCGCGGCGGCCGGGGCCGACGTCACCGTGGTCGAGGCCCGGCCCGAGCCGCTCGGCGCCGTGCTCGGTCCGCGGGTCGGCTCGCTGACCGCGCCCTGGTACGCGGCCGCGGGCGTGCGGCTGCGCGCCGGCGTCCCGGTCGCGGCCGTCGCCCCCGATGCCGTCACGCTGGCGGACGGCACCGTGCTGCCGGCGGACGCGGTGCTCGTGGCCGTCGGCGCGCGGCCCGCGACGGCCTGGCTCGGCGGGGCGCTGGCCACCGGGCCGGACGGCGCCGTGCCGGTCGACGAGCTCTACGCCCCGATCGGCGGCCCGGCGCGCGTCCGGGTGGTCGGCGACGCGGCGACGCGCCGCTCCGCCCGGCACGGCTGGGTGCCGGGCGGTCACTGGGACGCCGCGCTGCGCGGGCCGGCGGTCGCGGTGGCCGGCCTGCTCGGGCGGGAACCCGCCGAGCCGGACGTCGCGCCCTACGTGTTCTCGACGCAGCTCGGGCACGAGCTGGCGCTGCACGGCGTGCCCGGGGCGGCCGACGAGGTGCTGCTGCGCGGCGACCCAGCGGCGGCCGACGGCTGGTCCGCGCTGTGGTTCGAGCCCGGGACGGATCGGCTCACGGCCGTGTTCTGCGTCGACCGGCCGCGCGACGTCGGCGGGGCGCGCCGGCTGTTCTCGGGCGCGGTGCTGCCGGTGCTCGACCGCGGGCGGGCCGCGGACCCCGCCGTGCCGCTCGCCCGGGCGCTCGCGGGCTGACGGCGGCCGACCACGCCACGGCGGCGGCGCGGTCAGCCGGCCGGTGAGGCGCTCGGCGTGGGCGACGCGCTCGGCGACGGGCTCGGGGACGCGCTCGCCTGGGCCGCCGCGGCGAGCTGCCCCGCCACCTCCGTGACGAACGCGCTCAGCGCCGCCGGGTCGTCGAGCGCCCCCGTGTACTCGCGCCCGCCGACCAGCAGCACCGGGCTGGTCGTCACGCTGCCCACGTCGAACGGGACGGAGTCCGCCGCCCGGTCGGTCGCCTCGCGCGCCCAGTCCGTGAAGTCGCCGGCGCGCACGCAGTCCGCCACGGCGTCGTCCCGGGCTCCGGCGTCCTGCACGAGCGCGACGAGCTCGTCGTCGTCCAGCCCGTCCGCGTCGAGCCCCGGCTGGGCGGTCAGCAGCGCCTGGTGCACGGCGAGCACCGCGTCGGGCTGCCCGTCCACGACGCAGGCGAGCGCCCCGGCGGCGCGCAGGGAGTAGTCGCCGGTGGTGGCGGTGGCCGACGGGGACGGCTCCGGGGACGCGGACGCGGACGGCGACGCCGAGGACGTGGGCGCCGCCACCGTGGTGCCGTCCAGCAGGGCGAGCGGGTGCACCTCCAGCGTGGCGTTCCCGGCCGTCACCCACTGCGCCAGCACCGACCCGTCCGCCTGCCAGAGCGCCGCGGCCTCCGGCGAGCGGTAGTCGACGTACAGGACGAGGTCGAGCACGCCGGACGTGCGGTCGACCGCCGTGGCCACCGGGGCACCGCCGGCGGGGATCCCGCCGGTCGAGACCGGAGAGACCGTGGAGCCGTCGCCGGCCAGCACCACGCCGTCGGACAGCATGCCGAGCGGCCCGACCTGCCCGGCGCGCACCGACGCCTGGACGAGCAGCACGGCGACGACGCCCGCGGCGACCGCCCCGGTCCCCGCCCCGGCCCAGCCGAGCCGCCTGTTCCGGCGCCGGCGGCGCGCCTGCCGCTCCCGCTCGAGGCGGGCGAGCTCGCGGGCGAGCGCCTTGCGCTCCTTCTTGGGCAGCTTCTGCTGGTCGGCGGGGCGCGCGGTCATCGGTGGCTTCCTGGACGGGGGCGACGGTCCGGTGACGGGCGCGCCGTCACCGGACCGAGGCTCCCGCGGTCACCTGGCCGGGACCTGGGCCGGGGCTGCGGGGAACCTGTGCGTGGGGAGGCGCGTCACCCCCGCGCGAACCGCAGCGTCACCAGCTGGAACGGCCGCACCTCGAGCGCGGCAGCAGCCCCGTCCGTCCCGGTCAGGGCGCGCGGCTCCACCTCCCGCTCCAGGAGGTCCACCTCCGTCACGCCGGACGCGGCGAACCGCGGCGTCACGACCGCCCGCCCGCGGGTCCCGTGCGCCTCGTACAGCCGCACGACCACGTCCCCGGAGCCGTCGTCCGCCAGCTTCACGGCCTCCACGACGGCCCCTTCGCCCGCGACGGCGACCAGGGGCTCGACGGCCACCGCGCCCCGGACCTCGCGGACCGGCAGGTTCGTCCGGTAGCCGTCCACCACCGCCTCGGGGATGCCCGCCCCGACGTGCAGCACCGTGCGGAACCGGTGCGCGCCCTGGTCGGCCTCCGGGTCGGGGAACAGCGGCGCCCGCAGCAGCGACTGGCGCACCACGGTGGCGGTGCCGCCCCCGGGCAGCGCGGCGCGCGTCACGTCGTGGCCGTAGGTGGCGTCGTTCGCGACGGAGACGCCGTAGCCGGGCTCGCCGACGTGCACCCAGCGGTGCGCGCAGATCTCGTACCGCGCCGCGTCCCACGACGTGTTCGTGTGCGTCGGCCGGACGACGTGGCCGAACTGCGTCTCGGCCGCCGAGCGGTCGGCGTGCACGTCCAGCGGGAACGCCAGCTTGAGCAGGCGCTGCCGCTCGTGCCAGTCGACCTCGGTGTCGATCTCGACGGCACGCGTGCCCGGGCGGAAGGTCAGCTCCTGCACGATCGTGGACTCCCCGACCCGCCGGGAGGTGCGGACGACCGCCCGGTCCGGCTTCTCGGCCACCACCTCGACCACGTCGGCGTCGACGAGGTCCTGCACGGTCCGGCGGTACTCGGCGTCGATGTCCCACGCGTCCCACTGCCGGGGCACGTCCCGGTGCAGCTGCAGCAGGTTCGCCACGGCACCCGGCGGGACCGCCTCCCGGTCGGCCACCAGGTCCCGCACGGAGGCGAGCTGGCCGCCCGCGGTCAGCCGGACGTCCAGCACGCCGGTCCGCACCCGCAGCGTGCCGTCGTCGCTGCGCAGCACCTGCACGGAGCCCGGCCCGTCGGCGCCCGGCCCGCCGCCCGCCACCGCGTCGGTCGCCCCCACCGAGCCGTCGGCCGCGACCGCGCCGCCCAGCGCGGGCAGCCCGTCGCGCGCGTGCGGCGCCGCGTTGAGCCGGACGGTCGCGTCGCCGTCGCCGACGAGGACCGCGAGCGCCGCCCCGATCACGGCCTCCGCCCGCCGCTCGACGTCGGCGTACGCCTCCTCCGCCTGCCGGTACACCCAGCCGATCGACGACCCCGGCAGGATGTCGTGGAACTGGTGCAGCAGGACCACCCGCCACAGCGCGCGCAGCTCGTCGGCCGGGTAGTCCGCCCCGGTCCGCACCGCGGCGGTCGCCGCCCACAGCTCCGCCTCGCGCAGCAGGTGCTCGCTGCGCCGGTTGCCCCGCTTGGTCCGCGCCTGCGACGTGTACGTGCCGCGGTGGTACTCCAGGTACATCTCCCCGGACCAGACGGCCGGCGCCCCGGGACCGGCGGCGGCCAGCTCGGCCTCGGCGCGCTCGAAGAACGCGTTCGGCGAGCCCAGCTCCACCTCGGGCAGCCCGCCGAGGGACCGCGCCCGGTCGGCGGCGGCGAGCATCTCCCGCGTCGGGCCACCGCCCCCGTCTCCCCAGCCGAACGGCACGAGCGACTCGGACGCGACGTCCTTGTCCGCGAAGTTCCGCTCCGCGTGCACGAGCTCGCGCGGGGACAGGTCGGAGTTGTACGTGTCGACCGGCGGGAAGTGCGCGAGCACCCGGGAGCCGTCGATGCCCTCCCACGCGAACGTGTGGTGCGGCATCCGGTTGGTGTCGTTCCAGGACAGCTTCTGCGACAGGAACCACCGCGAGCCGGCGGCGCGGACGATCTGCGGCAGCGCGCCGGTGTACCCGAAGGAGTCCGGCAGCCAGACGTCCTGCGTCTCGACGCCGAGCTCCTCGAGGAAGTACCGCTTGCCCTCGACCATCTGCCGGGCGAGCGCCTCGCCGCCGGGCATGTTCGTGTCCGACTCGACCCACATCCCGCCGACCGGGACGAACTGCCCCGCCGCGACCTTCGCGCGGATCCGCTCGAACAGCTCGGGGTGCCGCTCGGCGACCCACGCGTACTGCTGCGCGGACGAGCAGGCGAACACGAAGTCCGGCCGCTCGTCCATGAGCGCGACCACGCTGGCGAACGTCCGAGAGCACTTGCGCACGGTCTCCCGGGCGGGCCACAGCCACGCGGAGTCGATGTGCGCGTGCCCGGTGGCGAGCACGCGGTGCCCGCCCGGCGCCGCGGGCACGTCGAGCACAGGTCGCAGCACCGCCCGGCCGGCGGCCACGGTGCCGGCGACGTCCCGCGGGTCGACCGCGTCGACCACGAGGTCCAGCGCCCGCAGCGCGCGCGCCCAGCGGGTGGTCCCGCGGTCCCCGGTCTCGACGAGCCCCTGCACCACCAGCAGGTCCTGCCACAGCTCCCACACCTCGACGTCGCGCAGCACCACGTCGGCGGACCGCAGCGCGTACAGCGGGTCCGAGCCGGCGGTCAGCGGGTCGCCGAGCGGCGTCGGCCCGTACCAGGTGCTGCTGCCGACGTCGGGGTTGCCGGCGGCCTCGACGTACACGTCCACGCGCGGGTCGGTCCACGGCACCGCCTGGTTGCGCGGCGACAGGCCCTTCACGGCGACGCCGTCGGGCCGCAGCACGAGGCCCTCCGCCTGGAAGCCGGGCTGCGTGGTCGTGAACCCGAGGTCGATCGCGAGCTCGACGGCGTGCCGCCCGTCCCGCACGGCGTCGGAGGCCAGCCAGCCCTCCGGCACGGCGCCGGTCATCCGGAACCACGTGGTGCTCCACGGCGCGCCCCACGCGGTCCCCGGGGGCGCGGCCGCGTACTCCTGCGCGACCGCCTCCGTGAACGGCACGGGCTCCCCCGGCGCGGTCCAGGCGGTGACGGTGAGCGGCGCCCGGCCGGCGACCAGGGCGGGGGCGAGGCGCTCGTGCAGGAACCGCTGCACGCGCTGCAGGACGGTGGCGGCGGCGTCGACGGGCATGGCAGGACCTTCCGGTGGGGTGCGGGGCTGGGGTGCGGGACGGGGAGACGGGCCGGTCAGCCCTTGACGGCGCCGGACATGGCGAACGAGCTGCCGGAGAACCGCTGCACCAGCAGGTACAGCACGAGCACCGGCACGGAGTACAGGATCGAGAACGCGGCGAGCCGGCCGTAGGCGACCGTGCCGTACGTGCCGAAGAAGCTGTAGATCGCCACGGCTGCCGGCTGGTGGTCGGGCGAGAACAGCAGGACGAACGGGACGAAGAAGTTCCCCCACGCCTGCGTGAACACGAAGATGAACACCACCGCGATGCCGGGCCGCATGAGCGGGACGACGATGCGCCGCAGGGCGGTCATCGACCCGGCGCCGTCCACCCACGCGGCCTCCTCCAGGGACACCGGGACGGAGTCCATGAAGTTCTTGGTCATCCAGATGGCCATCGGCAGGGACGTCGCCGCGAGGAAGAGCACCGTGCCGGGCACCGAGTCGAGCAGCCCGAGGTACACGAACAGGGCGTAGACCGGGACCATCATCGCGGTGACCGGCAGGCAGGTGCCGAACAGGATGGCGTAGAGGAACGGCTTGCGGAACCGCATCTGGTAGCGCGACAGCGGGTAGGCGGCCAGCACGGACGCGAGCACCGTGAGGACCGCCGTCCCGCCGGAGATCAGCGTGGAGTTCCACAGCGGCCGGAACGTCGCGTCCCACGTGAGGATCTGCGCGAAGTTCTCTGTCGTGAGGGAGTCCGGCACCCGCACCGAGACGGTCGCCGCGGGGTCGAGGGACGCCAGCAGGATCCACGCGAGCGGCACCAGGAACGCGACGCCGACGAGCACCAGCGCCGCCGCGACGAGCACGCGGCCGCTGCGCCGCCGGGGGGAGGCGACGGACGGCGCGGGCCGGGAGCGGCGCGGGCGGCCGGGCGGTGCGACGGGGGCGGTCGGGGCGGTGAGCGCGGCCATCAGTCGACCTCCGGCTTGAGCACGCGGATGTACACGATCGAGAACACGGCCCCGACCAGCAGCGTCACGGTCGCGATGGCGGTGCCGTAGCCGACCTGGGCGAACTTGAACGCCTCCTGGTACGCCAGCACCGGCAGCGTCGAGGAGTCGGTGCCCGGCCCGCCGCCGGTCATCACCCAGATGAGCGTGAAGACCGCCAGCGTCTGGAGCGTGGTGAGCATGAGGTTCGTCGACACCGACCGCCGGATCATCGGCAGCGTGATGCGGAAGAACCGCTGCGGCCCGGTGGCGCCGTCGATCGCGGCGGCCTCGGTGACGTCGGGCGGCACCTCCGACAGCGCGGCGCCGTAGACCATCATCGAGAACGCCGTGCCGCGCCAGACGTTCGCGAGGACCACGGCGAGCATCGGGAACGTGATGAGCCACGTCGGCCCGGTCAGCCCGACCCACCCGAGCACCTGGTTGAGCGTGCCGTCGGTGGAGAAGAACGCGTAGAGCGCGAACGCCGCCACGATCTCCGGCAGCACCCACGCGACCACGACCAGCGCCGACACCACCGCGCGCAGCGGCCGGGCCGCCGCCCGCAGCAGCAGCGCGAGCGCCATGCCGAGCACGTTCTGCCCGACCACCGCCGACGCTCCGACGAACACGACCGTGAGCACGACGGCCTTCCAGAAGTCCCCGTCCGCGACCAGCGACGCGTAGTTGTCGAGCCCGACGAACTCGGGGTTCGCGGCGCGGTACCCGGTCAGGGCCTGGTTGGTGAGCGAGCCGTAGAACGACCACAGCACCGGCCCGGCGAGGAACACCGCCATGAGCGCGACGGCCGGCAGCAGGGGCGCCAGCCGCAGCGCGGTGCGCCCGGGGCGTCGGCGGGGCCGGGAGCCGGGCCCCCGGTCCGCCGCCGCCCGGTCGAGCGTGACGGCCGACATCAGCCGGCGGCCTGCGTCGCGTCCTCGCCGACGATGGACACCAGCCCCTCGTCGTACGCGGCGGCGGCTTCCTCGGGCGTCGCCTGCCCGGTGGCCACGGACTCGGCCGCGACCTGGATGTTGGACGAGATCTGCGAGTAGTCGGGGGTCGCGGGCCGGAAGTGCGTGTACGGGACCAACGAGCTGAAGAACTCGAACGACGGGTTGAAGTCCAGGTACTCGGGGTCCTCCGCCACGTCGGTCCGCACCGCGATCTGGGAGTTCTCGGTGTCGTACTTCAGCGAGTTCTCGCGGTTCAGGGCGGTGGCGATGAAGTCGAACGCGGCCTGCGGGTCGTTCGCGTGCGCGCCGACGGCGAGCGTCCAGCCGCCGGACATCGACGTGAAGCCCGGGTCCTGGCCGTCCTGGGTGGGCATCGCGGCCATGCCCAGCGTGTCCTCCCACTCGGGCCACGCGTTGTCACCGGTGATCCACCCGCCGGGCAGCCAGGAGCCGTCGACGGCCATGGCGAGCGTGCCCTGGGGCAGCAGCTCGGTGGCGACGCGGGCCCCGACGGACGCGTCGAGCGCGATGTCGAGCGACGGCGCGAGGCCCTCCGAGTAGATGGTCTGCAGGAACCCGAGCGAGTCGACGAAGCCCTGCGAGCCGGTGATCCACTTCTGGGAGTCGGCGTCGTACAGCTCGTCGTCCGTGCCGTAGAGCAGCATCTCGAAGCCCTGCATCGTGGTGGCCTCGCCGGCGGCCTTGCCGGCGTAGACGTTGAGCGGCGTCACGTCGGGCAGCTCGGCCTTGATGGTGCGGGCGGCCTCGAGCACGTCGTCCCAGGTCTCGGGCTGCCAGTCGGTCGGCAGGCCCGCCTGCTCGAAGAGGTCCTTGTTGTAGAAGATGCCGCGGGTGTCGGTGCCCATCGAGACGCCGTACACCTGCCCGTCGTCGCCGAGGCCGGCCTGCCGGGCGTTCTCGGGGAACTGGTCCCAGTCCTCCCACGCCTCGACGTACTCGTCGATCGGCTGGAGGTACCCGGCCGCGGCGTCGGAGCGGATCTGGAACGTGTCCTCGTAGATCACGTCGGGCGCGGTGCCGGCGGAGCCGTTCATGAGGGCGAGCTTGGTGAAGTACTGGTCCTGCTCGGCCTCGATGGCCACCAGGTCGACGGTCATGCCCTCGTGGGCGGCCTCGTACTCGTCCTTGGCCTTCTTCAGGACGTCGTCGAGCTGCACGAACTGCGCGGTCTTCTGGTAGGCGACGGTGATGGTGGTGTCGTCGCCGGCGCTGTCGCCCCCGCCGCTCCCGCAGGCGGCCACGAGGCCGAGGGCGAGGACGGCTCCGGACGCGAGGACGGGCTTCTGCAGACGCATGGATGCTCCTTTGCTCCACGGGCACGGTCCGTGGCGGCGCTGCCAGGACCCCGATAACTACAACGTCTGGATGAATTGCTGTCAAGAGGTCGCCCCCGCACGGCGCCGACCGGGGCCGTCGAGTGATGTCAAAGATGTTTGACACGGCTCGCACCGCGCCCCTACCGTGGTGATGTCAAACATCTTTGACACGCCGGAGAGCGAGGGGCCATGTCCTACCAGGAGAAGAACACCTGGGCGTACGGCGTCGTCGCCGTGCTCGGGTACGTCACCTACCTCGCCGTGGTGCTGCGGCGGGCGGACGGCGGACCGCTGGCGGACGTCGCGTACGCCGGCCCGCTGCTCGCCACTGTCGGCGCCGCGGTGGCCGCCGGGATCCTCGCGGGGATCGTGCTCGGCGCCCTGTCGCCCGACCGCGCGGTCCGGGACGAGCGGGAGCGGGAGATCGAGCGGCTCGGCGAGCACGTCGGCCAGGCGTTCCTCGTGCTCGGCGGGGTCGGGGCCCTCCTGCTCGCCCTGCGGGAGGCGGACCACTTCTGGATCGCCAACACGCTGTACCTCGGCTTCGTGCTGTCGGCGGTGCTGTCCGCCGCCGCGCGGCTCGTGGCGTTCCGGCGCGGGGTCGGCCCGTGGTGAGGTCCACGTCGGTGACCAACCGGATCCGCGCGCTGCGCACGGAGCGGGGACTCACGCAGGCGCAGCTGGCCGCGACCCTCGGCGTCACGCGCCAGACCGTCATCGCCGTCGAGCAGGGGCGGTACTCGCCCTCGCTCGAGCTGGCGTTCCAGATCGCCCGCGCGCTGGGGCGACCGATCGACCAGGTGTTCACGTACGAGCCGGAGGGAGACCGGGCATGAGGGCGGTGGTGCGGGAGCGGTACGGGGACTCGTCGGTGCTGCAGGTGGTGCAGCGGGCCGACCCGCCGGCGCCGGTGCGCGACCAGGTGCTCGTCGAGGTGGGGACCGCGGGCGTGAACATGGCGGACTGGCACCTCATGACGGGGCTGCCGTCGGTGGCCCGGCTGGTGTTCGGCGTGCGGGCCCCTCGCGAGCACGGGCTGGGCCGTGACCTCGCCGGCGTCGTCCGGGCGGTCGGTCCCGAGGTCGCGTCGCTGCGGCCCGGCGACGCCGTGCTCGGCACGGCGCCGGCCGCGTTCGCGGAGCTGGCGCTGACCCGTGAGCGCGCCCTGGCCCGGATCCCGGACGGGGTCCGTCCCGAGCACGCCGCCGCAGTCCCGACCGCGGGGGCGACGGCCCTGCACGCCCTGCGGGCGGCGCGGGTGGGCCAGGGCTCGCGGCTCCTGGTCCTGGGGGCCGGCGGCGGGGTGGGGTCGCTCGCGGTGCGGCTGGCGGTCCTCGCGGGGGCCCGGGTCACGGCGGCGACCTCCCCGGGCAAGGCCGCGACGGTCCGTGCGCTGGGGCCGGAGTCGGTGGTGGACCGGTCCGACCGGTCCGCGTGGGGCACGGGGTACGACGGCGTGGTCGTCACCGGCGGGCTGGACCCGCTGCGCGACCTGCGCCGCCTGCTCGCCCCGCGCGGCGCGCTCGCCCTCGTCGGGGCCGAGGGTGGCGGCGACGTGCTCGGCGGCGGCACCACCCGCCAGCTGCGGGCCGCGCTGCTGTCGCCGTTCGTGCGGCAGCGGCTGGTCGGCGTCGTCTCCCGCGACGACCCGGCCGCTCTGGCCCGGTTGTGCGAGCTGCTCGCCGACGGCTCGCTCGTGCCCGCCGTGGAGCGCGTGCTGCCGCTCGAGGGAGTCGCCGAGGCGATCGACCACCTGGCGTCGGGTGCCGCCCGCGGGAAGGTGCTGCTCGGGGTCAGCTCACCAGCAGCAGGTCCGTCGGCCGCGGGGTGAACGCCCGGCCCAGCAGGATGCAGCCGGCGCCGACCGCGCCGACCTGCGGCCCGAACTCGGACGACGCCACGGTGAGCGGGTGCCCGCCGGGCACGGGGTGCGCGGCGATCTCCGCGGCAAGCGCGTCCCCCGCGAACGGGGCGATGCGGTCCCACAGCGGCCCGCCGACCAGGATCGCCGGCACGTCCAGCAGGTCCGTCAGCACGCCGGCCGCCATGCCGACGCGGCGTCCCGCGAGGCGCAGCACGTCCCGCGCGCCGGCGTGGCCGGACGCCGCCGCGGCGCAGAGTGCGGAGACCGCCTCGTCGACCGCGCGCGGGTCGCTGCCGTCGCCCCAGTCCGGCAGGACGACGCCCGCCGCGCGCCCCTGCTCCGCCAGCGCCTCCGCCCGCAGCACCGCGCCCAGGCAGCCCCGGCGACCGCACCAGCAGGGCGCCCCGTCCGGGTCGGCGACCAGGTGGCCGGACTCCCCCGCGTTGCCCGACACGCCGCGCACGACCTCGTCGTGCAGCACCGTCGACACCGCGACGCCCGTCCCGAGGTAGAAGAACACGAAGTCCGACGACCGCTCCTGCGGGTGCCACAGGTGGGCGCACGCCGCGGCGGTCACGTCCTTGTCGAGCACCGCCCGCAGGCCCGTCCGCTCGGCGACCGCGTCCCGCAGCGGGACGTCGTGCCAGCCCGGCAGGTGCGGCGGGTCCAGCACCACGCCGGCGTCCACGTCGATCGGGCCCGGAGTCGCGATGCCCACCCCGAGGACCCGGTCGCGGTCGACGCCCGCCGATGCCAGGAGCCCCTCGATCTCCCCCACCAGACCGTCCACGACGGCCCCCGGGTCCTCCGGCACCGGCGTGGGGCGCTGCCGCCGCGCGACCACGGCACCCGACAGGTCCAGCAGCACGAACGTCATCGTCGCCGGGTCCAGGTGCACGCCCACGGCGAACCGGCTGACCGGGTTCAGCCGCAGCAGCGTGCCCGGCCGCCCGGGTCCCGAGCGCGCGGTGGCGCCCTCCTCCACGACGAGCCCCAGGTCGAGCAGCCGCCGGGCGACGTTGGTGACCGTCTGCGGCGACAGCCCCGTGCGCCGCGCGACGTCGGCGCGCGCGAGGCCGCCCCCGGCGCGCCGGACGACGTCGAGGACCACCGTCTGGTTGAAGTCCCCCATCCGGGGCAGGTTGGTCCCGCGCCGCATGCCGCCTCCCCTCGCACCGACCGGCGCCGCAGCCCTGCGTCGCCCGCCCGGCTGCATCATGGCAGACGGGCCGGGCCGGGCCGCCGGACCGTGGTCCCGCCACGTGGTCCGAGCGGTCCGAGCGGTCCGGTCGGCCCGGTCGGCCCGGTCGGCTCAGTGCGCGAAGTGCCGGGTGCCCGTCAGGTACAGCGTCACACCCGCGGCCTGCGCCGCCGCGACGACCTCCTCGTCCCGCACCGAGCCGCCGGGCTGCACGACCGCGCGCACGCCCGCGTCGAGCAGCACCTGCAGGCCGTCCGCGAACGGGAAGAACGCGTCCGAGGCCGCCACGGCGCCGCGCGCCCGCTCGGCGTCGCCGGCGTTCGCGCGCTCCACCGCGAGCCGGCAGGAGTCGACCCGGTTGACCTGCCCCATCCCGACGCCGACCGACGCGCCGCCGTCGGCCAGCAGGATCGCGTTCGACTTCACGGCGCGCACCGCCCGCCACGCGAACGCCAGGTCCGCCAGCGTCGCCGCGTCGGCGGCGTCTCCGGCGGCGAGCGTCCACGTCGCCGGGTCGTCGCCGGGTGCGTCGACCCGGTCGACCTGCTGCACGAGCAGCCCGCCGCTCACCGGGCGCATCTCGACGCCGCCGGAGGGGGTGCCCTCGACCACCAGCAGCCGGATGTTCTTCTTGCGCTGCAGCACCTCGAGCGCCTCGGGCTCGTACGCCGGCGCGACGACGACCTCCGTGAACACGTCGGCGATCTGCTGCGCCGCCGCGAGCGTCACCGTCCCGTTGGCGGCGACGACCCCGCCGAACGCGGAGACCGGGTCGCAGGCGTGCGCCTTGGCGTGGGCGTCCGCGATGTCCGTGCCGACGGCGATGCCGCACGGGTTCGCGTGCTTGATGATCGCGACCGCCGGCCCCTCGTGGTCGTGGGCCGCGCGCCAGGCGGCGTCGGCGTCGACGTAGTTGTTGTACGACATGGCCTTGCCGTGCAGCTGCGTCGCCTGCGCGAGCCCGGCCGGGCCGTGCGCCGAGGTGTAGACGGCCGCGCGCTGGTGCGGGTTCTCGCCGTACCGCAGCACGTCCGAGCGCTCCCACGTCGCCCCCACCCAGGCGGGGAACCCGGTGCTGACGCCGTCCACCTCGTCCGTCGTCGTCGCGACGTTCCCCATCCAGGAGGCCACGGCCACGTCGTACGTGGCGGTGTGCACGAACGCCTGCGCGGCGAGCCGGGTGCGCTCCGCCAGCGTGAAGCCGCCCGCACGGACCGCGGCCGCGACGTCCCCGTAGGCCGCAGGGTCGACGACCACCGCGACGCTCGGGTGGTTCTTCGCGGCCGCGCGCACCATCGACGGGCCGCCGATGTCGATCTGCTCGACGCACTCGTCCGGCGTCGCCCCGGAGGCCACCGTCTGCGTGAACGGGTACAGGTTGACCACCACCAGCTCGAACGGGGCGACGCCCAGCTCGTCGAGCTGCGCGAGGTGCTCCGGCCGGCGCGTGTCCGCGAGGATCCCGGCGTGCACGCGGGGGTGCAGCGTCTTCACCCGCCCGTCCAGGCACTCCGGGAAGCCCGTGAGGTCCTCCACGCGCGTCACGGGGACGCCGGCCGCGGCGACGGTCGCCGCCGTCGAGCCCGTGGACACCAGCTCGACGCCCGCCTCGTGCAGCGCGGTCGCGAGCTCGACGAGGCCGGCCTTGTCGTAGACGGACAGCAGCGCACGGCGGACGGGCCGTCGGGTGGCGTCGGCGGTCGGGTCGGCCACGGGTGCGACGGGGGGCGGGCTGGCGTGGGACATGCGGTCCTCCGGGTCGGGCGGGCACCACGGCGGGTGCCACGGTGATCGGACCCGAGCACCCAGGCGGACGGTGCGACGGCGGGAACTGCGGCCGCTCCCCGGTGGTCGATTCCACCTCTCGCCAGTCACGGCCGGGACGAGCCTACCCGAGCCCGACGGTGACCGACCGGCCCTCCACCCGCATCCCCTCGGCGACGAGCCGGCCCACCCACGTGACGAGCAGCTCGCGCTCCGCGACCTTGATCCGCTCGTGCAGCGTCGGCTCGTCGTCCCCGTCGAGCACCGGCACGGCGACCTGCGCCACGACGGGCCCGGTGTCGACGCCGGCGTCCACCACGTGCAGCGTGCAGCCCGTGACCTTCGCGCCGAACGCCAGCGCGTCGCGGACGGCGTGCGCCCCCGGGAACGACGGCAGCAGGGCGGGGTGGGTGTTCACGACCCGGTTCTCCCAGCGCTGGAGCACCGGCGCCCCGAGGATGCGCATGAACCCCGCCGACACCACGAGGTCCGGCCGGAACACGCCGATCGCGTCCGCCAGGGCCCGGTCCCAGGCGGCTCGGTCCTCGAACTCCCCCGGCGCCACCACAGCGGTCGGCACGCCGGCGTCGCGGGCCAGCTCCAGGCCGCCGGCGGCCCCTCGGTCGGACACCACCCCGACGACGCGCGCCGGGTACCCGGGGGCGTCGTGCGCGGCGAGCAGGGCCGCGAGGTTCGTGCCCGCGCCGGAGACCAGGACGACGACGCGTCCCGCCGCGCGGGTGCCCGGCCGGTGGGGCGTCGCGGGGCCGGCCGGGACGGAGGCGGGGCCGGACGGGCTCGCAGGGGCGGGGCTCACGGGGCGACACCCTAGCCGGGCGGTGCGGGAGAATGCCGGGGTGAGCAACCCGTACGCGCCGCCGCCGGCCGGCCCGCAGCGCCCGCCCGCCCGGGAGGACGTCCCGGTGCGCACCGGGCAGGACGACGAACCGCGCGGCGCCCGGGACGCGGGCGACCGCGGCACCGCGCGGCCGGAGGACGGGACGCGACCGCCGGCCGGCCGCGCGCCGGGACGCACCGCCCGGGCCCGCACCCCGGCCCGCGCGCCGGGGTCCCTGCCGCGCGTCCCGCGTTGCCCTCGCCGCCCCCCGACCCCGAGGCGGTGCTGCGGGTCGGGCGACTGGTGCGGCACTTCGGCGTCTGGCTGCTCGCCGGTGTCGCGGTCAGCCTGCTGCCGCTGCCCTGGCGCGTCGCGACCGCGGCCTTCCTGGCCGGTGCGGTGGTCACCGGGATCCGCGCCCTGCGGGCGGTCGCGGCGGCGCGGCTGCGCGGCGGCCTGCTGCCGCTGCTGGTCGCCGGCCTCGCGCTCACGGGGCTGCTCGGCGCGGGGACGCTCGGGTCGTTCGCCCTGTGGCCCGCGGAGACCGCCCGGCAGGAGTGCCTCGCGGGAGCGCTCACCGTCTCGGCGCGGGCCACGTGCGACCGCGCCTACCAGGACGCGCTGGACGACCTCACCGGCGGGATCACCGGCGGGCCGTGACACCCCCGCTCCCCCGGGGCACGCGGTCCCGGGTGCGTCAGGCCCCGTCGGCCCCGTCCGGGCGGGACGCGCTGCCCGCACCGGTCGCCGCTCCGGACGCGCCCGCTGCGGAGGCCTCGCGCTCGGCCCCGCCGCCCGCGACCGGCGCCTGCGTGCGCCGCACCGTCCCGGACACCGCGTCCCGGGAGCGCCGGAGCCCGGACGCCACGGCCGCACGGACGTGCCGGTCCCCGGGCAGGAGGACCACCAGCGCGCCGACCGCGACCCCGGCGGCCACCGCGAGGCCGACGGCCAGCGGGTCCGGACCGAGGTCGGCCATCCGGCCCGGACCGATGCCCCCGCGCGCCAGGGCCGCCAGGAGCACCGCTCCGATCCCGGCGGTCACGGCGGCCGTCGCGCCGGCCACGAACGGGTCCCGGGCGCGTTGCGTGACGAGCCGGCGCCGCAGCACCGCGGCGGTCACGGCCCCGGCGAGCACGGTCACCGCGGGCGCGGCCAGCAGCACCCCGCCCGTCACGTCGGGGGCAGGCAGGGCGCCGAGCAGCGGCACGGCGGGCAGGGCACCGGCGTCGACCGCGGCGATCCCGACGCTCGTGCCGGTCCCGACGGCGAACCCCGGCCCGACCAGCCAGGACAGCGCCCAGAGCACCAGCGTCGGCACGTAGGCCAGCTCGGCCACCGCGAGCACGGCCCCGCCCACGGGGTCGAGGTCCAGGCTGCGCACCACCTCCGCCACGGCGGTGCGGCCGGTCACCACCCACAGCGCGGCGAGCAGCGTCGCGACCAGCACGAGCGTGGCCAGGGCGGTCGTCCCGGCCGCGACGCCGTGGGCCACCGGCTCGGGCAGCCGGGCACGGACCGGCTCGAGCACGTCCCGCAGCCGTGGCGCCTCCGGCCGGCGCAGCAGCCCGGACGCCAGCCCGACGGCGGAGAGCACGGCCGCGCCGAGCACCCCGGCGCCGATGTGCAGCAGGGGCACCCCGGTGGCGAGTCCGGCGACGAGCACGACGCCCGTGTACGCGGCGACGCCTGCGCCCAGCGCGGACCGCGTGGCGTAGCCGGACCGGCGCGCGGAGGCGTAGCAGCCGAACAGCGCGAGCGCGGTGAGGCCGAGCGGCACCAGCGTGACACCCGGTGCCAGCGTCATCGGCACGCCGTGCGCGAGCAGCCACAGCCCGGTGGCGATCGACACGGCGTGCGTCCACGGCACGTCGGAGGCGGCCGGCGCCGAGGACGTCGCGACGTACGCCGCGACGGACGGCAGCACCACGACGAGCAGCGACAGCAGCGCCGCCTGCAGCCCGGCGAGCAGGCCGCCCACCCAGCGCGGGGCGCCGTCCAGGTCGCTGACGAAGAACCGCGGCGGCGCCGAGTCGTCCAGCACCCGGCGACGCGGGCGGGGACGGGTTCCGGGCGCGCTGCTCACCGCCCCATGGTCGCCGCCCGCACGGCCCCGGACGCCGAACCGCCCCGGCGCGCCGCGGGATGACCCGGGGCGCGCCGGGGCGGCCGGCGTGGCGTGCGCGTCAGGACAGCAGCGCCCGGGCGAGCTCCGCGGTCTCGGTCGGGGTGGTCCCGACCTTGACTCCCGCGGCCTCGAGGGCCTCCTTCTTGGCCTGCGCGGTGCCGGCCGAGCCAGACACGATGGCGCCGGCGTGACCCATCGTCTTGCCCTCCGGCGCGGTGAACCCGGCGACGTACGCGACGACCGGCTTCGTGACGTGCTCGGCGATGTACGCCGCCGCACGCTCCTCCGCGTCGCCGCCGATCTCGCCGATGAGCACGACGAGGTCGGTCTCCGGGTCGGCCTCGAACGCCGCCAGCGCGTCGATGTGCGTCGTGCCGATGATCGGGTCCCCGCCGATGCCGACCGCCGTGGAGAACCCGAGGTCCCGCAGCTCGTACATCATCTGGTAGGTCAGCGTGCCGGACTTCGACACCAGACCGATACGGCCGGGCCCCGTGATGTCCGCGGGGATGATGCCGACGTTCGACTTCCCCGGGCTGATGAGACCCGGGCAGTTCGGGCCGACGAGGCGCACGCCCTTGTCCTGCGCGTAGGCGAAGAACTCGGCGGTGTCGGCCACCGGCACACCCTCGGTGATGATCACGATCAGCGGCACGCCCGCGTCGACGGCCTCGATCACGGCCGCCTTGGTGAAGGCCGGCGGCACGAAGATCACGGACACGTCGGCCCGGGTCGCCTCGACGGCGTCGCGCACCGTGCCGAACACCGGGATCGCCACGGTGAGGCCGGAGCCGTCGCCGCGCGGGTACTCCACGCTGGTGCCGGCCTTGCGCGGGTTCACGCCGCCGACGATGGTCGTGCCGGCGGCGAGCATGCGGGTGGTGTGCTTGCTGCCTTCGGACCCGGTCATGCCCTGCACGATGACCTTGGAGTCCGCGGTCAGGAAGATCGCCATGGGGTTGGTCTCTCGTCTCTCGCGTCGCTGCGTTCGGTCGGTCGTCAGGCGGTCGCGGCCAGGCGGGCGGCCTCGGCCGCACCCCCGTCCATCGTCTCGGCCAGCGTGACGAGCGGGTGGGCCGCGTCCCTCAGGATGCGCCGGCCCGCGACCACGTTGTTGCCGTCGAGGCGCACGACGAGCGGCTTGGTGGCCTGGTCGCCCAGGATGCCCAGCGCCGCGACGATGCCGTTGGCGACCGCGTCGCACGCCGTGATGCCGCCGAACACGTTGACGAACACGGCCTTCACCTGCGGGTCCGACAGGATGATGTCGAGACCGGCCGCCATGACCTCCGCCGAGGCGCCGCCGCCGATGTCGAGGAAGTTCGCCGGCTTGACGCCGCCGTGCTCCCGGCCGGCGTACGCGACCACGTCCAGCGTGCTCATGACCAGACCGGCGCCGTTGCCGATGACGCCGACCTCGCCGTCGAGCTTCACGTAGTTGAGGTCCTTCGCCTTGGCCCTCGCCTCGAGCGGGTCCGCCGCGGCGGCGTCCTCGAGGGCCGCGTGGTCCTCGTGACGGAACTCCGCGTTGCCGTCGAGCGTGACCTTGCCGTCGAGCGCGACCACGTCGCCCGCCTCGGTCAGGACGAGCGGGTTCACCTCGACGAGCGTGGCGTCCTCCTCGCGGTAGACGTCCCACAGCCGGGTCAGCACGGCGGCGACCTTCGGGGCCACCGCGGCGTCGAAGCCGGCGGCCGCGACGATCTCGTCGGCCTTCGCGGCGTCGATGCCGGTCCGCGGGTCCACCGGGACGCGCGCGAGCGCCTCCGGGCGCTCCACCGCGAGCTGCTCGATCTCCATGCCGCCCTCGACGCTCGCCATGGCGAGGTACCGGCGCTCGGCGCGGTCGAGCAGCAGGGAGAAGTAGTACTCCTCCGCGATGCTCGCGCCCGCGGCGACCATCACGCGGTGCACCGTGTGGCCCTTGATGTCCATGCCGAGGATCTCGGCGGCCCGCGCCTCGGCCTCGTCGGCGGAGCGGGCGATCTTCACGCCGCCGGCCTTGCCGCGGCCGCCGGTCTTCACCTGCGCCTTGACGACGACCACGCCCGTGGCGCCCTCGGCGGCCAGCAGGGTCTCGGCCGCGGTCCGCGCCTCGGCGGGCGTCGTCGCGACGATCCCTCCCAGGACGGGTACCCCGTGCCGCTCGAACATGTCACGTGCCTGGTACTCGAACAGGTCCACCTGCTGCGGTCCTTCCGTCGCCCTGCGTCCCGTGGCGGGATCCGGCTGCTCTGCCGCGGACGATGGTAGCCCCGCGCCGGCGGTTTATCTCTACGTCGAGATATGTGACCCGGGTCGCAGGGGTCGCGACGGACGGCGTCAATCGCGGTTGACACCCGAGCGGCCCGTCAAGCATGGTTGACACATGACCGAGGCCCCCGATCCCACCGGCGCTCTGGCCGACGCCACCGCCGCCGACCCGGCCGCCGGCCTGCGCGCCGTCCGGTCCCTGCGCGCGCTCGCCGACCGCCTCGAGACGCTGCAGGTGCTCCGGGCACGCGAGCTCGGCTGGTCGTGGCAGGACATCGCCGACGCCCTCGGCGTGAGCCGGCAAGCCGTGCACCAGAAGCACCACCGCCGGACCGCCTGACCCGCCCGACGAGGAGGACGACATGTTCGAGAGGTTCACCACCGGCGCGCGGCAGGCCGTCGTCGCCGCGCAGGAGGTCGCACGCGACCTCGGCGACCCGCAGATCTCCCCCGCGCACCTCGTCGTCGCGGTCGCGTCGGCCCCGGACCCGGCCGCGGAGGCGCTCGCCGCGCACGGCGCGGACCGGCAGGCCCTGCTCGACCGGTTCGACACGGACGGGCTGGACGCCTCGGCGCTCGCCGCGCTCGGCATCGACCTCGAGGCCGTCCGGCGCCGGGCCGACGCCGTCTTCGGCGCCGGCGCCCTGGAGCGCGCCGGCCGCCGGCACCACGCCCCGTCCGGGCACGTCCCGTTCACGCGGGACGCGAAGAAGACGCTCGAGGTCGCGCTGCGGGAGGCCGTCCGGCTGGGGCACCGCCGCATCGAGGCCGGGCACGTCCTGCTCGCGGTCATCCGGCTGCACGGGACCGACGGGCACCTCCTGCTGCTCCGGTGCGGGGTCGACCCCGCCGCGCTCGCCGCCGACGTCACCGCACGCCTGGCGGACGGCGCCGCGGCCTGACGCGTCCCCGGGCGGGTGACGCGTCACCGCACGTCATCCGCCCGCGTCGGCTAGCGTGCCCTCGGACGTCGAGACACCCCGGGGGCGAGATGACTTCGATCGACGAGACGCTGGCGCGGCTGCGCCGGGCGGCGGACTCGACCGCCGCGACGCTGGCGGCGGTGCGCGCCGCGGCGCCGGAGGAGACCACCGCGACCGACGACAGCGGTGCCGTCGCGGTCGCCGTGGACCGGCGCGGGCGCCCCGTGGGCGTGCGCGTCGCGGACGACTGGAACCGGCGCACGACGCCGGAGGAGCTGGGCCGCGCGGTGCTCGCCGCGGCCGGGGCCGCCTCCGCCGACCTGGGCCGCGCGATGTCCGAGGCGCTGCGCGGCGGCGCCGCCCGGGCGTCCGACGCGCTGCCCGTCGAGCCGGTGGCCGTGCCCGTGTTCGAGGGCACGCCGCGGCCGCTCGCCGACCTGGCCGAGCTCGCCGTCGCGCAGCTCGACGGCGCCGCGACCGCGCAGCCCGCGACGCCCGCCACCGCGACCGGCTCGGCCGGCGCGCACGTGGCCGTCACGCTCGCCGACGCCGGGCTCGTCGGCTGCGACGTGGACGGCCGGTGGGCGGCGACGCAGTCCGGGGTCGCGCTGTCGACCGCGGTCAACCAGGCGCTCGGCGAGGCGGCGCGGGCACTGGCCGCCCTCGACCAGCGCCGGCAGGAGCAGGACACCGTGCTGGCGGAGGCGTTCGCGCACCTGCGTGCCCTCGCACCGGCCCCCGCCGACGGGGAGGCGCGGGCATGAGCGAGATCGACGTCGTCACGAGCGCGCTGCGCTCGGAGGCGCAGACGTGGGACGGGGAGGCCGACGCCATCGGGCAGGTCGCCGCGTCCGTCGAGGGGCTGCGGCTGAACTACCTGACCGCCGGCATCTTCGCCCTCGTGGTGGCCGACCACGAGGCCGCGGTGGACCAGGTCGCCGCGCGGTGCCGCGAGGGGGCGACCGCCATGCGCGACATCGCCACCGCGCTGCGCGCCAACGCCCAGGCCTACGAGGACCGCGATGCCGACGTCGCCGACCACGTCGACGGCGCGTACTGACGAGGGGGACGGATGAGCGACTTCAGCACGGCCACGTTCCAGGCCACCATCGAGGGCCTGCAGACCGGGCTCTCCGACCTGTCCGGGCAGCTCGCGCGCGTCGGCCCGGCCGTCCGCTCCGCCACGTCGGTCCCGCTGATGCCCGACTGGGTCAAGGACGGGCTGGTGTGGTGCGGCGAGAAGCTGCTGGAGATCGGGCAGGCGGTGCTCGACAAGATCGGCGAGCTGCTGCTCGGGGCGGCCGCACCCGTGGCGTTCTTCTTCCGCGCGTCCGACTGGCACGAGAACGTCGGCGGGCCGGCGTCGGGCGTGGCGGCGTCGGTCAACCCGAACGCGCTGCGCGCCACCCGCGACTGGACCGGTGACGCGGCGACGTCCTACTCCCGCTCGGTCGCCGGGCAGACGACGGCCGCCGCCGCGATCCAGGGCGTCTCCTCCAGCATGGCGACGTCGATGGTCACGTGCGCGGTCGCCGGCCTCGCGTTCTACGTCGCGATCGGCGTCATCCTCGTCAAGCTCATCGTCGCGACGATCGCGGCCATCGCGGCGCTCGGCTCCGTGGTGTTCTCCTGGGCGGGCGTCGGCATCATCATCGAGGAGGCCGCCGTGAACACCGGGCTCATCGTCGCCGCCGTGACCACCCTCGTCGCCGTGCTCGGCGCGCAGGGCAACGCGATCGTGCAGATCAAGGGCGCGGTGTCGTCCGGCGCCGCGTTCCCGGGCGGCGCGTGGCCGGAGGGCGCCGCGTGACCGGGCCGTCCGGCGCGCCCGGCGTCCCGGACCCGCGGGGTCCGCTGTCCCCCGGGGCGCAGGAGCGTCGCCGGCGCACGGCGCTCGGCGTGATCGGCGGTGTCGCCGCCGTGGTACTGCTCGCGATCGCCTGGGCCCTCGGGCGCAGCGTCGGTGCCGGCGCGGTCGTCGTGCTGCTCGGGCTGGTCGTCGTGATCGGAGCCCTGGCCGCGCTCCTCATCGGGTCGGACCGCCGGCGGCGCGCCGCGACCGCGCCCGCCGACCCGACGCTGCGCGCCACCCCGGCGCTCGACCTCGACCGGGTGCGGGCGCAGCACGCGCAGGGCGGCACGGCCGCGGCGGTCCGCGAGGTCCGGCGCCAGGCGCCCTGGCTGAGCCTCGCGGAGGCCGCCGCGGTGGTGGAGCGGCTCGGCTGACGGCGGGCCGGCCCGGGTCGGCCCGCCCGGGCCGGGCGGGCCGGGTTCAGGCCGTCGGGACCGGGTAGCCCTCCGACGGCTGCACGACCACGAAGCCCGGGCCGTGGAACGCGTACTGGAACGCCTCGCCGGTGCCGCCGCGCAGCATCGACGTCATGTTCATGCTCGACACGACCCCGGGCGTGAGGTTCGCGGACCAGCACACCGCCGCGTTCGGGTCCACGTACGTCGGCTGCTGCGAGCAGTCGAGCACCATCGGCTGCCCGTGCGAGGTGAGCGCGACGGTGCCCTGCCCCTGGATCAGCGTGTTGAAGAGGCCGGCGGTCATCATCCCGGCGCCCTTGGTGCGGTGCATGTCCCATTGCAGGGCGGCGTCGAACGCGAGCAGCGACGCCCCGCCGACGCTGATCGCGTCGCCCTCGAGCTGCAGCAGGAACACGTGCTCGGCGGCGCGCGCGAAGAACACCTCCCCGGGACCGGACACCCGCATGAGCGCCTGGTCGTCGGAGCTGACGGCGCGCTTCACGAACCGGGCGAGCGACCCGGACGACTCGTGGTGGAACTGCACCTGGCCCTGGTGGGCGACCATCGCGCCCTTAGCGGCGAGCACGTCCGGTCCGAGGGTGACCTTGAGCATCTTGTCGCTCTGCAGGACGAAGCGGTCGGCGGACTGGACCTCGGTGTGGGCCTGGTCGAAGAGGGGGCTGCGCATGCCCCGATCATGCCGGAGCCGCCGCACGCCCGTGACCGACGACGCACCCGCGGTGCGCGCCCCTGCGTCAGAGCTTCGTGACCGGCGAGTACCGCAGCAGCAGCCGCTTCGTGCCCTCGGTGCCGAAGTCCACCTTCGCCACCGCGTTCGGGCCGCCGCCCTCGATGGAGACGACGGTCCCCAGGCCGTACGCGTCGTGCGTCACGCGGTCCCCGACGGCGAGGGTCGGGATGTCGGCGTCCTTGCGCGGCGTCGCGGAGCCGAACGTGGCGCCGCCCGCCCCCGGCGCGGGCCGGTCGCCGGAGCGCGAGGCCGCCGAGCTCTTCTTCCAGCTCGTCTGGCTGCCCGACCCGGTGCGCTCGCGGGAGCCGTAGCCACCGCCCGCGGCGTACCCGGACCGGCCGCCGAGGAACCCGCCGGGCCCCCGCAGCCGGTCGGTCGAGGACTCGCGGCGCCGCCAGTCCAGCAGCTCCTCCGGGAGGTCGTCGAGGAACCGGCTCGGCGGGAACTCGTTCGGCACGCCCCACGCGGTCCGTACCGCGGCACGGGAGATGTACAGCCGCTGCCGCGCCCGGGTCAGGCCCACGTAGGCGAGCCGGCGCTCCTCGGCGAGCTGGTCGGTGTCCGCCAGCGACCGCATGTGCGGGAACGTCCCGTCCTCCATGCCGGTGAGGAACACGACCGGGAACTCCAGGCCCTTCGCGGTGTGCAGCGTCATGAGCGTGACGACGCCCTGGTCGGGCTTCGCCTCGTCGCCGCCGTCGTCGGACGGGATCTGGTCGGAGTCCGCGACCAGCGAGACGCGCTCCAGGAAGTCCGCGAGGTTCCCCTCCGGCTCCGCCTGCTCGAACTCGCTCGCCACGGCGTGCAGCTCCGCGAGGTTCTCGACGCGGGTCTGGTCCTGCGGGTCCTCGCTGGCGCGCAGCTCGGCGAGGTAGCCGGAACGGTCGAGCGCCGCGCCCAGCACCTCGGACGGCCCCGCACCGGACTCGTCGAGCGCCCGCAGGTCCGCCATCATGCCCGCGAACTGGCGCAGGCCGGTGATCGCCCGCGTCCCCAGGCCCGGCACCTCGTCGACGCGGTCGAGCGCCGCCCCGAACGAGATGCGCTCGCGCTCCGCGAAGCCGGCGACCATCGCCTCCGACCGGTCGCCCAGCCCGCGCTTCGGCACGTTGAGGATCCGGCGCAGGTTCACGTCGTCGTCCGGGTTCGCCACGGCCCGCAGGTACGCGACGGCGTCCTTGATCTCGCGCCGCTCGTAGAACCGCGTGCCGCCGACGACCTTGTAGGGCAGGCCGACGCGGATCAGCACCTCCTCCAGCGCCCGGGACTGCGCGTTGGCGCGGTAGAAGACCGCCACGTCGCCGGGGCGCACGCCGTCGGAGTCGCCCAGGCGGTCGATCTCCTCCGCGACGAACCGCGCCTCCTCGTGCTCGTTGTCCGCGACGTAGGCGACGATCTTCGGGCCCGACCCGGAGTCCGTCCACAGCCGCTTCGGCTTGCGGCCCGGGTTCTTGCTGATGACCGAGTTCGCGGCGGACAGGATGGTCTGCGTCGAGCGGTAGTTCTGCTCCAGCAGGATCGTCGTGGCGTCCGGGTAGTCGGCCTCGAACTCCATGATGTTGCGGATGCTCGCGCCGCGGAACGCGTAGATGGACTGGTCGGCGTCGCCGACCACCGTCAGCTCGCCGCGAGGCAGGTCGTCGCCGTCCGTCCCCGCGCCGGCGAGCTCGCGCACCAGCACGTACTGCGCGTGGTTCGTGTCCTGGTACTCGTCCACCAGCACGTGCCGGAACCGGCGGCGGTAGTGCTCCGCCACGGCCGGGAACGCCTGCAGCAGGTTGACGGTCGTCATGATGAGGTCGTCGAAGTCGAGGGCGTTCGCCTGCCGCAGCCGCTGCTGGTAGCGGGTGTAGACCTGCGCGAGCACCTGGTCGACGTCGTTCCCCGACGACCCGCCCGACGTCGAGGCGAACGACTCGGGGTCGACCAGCTCGTCCTTGAGGTTCGAGATCTTCGCGCCCAGGGCCTTGGGCGGGTAGCGCTTCGGGTCCAGGTCGAGCTCACGCGCCACCAGGGTGAGCAGCCGCTGGGAGTCGGCGGCGTCGTAGATCGAGAACGACGAGCGCAGCCCGAGCGTCTGGGCCTCGCGGCGCAGGATGCGCACGCAGGCCGAGTGGAACGTCGACACCCACATCGCGCGCGCCGACGGCCCGACCAGGGCGGCGACCCGCTCGCGCATCTCCGCGGCGGCCTTGTTGGTGAAGGTGATGGCGAGGATCTCCCCCGCGCGCGCCTGCCGGGTGGCCAGCAGGTGCGCGATGCGGTGCGTCAGCACCCGGGTCTTGCCGGAACCGGCTCCCGCGACGATGAGCAGCGGGCCGCCGTGGTGCAGCACCGCGGCGCGCTGCTGCGGGTTGAGCCCGACCAGCAGGGCGTCGGCGTCGACCGACGGGGCGCGCCCGCGCCCGCCGCGGTCGTCGGCGCCGTCCCGGGCGTCACCGTCCCGGGCGTCGGCGCGGGGCGGCACGGCGGCGGGCAGCCGTCCGAGGTCGGCGAGGCCGGGCAGGGGCAGGTTCTCGAAGAGCGACGTCATGGCGGGACCCAGCCTAGGCGCCCCCACCGACACCCGGGACCGCCCGGCCACCGCCCGCGGCGGTGCCCCGCGTCACGTCGCGAGCAGCCCCGCGACCCACGCCGCCGTGGCGACCAGCGCGCCGGCCAGCTCGACGAGGATCGCGATCCCCGTCGCGCGCAGCGCCGCCAGCGTCGCGCGCCAGGCCTGGTCGTGGGGGTGCTGCTCGACGACGCGCTCCGCCAGGTAGACGCCGCCGACGAAGCCCACGGGCAGCCCGACGACCGGGATCACGAAGAACCCGACCACGCCGAGCACCCCGCCCCACACCAGCACGCGGTTCCGGACGCCGGTGCGCACGAGGTGTCGCCCGGCCAGGAGGTACTTGACGACCCCGGCGACGACCGTCGCGACGGTCGCCACGGCGAGCACCACCCAGGCGGTCGTGCCGCCCGTGACCACGGCCCACACCGCGACCGCGCCGAGCACCAGCAGCGCCCCGGGCAGCACCTGCACCACGACGCCGACCAGCCCGACGACGATCGCGAGGCCGACGAGGACCTCGCCGAGCGCGCTCACCCGCGCCCCGCGCGGACCCGCGCGGGCGTCACCGCCACAGGACGGCGACGAGCACGTTCAGCAGCGTCAGCCCGAGGGTCGCGCCGACGAGCCCGCGCGAGACACGGTCGGGACGCCGGGTCCCGAACCAGACCAGGCCCGTCACGACCAGCGCGACCACGAGCTTGACCGCGATCTTCGCGTTGTCCGGCGGCTCCAGGTCGCCGACCTCGGCGGCCCGCAGGCCGGTCATGACGATGCCGGTGACCAGCGCGGTCAGCGCGCCGTGCAGCGCCCCCTTCGGGAAGGCCGGCTGGCGGAGCGTGACGAGGCACCCTCCCAGCACGATCGCCCAGCCGACGAGGTGCAGCACGACCAGCAGGCCGTACACGGTGTCCATGGTTCGCGGTCCCCTGTCCTCGGTGACGTCGGTAAGCCCCGAGCATCGCACGCGCGCGCACCCGGGCCCCGCAGGGCGCGACGACGGACGGTGCGGGCCTCGTCACAGCAGCCGGCGTGCGGCCGCCCAGCGGGTGAGCTCGTGGCGGGAGGACAGCTGGAGCTTGCGCAGCACCGCGGACACGTGGGTCTCGACCGTCTTGATCGAGATGAACAGCTCGCCGGCGACCTCCCGGTACGAGTACCCGCGCGCGATGAGCCGCATGACCTCCCGCTCGCGTGCGGACAGCCGGTCCAGCTCGTCGTCGCCGGTCGCGACATCGCCGGCCGCGGCGCCGAACGCGTCCAGCACGAAGCCGGCCAGCCGCGGGGAGAAGACCGCGTCGCCACCCGCCACGCGCAGCACCGCGTCGCACAGGTCCGGCCCCGAGATCGCCTTCGTCACGTAGCCGCGGGCACCCGCGCGGATGACCGCCACGACGTCCTCCGCGGCGTCCGAGACCGACAGGGCGAGGAACCGCGTGCCCCCGAGCAGGTCCGTGCAGGCCCGGATCACCTCGGCCCCGCCGCCGCCGTCGCCGCCCGGCAGGTGCACGTCGAGGAGCACCACCGGCGGGCGCGTCGCGTGCACTACCTGGACCGCCTCGTCGACCGTCGCGGCCTCGCCGACGACGCGCACGCGCCCGTCCAGCGAGGCGCGCACGCCCGCGCGGAACATCAGGTGGTCGTCGACCAGCACCACGTCGACCGGAGCGTCGTTCATGCCTGCATCGTCCTCTCGTCGTCGCCGTCCGCGGCCCGGTCCGGCGCCGTGGCGTCGGGGACCGTCCCCGGCCCCGTCCCCTCCGGGGCGGCGCGCAGCACCGGCACCCGCAGCCGCACCTCCGTGCCACCGCCGTCCTTGCACACCACCGACGCCCGACCGCCGCGACGCCGCACCCGCCCGAGGATGGACTCCCGGACGCCGAAGCGGTCCGGCGGCACGGCGTCCGGGTCGAAC
Organism: Cellulomonas sp. C5510; assembly: GCF_019797765.1. Lineage (NCBI taxonomy): Bacteria > Bacillati > Actinomycetota > Actinomycetes > Micrococcales > Cellulomonadaceae > Cellulomonas > Cellulomonas sp. C5510. The sequence continues at coordinate 3,155,808 of NZ_CP081862.1, forward strand.
CCGTCGCCGCGGTCCCGCACGAACACCTCGACCTCCTCGGGCCCGGCCTCCAGGTACAGCGAGACGGGCGGGCGGCCGTGGCGCACGGCGTTCAGCAGCGCCTCGCGGGTGGCCTGCAGCAGGGCGTCGGTGTTCGCGTCGGGCTCGGTGTCCCCCACCACGACGGTCTCGATCGTCACCGCCTCGCCGTCGGGCCCGGTGCGGGTGTCCTCGATCTCGGCGACGATCGCCGCGAGCGCCCCCGCGACCGACGTCCCGGGTGCCGGTCGGTCGTCGTACAACCACGCCCGCAGCTCGCGCTCCTGGGCGCGGGCCATCCGCGCGACCTCGGTGGGGTCGTCGGCCCGGGACCGGATCAGCGCGAGCGTCTGGAGCACGGAGTCGTGCAGGTGCGCGGCGATGTCCGCCCGCTCCGACTCCCTCGCCCGGGCGGCCCGCTCGTCCCCGAGCTCCCGCACCAGGCGCAGCCACCAGGGCGCGAGGACCAGCGCGACGCCGCCGAGCACCGCCACCGCCGCGACGGTCGACTGCACGAGCGCTCCGGGCGGCGCGTCCTGCCCGACGAGCAGCAGCACGCCCACGCCCGCGATCACGAGTCCGCCGGCGAGCCGGAGCCCGCTGACCGGGCGCCGCGAGCCCGACCGCCGCTCCCGCTGCACCGCGTCGAGCTGGCTCCAGGCGAGGGCCGCGCCGGCGACCAGCAGCAGCACCGGGACGACCCACGTGCTGACGCTCCTGGTGCCCGTGCGGGTCAGGAGCATGGCCGCGGCGCCCGCGAGCAGCGCGACACCGACCGCGATCTCCGTCCAGGGGAGCCGGCGCAGCCGCTCGACGGGGTCGTCCTGCTGGGGGCGGGCCAGCCGCTGCAGGCTCGCCGGCCGCTCGGCACCGGCCACCGCCAGGGGGTCGCCCACGGGGACGGTCACCCACCAGAAGACGTACAGCAGCACGCCGACGCCGCCGACGGGCGTCAGCAGCACGAACAGCAGCCGCACGAGCCGCACGGGCAGGTCGAGGTGCAGCGCGAGGCCGGCCGCGACGCCGCCGACGACGCGGCCGCGGTCCGGGCGGCGCAGCGGCAGGCGGGGACGGGGCTCCATGCAGAGATCGTCACACGTCCCGACCCCGGCGCGGGGTCCTCAGGGCCCAGGATCAGGGGCCCCGGCACGTCTTTCAGGGGTGGCTCAGGGGGGTTCCCGATGTCCCGGTGGTGGCCTCCCGGCCAGGATCGAGGCATGACGAACGACAGCGCCGGCCGCGGGCCCGGCCCCGTGCCTCCCCCGGCACCGCCCGCACCCGGCCCGAACGGGTTCTTCGCGGCGATCCGCCGGACCGGCCTGGTCCGTTCCCAGGACCGCTGGGTCGGCGGCGTCGCCGGCGGCCTCGCGGCACGGTTCGGCCTCGACCCCCTGCTCGTCCGCGGCCTCGTGGGGGTGACCCTGCTCATGGGCTTCGGCTTCGTGCTGTACGGCATCGCGTGGGCGCTGCTGCCGGAGCAGGGTGACGGCCGCATCCACCTCGAGGAGACCATCCGCGGCAGCTTCGACGTCGCGCTGCTCGGCGCGATCGCCCTGGTGGTGATCGGACTGTCGTGGGGCGACCGGTGGTTCGGCTGGGGCCCCTGGGGGACCGGCTGGCTCGGCGCCTTCGCCTGGGCGGCGGCGGTGGTCGTCGGGATCGTGATCGTCGCCAGCGCCGTCCGCCAGCGCAAGGACCGCCACCCGGGGCCGCCGGCGTGGCAGCCCCCGTCCCAGGAAGGACACACCCCCATGACCAGCACCAGCCCGGCCGGCACCCCCGCCGGACCCCCGGCGGCGGGCGCACCGGTCCCACCGGCCCCCGGCGGCCGCGGCCCGGCACCCGCGTCGGCCCCGACGTGGTCCGCACCGCCGACGTGGGCCGCCGCGCCCGCCCCGGCGCGCGGCTGGAACCCGCCGCCCCCCGCTCCCCCGGTCCCGCCGGTGCCTCCGGTGCCGCCCGCCCCGCCGCGGCCCCCGCGTCGCGGGCCGGGCGCGGCCCTCACGGGCGTCGTCGTGGCGGTCATCCTGCTCGGGCTCGCCGGCCTGCTCGCCGCCGACCGCGCGGGCTGGTACACCGGCCCGATCGGCCCCGTCGTCATCGGCGGCGGCGTGGTCCTCGTCGGCGTCGCGATCATCGTGTCCGGCCTGCGCGGCCGCACCGCCGGGGGGCTGACCGCCCTCGCGATCATCGGCATGCTGATCGCCGGGCCGGCGGTCGTGGTCGACGGGCGCGGCGAGTGGCGGGTGGACCGCGACGCCTTCCGTGACGTCGACGTCGCGGTGACGAGCCGCGAGGCCGCCGAGCGGGGCTTCTCGTTCGGCATCGGCGACGCCCACGTGGACCTCACCGACGTCCCCCTGACGGACGAGACGCTCGTCGTGCCCGTCAGCGGCGGTCTCGGCGACATCACCGTCGTCGTCCCGGAGGGCACCGCCGTGACCGCCGAGGTCACGTCCGGGGTCGGCGAGGTCGACTGGCGCGTCGACGGCAACCGGCAGCGGGCCGACGGCGTCGGCAACGACCGGCGCTTCAGCAGCGAGGCCATGGCCGACGGCCGCGACGCGGAGATCGCGCTGACCATCGAGCTCGGCGTCGGCAGCATCACCATCGAGGAGGACTGATGACCAGCACCGGACCCGGCACCCCCCGGCCCGACGACGCGGCCGAGCCGGTGACCGAGCGGATCGACCGCCCCGCGGCCGACGGGCCGACGGAGCAGATCGCCCACGTCGAGCCCGCCGACGGGACCGTGAAGCTCGCCGCGGCCCAGCCCGTGGCGGAGACGGAGCAGATCGCGCCGGTCGACGCCACGCGCGAGATGCGGTCGACGACCGACACCGCGGGCGGGACCGGCCCGGCGCCGGCGCAGCCCGCCCCCGGCCCCGCCCCCCGGCCGTACCCGGCCGCCGCACCCGGGTACGGCACCGGCCCGACCCCCGGGGCACCGGCGCCCGCCCGCACCGCCGCGCCCGCCGGTGCACCCGCGCCCGCTCAGCCGCCGGTCGCACCCGAGGACCGCGGCCCGCGGTCCGCCACCGTCGTGTGGGGTCTGATCGTCACGGTGGTCGGCATCGGCATCCTCGCCGCCGCCGCGGGCGCGCGGATCGACGTGCAGCTCGCGCTCATCGTGCTGCTCGCCGGGGCGGGGCTCGCCCTGCTGGTCGGCTCGGTGCTCACCACCGCCCGCCGCCGCAGCCGCGACGGGCGGGCCGGCCGCTGACCGGCGCGCCACCCCCTCGTACGACGACGGAGGCCGGGACCCGATCGGGTCCCGGCCTCCGTCGTGCCGTGCGGGTGGTTCAGGCCTTGAGGCCCGCGTCCGCCGGGGTGGTGCCGCGCGTGTCGGCGACGGTCGCGACCGAGCGGCCGGCGATGGCCCACAGCGCGTAGCCGACGAGGATGAACATCACGCCGAGGCCCATGACCAGCGCCGCGACGCCGAACGCCACGACCGAGGTGAAGAGCGAGGCCCGGAGGAACGACGCGTTCATCGCGGTGTCGCGCAGCGGGTCCTCGCGGTCGAGCTCGGCGTAGGTCTTGCCGCCGGTCGCGTCGAGGGCGTGGTGGTTGATGATGTCCGCCTGGGCGAACGCGGTCCACGGCGTCGTGACCGGCTGCCCGCCGAAGTTCGCCGCGTCCTCGGAGACGGTGATGTTCTCGTCGGCGAGGTGGCTGGAGACCGAGCCCCAGGTGACACCGCCGGCGATGATGAGGACGAGACCGGCGACCGCCGAGATGATGCCGATGACGCGCGCAGCCTTCGAGCCGCCCGTCGCTGCCACGGTAGACATGTGGTGATCCCTTCAGATACCCCCGTTGCGGACCGACCCCTTGCCGGCCCGGTGGAACCTGTGAGCCCCACGGGAAGAGCGTCTCCCACGCGGCGGTCGGAGAGTGGGACGTTGGTCATGCGCGCCGCCCGGAGAGGCTTCGTGACGCCACGCACAAACACCGGATTCTCGCCGATCGGGTCTTTCGTCCCACGCGGAGTGGCCCGCCCGGCCTAGGACAGAGGTCCCGGTCTCCGGGAGGCGGGCCCGTCGGCTAGCCTCGGCGCGGACCAGGAGGACCCATGACGACGACCCCCGGAGCAGCCCCGAGCGGCGGCCCCAGCGCCGGAGCCGACGGGCCGGCGGAGCGACCCGCCCTGCCCGCCCGGCGCCCGGTGACCGTCCGCGGCACGACGCTCGGAGGGCCGAGGCCCGCCGTCGTCGTCCCGGTCACCGCCACGGAGCCGGACACGCTCCGGGCCGAGGCCGCCGCGGCCGCCGCAGCGCGCCCGGACGTCGTCGAGTGGCGCGCCGACCACCTCGCGGCCGGGGTCGCGGACCCCACGGCCGTCGCCCGGGCCGCCCTCGTCGTCCGCGACGCCGTCGGCGACCTCCCCCTGCTCGTCACCGTCCGGACCACCGCGGAGGGCGGGCACGCCGACGTCGAGGGCGACGCGTACGCCGCGCCCCTCCTCGCCGTGCTGGCGACCGGGGCGGCGGACCTCCTGGACGTCGAGGTGGCCCGTGACCCCGCCACGGTGCGACGACTGCTCGACGCCGCGCACGCCGCGGGCGTCCCCGTCGTGGGGTCCAGCCACGACTTCGCCGGCACGCCGTCCCGCGACGCGCTCGTCGGCCGGCTGCTCGCGATGGCCGACCTGGGTGCCGACGTCCTCAAGGTCGCCGTGACCCCGCACGACCCGGACGACGTGCTCACGCTGCTCGCGGCGACCCTGGACGCGAGCCGGCGCACCGACCGCCCGCTCGTCACGATGGCCATGGGCCCGCTCGGCGTGGTGTCCCGCGTCGGCGGCGGCGTGTTCGGCTCCGCGGCGACGTTCGGCACCGTCGGGGCGGCGTCCGCCCCCGGTCAGGTCCGGCTCGGCGCCCTGCGCGCGGCGCTCGACGTGGTGCACGGCCCGGCCTGAGGCGACGCGCCGGGCGACGCAGCGGCCCGGCACCCCCTCGGGGTCCCGGGCCGCCGTCCACCACGCCTCAGCGGCGCGTCACTCCCACTCGATGGTGCCCGGCGGCTTGCTCGTCACGTCGAGCACCACGCGGTTGACCTCGGGCACCTCGTTGGTGATCCGGGTCGAGATGGTCGCGAGCACGTCGTAGGGCAGCCGCGTCCAGTCGGCGGTCATCGCGTCCTCGGAGGACACCGGGCGCAGCACCACCGGGTGCCCGTACGTCCGGCCGTCGCCCTGCACGCCCACCGAGCGCACGTCGGCGAGCAGCACGACGGGGCACTGCCAGATCTCGCGGTCCAGGCCGGCGCGGGTCAGCTCCTCGCGGGCGATGAGGTCGGCGGCGCGCAGCACGTCGAGGCGCTCGGCCGTGACCTCCCCGATGATGCGGATGCCGAGCCCCGGGCCGGGGAACGGCTGCCGCCACACGATGGACTCCGGGACGCCGAGCTCCAGGCCGACCGCCCGCACCTCGTCCTTGAACAGGGCGCGCAGCGGCTCGACCAGCTCGAACTGCAGGTCGTCCGGCAGCCCGCCGACGTTGTGGTGGCTCTTGATGTTCGCCGCGCCCTCGCCGCCGCCGGACTCGACGACGTCGGGGTACAGCGTGCCCTGCACGAGGAACCGCACCTCCTCGCCGTGGGCGCCCGCCTCCTCGACGACCTCGCGCGCCGCGTCCTCGAACACGCGGATGAACTCGCGGCCGATGATCTTGCGCTTCGTCTCCGGGTCGGTGTGGCCGGCCAGCGCGGCGAGGAACCGCTCGCGGGCGTCGACGACCTTGAGGTTCACGCCGGTGGAGGCGACGAAGTCCTGCTCGACCTGCTCGGCCTCGCCGGTGCGCAGCAGGCCGTGGTCGACGAACACGCACGTGAGCTGGTCGCCGACGGCCCGCTGCACCAGCGCCGCGGCGACGGAGGAGTCCACGCCGCCGGACAGCCCGCAGATCACCCGGGCCGTCCCGACCTGGGCGCGGATCCGCTCGACCTGGTCGGCGATGACGTTGCCCGGGTTCCAGTCGGGGGTCAGCCCGGCGCCCTCGTACAGGAAGTGCTCGAGCGTCCGCTGACCGAGCGGCGAGTGCTTGACCTCCGGGTGCCACTGCACGCCGAACAGGCGGCGCGCGCGGTCCTCGAACGCCGCGACCGGCGAGCCGGCGGAGGTCGCCAGGACCTCGAACCCCTCGGGGGCGGCGTGGACGGCGTCTCCGTGGCTCATCCAGACGGTCTGCTGCTCGGGGCTGTCCGCGAGGACGGTGCCCGTGCTGACGACGTCCACCGGCGTGCCGCCGTACTCGCGGTTGCCGGTCTGCGCGACCTCGCCGCCGAGGGCCTTGGCCATGGCCTGGAACCCGTAGCAGATGCCCAGCACCGGCACGCCCGCCTCGAACAGCGCCGGGTCGACGAACGGCGCCCCCTCGGCGTACACCGAGGACGGCCCGCCGGACAGGATGATCGCCGACGGGTCCTTGGCCAGCATGTCCTGCACGGAGGCGGTGTGCGGCACGATCTCGGAGTACACGCTGGCCTCGCGGACGCGGCGCGCGATGAGCTGGGCGTACTGGGCCCCGAAGTCGACCACGAGCACCGGGCGGTGCTGGTCGGCGGGCGAGGAGCCGGGGGGCGGTGGCACGGGCACGGGAGAGGCGTCGGTCACCGGACCAGGGTAGTGCTCCGCGGGAGGGCCACGGCCGCGCGCTCAGGAGCCGGAGCGGTCCCCGATGCGGCGCTGCCGGGAGATCTCCTGGCGGAGGCTCTCGTGGAAGTCCTCGGCGACGGCGAGCTGCTCGCGCAGCGCCCGCGAGCGCTCCTCCGCGGCCAGCCGGTACATCGCGAGGCGCTCCAGCAGCTCGTCGTGGTCCTCCTGGCTGACGCCGGGGGCGTTGATGCGGTCGAGGACGCCCAGCAGGTCGCCCATCTCGTCGAGGGAGAAGTCGAGCGGCTTCATGCGCTTGATCAGCTCCAGCCGTGCGATGTCGGGCTCGGTGTACAGGCGGAAGCCGCCGTGCGTGCGGGCCGAGGGCCGGACCAGGCCGACCTCGCCGTAGTAGCGGATGGTGCGCAGGGACAGGCCGGTGCGCTCCGCGACCTCGCCGATCTGCATCAGGTGCAGGGACACGGGCGACACCTCCTTCCGGCTCGGCGCGGCACAGCATAGTCGCGCCGGGCGCCGCGCTGACCTGCGCGGACGGAGGGGCCGGGTGCGGGCACGGCTCCCACCCTCCTGTGACGTGAGCGTCGACACCCCGGGGGCGGGCCCGCACCGCCGGTCGGGGGAGTCCCCGGCCTGCGGACTTCCCAAAACGCGCAATTCGGACATATCTTCCGTTACGTGAGAGATGCCGACGCGACGCCCCGCCGCCTGCCCGGCCTCGACGCGCTCCGCGGCCTCGCCGTGTCGCTGGTCCTGCTCAACCACGCCTGGCCCGCGACGTTCGGCGCCGCCGGCGTGGTCGGCGTGACGATCTTCTTCGCCCTCTCCGGCTGGCTCATCACCGGCCTGCTGCTCCGCGACGTCGAGCAGCACGGCCGCGTGCGCTACGGGCGCTTCGCCGCCGCGCGGGCCCTGCGCCTGTACCCGCCGATGCTGTTCATGCTCGCCGGGTTCGTCGTGGTCGAGGGCGCCCTGGACCACCTCGGCGACCGCCACCTGGTCCCGGAGTCGCTGCTGGCCGCCGTGACCTACACGATGAACCTGCCGCTGCTCCCCCACGGGAGCGAGTCGCTCTACCACTTCTGGACCCTGGCGACCGAGGAGCAGTTCTACCTGCTGTGGCCTCTCGTCCTGGCCTGGGGGTGGCGGCGCGGCCTGCTCCGGGTGGCCGTCGGGATCGGCGTCCTGGGCACCCTCGCGGCGTGCACGGTGACGATGCTGCTGGTCGCCCCCGACATCGCGCGCATCTACGCCCTGCCCACGTCCTGGGCGGCTGCGCTGCTCGTCGGCTGCGCGGGCCGGCTCGGGCAGGACACGCTGCTGCAGCTGCTGCCCCCCGAGCGCGGTCCCCGTCGCCGGCTCCTCGTCGTGCTGGTCACGCTGCTGCTCGCGGCCTCGCTGTCCGGGCCGACCGGCGCGCACCCCTGGTGGTACCTGCTGGGCGTGCCGGCCGTCGCGGCGGCGACCGTCGTGCTCGTGTCGTACGCCGGGCGCTGGCCCGTGCTGCCCAGCGGGCTGCTGCGCCCGGCGGTCGCGCTCGGCACGGTCTCCTACGCCGCCTACCTGTGGAACGCGGCGATCGTGCGGTGGCTGCACCACCCGCAGGACCTGCTGGGGGCGCTCGCCACGATCGCGTTGACGCTCGTCGCCGCCACCGCGAGCTGGTGGCTGGTGGAGCGTCCCGCGGGACGGCTGCGCGCGCGGCTGCTCGGCGGACGTCCGGTCAGCGGGCGGGGGCGGACGCCGGACGACCCTCGATCCGCGCGACGGCGTCGGCGTGCACCCTCCGCTCCAGCACGAACGACATGACCGGCACCACGCCCGCGAGCGCCATCGTCGCCAGCCGGCCGAGCGACCAGCGCATGGCCGACCACAGCTGCACGACGGTCGCCAGGTAGACGACGTAGATCCAGCCGTGCGCGATCGCCACCCAGGTCCCCAGCACGGGCTCGGGGTCCCCGGTCGCCGGGTCGACCCCGCCCGCGTGCACCACGTACTTGAGCACCATCTCGAGGCAGAGCACCAGCAGCATCGTGCCCGTGACCCACGCCATCGCGCGGTAGCGGGCGAGGCGGCCGGGGGCGCTCGCGAGGGCGGGCGCCGGCGCGGGCCGTCCGGCGGGGGCGGGCTCGGTCATGGGGGTCCTCTCGGCGGCCGGCAGGGTGCTCCGGGCGATTGTCCCCCAGCGGCTGCGCAGCCGTCGCGCGCGACCGCCCAATTCGCTTGCCGGTGTGTCAGGGCTCACCCGTAGCGTGATCCGTCGTGCGACCTCTTCCCCTGCCGGATCCCGGCCACCCCCCGCTGACGGGCCCCCGCCGGCTCCTGCTCCGGCAGGCGCGGCGGCAGGCCGGCGTGCTCGCGGGCGCCACCGCGGTCTCGGTCGTGGGGAACGTGGCCGCCGCGCTGCTGCCCTGGCAGCTCGGGCGCGTGGTCGACCACGGGCTCGACGCCGGCCTCGGCCGCGAGCTCTGGCTGGGCTGCGCCGGGTTCGCCGCGCTCGGGATGGTCCAGGTCGGCGCGAACGTCTGGGGCCACCGGCTCGAGGTCGAGAACTGGCTGCGCGCGGCGTTCGCGGCGTCGCAGCAGGTCGGCCACCACGTGACGCGTACGGGCGACGCGGTGACCGCCGAGCTGCCGACGGGAGAGGTCGTGGCGACCGTCGCCACGGACGCCCTGCGGCTCGGCGAGGTCTACGCGATCCTCCCCCGGCTGGTCGGGGGCGTCGCGGCCTACCTGACGCTGACCGCGCTGCTGCTGCGGACGTCGGTGCCGCTGGGCCTGCTGGTGCTGCTCGGGCTGCCGGTCGTCGTCGGCGTGCTGTCGCTGCTGGTGCCCGCGCTGCAGCGGCGGCAGGCCGCGCAGCGCGAGGCGACCGGCCGGCTCACCACGCTGGGTGCCGACACGGTGTCGGGTCTGCGGATCCTGCGGGGCATCGGCGGCGAGGACGTCTTCGCCGAGCGCTACCGCCGCCAGTCGCAGGTCGTGCGCGAGGCCGGCGTGCGGGTCTCGCAGACGCAGTCGCTGCTCGACGCGCTGCAGACCCTGCTGCCGGGGATGTTCCTCGCGGTCGTCGTGTGGGCGGGGGCGCGTCTCGCGCTGGCCGGCGACATCACCGCGGGCCAGCTCGTGTCGTTCTACGGGTTCGCCGCGTTCCTCACCCAGCCGCTGTGGACCGCGAGCGAGGCGATCCGCGTCGTGACCCGGGCCGTGGTCGGGGCGCGCAGGATCATCCGCGTGCTCGCGGTGCCGGTCGCCGGCTCCGACGACCCGGTGGCACCCGCGGCTCCCCCGGCCCCGGGCGAGCCGCTCGTGGACGAGGCCAGCGGCGTGGTGGTCCGTCCCGGGCGGATGACCGCGCTGGTCGGCGCGGACCCGGACGAGACCGCGCGGATCGCCCTGCGGCTCGGGCGGCTGGGGCCGTCCGCCCGCGAGCATGTCCCGGGCCCCGACGGCGCCGGGACGGCCGACGGCGGCCGCACCGCGGGGGCCGGCGACGTGCCGCTCTCCCGGGTGCGCTGGGGCCGCACGCTGCTGCACGAGCTCCGGCTCGCCGAGGTGCGCGGTCGCGTCGTCGTCGCCGAGTCGACGCCGCACCTGTTCACGGGGCGCCTCGCCGACGAGCTCGACGTGCGCGGCGGCGCCGGCCGCGACGAGCTGCTCGCCGCCCTGACCACGGCCGACGCGCAGGACGTGCTGGACTCCGTGCCCGGCGGCCTGGACGGCGAGGTCGAGGAGAAGGGCCGGTCGCTGTCCGGCGGCCAGCGGCAGCGCGTCGCCCTCGCCCGCGCCCTGCTCACCGGCGCCGAGGTGCTGGTGCTCGTGGAGCCGACGAGCGCGGTCGACGCCCACACCGAGGCCCGCATCGCCCGCCGGCTCGCCGACGCGCGGCAGGGAGCCACCACCGTGGTGGTCACCGCGAGCCCGCTCGTGCTCGACGTCGCGGACGAGGTGGCGCTCGTCGACGGGGGCCGGGTCGTGGCCACCGGGACGCACCGCGCGCTCGTCGCCGCACGGGACGCCGCAGGAGCCGCCTACCGGGCGGTGGTGTCCCGTACCGAGGACCCGGGGCAGGACGACCCCGGCACCACCGACCGGACGGAGGACCGCCGTGAAGCTGCCCGTCGCTGAGCCGGCGGCCCTGCGCCGCCACACCGCGGCGCTGCTGCGCCGGCACCGCCGCGGCCTCGCCGTGGTGGTCGTGCTGCACGTGCTCGCCGCGACCGCCGGTCTCGCCGGGCCGTGGCTGCTCGGCCGGCTGGTCGACGCGGTGGCCACCGGGACCACGACCGCCGCGGTGGACCGTACGGTCGCGGTGCTCGCCGGCGCCGTGCTCGCCCAGACGGTGCTGATCCGGTACGCGCAGCGCGCCGCGATGGTGCTGGGCGAGACGGTGTTCGCCGAGCTGCGCGAGGAGTTCGTCGCCACGGTCACGCGCCTGCCGCTGTCCACGGTCGAGCGGGCGGGCACCGGGGACCTGGTCGCCCGGACGACCACCGACATCGACCGCGTCCAGTACACGGTGCGCTTCGGCGTGCCGCGCATCCTGGTCACCGTCGCGACGATCGCGCTCACAGCGGTGGCCGCGGTCGTGACGGACGCGCTGGTCGCCCTCGGGCTGCTCGCCGGGCTGCCGCTGCTGCTCGGCACGACCCGGTGGTACCTGCGCCGGGCCGCACCGGCGTACCTGCGCGAGTCCGCGGCGTACGCCACGATCAACGGCACGATCACCGAGTCGGTCGAGGGAGCGCGCACGGTCGACGCGCTCGGCCTCGGTGCCCGACGGCGCGCGCGGCTCGACGCCGACCTCCGGGAGGCGTTCGCGGCGGAGACCCGCACCCTCCGGCTGCGCACCGTGCTGTTCCCGGGCGTGGACACCGCGTTCGTCCTGCCGGTGGTCGCGGTGCTCGCCTGGGGGGCCTACCTCGTCTCGACGGGCGCGACCACGGTCGGGGCGGTGACGACGATCGCGCTCTACGCGACGCAGATCATCCACCCCATCGGCGAGCTGATCTTCTGGCTCGACGAGATCCAGGTCGGTGCGACGTCGCTGGCCCGCATCATCGGCGTCGCCGACGTCGCCCCCGACCGGACCGCCCGCGACGCGCGGCCGGCCGACGAGACGGTGCAGGCCCACGGCGTCCGGTACGCGTACCGGCCGGGCCAGGACGTGCTGCACGGGGTGGACCTGGAGCTGCGCACCGGCGAGCGGCTCGCCGTCGTCGGTCCCTCCGGCGCCGGCAAGTCGACGCTGGGGCGGATGCTCGCCGGCATCCACCCGCCCACGGGCGGCACGGTCACGGTCGGCGAGGTCCCGCTCGTGGACCTGCCGCTCGACGAGCTGCGTGGGCACGTCGCGCTCGTGACGCAGGAGCACCACGTGTTCGTCGGGCCGCTCGCCGACAACCTGCGGCTGGCCGCCCCGGACGCCGACGACGCCGCGCTCGAGCGGGCGCTGCGTGCGGTCGACGCCTGGGAGTGGGCCGGGGCGCTGCCCGACGGGCTGGCCACCGAGGTCGGGTCCGGGGGTGTCGCGCTGACCCCGGCGCAGGCGCAGCAGGTCGCCCTCGCGCGCCTGGTCCTGCTCGACCCGCACACGCTCGTGCTGGACGAGGCGACCTCGCTGCTCGACCCGCGGGCCGCCCGGCACCTGGAGCGGTCGCTGTCCGCGGTGCTCGAGGGACGCACCGTCGTCGCGATCGCCCACCGGCTGCACACCGCGCACGACGCCGACCGGGTGGCCGTGGTCGACGCGGGCCGGATCAGCGAGATCGGGCCGCACGACGAGCTCGTCGCCGCCGGCGGGGACTACGCCTCGCTCTGGAGCTCCTGGCAGCGGGAGTAGGGCCGACGCGACGCGCCGGCGGTCAGGCCCCCGGCGGCGGCACGTCGCGCGGGGCGGGGCCGGGCTCCGTCCCGGCGTCCGCCGGACCGAGCTCGCCGGACTCGCGCAGCACCTCGTCCTTGAGCAGCCGCACCCAGAGCGCCACCGCGAACCCGCCGAAGATGAACCACTGCGCCGCGTAGCCGAGGTTCTGCAGGTTCAGCCCGGTGCCGGACCGCGTCGGCGGCGGCAGCAGCTCCACGGCGGGGGGCTGCGCGGGGTCGGAGGTCGTGAGCACCGCGTACCCCGTCCAGATGGGCCCTCCCCACACGCCCAGCAGCTCGGCGGACGACACGCTGTCGCTCGTGCCGTCGCCCGCCGGCAGCGCACCGGAGTCCTCGGACGCCTGCAGGTAGCCGGTCACGGTCATGCGGCCCTCCGGCACGGCCAGCTCGGGCGCGCCCGGGTCCTGCACGCCGGCCGGCACCCAGCCGCGGACGACCGGCAGCACCGCACCGTCGGCGTCCGGGTCGCCGGACTCGACGCGCAGCGGTGTCAGGACGAGCGAGCCGGTGCGCCCGTCCAGCCCGCGGTCGGTCACCAGGAGCTGCCCGTCGGCCTCGTACCGCCCGGTCACCTCGATCCGGCGTCCCACGAGCGACCCGTCGAACGTCGACTGCGGCGCCAGCACCTGCTCGAGGGGCACGGGCGGCTGCGCCTCGACCTCCGCGAGCCGCTGGGCCTGGGCGGCGGCACCGCGCACCTCGGCGCGCTCGAGCTGCCACGCACCCAACCGCCCGCAGACGGCCGCCGCGGCCAGCAGGACCACGAGCAGGCCGATCATGCGCGGCGTGCGCGCGACCCGCCACAGGGTCGCGCGCCGCTCGGCGCGGGAGGTCTCGGGCACCTCAGCACGGTACCCGGCCGGGGCCCCGGAACCGGAGGGGGACCAGGGCCGGGACCCCTGCTCCCCCGGCCCGCGGGGGCGGGTGCAGCCCGTCACCCGATGGGGTTGGATGGGTCGGGGCCGAGGTACGGCCACGGGGCGACCGGCTAGGTCGGACGTCCCGGCTCGCGGCGTCCGGCGCCGCAAGGCTGGGGGATGCCCGGCGGGGGGCGCTCGTCCGGGCCCACGGCTCATCCGTGGTTCTGCGAAACGGGGAGAGACATGACGACGACGACGGCGCCGCTCGAGACCTGGCGGGCCGGGTCCGGCCAGCCGGTCTCCGAGGAGACGCTCCGGCGTATCGACGCCTGGTGGCGCACGGCCAACTACCTGTCGGTGGGCCAGATCTACCTGCTGGACAACCCGCTGCTGCGGGAGCCGCTGACGCGCGACCACGTCAAGCCGCGGCTGCTGGGCCACTGGGGCACGACGCCCGGCCTGAACTTCCTGTACGCGCACCTGAACCGCGTCATCGCGGAGCGCGAGCAGTCGACGCTGTACCTGACGGGCCCGGGCCACGGCGGCCCCGGCCTCGTGGCGAGCGCGTACCTCGACGGCACGTACTCCGAGGTCTACTCCGACATCACCCCCGACGAGGAGGGCGTGCGCCGGCTGTTCCGGCAGTTCTCCTTCCCCGGCGGCATCCCGAGCCACGTGGCCCCCGAGACTCCCGGCTCCATCCACGAGGGCGGCGAGCTGGGCTACGCCCTGTCCCACGCGTACGGCGCGGCGTTCGACAACCCCGACCTGCTGGTCGCGGCAGTCGTGGGCGACGGCGAGGCCGAGACCGGCCCGCTCGCGACGTCCTGGCACTCCAACAAGTTCATCGACCCGGCCAAGGACGGCGTGGTGCTGCCGATCCTGCACCTCAACGGGTACAAGATCGCCAACCCGACCGTCCTCGCGCGCATCCCGGAGGAGGAGCTGCTCGACCTCATGCGCGGGTACGGCCACAAGCCGCACCTGTTCGTCGGCGGCTTCGACGGCGAGGACCACGCGGCCGTGCACGCCCGCTTCGCGGAGCTGCTGGACGTCGTGCTCGACGAGATCTCCGAGATCAAGGCGCGCGCCGCCGCGGGCGACGACTCGCGCCCGGCGTGGCCGATGATCATCTTCAAGACGCCCAAGGGCTGGACGTGCCCGCCGGTGATCGACGGCAAGCAGGTCGAGAACTCCTGGCGCTCGCACCAGGTGCCGCTGGCCAGCGCCCGCGACACCGACGAGCACCTGCACGTCCTCGAGGACTGGCTGAAGTCCTACCGGCCGGAGGAGCTGTTCGAGGCGGACGGCTCCGTCAAGGCCGACATCACGGCCCTGGCGCCCGGCGGGACGCTGCGGATGAGCGACAACCCGCACGCCAACGGCGGCCTGCTGCTCAAGGACCTGCGGCTGCCGGACTTCCGCGACTTCGCCGTCGAGGTGCCGGTGCCCGGCGGTTCGATCTCCGAGGCCACCCGCGAGCTCGGCAAGTACCTCACCGAGGTCATCCGGCGGAACCCGGACAACTTCCGGATCTTCGGCCCGGACGAGACCGCGTCCAACCGGCTGCAGGCCGTGTTCGACGTGACGGACAAGCAGTGGAACGCCCAGTACCTGCCGACGGACGCCGACGACCACCTGGCCCGGATGGGCCGCGTGGTCGAGATGCTCTCGGAGCACCAGTGCCAGGGCTGGCTCGAGGGCTACCTGCTGACGGGCCGGCACGGCCTGATCACCAGCTACGAGGCCTTCATCCACATCGTCGACTCGATGTTCAACCAGCACGCGAAGTGGTTGAAGGTCACCAACCACATCCCGTGGCGCCGGCCGATCGCGTCGCTGAACTACCTGCTGTCCAGCCACGTCTGGCGCCAGGACCACAACGGGTTCAGCCACCAGGACCCGGGCTTCATCGACCACGTGGTCAACAAGAAGGCCGAGATCGTCCGGGTGTACCTGCCGCCGGACGCGAACACCCTGCTGTCGACGTACGACCACTGCCTGCGCAGCCGGCAGTACGTCAACGTCGTGGTGTCCGGCAAGCAGCCTGCGCCGAACTTCCTCACGATGGACGAGGCCGTCGCGCACTGCACCCGCGGCCTGGGCATCTGGGAGTGGGCCGGCACCGAGGTCGAGGGCGAGGACCCGGACGTGGTCCTGGGCTGCGCCGGCGACGTGCCGACCCTGGAGGTGCTGGCGGCGGCGCACATCCTGCGCCAGGAGCTGCCCGACCTCAAGGTGCGGGTGGTCAACGTCGTGGACCTCATGCGCCTGCAGGACGAGCGGGAGCACCCGCACGGCCTGTCGGACCGCGACTTCAACACGCTGTTCACGACGGACAAGCCGATCGTGTTCGCGTACCACGGCTACCCGTGGCTGATCCACCGCCTGACGTACCGCCGCAAGGGGCACAAGAACCTGCACGTGCGGGGGTACAAGGAGGAGGGCACCACCACGACGCCGTTCGACATGGTGATGCTGAACGACCTCGACCGGTACCACCTGGTCATCGACGTCATCGACCAGACGCCGTCGCTGGGGTCGAAGTACGCGGGCCTGCGCCAGCGCATGGTGGACGCCCGGCTCCGGGCCCACGACTACACGCGGGCGCACGGCGAGGACCTGCCGGAGGTGCGTGACTGGGTCTGGCCCGACGCGGGCGAGACCGGCACCGAGGTCGGCGGCCCCCAGCAGAACGCCACCGCCGCGACCGGCGGTGACAACGAGTAGCACCCCCCTCGCGGCCGATGGCCCGCACCACCTCGGTGCGGGCCATCGGCCGTCCGGGACCTAGGTCACACGTCGGGGGCCCGCACGGGCCCGGGAGGGCCCGCCGTGGCGACCGTCACCGGCCCTGCGGGCCCACCCGGCCCCTGACGTCCGGCAGAATTCATCCCACCACCCGGCGACACCGCACCGACCAGGAAGAAGCCCCACCCGTGGCCCGCAGCATCTACGTCACGTCCCCGGAAGGGGACACCGGCAAGTCGACCGTGGCACTCGGCCTCGTCGACCTGCTGACCCGCACCGTGCAGAGGGTCGGCGTGTTCCGCCCCATCGCCCGGTCCACCGAGACCCCCGACTACGTGCTGGAGCTGCTGCTCGCCCACGACGGCGTGGACCTCAGCTACGAGGACTGCATCGGCACCACGTACGAGTCCGTGCACGCCGACCCGGAGGCCGCGCTCGCGACCATCGTCCAGCGGTACCACGCGGTCGCCCGGGCCTGCGACGTCGTCGTGATCGTCGGCACCGACTACACCGACATCGCCGGCCCCGCCGAGCTCGGGTTCAACGCCCGGATCGCCGCGAACCTCGGCGCCCCGGTGCTGCTGTGCGTCAAGGGCCAGGGCCGCACCCCCGAGGAGGTCCGCCAGGTCGCCGAGGTCGCCGCCGCGGAGCTCGAGGCCGGGCACGCCCAGGTGGTCGCGATCGTCGCGAACCGCTGCCGCCCCGAGGACGTCGACGCCGTGCGCGCCGAGCTCGCCACCCGCGCGACCGCGTGGGCGCTGCCGGAGGACCCGTTCCTCGTGGCCCCGACCGTCCGCCAGCTCATGGAGTCCGTCGGCGGCCGCCTGGTCGGCGGCGACGAGCAGCTGCTGTCCCGCGAGGCCACCGAGGTGCTCGTCGGCGCGATGTCCATCGAGCACCTGCTGGAGCGCCTGTCCGACGGCGTCGTCGTCATCGTCCCCGGCGACCGCTCGGACATCCTGCTCGGCCTGCTCATGGCGCACACCGCCGACGGCTTCCCGTCGCTGTCCGGCATCATCCTCAACGGCGGGTTCGAGCCGCCGGCCATCGTCACCCGCCTGGTCGACGGCCTGGGCAGCCGCCTGCCGCTGATCCGCACCGAGCTGGGCACGTTCCGCTCGGCGAGCGAGGCAGCCGGCACCCGCGGCCGCCTCTCCGCGGACTCGCAGCGCAAGGTCGACACCGCGCTCGCCCTGTTCGAGAAGTACACCGACGCCGAGGAGGCGCTCGCGGCCCTCGAGGTCCCGGCGCCCGACGTCGTGACGCCGCTGATGTTCGAGTACGAGCTGCTCGACCGGGCCCGGTCGGACCGCAAGCACATCGTGCTCCCCGAGGGCAACGACGACCGCATCCTGCGGGCCGCCTCCACGCTGCTCCAGCGCGAGGTCGCGGACCTGACGATCCTCGGCGACGAGACCGCGATCCGGACCCGCGCGACCGAGCTCGGCCTCAACCTCGCGGCCGCGACGGTCGTCGACCCGAAGTCCGGCGACCTGCTGGAGCGGTTCGCCGCCGAGTACACCGAGATGCGCAAGCACAAGGGCATGACGGTGGAGCGCGCCCGGGAGATCGTGTCCTCGGTGTCGTACTTCGGCACGATGATGGTGCAGCTCGGCCTCGCGGACGGCATGGTGTCCGGAGCCGCCCACACCACGGCCCACACCATCAAGCCGTCCTTCGAGATCATCAAGACCGTGCCCGGCACCTCCGTGGTGTCGTCGGTGTTCCTCATGTGCCTCGAGGACCGCGTGCTCGTCTACGGCGACTGCGCCGTGAACCCGGACCCGACGGCCGAGCAGCTCGCGGACATCGCGATCTCGTCGGCCGCCACCGCCGCGCAGTTCGGGATCGAGCCGCGGATCGCGATGCTGTCGTACTCCACGGGCATGTCCGGCTCGGGCGCCGACGTCGACAAGGTCCGCACCGCGACCGAGCTGGTCCGCGAGCGCCGCCCCGACCTCAACGTCGAGGGGCCGATCCAGTACGACGCCGCGGTGGACGCCTCGGTGGCCCGCACGAAGATGCCCGACTCCGACGTGGCCGGCCGGGCGACCGTGTTCGTGTTCCCCGACCTCAACACCGGCAACAACACGTACAAGGCCGTGCAGCGGTCCGCCGGGGCCGTCGCGGTCGGGCCCGTGCTCCAGGGCCTGCGCAAGCCCGTGAACGACCTGTCCCGGGGCGCCCTGGTGCAGGACATCGTCAACACCGTCGCCATCACGGCGATCCAGGCCCAGGCCATGGGCGCGACCTCGGAAGGCACGAAGTGAACACGGTCCTCGTCATCAACTCCGGCTCCTCGTCGATCAAGTACCAGCTGGTCGACGTCACCAGCGGCGAGGCCCTCGCCTCCGGGATCGTGGAGCGCATCGGCCTCGACGTCGGCAAGGTGAAGCACGAGGGCCCCTCCGGCACCACGGTGCTCGAGCAGCCGGTGCCCGACCACGAGACCGGCATGCGCGTCGTCCTGGACCTGTTCGAGCAGCAGGGGCCGCAGCTCCGCGAGGAGGACCTGACGGCCGTCGGCCACCGCGTCGTCCAGGGCGGCGACGTCTTCGACGGCCCCGCCGTCGTGGACGACGAGGTGCTCGCGCAGATCGACGCCCTGTCCCCCCTCGCCCCGCTGCACAACCCGGCGCACGTGGCGGGCCTCAAGGCGGCGCGGCACGCGTTCCCGAACGTCCCGCACGTGGCCGTCTTCGACACGGCGTTCCACCGCACCATGCCCCCGGCCGCGTACACGTACGCCATCGACCGGGAGGTCGCCGAGCGCTACAAGATCCGCCGCTACGGGGCGCACGGCACGTCGCACCTGTACGTGTCCCGTGCCACCGCCGAGTTCCTCGGCAAGGACGTCACCGAGCTCAACACGATCGTGCTGCACCTCGGCAACGGCGCCTCCGCGTCGGCCGTGCGCGGCGGGGAGTGCATCGACACCTCGATGGGCCTGACCCCGCTCGAGGGCCTGGTCATGGGCACGCGGTCCGGGGACATCGACCCGGCCGTGCTGTTCCACCTGGCCCGTGTCGGCGGCTACACCATCGACGACCTGGACGAGCTGCTCAACCGGAAGTCCGGGATGCTCGGCCTGTCCGGCTACACCGACATGCGCGACGTGCACGACGCGGTCGCGGCGGGCGACGAGCGCGTGAAGACCGCCCTGGACGTCTACTACCACCGCATCAAGGGCTACGTCGGCAAGTACTACGCCGAGCTCGGCCACGTCGACGTCATCACGTTCACCGCCGGCATCGGGGAGAACGACGACATCGTCCGCCTCAACGCCCTGCAGGGCCTGGAGCGCCTGGGCATCCAGGTCGACCCGGAGCGCAACGAGGGCCGCAAGAAGCAGCCGACGGTCATCTCCCCCGACGGAGCGGAGGTCACCGTGCTCGTGATCCCCACCAACGAGGAGCTCGAGATCGCCCGGCAGGCGGTCGCGACGATCGCCTGACGGCACCCGCCGACGCGAGGGCCCGGCACCGGATCCGTCCGGTGCCGGGCCCTCGCGCGTCGGGACACGAAGCCGTCCGCACTCCGGACGTCATCCGTCCGCCGTGCGGACTTCACCCGATCGATGCCTCCAGGCACCCGTCCGGGTACCCGATACCTCCGGTATGACGACTGCCCGAGCGGCGCAGCCGGGTGGCCTGCCCGACTGGCGCTCGGAGCTCGACCGGATCGACCGGCTCTGCGACGCAGCCCCCGCACTCTGCGTCGCCGCCCTGCCCGACCTGCTGGACCGGGCGCAGGCGGAGGGCGCCGTGCCGGTGGAGGTCGAGCTCGAGTACAACGGCGGCTGGGCGCACCACCTCGTAGGGGACGACGCGCTGGCACTCGCCGCGATGGAGCGCGCCCTCGCGCTGGCGACGTCCCACGGCCTGCGCTCCTGGGAGGGCCGGGTGCTGCAGGGGCTCGCGGCGGTCTACAACGGCTTCGGCGACAACCTCTCGGCCCTGGAGTTCCTGGAGCGGTCGCTGGCGATCCGCCGCGAGCTCGACGACACCGAGGGCCTCGCCGCCGCGCTGAACAACCTCGCGGACACGTACATCTCCATGGGCCGGTTCCCGGAGAAGGCCCGCGAGCTCCTGGACGAGGCGGCGACGCTCTGGCCGCTGCTCGACCGCCCCGACGGCACGTGCGCGACGCTGTCCGGCCTGGCCAAGCTCGACACCGACGAGTCCGAGGCCCTCGCGTCGGCCGACCCGGCGCGCGCCCGGGTGCTGGCCGACCGCGCCGTCTCGCTCGCGACCCGCGGCATGCTCGCCGCGCAGGACGGCAACCCGCGCATGGCCGCCGAGGCGCAGATCCGCCTCGCCCGAGCGCACATGGCCCGCGGCGACCTCGCCGCCGCCGAACGGGCCCTCGAGGACGTCGCGGTGGTGCTCCCCGAGATCGCCGCCCGGTACCTGACCATCCGCTACCACGCCGCCCACGGACGTCTCCGGCGGCTGCGCGGGGACCACGCCGCGGCCCGCGCCACGCTCTCCGCCGGCCTGCTGCTGACCGAGCAGACGCTGCGCCCGATGGAGCGCGCCGACCTCCTGCTCGAGCTGGTCCAGGTGCACGAGGACACCGGCGACCTGCGCGCGGCGCTGCAGACCCACCGCCGCTACCACGAGGCCGTGATGCTGCAGCGCGACGCCGCCGCCGAGCGACGCGGCATCGTCGTCAACGCCCAGCTCGAGGTGGAGCGTGTACGCCGGTCGCGGGACCAGGCCCGCAAGCGGCTCGCGGAGCTCGCGGCGCTGAACGAGACCCTGCAGCACGACGCCGCTCACGACCCGCTGACCGGGCTGCTCAACCGCCGCGGCCTCGACGCGATCCTCGCCGCGCGGCTCGGGCAGGAGGAGGGCGTCGCCTACGTCGTGGCGGACATCGACCTGTTCAAGTCCGTCAACGACCAGCACTCCCACCCGGTCGGCGACGAGGTGCTGCGTCGCGTCGCCCAGATCATGACCGGGGCGGTCCGGGTCGGGGACGTCGTGGCCCGGA
This sequence comes from Cellulomonas sp. C5510, assembly GCF_019797765.1. NCBI lineage: Bacteria > Bacillati > Actinomycetota > Actinomycetes > Micrococcales > Cellulomonadaceae > Cellulomonas > Cellulomonas sp. C5510. Next base: position 3,176,931 of record NZ_CP081862.1, read on the forward strand.
TCGGCGGCGAGGAGTTCACGCTGGTGCTGCTCGACTCGCCGCTCGAGCAGGCCCGGACGGTGTGCGAGCGGATCCGCGGCACCATCGCCGGCTACCCGTGGCACGAGCTGTCGCCGCAGCTGCGCGTCACGCTCAGCCTGGGCGGCGCGATGGCGGCGACCGGCGAGTCCGCCCACGCCCTGGCCGCCCGCGCCGACGCGGCGCTGTACCGCGCGAAGCGCCAGGGCCGCAACCGCGTGCACTTCTCCGAGGACCCGGAGCCGGCCACCGCGCTGCCGACGCCCCCCGCCCCGCCACCGGAGGCGGTGCGCGCCGGCTGACCCCGCCGCGTCAGCGCAGCCGGAGGCGTCGCGCGAGACGCAGCGCCGCCGTCACCTGGGCGGTCCACCGCTCGGGCGGCCCGGAGAGCACCCGTCCCGGACCCGCCGGCGGCACGACGGTGCGCCCCGCGAGGCGCACGCCGTGCACGCCGCGCTGGACCGCGACCGTGCGCGTCGCTGTCAGCGCCAGCAGGCCCTCGCGGCCGTGCCGCCGGCCCCAGCCGGAGTCCCCGCGGCCGCCCTGCGGAGCCGCGACCGAGCCCCACGACGCCTGGTAGCCGTCGTTGACGGCGACGGAGCCCGCCCGCAGCCGCGCCGCGAGCGCCTCCCCCCGGCGCGCGGACCGCGTCCAGATGCTCGCGTGCAGCGCGTACGCCGAGTCGTCGGCCGCCGCGACCGCCTCGTCGTCCGACGCCACCCGCTGCACCGCCACGACCGGCCCGAACGTCTCCTCCCGGAACGCGCGGGCCGCGTCCCCGACGCCCTCCAGCACGGTCGGCTCGTACACGTACGGGCCCAGGTCCGTCCGGTGCCGGCCCCCGGCCAGCACCCGCGCCCCGCCCGACAGCGCGTCCTCGACGTGCTCCACGACGCGGGCGAGCTGCTCGGCGGAGGTCAGGGACCCGATGTCCGACCGGTAGTCCAGCCCCACGCCGACGCGCAGGGCGCGCGTCCGCCGCACGAACGCCGCCAGGAACGCGTCCGCGACGGCCTCGTGCACCAGCAGCCGCTCCACCGACACGCAGAGCTGGCCCGTCCCGCCGAAGCACGCCCGCACCGCCCCCTCCGCCGCTGCCTCCACGTCGACGTCGTCCGCCACGTACAGCGCGTTCTTGCCGCCGAGCTCCAGCGTGGTGGGCACCAGCCGCTCCCCCGCGCGCGCCGCGACCACCCGGCCGGTGCCCGTGGAGCCGGTGAAGACCAGGTGGTCGACGTGGTCGGCGACGGCGGCGCCCACGACCGGCCCGTCGCCGAGCACCACCTGCACCAGCCCGGGCGGCATCCCGGCGTCCTCGAGCAGCTCCACCGCCCACAGCGCCGTCAGCGGCGTCTGGGGGTCCGGACGCAGCAGCACGGCGTCGCCGGCGGCGAGCGCCGGCAGCACGTCGCCGAGCGTCAGGCTGAGCGGGTAGTTCCACGGTGCGACGACGCCGACCACCCCGACCGGGTCGTGCCGGACCCGCACCGACGTCAGCCCCGGGACGAGCCCCGGCCGCCGCTCGGGCGCGAGCAGCGCCGGCGCCCGCAGGCCCAGGTGCCGGGCGACGAGCGCGACGTCCGCGACCTCCTCGAACGCCGCGGCCCGCGCCTTGCCGTTCTCCAGCTGCACCAGGTCCAGCACGTCGCTCTGCCGGGACAGCAGCAGGTCGTGCACGCGCAGCAGCAGCCCCGCCCGCCGCCGGGCCGGGACCGCCGCCCACCGGCGCTGCGCGGCCCGGGCGGCGCGGGCGGCGCGGGCCACGTCGGCGGGCGTGGACGCGGGCAGCGTCGCGAGGGGCGCGCGGGTCCAGGGCGCGTGGTGCGTCACCGTGCCCGCGCCCGCCGACGTCACCACCCGCCGGGCGAGGTCGCGCAGGTCGTCCGGCTCGAGCACCAGGGTGGCGAGCGGGTCGGTCTCCGGGTCCAGGACGCCGTGGTCGGGCACCATGCGCGCCAGGGTACGCGCGCGCCCCGCGGGCGTCGCCGGGCCGCACCGGGCCGCACCCGCCGCACGCGGCCGCACCGAGCCGCACCGGGCCGCACCGGCCACGTCGGGACACGCCCTGGTGCCGCCGGGCCCCGCCGCGCGGCCGGCGCGTCAGAGCCCGAGCGCCGCCCGGGCCTCGGGCGTCACCCGCGCGGTGACCGCCGCCCGCGCCGCCGCGGGGTCCGCCGCCGCGAGCGCCGCGTCCGCCATCTCCCGGCACTGCGCGAGGGTGTGGCGGCGCAGCGCGTACCGCACGGCGGGCAGCGCAGCCGGGGACATCGACAGGCTGGTGACGCCGAGCCCGGCGAGGACGAGCGCCATGAGCGGGTCCGACGCCGACTCCCCGCACACCCCCACGGGCCGGTCGTGCCCGGCGCCCGCCCGCGCCGTGGCGGCGACCAGCTCCAGCACGGCCGGCTGCCACGCGTCGAGCAGGTCCACGAGCTCGCCGCGCAGCCGGTCGGCGGCCATCGTGTACTGCGCCAGGTCGTTGGTGCCGAGCGAGACGAAGTCCACCTCCTCGAGCACCCCGGCGGCGCGCAGGGCGGCGGCCGGGACCTCGACCATGACCCCGACCGTGCGCAGGCCCGCGTCCCGGGCGGCGGCGGCGAACGCCCGCGCCTCCCCCGCGGTCGCGATCATCGGGGCCATCACCCAGGGGTCCGTGCCGGTCTCGCGGCCCGCCCGCGCGAGCGCGGTGAGCTGGTCGGCGAGCAGCCCGGGGGCGGACCGCACGAGCCGGTAGCCCCGGACGCCGAGGGCCGGGTTCTCCTCCGGCGTGAGGTTCGCGAAGGCCAGCGGCTTGTCCGCGCCCGCGTCGAGCGTCCGCACGACGACCTTGCGTCCCGGCCCCACGGCCCGGAGCACCCGCGCGTAGACCTCGGCCTGCTCGTCGACCGTCGGCGCCTGCTGCCGGCCCAGGAACAGCACCTCGGTGCGGAACAGCCCGACGCCCTCCGCGGCGGTCGCGGACAGCCGCTCCGCGTCCTCGGCGGTGCCGATGTTGGCGAGCAGCGCGACCCCGTGCCCGTCGGCGGTGGCGCCGGGGGCGGTGTCCTCCTCCAGCGCGCGCTCCGCCGCCGCGCGGGCCGCGAACGCCGCGCGCGCGTCGTCGTCGGGCTGCACGAGGACGGTGCCGGCGGCGGCGTCGACCCCGACCACCACCCCGTCGGGCAGGCCCGCGGCACCGGCGGTGCGCACCACGCACGGGATGCCGTTCTGCCCCGCGATGATCGCCGTGTGCCCGGTGGGGCCGCCCTCCTCGGTGACGAGCGCGAGCACCCGCTCGAGGTCCAGGGCGGCGGTGTCGGCCGGCGCCAGGTCCCGTGCCACGACGACGGACGGTTCACGCAGCTCGGGGACGCCAGGGGCGGGCAGGCCGGCCAGGCGGGCGACGACGCGGTCGCGGACGCTGCGCAGGTCGGTCACGCGCTCCGCGAGGTAGCCGCCGGCCTGCTCGAACATCGCGGCGAACTGGCCGACCACCGCGTCGAGGGCCCCGACGGCCGGCTCGCCGCCGCGCACGCGCGCGAGCACCTGATCGCGCAGCGCCGGGTCGTCGGCCATCATCGCGGTCGCGCCCAGCACCTCGGCGACGGTCCCGCCCGCCCGGTCGGCCTGCGCGCGCAGCGCCTCGGCGACGTCCGCGAACGCCGCGACGACCGCGTCGGGCACGTCGGCCTCCGGCACGGGTGCACCGTCCCGGACCACGGGCGCGTCGCCGGGCACGGCCGGGGCGGGCTGCACCCGCACGACCGGGCCCACGGCGACACGCCGGCCCACCCCCACGCCGTGCAGGAGCGTCCCGGGGGCGGGAGCGGTGGCGGACTCGGTGCGCGTGCTCATGGTCTCTCCGTCGAGGTGGGGGCGAGCGGGTGCGGGTGTCGGGGGCTGCGGGCCCGGGCGGTCCCTCAGAGCTCCTGGAGCGCGAGGGCGGGGTCGGGATCGGCGACGACGGCGACCTCGTCGGGGCGGACGTCGGCGGGGCACGGGGCCTCGGTGCCGGGCAGCAGGACGGCGGCGCGCCCCCAGGCCACGGCACGTCGCAGCCGCTCGGCCGGTTCCCCCGGCGCGGCCAGGTACCCGGCGAGCGTGGAGTCCCCGGCGCCGACCGTGGAGACGGGCTGCAGCGGCGCTCCGCCGGCCCACCAGGAACCGCCGCCGGTCACGAGCAGCGCGCCGTGCGCCCCGAGGCTGACGAGCACCGCGTCGGTCCCCGCGGCCCGCACGGTCGCCGCGGCGGCCAGCACGTCCCCGACCGTCACGAGGTCCCGCCCGGCGAGCTCCGCGAGCTCCTCGTCGTTGGGCTTGACCAGGGCGAGCCCCCCGTGCCGCACGGCGGCGGCCAACGGCTCGCCGGAGGTGTCGAGCACCACCGGGACGCCGTGCCGCGCGCCGAGGTCGGCGACCCGGGTGAAGAACGCGTCGTCGACCCCCGCGGGCAGGCTGCCGGCGGCGACGACCGCCGTCGCCCCCGCGAGCACCTCCGCCTCCACGGCGGCGAGCAGGGCGTCGACCTCCGCGGCGGACAGCGCCGGCCCGGGGGCGTTGATCTTGGTGGTCGCACCGCTCGACTCCGTGAGCGTGATGTTGGACCGGGTGTCGCCCGCCACCGGCACGGGACGGGCGGTCACCCCCTGGGCGGCCAGCAGCGCGACGAGCTGGGCGCCGTCCGCGCCGCCCGACGGCAACACGGCGCAGGTCGCGACGCCGTGCACCGCGAGCGCCCGGGACACGTTGATCGCCTTGCCGCCGGGGTGCTGGTGCGTGCCGACCGCCCGGTTGACCTCGCCGGGCAGCAGGACGTCGAGGTCGAGCGCCCGGTCCAGGCTGGGGTTCGGTGTGAGGGTGACGACCCGGGGCGTCACGGCCGCCCGCGAGCCGGTCACGCGCGCACCACCCGCGGGCCCGCGGCCTCGATCTCGTCGGCGACCTCGGGCTGCACGCCGGCGTCGGTCACCAGCGTGTCGACCTCCGCCAGCGGCGCGACGTGCGCGAAGTCCTCGCGGCCGAGCTTGCTGTGGTCGGCGAGCACGACGATCCGGCGTGCGGCCTGCACGAGCGCCCGCTTGACCGCCGCCTCCGCGAGGTCGGGTGTCGTGAGGCCGTGCTCGACGCTCAGGCCGTTGGTGCCGAGGAACGCCACGTCCGCGCGGATGTCGGCGAGCTCGCGCAGCGCCCAGGTGCCGACCGCGGCGAGGGTGCGGCCCCGGACCGTCCCGCCGACCAGGTGCAGCGTGACGCCGGGCCGGGTGGCGAGCACGGTGGCGACCGGCAGCGCGTGCGTCACGACGGTGAGCTCGCGGTCGGCCGGCAGCAGCTCCGCCAGCCGCACGGTGGTGGTGCCGGCGTCGAGGATGAGCGAGCCGCCGTCGGGCAGCTCGTCGAGGGCGGCCTTCGCGATGCGGTCCTTCTCCCCCGCGAGCAGCCCCTCGCGCTGGGCGAGCCCGGGCTCGAACCCGAGCTGCTCGACGGGGATGGCACCGCCGTGCACCCGCCGGACCAGGCCGTGGCGCTCCAGCACCGTCAGGTCGCGGCGCACCGTCTCGGGAGTCACGTCGAGCCGTGTGGCCAGCGACGCGACGTCGACCCGTCCGTCCCGCCGCGCGGCGGCGAGGATCTGCTGCTGGCGCTCCGTTGCGTACACGTCCGCTCCGTCGAGGTCCCGGGCCGCCGGGTGTCGCCCGGCGGCGGTGCGGGTCCAGCATGGCCCAGGTCAGACCCAAAACGCAAGCAAACAAACCGACCCGGGGCGAGATCCACACAGATCCGGGCAGGAACGGGCATCGCGGCCCCGCGCTCCCGTGGGGCTCAGCGCGGCTGGTACGGCGAGACGACGATCTCGACGCGCTGGAACTCCTTGAGGTCCGAGTACCCGGTGGTCGCCATGGCCCGGCGGAGCGCCCCGATGAGGTTGAGCGAGCCGTCCGCGGTCGAGCCGGGGCCGAACAGCACCTGCTGCAGCGTCCCCGCCCGCCCGACGTGCACGCGCTCCCCGCGCGGCAGGTGCGGGTGGTGCGCCTCCGGGCCCCAGTGCCAGCCGCCGCCCGGCGCGTCCGTCGCCCGGGCGAGCGCGGCCCCGAGCATGACGGCGTCCGCGCCGCACGCGACGGCCTTCACCAGGTCGCCCGACCGGCCCACCCCGCCGTCCGCGATGACGTGCACGTACCGGCCGCCGGACTCGTCCAGGTAGTCCCGGCGCGCGGCCGCGACGTCCGCGACCGCCGTGGCCATCGGGGCGTGGATGCCGAGCGAGACGCGTGTGGTGTGCGCCGCGCCGCCGCCGAACCCGACCAGCACGCCCGCCGCCCCGGTGCGCATGAGGTGCAGCGCCGCGGTGTACGTGGACGCGCCGCCGACGACCACCGGCACGTCGAGCTCGTAGATGAAGCGCTTGAGGTTCAGCGGCTCGGCCCGGCCGGAGACGTGCTCGGCCGACACCGTGGTGCCGCGGATGACGAACAGGTCGACGCCGGCGTCGACGACGTCCTTCCAGAACTCCTGCGTGCGCTGCGGGGACAGCGCGCCCGCGACCGTCACGCCGGCGTCGCGGATCTCGCCGATGCGGCGCCGGATGAGCTCCGGCTGGATCGGCGCCGCGTAGATCTCCTGCATGCGGGCGGTCGCCTCGTCGGCCGGGAGCTCGGCGATCCGGGCGAGCAGCGGCTCGGGGTCCTCGTAGCGGGTCCACAGCCCCTCGAGGTCGAGCACGCCCAGGCCGCCCGCGCGGCCGAGCGCGACGGCCGTGGCCGGGCTCATGACCGAGTCCATCGGCGCCGCCAGCACCGGCAGGTCGAAGTGGTAGGCGTCGATCTGCCAGCCGACCGAGACCTCCTCCGGGTCCCGGGTGCGCCGGGAGGGCACCACGGCGATGTCGTCGAAGGAGTACGCGCGCCGCCCCCGCTTGCCGCGGCCGATCTCGATCTCGTTGCTCACCGGCCCAGGCTACCGGCGCGGACGCCCCCGTCGCCGGGGACGCCCACGCCGGTGCGACGGGCCCGGCGCCGACCCGCCGGCGCCGGGCCGCGGTTCAGCCCGCGACCGCGTCGACGACCGCCGCGCAGAAGGCGGGCAGGTCGTCGGGGTTGCGCGAGGTGATCAGCGTGCTGGCGCCGCTCTGCGACACGACGACCTCCCGGTCGACCCAGTCGGCACCGGCGTTGCGCAGGTCGGTCGCCAGGCTCGGGTAGGACGTCAGCGTGACGCCGTCCACGACGCCCGCCTCGATCAGCGTCCACGGGCCGTGGCAGATCGCCGCGACGGGCTTGCCCGCACCGACGACCGCGCGCACGAGCGCCTGCGCGCCCTCCTGCGTGCGCAGGGTGTCGGCGTTGACGGTGCCGCCCGGGATGACGAGGGCGTCGACGTCGTCCGCCGACACCTGGTCGAGCGTGCGGTCCACCGGGTAGTCGCCGCCCGGGTCGAGGTCGTTGTTGACGGCGCTCACCGTGCCCGCCTCCGCGGACACCAGCACGGGTGTGCCGCCCTCGTCGACCACGGCCTGCCAGGGCGCGGTCAGCTCGGGCTCCTCGATCCCCTTGCTGCTGGTCAGGAACGCGACGGTCCGGCCGGTCAGGCGTGCCATGACGTCTCCTCTCGGTGGGTGCTCCCCGCTGTCCGCGGGCTCCTCCCACCCTCACCCCGGCGGTGCCCGGCCGCATCTCGCCGGGCGGTGCGGGCCGGCCGGCCGGTCCGGGCCGCGACAGGCCGGGGCCGGTTCCCCGGCCGCGTGGGTGGCCGGTGCGATGCTGACAGGGCAGGAAGGAGTGCGACGCATGACCTGGACGGACGGGCCGCTGCTGGGCTTCGACACGGAGACCACCGGCGTCGACGTGGACCACGACCGCATCGTCACCGCGGCGCTGGTGCGGAGGGACGCCACGGGCACGCACGTCCGCACGTGGCTGATCGACCCGGGCGTGCCCATCCCGGAGGCCGCGAGCGCGATCCACGGCATCAGCACCGAGCACGCGCGCGCCCACGGCAGGGCGCCCCGGCCGGCGCTGGACGAGATCGCGGACGCCATCGCCGGTGCCGTCCGCGACGGCGTGCCGGTGGTCGCCTACAACGCGTCGTTCGACCTGTGCCTGCTGGAGGCCGAGCTGCGCCGCCACCACCTGCCCACGGTCGAGGACCGCCTGGACGGCGAGCTGCGCCCGGTGATCGACCCGCTGGTGCTGGACCGCGCGGAGGACCGGTACCGCAGGGGCAAGCGCAAGCTCGTCGACCTCTGCGGCGTGTACCAGGTGGTCGACACCGGCAGCCTGCACACCGCCGACGTCGACGTGGTGGCCACGCTCGACGTGCTCGAGCGGATCGTCGGGCGGTTCCCGCACCTCGGTGACCTCGACCTCGTGTCCCTGCACGACTACCAGGTGACCGCGCACCGGGCGTGGGCGGAGGCGTTCAACGCCTGGCGCGACGAGCGCGGCCTGCCCGGCCCCGGGGCGGAGCACACGTGGCCCAGCCGCGGGCGCCGGCAGCCGGCCCCGCCCGTCCACGACCCGGCGCGCGACCTGCGGTTCGCGGGGCACCCCGTCCAGGACACGCTGATCGCCTGACCTGCGGCGCCGACCTCACCGGTGAGGTCGGGACGACCCCGTGAACGCCCCGCGCACAGGATCTCCTCATTCTGCGCCGCGCAGATATCTCATCCATGAGATACGTTCGCTCGGTGACCACGACCTCCGAGACCGCGACCGGCACGATCCCCGCCGTCAACGCGCCGAACTCCCCCGTGACCCCCACGCTCCCCGAGCAGCTCGCCCACGTGGGCTCGCTCGTCCGGTCCGCCCGCCGCCACCGCGGCCTCACGCAGACCCAGCTCGCCGAGCTGCTCGGCACCAGCCAGTCCGCCGTCCACCGCATCGAGCAGGGCTCCCAGAACCTCAGCCTCGACATGCTCACGCGCATCGGCGCGGCGCTCGACGCCCCCATCGTGACCCTCGGCGGCCCCCAGCACACCCACCTGCGCGTGCAGGGCGGCGTCCGCCTCGAGGGCCGGCTCGACGTCAACACCTCCAAGAACGGCGCCGTCGCGCTGCTGTGCGCGTCGCTGCTCAACCGCGGCACCACGCGCCTGCGCAACGTCGCCCGGATCGTCGAGGTGGACCGCATCGTCGACGTGCTGCGGTCCGTCGGCGTCCGCGCCACCTGGTCGAACGACGGCCACGACCTCGAGATCGTCGTGCCGAAGGACCTCGACCTCGAGGCCATCGACGTGGACGCGGCACGCCGGACCCGGTCGATCATCATGTTCTTCGGCCCGCTGCTCGGCCAGCTCGACGAGTTCCACCTGCCGTACGCCGGCGGCTGCGACCTCGGCTCGCGCACCGTCGAGCCGCACATGATCGCCCTGCGCCCGTTCGGGCTGTCCGTGACGGCCACGGCAGGGCGCTACCACGCCCGCGTCACCGACCCCGGCCGCCGCGACCTGTCGATCGTGCTCACCGAGCGCGGCGACACCGTCACCGAGAACGCCCTCATGGCCGCCGCCCGCCGCGACGGCGTCACGACCATCCGGAACGCCAGCCCCAACTACATGGTCCAGGACCTGTGCTTCTACCTGGAGCTGCTGGGCGTGCGGGTCGACGGCATCGGGACCACCACGCTCACCGTGCACGGCAAGGCGGAGATCGACGCGGACGTGGAGTACGCGGTGTCCGAGGACCCGGTCGAGGCGATGAGCCTGCTGACCGCCGGCATCGTCACCGGCTCGGAGATCACCGTCGGCCGGGTGCCGATCGAGTTCATGGAGATCGAGCTCGCGACGCTGTCCGAGATGGGCCTGCGGTACACGCTGTCGCCGGAGTACACCGCGCACAACGGCCGCACCCGGCTCGTGGACATCACCGTGCACCCGAGCGACCTGCGCGCGCCGCTCGACAAGATCCACCCGATGCCGTTCCCCGGCCTCAACATCGACAACCTGCCGTTCTTCGCGGTCATCGCGGCATGCGCGACCGGGTCGACGCTCGTGCACGACTGGGTCTACGAGGGCCGCGCGATCCACCTCACGGACCTCACCCGGCTCGGCGCCGACGTGCGGCTGCTCGACGCGCACCGGCTGCAGGTGTCCGGCCCGACCCACTGGTCCGGCGCCGAGGTGTCCTGCCCGCCGGCGCTCCGGCCCGCGGTGGTGATCCTGCTGGCGATGCTCGCCGCCAAGGGCACGAGCGTGCTGCGCAACGTCGACATCATCGCCCGCGGGTACGAGCAGCTGCAGGAGCGGCTGGTCGAGCTCGGCGCCCAGATCGAGACGTTCCGCGACTGACCGCCGACGCGACGGGGGCCGGGTGCGCGTGCACCCGGCCCCCGTCCGCACGTCCGCGCCGACGGCGGACGGCGCCGTCGGCGGACCGTGCCGTCAACGGACCGTGCCGTCAGCGGACCGTGTAGTTCGGGGACTCCGAGATCATCTGGACGTCGTGCGGGTGGCTCTCCTTGAGGCCCGCCGGCGTGATGCGGACGAACTTCCCGCGCGCCTGGAGCTCCGGAACCGTCCGCGCGCCGACGTAGAACATCGACTGGTGCAGGCCGCCCACCAGCTGGTGCGCGACGGCCGCGAGCGGGCCGCGGTACGGGACCTGGCCCTCGATGCCCTCGGTGATGATCTCGTCGTCGGTGAGGTCGCCCTGGAAGTAGCGGTCCTTGGAGTACGACCGGCGGTCGCCGCGGCTCTGCATCGCACCGAGCGACGCCATGCCGCGGTAGCGCTTGAACTGCTTGCCGTTGACGAACACCAGGTCACCGGGCGACTCGTCGCAGCCGGCGATGAGGCCACCGACCATGACGCTGTCCGCGCCCGCCACGAGGGCCTTCGCGATGTCGCCGGAGTACTGGAGGCCGCCGTCGGCGATGACCGGGACGCCCGCGGGCTTCGCGGCCAGCGAGGCCTCGTAGACCGCGGTGACCTGCGGGACGCCGACGCCGGCGACCACGCGCGTGGTGCAGATGGAGCCCGGTCCGACACCGACCTTCACCGCGTCCACACCCGCGTCGACCAGCGCCTGCGCGCCCTCGCGGGTCGCGATGTTGCCGCCGATGACCTGGACGTGCTTCGTGGCCGGGTCGGACTTGATGCGGCGCACCATGTCGAGCATGAGCCGGGCGTGGCCGTTGGCGGTGTCGACGACGAGCGCGTCCACGCCGGCCTCGACCAGGGCGCTCACGCGGTCCCAGGCGTCACCGAAGAACCCGACGGCCGCGGCGACGACCAGGCGGCCGGACGCGTCCTTGGTGGCCAGCGGGTACTGCTCGGACTTCACGAAGTCCTTGACGGTGATGAGGCCCTGGAGGCGCCCGTCGGCGTCCACGAGCGGCAGCTTCTCGACCTTGTGCTTGCCGAGCAGCGCCGCGGCGTCGTCGTTCGAGATGCCGACCGGTCCGGTGACCAGCGGCATCGACGTCATCGTGTCGCGCACCCTGCGGGTGGCGAACTCGGCCGGCGGCACGAAGCGCAGGTCGCGGTTGGTGATGATGCCCAGCAGGCGGCGGTCCTCGTCCACGACCGGCAGCCCGGACACGCGGTACTTCGCGCACAGGGCGTCGAGCTCGGCGAGCGTGGCGTCGGGGCCCACGGTCACGGGGTCGGACACCATGCCGGACTCGGAACGCTTCACCAGGTCGACCTGGTGGGCCTGCGCCTCGATCGACAGGTTGCGGTGCAGCACGCCGATGCCGCCCTGGCGGGCGAGCGCGATGGCCATGCGCGACTCGGTGACGGTGTCCATCGCGGCGGACACGAGCGGGATCGACAGGGAGATCTCACGCGTGAGACGGGTCGTGGTGTCGACCTCGCTCGGGATGACGTCGGTCTCGCCCGGGAGGAGCAGGACGTCGTCGTAGGTGAGACCGATGAAGCCGAACGGGTCGGCAGGCGCGGCGGATCCAGGGGTACCCAGGTCGGTCATCCCCCGATGATACGGCGGTTCGCGACGGCACCCCGACGCCCTCCCGGCGGGACCTGCGCGACCCCGGCAGGTCAGCGGATGAGGCCCCGCCGCAGCCCGATCGCGACCGCCTGCGCCCGGTCCGCCGCCCCGAGCTTGCGGAACAGCCGGCGGGCGTGGGTCTTGATGGTGTCCTCGGACAGGAACAGCTCCTGGCCGATCTGCGCGTTCGACCTGCCGTTGCTCATGCCGACGAGCACCTCGACCTCGCGCTTGGTGAGCGAGACCTCGTCCCGGGAGGTGCCGGCCTGCACCGGCAGGTCCGCCCGGGCGACGGCGGGCGTGGGTGCGCTGGCGACGGCGCCGTGCGCGGGCACGGCGTCCGGGACGCCGGCGGGCAGTGCCGGGCTGGCGAGGATGTGGGCGGCGACGGCGGCGAGCTCCGCCCGGCCGACGTCCGGGGCGAGGTAGCCGCGCGCGCCGAGGGCGATCGCCCGGTCCAGGGCGATCTCGTCGCCCGGCACCGCGAGCATGACGACCGTCGACTGGGACGGCACGGCGCGCAGCCGCCGGATCGCCTCGACCGGGCCGGGCGACGGCAGGTGCGCGTCGAGCAGCACGATCGTCGGTGGCACCCGGCGAGCGAGCGTCACGAGCTCCTCGACCGTGGCGGCGGCGCGGACAGGAGCGAGCGCGGGGACCCCCAGTGCCGTCAGGACGATGCGCTCGCGCACCGCCGTCGACCCGTGGCACACCACGACGCCAGCCATCGACCTCCGCCTTCCGCCTGTGCCCGGTCCTGACGGACCCGGCTTCTAGGTGTATCGGCCGGATCAGGCGCGACGTTAGCGCGAACGGGTCACGGATCGGTCACCGGCAGACCGCGAGCACCTCGTGCACGAGACCGGGGACCGTGCGGACGCGGTACACCTCCGGCCCGCGGGGGACGGCCGGGGACGCCTCGTCGGGCACCATCGCGAAGACCGGCAGGTCGGGGTGCTGCTCCACGAGCGCCGCCAGCGTGGCGAGGTCCGGGGCCGGCTGCTCGCTCGTGAGCACCACCGCCGACGGCGACGTCATCGCGGTGATCTCCAGCAGCCGGTGCCGCCCGGTCGGCCCGGCGACGACGCGCGCGTCCACGCCCGCGTCCGCCAGCGCCCCCGCCAGCACGTGCAGCGACAGCGGCCTCGGCTCCCCGGGAGCGGCCAGCAGCAGCGCGATCCGCCGACGGGACGGGTGCCCCGGCACCCGCCCGGACCGGTCGCGGAGCACCGCGAGCGCGGCGGCGACCACGAGCGCGTCGGGCTCGTCGCCGGGGCGCGCCAGCACGGTGCGGGAGGCGATCCCGGCGCGCGCCGGGGCGACCAGCTCCGACCACCACCGCGTCAGGTCGGTGCCGGCGGGCACGGCGAGCAGGCGGGCGACCTCGCCGGCGTCGGCCCGCAGCGCGGCGTCGATCACGGCGGTGGGCGTGGCGGGCCGTCCGGCGCGTGGCGGCACCCGCACGGTGCCGAGTGCCGTCACGCCGGCGAGGCCCGCGACCGGCGGGGTGCCCTCCGGGGCGTCGCCGACGTCGGGCACGGCGGTCAGGTGCCGCCCGGCAGGCTCCACCGCGGCGACGCCCTCCCGGGCGAGGCGCGCTGCGTCCGACGGCGGCACGCCGTCCAGCGTGAGGGCCCGCATCCTCATCAGCCGGGCCACGTCGGCCGCGCTGTAGCGGCGGTGCGCGCCCGCGGTGTGCTCGGACGGACCGAGGCCGTACCGGCGGTCCCACGTGCGCAGCGTCGCGGGCGCGACGCCGAGCCGACCCGCGACCGCGGCCACGGTCAGCGTCGGTGCGACGTCGCCGGCGTCCGGGGTCGGGAGCCCGGTCGGCGGCGTCGGGGCAGGCGTCCCCGCCGGGTCGGGCGGTCGCGACGCGTCGGCCGGGTGGCTCGGGTCGGCCGGCTCGGCCGGGTGGGTCGGCTCGGCCGGGTGGGTCGGCTCGGCCGGGTGGGACGGGTCGGCCGCATCCGTCGCGTCGGTGGCGTGCGGGCCCACCACCGGTCCCTGCCCCGCCGTGCCGCCGTCGTCGCTGTGCATCTCGTCCGTCTCGTCCGCGCCCGTCGTCTTCGCGCCCCGCCGATTGTGCCGGGGATGTGGCGCGGTTTCCACCGGCGGCTGACGCGTTCGGCAGGCGCCCCACCCGGGGAGATTCGCGCCCGGATCGCGTCATCGCAGGTGAGGTGAGCCACAAATCGCTTCACGTGAGATCTCGACACGGTCTTGAACAACTCCTGGCGCGGTTGTACTGTCTCCATCAGTGCAGTTCGACGCCGCGCCAGGGACCGAGGTCCCAGGAGGCGGGCGAACCGCCTCACTCGCACGATCAGCCCGGCGGCTCGCCGCCGGAGGTATGGAGGAGCACATGGCCGAGATCTCCCGCCTCCCGGGACCCGTGATGGAGCTCTGGGAGTGGCAGTACGAGGGGGCCTGCCGGGACGCCGACCAGGACCTGTTCTTCCACCCCGAGGGCGAGCGCGGGGCGGCCCGTCGGCGCCGCGCCGAGGCGGCCAAGGCCATCTGCGCCACCTGCCCGGTCATCAACGAGTGCCGCGAGCAGTCCCTCACGGTCCGCGAGCCGTACGGCGTGTGGGGCGGCCTGTCCGAGGACGAGCGCGCCGCCGTCCTCGCCGCCGGGCGCACCCGGACCCAGGTGGTCTGACCCCACCCCTGACGTGGCGACCGCCGCGGTGCGATACCGCCCGGTCGCCGATCACGACGACGAGGCCCCCATCCGCGTGCGGAGGGGGCCTCGTCGTGCGCGTGGGACCGACGCGCGCGTCCGCCGACGGCGGGACGCCGACCGCACGGCCCGGGAGGTGGGCCGGCCGCGGCCGGCCCACCGGCCCGTGCACGACGAGGCCCCCCTCCGCGGACGGAGGGGGGCCTGGTCACCGGGCCGGCCGCTCAGGGCCGGCGCGGTGTCACTTGGTGACGATCGCGAGGATGTCGCGGGCGGAGAGGATCAGGTACTCCTCGCCGTCGTACTTCACCTCGGTGCCGCCGTACTTGCTGTAGATGACCTTGTCACCGACGGCCACGTCGAGCGGGACGCGGTTGCCGTTGTCGTCGACGCGGCCCGGGCCGACCGCCAGGACCTCGCCCTCCTGGGGCTTCTCCTTGGCGCTGTCCGGGATGACCAGACCGGAGGCGGTCGTCTGCTCCGCCTCGAGCGTCTTGACGACGATGCGGTCCTCGAGCGGCTTGATGGAGACCGACACAGCGGACCTCCCCTTCGCGTGTGAGTGCTGCCTGATGTCCGTTGCCGCACCGTGCTCACGGCCGACGTCGTCGCGGGTGCCGGCGGCCGTGCGGGGCGGTTGGCACTCCCGGTACGAGAGTGCCGATCAGCACTCTAGGAACCCGTTAGCACTCGGTCAAGGCGAGTGCCAGCGCCGACCGGCCGCGCCGGGTCCGCGGGGGCGCGCCGTGCGAGGATCGCGGCATGGACGCGTCCGGCCTCGCCAAGCTGCTCAGCCCCGAGGGCTGGGCCCTGCTGTCGGCGCTGCCCCCGTACGACGAGCACCACGCGATGGCGCTGTCGGAGCGGTTGCGGCGTGACGGGTTCGCCGCCGACCTCGTCGCGGCCGCCCTCACCCAGTCCCGGCTGCGCGCGCGGGCGCACGCCAAGCTCGGGGAGTTCGCCGACGGCATGCTGTTCACCCCCGCCGGCCTGGAGCAGGCCACGCGTCTGGTCGTCGCGGCGCAGCACGCCCGTCGGTACCAGGCCGCAGGCGTGCAGCGCGTCGCGGACCTCACGGCCGGGATCGGCGCGGACGCGATGGCGTTCGCGGGCGTCGGGCTGCGGGTGCTGGCCGTCGACGCGGACGAGACCACCGCCGCGCTCGCGACCGTCAACCTGCGCCACTTCCCGGAGGCCGAGGTGCGCCACGGCGACGGCCTGGCGACCGACCTGGAGGCCGAGGGCGTCGACGGCGTGTACGCCGACCCCGCCCGACGCACGGCGGGCGGCAGCCGCGTGTTCGACCCGTCGGCGTACGCCCCGCCGCTGGACGCCGTCCTGGCGCTGCGCGGGCGCGTGCCCGCGCTGGGCCTCAAGCTCGGCCCCGGCGTGCCGCACAGCGCCCTGCCGGACGACGCCGAGGCGCAGTGGGTGTCCGTGGACGGCGACGTGGTCGAGCTCGGGCTCTGGTTCGGCCCGCTCGCCCCGGAGGGGCCGGGACGGTCCGCGCTCCTGCTCGGGGGCTCCGGCGGGTCGGTGCTGCTGCGCGGCGGTGCCGCGACCACCGACCCGCACCCGCCCGTCGGGCCCGTCGGCGCCTACCTGTACGAACCGGACGGTGCGGTGATCCGCGCGGGGCTCGTGGCCGAGGTCGTCGCCGACGTGCAGGGCCGCCTGCTGGACCGCACCATCGCGTACGTGACCTCGGACGCGCTGCACACCACGCCGTCCGCCACGGCGTACCGCGTGCTGGACGACCTGCCGTTCGGGCTGAAGCGACTGCGGGCGTACCTGCGCGAACGGGACGTCGGCGCGCTGACCGTCAAGAAGCGCGGCACGGCGGTGGTGCCCGAGCAGCTCCGGCGGCAGCTCGACCTGCGGGGCTCCGTCCCGGCGACGATCGTGCTGACGCGGGTCGCCGGCCAGCAGCGGGTGCTCCTCGTCGAGCCGGTCGGCGCATGACGACGCCGGCGCGGCTGCCGTTCGCGCGGTCGGAGCGGTCCACCGTCGGCATCGAGTGGGAGCTCGCGCTCGTCGACGCGGACTCCGGTGACCTCCGACAGGTCGCCAGCACCGTGCTCGACGCCGTGCGACCGGCCGACGGCGACGAGCACCCCGCCATCAAGCAGGAGCTCCTGCTCAACACGGTCGAGGTCGTCTCCGGCGTCTGCCGCACGGTCGGCGAGGCGGGGGCCGACCTGCAGCGCGCGATCGACGAGGTCCGCACCGTGACGGACCCGCTGCGCGTCGAGCTGATGAGCGCCGGCACGCACCCCTTCGCCCGCTGGACCCAGCAGAAGGTCACCGACAAGGAGCGCTACGCCACGCTCATCGACCGCACGCAGTGGTGGGGCCGCCAGATGCTCATCTACGGCGTGCACGTGCACGTCGGCGTCGAGGACCGCGCCAAGGTGCTGCCGATCTCCCGGGCGCTGCTGACCTGCTTCGCGCACCTGCAGTCCCTGTCGGCCTCCAGCCCGTTCTGGGGCGGCAAGGACACCGGGTACGCGTCCAACCGGGCGCTGATGTTCCAGCAGCTGCCCACGGCAGGGCTGCCGTTCCAGTTCGAGCAGTGGGAGCAGCTCGAGGCGTACGTGGGCGACATGCTGCACACCGGCGTGATCGACGCGTTCGACGAGGTGCGCTGGGACGTGCGCCCCTCGCCGCGGTTCGGGACGGTCGAGACCCGCATCTGCGACGGCTCCCCCACCCTGCTGGAGGTCACGGCGCTCGCCGCCCTCACGCACTGCCTGGTCGAGCACTTCTCGACGCTGCTGGACGGCGGCGAGGAGCTGCCGACGATCCCGCCGTGGTTCGCCCAGGAGAACAAGTGGCGCTCCGCCCGCTACGGCATGGACGCCATCATCATCACGGACGCCGCCGGCGAGGAGGAGCTCGTCACCGACGCCGTCGCCCGGCTGCTGCGCGACCTGGAGCCGGTGGCCGACCGGCTGGGCTGCGCGGCCGAGCTGGACGCCGTGCGCGTGATCCTCCGCAAGGGCGCGTCCTACCAGCGGCAGCGGGCGGTGGCGCGTCGGAACGCCGGCGAGCTCGACGCGGTGGTCGCCTCGCTGGTGGCCGAGATGCGGGCCGGCCGGCCGCTGTAGCCCGGCCGGGACGCCGGTCTCAGACCGTCACGGTCTCCAGCGGCATGGTCGAGTCCACGCCGATGCCGAAGTCCGAGGCGGGCAGCCCGCGACGGACCACGGCCGCCCCGAGCGCGGCGATCATCGCGCCGTTGTCGGTGCAGTACCGGATCGGCGGGATGCGCAGCTCGATGCCGGCCTCGGCGCAGCGCTCGGCCGCCATCCCGCGCAGCTGGGAGTTGGCGGAGAACCCGCCGCCGACGACGAGCGTGTCCACACCGTGCCGCCGGCACGCCGCGATGGTCTTCGCGGTGAGCACGTCGGCCACCGCGGCCGCGAACGACGCGGACACGTCCTCCAGCGGGATCTCCTCGCCGGCGTCCTGCCGGGCCTCGACCCAGCGGGCCACGGCGGTCTTCAGCCCGGAGAACGAGAAGTCGTACGCGTGCTTCTCCTGGTCCTTCGCGGCGGTCAGCCCGCGCGGGAACCGGATCGCCGTCGGGTCGCCCTCGCGCGCCAGGTGGTCGATGTGGGGGCCGCCGGGGTACGGCAGGCCGAGCAGGCGCCCCACCTTGTCGAACGCCTCGCCCGCGGCGTCGTCGAGCGTGGAGCCCAGCTCGTGCACGCCGGTGACGACGTCGTCGACCAGCAGCAGGCTGGAGTGCCCGCCGGACACGACCAGCGCCATGACCCGGTCGGGGAACAGGCCGTGCACGAGCTCGTCGACGGCGGCGTGGCCGATGACGTGGTTGACGCCGTACAGCGGCTTGCCGAGGCCGTAGGCGAGCGCCTTGGCGGCAGCGGTGCCGACGGTCAGCGACCCGACGAGACCCGGGCCGGCGGTCACGGCGACCGCGTCGACGTCCGCGAGCGTGACGCCTGCCTCGCCGAGGGCGCTCTCGACGGTCGGCACCATCGCCTCGAGGTGGGCGCGGGAGGCGATCTCGGGGATGATCCCGCCGAACCGCGCGTGCTCGTCCATCGACGACGCGACGGCGTCGACCAGCAGCTCGCTGCGGTCGGGGTGGGCGCGGACCAGGGCGACCCCGGTCTCGTCGCAGGACGTCTCGATCCCCAGGACGAGCGGCGCTTCGGGCATGGGGACCATCCTAGGTCGGGCCGCCGGAGCGTTCCGCGGGCGCCGTGTGACACGGTTCACCCAGGCAACCGGAATGCTCCGGTTTGGTTGCGAATTCAACCAGTTATGAGCATCGACACCGCCCCGAGCGAGCTCCGCGTCCCCGCCGAGATCGCCGACCTCGTGTTCCGGTCCGCCCGCACCGTCAACAGCTTCGCGGACGGCGAGGTCACCGACGAGCAGGTCCGCGCCGTGTGGGACGTCGTCCGCTGGGGGCCCACCGCGATGAACACCCTGCCGCTGCGGCTGCTCCTCGTGCGCTCCCCGGAGGCCCGCGAGCGCCTCGTGACGCACATGGCCGACGGCAACAAGGCCAAGACCCAGCTCGCGCCGCTGAGCATCGTCGTGGCCGCCGACCTCGACTTCCACGAGCACCTGCCCCGGCTCGCGCCGCACATGGCCGGCGCGCGCGACACGCTCGCCGGGGCCGAGGAGGTCCGCGAGCGCATGTCCCGTGACAACGCGTTCCTGCAGGCCGGCTACCTCGTCGTCGGCCTGCGCGCCGCCGGGCTGCACGTCGGCCCGATGACCGGCTTCGACGCCCCCGGGCTCGACGCCGACCTGTTCGCCGGCACGTCGTGGCGCTCGATCATCGTCATGAACGTCGGCACCGAGCCCGCCGACCGCGAGGGCCTCGGCGTCCCCGCGTCGCACCCGCGCCAGGCGCGCCTCGACTTCGAGGACGTCGCCCGCACCGTCTGAGCCGGTCCCGCGCCGCACCGGGCGGGCAGCCGCGTCACACCGACGCCGGCTGCCCGCCCGCGTCGCCGCCGCCCGCGTGGTCCCCGCCGACCGGCGCGGCGCCCGCCAGGCGCAGCCGCATCGTCCAGGCGTCCACGTTCTCCGGCTGGTAGTAGCCGCGGCGCCGGCCGAACCGCTCGAACCCCGCACGCTCGTACAGCCGCAGCGCCGGCTCGTTGTCCACCCGCACCTCCAGCAGCACGTCCCCGGCGCGCAGCTCGCGTGCCCGGCCCAGCAGCGCGTCCAGCAGAGCGCGCCCCACGCCGCGGCCCTGCGCGTCCGGCCGGGTGCCGATCGTCATGACCTGGGCGTCCCAGCCGTCGAACCACAGGCCCGCGTACCCGACGAGCCGACCCGCGTCGTCCTCGGCCCCCACGTACCAGCGCCCCGGCCCGTCCAGCTCCTCCGCGAGCGACGTCCGCGACCACGCGCCCGCGCCGAACAGCGCGCGCTCCATCGCCTCCATGTCGTCCAGGTCGGCGGGCACCAGCGGCCGCACCCGCACGGTCACGACCCCAGCACCCGCTTGCCCGGGGCCGGCGGCACCGCGTCCGGCCGGCGCAGGTACAGCGGCTCCGTCGGCAGGACGGTGCCCCGGCCCGCGACCGCCAGCCGGGCCAGGGCGACGCGCGCGAGGTCCGCCGGGTCGACGCCCACCGGTGTGCCGGGCGTGGCCGGCAGCAGCTCCGGGTACAGCGCGGTGCCGGCGCCCGCCACCACGAGCCCCTCGACGCCCCGGGCCGCGACGTCCGCCGGCGTGTCCACGCCCGGGCCGTCGACCACCTCGACGGTCGCGTCCGTGCCTGCGCCCACCGCCGCCCGGTAGCGCGCCCAGTACACCTCGCGGCGCCGCGCGTCGGTGACCACGAGCACCTCCCCCGCCGGCTGCAGCGCGCGGACCGTCGCGAGCGCCAGGGCGTCGAGGGAGGACACGCCGTGCACCGGGATCCCCAGCGCCAGCCCCAGCGTCCGGGCCGTGACGAGCCCGACGCGCAGCCCCGTGAAGGGAGCCGGCCCGGTCCCGGCGACGACCGCCGTGAGCTCCGTGCGCGCCACGCCGGCCTCGGCCAGCACCGCGTCGAGCAGCGGGGTGAGGGCCTCGGCGTGCCGGCGCGTCTCCCCGGACGAGCGGGTCGCGAGGGTGCGGCCCGCGTCGTCGACGACGGCGGCGGACGCGGCGGCGGAGGTGTCGAGCGCGAGGACGGGCACCGGTGGGGTTCCTTCCGGGTGGGGTCCGGGCGGGTCGGCCCGGGGCGTGGTCGGGGGTTCGGGGGCGGCGAGGGGCGGGCGGCCGGGCGGCGGCGGCCGGGCGGGGGCGGCCGTCAGCCGGGCAGCGGCACGCCGCGCCAGCGGTCGCCGTGGGCGCGGACCGTCACGGTCCGGACCCCGGCGGCGGCGTCCTCGGCGTCCCCCACCGCACCGCGGGGGCGCCGCAGCGCGACCTCGAGCCGGTCGGCGGCCAGCGACTCCACGAGGCCCGCCCCCCACTCCACGACGGTCACGGACTCGTCCAGGGAGGCGTCCAGGTCGAGCGCGTCGACCTCGTCGAGCGAGCCGAGCCGGTACGCGTCGACGTGCACCAGGGCCGGCCCGGTCGTGCCGTCGTCGCGCGGCAGCGGCGGGTGCACCCGGGCGATGACGAACGTCGGCGACGCGACCGCGCCCCGCACGTGCAGCCCCTGCCCGATCCCCTGCGTGAGGGTCGTCTTGCCGGCGCCGAGGTCGCCGGTCAGCACCACCAGGTCGCCCGGCCGCAGCAGCCCCGCGAGCGCCGCGCCGTACGCGCGCGTCGCGTCCGCGTCCGCGAGCTCCACCGCGACCTCGGCCACCGTCGTCGTCCCGTCCTGCCCGCTCACCGTTCTCCTCCCGTGCCGCCCGGCGCCTCGGGGTCCACGTGCACGCGCGGGACGCGGGCGCCGAGCCGCGTCACGATCTCGTACGAGATGGTGCCGCACGCCTCCGCCCAGTCCTGCGCGGTGGGCCCGCCGTCGGCGCCCGTGCCGAACAGCTCGACCACGTCGCCCGCGGACTCGGTGGCGTCGGGTCCCAGGTCCACCACGACCTGGTCCATGCAGACCCGGCCGGCGATCGCGAGCCGCCGCCCGTGCACGCCCAGCGGGGCCCCGGGCGCACCGTCGGTGCCGGAGGCGTGCCGCGGCACGCCGTCCGCGTACCCGAGCGGCACCACGCCGAGCGTCGTCTCGCGGTCCGTCACGTAGTGGTGCCCGTACGAGACGCCGTGCCCGGCGGGGACCCGCTTCACCGTCGCCAGCTCGGCCTCGACCGTCATCGCCGGCCGCAGCCCGAACCGCTCCGGCCCGCCGAGCTGCGGCACGGGCGTGAGCCCGTACAGCGCGATGCCGGGCCGGACCAGGTCCAGGTGGAGGTCGGGGTCGGTCAGCGTCGACGCCGACGCAGCGATGTGGCGCACCTCGAGCCGAGCACCGCGCGCCTCGGCGTCCGCGGCCGCCGCCCGCAGCGCCTCCGCCTGGCGGTGCAGCGTCGGGTGCCCCGGCTCGTCGGCGAACGCGAGGTGCGACCACAGGCCGACCACCCGCAGCACGCCCTCGGCCTCCATCCGCAGGGCCGCGTCGAGCACCTCGGGCAGGTCCGCCGGGGTCAGCCCGTTGCGCCCCAGCCCGGTGTCGAGCTTGAGGTGCACGCGCGCCGTCCTGCCGGTGACGCGGGCGGACGCGGCGACCTCCTGCAGCGCCCACGGCGCGGCCACCGACAGGTCCACGTCCGCCGCCACCGCGTCGGTCAGCGGCGCGCCCGGGGCGTACAACCAGGTGAGGACGCGGGCGGTGATCCCCGCCTCGCGCAGCGCGAGGGCCTCGCCGAGCTGGGCCACCCCCAGCCAGGTCGCGCCGCCCTGGACCGCCGCGCGCGCGACCGGCACCAGGCCGTGCCCGTACGCGTCGGCCTTGACGACCGCCATCACCTGGGCGGTCGGCGCGAGGTCCCCGAGGGTGCGGGCGTTGTCACGGATCGCGGAGAGGTCGACCACGGCGCGGGCGGGGAACAGGCTCACACCCCCAGTCTCGCACCGGCGGGCGCGCCGGCCGGTGCGACCCCGTGCCCCGGTCGCTCGCCCCGGCGCGACGTGCCCGGCGCTCAGTCGACCGTCACCACCACGTCCGCGCGGTCGCGGGTGCCCGCGACGAGGTCGGCGTTGCGCTGGTCCGGGCCGTGGGTCCAGGCGTACGCGGCCTCCGGGGCCTTGCCGAACAGCCGGTGGCGTGCCACGAGCCGCTCCGCCCGCACGGACTCCGGCAGCTCGGCGAACCAGCACTCGTCGAGCAGACCCCGGACCGGACCGAACCCGTGGTCGTCCAGCAGCAGGTAGTTGCCCTCGGTGATGACGAGCGGCACGTCGGCCGGCACGGCGATCGCCCCGGCGATCCCGTTGCGCAGGTCGCGCCGGTACTCGGGCGCGTACACCGTCTCCCCGGGCACCGCCGCGCGCAGCCGCCGGAGCAGCGCGACGTAGCCGGCCGCGTCGAACGTGTCCGGGGCGCCCTTGCGGTCCTGCCGGCCGAGCCGCTCCAGCTCGGTCTGCGCCAGGTGGAACCCGTCCATCGGGGCGACGACGCACGAGCCCGCGAACGCAGCGAGGATCTGGGCCGACAGCGTCGACTTGCCCGCTCCGGGCGGCCCCGTGATGCCGAGCAGCCGGCGCACCGGCCGGTCGGCACCCGGTGCCGGGGCGAGCAGCGCGGCGACCCGGCGGTGCAGGTCCTCGCGCAGGGGCGGGAGCGCGGGGGTCGCGCGGGTCGTGCCGCTGGTGCCGGTCGGGTCGACGTCGATGTCCTCAGCCACGGAGCAACCCTGCCACGACCGCGGGCAGGGCGTGTGCGACGTCCAGCGCCGCGACCGGGCCGCCCGGGACCGCGGCAGAGGCGGCGCGACCGTGCACGAGCGCGGCCGCCGCCGCGAGCGCCGCCGCGAGCGGCGGGTCGGCGAGCACGTCGCCCGCCCGGCCCGCCAGCAGCGCGCCCAGCAGCCCGGAGAGCACGTCCCCCGACCCGGCGGTCGCGAGCCACCCCGGCGCATCCGCCTGCGCGAACACCGCCCCGCCGGCCCCGGCGACCACGGTGGTGCTGCCCTTGAGCAGGACGGTCGCCCCGGTGTGCTCGTGCGCGCGGCGGGCCCACCGCAGCGGCTCCGCCGTCACCGCCGCGCGGTCGACGTCCTCGCCGAGGCGGGTGAGCAGCGCCGCCAGCTCCCCGGCGTGAGGGGTGAGGACGCACCACGGGGCGAGCGTCTCGGGAGCCAGGGCCAGGGCACCGGCGTCGAGCACCGCCGGCTGCCCCTCGGTCAGCGCGCGCTCGAGCGCGTCCCCGACCCGGCGGGCCTGCTTCGCGTGCGCGGGGTCGACCCCGGGGCCGAGCAGCCAGGCCTGCACCCGCCCCTCACCGGCGACGACCTCGGGGCGTGCCGCCAGGACCGCGCGCCGCACCGCGGCCGGCCCGACGTACCGGACCATCCCGACGCCCGCGCGCACCGCGGCGGACACCGAGAGCACCGCCGCCCCGGGGTACGTCGGGGTCCCCGCCACCACGCCCAGCACACCGCGGCTGTACTTGTGGTCGTCCGGCCCGGGCACCGGCCACAGCGCGGCGACGTCCGCTGGCTCCAGCCGCGCGACGGCCGGAGCGGCCGGCAGCGGCAGCCCGAGGTCGACGACGGCGAGGCGCCCCGCCAGCCGCGACGCCGGAGGCAGCAGCAGGCCGGGCTTCGCCGTCCCGAACGTGACGGTGAGTCCCGCGGGGAGCACCGGACCGTCCGGCAAGGATCCGTCGTCCACCCCGATCCCGCTCGGGACGTCGACCGCCACGACCAGCGGCCCGGGAGCGTCCGGTGCACCCTCGTCGGCGAGCAGCTCCCCGAGCAACGCCGTCAGCAGGCCCGCGACGCCCCGTGGCGCGTCTCGTCCCCCGATGCCCAGCAGACCGTCGAGCACGACGTCCGCGACGTACG
Organism: Cellulomonas sp. C5510; assembly: GCF_019797765.1. Classification (NCBI taxonomy): domain Bacteria; kingdom Bacillati; phylum Actinomycetota; class Actinomycetes; order Micrococcales; family Cellulomonadaceae; genus Cellulomonas; species Cellulomonas sp. C5510. The sequence continues at coordinate 3,201,498 of NZ_CP081862.1, forward strand.
CCTCGGCGACCGCGTCACCGACCCAGACCACCGGCAGGTCCGCGGCCGCCGTCGCGGATCCGGACGGCGGGCCTGGCGGTCGCGCGTCCGCGGGCGCTCCCGCCGGTGCGTCCACGCCCGCGCCCGGAGCCGCGTCCCCGCCGCCCGGGTCCTCGACGCGCACCGCCCGCCCGCCGGCGCGTCGCAGCGCCGCCAGCCCCTCGACGTGCGGCGCCCCCGTCGCGCACAGCGCCACCACCCGCACACCCCGCCGCGCGAGCACCGCGCCCGCGTGCAGCGCGTCACCCCCGTTGTTCCCGAGGCCGACCAGCGCCACCACGGTCGCCCCGCGGACCGCGCCCCGGCGCGCCGCCAGCTCCGCCAGGACCCGCGTCGCGAGCCCACCCGCCGCCTGCTGCATGAGCGGCACACCACGCGCGAGCAGCGGCTGCTCCGCCGCGCGCACCTGGGCCGCCGGGTACCCGAGGATCATGCATCCATCCTGACCGACGGCGCCGCGCGGCGCTCACGGTCCAGCGGCGATAGGTTCGGGCCCATGCGCTTCGGACTCTTCATCCCCCAGGGCTGGCGGCAGGACCTCACCGGCATCGAGCCGGCCGAGCACTGGTCCGTCATGAACGGGCTCGCCCAGCACGCCGACGACGGCGACGTCTTCGACTCGATCTGGGTCTACGACCACTTCCACGCCGTCCCCGAGCCGAACGGCGAGGCGACGCACGAGGCCTGGAGCCTCATGAACGCGTACGCCGCCACGACGAGACGCGTGAAGCTCGGGCAGATGTGCACCTGCATGGCGTACCGGAACCCCGCCTACCTCGCGAAGGTCGCGACCACGGCGGACGTCATCTCCGGCGGACGCGTCCAGATGGGCATCGGCGCCGGCTGGTACGAGCACGAGTGGCGCGCGTACGGCTACGGCTTCCCGCGCGCCGGTGAGCGGATCGCGATGCTGGACGAGGGCGTGCAGATCATGAAGCAGCTCTGGACGAACGGGGTCGCGACCCTCGACGGCGCGCACTACCAGGTCGAGGGCGCGCAGCTCTCGCCGCTCCCGCTGCAGGTCGACGGCCCGCCGCTGTGGATCGCCGGCGGCGGCGAGCGCAAGACGCTGCGCATCGCGGCCGAGCACGCGCAGTACACGAACTTCGACGGCACGCCCGCCGGGTTCGCCCACAAGTCGCAGGTCCTGCAGGAGCACTGCGCGGCGATCGGCCGCAACTACGACGAGATCACGCGCTCGGCCAACTACAACGTGGTCATCGGGGCGACCGAGGCCGAGGTGGACGACCGCATCGCGTGGGTCGAGGAGCACTACGCCCGCACGGTCCCGGACAAGGCCCCGGGCGTCGCCGAGGAGTTCCGCAACGGCCCGCTGGTCGGGACGCCGGAGCAGATCGTCGAGAAGCTGCGCGAGCTCGAGGCCCTGGGCATGACGTACGCGATCACGTACTTCGCCGAGGCGGCCTACGACCGCTCGGGCATCGAGCTGTTCGAGCGAGAGGTCGTCCCGGCCCTCCGCTGACCGCGCGCCCGCGCCCCCTCTCGCGCCCACGCACCCACGCACCCACGCGCCCACGCGCCCACGCGCCCACGCGCCCACGCCGAGAGTCCAGGACACGCCCGGGATCCGTTGCGCCCGCCGGCGTGTCCTGGACTCTCGGTCGTGCTGGGACGCGCACGGCGCGCTGCGGTCGCGGGGAGGTCGTCCACAGGGAGGGACGGGGGACGTGCGTGGTCGACCCGTCGTGCGAGAGGGTCCGGCGCATGGTCCGGTCCGCGCCCGCCCTCCTCGACGACTTCGCCGGGCGGCCCTTCACGGTCGCGGAGGGTCGCGCAGCGGGGCTGTCGTCCCGGGACCTGCGCGACCCCGCGCTGCGGCGACCGGCCCGCGGCCTGCGCGCCACCGGGCCCTCCCCTGCGGACCTGCTCGCCCGCTGCCGGGAGCTCCTGCCCGTGCTGCCGCCCCAGGCCGTCTTCAGCCACGCGACGGCGCTCGACCTGCTCGGCGTCGACCGCCCGCGCGGTCTGCGGCGACCGGACGACGTGCACGTCGAGGTCAGGTCCGGTGCCCGTCCTCCACGTCGCCGGGGCGTCGTCGGCCACCGCCGGTCGGGACCACGGACCCCGGTCGTGCTCGTCGGAGGCATCCCCGTCGTCACCGTGCCGCGGCTCTGGGTCCAGCTCGCCGCGGAGCTGGACGAGGACGAGCTCGTCGTCGCCGGAGACGCGCTGCTCCGTCGCCGGGACGCCCGCGTCGGGCTGCCCGAGCTGACGAGGGCCGTCGAGGGGCTGGACGCCGGAACGCGCGGACTGCGACGGCTACGGCGCGCGCTGCCGCTGCTCCGCGCCGGGACCGACTCGTGCCAGGAGACCCGGCTCCGGCTGACGCTGGTGCGCGACGGGTTGCCCTGCCCCGAGGTGAACCGGCCGGTGCTGGACGCGGACGGGCGCTTCGTGGCGCTGCCGGACCTCAGCTACCCGGCCCGCCGCCTCGCCGTCGAGTACGACGGCGACGTGCACCGCACGGACGCCCGGACGTGGCGTCGCGACGTCGCCCGCAGGCAGGCCCTCGAGCACGAGGGGTGGCGTGTCATCACGTGCACCGCCGACGACGTCCGGGCGCCGGCCCGCGCACTCGCCTGGATCCGCGCCGCGCTCGGCCCGCTCCGCGCCGGCGACCCCTGGACGCCCCTCGCGCGCTGACCCGTCCGCCCGTCGGACCCGTCGACCGACCCGCCGGCCCCGTGCCCGCCCCCTCCGTCCCGCTCGCCCCGCCCGTCGAGACACCAGGACACGCCGACGCAGCCGCACGGATCCCGGGCGTGTCCTGGTGTCTCGGCGCACGCGCAGCGCACGCGCAGAGCGCAGCGCACGCGCAGAGCGCAGGGGCGCAGGGGTGCAGTCCGGGTCAGGCGGACTCGGCGACCACCATCGCCGAGGCGATGCCCGCGTCGTGGGAGATCGACAGGTGGAACCGCGCGACGCCGAGCTCGGCCGCGCGCGCCGCGACCGTGCCGACCACCTCGACCTCGGGCGGCCCGCCGGGGACGCGGCGCACGGTCGCGTCCTGCCACGACATCCCGCCGGGCGCCCCGAGCGCCTTCGCGATGGCCTCCTTCGCCGCGAACCGCGCGGCCAGCGACGACGGGGCCAGGTCCCGCTCCTCCGCCGTGAACAGCCGCTCCCGCAGGGCCGGCACCCGCTCGACCGTCGCCATGAAGCGCGCGACGTCCACGACGTCGATCCCGACCCCGACGATCACGGGCGGTCCGTCCCGGCGCCGGTGCGTTCGGCCCGCAGCCCCACTACTCGACCGTGACGGACTTCGCGAGGTTGCGGGGCTGGTCGACGTCGAGCCCCCGGGCGGTCGCGAGCTCGCACGCGAAGACCTGCAGCGGCACCACGGACAGCAGCGGGGCGAGCAGCGTCGGGCTCTGCGGCACGAAGAACACCTCGTCCGCGTACGCCTTCACCGCCTCGTCGCCGTCCTCCGCGATGACCAGTGTGCGGGCGCCGCGGGCCCGGATCTCCTGGATGTTCGACACGACCTTCGAGTGCAGCGAGTCGCGGCCGCGCGGCGAGGGGACGATGACGAACACCGGCTGCCCGGGTTCGATGAGGGCGATCGGCCCGTGCTTGAGCTCGCCCGCGGCGAAGCCCTCGGCGTGGATGTAGGCGAGCTCCTTGAGCTTCAGCGCGCCCTCCAGCGCGACCGGGAAGCCGACGTGCCGGCCGAGGAACAGCACGGACGAGGTGTCGGCCATCCACCGGGCGATCTCCCGGACGCGGCCGGCGCGGTCCAGCACCTCCTGGATCTTCGCGGGCATGGCGCGCAGGTCCTCGAGGATCTCACCGATCTCGTCGGCGAACTTGTTGCCCCGGAGCTGCGCGAGGTACAGGCCCAGCAGGTACGCGGCGGTGATCTGCGCGAGGAACGCCTTGGTCGACGCCACCGCGACCTCGGGTCCGGCGTGCGTGTACAGCGCCGCGTCCGACTCGCGCGGGATGGTGGACCCGTGGGTGTTGCAGATCGCCAGCACCTTCGCGCCCTGCTCGCGGGCGTGCCGGATGGCCATGAGCGTGTCCATGGTCTCGCCGGACTGGGAGATCGCCACGACGAGCGTCCGGGCGTTGACGATCGGGTCGCGGTAGCGGAACTCGTGCGCGAGCTCGACCTCGACGGGGACGCGGCACCAGTGCTCGATCGCGTACTTCGCGACGTGCCCCGCGTACGCGGCGGTGCCGCACGCGATGACGATGATCTTGTCGACGGACCGGAGCACGGACTCGTCGATCTTCATGTCGTCGAGGATCAGGCGACCGCGGGTGTCCGTGCGCCCGAGCAGGGTGTCGTGCACGGCCTGCGGCTGGTCGGCGATCTCCTTCTCCATGAAGGAGCGGAACCCGCCCTTCTCGGCGGCGGCGGCGTCCCAGTCGACGACGTACTCGCGGCCCTCGGCGGGGTTGCCGTCGAAGTCGGTCACCGTCACGGTGCGGGGCGTGATGACGACGACCTGGTCCTGCGCGAGCTCCAGGGCCCGGCGGGTCTGGGCGATGAACGCGGCGACGTCGGACCCGAGGTAGTTGGCACCCTCGCCGAGCCCGACGACGAGCGGGGAGTCGTGCCGCGCGCCCACGACGGTGTCCGGGTGGTCGGCGTGCACCGCGAGCAGGGTGAACGTGCCGTGCAGCCGCCGCACGACGACGCGCATCGCGTCGCCGAGGTCCTTGGTCTCGTCGTACGCCCGGGCCAGCAGGTGCGCGACGACCTCGGTGTCGGTCTCGGAGAGCAGCTCGGCGCCGTCCGCGAGCAGCTCGTCCTTGAGGACGGCGTAGTTCTCGACGATCCCGTTGTGGATCAGGGCGATGCGCCCGGCGACGTGCGGGTGGGCGTTGACGTCGGTCGGGCCGCCGTGCGTCGCCCACCGGGTGTGCCCGATCGCGGCCGTGGCGTCGGGCAGCGGCTGCTCCTCGAGGAGCGCGACGAGGTTGCCCAGCTTGCCGGCCTTCTTGGCCGTCGCGAGGGTGCCGTCGCCGGTGACGAGCGCGACGCCCGCGGAGTCGTACCCGCGGTACTCCAGACGGCGCAGGCCCTCCAGCGCGACCTCGAGCGGCTGCCCGTCCGGTCGATGGTCACCGACGTACCCGACGATTCCACACATGGCGGCGAGTCTAGCCGGGGCGGCCCCGTGCACCGGCCGACCACGGGACACCGCACCGGCGGGCGCACCGCCGGTCATCGTGCAGAATCGTCGGGTGCGAGCCACCGACGTCCCCGTGTCGCCGTCGCCCTACGTGGAGCTGGACCGGGACGCGTGGGTCCGGCTGTCCGAGTCCACCCCGCTGCCGCTGACCGACGCCGACGTCACGCGGCTGCGCGGCCTGGGCGACCCGATCGACCTCGCCGAGGTGGATGCGATCTACCGGCCGCTGTCGCGGTTGCTCGACCTGTACGTCACGGCGACCCGGCGCCTGCACGCGGCGTCCTCGACGTTCCTGCGGGAGGACACGCCGCGCACCCCCTTCGTGATCGGCGTGGCCGGTTCGGTGGCCGTCGGCAAGTCGACCACCGCCCGCCTGCTGCGCGAGCTGATGGCCCGCTGGCCCGCGACCCCGAACGTGGCCCTCATGACGACGGACGGGTTCCTGCACCCGAACGCCGAGCTCGAGCGTCGGGGGCTCATGGACCGCAAGGGCTTCCCGGAGTCGTACGACCGGCGCGCGCTGCTGCAGTTCGTGTCCCGCGTGAAGGCGGGTGAGGCCGAGGTCCGTGCCCCGGTGTACGACCACGTGACCTACGACATCGTGCCGGGCGCCGAGGTCGTGGTGCGCCGCCCGGACGTGCTGATCGTCGAGGGGCTGAACGTGCTGCAGCCCGCCCCGTCCGCCGCGGGGACGTCGAGCACGTCGAACCTCGCCGTGAGCGACTTCTTCGACTTCTCGATCTACGTCGACGCCCGCACGCAGGACGTGCGCCAGTGGTACGTCGAGCGGTTCCTGTCCCTGCGCTCGACGGCTTTCGCCCGCCCGGAGTCGTACTTCCACCGGTACGCGGCCCTCAGCGACGCGGAGGCCGTGGCGCGCGCCGAGAGCATCTGGGACGCGATCAACGCCCCGAACCTGGTGCGCAACATCCTCCCGACGCGCAGCCGCGCGACGCTCGTGCTGACCAAGGGCAGCGACCACTCCGTGCGCCGGGTGCGGCTCCGCAAGCTCTGACGCGGGAGTCAGCCGCCGGGCGACGCCGCCGCCGACGGGGCGACCAGCGCCACGGGGTACCGCTCCACGTCCACCACGTCCAGCGCGGCGAGGCCGTCCCGCACCGCCCTGGGGAGCGGGTCGCAGCCGGACCGCGGCAGCGGCACCCGGACGGCCGACCCGAGCGCGTCGACCAGCCACAGGTCGGAGCGCGCGGCCCCGCGGCTGCAGCGGTCCGGGCCGGGGTCGGACGCGGCTGCGGCGACGGGCGCAGCGAGCGCGGTGACCAGCGGCCCGACGTCGCCCTCGAGCCGGGTGGCCGTCACCGCGGCCCACCGCCCGGCCGCGTCGGTCAGGGTCTCCCCCGTGCTGCACAGGACGGCGGAGGCGACGGTGAACCCGTCGGGGAGGGGCGCCGGGTCCGGGACGTCGGGGTGCGGTGCACCGTCGTACGCGTCCGCGGCGAACCCGAGCGCGAGGAGCACCTGCGGTGCGAGGCAGTCGGGCGCGCGCGCCACGTCGGTCGTCGACGGCGGCGAAGCGACCGCGGACGACCTGACGGCGTCCGCGGCGGGGGAGGAGCACCCGGCGAGCGTCCCTCCGGCCGCGGCGGCGAGCAGCAGCGCCGAGACGGCGGCGAGCCGGCGGCGGACGGAGCGGCGCGGCGGCACCGCGTCGGCGTGCGCCTGCCTCCCGGACGGCCCGACGGCGGGCGTGCGGGCATGAGGTGCCGTCATGGTCCCCGCCCTTCGTCGCCCGTGCTGCCCTGGGACGGAGGACCGGGCTGCTGCCCGGCCTCCGTCGCTGGGGGCGACTCCGTCGTGGCCCGGGACGAGCCTAGGCGCGGCTCAGGCGGCGGACCGGCGCAGTGACCGGATCGTTAGCGAGCGGGACCGGATCGTTGCCGGGACGTGACCCGCGCGCCCATCTCGGCGGCGCCGGCTGCGAGCACGGCAGGCCTCACGGGCACGTCGGGGACCGGAGGGGACGCGACGGGCAGGCGCGACGAACCGGCCGGGCGGCGAGGGCCCCCCGGATCGGCGGCCCCTCGGCCCGCGGCGTCCCGGTCGGCCGCTCCCGGCTCCGTCGCCCCCGGTCGCTGGGGCCCCGACGCCGTCCCTCCGGCTTCGGTCCCCCCGGCGACCACCCCGGAACCGGGCGGGGTCGGACCCTGCCCGCCCGCACCCTGCCCGCCCGGACCCGTCGCGCCCGCGTGGGCCGCACCGTGCTCGCGGGCGAGCGGCGCACCGCCCTCGCGGGCGCGGGACGCACCGGGCCCGTCCTCGGCGACCGGCGCGGACGCGAGGTCGACGGGGGCCGCGCCGACGGCCACACCGCGGCCCAGCCCCGTCCAGCGCCGCAGCACCCAGTCGATCGCCACACCGACCAGCGTGCCGACGACGACACCGGCCACGACCGCGATGAGCGGGTGCGACTCCAGCCACATGCCCGCGCCGACGCCGACGGCCGTGCCGTAGCCCGCCCAGGTGACGGCCGCCAGGGCCGTCAGCCCGACGAACCGCCGGCGCGGGTAGCCGAGGGCGCCCGCCGTCATGTTGACCGCCACCCGCCCCACGGGGATGTAGCGGGCCGCGAGGATGAACGAGGAGCCGCGGTGCTCCAGGGCGTGCTCGGCCCACGCGAGGGCCTTGCGCCCGCGCTCCGACCGGAAGACGCGCAGCCGGTGCACGTCGACCTGCGAGCCGATCGTGTACGCGATCTGGTCGCCGGCGAACGCCCCGAGCGCGCCGGCCAGCGCGATGAGCGCGAGGTTCGGGGCTCCGTGCGACACGGACAGGGACGCCAGGGCGATGACCACCGACTCGCTCGGGATCGGAGGGAAGAAGCCGTCGACCAGTGCGAACAGCGTCAGCGCCGGGTAGACCCACAGGGAGTCCGCCAGGGCGGGTATCCAGCTCTCGATCGAGCTGATCCAGTCCTGCAGCACGTGTCATCAGCTCCTGGGTCGTGACGGGTGTCGTCGGCACCGGCGGGCCGCGAGGACGATGTCCACGCTAGGCAGCCGCCTCCCGGCGCGACATGGGGGACACCCCCGAGTCCCCCCTGGTCCTCCCCCCATGCTTCCCCGGAGCGGCGCCCCCCGGCATCGCCCCGCGGACCGACTTCCGTCCGCTCCGGGTCCCCCTCACGACGGACCCGGAGCACCAGTGCACCACGCACCACCGACAGGGGTCACGGCCGTGGCGTGACCGTCGTGTGAACGGGCGGGGCTCAGCCCTCGAGCGGGAAGCCGAGCGTGCGCGCCGCCTCCGAGGGACGCGGCTCGGAGGCCCAGTGCGCGCCGAGCTCGTCGGTGGCCGACAGCGACCGCAGGTGAGCGCGGTCCAGGTAGAGCGTCCCGTTCAGGTGGTCCGTCTCGTGCTGCACGATCCGCGCGGGCCAACCCTGGACGACCTCGTCGAGGGGGGCGCCGAGCTCGTCCACGCCCGTGAGCCGCAGCTGTCGCAGCCGCGGCACGACCGCCTGGTACCCGGTCACGCTCAGGCAGCCCTCGTAGAACGCCACGTGCTCCGGATGCTCGCCCGGCACCGGCCCGTACGCCGGGTTGACCAGGACGCGGAACGGCAGCTGCGGCCGCTCCCGCACCGTGCCCGACTCGGTGCCCGCGGCACCCGGGTCCGCGAGCACCGCCAGGGCGAGGGGCAGCCCGATCTGCGGCGCGGCGAGCCCGACGCCGGGCGCGGCGTGCATCGTGCGGCGCATGACGCCGACGAGTGCGTCGAGCGTGCCGGCGTCGAGCTGACCGTCGTACGGCACCGCCCGCATCCGCAGCGCTGGGTGGCCGGCCTGGACGATCGGCACGGTGCCGCCGGGCGCCGCCTCCGCGGCCTCGAGCAGCAGGCCGACGCGCTCCCGGACCAGGGACGCGGGCCACCGCGCCGCGGGGACCGCACCCGGCCCGGTCGGCACCGTCGGCACGGTCAGAGCGCCAGCCGGTCGCGCACCACGTCGGCGAGCTGCGACGCGACGCGGTCCGCGTCGTCCTGCGTTCCCGCCTCCACCATGACCCGCACGAGCGGCTCGGTCCCGGACGACCGCAGCAGCACACGACCGGTCGACCCGAGCGCCGCCTGCGCCGCGCTCACCGCGGCGGCGACCTGCTCGTCCGTGGCGGCACGGGCCTTGTCGACGCCGGGCACGTTCACCAGCGTCTGCGGCAGCCGCCGCACGACGGCGGCGAGCTCGCTGAGCTTCTGCCCGGTGGCGGCGACGCGCGAGGCGAGCTGCAGCGCGGTGAGGGTGCCGTCGCCCGTCGTCGCGTGGTCCGCCAGGATGACGTGCCCGGACTGCTCACCTCCGAGGCTGTAGCCGTGCGCGCGCATCGCCTCGAGCACGTAGCGGTCGCCGACCGCCGTCTCGACGGTGCGCACCCCGGCGGCCTGCATGGCCAGGCGCAGGCCGAGGTTGCTCATGACGGTGACGACCAGCGTGTCGTGGGCCAGGGCGCCGCGGTCCCGCAGGTCGAGAGCCAGCACCCCCATGATCTGGTCGCCGTCGACCAGGGCCCCGGTGTGGTCGACCGCGAGGCAGCGGTCCGCGTCGCCGTCGAACGCCACGCCGAGGTCGGCCCCCGAGGCGACGACCGCCGCCTGGAGCTGCTCGGGGTGCGTGGACCCGCACGCCTCGTTGATGTTGCGGCCGTCGGGCGAGGCGTTGATCACGACCACGTCGGCGCCCGCGGCCCGCAGCGCCGCCGGCCCGACCTCGCTGGCCGCGCCGTTCGCGCAGTCGACGGCGACGCGCAGCCCGGTCAGGCCGTGCCCGATGGTCGAGACCAGGTGCTCGATGTACTGCTCGCCCGCGCGGCCGGTGTCGGAGCGGATGCGCCCGACGTCCGCGCCCACGGGACGCTCCCAGTCCTCCCGCAGGCGCTGCTCGATGGCGTCCTCCAGCTCGTCGTCGAGCTTGTGGCCGCCGCGCGCGAGGAACTTGATCCCGTTGTCCGGCATCGGGTTGTGCGACGCCGACAGCACGACGCCCAGGTCGACGTCCAGCGCACCCGTGAGGTGCGCGACGGCCGGCGTCGGCAGCACGCCGACGTTCAGCACGTCGACGCCCGCGCTCGCGAGGCCCGCGGCCACGGCGGCGGACAGGAACTCCCCCGACGCGCGCGGGTCACGGCCCACGACGGCCCGCGGCCGGTGGCCGGCGAACTCCCCGCGCGACGCCAGCACGTGCGCCGCGGCGACGGACAGGTCGAGCGCGACCTCCGCCGTGACGTCCCGGTTGGCCAGTCCTCGCACCCCGTCGGTGCCGAACAGTCGTCCCATCAACGGGCCCCTTCGTCGTCGGCCGCTGCTCGCGGACCCCTGCATCGTGCCAGAGCGTGCCGCACCGACACGCCGCGTGCCCGCGGTGGGCACGCAGAACGGCCGATGGCCCCGGGGGTCGGACCCCGGGGCCATCGGCCGTGGCTGAACGGATCAGCGCTTCGAGTACTGCGGCGCCTTGCGGGCCTTCTTGAGACCGGCCTTCTTGCGCTCCACCACGCGGGCGTCGCGGGTCAGGAACCCGGCCTTCTTGAGCGCCGGGCGGTTGTGCTCGGCGTCGATGGCGTTGAGCGCGCGGGCGATGCCCAGGCGCAGCGCACCGGCCTGGCCGGTCACGCCGCCGCCGCTGATGCGGGCGATGACGTCGAAGCGACCCTCGACGTCGACCAGCTTCAGCGGGGAGTTCACGAGCTGCTGGTGCACCTTGTTCGGGAAGTACTCCTCGAGGGTGCGGCCGTTGATCTTCCACTGGCCGGTGCCGGGCACCAGGCGCACGCGGGCGATCGCCTCCTTGCGGCGGCCCAGGGCCTGGCCGGGAGCCGTCAGGCTCTGCCCGCGGCCAGCCGGCGCGCTGGTCTCGGAGGTGTAGCTGCTGGGCGTCTCGCCGCCCTCAAGGTCGATGTCGACCGTGGTCTCGGCCACTGGTGTGTCCTCGCGTCCTGTCTCGGATGTCCTCGCGGGCGTCAGCCCTGCGCGACCTGGGTGATCTCGAAGGGCTTCGGCTGCTGGGCGGCGTGCGGGTGCTCGGCACCCGCGTAGACCTTCAGCTTGGAGAGCTGCTGGCGGGCCAGCGAGGTCTTCGGGAGCATGCCGCGCACGGCCTTCTCGACCGCACGCTCGGGGTGCTTGGCGAGCAGGTCGGAGTACGCGACGGCCCGCAGACCGCCCGGGTAGCCGGAGTGGCGGTACGCGAGCTTGGCCTCGCGCTTGTTGCCGGTCAGCGCGACCTTGTCCGCGTTGATGACGATGACGAAGTCGCCGCCGTCCACGTGGGGGGCGAAGGTCGCCTTGTGCTTGCCACGCAGCAGCGTGGCGACGTGGGTGGCCAGGCGACCCAGGACGACGTCGGTCGCGTCGATGACGTACCAGTTCCGCTGGACGTCGCCGGGCTTCGGGGTGTACGTGCGCACGGTCGTTGCCTTCTCTATGTCTCTGACTGTGTCCACGGCAATCCCGTAGAAGCCGGGGTCAGCCGATGAGTACCGTCCGTGCGCCCTCCGCGGACCGGTGAGTGGGAACGCACCAGGTCGACGCAGACGAACGCACAACGACTCACCAGGGTAGCCGCCGCCGCCGGGCCGGTCAAAGCGGCCTGGGTCACCCGACGGCGGCTCAGCGCGCCCGGGCCACGCGGCCCGCGTCCCACACGGGCTCCGGCGTCTCGACCACCGCGCCGTCCTCGCCGAACACGAGGAACCGGTCGAACCCGCGGGCGAACCAGCGGTCGTGCGTCACGGCGAGCACGGTGCCCTCGAACGCCGCCAGCCCGGCCTCGAGCGCCTCCGCGGAGTGCAGGTCGAGGTTGTCGGTCGGCTCGTCGAGCAGCAGCAGGGTCGCGCCGCCCAGCTCGAGCAGGAGGATGTGGAACCGGGCCTGCTGGCCGCCGGACAGCGTCTCGTACCGCTGCTCGGCCGAGGCCACCAGCTCGTACCGGTCGAGCGCCTTGCTCGCGGGCTCCCGGCCCATGCCCGGCCGCCGGCCCTCGCCGCGGTGCAGGATCTCCAGCAGGGTGCGGCCGGCGAACGCCGCGTCCTGCGCGTGCTGCCGGTTCTGCGCGAAGAACCCGGGGACGACCCGCGAGCCGAGCCGGGCGACGCCGGTGTGCGTGACGGGGTCGACCGGGGGCTCACCCTCGGACGGCGCCTGCTCGGGCTGCGGGTCGGTCCCGCCGGCCGCGAGCAGCCGCAGGAAGTGCGACTTGCCCGACCCGTTCGACCCGAGCACGGCGACGCGCTCGCCGAACCACACCTCGAGGTCGAACGGTCGCATCAGCCCCGTGAGCTCGAGCTGCTCCGCGACGACCGCGCGCTTGGCCGTCCGCCCGCCCCTCAGACGCACCCGGACGTGCTGGTCGTGCGCCACCACCTCCGGCGGGCCGGCCTCCTCGAACTTGCGCAGCCGCGTCTGGGCGGCCGAGTAGCGCGACGCCAGGCCGTCGTTGAACGCGGCCTTCGTCTTGAGGGTGTTCACCAGCGTGATGAGCTTGGCGTGCTCCTCGTCCCAGCGGCGGGCCAGCTCGGCCAGCCGCTCGCGCCGGGCCTCGCGGGCCTCGGTGTACGTGGTGAACGTGCCGCCGTGCACCCACACGGTCGCCCCGGTGCGCGCGGGCTCCAGCGTGGCGACGTGCGTGGGGACCCGGGAGAGCAGCTCCCGGTCGTGGCTGACGAGCAGCACCGTCTTCGGGCTCTCCAGCAGCCGCTGCTCCAGCCAGCGCTTGGTCGGCACGTCCAGCGCGTTGTCCGGCTCGTCGAGCAGCAGCACCTCCTGCGGGCCGCGCAGCAGCGCCTCCAGCACCAGCCGCTTCTGCTCCCCGCCGGACAGGGTCCGCACGCTGCGGTGCTGCGCCCGGTCGAACGGGATCGACAGGACGGCGTCCGTCACGCGGTCCCAGTCCGCCTCGACCTCGTAGCCGCCGACGTCCGCCCAGTCCGCGAGCGCCTGCGCGTACCGCATCTGCGCGGGCTCGTCGTCGACCTCCATCATGAGCAGCTCGGCGGCCGTCAGCTCCGCCGCCGCGGCCCCGACCGCGCCGGTGGCCAGCGACGCGAGCAGGTCCCGCACCGAGCGGTCGTCGGCGATGCGGCCCACGTCCTGCCGCATCACGCCCAGCCCGCCGGTGCGCACCACCGCGCCGTCGTGCGGCTGCTCGTCGCCCGCCACGATGCGCAGCAGCGTCGACTTGCCGGCGCCGTTCGGCCCGACCAGCGCCGTGCGCTGCCCCTCGCCGACCCGCAGGTCCACGCCGCCCAGCAGCGGCCGCCCGTCCGGGAGCACGTAGCGCACGTCGTGCACCTCGAGATGACCCATGGGGCCGATCGTCCCAGGTGCAGGGGCCCACCCCAAGCCGATTCCGTGCGGTGGCAGCGGGCGGGCGGCGGTGCCACGCTCGTTCCATGACCGAGAACACCCCTGCCACGAGCACCGACGCCGCCACCGGGGCCGAGGGCGACGCCGACCAGCTGCCCGAGGAGGACACGCTGCTCGACCGCGGCGTCGACGACCTGCTGGACGAGGGCTACTCCCCGCCGGAGCGGCCCCGGCCGGCGTCCGCGCACTGGGGCGAGACGCCCTGGGAGGAGTCCCGCGGCGAGACGCTCGACCAGCGCGTCGCCCAGGAGGAGCCGGACGTGTGGGACGACCCGGACCGGGCGCCGGACCCCTCGCGCGAGCCCGGCCGCGCCGGCCGCCTGCTCGAGGACGACGACGCCGTGGAGTCCGGCGGCAACGACCAGTTCGCGATCGACGCGGGCGTGGACGGCGGCGCCGCGAGCGCCGAGGAGGCCGCGGTCCACGTCGTCGACGAGGAAGACTGACCTCCGCACCGCCCAGCCGGTCGCGCGACCGGCGGCGCGTGGCGGCGCCCCGGCGGCCGCACCGGGTCCCCCGGCGGTGTCAGGCCCCCCGCAGCGGGTGCCGGTCGACGTCGTCCGCCGAGCGCGGCGCGCGCGTCCGGAGCTGCCGGGCGGCGAGCTCGTCGTCCGGCGGGTAGACGACCTCCTCCAGGGTGAGCCCTCGCGCGGCGACGACGGCCCCGCCCGGGTCCCGGCGGCCGCCGACGAGCAGCTCCGCCGGCCAGCCGACCGGGCGCCGCCCCTCCCCGACGGCCAGGCTCGCGCCGACCAGCGCCCGCACCATCGAGTGGCAGAACGCGTCCGCGCGGACGGTCGCGACGACCAGGCCCGCGTCCGGGCCCGAGGACGGGCGCTCCCACGTCAGCTCGTCGAGCGTGCGGATGGTCGTGGCCCCCGGGCGCGGCTTGCAGTACGCCGCGAAGTCGTGCCGCCCGAGCACCTGCTGCGCAGCGGCGTGCATCGCGTCGACGTCGAGCGGCCGGCGCGTCCACAGCACGTGGTGCCGGCGCAGCGGGTCGCGCAGAGCCGGGTCGTCGCAGACGCGGTAGGCGTAGCGACGCGCGACGGCGGAGAACCGGGCGTCGAACCCGCCGGGGGCCTCGCGCACGGCGGTCGCGACGACGTCGTCCGGCAGCACACCGCCGAGCCGCGTCAGCAGCGACTGCGCCGGCGTGCGGTCCGAGCGGCCCGGGACCGCCGCCCACGCGCCCGCGGGGACGTCCACGTGCAGCACCTGGCCCCGCGCGTGCACCCCGGCGTCGGTGCGCCCCGCGACGGTCACGCGCGGCGGCGGGTCCCCCCGGTGCTCCGCGCGCAGCACCAGCGCCAGGCCGTCCTCGACCACGCCCTGCACCGTGCGCAGCCCGGGCTGCCGCGCCCAGCCGGCGAAGTCGGTGCCGTCGTACGCGAGGTCGATCCGGACGCGGACGGGAGCAGCGGCTGCGTCGCACGGGGCCGGCTGCGGGGACGCGTCGGGCTGGTCGGGCGTGCGGCGCTGGTCGTGCTGGTGGGGCTCGTCGGGCACGCCCCGAGCGTACGGGTCGCCGTCCCTGCCCTACGGTGGTCCGGTGGCCGTGCCCCCGGAGTCCTCGCCCGCGCTCCCGGCGTCCCCGCGCCCGGCGCGCTCCCCCGGCGCGGCGCCCGCGCCGGCCACGCCGTACACGCTCGCCGTCGACTGCGGGGGTGGCGGCATCAAGGCATCCGTCCTCGACGCGTCGGGGACGCTGCACGCCCCGGCGGTGCGGGTGCCGACCCCCTACCCGCTGCCGCCCGAGCGGCTGGTCGCCACGATCGCGGAGATCGCGGGTCGGCTGCCGGCGGCCGACCGCGCCACGATCGGCATGCCGGGCATGATCCGCCACGGCGTGGTCGTGGCGACCCCGCACTACGTGACGCGCTCGGGGCCGCACACCCGGGTCGACCCGGAGCTGGTCGCCGCCTGGGCCGGCTGCGACATCCGCGCGGCCCTCGAGGCACGGCTCGGTGTGCCGTCGCTCGTGCTGAACGACGCGGAGGTGCACGGCGCCGGCGTCGTGTCGGGCACGGGCGTCGAGCTGGTGCTGACGCTCGGCACCGGGCTGGGGTCCGCGCTGTTCGACGGCGGCCGGCTCGCCCCGCACCTGGAGTGGTCGCACGCCCCGGTCCGCCGCCTGACCACGTACGACGAGTACATCGGGCAGATCCAGCGCGCCCGGCTCGGCGACGCGCTGTGGTCGCGGCGGGTGCGGCAGGTCGTCGAGGGACTGCGCCCCGTGGTCCTGTGGGACCGGCTGTACCTCGGCGGGGGCAACTCGCGGCGCATCACCCCCCAGGTGCTCGCCCGGCTCGGGGACGACGTGGTCGTCGTCCCGAACCAGGCGGGCATCGTCGGCGGAGTGCGCGCCTGGCAGCTCGGGGTCTAGATCAGGGTCCCCGTCTCCCGCTCCCCCACCACGTCGACCGCGTCCAGCACCGCGCGCGTGAACGCCACCGGCGCCGTCAGCGACACCAGGTGCGTCGCGCCCGGGACCACGACCAGCCGCCCGTCGCGGCACGCCCGCAGGAACCCCCGCTCCTCGCCGCGGAAGTGGTCGAACCGCCCGTTCACGAGCCACACGGGCGCCTCGACGCGCCCCAGGTCCGCCACCGGGGTCGCCGCGCGCATCTCCCGCAGCACGTCGTCCATGACCTCGAGCGCGAACCCGCCCGCGGCGGCGTCCCGCGCGGCCTCGACCGGCAGCACCCGGCTGACGAGGCCCTGGTTCAGGCCCTCCCCCGCGTCCGGCAGCCGGGCGATACCCCGGGCGAGCAGCGTCCACGCTCCGACCAGCGCGACCAGCGGCCGGGTCGAGCACGCCGCCGCGACGAGGCCGGCCACCTGGCCGGGGTGCCGCGCCGCGTGCGCGATCGCCGTGTAGCCGCCGAGCGACAGCCCCACCACCAGCGCGCGCCCACCCAGCCCGTCCACCGCGTCCGCGACGGTCTGCACCGCACCGTCGAGCGTGAACGCCTCGCCCCGGCGCGTCCCGTGCCCCGGCAGGTCCACCGCGACCACCGGGCAGCCGTACGCCTGCAGCGCCTCGACCTGCACCCGCCACATGGTGCGCGACGTGCGCAGACCGTGCACCAGCACCACGGGGACCGTCATGGCACCCGACGGTACCGGCGCCCCTGCCCGCCGCCGCGCAGGGGCACGGCATCCGGACGGTCACGCCCGCGCACGCGACAGGGCCCGGGCCGCGAGCGGTGTGCTCGCGGGCCCGGGCCCTGTCCGCGGACCGGACGGTCAGGCCTTGTCGGCCTCGTCCGTCGTCTCCTCGGCGGGAGCCTCGGTGACCTCCTCGGCCGGAGCCTCGGTGGTGTCCTCGACGGTCTCCTCGGCCTTCGGCTCCTCCGCCTTCGGCGCGGCCTTCGCGGCGGCCTTGGTGGCCTCGCGGACGACGGCCTGCTTCGGCGAGACGGGCTCCAGCACGAGCTCGATCACGGCCATGGGGGCGTTGTCGCCCTTGCGGGGGCCGATCTTCGTGATGCGCGTGTAGCCGCCCTGGCGCTCGGCCATCTGCGGGGCGATCTCCACGAACAGCTCGTGCACGACCGACTTGTCCTTGACGACGGTCAGGACGCGCCGGCGGGCGTGCAGGTCGCCGCGCTTCGCGAAGGTGACGAGGCGCTCGGCCAGCGGGCGCAGGCGCTTGGCCTTGGCCTCGGTGGTCGTGATGCGCTTGTGCTCGAACAGCGACGTGGCCAGGTTGGCCAGGATCAGCCGCTCGTGCGCCGGGCCGCCACCGAGCCGGGGACCCTTGGTGGGCGTGGGCATGGTCTTTACTCCTTGGTTCTGGTGATGGGCCGGCGGCGCCCGTCAGCGGGACGCCGCCTCCCCGGCGTCAGTACTGCTCGTCCTCGGTGAAGTCGCCCTCGTCGCCGTCGTAGTACGCGGCGGCGCTCGGGTCGAAGTCGAGCGGGCTGTCCTTGAGGGACAGGTTCAGCTCGGCCAGCTTCTCCTTGACCTCGGTGATCGACTTCGCACCGAAGTTGCGGATGTCGAGCAGGTCGGCCTCCGACCGCGCCACGAGCTCGCCCACCGTGTGGATGCCCTCGCGCTTGAGGCAGTTGTACGACCGGATGGTCAGCTGCAGGTCCTCGATCGGCAGCGCCAGGTCCGCGGCCAGCGCCGCGTCCGTCGGCGACGGGCCGATCTCGATGCCCTCGGCCTCGACGTTGAGCTCGCGGGCGAGCCCGAACAGCTCGACCAGGGTCTTGCCGGCCGAGGCCAGCGCGTCCCGCGGCGAGATCGCCGGCTTGGTCTCGACGTCCACGACGAGCTTGTCGAAGTCGGTGCGCTGCTCGACACGCGTGGCCTCGACCTTGTAGGTCACCTTGAGGACCGGCGAGTAGATCGAGTCGACCGGGATCCGGCCGATCTCCGCCTCGTACGACTTGTTCTGGTTCGCCGAGACGTAGCCGCGACCGCGCTCGACGGTCAGCTCGATCTCGAGCTTGCCCTTCTCGTTCAGCGTGGCCAGGTGCAGGTCGGGGTTGTGCACCTCGACGCCCGCCGGCGGGACGATGTCCGCCGCGGTGACCTCACCGGCACCCTGCTTGCGCAGGTACATCACGACCGGCTCGTCGTTCTCGGAGGACACGACGAGGTTCTTGATGTTGAGGATGATCTCGGTGACATCCTCCTTGACGCCCGGGACGGTGCTGAACTCGTGCAGCACGCCGTCGATCCGGATGCTCGTCACCGCCGCGCCCGGGATGGACGACAGCAGCGTGCGGCGCAGGGAGTTGCCGAGCGTGTAGCCGAAGCCCGGCTCGAGCGGCTCGATGGAGAACCGCGAGCGGTACTCCGAGATGACCTCTTCGGTCAGGGTGGGGCGCTGTGCGATGAGCACTTCTGGGTTCCTCTCAGCGTGCGTCCGCCATATGACGCACCGCAGGTACGCAGGGCCGCGGGGGTCTCGGTCCACCCGCGCGACCGGCCGGCGCCGCCGCGGGCGGGGTCTGCACCCCGCCCGCGGCGGACCGGCGACGGATCAGACGCGGCGGCGCTTCGGCGGGCGGCAGCCGTTGTGCGCCTGCGGCGTCACGTCCTGGATCGAGCCGACCTCGAGGCCGGCGGACTGCAGGGACCGGATCGCGGTCTCGCGGCCCGAGCCGGGGCCCTTGACGAAGACGTCGACCTTCTTCATGCCGTGCTCCTGCGCCTTGCGCGCGGCGGCCTCGGCGGCCATGCCCGCGGCGTACGGCGTCGACTTGCGCGAGCCCTTGAAGCCGACGTCGCCGCCGGAGGCCCAGGAGATCACCGCGCCGGACGGGTCGGTGATGGAGACGATGGTGTTGTTGAAGGTGCTCTTGATGTGCGCCTGGCCGTGGGAGACGTTCTTCTTCTCCTTGCGGCGCGGCTTGCGCACGGCACTGCGGGTCTTGGGAGGCATTCGCTCGTTCTCTCTCGCTGCGGGTCGGTGAGTCGGTGCTCCGACGCGGCGCGGGCTGCTGTCGTGCGACAGGCCCGGCGGGCCGCGCGGGCGTTACTTCCGGCCGGCCTTCTTCTTGCCGGCGACGGTGCGCTTCGGGCCCTTGCGGGTACGCGCGTTGGTCTTGGTGCGCTGACCACGCACCGGGAGCCCGCGGCGGTGACGCAGACCCTCGTAGCTGCCGATCTCGACCTTGCGGCGGATGTCCGCGGCGACCTCGCGGCGCAGGTCACCCTCGAGCTTGAAGTTGCCCTCGAGGTAGTCGCGGAGGGTGACGAGCTGGGCGTCGTCGAGGTCCTTGACGCGGACGTCAGGGCTGATACCGGTCGCCGCCAGCGTCTGCTGCGCGCGGGTCCGGCCGACCCCGTAGATGTAGGTGAGCGCGATCTCGAGCCGCTTCTCGCGGGGGAGGTCGACGCCGACAAGACGTGCCATGTGCCTTCCGGCTCCTGTACTTCACTCGGAGGTCTGCCGCACCGTCCTCCCGCGTGGCTGCGGGCCCCGGCCTCCGAGCCAGGGGTTCACCGCCCGGTTCCCCTCGCGGGGCTGCGGGCGGTGCGGCGGTGCGCTGGTGCCGGACGGGTCCGGCGGGTGGTGCTGCTCGGCGTGCGCCGGGCGTCAGGGCATCAGCCCTGGCGCTGCTTGTGGCGCAGGTTCTCGCAGATCACCTGGACGCGACCGTGCCGGCGGATCACCTTGCACTTGTCGCAGATCTTCTTGACGCTGGGCTTGACCTTCATGGCCTGTTCCTCCGCCGCCGGTGCGCCGGTCCCCCACGCGGGTGCGTGGCGGGCACGGCCGACGGCGATGCTCGTTCGGTCGGTTACTTGTAGCGGTAGACGATGCGCCCGCGGGACAGGTCGTACGGGCTCAGCTCGACCACCACCCGGTCCTCCGGGAGGATCCGGATGTAGTGCTGGCGCATCTTGCCCGAGATGTGGGCGAGCACCTTGTGACCGTTGGTCAGCTCCACGCGGAACATCGCGTTCGGCAGAGCCTCGATCACGCTGCCCTCGATCTCGATGACACCGTCCTTCTTCGCCATGTCCTCCGCTAACTCTTGTCCTGAACTGCCGTTCCACGCTCTCGCACCGGTGGCGACCGGGCGGTGACGTGGCCGGACGTGCCTGGTGCCCGTCGGCCGCCGACTCCCCGCGCGTGCGCGACCGCGAACCCCTCGCGGGGAGGGACGGTCGGGCTCGGGCGGGACGTGCGGCAACGCCTGGGCGCACACCCAACGGACGATCATACGCC
Organism: Cellulomonas sp. C5510; assembly: GCF_019797765.1. NCBI lineage: Bacteria > Bacillati > Actinomycetota > Actinomycetes > Micrococcales > Cellulomonadaceae > Cellulomonas > Cellulomonas sp. C5510. The sequence goes on from NZ_CP081862.1 coordinate 3,221,769, forward strand.
ATCGGTCCTCGTCGGCGAAACGGGGGACGATACCACCACGCCGCCCCGACCACTCCGCGACGACGCGCCGGCCCGACACGCCGGGCGCGCGCCCGGTCCGCCCCTCCGCCCGCGCGCGACCCCGCGCCCAACCCGCGCGCAGCCCGCACCCCACCCGCACCCCGCCCGCGCCGAGAGTCCAGGACACGCCCGGGATCACGGCACGCGGCCGGCGTGTCCTGGACTCTCGCCGCAGGAGAGCGGCCGCGGGTGCGGTGGGCGGGCGCGCGCTGTCCGGCCCACCGGCCACGCGCCACCCGCGCGCCGACCGCGCCCAGAGTCCAGGACACGCCCGGGATCACGGCACGCGGCCGGCGTGTCCTGGACTCTCACCGCAGAAGGGCGAGCGCGGGGTGCGGTGGGCGGGCGCGCGGGCCGGATGGGGCGGGCGCGCGGGGTGCGGTGGGCGAGCGTGCGGGCCGGATGGGGCGGGGCGGGCGCGCGGGGGGGCGGTCACGGGGTACGGCGCGCCGGGGCCGCACGAGCCCCGGCGCGCCGTCCGTCAGGCGCCCGCGTCCCGGCGCCGCAGCCGCACGGCCGACGCCGCCGCCCCGGCCAGGACCAGCAGCACGGCCACGCCGGCCAGGCCGCCGACGGAGACGCCGGTCCGGGCGAGCAGCCCGCCGACCCCGGCGGCCGGCGACCCGCCGCCCGCCGCGAGCACCTCGGACTGCACGTCGACGTCGGCGCCCGACGCGGACTCCCCGGTGTGCTCCTCGCCCGTGTCCGGGTCGCCCCAGGCCACGTGCGCGACGTTGCGGGTCACGCCCTCCGCGTCCGGGGACACCCGGGTCTCGATGACCACCGGCGGCAGCTCCTGCCCCTGGCCGACCCAGCCGTCGAGGGTGCAGGTGACGGTGCCGCCGTAGCCGCGGGCGTCCCGGCCGGTGACCCGGCAGTCCGTCCACGTGGGCTCGTCCGCCGTCGTGCGCGGCAGCACGCTCACCGCGACCACCTTGAGCTCGGGCGGCACGACGTCCGTCAGCACGGCGTCGTCCGTGGCACCCGGACCCGTGGCGCGCACGGCGAGCGTGTAGTCCACGGCGTCGCCGGGCTGCACCTCGTCGTGGTCGGCCGTCTTGCTCAGCACCAGCTCGGGCGCGCCGCCGACCTCGCAGCCGTCCGTGCTCGCCGGGTAGGCGACCGTGACGGTCCGCTCCGGGTTGATGGTGACCTGCACCAGCGAGCCGCCGCGCAGCGCGTACTCCGGCAGGCTCGGGTCGAGCACCCGGTTCTCCCACTCCGGGGTCTCGCCGGCGCGGACCTCGCGCCAGCCGGGCCACTGCGTCCCGCGCCCGTCGGCGTCCACCGCGGCGCCTGGCCACAGCACCGACCCGGTCAGGTCGGAGCCGGCGGGCAGCGTGCGCGTGGCGACCGCGGGACCGTCGGCGACACCGTCGCGGTCGAGGTCCGCGTACCAGGTCAGCGTGATCGGCAGGGCCGCGGCGTCCACCTGGTGCGCCTCGACCGTGTAGTCCAGCCACGGCGCGTCGAGCTCGCAGCGCGGGGTCGCGGTCACGGCGATCCACCTCACCGGCGTCGTGGCGGACGCGGTGTCGTCGCCGGTGAGGCCCGGGTCCTCGTTGGAGGCTCCGACGGTGACCGAGTTGACCACGGCGTCCACCGCGACCAGCGGGTCGACGGTGGCCGTGACGACGACGGCCGGGGCCGACGTCCCGGGCAGCAGGTCGTCTCCCAGGGTGCAGTGCACGGTGCCGCCGTAGCCGCGGGCGTCCTGGCCGGTGAGGTCGCAGGTCCACGCCGGGTCGCCGTCCGCCGGGGCCACGCCCGTGACGGCCAGCTCGGCGGGCACCACGTCGGTGAGCTCGACGTCCTCGGCGGCCACGCCACCCGTCGTCGACGCGGTGAGCGTGTACGTCAGCACGTCACCGCCCTGCACCGGGCCGGGGGTGTCCACGTCCTTGCGGACCGTGACGTCCGTGACCGGCCCGGCGACCGCGAGCGCGAACACGCCCGCGTCCACCGTCGGGTCGATCACGCCCGCGTCGGCCGTGCCGAGCCGCGCGCGTTCGGCGTCCGTGGTGGCACGCACCCGGTCGGTGTCGAACGCCAGGTGGACGACGCCGGTCCGCCCGGTGGCCCGCGCGGCGTCCGAGTCCGCCGCGGCGTCGCCGCCCTGCAGCGGACGCGAGAACCGGTAGCCGGAGGGCAGCCCGAACTCCACGACGTAGTCGCCCTCGGGCAGGTCGCCCACGGCGTACCAGCCGTCGCCGTCCGTCGTGGTCGACCGCACGAGCCGGTCGTCGGAGGCCGCGAGCACCCGCACGGCGACGCCCGCGATCCCGGGTTCCGCCGGGCCCTGGACGCCGTCGTGGTCGGAGTCGAGCCACACCCGGTCGCCCAGGGCGAGCGGGGCGTCCACGAGCCCGCCGTCACGCGTGCGGTCGACGAACGCGGCCGCCAGCGAGCCGTCGGTGACCGCGGTGAGTCCCGGCTCGCCCTCGTCGAGCGTGAACGACGCGGTGCGGGCCACGACCCGCGACCCGTCCGCCGGGGCGGCGTCCGAGTCGGAGGCGGTGTCCCCGGCGAGCGGGGTCGTCCACCGGTAGCGCGCCGCCTCGTCGCCGGTGAGGGCGAAGCCGAGCGCGTACGTCCCGGCGGGCAGGCCGTCGAACAGGTACCGCCCGTCCTCGTCGGTCTCGGTGGTGCCGAGCACGGTGCCGTCCGTGTCGAGCAGGGACACGGTCACCCCGGGCACGCCCGGCTCGCCGGCGCCCTGCTGGCCGTCGGCCACCGTGTCGTGCCAGACGCGGTCGCCGACGGCGAACAGCGTGCTCGGCACGGCGTACCGCACTCCGGCCTTCAGCGGCACGGACGCGAGGGCCGCCCGGCTCTCGGGCTCGACCTGGAACGCGAAGGAGCCCCACGCGACGGCGCCGTCCGAGGCGGTGAGCGGCGCGCGCTGGCTCCACTGCAGCCGGACCGCGCTGTTCTTGGTGAACCCGCCGACACCCGAGTAGTCGAGCACCACCTTGAGGCCGGTGACGCGGGCGGCCTCGGCGGCCGTCAGCGCGCCGGTGACCTCCGTCCACGCGTCCGCCGGCAGCGGGTCGTAGGACGTCGAGGCGGCCGCGGTGGACGTGGTGTAGTCGGCCGTCGTCACGAAGTACCGGGCGACGCCGTCCGTGCGGGACACCGCCCCGGGCACCCCGGTCACGGGACGCACGACGGGCAGGGTGCCGTCCCAGACCGGCTGCCACTGGCTGCCGCGGCCGGTCGTCTTCATGGCCTGGTAGTCGTCCGGCCGGGGCAGCATGTCGACCACGGTCACGGTCGGCGACGGCGCGTCGGCCATGCTGCGGACCTGCACCTGCCAGTCGATCTTCCCGCCCGGCTGCGCGTCGACCACGCACGGGTAGCGGAACCAGGTCCCGTCCGCTCCGGAGCCGCGCGGGGTGCAGGTGGTGGCGCTCGTCGTGGACGTCGCGGTGCTGGTGCCCGTGCTCACCCACTTCTCCGACACGAAGACCGTCGAGGCGTTCATGGACAGCGCGCCGGCCGTGACCACGCACGCGCCCTCGCGCCCGTCCAGCGCCTGGAACGTGCCGGTGACGCAGGCGGCCGAGGTGCCGTTGCCGGCGGGCAGCTGCACGACCGGGCGGCCCGTCGCGGAGACGGCGACGGCGTTGACGATCGTCAGGGTCGACGGCGCGGTGGCGATGGTGAGCGGGAGCTGCACCGTGACGGTGGCGCCCGGGGCGAGCCGTGCCGTCGCCGGCCAGGTCGCGGTGATCGTGCCGGCCTCCGCGTCGTGGACCACGCTCGCGGGCGCGCCGAGCGCCGGGTCGGTCGAGGCGATGACCGGATCCCCTCCCCAGCCCAGCGTCTCGTCGGCGGGCAACCGGTCGGTGACCACCAGACCGACCACGTCGGCCGTGCCGCTGTTCGCGACCGTGATCGTGTAGGGCACGGTGGCGCCCGGCGACCAGCCGCCCGACGGCGCGGCCGCCGAGGACTTCGTGACCGTGACCCGCTGCGTGCCGGCCGCGACCCGGAACGACGCGGTGGCCGTCTTCGGCGCCGAGGACGCGTCGCCGCGGGTCGCGACGGCGGCGACCGTGTTGGCGACGGTGGCGTCGGCGGACTCCCCCGGGTTGCGGGCGGGCTCGCCCCACGCCGGGTCGGCGCCTGTGGCCGCGGGCAGCCCGCCGGACAGGAGCTGGTCGCGCAGGACGCCGGTCACCGTCACGGTGCCGACCTGCGAGCCGGGCGTGGGCAGCCGGCTGCCCTCGGGCGCCGCGAACACGACGCGCACCCCGACGACCTGGCCCCAGCCCGCGGCGGGCGCCGACCAGGCGCCGGCCGACGTGCGGGTGCCGACGGTCGTCCACGCCGCGTCGGTGACCGGCGCGGTGTAGGCGCCGTCCGCCCCGACGTCGACGCCCCCGCGCAGCAGGACGTCGAGCCGCGCTGAGGCCGCGCCGGTCGGCAGGGCCGTCAGCCGCACGCCGGTGAGGCCGACGGCGTCGAAGAACGTCGGGTCCGCGTCGGTCAGCGTGAGGGAGTCGGGCTCGGAGTTGCCGAAGCTCTGCACGTCGAGGACCGCGGTGATGGTGGTGCCCGCGTCACGGGTGACGGTCGAGGGCGACGTGAACCGCTTGCTCGCGAACGCCAGCACGTCCGGCGCCTGCACGCTCACGTGGTCCGTGCGCGTGGTGCTGCTCGGCGCGGTCGTGCAGTCCCCCGCGTCCGGGTAGGTCTCGGGCGAGCCGGAGCACACGAGCTGGTCGGCGACCGTGACGCGCACGGTGTTGTCGACCCGCAGCGAGTCGGCCTCGTCGACCGCGTCCTGCGGTGTCGTGCCGTCCACGAGGTTCGCGGCGCGCAGGGTGGTGCGCGCCGCCAGGGCGGCGACCGCTCCGGGTGCGATCCGGCCGGTGTACGCCAGGCGCAGGCCGACAACCGCGTCGGCGTCGACGCCCGCCGCGGCGAGGGCCGCGGGCAGGTCGTCCGCGAGGCCCGCGGCGCCCGCGTCCGTGACGGGGACGTCCACCGCGTCCACGACGTCGTCGGACCCCAGGACGTACGCGGTCAGGCCGAGCGAGGTCGCCCCGGGCAGCTGGGCCGGGGCGGTGAGCTCCGTGACCGCGTCGAGCGCGAACCACGCGAACGGCGCGTCCGCGGGCAGGCCCCCGGCGTCGCCGGCGGTCGTGCCCTCGAGGGCCTCCACCCCCGCCGGCTCCGTGATCGTCAGCGAGTCGACGGGCACGCCCGAAGCGTTGCCACCGGTGACGCGCAGCGCGGCGACCGCGTCGTCGCCGCCCAGAACGGGCAGCGGCACCACGTGCACGTGCTCCGCGTCGGACGTGATGTCCTGCGGGTTGTCCGACGACCGGGTCCACCGCTTCGTCGCCGAGGCGGTCACCGTGGTGGGCGTGAGCGTGACGGTGCGGTGCTCGATCCGGTCCGCCGCCGTCAGGCTGAACGGCGAGCCCCCTCCGAGGCCGTCGACGCGGCCGTCGTCCACCACGAGGCGTGGCACCGGGGAGCCGTCGACGTCGGGGTGGTTGTAGAGCGCGGCGTCGTTGACGACGAGGTGGTGGTCCGCACGGGACGTGGTGCGCAGCCGCACCGACACCTTCACCTCGCGCGTCGGGCCGTCCGTGCCGGCGACCGCGTCCGGGACCAGGCCGGCGGTCAGCGTCGGGACCCGCCAGTCGGTGAGCGCCGCGACGACGCCGTCGCGCACCCCGGCGGGCAGCGGGGTGACGACCACCCGCACGCCGCCGATGCGCTCCCGCAGCTCGTCGCTCACGACGGTCATGCCCGGGAACACCCGCGGCTGCGCGACAGTGCCGCGGTACGGGAACGCCGCGACGGTCGCCCCGCCGAAGGTGACGTCGGCGCGGGACGGCCCCACGGGCACCCACGCGTCCGTGGCGTCGTCCCACTGGCTCCCGGCGAGCGACACCCAGGCGTCGTCCTCGACGTCGTAGACCTCGACGTCCGACACCTGGTCGAACAGCAGCGACGGGTCGTAGGCGTCGGAGCCGGACCGCGTCGCGCCCGACGTGATCGCCGGCAGGCCGACGAGGTCGAACGTGTCCCAGAAGCTGTCGCGGCGGCCCTCGAGCACGGTCCCGCCGGACGTGGTGCTCGCGTCCGCGACGGTCACGCCCGTGAGGTCGTCCCGGCCGGCCGTGCCCCACGTCAGCGTCGCCTCGCGGGTCGCGCCGGAGCCGGTCGCACCCTCCACGACGGAGGTGCGCAGCTCCTTGACCAGCGCGGCAGGGCCGGAGCCGTCACCGCCGAGGTCGTAGCCGCGGACCGCGTCGCAGGACGCCGCGGTGACCCGCTCGGACGTCCGCGGGCCGCCGTAGTCGAGCACGGCCCGGGCCACGGCGCAGTTCGAGACCGACTGGTTGTCGGTGAACGTGGTGCCGGCGTCGACGGCGACCGCGAACCGGACCACCGCCTGCACGACCTCGCCGGCGTCGTACGGCACGGGCTTGGCGGCGACGACGCGCACGCCGGTCCAGGCCTTCGTGGTCTCCGCCGACCACGGCGCGGCCGGTGCGGCCGACCAGTTCGTCGCACCCGAGTCGGTCGCGTACTGCACGACGGCGTCCACGTCGCCCTCGGCGGTCACGTCGATGTCGGTGGGCGCGAACCGGGCCCACCACGCCGAGCCCGACCCGGTGACGCGGGTGTCGTCGATGACGAGCGTCGTCGGCAGGTCGGTGCCCTGCGCCGCGGCGGCCCGCAGCACGGCCGTGACGTCGCCGCCCCGCACGTCGACGAACGGCTCGGGGATCGTCTTGGTGATCGTCGCGGCGCCGTACGGCTCGGCGATCGTCACCGAGTCGGCCGCGACCGGCTTGTTGCCGCTGCCCGGGGTGCGTGGCGTCGGCGCGGACGTCAGCCCGCCGACGGTCGCCTGCGTCAGCGCGAGGTTGTCCACGACGGTGCCGGGGGTCGAGCTCCCACCGGTGGTGACGACGTACGGCACGGTGGCGGACGCTCCCATCGCGACCGCGCCGGCGAACCGGGCCTCGAAGCCGGTGACCGCCGACCAGGCCGGTGCGGCGGTGAAGCCCGTGAACTCGCCGGTCGACGTCGGCAGGGCGCTGCCGACGTCCCCGTGCCAGGTACCGGTCTCGCCGTCGGCGCGCAGGACGAGGTCCAGGCCGGTGGCGCCCTCGGGCCACACCAGCCCCTGGCCGTTCCCGGTGCCGGCCACGACGTCCGACCCGAAGCCGGCCATCACCATGCCGGAGGCGGCGAACATGTCGGCGTCGAGCCCACCGGCGCGCACGCCCTGCACCGCGGCGTCGACCGCGGCGTCCCCGGTGCCCGGCTGGTCGGCGAGCACGAGGGCGTCGACCGCGCGGCGGGTCCAGCTCGTCCCGGTGAGCTGCACGACCGCGAAGGCGCCGGGGTAGACCTGCGTCACGTCCGTGGTGGTGCCGGGGCGCACGAAGCGCTTGGTCGTGCCGGCGTACGGGTCCGGGTCCCAGATCCGGAAGTCCGCCGAGCCGGTCGACGTCGCGGGGGCGGCACCGGGCACGGTGGACGCCGCCGTGGTGTCGGCCGTGTTCGTGACGCGCACGGTGTGGAAGTCCGACGACGCGGACGCGCTGGGCACGGCGCCCGCGTCCTCGTACGCCACGGAGCCGTGCCGCCCGGTGACGGCCCCGGGGGTGGCGGCACCGCCGGCCAGCTGCGCCGTTGCGACCTCGAGCGTGCCGGAGGCGCCGGCGGCGAACGTGCCCGTGAACGCGAGACGCACGCCGGTCAGCCGGTCGAGCTCGGCACCGGGCAGCGCCGCGAGCCACGCCTGCGCGGCCGTCAGGTCGGCGGCGGTGGTCGAGGGGCCGGCCACGCCGTCGTGCCACGTGCTGATCGCGACCTGGGTCGCACCCGCCGGCCAGGCCGTGAGCGACAGGCCGGTCGCGCGCAGCAGGTTGAACGCGTCGGCGCCCTGCGGCACCGCCGTCGGGTCGGCGGGCTCGTCGACGACCAGGGAGGTCGCGGTGTCACCGGTGCTCGTGAACGTCACCGTGGCGGTCCGCGCGGTGTCGGCCGCACCGGACAGGTACGGGTCCTCGGGTGCCCACGTCTTCGTCGTCGTGGTGGCCAGCACGGGCACCACGGTCGTGACCACCGCCACCGACGACGTGCTCTGCTCGACGCCGCCGACCGACGGCCGCACCGTCATCGTCCCGACCTGCTCCCCTCCGCCGGTCGGGGGCACGAGCGTCGCGTCGAGCGCGACCTCCAGGATGCTGCCGCCCGCCAGCGGCAGCGGGGCGCTGTCGGGGCCGTAGGACACGAACGACAGCCGCACCGCCCGCACGGCGTCGAGCGACGCCGACGGGTCCCCGAGGTCCGCCCCGGACCCGTCGAGGTAGGTCACCGCGTAGCCGACGCTGTTCGCGACCGGGGCCGACGGGGCGAGCGGGGCGGCGAGCCGCAGCCGGTCGAGCTCGAGCGTCGCCGTCGCGTCCTGGCACGCCTCGTCCTCGAGCACGCAGTTCGCCACGAACGAGAACCGCACCGCGTCGCCGGCCTGCGCGGCGGGCAGCGTGTACCGCTCCCCCGCCGGCTCCAGCGGCGTCGTCCCCGTGCCGGCAACGACCGCCGGGCTGCCGTCCGCGAGCGTCAGCGTGAACGCGTCGTCCCCGGCGGCGAGGGCGGCGCTCCCGGCCGCACCCACGGCGAGGCCCGAGAGCACCACGACGAGCGTCGCGGCCAGGGCGCGGCCGACGGCCGAGCGCACCAGGCGCGTGGCGGGTCCGGCGGCGCGGTGACGGGCGCGCGCCGACCGTCGTGCGCGGGGCGACGCGGGCGCGACGGAGCCGGGACGGGGGGCAGGGAGCGGCTGCTGGGCCATGACCATCCGAGGGACGCAGGGGCGCGTCCGACCGGGGGACCGGAACGCGCTGACGTCCCTGATTCGGCAGGCAACCGTGTCCGGTTGAGCCGACTTTGACCGGGCTTGGGTGCTATCACCCGGGTGATTCGCGTCACCCGAGGGGGTGGCGGGCCCCGGTCGACCCCTGGGGGGTCAGGCCAGCGGCGCGACCGTGACCCCGCGGGCGGCGAGCTCAGCCGCCCCGCCGTCCACCGCCGTCAGCACCCAGATCCCGCCGTCGAGCAGCGCGACGGTGTGCTCCCAGTGCGCGGCCCGCGACCCGTCGACCGTCACCACGGTCCAGTCGTCCTCGAGCACCTCGGTGCCCGACCCGCCGCGCGTGACCATCGGCTCGATCGCCAGGCACATCCCCGGGCGCAGCCGCGGCCCGCGGTCCCGCGTGCGGTAGTTCGGCACGTCCGGCGGCTGGTGCATCGCCGACCCGATCCCGTGCCCGACGTAGTCCTGCACGATCCCGAACGTCCCGCCCGCGGCCTCGACGCTCCGCTCCACGGCGTCGCCCACGACTCCCAGCCGCTCGGCGACGGGGTCACCCGACGCGAGCGCGGCGATGCCGTCCCACATGGCGCGCTCGGTCACGGCCGCGAGCTCGACGTCGGCCGGGTCGGCCTCGGGGAGCACGAGCGTCAGCGCCGAGTCGCCGTGCCAGCCCTCGACGATCGCGCCGCAGTCGATGGACACCACGTCGCCGGGCTCCAGCACGCGGCCCGACGGGATGCCGTGCACGACCTCGTCGTTCACCGAGACGCAGATGGTCGCCGGGTAGTCGTAGTAGCCGAGGAACGACGGCTCGGCGCCTGCGTCCGCGATCACCGCGGCCGCCGCGGCGTCCAGGTCGGCGGTCGTCACGCCAGGGCGGGCCGCGGCGCGCGCCGCCGCCAGGGCGTCCGCCACCACCAGGCCCGCGCGCCGCATGAGCAGCACCTGCTCCGGCGTCTTCAGCTCGATCCGCTCACGTCCGAACACGAGGAACCCCGCCGTCAGCCGACGCGGGTCGCCAGGGCCTCGACCAGGCGCCCGGTGACCTCGTCGACCTCGCCGATGCCGTCGACCTGCAGCAGCAGGCCGCGCTCGGCGTACACGCCCGAGATCGGCGCGGTCTGCTCGGCGTACACGTCCAGCCGGTGCCGGATGACCGGCTCCGTGTCGTCCGCGCGGCCCTCGATCTCCGCGCGCTTCAGCAGGCGCTCCACCACGACGTCGGCGTCCGCGGTGATCTCCAGCGCGGCGTCCAGCGTCAGGCCCTGGTCCGCCAGCACGGCGTCGAGCTCCGCGACCTGCGCCACGTTGCGCGGGTAGCCGTCGAGCAGGAAGCCCTGCGCGGCGTCCGGCTGTGCGAGCCGGTCCCGCACCATCGCGTTCGTCACCGAGTCCGGCACCAGGGCGCCGCGCGCGGTGTACTCCTGCGCGGTGCGGCCCAGCTCGGTGCCGCCCTTGATGTTCGCGCGGAAGATGTCGCCGGTCGAGATGGCCGGGACACCCAGCCGCTCGGCGAGACGGACGGCCTGCGTGCCCTTGCCGGCCCCGGGCGGACCCAGGAGGACGAGGCGAGCGCTCATCGGAGGAACCCTTCGTAGTGCCGCTGCTGGAGCTGCGACTCGATCTGCTTCACGGTCTCGAGGCCGACGCCCACCACGATGAGGATCGACGAGCCGCCGAACGGGATGTTCGTCCCGACGCCGAGCACGATGAACGCGATCGTGGGGATGAGCGCGACCAGCGCGAGGTAGATCGACCCGGGCGCCGTGATGCGGGTGATGACGTAGTCCAGGTACTCGGCCGTGGGGCGGCCGGCGCGGATGCCGGGGATGAACCCGCCGTACCGCTTCATGTTGTCCGCGACCTCGTCCGGGTTGAACGTGATCGCCGTGTAGAAGTAGCAGAAGAAGATGATCAGCAGCACGTACAGCGCGATGTGCAGCGGGGCGTCCGTGGCCGCGAGGTTGTTCGCCACCCACTGCTTCCAGCCCGCGGTCTGGTCCCCGAAGCCGGCCAGCAGCGCCGGCACCTGCAGCAGCGAGGACGCGAAGATCACCGGGATGACGCCGGCCATGTTGATCTTGATCGGGATGTACGTGGAGGACCCGCCGTACATGCGGCGGCCGACCATGCGCTTCGCGTACTGCACCGGCACCCGGCGCTGCGACTGCTCGACGAAGACCACCAGCGCGATGACCAGCACGATGATCGCCATCACGACGAGGAACGCACCGATGCCGCCGGAGCCGCCCGCGATCGACCACATGGCGCCCGGGAACGACGCGGCGATCGAGGTGAAGATCAGCAGGGACATGCCGTTGCCGACGCCGCGCTCGGTGATGAGCTCGCCGAGCCACATGATGAGGCCGGTACCCGCGGTCATCGTGAGGATCATGATGAGCGTCGTGACGATGCCGCCGTCCGGGATCACGTCCACGGAGCAGCCCGGGAAGAGCTGCCCGTTGCGAGCCGTGATGATGACGGTCGTCGACTGCAGGACCGCCAGGCCGATCGTCAGGTAGCGCGTGTACTGCGTGAGCTTCGCGGTGCCCGACTGGCCCTCCTTGTGCAGGGCCTCGAAGTGCGGGATGACCACGCGCAGCAGCTGGATGATGATGCTCGCCGTGATGTACGGCATGATCCCCAGCGCGAACACCGACAGCTGCAGCAGCGCACCGCCGCTGAACAGGTTCACCAGGCCGAGCAGCGTGTTGTCCTCGCCGACGTCGGCGATGCAGACCTGCACGTTCGGGTAGGACACGCCCGGCGTCGGCAGGAACGATCCGATCCGGAATACGACCATGATCCCGATCGTGAACAGCAGCTTGCGCCGCAGGTCAGGTGTCCTGAACGCCCGCACGAATGCGCTGAGCACGTGTCCTCCTGCTCCGCCGAAGCGGGATGTCGTGGAACCGGCCGGCCTGCGGGTGAGGCGACCACGTCGGGCGAGCGTCGCCGCTCGCCGCCCTGCCGCACCCTAACGGACTTCCGTCGGGGATCCGGCATGCCCGGACGTCACCACGGCCGGGGCGGGAAGCGGAACGGGGCCGGCAGGGGCATGGTGCCTCCGCCGACCCCGTTCGCTGGGGATCAGTCCTGCGCGACGCTGCCGCCGGCGGCCAGGATCTTCTCCTTGGCCGAGCCGGAGTAGGCGTCGACGGCCACGGACAGCTTGACCGTGAGCTCGCCGGTGCCGAGCACCTTGACCGGGGCGCCCTTGCGGACGGCACCCTTCGCGACCAGGTCGGCGACGGTGACGTCGCCGCCCTGCGGGTACAGCGCCGACAGCTTGTCCAGGTTCACGACCTGGTACTCGACCCGGAACGGGTTCTTGAAGCCGCGGAGCTTGGGCAGCCGCATGTGCAGCGGCATCTGCCCACCCTCGAAGCGGTCCGGCACCTGGTACCGGGCCTTGGTGCCCTTGGTACCGCGACCGGCGGTCTTGCCCTTGGACGCCTCACCACGACCCACGCGGGTCTTGGCGGTCTTGGCGCCCGGAGCCGGACGCAGGTGGTGCACCTTGAGGGTGCCGCCCGCGCCCACCTCCTCGGCGGGCTTCTCGGCCGGCTTGGCCTTCGGAGCAGCCTTGGCCTTGGCGGCCGGCTTCTCCTCCGCCGCAGCCGCCTCGGCCTTGGCCTTGGTGGTGCGGGCGGCGGGCTTCTTGGCGGCCGGCTTCTCGGCGGCAGCCGACTCGGTCGCCGTCGCCTTCTTGGCGCGCGTGGCCTTGGGAGCCGCGGCAGCGTCCTTCTCGACCTTCTCGGTCTCCTTCTCCGCCATCGTCACTCCACCTCCTCGACTGCGACGAGGTGCGTCACCGTCTGGACCATGCCGCGGATCTCAGGGCGGTCCTCCTTGACGACGACGTCGCCGATCCGCTTCAGGCCCAGGGTGCGCAGCGTGTCGCGCTGGTTCTGCTTGCCGCCGATGGCGGACCTGGTCTGGGTCACCTTGAGGCGGGCCATCACGCACCCACCTTCTCGGTCTTGGCCGCGCGCCCCGCAGCCTGCGCCTTGAGCATCGACGCCGGGGCGACGTGCTCGAGCGACAGGCCACGACGGGCGGCGACAGCAGCCGGCTCCTCGAGACCCTTCAGCGCCGCGACCGTGGCGTGCACGATGTTGATGGCGTTGGAGGAACCGAGGGACTTCGACAGGATGTCGTGCACGCCGGCGCACTCCAGCACCGCGCGCACCGGACCACCGGCGATCACACCGGTACCCGGCGACGCGGGGCGCAGGAAGACGACACCGGCGGCGGCCTCACCCTGGATGGGGTGGGTGATGGTGCCCTGGATGCGGGGGACGCGGAAGAAGTTCTTCTTCGCCTCCTCGACACCCTTGGCGATCGCCGCGGGCACCTCCTTGGCCTTGCCGTAGCCGACGCCGACCGTGCCGTCGCCGTCACCCACGACCACGAGGGCCGTGAAGCTGAAGCGGCGGCCGCCCTTGACGACCTTGGCGACGCGGTTGATGGACACGACGCGCTCGAGGAACGCGCTCTTCTCGGCGGCGTCCCCGCGACGGCCGTCGCGACGACCACCGTCGCGGCGGTCACCGCCGCCCTGGGGAGCGCCCGTGTTGCTGCGCTGAGGAGCAGCCATCAGTGGATCCTCTTCTTCGATGCGGGAATGGTCGTCGTCACAGCGCCAGGCCGCCTTCGCGAGCGGCGTCGGCGACCGCGGCCACCCGACCGTGGTACTTGTTGCCGCCGCGGTCGAAGACCACCGCGTCGATGCCGGCGGCCTTCGCGCGCTCGGCGATCAGCTCGCCGACCTTGCGGGCCTTGGCCGTCTTGTCGCCCTCGGCGCCCCGCAGGTCCGCCTCGAGCGTCGAGGCGGAGACCAGCGTGCGGCCCACGGCGTCGTCGACGACCTGCGCGACGAGGTTGCGGTTCGACCGGGTGACGACCAGGCGCGGACGCGCGGCGGTGCCGGCGACCTTCTTGCGCAGCCGGAGGTGGCGGCGCCGACGGGCCTTGAACTTGCCCTTACCGATGATGGTGATCGCCATGGCTCACTTACCAGCCTTTCCGACCTTGCGGCGGACGTTCTCGCCCGCGTAGCGCACGCCCTTGCCCTTGTACGGCTCGGGCTTGCGGATCTTGCGGATGTTCGCGGCGACCTCGCCCACCTGCTGCTTGTCGATGCCCGCGACCGAGAACTTGGTCGGGGACTCGACGGCGAAGGTGATGCCGGCGGGCGGCGTCACGGACACCGGGTGGCTGAAGCCGAGCGCGAACTCGAGCGCGTCGCCCTTGGCCGTCACGCGGTAACCGGTGCCGACGATCTCCAGCTTCTTCTCGTAGCCGGCGGTGACGCCGGTGACGAGGTTCGCCAGGAGGGTGCGCGTGAGGCCGTGCAGCGACCGCGAGAGGCGCTCGTCGTTCGGACGGGTGACCACGAGGGCCCCCTCGTCGTCGCGCGCGACCTCGATGGGGGACGCCACGGTGTGCGTGAGGGTGCCCTTCGGGCCCTTCACCGTCACCACGGCGCCGTTGATGTCGACATCCACGCCGGCCGGGACCGGGACGGGGATTCTGCCGATACGAGACATTGGCTAGCTCCTTTCCGTCTCGGACTTACCAGACGTAGGCGAGGACTTCCCCACCCACGCCCTTCTTGGCGGCCTGCTTGTCCGTCAGGAGACCGGAGGACGTGGACAGGATCGCCACGCCCAGGCCACCGAGGACCTTCGGCAGGTTGGTGGACTTCGCGTACACCCGCAGACCGGGCTTGGACACGCGCTTGATGCCGGCGAGCGCACGCTCGCGGCTCGGGCCGTACTTCAGCTCGACCACGAGGTTCTTGCCCACACGGGCGTCCTCGACGGTCCAGCCGGAGATGTAGCCCTCGGCCTGAAGGATCTCCGCGATGTGCGACTTCAGCTTCGAGTACGGGATGCTCACCGTGTCGTGGTGAGCCGAGTTCGCGTTACGCAGACGCGTCAGGAAGTCTGCGATCGGGTCGGTCATCGTCATGGGGGCGTTCTGCCCTTCCTCGCCGTGGTTTCCGCGGGGCCGCCCGTGGGCGGGCCGCCGCGGACCTACGACGTCGTTGTTACCAGCTGCTCTTGGTCACGCCCGGGAGCTGGCCCGCGTGGGCCATCTCGCGCACGCAGATCCGGCACAGGCCGAACTTGCGGTACACCGAGTGCGGACGACCGCACCGCTGGCACCGGGTGTAGGCGCGCACGGCGAACTTCTGCTTGCCCGCGGCCTTGTTGATCAGGGCGGTCTTCGCCATGTCAGTCCTCCTTGAAGGGGAAGCCGAGGTGCTTCAGGAGCGCCCGGCCCTCCGCGTCGGTGGTGGCGGTGGTGACCACCGTGATGTCCATGCCGCGGACCCGGTCGATCTTGTCCTGGTCGATCTCGTGGAACATCGACTGCTCGGTCAGGCCGAAGGTGTAGTTGCCGTGGCCGTCGAACTGCTTGGCCGACAGGCCGCGGAAGTCGCGGATGCGCGGCAGCGCGGTCGACAGCAGGCGGTCCAGGAACTCCCAGGCACGGTCGCCGCGCAGCGTGACGTGCGCGCCGATCGGCATGCCCTCACGCAGCTTGAACTGCGCGATGGACTTGCGGGCCTTGGTGACCTGCGGCTTCTGACCCGTGATCTGCTGGAGGTCGCGGATGGCGCCCTCGATCAGCTTCGAGTCCTTCGCCGCGTCGCCGACGCCCATGTTCACGACGACCTTCACCAGGCGCGCGACCTGGTTCACGTTCTCGTGCTGGAACTCCTCGCGGAGCGCGGGACGGATCGCCTCGTTGTACCGCACCTTCAGGCGCGGCACCGGGTACGCCCGGGTGGTCTCGTCGATGGCGGTCATCAGATGTCCTTACCGGAGCGCTTGGCGACGCGGACCCGGACGGTGCGGGTGCGGCCGTCGCGCTCGACCTGCTCGGTGCGGTAGCCGACCCGGGTGCCGCGCTTGGTCTCCGGGTCCACCAGCATCACGTTGCTGATGTGGATCGGGGCCTCGACGGTCTCGATGCCGCCGGTGCGGGAGCCACGCTGGCTCTGGCCGACCTTGGTGTGCTTGGTGACCCGGTGGATGCCCTCGACGACGACGCGGTCGCGGTCGGTGAGCACCTCGAGCACCCGGCCCTGCTTGCCCCGGTCCTTGCGGGAGCCGGAGATGACGACCACCAGGTCGCCCTTCTTGATCTTCGCCATGGTCAGAGCACCTCCGGAGCCAGCGAGATGATCTTCATGAACTTCTTGTCGCGCAGCTCGCGGCCCACGGGGCCGAAGATGCGGGTCCCGCGCGGCTCGCCGTCGTTCTTGAGGATCACCGCGGCGTTCTCGTCGAACTTGATGTAGGACCCGTCGACGCGCCGGCGCTCCTTGCGGGTGCGCACGACGACCGCCTTCACGACGTCGCCCTTCTTGACGTTGCCGCCGGGGATCGCGTCCTTGACGGTGGCGACGATGACGTCACCGATACCGGCGTAGCGACGACCGGAACCGCCGAGAACCCGGATGCAGAGGATCTCCTTCGCACCCGTGTTGTCGGCGACCCGAAGTCGCGACTCCTGCTGAATCATCTACAGAACTCCTGTCGTCTGCCGGTTCTCGCACGCTGGCGAGCCTGGCCGAACGGATATGTGGTGAGGAGGGCGGACTTACTTCGCCTTCTCGAGGATCTCCACCAGGCGCCACCGCTTGGTCGCGGACAGGGGGCGGGTCTCCATGATGACGACCAGGTCGCCGACGCCGGCGGTGCCGGCCTCGTCGTGGACCTTGACCTTGCTGGTCCGCCGGATGACCTTGCCGTAGAGCGGGTGCTTGACCCGGTCCTCGACCTCGACCACGACGGTCTTCTGCATCTTGTCGCTGACCACGTAGCCGCGCCGCGTCTTGCGGTAGGGACGCGCCTGCGCGACCGCGGTGGTGGTCTCGTTGCTGTTCTCGCTCATCGAGTCCTCACTCGCTCGCACTCGGGGCGGTCCGGATGCCGAGCTCGCGCTCGCGCAGGATCGTGTAGATCCGGGCGATGTCACGACGCACGGCCTTGAGGCGGCCGTGGCTCTCGAGCTGACCGGTGGCCGACTGGAAGCGCAGGTTGAACAGCTCCTCCTTGGCCTTCTTCAGCTCGGCCACGAGACGCTCGTCGTCGAAGGCGTCCAGCTCGGTGGGAGCCAGGTCCTTGGTGCCGATAGCCATCTCAGTTACCACCCTCGCGAACCACGAAACGGGTCTTCATCGGGAGCTTGTGCTGCGCGCGGCGCATGGCCTCGCGAGCCAGCGGCTCCGGGACGCCGGCGAGCTCGAACATCACTCGGCCGGGCTTGACGTTGGCGATCCACCACTCGGGCGAGCCCTTACCGGAACCCATGCGGGTCTCGGCGGGCTTCTTGGTGAGCGGCCGGTCCGGGTAGATGTTGATCCAGACCTTGCCGCCACGCTTGATGTGGCGGGTCATGGCGATACGAGCAGCCTCGATCTGCCGGTTCGTCACGTAGGCGGGCTCGAGGGCCTGGATGCCGTACTCGCCGAACGCGATCGAGGTGCCACCCGTCGCGGCGCCGGAGCGCCCGGGGTGGTGCTGCTTGCGGTGCTTCAGCCGGCGCGGGATCAGCACGGCTCAGGCCTCCGTTCCGGTCTCAGGAGCCGACTCGGCAGCAGCGGCGGCCGGGGCGGCCTCGGCCGCGGGGGCCTCGGTGCGCTCCGGACGACGGCCACCGCCGCGCGGGCCACGGTCACCGCGGTCGCCACGGTCCCCGCGGGGGCCGCGGGACTGACGCGGGGCCTGGGTGGCCTGCTCGCGCGCGAAGTCACGCTCGGTCATGTCGCCCTTGTAGACCCAGACCTTCACGCCGATGCGGCCGAAGGTCGTGCGGGCCTCGAAGAAGCCGTAGTCGATGTTCGCGCGGAGCGTGTGCAGGGGCACCCGGCCCTCGCGGTAGAACTCCGTGCGGCTCATCTCCGCGCCGCCGAGACGGCCGGAGACCTGCACCCGGATGCCCTTGGCGCCGGCGCGCTGCGCGGACTGCATGCCCTTGCGCATCGCACGACGGAACGACACACGCGACGCGAGCTGCTCCGCGATGCCCTGGGCGACCAGCTGGGCCTCGATCTCGGCGTTCTTGACCTCGAGGATGTTCAGCTGGACCTGCTTGCCCGTGAGCTTCTCGAGCTCGCCGCGGATGCGGTCCGCCTCGGCGCCGCGGCGACCGATGACGATGCCCGGGCGCGCCGTGTGGATGTCGACGCGGACGCGGTCACGCGTGCGCTCGATCTCCACCTTGGCGATGCCCGCGCGCTCGAGGCCCGTGCCCATGAGCTTGCGGATCTGCACGTCCTCGCGGACGTAGTCGCGGTAGCGCTGACCCGGCTTGGTCGAGTCGGCGAACCAGCGCGACCGGTGGTCGGTGGTGATGCCCAGGCGGTACCCGAGCGGGTTGACCTTCTGTCCCACGTCAGGCCCTTCCCTTCGTCTCACGCTCGGCGACGACCACCGTGATGTGGCTCGTGCGCTTGAGGATCTGGCTCGCGCGGCCCTGCGCCCGGGGGCGGAACCGCTTGAGGGTCGGACCCTCGTCGACGTACGCCTCGGCGACGTACAGGTTGGTCTCGTCGAAGCGCTCACCGGCACGCTTGGCGCCCTCGCGGGCGTTCGCGATCGCGGACTCGACGACCTTGAGGACCGTCTCACCCGCGGCCTGCGGCGCGAACTTCAGCGTCGACACGGCCTCGCCGGCCTGCTTGCCACGGATGAGGTCCACGACGCGCCGGGCCTTCTGGGGCGTGACGCGGACGAACCGCGCCTTCGCCTTGGCTTCCATTGCTGTCCTGCCTTCTTGTCTCTGCCGTCAGGGCAGTCGCTGCGCCGACCCGCGGGTCAGCGGCGACGGCCCTTCCGGTCGTCCTTCTCGTGGCCGCGGAACGTCCGCGTCGGGGCGAACTCGCCGAGCTTGTGCCCGACCATCGACTCCGTCACGAACACCGGCGTGTGCTTGCGGCCGTCGTGCACCGCGAACGTGTGACCCAGGAAGTCGGGCGTGATCATCGAGCGCCGCGACCAGGTCTTGATGACGTTCTTGGTGCCGGCCGCGTTCTGCGCGTCGACCTTCTTCTGCAGGTGCCCGTCGACGAAGGGCCCCTTCTTCAGGCTGCGAGGCATTCTCCCGGCTCCCTATCAGCGCTTCTTGCCGGTGCGGCGGCGACGGACGATGAGCTTGTCGCTCGGCTTGTTCGGACGGCGCGTGCGGCCCTCCGGCTGGCCCCAGGGGCTCACCGGGTGACGACCACCGGACGTCTTGCCCTCACCACCACCGTGCGGGTGGTCGATCGGGTTCATCGCGACACCGCGGACCGAGGGGCGCTTGCCCTTCCAGCGCATGCGGCCGGCCTTGCCCCAGTTGATGTTCGACTGCTCGGCGTTGCCGACCTCGCCGATCGTGGCGCGGCAGCGCAGGTCGACGTTCCGGATCTCGCCGGACGGCATGCGCAGCTGCGCGTACGGGCCGTCCTTCGCGACGAGCTGCACGGACGCACCGGCCGAGCGGGCGATCTTCGCGCCGCCACCGGGCTTCAGCTCGATGGCGTGGATGACCGTACCGGTCGGGATGTTGCGCAGCGGCAGGTTGTTGCCCGGCTTGATGTCGGCACCGGCGCCGTTCTCGACGACGTCGCCCTGACGCAGCTTGTTCGGCGCGATGATGTAGCGCTTCTCGCCGTCCGCGTAGTGCAGCAGCGCGATGCGCGCCGTGCGGTTCGGGTCGTACTCGATGTGCGCGACCTTGGCCGGCACGCCGTCCTTGTCGTGACGACGGAAGTCGATCACGCGGTAGGCGCGCTTGTGCCCGCCGCCCTGGTGCCGCATCGTGACGCGGCCGGTCGAGTTGCGACCACCGGTCTTGTGCAGCGGACGGACCAGCGACTTCTCCGGCTCCGAGCGCGTGATCTCGACGAAGTCGGCGACGCTCGCGCCGCGGCGGCCCGGCGTCGTCGGCTTGTACTTACGGATTCCCATGGGGATCTGTCCTCAATCTGCTCTCAGGCCCGGTCAGCCGACCGGTCCGCCGAAGATGTCGATCGTGCCCTCGCGGAGGGTGACGATCGCGCGCTTCGTGTCCTTGCGCTTGCCCATCCCGAACTTGGTCCGCCGCGACTTGCCCTTGCGGTTGATCGTGTTCACGGACTCGACCTTGACCGAGAAGACCTGCTCGACGGCGATCTTGATCTCGGTCTTGTTGGCGCGCGGGTCGACGATGAAGGTGTACTTGCCCTCGTCGAGCAGCCCGTAGCTCTTCTCGGAGACGACCGGCGCGATCAGGATGTCGCGGGGGTCCTTGGCGACGGTGGTCACTTGGCGTCCTCCTCGGCCTCGGACGACGTCGCGACGGCGGTCGCGCCGCGGCCCTTGACGGGACCGGCGAGGAACGTGTCGAGCGCGCCCTGGGTGAACACGACGTCGTCGGAGACGAGCACGTCGTAGGTGTTGAGCTGGTCGGCGACGAGCAGGTGGACCCGCTCGACGTTGCGCAGCGACTTCCAGGCCAGCTCGTCCGCGCGCTCCACGACCACGAGGACGTGCTTGCGGCCGGACAGCGTGTCCAGGACCTGCAGCGCGGCCTTGGTCGAGGGGGCCTCGTCGATGCCGAAGCCCGTGACCACGTGCACGCGGCCGGCACGGGCGCGGTCCGAGAGAGCACCGCGGAGCGCCGCGGCCTTCATCTTCTTCGGGGTCCGCTGGGAGTAGTCGCGCGGGGTCGGGCCGTGGACGGTGCCACCGCCGGCGAACTGCGGCGCACGGGTCGAACCCTGGCGGGCGCGGCCGGTGCCCTTCTGCTTGTACGGCTTCTTGCCACCACCGCGGACCTCGCCGCGGGTCTTGGTGTCGTGGGTGCCCTGCCGCGCGGCGGCGAGCTGGGCGACGACGACCTGGTGGATCAGCGGGATGTTCGTCTGCGCGTCGAACACCTCACCGGGCAGGTCGGCCGTGCCGGCCTTCTTGCCCTGGGCGTCGAGCACGTCGACGGTCAGCGTCTCGGACATGAGGCTCATGCCCCCTTCACGGCGGTACGCACGACGACGACGCCCCGCTTCGGGCCAGGAACCGCGCCCTTGAGCAGCAGCAGACCCTTCTCGGCGTCGACCGCGTGGACGGTCAGGTTCTGGGTGGTCTGGCGGGCGTTGCCCATCCGGCC
Source organism: Cellulomonas sp. C5510 (assembly GCF_019797765.1). NCBI lineage: Bacteria > Bacillati > Actinomycetota > Actinomycetes > Micrococcales > Cellulomonadaceae > Cellulomonas > Cellulomonas sp. C5510. The sequence continues at coordinate 3,242,830 of NZ_CP081862.1, forward strand.
GGCCATCCGCAGGCCCTTGAACACGCGCGACGGGGTCGAGGCCCCACCGATCGAGCCCGGCTTGCGGTGGTTGCGGTGCGAACCGTGCGAGGCGGAGACACCGGCGAACCCGTGGCGCTTCATGACACCGGCGGTGCCCTTGCCCTTGGTGGTGCCGATCACGTCGACCAGCGAACCGGCCTCGAAGGCCGCCGCGGTGATCTCCTGACCGAGCGTGAACTCGGAGGCGTCCGACGTGCGGATCTCGGCCACGTGCCGACGGGGGGTGACCCCCGCCTTCTCGAAGTGGCCCTTGAGCGGCTTCGTGACCTTGCGCGGGTCCACCTGGCCGTAGGCCAGCTGCACCGCGGCGTAGCCGTCGGCCTCAGCGGAGCGCACCTGGGTGACGACGTTCGTGCCGACCTCGACCACGGTGACGGGGACGAGACGGCCATCGGCGTCCCAGACCTGCGTCATACCGAGCTTCGTGCCGAGCACCGCCGTGACGGGGCGCGCGTTCTGCTGGGTAACCATGAAGATCAGTTCCTTCCCAGCGTCAGAGCTTGATCTCGATGTTCACGTCCGCGGGCAGGTCGAGTCGCATGAGCGAGTCGACGGCCTTCGGCGTGGGGTCGATGATGTCGATGAGCCGCTTGTGCGTGCGCATCTCGAAGTGCTCGCGGCTGTCCTTGTACTTGTGAGGCGACCGGATGACGCAGAAGACGTTCTTCTCCGTCGGCAGCGGCACCGGACCCACGACCGTCGCACCAGCGCGGGTCACCGTGTCGACGATCTTGCGCGCCGAGCTGTCGATGACCTCGTGGTCGTAGGACTTGAGCCGGATGCGGATCTTCTGTCCCGCCATGGCGTCGTCTACTTCTCTCTCTTCGAACTGCCTGGTGTCCGACCCCCGCACTCGGGCGTGTCGCTTTTCGCGACGTACCTCTGCGCCGGTCCCTTCCGGCACGCGGGGCGCGCGCCGGCCGGGACGAGGTCGTTGGTGTGATGGAGTCCCGCGCCGGGTGACCCCGGGCTCCGTTCGGACTCGCAACGCGTCCCTGCCCACTCGTCCGGGGCGCTCCGCACGCATGCGCGCAGGCAGCCCCGTCGTCGGGCAACTTGTCTAGTGTGCCAGCCGGGGCGCGAAAGGTCCAACCGGGTCTCCGTCACACCCGCACGATCACGCGGCACACCCGCCGCCCACCCCCTCGGCTCCCCTCGGAGGCTCCGAACGCGTTCGGAGAGTGCCGCGCGTCATCGTGGTGGTCCGCGGGGCACCACGATGACACGTCGGAGCCTCCGACGGCGGTCCCGTCAGGTGCGCGGGTGCACGCCGGACGCCGCGAGGACGGCGCGGAGGGCGTCCGGGTCCAGCGCCGTGTCCCAGGTCCAGCGCACGACCTGAAGACCCAGTGCGCGCAGGCGGTCCTCGCGGCGCTTCTCCGCCCAGACCCTGTCCTCGGGCGTCCGGCCGTCCGACACGCCGCCGGCGCGGTACTTCAGCCGCCCGTCGAACTCCCCCACGAGCCCGAGCTCCGGCCACCAGAAGTCGACCCGGCCGACGACGCCGGCGTCGTCCTCCACCGCGTGCTGCAGCTCCGGCAGCGGCAGCCCGAGCTCGATCATCCGCGCGCGGCTCAGCGACTCGCCGACCGACTCGGACCGGGCGGAGGCCGCGTCGACCACGCGGCGCGCGCGGCGCACGCCCCGCCCGGTGCCCGCCGCCTCGAGCTCGGTCGCGAGCCGCGACGACGTCGCCCACCCGCGGTGCAGGGCGTGGTCCGCCGCGGCGAGTGCGGCCGCGAGCTCCCAGGTGCGGGCGACGTCGACGACGGTGCGCGCCACCCCGGTCACCCGCACGCCGTCGACCGTCACGACGTGGCCGACCGGTCCGGGCGTCGCGTGGCGCCGGACGCCGGCGGACGACCGGTTGCCGGCCCCGTGCGGGAGCGAGACGTGTACCGACTCCGGCCACCGGCCGACACGCGGGAGCCGCCAGAGCGCCGCGGCGGAGTCGTGGGTGAACACCGGCTGGCGCAGCCGGCGCGCTGCGGCGAGCACCCGCAGCCGGTGCCGTTCCGCGTCCCCGAGACCCTCCCACCGCTCCGCGGTCGTGTAGGCGTCCACCCGCACGCGTACGAGGTCACCGCGGGCGCACGCCGCGCGCAGCTCGTCCCCGGACACCCCGGCGAGCTCCGCGCCCCTGGTCGTGATCACGCTGTCACGCGCGGCGAGAGCGCTCAGCACCTGCACGGTTCGACGGTCCACCGCCCCACCCTCGCAGCCACGGCCCCCCGACCGGCCGCCCTCCACAGCCCACTTCCCACACCTGCGACGCGCACCGCCGATCCCGTCGGAGCCTCCGACGGGTCATCGGAGACCTCCGGGGACCACCACGATGACGCGCGGCGCCCTCCGAGCGCGTTGGGAGCCTCCGAACGGGGGGGTGGGAGGGAGAGAGGGTGGGTGGGAGGGAGGGGTCGGCGGTGGGGTGCGAGAAGGCCCGGGCGCCGTAGCGCCCGGGCCTTCCCGAGTGGTGCTGGTCCCCCGAAGGGGTCAGATCACTTGATGATCTTGGTGACGCGGCCCGAGCCGACGGTGCGGCCACCCTCGCGGATGGCGAAGCCGAGGCCCTCCTCCATGGCGATGGGCTGGATCAGCTGCACCGAGATCTCGGTGTTGTCACCCGGCATGACCATCTCGGTGCCCTCGGGCAGCGTGATGACGCCGGTGACGTCGGTCGTCCGGAAGTAGAACTGCGGACGGTAGTTCGAGTAGAACGGGTTGTGACGCCCGCCCTCGTCCTTGGCGAGGATGTAGACCTGGCCCTCGAACTCGGTGTGCGGGGTGATGGAGCCCGGCTTCACGACGACCTGGCCGCGCTCGACGTCCTCGCGCTTGGTGCCGCGGAGCAGGAGGCCGCAGTTCTCGCCGGCCCACGCCTCGTCCATCTGCTTGTGGAACATCTCGATGCCGGTGACCGTGGTCTTCTGCGCCGGGCGGATGCCGACGATCTCGACCTCGGAGTTGATCGCGAGCTTGCCGCGGTCGACCTTGCCGGTGACGACGGTGCCACGACCGGTGATCGTGAAGACGTCCTCGATCGGCATGAGGAACGGCTTGTCCATGTCACGCACCGGCTCCGGCACGGACTCGTCCACGGCGTCCAGCAGGTCCTCGACGGACTTGACCCACTGCGGGTCGCCCTCGAGGGCCTTCAGGCCGGAGACGCGGATGACGGGCGCGTTGTCGCCGTCGAAGCCCTGCGACGACAGCAGCTCGCGGACCTCCATCTCGACGAGCTCGAGGATCTCCTCGTCGTCGACCATGTCGGACTTGTTGAGCGCCACGAGCAGGTAGGGCACGCCGACCTGACGGGCGAGCAGGACGTGCTCACGCGTCTGGGCCATCGGGCCGTCGGTGGCGGCGACCACGAGGATGGCGCCGTCCATCTGCGCCGCACCCGTGATCATGTTCTTGATGTAGTCGGCGTGACCCGGCGCGTCGACGTGAGCGTAGTGACGCTTCTCCGTCTGGTACTCGACGTGCGCGATGTTGATGGTGATACCGCGCTGCTTCTCCTCCGGCGCCTTGTCGATCTCGTCGAACGGCGTGAAGGGGTTCAGGTCGGGGTACTTGTCGTGCAGCACCTTCGAGATGGCAGCGGTCAGCGTCGTCTTGCCGTGGTCGACGTGACCGATGGTCCCGATGTTGACGTGCGGCTTGGTCCGCTCGAACTTCGCCTTGCCCACTGGGTCCTCCTCAGGACTCTGGTGTAGAGATTGCCGAACGATGCGGGGGCTGGTCACCCTCGCGGACGTGCGGTCCTACGGGTCGGGTTGATTGGTCGTACTCGGTTCGACCTGTGGGACTACTCGCCCCGGGTCTTCTTGATGATCTCGTCGGCAACATTCCGAGGCACCTCGGCGTAGCTGTCGAACTGCATCGAGTACACCGCACGACCCTGGGTCTTCGACCGCAGGTCACCGACGTACCCGAACATCTCGGAGAGAGGAACCAGGGCGCGGATCACCTTCACGCCCGTCGCGTCCTCCATGGACTGGATCATGCCGCGCCGCGAGTTGATGTCGCCGATGACGTCGCCCATGTAGTCCTCGGGCGTGCGCACCTCGACGGCCATGACGGGCTCGAGGAGGACCGGGTCCGCCTTGCGGACGGCCTCCTTGAGGACCATCGAGCCCGCGATCTTGAACGCCATCTCGGACGAGTCGACGTCGTGCGCCGCCCCGTCGAGGAGCGTCGCCTTGATGCCGACCAGCGGGAAGCCCGCCAGCACGCCGAGCTGCATCGCGCTCTGGATGCCCTGGTCGACCGACGGGATGTACTCGCGCGGGACGCGACCACCGGTGACGGCGTTGACGAACTCGTACGTCGCGCCGTCCTCGGAGACCAGCGGCTCGAAGGTCATCTGGACCTTGGCGAACTGGCCGGAGCCACCCGTCTGCTTCTTGTGCGTGTAGTCGATCTTCTCCACCGTGCGGCGGATCGTCTCGCGGTACGCCACCTGCGGCTTGCCGACGTTCGCCTCGACCTTGAACTCGCGACGCATGCGGTCGACGAGGATGTCGAGGTGGAGCTCGCCCATGCCGCCGATGACGGTCTGGCCGGTCTCCTCGTCCAGGCGGACGCGGAAGGTCGGGTCCTCCTCGGCGAGCTTCTGGATCGCCGTGGAGAGCTTCTCCTGGTCGGCCTTCGTCTTGGGCTCGATGGCCACGTCGATGACCGGCTCGGGGAACGTCATCGACTCGAGGATGACCTGCGAGCTCATGTCCGACAGGGTGTCACCGGTGGTGACGTCCTTGAGGCCGATGAACGCGTAGATGTGGCCGGCCGTGGCCTCGTCGACAGGGTTCTCCTTGTTGGCGTGCATCTGGAAGATCTTCCCGATGCGCTCCTTCTTGCCCTTGGTCGAGTTCATGACCTGGGCGCCCTGCACGACCTTCCCCGAGTACACGCGGATGAAGGTGAGCTTGCCGAAGAACGGGTGCGCGGCGATCTTGAACGCCAGGGCCGAGAACGGCTCGTCGGCGTCCGGGTGCCGCTCGATGACGACCTCCGGGTCCTTGACGTCGTGGCCCTGGATGGCCGGGACGTCGAGGGGCGACGGGAGGTAGTCGACGACGGCGTCGAGCATGGGCTGGACGCCCTTGTTCTTGAACGCCGATCCGCACAGGACCGGGAACGCCTCGCCGGAGATGGTGAGCTTGCGGATGCCGGCCTTGATCTCGGCGACCGTCAGCTCCTCACCGCCCAGGAACTTCTCGAGCAGGTCGTCGTCGGTCTCGGCGACGGCCTCGAGCAGCTCGCTGCGGAACTGCTCGGCCCGCTCCTGGAGGTCGGCGGGGATCCCCTCGATCTCGTACTTCGCGCCCATCTCGGTCTCGCCGCGCCACACGAGCGCGCGCATCTCGACCAGGTCCACGACGCCGACGAAGTCGTTCTCGGCGCCGATCGGCAGCTGGATGACCAGCGGCTTGGCCTTGAGGCGGTTCACGATGGTGTCGACCGTGAAGTAGAAGTCCGCGCCCAGCTTGTCCATCTTGTTGACGAAGCAGATGCGGGGGACCTCGTACTTGTCGGCCTGGCGCCACACGGTCTCCGACTGGGGCTCCACGCCCTCCTTGCCGTCGAACACCGCGACCGCGCCGTCGAGCACGCGCAGCGAGCGCTCCACCTCGACGGTGAAGTCGACGTGACCGGGCGTGTCGATGACGTTGATCTGCGTCTCGTTCGGCTTGCCCTTGTTCCAGAAGGCGGTCACAGCAGCGGACGTGATCGTGATGCCACGCTCCTGCTCCTGCTCCATCCAGTCCGTGGTCGACGCACCGTCGTGGGTCTCGCCGATCTTGTAGTTGACGCCCGTGTAGTACAGGATCCGCTCGGTCGTCGTGGTCTTCCCGGCATCGATGTGCGCCATGATGCCGATGTTCCGGACCTTGTTCAGGTCCGTGAGCACGTCCAGTGCCACAGGTTCAGCCCCTCGGTAGTGGGGTCCGCGCTACTGCTGGGGTCACCAGCGGTAGTGGGCGAACGCCTTGTTGGACTCGGCCATCTTGTGCATGTCCTCGCGGCGCTTGACCGCTGCGCCCAGGCCGTTGCTGGCGTCGAGGATCTCGTTCATGAGGCGCTCGGTCATGGTCTTCTCGCGACGGGCGCGGGAGTAGTCCGTGAGCCAGCGCAGCGCGAGAGTGGTCTGGCGGACGGGGCGGACCTCGACCGGGACCTGGTAGGTCGCGCCACCGACGCGGCGGGAGCGGACCTCGAGCGACGGGCGGACGTTGTCCAGCGCGCGCTTGAGGACGACCACCGGGTCGCTCTGCGTCTTCTCGCGGACGCCCTCGAGGGCGCCGTACACGATGGCCTCGGCGACGGACTTCTTGCCGTCGAGCAGGACCTTGTTGATCAGCTGGGTGACGACCGGCGATCCGTAGACCGGGTCGACGATGAGCGGCCGACGAGGGGCCGGACCCTTGCGAGGCATCGGTTCAGCCCTTCTTCGCGCCGTAGCGGCTGCGCGCCTGCTTACGGTTCTTCACGCCCTGGGTGTCCAGCGCGCCACGGATGATCTTGTAGCGGACGCCGGGGAGGTCCTTCACTCGGCCGCCGCGCACGAGCACGATCGAGTGCTCCTGCAGGTTGTGCCCCTCGCCGGGGATGTACGCCGTCACCTCGATGCCCGAGGAGAGCTTGACGCGCGCGACCTTCCGCAGAGCCGAGTTCGGCTTCTTCGGGGTGGTCGTGTACACGCGGGTGCAGACACCGCGGCGCTGCGGGCTGCCCTTGAGGGCAGGCGTCTTCGACTTGTTCGTCTTCGCCTGCCGGCCCTTGCGGACCAGCTGCTGGATCGTAGGCACTACGTCTCCGTCTGTTCGGATGGTCTGGTCTGACCGGCACCCGTCACCCTGGACGGCCGGCATCGTGTGCGGATCGTCGCCCGTCGCGCGACTACCCCGCTGGTCTTGCGTCCCGAACCGACCCCCGCGCCCGGGCGTGTCGTCCCCGTCCTGCTCCGCACACCGGTCCCGGGTCTCCGGGGTCGAGGTGCGGTGGGGGCGGCCACCCTGCGCTCACGGGATGAGCGCGCGCGAGAGCCCGACGGCGCGGGCACGGTGTCCAACGTTACTCGCCGGTCCACGCACCGTCAAAGCAGGTGGTGGTGGTCCCCAGGCGGGTCACGACGGGTCCAACACCGCTCCCCCGGCCGGTGTTCCCCGGGCCGTCCGGCCCCGTGGCCGGGACGGCCGAGGGGGCCCGCCGCGCGTGCGCGCGACGGACCCCCTCGGACCGGCGTGACGTCAGCGGAAGTCGCCGAAGTCGATGTCCTCGAGCGGGATCGCCTCGCCCGAGCCGAGGCCCAGGGCGGGGAAGTCGATCTCGTCGTAGCCGAAGGACGGGTACAGCTCGGCCTTCGCCTCCTCGGTCGGCTCGACCGTCACCTCGTGGTACCGGGGCAGGCCGGTGCCGGCGGGGATCAGCTTGCCGAGGATGACGTTCTCCTTCAGGCCCAGCAGCGGGTCGGAACGGCCCGACATCGCGGCCTCGGTGAGGACGCGCGTCGTCTCCTGGAAGGACGCCGCCGACAGCCACGAGTCCGTCGCGAGCGACGCCTTCGTGATGCCCATCAGCTCCGGACGACCCGAGGCCGGCTGACCGCCCTCGGCGACCGCCCGGCGGTTCGCGTCCTCGAACCGGCCGCGCTCGGCCAGCTCACCCGGCAGCAGGTCCGTGTCACCCGAGTCGAGCACGGTCACGCGCCGCAGCATCTGCCGCACGATGACCTCGATGTGCTTGTCGTGGATGTCCACACCCTGGGAGTTGTAGACCTCCTGCACCTCGTCGACCAGGTGCTTCTGCGTCGCACGCGGGCCGAGGATGCGCAGGACCTTCTTCGGGTCCACGGCGCCCTGGACGAGCTGGGTGCCGACCTCGACGTGGTCGCCGTCCGAGACCAGCAGGCGCGAGCGCTTGGTGATCGGGTAGGCGATCTCCTCGGAGCCGTCGTCCGGGGTGAGGACGATGCGGCGGGTGCGGTCGGCCTCGTCGATGGTGATGCGGCCCGAGAACTCCGCGATGGGGCTCTCACCCTTGGGGGTGCGGGCCTCGAAGAGCTCCTGGACACGCGGCAGACCCTGCGTGATGTCCTCCGCGGAGGCCACACCACCGGTGTGGAACGTCCGCATCGTCAGCTGGGTGCCGGGCTCACCGATCGACTGCGCCGCGATGATGCCGACGGCCTCGCCGATGTCGACGAGCTTGCCGGTGGCCAGCGAGCGGCCGTAGCACTTCGCGCAGGTGCCGACGCGCGACTCGCAGGTCAGCACGGAGCGGACCTTCAGCTCGGTGACGCCGGCCGCCACGAGGCGGTCCAGCAGCACGTCGCCGACGTCCTCGCCCGCACGGCCCACGACCTCGCCGTCGATCTCGACGTCGACCGCGAGGGTCCGGGCGTACACGCTGGTCTCCACCTTGTCGTGCCGGCGGAACGAGCCGCCGAGCTCGACGGCGATCGGCAGCGTGAGGCCGCGCTCGGTGCCGCAGTCGTCCTCGCGGACGATGACGTCCTGGGAGACGTCCACCAGACGACGGGTCAGGTAGCCCGAGTCGGCGGTCCGCAGCGCGGTGTCCGCCAGACCCTTGCGGGCGCCGTGCGTCGCGATGAAGTACTCCAGGACCGACAGGCCCTCGCGGTAGTTGGACTTGATCGGGCGGGGGATGATCTCGCCCTTCGGGTTCGCCACGAGGCCGCGCATACCGGCGATCTGACGGACCTGCATCCAGTTACCACGCGCACCCGAGCCGACCATGCGGAACACGGTGTTCCGGGCGGAGAAGTTCTCCTGCATGGCCTTGGCGACCTTGTCGGTGGCCTGCGTCCAGATCTCGATGAGCTCCTGGCGACGCTCGTCGTCGGTGATGAGGCCCTTGTCGTACTGGCCCTGCACCTTCGCCGCACGCGCCTCGTGCTCCGTGAGGATCTCCGCCTTGGCCGTCGGCGCCGCGACGTCCGAGATGGCGATCGTCACGCCCGAGCGGGTGGCCCAGCGGAAGCCGGCCTCCTTCAGGGCGTCCAGCGACGCGGCGACCTCGACCTTCGGGTACCGCTCCGCCAGGTCGTTGACGATCACGGACAGCCGCTTCTTGTCGACCACGCCGTTCTCGTACGGGTAGTCGACGGGCAGCAGCTCGTTGAACAGCGCCCGGCCCAGCGTCGTCTCGAACAGGAACGGCTGGTCCGCGACGAAGCCCTCGGGCTCGGCACCCGGCGCGAACACCAGGCCGTCCATCCGGATCCGCACGACCGCGTTGAGGTCCAGCGAACCCTGGTCGAACGCCATGATCGCCTCGGCGACCGAGCTGAACGACCGACCGGCACCCACCGGCTCCTCCTTGTCGGAGGTCAGGTGGAACAGGCCGATGATCATGTCCTGCGAGGGCATGGTCACGGGGCGGCCGTCGGACGGCTTCAGGATGTTGTTGCTCGAGAGCATGAGGATGCGGGCCTCGGCCTGCGCCTCCGCGCTCAGGGGCAGGTGGACGGCCATCTGGTCACCGTCGAAGTCGGCGTTGAACGCGCCGCAGACGAGCGGGTGCAGGTGGATCGCCTTGCCCTCGACGAGCTGCGGCTCGAACGCCTGGATGCCCAGGCGGTGCAGCGTGGGCGCACGGTTCAGCAGCACCGGGTGCTCGGTGATGACCTCCTCGAGCACGTCCCACACGACCGGGCGCGCGCGCTCGACCATGCGCTTCGCCGACTTGATGTTCTGCGCGTGGTTCAGGTCGACCAGGCGCTTCATCACGAACGGCTTGAACAGCTCGAGCGCCATCTGCTTGGGCAGACCGCACTGGTGCAGCTTGAGCTGCGGGCCGACGACGATGACCGAACGGCCCGAGTAGTCGACGCGCTTGCCGAGCAGGTTCTGGCGGAACCGGCCCTGCTTGCCCTTGAGCATGTCGGAGATCGACTTCAGCGGGCGGTTGCCGGGGCCCGTGACCGGGCGGCCGCGGCGGCCGTTGTCGAACAGCGAGTCCACGGCCTCCTGGAGCATCCGCTTCTCGTTGTTGACGATGATCTCCGGCGCGCCCAGGTCCAGGAGCCGCTTGAGGCGGTTGTTCCGGTTGATGACGCGGCGGTACAGGTCGTTCAGGTCCGACGTGGCGAACCGGCCGCCGTCGAGCTGCACCATCGGGCGCAGGTCCGGCGGGATGACCGGGACGGCGTCCAGCACCATGCCGGTCGGCGAGTTCGTCGTGGTGAGGAACGCGTTGACGACCTTGAGGCGCTTGAGCGCGCGGGTCTTCCGCTGACCCTTGCCGGTGCGGATGATCTCGCGCAGCGACTCGGCCTCGGCGTCCAGGTCGAACGCCTCGAGGCGCTTCTGGATCGCCGCGGCGCCCATCGAGCCCTCGAAGTAGTTGCCGTAGCGGTCCTGGAGCTGGCGGTACAGCAGCTCGTCGCCCTCGAGGTCCGCGACCTTGAGGTTCTTGAACTTGTCCCAGATGGTGTCGAGCCGCTCGATCTCGGCGTCCGCGCGCTTGCGGATCTGCGCCATCTCGCGGTCCGCGGAGTCGCGCACCTTGCGGCGGGCGTCCGCCTTCGCACCCTCGGCCTCGAGCTCGGCCAGGTCGGCCTCGAGCTTCTGCGCGCGGGTGTTGATGTCGTTGTCGCGGCGGTCCGCGATCTCCTTCTTCTCCAGGTCGATCTCGTTCTGGAGGTTCGGGAGGTCCTCGTGACGGCCCTCCTCGTCGACCCACGTGATCATGTAGGCCGCGAAGTAGATGACCTTCTCCAGGTCCTTCGGCGCCAGGTCCAGCAGGTAGCCGAGGCGCGAGGGCACGCCCTTGAAGAACCAGATGTGCGTGACGGGCGCGGCCAGCTCGATGTGGCCCATGCGCTCACGGCGGACCTTCGAGCGGGTCACCTCGACGCCGCAGCGCTCGCAGATGATGCCCTTGAAGCGCACGCGCTTGTACTTGCCGCAGTAGCACTCCCAGTCCCGGGTGGGACCGAAGATCTTCTCGCAGAAGAGCCCGTCCTTCTCCGGCTTCAGGGTCCGGTAGTTGATGGTCTCGGGCTTCTTCACCTCGCCGTGCGACCAGGCACGGATGTCGTCGGCCGTGGCCAGGCCGATGCGCAGCTCGTCGAAGACGTTGACGTCGAGCAAGGGGTCCTACTTCCTTCGCTTGCCGGCCCCGCGGTGGTCGCGGTCCGGCGGACGGAATGGTGCAAGGGGTGCGGGCGGCCCGCCGGCCCCTGGTCGCCCAGGGGCCGGCGGACGCTCGGCGTCAGATCTCGTCGATGCTGCTCGCGGCGTTCGGGCGCCGGGACAGGTCGATGCCCAGCTCCTCGGCGGCGCGGTACACCTCGTCGTCGTTCTCGCGCATGTCGATCGAGACGCCGTCGGACGACAGCACCTCGACGTTCAGGCAGAGCGACTGCATCTCCTTGAGGAGCACCTTGAAGGACTCCGGGATGCCCGAGTCGGGGATGTTCTCGCCCTTGACGATGGCCTCGTACACCTTCACGCGGCCCGGGATGTCGTCCGACTTGATGGTCAGGAGCTCCTGCAGCGTGTAGGCCGCGCCGTACGCCTCGAGGGCCCACACCTCCATCTCGCCGAAGCGCTGGCCGCCGAACTGCGCCTTACCACCCAGCGGCTGCTGCGTGATCATCGAGTACGGGCCGGTCGACCGGGCGTGGATCTTGTCGTCCACCAGGTGGTGCAGCTTGAGGATGTACATGTAGCCGACGGACACCGGGTCCGGGAACGGCTCACCGGAACGGCCGTCGAACAGCCGCGCCTTGCCGTCCACGCCGACCATCCGCTCGCCGTCGCGGTTCGGCAGCGTCGCGCCGAGCAGACCCGTCAGGGTCTCCTCCGGCACGCCGTCGAACACGGGCGTGGCGACCGGGGTGCCCGGCTCCGAGGACTTCGCGATCTCGGGGACCTCGTCGACCCACGACAGGTCGCCCTCGGCCAGCTTCACGTCCCAGCCCTGCTTGGCGATCCACCCGAGGTGGACCTCCAGCACCTGGCCGACGTTCATGCGGCCGGGGACACCCATCGGGTTCAGGACGATGTCCACCGGGGTGCCGTCCGGGAGGAACGGCATGTCCTCGACGGGCAGGATCTTCGAGATGACGCCCTTGTTGCCGTGACGGCCGGCGAGCTTGTCGCCGTCCGTGATCTTGCGGCGCTGGGCGATGTACACCCGGACCAGCTCGTTCACGCCGGCGGGCAGCTCGTCGCCGTCCTCGCGGTTGAACGTGCGCACCTCGATGACCGTGCCGGACTCGCCGTGCGGGACCTTCAGCGACGTGTCGCGGACCTCACGGGCCTTCTCGCCGAAGATCGCGCGCAGCAGGCGCTCCTCCGGGGTGAGCTCGGTCTCGCCCTTCGGGGTGACCTTGCCGACGAGCACGTCGCCCGCGGAGACCTCGGCGCCGATGCGGATGATGCCGCGCTCGTCGAGGTCCGCCAGCACGTCCTCGGAGACGTTCGGGATGTCCCGCGTGATCTCCTCCGGGCCGAGCTTGGTGTCGCGCGCGTCGACCTCGTGCTCCTCGATGTGGATCGAGGACAGCACGTCGTCCTGCACGAGGCGCTGCGACAGGATGATCGCGTCCTCGTAGTTGTGGCCCTCCCACGACATGAACGCGACCAGCAGGTTCCGGCCGAGGGACAGCTCGCCCTCGTCGGACGCCGGGCCGTCGGCCAGCACGGAGCCGACCTCGACCCGCTGGCCGGCGTCGACCAGCACGCGCTGGTTGTAGCTCGTGCCCTGGTTCGCGCGACGGAACTTCGCGACGCGGTAGGTGGTCGTCGTGGCGTCGTCGTTCGCGACCGTGATGAGGTCCGCCGACACCTCGGTGACCACACCGGCCTTGCTCGCGACGATGAGGTCGCCGCCGTCGACCGCCGCGCGCCACTCCATGCCGGTGCCGACCAGCGGCGCCTCGGAGCGGACCAGCGGCACGGCCTGGCGCTGCATGTTCGCACCCATGAGGGCGCGGTTCGCGTCGTCGTGCTCGAGGAACGGGATGAGGGCCGTCGCGACCGACACCATCTGGCGCGGCGAGACGTCCATGTAGTCGACCGTCTCGGCCGGGACGTCCTCGGTGTCGCCGCCCTTGACGCGGACCAGGACGGTCTCGTCGGCGAACTTGCCGTCGGCGTCCACGACCGCGTTGGCCTGGGCGATGACGTAGCGGTCCTCGTCGTCGGCGGTGAGGTAGTGCACCTCGTCCGTCACGCGGCCGAACTCCACCTTGCGGTAGGGCGTCTCGACGAAGCCGAACGGGTTGATGCGCCCGAACGTCGCGAGCGAGCCGATGAGGCCGATGTTCGGGCCCTCAGGGGTCTCGATCGGGCACATGCGGCCGTAGTGCGACGGGTGGACGTCACGGACCTCCATGCCGGCGCGGTCGCGGGACAGACCACCCGGGCCCAGCGCGGACAGACGACGCTTGTGCGTCAGGCCCGCGAGCGGGTTGTTCTGGTCCATGAACTGCGACAGCTGCGAGGTGCCGAAGAACTCCTTGATCGACGCCACCACCGGGCGGATGTTGATCAGGGTCTGCGGCGTGATCGCCTCGACGTCCTGCGTCGTCATGCGCTCGCGCACGACGCGCTCCATCCGGGACAGGCCCGTGCGGACCTGGTTCTGGATGAGCTCGCCGACCGCGCGGATGCGGCGGTTGCCGAAGTGGTCGATGTCGTCGGTCTCGACGCGGACCTCGATCGCCTCGCCGCCCCGGCGGCCCGGCAGGGTCGCCACGTCGGCGTGCAGCGCGGCCATGTACTTGATCGCCGCGACGATGTCGTCCTTCGACAGCACCGAGTCGGCGAGCGGCACGTCGATGCCGAGCTTCTTGTTCAGCTTGTAGCGGCCGACCTTCGCCAGGTCGTAGCGCTTGGGGTTGAAGTAGAAGTTCTCGATCAGCGCGCGACCGGCCTCGACGGTGGGCGGCTCACCCGGGCGGATCTTGCGGTACAGGTCGAGGAGCGCCTCGTCCTGGGTCTGGACGTGGTCCTTCTCCAGGGTGTCGATGACGGCCGGGAACTGCGCGAACTCCTCGCGGATCTCCGACTCCGTCATGCCGAGCGCCTTGAGCAGCACCGTGGCGTTCTGCTTGCGCTTGCGGTCGACGCGGACGCCGACGTTGTCGCGCTTGTCGATCTCGAACTCGAGCCACGCACCACGGCTCGGGATGATCTTGACGGTGAAGATGTCCTTGTCGGACGTCTTGTCGGCGGCGCGCTCGAAGTACACGCCCGGCGACCGCACGAGCTGCGACACGACGACGCGCTCGGTGCCGTTGATGATGAACGTGCCGCGCTCGCTCATGAGCGGGAAGTCGCCCATGAAGACGGTCTGGCTCTTGATCTCACCGGTGGTGTAGTTGACGAACTCCGCCGTGACGAACAGCGGGGCCGCGTAGGTGAAGTCCTTCTCCTTGCACTCGTCGGCCGTGTACTTCGGCGGCTCGAAGCGGTGCTCGCGGAACGACAGCGACATGGTGCCGCCGAAGTCCTCGATCGGGGAGATCTCCTCGAAGATCTCCTCGAGACCGGCGGTCTCCGGGACGTCGGTGCGGCCGGCCTCGAGAGCGGCGGCGACCCGGGCCTGCCACTTCTCGTTGCCGAGCAGCCAGTCGAAGCTCTCGGTCTGGAGCCCGAGGAGGTCCGGGACCTCCAGCGGCTCGTCGATCCGGGCGAAGGAGAGGCGGCGGGATGCGGTGCGGTTCGCGATGGCTTCGGACGGTGCGGAGGAGGTGCGCGAGGCAGCCAAGAGGGGTCCTTCCCAGCAGATCGAGTTCCCTGCGACGGGCCCGGCGGTTCGCGGTCCCCCGGCCTCGGGCCCCCAGGGCATCGCGTACTACGATGCCTGGTGGGCGCGGGTTATACGGGATCGCGGGCACAGGCCAGCGCAAAGCGCTAGCGTAGTACAGACCTGGCGCTCTGTCCACTGTCCGTGGTATGGGCGTGGCGTCGCCGCCGCACCGCGCCCCCTCACCCGGCGCGCACCCCTCTTCCCCTCCCCTCTCCTCCCGCGCCCTCGGAGGCTCCCACGGAGGATCGTGGTGGTCCGCGGAGCACCACGATGACGCGCGCCCACCTCCGAACGCGTTGGGAGCCTCCGAACGCACCGTCACCCGGCGCACGCAGTCCGCGCCCGTCTGACCGGCGCGCTCCCGCACACCCCGCCCGCGGACTCGCACCGTCGGAGGCTCCGACGGGTGGTCGTGGTGGTCCGCGGAGCACCACGATGACGCGCGCCTACCTCCGAACGCGTTGGGAGCCTCCGAACGGAGGGGTGCGGGTGGGGGTGCGGATGCGGGGGTGCGGGAGTGCGGGGGTGCGGGCGGGGGTGCGGGGACGGCGAAGGCCCGCACCCCGGGGGGTGCGGGCCTTCGCGCGGAGCGTCCGGGCGGTCAGCGCGTGCGCGCCGGCCGGCCGGGGCGGGTCACTTGAGGGTGACGGTGGCGCCGGCGCCCTCGAGGGCGGCCTTGGCCTTGTCCGCGGTCTCCTTGTTGACGTTCTCCAGGACCGGCTTCGGCGCGCCGTCCACGAGGTCCTTGGCCTCCTTCAGACCGAGAGAGGTCAGGCCGCGCACCTCCTTGATGACCTGGATCTTCTTGTCACCGGCGGCCTCGAGGATGACGTCGAACTCGTCCTTCTCCTCCTCGGCGGCGGCGTCGGCACCGGCACCGCCGGCGGCCGGGGCGGCCACGGCGACAGCGGCCGGGGCGGCGGCGGTGACCTCGAAGACGTCCTCGAACGCCTTCACGAACTCGGAGAGCTCGATGAGGGTGAGGCCCTTGAACTGCTCGATGAGCTCGTCGGTGGTGAGCTTCGCCATGATGGCGGTTCCTTCCGTTCGGTCCTCACCGGTCACGTCGACCGGCGAGGAAGGGTGTGAGCGCCGAAAGCCCTGGTGGCTCAGGCAGCGGTGTCGACGGACTCCTGCTTGACGCGGAGTGCCTCGACGGTGCGCACGGCCTGCGCAGCGGGAGCGGTGAAGAGGTAAGCCGCCTGGAACAGCTTGGCCTTCATCGCACCGGCCGCCTTGGCCAGCAGGACCTCGCGGGACTCGAGGTCCGCGAGCGTGGTGACCTCCGCAGCGGTCAGGGCGCGCCCGTCGAGGACACCGCCCTTGATGACCAGTGCGGGGTTCGCCTTGGCGAAGTCACGCAGACCCTTGGCCGCCTCGACCGGGTCACCGGTGACGAAGGCGATCGCGGACGGGCCCTGGAGCGCGTCGTCGATGCCGTCGATGCCGGCTTCCTTGGCCGCGATCGCGGTCAGCGTGTTCTTCACCACGGCGTAGTTCGCGTTGCCGCTGAGCGACCGCCGCAGCGTCTTGAGCTGCTTGACGGTGAGCCCGCGGTACTCGGTCAGCACGGCCGCGTTGGACCCGCGGAACAGCTCCGCGATCTCCGCGACGGCGGCTGCCTTGTCCGGCCTCGCCATGGCAATCCTTCCGATGGTGGTGCCGCCGGGCGTCGTCCTCGACCCCGCACAGAGGAAGAGCCCCGGCGCAGGCCGGGGCTCGCATCTCGCGCGCTCGCACGCACGACCATCGAATCCTCGCCTGCGCGGGCCTCCGCCGGAGCGGGACTTCGGGCGGCTCCGAGCACGCCCCGCGGAAGCGGGAGGAGCACGGGAGCCGACGACCTGCGGTCTTGGGCAGCGACAAGACTACGGCACGACGGCGTCGCTCCCAAATCCGTCGACGCGCGGCCTGCCCGCCCGGCGTTCAGCCCGGGAGGTGGGACGCCAACAGCTCCGCGAGGTGCACGCCCTGGACGCCGCCGAGCTGGTCGGCCTGCGTCCGGCACGAGTACCCGTCGGCGAGCAGCACGTCGCCGGGCGCGGCCTCCCGCAGGGCGGGGAGCAGCGCACGCTCCGCGACCTGGACGGACACGTCGTAGTGCCCCGCCTCCATGCCGAAGTTCCCGGCCAGCCCGCAGCAGCCCGCGAGCGTCGAGAAGGACGCGCCCGCGGCGCGCAGCAGGTCCTGGTCGGCGGTGAAGGTCATGACGGCGTGGTGGTGGCAGTGCGGCTGGACGACGGCGGTCACGTCGGACAGGTCGGGCAGCGTCCACCGGTCCCCCGGCCCGACGGGGGCGGGCGCGGTGAGCAGCTCCGCCAGGGTCCGGGTGGCGCGGGCGACGGCCACGGCGCGGGGGTCGTCCGGCAGCAGGTCCAGCAGGTCGGAGCGCAGCACGGCGGTGCAGGAGGGCTCGAGCCCCACGATCGGCACGCCGTTGACGGCGTAGGGGCCGAGCACCTCGAGCAGGTGGGTGAGGCGCTTGCGCGCGCCGTCGAGCTGGCCGGTGGAGATCCACGTGAGCCCGCAGCAGGCGTCGTGGTCGGGGACGAGCACCTCGTAGCCCGCGGCCCGCAGCACCCGGACGGCGGCGACGGGGATCGACGGGGCGAGCGCGTCGCTGAACGAGTCGGTCCACAGCAGCACCGGCGGCCGGCCGGACGTGCCGGTGACCGACAGGTCCGTGCCGCCGGCCGCGCGGGGGGCGGCGCCGCGCCGGACGTCGACCTCGCCGCGCCGGACCCGCGACCGGAACGGTGCCGGCGAGAAGTCGACCATCGACCGGCGCGTGTCCATGCCGCCGAGCCGGAGCACGGCCTTCGCGACGGGCCGGACGCCGAGCACGGCGTTCGCGAGCCGCGCCAGCCCGGGCACGCCGGTGACGAGCCGCGTCCAGCGGGGCAGCCAGCCGAGGGCGTAGTGGTTCACGGGCCGCAGCCGGCGGCGGTACGTGCGGTGCAGCACCTCGGCCTTGTACTGCGCCATGTCGACGCCGGCCGGGCAGTCGGACGAGCACGCCTTGCAGGACAGGCACAGGTCGAGGACCTCGTGCACCTCCGGGGAGGTGAAGCCGCGGGAGACCAGCGAGCCGTTCGCCATCTCCTGGAGCACGCGCGCGCGACCCCGGGTGGAGTCCTTCTCGTCCCGCGTCGCCAGGTACGACGGGCACATGAACCCGCCGGCCGCCGAGGAGTCCGCGCGGCACTTGCCGACGCCGACGCACCGGTGCACGGCCGTGGTGAAGTCGCCCTGGTCGTGCCCGAACGCGAACCCGCCGTGCCCGGCGGGGATCGGGCGGGCGTGCGGGCGCCGCAGGTCGGCGTCGAGGGGGCGCGGGCGCACGAGCACGCCGGGGTTGAGCAGGTCGTCCGGGTCGAGCAGGGCCTTGAACGCCTCGAACGCGCCGATGGCCCGCTCGGAGTACATGACCGGCAGCAGCTCGGAGCGGGCCCGGCCGTCGCCGTGCTCGCCGGACAGCGACCCGCCGTGCGCCGCCACGAGGTGGGCGGCGTCGGTCATGAACGACCGCAGAGGGTCGCCGGAGCGCTCCATCGGGACGTCGAGGCGCAGGTGCACGCAGCCGTCGCCGAAGTGCCCGTACGCGAGCCCGTCGACGCCGTGCTGCGCCATGAGGGCCTCGAGCTCGCGCAGGTAGGCGCCCAGGCGCTCGGGCGGGACCGCGGAGTCCTCGAAGCCGGGCCACGCCTGCTCGCCGGAGGGTGTGCGCCCGCCGAGGCCGGCGCCGTCCTCGCGGATCCGCCACATGGCGGCGGCCTCCGCCCCGGGCGGGAAGACGCCCACCGCAGGGGTGGCGGCGTCGGCGGCGAGCGCCCGCGCGCGCTCCAGCGCCTCGTCCAGCGTGTCGCCGCCGACCTCGACCATCAGCCAGCCGGCACCCTCGGGCAGCGGCGGGACGGCCGCAGCGCCCTTCACGCGCCGCACCACGTCGACCAGACGGGCGTCCATGCCCTCGATGGCGAGCGGCCGGTGCGCCAGCAGCGCGGGGACGGCGTCGGCGGCGGTGGCCATGTCGGGGTAGCCGAGCACGACGAGGACGGGGGCGGAGGCCACCGGGACCAGCCGGACGGTCGCACCGAGCAGCGTGACGACGGTGCCCTCGGTGCCGACGAGCGCCTTCGCGAGGTCCGCGCCGTTCTCCGGCAGCAGGTGCTCCAGGGAGTAGCCGGACACCTGGCGCCCGAAGCGCCCGAGCTCCGTGCGCAGCACCTCCAGCTCCGACCGGACCAGGGCGTCCAGCCCGGGCACCGGGTCGAGACCCCGACCCGCGGTGAACCGGCGGCCCCGACCGTCCACGACGTCGAGCTCGAGCACGTTGTCGGCGGTCCGGCCGTACGCCACGGCGCGCGGGCCGCACGCGTTGTTGCCGATCATGCCGCCGAGCGTCGCCCGTGCCTGTGTGGAGGGATCCGGCCCGAAGCGCAGCCCGTGCGGCGCGGCCTCGCGCTGGAGCATCGCCATGACGACACCCGGCTCGACGCGCGCGGTCGACGACGCGGGGTCGACCTCGAGGACGCGGTTGACGTGCCGGGACCAGTCGAGCACCACCCCGGTGCCGACCGCGTTGCCGGCGACGGACGTGCCGCCGCCGCGCGACGTGACCGGGGCGCCGAGCCCGCGCGCGACCTCGAGGGCGGCCAGCGCGTCGTCCACGTCGCGCGGGAAGACGACCACGGAGGGCACGACCCGGTAGTTGGACGCGTCGGTCGCGTACTCGGCGCGGCGGCGTGTGGAGTCGTCGACCCCACCGGCGACGGCGGCGCGCAGCGCGCGGACGAGCTCGGCGGCGTCGGCGGCGGCCTGCGGGGCTCCCGGTGACGTGACGGTCGGCACGGGCGCCAGTGTCGCACCGCGGCCCCGGCCGCCCCCGGGACGTCCAGCACGCGGGCGGCACGCCGGTGGGCGCGACGGGGCACGCACCGGTCGGCACCCACCGCGCCCCACCGGGACCGCTCGGCACGCGGACCGCACCCGGCGCCGCCGCGGTCGCCGGTTCAGCGACGCGCGAGAGGGCACCCGCCGCACGCCGGGGCCGCCCGCTGCACGGTGCCGCACCCGGAGCACCCCAGCTCCAGCGCCGCCGCCGGCGTGACGACGCCGAGCCGCACGGCGTGGTCGAGCGCGGCCTCCGCCACGCCCGGGTCGATCCCGAGCCGGGCCGCGGCGAGGCCGGGGCGCACCCCGGCACGGACCTGGGCGACCACGTCCTCCAGCACGCTCACAGCAGCCTCCCCACCTGGAACACCGCGACCGCGAGCAGCCACGCGAGCGCGAGCTGCACGCCGACCGCGCCGGCCGTCCAGCGGCTGCCGAACAGCCGGCGCTGCTCGCCGACCGTCGCGAGGCACGGCGTGTACGCGAGCACGAAGACGAGGAACGCGACCGCGGCGGCGGCGGCGTGCCCCCCGGACGCCTGCTCGAACGTCGCGCGGATGCGGGCACCGAGGTCGCCGGCGTGCGCCGGGTCGTCGGGCTCCTCCACGGCGTAGGTCTGCGCGAAGGAGCCGACCACCACCTCCTTGGCGACGAAGCCGGTGGCGAGTGCTGCGGACATGTGCCAGTCGTCGAAGCCGGCCGGTGCGAACACCGGGGCGACGGCCTCCGCCGCACGGCCGTACAGGCTGTCCCCCACCGGGACGTCGCCGACGGCGTGGTGCCCGGCGACCGGCACCGCCATGAGCAGCCACACCACGGCGAGGGTGGTCACGATGATCCGCCCCGCCTTCGTCACGAACGACGCCACCCGGGACCAGGCCGACAGCAGCAGCGCGCGGACGCGGGGCCGCTGGTAGGCGGGCAGCGCCAGCACGAGCGGCTGGCGTCGCAGGTCCCGGAACAGCGTGCGACGCAGCGCCAGACCGCCGAGGACGACCAGCGCGATGCTCGCCACGTACATCGCGAAGATGACGGTCCCGGCGCGGTCCGGGAAGAAGATCCCCGCGATCAGGATGTACACGGTCAGGCGCGCGGGGCACGAGGTGTACGGCACGAGCAGCCCGGTGAGCAGCCGGCTGCGGGCGTCGGGCAGGCCGCGGGTCGCGGACAGGGCGGGCAGGTTGCAGCCGAACCCGACGACGAGCGGCAGCATCGCCCGGCCGTCCAGGCCGATGGCGCGCATCGCCCGGTCCGCCACGAACGCCGCGCGGGCCAGGTAGCCCGAGTCCTCGAGCAGCGCGAGCGCCAGGAACACCAGCGCCATGAGCGGCGCGAACGACAGCACCGTGCCCACGCCCGCGAGCACGCCGTCGACGAGCAGCCCCTCGACCCACGGCGGCCCGGGCAGCCAGCCGCGGACCCAGTCGGCGAGCAACCCGTTCACGAGGCCGTCGACGCCGTCGATGAGCGGGCCGGCCACCGTGGTCGCGAGCTGGAACATCGCCCACATCACGGCGAGGAACACCGGGATCCCGCACCAGGGGTCCAGGAGCAGCCTGTCGACGCGGTCCGACAGCGTCCGCACGACCGGCACGGCGGGGGCGCCGTCCGTGAGCTCGCGCTGCACGGCATCAGCCCAGTCCAGCAGCGCCGACGCGTCGGCGAGCGGGCCGTCCGCCGCGGCGGCGTCGGGCCCGGCGGCGTCGGGCCCGGCGTCGGCGGCCTCGGCCCGCGGCGCCGCGGGGGCGTTCCCCCGCACCGGCGGCACCCCGCCGGCGAGCGCGTCCCGCACCGACGCGCCCAGGTCGGCCAGCCCGCGCCCGGCGCGCGGGTCCACCGCGACCACGGGGACGCCCAGGACGTCGGCGAGCCGCGCGGTGTCGACGTGCAGGCCTCGGGCGGCGGCCACGTCGGACATGGTGACGACCACGAGCAGCCGGCTGCCCGCGCGCGCCGCCTGGGCCACCAGGTAGAGGGAACGCCCGAGCGCGGTGGCGTCCACGAGCAGGACGGCCAGGTCGGGCGTCCCGACCGTCCCGCGTCCGGCCACCGCGTCGGCGGTGACGCGCTCGTCCGGCGACCGGGCCACGAGGCTGTAGGTGCCCGGCAGGTCGACCAGCCGCACCCGTGCCCGCGTGCCGTCCGCGCCCGCCGGGAGCCGCCAGGCGCCGACCTGGAGCTCGACCGTGGTGCCCGGTGCGTTCGTGACGGTCTGCCGGGCACCGGTGAGGGCGTTGAAGAGGGTCGACTTGCCGACGTTCGGGTTGCCGACGAGCACGACCGTGGCGGTGCGGGCGCTCAGCGTGACGGTGGTCGCCGCGCCGGGCGCCGGCTCGTGGCAGCTCACGCGGCGTCACCGCCGGCGAGACCCGAGACGCGCACGCGGGCGCAGGTCGCCGCGTCCACGGCGAACCGCTGTGCGCCGATCGCCACGACGCGCCCGCCGAACGCGGCGCGGTGGGTCACCCGCACCACCGCGCCCGGCCGCAGGCCGAGCTCACCGACGCGCAGCCGCGCCGTCGCGTCGACGTCGACGGCGAGCACCCGGGCGTCGGTGCCGGTCGGCCAGTGCGCGAGGTCCATGCCGCCGACGCTAGAGGTGAGGCAAGCCTGTCCTCATGGGACTCAGGTCCCCCGCCGGCGCGGCGACGCCCCTTCCCCCGCGCGGACGCGCGGGACGAGGGGGCGTCGAGCCGGGCCTCAGTCGAGGGCGGCGTCGAGTGTGATCTCCGTGCCGGTGAGCGCCTTGCTGACGGGGCACGTGGCCTTGGCGTCCTGCGCGGCCTGCAGGAAGCCGGCCTCGTCGAGCCCGGACACCTCACCACGCACCCGCAGGGCGATCCCGCTGATGCGGAAGCCGCCGGCCGGGTCGGGGGCGAGGGTGACGTCCGCGGTGACCTCGAGCGCCTCGGGTGTGCCGCCGGCCTCGCCGATCAGGGCGGACAGCTGCATCGCGTAGCAGGACGAGTGCGCGGCCGCGATGAGCTCCTCGGGGCTCGTCGTGCCACCGGCCTCGTCGGCCGCGCGCTTCGGGAACGACACGTCGTAGGTGCCGACCTTCGAGCTGCTCAGCTCCACCTGACCGCCGCCCTGGTCCAGCGTGCCGTTCCAGGCGGTGCGTGCGGTGCGCGTGGGCATGGGGTGCTCCTCACGGGTCGGGGTCCGGCGACCGGGCGGCCGCCGCGCTGCTCACGGTAGGTCCGCCGCGCGCCCCCCGCACCCGCGTGGGTCAGCCGACGTACTCCCAGTGCCACGGCTCGGGCTTGGAGCCGGTGACGCGGGCCCAGTCCGGGAGCGTCCAGCCGTACTCCTCGGCGTGCGCCAGCATCCAGTCGTGCTGGTCGGTGCCGAACGCGTACGCGTCGCCCCCGAGGTCCACCGCGGTGCCGGTGCCGTGGTTCGAGGTGCCGGGCGTCGCACAGAGGCTCCCCTTCTGCTGCCGGCACGCCACCTGCTGGCCGTACGACCGGTAGGAGTCGGTGATGACCAGGTGGGTGCCGAACGCGGCGGCGAACGCGACGTCGAGCTGCTCGAGGGCCTCGGCGGCGTCGCAGCGGAGCTGCTGGCCCGGCGCGAAGCCGAGCTCGCACAGCGCGGAGGACGGGATCTGGCCGTTGGCGTAGGCGTCGAGCGACGTCCGCTGGGCCTCCTTGCGGGCGGCCTCGGCTGCGGCCGCCGCAGCCTCCTGGGTCCGCTGGGTGACGACCTGGAGCTCGGCGGTCAGCGTACTGACGCGCTCGACGGCGGCTGTGAGCCGGGCGGCCGCCGGGTCCGCCGTCTCCGCCTCGGCCGCGTCGTCGCCGGGTGCGTCAGCCTCCGGCAGGTCCCCGGCCGTCGCGCCGGGCACGTCGGTGGCGCCGGTGCCCGTCGGGGCCGCCTCGGGCTCGCCCACCGTGCCGGAGGTCGTCGTCGCGCCCTCCTCCGCGGCGGCGTCGGCGGCGGCGTCCGCCACCGCGTCGGAGAGCGCGTCGCCGGACAGCACGGGGGCGGGCGCGTCCTCAGGGGCGAGGGCCGCGATCGCCGGCTGCTCGGCCTGCGTCGTGGCGATGAGGGTGTCGAGCTCCGCGACCGCGGTGCTGAGCTCCGCCACGGCGTCCGCCGGCACGGCCGCGGCCTCGGCCTCGGCGCGCGCGTTGTCGGCGTCCTGCGCGACGGTGCTCGCGAGCACGACGGCGGTTCCCCGCTCGCGGACCGTCTCGGGGTCGGGCGCCGGCGCCGCGGCGGGCGCGCTCGGCGTGGGGTCCGCGGCGTCCAGGGGGCGGGCCTCACGGGCACCGAGCAGACCGCGGTCGGCGCCCACCGGCGCGAGCGCGAAGCCGCCGACACCCAGGGCCAGCCCGAGCGCGACGGCGCCCTGGGCCACGCGGGTCGACGACCGGCGCGGGGCGCGGCGGCGGCGGCGCTCGGCGCGGTTGGGCGGCAGGTCGGCGGTGGCCAGGGTCGCCGGCACGACCACGCCGCGGGCGGGCGTGCGCACCGAGGCGCGACCCTCGGCGCGGTGGGCACCGCGCGCGCCGACCTCCCCGGCGACGCGACGCCCACCGGGAGCGGCGGCGCGGCGGCCGGTGGGTGCGGAGTCGCGCACCGGCGGCACGGAGGGGGTGCTGCCGGAGGGGGCGGACGAGCGGGAGGGGGCGGAGGGGGCGGACGTCACGGGCGTGTGTGCTGCACCTTCGGTCGGGGTCGTCGGGGTCGACGCGGACGGTCCCGTCGCGGGGGCGACGGGCGCGGCGTCGGACCGGCCGGAGGGCGTCGCGACACCCTCCTCCCGTCCGGGCTGGGTGGGTGTGCGTGCCGCGGGGGCGGCCGGTCCCGCGACACCGCGCGGGGCGGCATGCCGGCCGCGGGAGGTGCTCCGCGCCGCGGGCATGCTCTGACTCACGGACGACGAGGCTAGGCAGCGGACCTCGGCACCGTTGGGGCGGGGCGCGACCAGTTCGCGGAGATGCCGTGACGATCGACCCCGCCACTCTCCACGGTCTCTTCACATCCGGGGGCTCCCGTGTGCCCGTCCCCGCCGGTCGCGCCGCGCGCCGTGGCGTCGTCCGTCCCGGGAGTCGCCGCAGGTCGCGTGTGGCGCAGGTCACGGACCCCGGCCCGCCGCAGCATGCGACCGAGGAGCCGATCTGTGAGGAAACCGTGACGAATCGCCCAGAAGTTTGTACGGTGAACCGAGTCATCCCGGGACGTGACGGTCAGTCACGGCCTCGGTGCACGCCGCCTTCCCGCCGAAGAACGGACTCCCATGCCGCGTCGTTCGCTCCGTGCCTCGCTGACCGTCCTGGCGCTCGCCGCCTCCACGACCCTCGGGGCCGGCGGCGCCGCCTCCGCCGCGGGCCTCCCGCTGGACCGGTCCGCGGCACCGCCCGCACCGGCCTCCCCCGGTGCCGTCAGCGCGGACGCGGGCGGCCCGATCGCCCCGGACGACGTGCTCGCGGCGACGGCGGGGAAGATCGCCCCCGGGCTGGTGGACGCCGAGGGCACCGTCACCGCGTTCGTGCAGCTCGACACCCCCTCCGGCCTCGACGTGGCGGAGGACGGCGGTGACGCCGCGGCGGTGCAGGACGCCACGGCGCAGGTGGAGCAGGTGGCCGAGGCCGTCGTGCCCGACGAGCAGGCACCCGGCGCCCGCGCCGCCACCCCGGAGCCGACGCGCATCGCGACGCTCTCCAACCTGGTGTCCGGGACGCTCGTCACGGGCGACGCCGCGCGGGTGCGGGAGCTCGCGTCCTCCGACGACGTCGTGGCCGTCTACCGCGTGACGACCAAGACCCCGGACAACTCCTCCACCGACGCCTTCACCCGCGCCCTCCAGGTGTGGCAGGACACCGGCGAGACCGGCGACGGCGTGCGGATCGGCGTCATCGACACCGGCCTCGACTACACGCACGCCGCGTTCGGCGGCCCGGGCACCGCCGAGGCGTACGCCGCCGCCTACGGCGCCGACGGCACGCAGCCGGTGCCCGACGGCCTGTTCGACCCGGCCAAGTACCTCGGCGGGTACGACTTCGCCGGTCCGCTCTACGACGCCGACCCCGCGTCCCAGCTCCCCGGCGCGACCCCGACGCCGACGCCGGACGAGAACCCGATCGACAGCCCGTACACCTCGGACAACTCGGGGCACGGCACCCACGTCGCCGGCACCGCGGCCGCGTACGGCGTGCAGCCCGACGGGACCACCTTCCGCGGCGACTACGCGTCGCTGACCGACCTGTCCGGTTGGGAGGTCGGGCCGGGCTCCGCTCCCGGCGCCGGCCTGTACGCCCTCAAGGTGTTCGGCGACATCGGCGGATCGACCGACCTGACGGGGCTCGCCCTCGACTGGGCGGCCGACCCCGACGGCGACGGCGACTACAGCGACCACCTGGACGTCGTGAACCTCTCGCTGGGCGCCTCCGCGACGCCCTCGGACGACCCCGACAACCTGCTGATCGACCGGCTCTCCGACCTCGGCACCCTGGCGGTGCTGTCCGCGGGGAACTCCGGCGACATCACGGACGTCGGCGGCTCTCCCGGCTCGGCCGCCTCCGGCCTGACCGTCGCGAACTCCGTCGGCAGCCCGCAGACCTACGACGGCGTCGAGGTCACCGGGGCCCCCGACGCCGCGCTCGTGCGCACCTGGTCCGCCCAGAACTCGATCTCCTACGCCGGGACCGAGGACGTCACCGCGCCGGTCGTGTACCTGGGCGACGGCGTCGACGGCTGCACCGCGCTGGACGAGTACGCGGCGCAGGTCGCCGGGAACATCGTCTGGCTGTGGTGGGACGACGACGACGCGACGCGGGCGTGCGGCTCCGGCGCCCGGTGGACCAACGCCGAGGCCGCGGGAGCGGCGGGCGTCCTGATCGGCACCGAGTCGACCGTGTTCGCCGCCGGGATCGCCGGCAACGCGACGATCCCGGGCGCGCAGCTCACGGCCTCGTCGACGGACGCGCTGCTGCCCGCGGTCCAGGCAGGCGGCGTCACGGCGCACATCGGCCCGTCGCTGGCGGCGGCCGTCGTGGCCGACGAGGTGGGCGACGCGCTGAACCCCGGGTCGTCGCGCGGCGCGCACGGCTCGCTCGGGATCATCAAGCCCGACGTCGCGGCCCCCGGCACGCTGATCTTCTCCGCGGCCTCCGGGACCGGGAACGCCGCCCACTCGCTGTCCGGCACCTCGATGGCCTCGCCGCACGTCGCGGGCATCGCGGCGCTCGTCCGGGCCACGCAGCCCGGCTGGACGCCCGCGCAGGTCAAGGCGGCCGTCATGAACACCGCGACGCACGACGTGTGGACCGGCGCGGGGCAGACCGGGACCGCCTACGGCCCGCAGCGCGTCGGGTCCGGCCGGGTGGACGCCCGCGCGGCCGTCGCCGACACCGTGCTCGCCTACGGCTCGGAGGACCCGGACCAGGTGTCCGTGACGTTCGGCGTCGTCGACGTCGGCGCCACGCCCGTCACGCTCCGCAAGACCGTGACGGTGCAGAACACGGGCGACGCGGCCGTCACGTACGGCACGGCGTTCCAGGCGGCGACGACCACCGGGGGCGCGACCATCACGACGTCGCCCGCGAGCGTCACCGTCCCCGCCGGCCAGCAGCGGCTGGTCACGCTCACGCTGACCGCCGAC
This sequence comes from Cellulomonas sp. C5510, assembly GCF_019797765.1. Lineage (NCBI taxonomy): Bacteria > Bacillati > Actinomycetota > Actinomycetes > Micrococcales > Cellulomonadaceae > Cellulomonas > Cellulomonas sp. C5510. Next base: position 3,270,164 of record NZ_CP081862.1, read on the forward strand.
CCGGCGACCCTGGAGCGGGAGATCGACCCGACCTCCGCGACGTCCCAGGGCGGCGTGCCGCGCGAGTACGTGGCGTCGCTGTCCGGGCGCCTGGTGCTCACGGCCGGCGACGCCCAGCTCCGCGTGCCGGTGCAGGCCGCGCCGCGGCTGGTCTCGGAGCTCACGGCCGGCGACGTGTCCTTCCCGGACGCCGGCGCGGGCACCGCGCCGCTGACGCTGTCGGGCCGCGGCGTGGCCTCCGGCGGCTGGACGTCGCTGGTCGCCCCGCTCACCCTCGGCGCCACCAGCCCGAAGCTCGAGGACGTCCCGGGCTTCATCACCTCGGAGTCCGCGACGGCGTCGGGCGACCTGCGCTGGGTCGGCTGGACCTCCACGGCACCGCAGCACGCCGCAGCCGGCGGCGACCCGGCCGACGGCTACCTGGGGATCGGCATCGCCGTGGACGGCGACTGGGCGACGCTGGGCCAGGCCGTGCTGCCGGTCGTCGACTGGGACCTGGACGCGGACGGCACCGCCGACGCGCAGACCGTCGTGCGCAAGCTCAGCGACGCGGCGGACGTGACCGTCGCGGCGACGTTCGACCTCGCCACCGGCGCGCTGCTGGACGTCCAGGGCGTCAACGGGGCGTTCGGCGACGTCGACACGACGGTGTTCGACAGCTCGGTGCTGGTCGCGCCCGTGAGCATCGCCGCGCTCGGCCTGGAACCGGGCGCGACGCCGTCGGTGACGGTCTGGACGGCCTCCGACTACGCCGCGGACCCGGACGGCCGGGTCGACGCCGCCGACGCGTTCAGCGTCGACCCGTTCGACCCGCCGTACTGGTTCGACTCCGGGGTCCCGGACACGCTGTGGTCGGTGGCCGCGGACGGCACGGAGATCACGGTGCACCGGTCCACCACGACCGGCGCCCCGGCGGACCGGCTGCTCGTGCTCCACAGCCACAACGCCGACCCCACGACCCGGGCCCAGGTGCTGGACGTGACGGTGCCGGAGGCCACGGCGACCAGCACGACGCTCGACGTCTCCGGGCCGGCGCGGGTCGGCAAGGACCTCACGCTCACCGCCACGGTCGCACCCGCGCAGGCCACGGGCACGGTCTCGTTCCGCGACGGGGAGACGGAGATCGCCACCGCGCCGGTCGCGGACGGCACCGCCACCGCGACCGCCCGGCTGGGCGGCGGCCGGCACAGTCTCACGGCCGTGTACGCGCCGGACAGCGGCGCCTGGGCGGCCTCCACGTCCGACGCCGTGGTGGTGCAGGTGAAGAAGGCCGGCTCGAGCACGAAGCTCGCGCTCTCCGCCTCGTCCGGCCGCTACGGCTCCCCCGTGTCGGCGACGGTGACGGTCACGGGACAGGGCGCCGTCCCGGCCGGCACCGTGGAGGTCCGCGAGCGCGGCACCGTCCTCGGCACCGCCGAGCTCGCGCCGGGCGACGGCACCACGGCGACCGCGACGGTCGAGCTGCCGCGGGACCTGCGCGCGGGGTCGCACACCCTGACGGCCGTGTACGCCGGCAACGCGGACGTGCAGGGCTCGCAGGCGCAGAAGTCGTACCGGGTCACCGCCGTCACACCCCGGATCACGCTGAGCACGGCCTCCTGGACCGTCTCCCGGGGGACCACGCCGGAGGTCACCGTGACGGTGGCGGGCGTGCCCGACGGCCCCGTGCCCGGGGGCAAGGTCACGCTGCTCGCCGGCCTGCGGCCCGTGGGCACCGCGACCCTGACCGACGGCACGGCCACCTTCACCCTGCCGAAGGTCACGCGGACCACGACCGTGACCGCCCTGTACACCGGGGACGGCGGCTACGGCCCGACCCTGACGCTGGGGGTGCTGCGGGTGCGCTGAGGGGACACACCTCCCGGGTGGCGCGGCACGGAAGGGTGCCGCCCGCCCGGGGTCCAGGGGGCGGCCGGGCGGTCCGGGGTGATCCAGGGCCGGACGGCCGCGGCGCGGCGGCTCGGGGGAACCGGCCGCGCGGAGGGGGTCACCGGGGGGCGGTGACCCCCTCTCTCACGCACGGGCCCGACCGGGGCCGCCGCACCGACCGCCGTCGGCCCCGGGGTGGGTCGTCAGCGCTGCGCGAGCGCGGTCAGCACCCGGCGCACGCTCGACTCGAGCCCCCACCGCGCCGTGAGGTCGACGAGCGCCTCGGCGTCGACGGGCTGCCGCGGCAACGTGAAGCGCTCCGGGTCCGCCGCGCCGCCGGCCAGCCGCACCGGCGCGTCGGACGCGACCCGCACGACACCCGGCGCGACCGCGAGGTACGCGTCGGCGTCGACCAGCCGGCGGCGCTGCGCGGCCGTCAGCCCGGCGTCCGCGGCGTCGCGCGCGGCCAGCACCGAGCGGAGATCGCCGTACCGCGCCAGCAGCGACGCCGCCGTCTTCTCCCCGATCCCGGGGACACCCGGCAGGCCGTCGCTCGGGTCGCCGCGCAGCACCGCCATGTCCGCGTACGCCGCGCCGGTGGCGACGGCGTACCGCTCGTGCAGCCGGGCCGCGTCCACCACCTCGACGTCCTTGATGCCGCGGACCGTGTACAGCACGCGGACGCCGGCGTCGTCGTCGACGAGCTGGAACAGGTCCCGGTCCCCGGTCACGACGAGCACGGGCGCGCCGGAGCCCGACGCGACCTCGCGCGCGGTGAGCGTGCCGATCACGTCGTCGGCCTCGTAGCCCTCGGCGCCCGCGCGCGCGATGCCCAGGGCGGCCAGCACCTCCGCGATCACCGGCACCTGCGGCGCGAGCGCGTCCGGCACCTCCTCCGCGACCGCGACGCCCGCCTCGGCCGCCTCGGCCGCGGCCTCCGCGCCGCCGACAGCCCGGTGCGCCTTGTACGACGGGATGGCCGCGACGCGGAACGCCGGGCGCCAGTCCTCGTCCCAGCACGCCACGAGCCGCTCCGGCCGGTGGTCCGTCACCAGCCGCGCGATCATGTCGAGCAGCCCCCGCACCGCGTTCACGGGGGTGCCGTCCGGGGCGGTCACCGAGTCGGGGACGCCGTAGAACGCGCGGAAGTACAGCGACGCCGAGTCGAGCAGCATCAGCGAGCCGGGTCGGCTGGTCATCGGTCCTCCGGGGCCTGGGGGTGACGGTGCCGCGGGGACACGGGCACGGCGGCAGTCTCGCCGGTCGCGCGCCGGGGCACCAGCAGCACGGCCCGCACGGACGAGCCCCTGCGCTCCCCGACCCCGGGTCCGGGGCTCAGCGCCGGGCGGCCAGCCGCGCCAGGGTCACGGCGACCGCGTCCTCCGCGACCGCGCCCCGCCAGTCCGGGCCCCGCTGCGCCGCCCACCCGCGCCACGCCGCACCGCCCCACGTGCCGGCGGTGGACCACAGCGCGGCCGTCGCCGCCGGGAGCCACACCGACCGGCCCCGCTGCCGGGCGAGGGCGGCACCGCCGAGGGCCGCCGCGACCGCGCGGCTCTGGGGTCCGGGGGGCAGCAGCCGGCTCGGCGTGCTCGGCAGCTTGTCCCCGACGAGCTCGGCGGCCACGCCCGCCCGGGCGACCAGACGTGTGACGCCCCGCGACCCGGGGTCCGCGAGCGCCGGCGCGGCCACGGCGAGCGACGCCCGGCTGCCGGCCGCGACGCCGAGGGCCGCCGCGCGCAGCAGCAGGCCCGCCCGGCTGCCGGACGCCGCCCGGCGGCCGTCGCCCGAGCGCCCTCGTGCGCGACCGCCCGCGGGGAGCGCGACGGTCGGGTCGGCCGATCCGGCCCGTCCCCGCCCCTGGCGCACGTCGTGCCGGTCGTGGTGGTGGTCCCCTGCGCGGTGTCGTCGGCCCATGCCCCGACGGTCGCGCGCCCGGCGCCGGACGGCAACCGCAGCCGGGCGGCGTCCGCCGGCTCTGCGCCGCAGCGGTGGCCGCGACGGGCGGACGCGACGGGCGGGGGGGGGCCCCCCCCCCCCCCCCCCCCCCCAACACCCCCCGCCCGCCCCGCCCGTTCCTCCCGGCCGCCCCTCCGCGGCCGGTCACCGGGCCGTCCCGCGCCGGCTCCCCGGCGCCGGACGTCACCCGGCGAAGTCGAGCTGCTCCTCCGCGACGGCCACCACGCTCCACGTGCCGCCGTCCGTGTCCGTGAGCTCGTACGCCGGGACGAGCAGCGCGGCGCCGTCCGGCTGGTAGAGCACCGTGAGGCCCAGCCGGGCGCCGGTGAGGGTCACGTGCTGCACCGGCCAGGCGATGGCTGCGCCCGGCGTCGCGGTGGGCGGCACCGTCGGGTCGGCGGACGGGTCCGCCGTCACCGCCGCGTCGTCCGACGCCTCCGCACGGGCCAGGGGCATCACGCCGCCCCAGCCGCCGCCGAACCGCGGGTCCTCGAGCCGGGCCGCGGCCGTCGCCGCGCCGACCACCGGGTACTCCCCCAGGTCGACGAGCGGCGCGAGCCCGCCGTACAGCGACTGCACGCCGCCGTCGACCAGGGTGAGGTTCCAGGCGAGGCCCGTGCGCTGGCCGTCGACGACCTGGTCCGCGAGCACCGTGCTGGCCCGCGGGGTGCCCGCGTCCGCGACCTCGTACACGAACCCGTCCGGGTCGACGCCCAGCGCCGCCAGCAGGTCGCGCGCCGCCGCCACCGCCGCGTCACCCGTCGGGGCGTCGCCGCCCGCGGTGGGGTCGCACGACGCCGACGGGTCGACCGGCGCAGCCGGGTCGACGAGGCCGGGCTCGATGGTCGCGACATCGCCCGGGGCCGGTGCGGTGCCGTCCGAGCCCTCCGCGCCGTCCGAGCCCTCGGCGCTGTCCGTGCCGCCGCCCGCCTCGGGCAGGCCCGGCTCGTCGGCCGCGGACGCCGTGCACGCCCACGGGTCGCGGGTGGGGTCGTAGTAGCTGACGCTCGCGGTGCCGTCCGGCTGGAGGGACACGCTCGGACCGCTGCCGTCGTCCGGGCCGACCGTCCACGCCCCCCACTCCAGGCGCGGTTCGCCGGGCACGCCCAGCGCCGCCGCGACCCGCGCCGCCGTGTCCGCCGAGAACACCGACGCGGCGTCCAGCGCCCAGGCGTGGGCCGAGCCGGCGTCGTCCGGCAGGCCCTGGGCGGTGAACTCCGCGCGTCCGCTGCCGAACCCGGGGGCGATCCGCATGGTGTCCGCGCCCGTGGTCGCCTCCGGGCTGTCCGCGGCGCTGGAGAGCCCGGTCACCCCGCCCTGCCCGAGCACGATCGGGTCGGCGGTGCCGGCCAGGTCGTCCCCGGCGCCGCCGGCCGCGCCGATCGCGTAGCCGCCACCCCCGGCCAGCAGGGCCGCGCCCACGCCCACCGCCGCGACCTGCAGCCACCGGCTGCGACGCCGTCCCGCCAGCGGGGTCACCGTCGCGCCGTCCGGGGGTGCCGCGGTGTCGTCGCGCGGCACCGCCCCGTCGCCCGCCGTGCGGTGGGCGACCTCGGCGCGCAGCGCTCCGGCGTCGAGCCGGGCGTCCGCCGCGGGGTCCGCGGCACGCAGCCGCGCGAACGCCTCGTCGTCCCCGGCGTCCCCGGGCTGCGGGTGGGGGTGCTGCTCGTCCACGTCGGCCTCCTGGTCGCTGGCGCCCGCGGCATCCGGCCGGGGCGCGTCCACCCCCTTGTGTGTGGCGGACGTGCCCGCGCTTGCACCCGCCGGCCGCCCGTCGTGCCGGGTCAGTCGGCGGCCCAGACCTCGCGCAGCCGCGACCGCGCCCGGGAGAGCGCCGCGTCGGCGCCGCCCCGCGAGACGCCGAGCACGAGCGCCAGGTCCGCCCCCGTCATGCCCTCCCACGCGGTGAGCAGCAGCACCTGCCGGTCCCGCGCGCTCAGCCGCCCGAGCGCCTCGCGGACCCGCTCGTCCCGCACGGCCTGCACCGCGGGGTCCTCCGGGTCCGGCTCGTCCGGGACCTCCGCGACCGGGACCGGGCGGCCCTTGCGCCGGTGGTTCGCCAGCACGAACCCGGCCGTGCGGTACAGCCACGCGAGCTCCATGCCCTCCGGCAGCTCGTCGCGGCGCCGCCACGCCACGGTGAGCACGTCGGCCGCGAGGTCCTCGGCGTCCTCGCCGGCGCCACGGCGCAGCAGGTACCGGTGCACCGCCCGGGCGTGCGAGCGGAACAGGTCGTCGAACCACGCGTCCCCGCGGCCGGTCGCCGCGGCACCCGCGGGGGGCGGCGACCCCGGCGGGAGCGCGTCGGAGACGTCGGCGGTCGGCCCGGCGGCAGGCTGCTGGCGACTGTGCACGCGATCCCCTCGGGTGGTCGGCCGGCGCCTGGGACGGGCCGGTGACCCTACTGTGTCGCGTCGCGCGCGCGACTTGCACCGGCTCGCGGGCCGGTTTCCCCGGCCGCCGGCGGCGGGTCCCCGCTCAGCGCGGCTCCGGGCCGACCGGCGAGATCCCGAGCTCGTGCACCAGCAGCAGGAACGCCCGCCCGTACGGCGTGGTCGCCGTCTCCCGTCGGACGCGGTGCCAGTCCACCTGCTCGCGCAGCGCCCGGACCATCGCGATCATCCGCGTGAAGTCGCAGTAGTGCTCGCCGAGCACCCGCATCTTCGCGGAGATGATGTCCGTCGCGTCGAGCACCGGCATGCGCACCGCGAGCACCTCCATGGTGTCGCTGCGGGCCAGCATCTCCCGGGTGATCGGCTCCCCCACCATGCGGTAGAGCACGTCGACGAGCGCGCCGCGGTGGTACGCCTTGAACAGCCAGTTCTCGGCGGGCTCGTGCACCTCCAGCCCGGCGGCCGCGATCGCCTCCTGGGCCCGGGCCACGTCCTCCTGCGTCACCGCGAAGTCGGCGTCGTGGCTCGGCTCCGGCGCACCGCGGGCCCAGGCCGCGTACCCGCCGACCAGCGCGAACGGGATCCCCGCGTCCTCCAGCGCGACGGCCGTCATGCGCAGCGCGTCCTGCAGGGCCGCCCGCGGGTCGTCCGGCGCGGCGGCGCCCGCCTGGACCTCGGCACCCGGCGCGCCGGCTCCCTGCGATGCGTCGCTCATGGCGACGTGTGTACACGACGACGGGCGCAGCCGCAGGCCGACGGGGAGAATCGGGGCGTGCGACTTGCGACGTTCAACATCCTGCACGGGCGCGGCCTCAGCGACGGCAGGGTCGACCTCGACCGGTTCGCCGGCGCGGTGCGCGGTCTGGACGCCGACGTCCTGGCGCTCCAGGAGGTCGACCGCGACCAGCCACGCTCCCACCAGGCGGACCTCACGGCCGTCGCCGCCGAGGCGATGGGCGCCGGCGAGCACCGGTTCGTCGCGACCCTCCACGGCCACCCCGGCACGTGGACGGCGGCGACCGGCGAGGACCAGCCGGCCATCGCGGCCTACGGCATCGCGCTGCTCAGCCGGCACCCGGTGTCGTCGTGGCGGGTCCTGACGCTGCCGACGCTGCGCCGGCGTGTGCCGATGGTGCACCGAGGGACGCGCCGCCCGTCCCTCGTGCAGGACGAGCAGCGGGCGGCGCTCGCCGCGCGGGTGGAGACGCCCGCCGGCCCCGTGACGGTCGTGGCGACCCACCTCACGTTCATCACCGGGTGGAACGTCGTCCAGCTCCGGCACCTCGTGCGGGCCTGCCGCGGGCTGCCGCGTCCGCTCGCCGTCGTCGGGGACCTCAACCTCGAGGGCTCCGTGCCGCAGCGGGTCACGGGCTGGCGGTCGGTGGGACGCGTCGACACCTTCCCGGTCGAGGTCCCGGACCGGCAGATCGACCACGTGCTGCTCGACGGGCCGGTGGAGCCGTCGAGCGAGCCGGTCGCCGTCGACACCGGGATGTCGGACCACCGGGCGCTCGTCGTGGACCTGGCGCTCGGGCGCCGCTGACGCCGGACCCCCGCGCGGTGGGGCGGGGAGCCGTGGGCGGAGGGGCGGTCGGTGACCTCAGTCGGCCTCGGGGTCGACGACGAACCACACCGTCTTGCCCTCGCCGTCGTGCAGGTCGACGCCCCACGTCCGCGACAGCGCCTCCACCAGCGCCATGCCGCGTCCGGAGACGGCGGTCGGCGCGGGGTGCTGCACCTGCGGCCGGGCGGGGCTCTCGTCGCTCACGGACACGCGCACGCCGCGGTGGTCGATCCGGACCGCGACGCGCACCCGGCCGTGCTCCGGGCCGTGCACGACGGCGTTCGCGACCACCTCGCCCGTCAGCAGCTCGATCACCTGGTTCGCGGAGCCCTGCACGCCCGACGCGGCGACCCGGTGCATGATCCAGTGCCGCGCCGCGCGGGGGGCGGAACGCCGTGCCTCGAGGACGAGCTCGTCGTGCTCCGCGCGTGCGTCCGCACGCCGCGCGCCCGGCGCCGAACGGAGGTCCCTGACGTCACCCACCCGCCTACTGTGCCCGACGCGAGGCCGCTCCGCTGCGCGAACGCCACACCGTGGACGCACCGGGTGTCCTGGCCCGGCGCCGCCGGGGGGTTCCTCGGGCAGGGCGGCGGACGTACGGTCTCAGGGCGCGGAGGCGGCCGGGAGGAGCGCGGATGGCAGGGGGCGGGAGCACCTCCGGGATGACGCTGGGCACGTCCGCCGGGCGCGGGACGCTGCTCGCCACGGTGCTCGGCTCCGCGCTGGTGTTCCTCGACGGGACGATCGTCGGGATCGCGCTGCCCACCATCGCGGACGACCTCGGCGCCACCACCGCGGGCCTGCAGTGGACCGTCAACGGCTACGCGCTGACGCTCGCCGCGCTGCTGCTGCTCGGCGGGTCGCTCGGCGACCGGTTCGGCCGCCGCCGGCTGTTCCTCGTCGGCACGGTGGCGTTCGCCTCCGCGTCGGTGCTCTGCGCGCTCGCGCCCACCGTGGGGCTGCTCGTCGCCGCGCGGGCGCTGCAGGGCGTCGGTGGCGCCCTGCTCACCCCCGGGTCGCTGGCGATCCTGCAGGGCTCGTTCGCGGAGCAGGACCGCGCCCGCGCGATCGGGGCGTGGTCCGGCCTGTCCGGCGCGGCCGGCGCGATCGCCCCGTTCCTCGGCGGCTGGATCGTCGAGCAGGCGGGCTGGCGCTGGGTGTTCGGCATCAACATCCCGCTCGCCGCGCTGGTCGTGGTCGTCGCGCTGCGCTGGGTGCCGGAGTCGTCGGACCCCGAGGCACCGCGCCGCCTCGACTGGCTCGGGACCGTCCTCGCCGGGACGAGCCTCGGCGCGCTGACGTGGTCGTTGACCGCCTGGTCCGAGCGCGGCCGGGCCGACGCCACGGTGGCCGCCGCCGGCGTCGCGGGGGTCCTCGCGCTCGGCGCCTTCGTGGCGGCCGAGGCCCGCTCCGACCACGCCGCGCTCCCGCTGCGGCTGTTCCGCTGGCGGCCGTTCGCCGCCGTGAACCTCGCCACGCTGCTCGTGTACGCCGCGCTGACGGGGATCTTCTTCTTCCTGCCGGTGACGCTGCAGGTGGTCGTCGGCTGGTCGCCGCTCGCGGCGGGCGTCGCGGCGCTGCCGTCCACGCTGCTGATGCTGCTGCTGTCCGCACGCGGCGGCGCCCTGGGCGCCCGGATCGGCCCGCGCATCCCCATGACCACCGGACCGCTGCTCGCCGGAGCCGGTGCCCTGCTGCTCGCCGGGATCGGGCCGGGGACCGGGTACGTCACAGGCGTGCTGCCCGGGGTCGTGGTGGTCGGGGCCGGGCTGGTGCTGACGGTCGCCCCGCTGACGGCCACCGCCCTCGGAGCGGCGCCCGACCACCTCGCCGGGGTCGCGTCCGCCACGAACAACGCCGTGGCACGGGTCGCGGGCCTGCTCGCGGTGGCCGTGCTGCCGCTCGTCGCCGGGGTCGGGGCGGGGCTGTCCGACCCGGCGGTGCTGGCCGGAGCCCATCCCGTCGCCATGCGGGCGTGCGCGGTGCTGATGGCCGCCGGCGCCGTGGTCGCGGTCGTCGGCGTCCCCGGCTCGGCGGCGGCCGTCCGCCCGCCCGACCCGCGTCGGGGTCGCCGCGCGCCGGCCTGACCGGTGCGGTCGGCTGTCGGTGGCGTCCGGCACGATGTGGTCATGCCCGACTACGTCGCCCACCTGACCGTCCCCGACGTGCCGGACGACGAGACCCGCGCCGGCATGGCCGACGCCCTCGGTGCGCTGCGCGACGACGCGCCGCCGGCGTTCACCGGCGGCCGCGTCACGTTCGACCTGCGGGGCGAGGCGCCCGACCTCGAGACCGCCGTCCGGGTGGCGCGCACGCACGCCGCCGAGATCCTGGACGACCTCGCCTGGGAGGTCGACGTCGAGGAGCTCGGCTGAGCTCCTCGACGTCGGGCCGGCCGGTCAGCGGGGGCCGGCGGCCGGGTCCTGCGGGCCCTGGCCCTGCGCGGGCGGGTACGGCTGCCCGGCGTCCGGCTGCGCCGCGGAGGACGGCGCCTGGTACGGCGGGTACGGCGGCTGCTGCGCGGGTCGCGCGCCGGGGAACGACGCGTCGTACGCCGACGGGCCGTGCGTCCGGGCCACCCAGTCCTCACCCGGCATGAAGATCCACAGCAGCGGGTAGATCAGCAGCGGGCTGCCGGGCAGCACGATCAGCACGATCACGAACAGCCACCGCATGGGCCACGCGTCCATGCCGAACCGCCGCGCGAGCCCGCTGCACACGCCGCCGAGCACGCGGCCGTCGAGCGGGCGCACCAGGCCGTTGCGCCACATCGCCTCGTAGATGCCGGTCATCGTCACTCACTCCTGTCGTCTCGGGTGTCGCCGTCGCGACACCTCCTACGGTGCCGGGCGGGAGCGGGCGGCACATCCGGGACGGACCCTGGCCCGACCCTGAACTGCACCCTGACGATCAGCGCAGGTGCACCCGGACGCCGTCCTCCTCGACGGTGAACCGCACCGCCGCGAGGTCGGCCACCACGAGGTCGGCACCCGCGGGACCCTCGGGCTCCGTGGTGCGCAGGCCGAGCGTGGCGGCCCCCGCGGCGCGGCCGGACCGCACGCCGGACGCGGCGTCCTCGACGACGAGGCACCGCCGGGGGTCCGCGCCCAGCAGCGCGGCGCCCGCCAGGTACGGCTCCGGGTCGGGCTTGCCGCGCGCGACGTCGTCGGCCGTGACGACCGCGGAGGGCACGGCGAGGCCGACGGCGCCGACCCGTGCGGCCGCGAGCCGACGCCCGCACGACGTCACGAGCGCGGTCCTGCCCGCGGCCCCGAGCAGCCCCAGGACGTCGGCGGCCCCCGGCAGCTCCTCGATGCCCTCGGTGTCCGCGACCTCCAGCTCCACCACGCGGTCGAGCGCGGCGGCCCGGACCTCCGCCGGGGCGTCCGGCAGCAGCAGGTCGACGATGTCGCGCGCCGGCACCCCGTGGAACCCGAACGGGCTGAGGTCGTCGGTCGGCATCCCGAACTCCTGCGCGAGGCGCAGCCAGCAGCGCTCCACGGACCGCGTGGAGGAGATCAGCGTCCCGTCCATGTCGAGCAGCACGGCGTCGAAGACCTCGGCGAGGACGTCCCGCCGGCCGTCGGAGGCGGGCGGGCTGGCGGGTCCGGTCGGCGTCGTCATGCCCCCGAGCCTGACACGTCCGGGCACCTCGGCACCGTCGGCCGGCCGGGGAGCAGTCACCCGGGTGAAGGCGGGACCGTCCCAGGCGGCGCCCAGGTTCGGCAGCTACCGTGGGTGAGCCCCGCGGCGCCGTGCCGCGGCTCTCCCCCGCCGGCCTCGCCGCGCGCACCCGCTCGGAAAGGGCGCATGTCCAGCTCACCGCACCCGATCGTCCTCGTGCACGGTACCCGGACGTCCTCCGCCATCTGGGAGGACCAGGTCCGGGCGCTGACGCACGGCGGCCACGCCACCGTCGCCATCGACCTGCCGGGGCACGGCAGCCGGTCCTCCGAGCGGTTCACGTTCGAGGGCGGGCTCGCGGCGATCGACGAGGCGGTGCGCTCCTGCGACTCCCCGCCGCTGCTCGTGGGCCTGTCGCTCGGCGGGTACATGGCGCTGGCGTACGCCGGGGAGCACGAGGACCGCCTCGCCGGTGTCGTCCTCGCGGGCTGCTCCACCGACCTCAAGGGCAAGCCGCTGCGGGCCTACCGCCGCGCCTCCCGCCGGCTGGTCCCCGCGCTGGGCCTCGGCGGCGGCACCTGGCACGTCGTCACGGACATGCTCGCCGCCCTGCAGGGCTACTCCCCGCTGCGGGACCTGCGCCGCCTGGTGCTGCCCGTCTGGCTCGTCAACGGTGCGCGCGACCCGCTGCGGTTCGGTGCGCGCCGCTACCTCGGCGCGCACCCGGGCGCACGGCAGTGGGTGGTGCCGGGCGCGGGCCACGACGTCAACAGCCACGCTCCCGTCGCCTTCAACCGGATCCTGCTGCACGTGCTGCGGGACCTCGCGCAGCGCATGCCGCTGCCGGCGCCCCGCCTGGGCTGACAGGCGCGCGCCGCGGGCGTCGCGCGTTCCGCCCCCGGGCACCCCGCCGGGCGGCCACAATGGCGGCATGACCTCGACCGACGACCGTCCCTGGGTCGCGCACTACCAGCCCGGCGTGCCCGCCGACATCGAGCTGCCGACGGAGTCCCTCGTCGCGATGCTCGAGCGCTCCGTCGCCGAGGGCCGCGACCACCCCGCGCTGGAGTTCTTCGGGCGCCGCACCACCTACGCCGAGCTCGGCGAGCAGGTCGAGCGCGCCGCGGAGGGCCTGCGCCGGCTCGGGGTCCGCGCCCGGGACCGGGTCGCGCTGCTGCTCCCCAACTGCCCGCAGCACGTCGTCGCGTTCTACGCCGTGCTGCGGCTCGGTGCCGTCGTCGTCGAGCACAACCCGCTCTACACGTCGCGGGAGCTGCGCCACCAGTTCGAGGACCACCAGGCCCGGGTCGTCATCGCGTGGGACAAGGCCGTCGAGCAGCTGCGCGCGTTCCCGCCGGACGTCGAGCTGGACCACATCGTGTCGGTCAACCTGCTGCGGGCGTTCCCGGCGGTGAAGCGGGCGGCGCTGTCCCTGCCCGTCCCGAGCCTGCGCGCCACCCGGCGCTCCCTGACGGCACCCGCCCCGGGCACGATCCCCTGGGAGGACCTGCTGGGTCACGGGCGGCTCGCCGCGGACCACCCGCGCCCGGATGTCGCGGACCTCGCCGCCATCCAGTACACGTCCGGCACCACCGGCCGCCCCAAGGGGGCGATGCTCACCCACCTCAACCTGTACGCCAACGCGCTGCAGGGCGAGGCGTGGATGCACGGCGCCGAGTACCGCAAGGAGGTGTTCTACGCGATCCTGCCGATGTTCCACGCGTTCGGCATGACGCTGTACCTCACCTACGGCATCCGCAAGCAGGCGCTGATCGTGCTGTTCCCGAAGTTCGACACCGGCCTGGTGCTGGACGCGATGAAGACGTCACCGGCGACCGTGTACTGCGCCGTCCCGCCGATCTACGAGCGCACCGCCATGGCCGCCAAGGAGCGCGGCGTCTCGCTCGCGTCGTGCCGGTTCTGCATCTCCGGGGCCATGAACCTGCCCGACGCCACCGTGGAGCTCTGGGAGTCGATGTCCGGCGGCCTGCTCGTCGAGGGCTACGGCATGACGGAGTCCTCCCCCGTCGCACTCGGCAACCCGTTCCACCCGTCGCGCCGTGCGGGCACCATCGGCATCCCGTTCCCGTCGACGCGGATGCGGGTCGTCGACCCCGAGCACCCCGACGTCGACGTGCCGCAGGGCGAGCCCGGCGAGCTGCTGCTGCACGGGCCGCAGGTGTTCGCGGGCTACTGGAACAACCCCGACGAGACCGCGGCGACGCTCCTGCCGGGTGGCTGGCTGCGGACCGGCGACATCGTCACGGTCGACGCGGACGGCTTCACCACGATCGTCGACCGGGCCAAGGAGCTCATCATCACGGGGGGCTTCAACGTCTCCCCGTCCGAGGTCGAGGCGGTGCTGCGCGGCCACCCGACGGTCGCGGACGCAGCGGTGATCGGCAAGCCCCTGGAGCGCGGCGGGGAGATGGTCGTGGCGGCCGTGGAGCTCGAGCCGGGCGCGACGCTCGACGAGGCGGCCCTGCGGGCGTACTGCCGGGAGCAGCTCGCGGCGTACAAGGTCCCGGCGCGGGTCGTGGCGATCGAGGACACCCCGCGCTCGATGCTCGGCAAGGTGCTGCGCAAGCAGGTGCGCGAGCTCGTGCTGCCGCGCCTGTAGCGCGGGCCGCCGGTCCCGGGGCGCACGCCCGCGACGCGGTGACCGGGGGGTGGACCGCGGCCCGGGCGGTGCGGGGCGCTGTGCCACGATGGCCGCGACCCACCTGCCCAGCCGGGAGACCCGATGATCCGCAGCACCGACCGCATCCTGACCAGCCACGCCGGGAGCCTGCCCCGCACGCCCGAGCTGATCGCGGCGAACGCGGCGCGTGAGGCCGGCGAGGACCCGGCCGGCTACGAGGAGCTGCTCTCCGCGGCGGTGACCGACCTCGTGCGGCGCCAGGTCGCGCTCGGCATCGACGTGCCGGGCGACGGCGAGTTCGGCAAGTCGATGAGCAGCCCGATCGACTACGGCGCCTGGTGGTCGTACTCGTTCCAGCGCCTGGGCGGGCTGGAGCTGCGCAGCGGCGCGGAGTGGCTGTTCGCCGACGTGCAGTCCGGCCCGGGCGACGTCCGGGTCACCGGGTTCGCCCGCCGCCGCGACCGCGCCCGGTTCGAGGAGGCCTACGCCGACCCGACCAGCGGCGTGTTCCACGGCGGCTCGCCGAAGCCGTTCCCGACGGCCGTCGCCCCCCTGTCGTACACCGGCCGGGCCGCGGTGGCGCAGGACGTCGCGAACCTGCGCACCGCGCTCGACGCCACCGGCGCCCAGGAGGGCTTCGTGACCTCGATCGCGCCGGGGTCGGCCGCCCGCATGGCCAACAGCTACTACGCCACCGACGAGGAGTACGTCTGGGCGCTCGCCGACGCGCTGCGCGAGGAGTACGTCGCCATCATCGACGCCGGGCTGGTGCTGCAGATCGACGACCCGTCCATGGCGGAGAACTGGGACCAGATCACCCCCGAGCCGACGGTCGAGGACTACGTGCGCTTCACCGAGCGCAACGTCGAGGCCCTCAACCACGCCCTGCGCGGCCTGCCGCAGGACCGCATCCGCTACCACCTGTGCTGGGGCTCCTGGCACGGGCCGCACACCACGGACCTGCCGATGGCCGACATCGTGTCCACGATGCTGAAGGTCGACGCGGGCGCGTACTCGTTCGAGGCGGGCAACGTCCGGCACGAGCACGAGTGGCGCGTGTGGGAGGACGTCGCGCTGCCCGAGGGCAAGCTCATCCTGCCGGGCGTCGTCTCGCACGCGACCAACGTCGTCGAGCACCCCGAGCTGGTCGCCGACCGCATCGAGCGGTTCGCGCGGCTCGTCGGGCGGGAGAACGTCGTCGCGGCCACCGACTGCGGCCTCGGCGGGCGCATCCACCACCAGATCGCCTGGGCGAAGCTCGAGGCCCTGGTCGAGGGGGCCCGCCTGGCGTCCGCCCGCCTCTGGGCCTGACACCACCCGGCACGCGAACGGCCCGGCACCCTCCGCGGGGTGCCGGGCCGTTCGCGTGCCGCTGGGCGGTGCGCCGGTCAGCCGGTGTTCTGGAGGCCGGCGGCCACGCCGTTCACGGTGAGCAGCAGCAGCCGCTTGTTGTCCTCGACGTGGTCCTCCGACTCGCCGGTCCGCAGCGCCCGCAGGGCCCGGATCTGCAGCAGCGACAGCGCGTCGACGTAGGGGCTGCGCAGCTGCACGGCCCGCCCGAGGATGCGTCGGCGGGCCAGGATGCTGTCCGACCCGGTGATGGCGAGCACCCAGTGCCGCGTCAGCGCCATCTCCTCGAGCACGAGTCCCGCCAGGTCGTCCCGGTCACCGAGGGCCAGGTAGCGCTCGGCGAGCCGCTCGTCGGTCTTGGCCAGCGACATCTCGACGTTGTCGATCATCGTGCTGAACAGGGGCCACTCGGCGTAGGCCGCCTGCAGCTCGGCGAGGTCTCCGACGGAGTCCAGCGCGGTGCCGAGGCCGAACCAGCCGGCGAGGTTCGTGCGGGCCTGCGACCAGGAGAACACCCACGGGATCGCCCGGAGGTCGTCCAGCGACTCCACCGACAGCCCGCGCCGCGCGGGGCGGGAGCCGATGGGCAGCAGGCCGATCTCCTCGAGCGGCGTCACCTGGGCGAACCACTGCGGGAAGCCCGGGGCACGGACCAGCTCGTAGAACCGCGTGCGGGACGACGAGTCGAGCGCGGCCGCCAGGTCGGCGAACCGACCCGTCGCGGCGGCGTTGCGCTGCTCGGTCGACGGGGCCCCCGCCAGGAGGGTCGCCGCGGCGACCTGCTCGATGTGCCGCGCGCCGATCACCGGGTTGCCGTAGCGCGCGAAGATGACCTCGCCCTGCTCGGTGAGCTTGAACCGGCCGTCCACGGAGCCCGGCGGCTGCGCGAGCACGGCGCGGTTCGCGGGGCCGCCACCACGCCCGAGGGCGCCGCCGCGGCCGTGGAACAGCGTGAGCCGCAGCCCGTTGCGCTGGCCCCACTGCGCGATCCGGCTCTGCGCCACGTCGAGCGCGAGGGTCGCGGCCACGGGCCCGACGTCCTTGGAGGAGTCGGAGTAGCCGAGCATCACCTCGACGTGCCGGCCGTTCTGCTCGAGCCGCGCCTGCACGGCCGGGAGGGTGAGCATCTCCTCGAGGATGTCCACGCTGGCCTCGAGGTCCGCGAACGTCTCGAACAGCGGGATCGCGTCGATGACCGGCCGGGTGTCCGGGTCCGGGAACACCAGCTCGGCCAGCTGGTACACGGCGGCCAGGTGCTCGGGCGCCTGCGTGAACGACACGATGTACCGGCGGGCCGCCGCGACGCCGTAGCGCCGCTGCACCGCGCCGATGGCGCGGTAGGTGTCGAGCACCTCGACCGTGCGGGGCTGCAGCTCCCCGTCCAGGCCGTTCTCGGCGATGTCCGCGAGCGCCGCCGCGTGCACCTGCGAGTGCTGCCGCACCTCGAGCTCCGCCAGGTGGAACCCGAAGGTCTGCACCTGCCACACGAGGCGCTGCAGGTCCCCGTACGCCGCGCGCTCGGCACCGGCCGCGAGCAGCGACTGCTGCACCACGTCGAGGTCCGCGAGCAGCTCCTCCGGGCCGGCGTACGACAGGTCGGCGTCGCGGCGGCGGGTCGCGGCGACACGCTCGGCGATCATGCGCAGCGCGCGGCGGTGCGGCTGGTCGCGGACCTCGTTCGCGGCCTTGGCGGCAGCCGTCTCGGACAGGTCGCGCTGCCGGTGCCAGAGCGCGGTGAGCTCCGGGGAGGCCGGCGTGCCGGTCGCGTCGAGCGTGAGCTTGGCGGAGATCCGGCGTGCGGACTCCTCGAGCGCCCCGAGCACGTGCTCGTTCGCGAGCGCGGCGGCGGCCCGCGTCACCTCGGCGGTGACGTTGGGGTTGCCGTCCCGGTCCCCGCCGATCCACGACCCGAGTCGCACGAACGGGCGCACGGCGGGCTCCTGGCGGCCGGCCCCGGGGCCGCTCAGCCAGTCGTCGAGCCGGCGGTAGACGGTCGGGAACGTCTCGAACAGCGTGGTGTCGAAGATGTTCATGACCGTGCGGACCTCGTCGAGCACCGTCGGCTTCTGGGTCCGCAGCGGCGACGTGCGCCAGAGCGTGTCGATCTCCTCGAGGACGCGGCGGTCGTTCTCGGCGCGCGACGTGCCGCCCGCGGCGAGGGCGTCCCGCTCGGCCAGCAGGTCGGAGATGCGGCGGATCGCCCGGGACACCGAACGCCGGCGGGCCTCCGTCGGGTGGGCCGTCAGCACCGGGCGGAACTCGAGCTCCTGGAGCCGGCGCAGCGCCTCGTCGCGCCCGACCTCCTGGGCCAGGGCGTCGATGGCGGCCGGCAGGGAGTCGTCCTGCATGAGCTCGCCGGCGGGCAGCTCGGCCTCGCGGTCGCGCAGCACGCGGACGCGGTGGTGCTCCTCGGCCAGGTTCGCCAGGTGGAAGTAGCAGGTGAACGCGCGGGCCACCTGCTGGGCGCGTTCGATGCTGAACGACGCGACGAGCTCCTCGGCCTCGGCGAGCGCGGACAGGTCCTGCTCGTCGTGGGCGCGGATGGTCAGGGAGCGCACGCGCTCCACGTCGTCGAACAGGTCGTCGCCGCCGGACTCCCGGATGACGCGGCCGAGGAACTCGCCGAGCATCCGGACGTCGTTGCGCAGCGGGTCGGGGACCTCGTGGCGCGCGAGGCCACGGCGGGCCTCGAGCGAGGGCTGGGGGTCGGTCACGGGTCAAGAGTAGGTCAACCGTCCGACGCCCGAGACGGCTGTCCGCCAGGCGACCACCTGTCCCGGTGGACGGACGTCCCGCGCCCGTGTCCTGCGGGATGCGCCCGGGAGTCTAGGCTCGGACCAGTGCCCGCGACCGGCCGCTGCCCTGCGGTCGGCGGGCCTGAACCCCCGATGCCCCGGGCCGCCGGTCCGGGCGGAAAAGAGGTGCGGTGAACGCGAAGGCTCCCCTCGCCCAGACGGTCGGCTGGACCGAGCTGGACCACAAGGCTGTGGACACGGTGCGCGTGCTCGCGGCGGACGCGGTCGAGAAGGTCGGCAACGGCCACCCCGGGACGGCGATCAGCCTGGCCCCGGCGGCCTACCTGCTCTACCAGAACGTCATGCGGCACGACCCCGCGGACCCCCAGTGGCTGGGCCGGGACCGGTTCGTCCTGTCGGCGGGCCACTCGTCGCTGACGCAGTACATCCAGCTCTACCTCGCCGGGTTCGGCCTGGAGCTCGAGGACATCGAGGCGCTGCGGACCTGGGGCTCCAAGACCCCCGGGCACCCCGAGTACAAGCACACGAAGGGCGTCGAGATCACCACCGGGCCGCTCGGCCAGGGCATCTCGTCCGCCGTCGGCTTCGCGATGGCCGCCCGCCGCGAGCGCGGCCTGCTCGACCCCGAGGCGGCGCCCGGCAC
Source organism: Cellulomonas sp. C5510 (assembly GCF_019797765.1). NCBI lineage: Bacteria > Bacillati > Actinomycetota > Actinomycetes > Micrococcales > Cellulomonadaceae > Cellulomonas > Cellulomonas sp. C5510. The sequence continues at coordinate 3,288,963 of NZ_CP081862.1, forward strand.
CAGCCCGTTCGACCACTTCGTCTACACGATCTGCTCCGACGGCGACCTGCAGGAGGGCGTGTCCTCCGAGGCGTCGTCGATCGCCGGCACGCAGAAGCTCGGCAACCTCATCGCGATCTGGGACGACAACCACATCTCGATCGAGGGCGACACCGAGATCGCGTTCACCGAGGACGTCCTCAAGCGGTACGAGGCCTACGGCTGGCACGTGCAGATGGTCGACTGGACCGAGGGCGGCGAGTACACGGAGAACGTGGACGCGCTGCACGCCGCGATCGAGGCCGCCAAGGCCGTCACCGACCGCCCGTCGTTCATCGGCCTGCGGACGATCATCGCCTGGCCGTCGCCGACCAAGCAGAACACCCACGGCTCGCACGGCTCCAAGCTGGGCACCGACGAGGTCCGCGGCCTCAAGGAGGTCCTCGGCTTCGACCCCGAGAAGTCCTTCGACGTGGCGCCCGAGGTCATCGCGCACACCCGCAAGGCCCTGGAGCGCGGCGCCGCCGCCAAGGCCGAGTGGACGAAGGGCTTCGACGCCTGGCGCGCGGCGAACCCGGAGCGCGCCGAGCTGCTCGAGCGCCTGCGTGCCGGGAAGCTGCCCGCCGGATGGGCCGACGCGCTGCCGACGTTCCCCGCCGGCAAGGCCGTCGCCACCCGCGCCGCCTCCGGCGAGGTGCTGTCCGCCCTCGCGCCGGTGCTGCCCGAGCTCTGGGGCGGCTCCGCCGACCTCGCCGGCTCGAACAACACCACCATGAAGGGTGAGCCGTCCTTCATCCCCGCCGAGCGGTCCACGCACGAGTTCGCCGGCAACGAGTACGGCCGCACGCTGCACTTCGGCATCCGCGAGCACGGCATGGGCGCGATCCTGTCGGGCATCGCCCTGCACGGCCTGACGCGCGCGTACGGCGGGACGTTCTTCACGTTCTCCGACTACATGCGCGGGGCGGTGCGCCTGGCGTCGCTCATGGGCGTGCCGGCGATCTACGTGTGGACGCACGACTCGATCGGCCTCGGCGAGGACGGCCCGACCCACCAGCCGGTCGAGCACCTCACCGCCGTCCGGGCCATCCCGGGCCTCGCGGTCGTCCGGCCCGCCGACGCCAACGAGACGGCGCAGGCGTGGAAGGCGATCCTCGAGCGCACCGACGGTCCGGCCGCGCTCATCCTCACCCGCCAGAACGTCCCGACGTTCCCCCGCGGCGAGGACGGCTTCGCGTCCGCCGAGGGCGTGGCCCGCGGTGCGTACACGCTGCTCGAGGCGTCCACCGGTACGCCGGAGGTCATCCTCATCGGGACCGGCTCCGAGGTGCAGCTGGCCGTCGCGGCCCGCGAGACCCTCGAGGCCGCCGGCGTCCCGACGCGCGTCGTGTCGGCCCCGTCGCTCGAGTGGTTCGCGGAGCAGGACGAGGCGTACCGCGAGTCGGTCCTGCCGTCGTCCGTCCGGGCCCGGGTGTCCGTCGAGGCCGGCATCGCGCTGTCCTGGTGGAAGATCCTCGGCGACGCCGGCCGCGCCGTCTCGCTGGAGCACTACGGCGCCTCCGCGGCGTACGAGACGCTCTACGAGGAGTTCGGCATCACGGCGGACGCCGTGGTCGCCGCCGCGCACGAGTCGATCGCGGCGGCCCGCGGCGACTCGGCCCCGGCGTCGGACGCGGGCGCCCCGTCGGAGAGCGGCACGGGCGACCAGCTCTGACCCGCACGCGCTGACACCACGACGGCCGGGCACCCCCTGCGGGTGCCCGGCCGTCGCGCGTCCACCCGGGGTCCCACGTTCGCCGGCCCGCCCCGCCCCCGTCCCCCTCTCTCCGTTCGGAGGCTCCCACCGGTACCGGAGAGTCCCGCGCGGGATCGGAGACCTCGCCGGACACCTCCGATCCCGCGCGCACCCCTCCGAGCACGTTCGGAGTCTCCGAACGGGGAGAGACGGGGGCGCGGGGGGCACGGGTGCGCCGGCGGGGCGGCGCACGGCGCGGTGGGCGGCGGGACCTTGGTCCCCCGGGCGGGGCGGGGTGGGCGCGGGAGGGTCGGGAGGGTGAGCGCGCGGCAGACCCCCGTCTACTTCTACTCCAGCAAGTCCGGGCTGGTGCGGTCGTTCGCGGAGCGGCTCGGGCGGCCCGTGTTCGACCTGTCCGAGCGCGAGCACCGGCTGAGCGAGGCCGACGGCCCGTGGGTGCTGCTGACGCCCTCGTACAAGACGGGCAACGACCGGAACGACACGATCCCCGAGGCGGTGCGCCGGTTCCTGCGCTCGCCCGTCAACCGCCGGCGGATGGTCGGCGTCATGGGCTCCGGCAACCGGAACTTCGGCCGGCACTACCAGATGGCCGCGCGCCAGATCGCGGCGCGGTCGGGCCGGCCCGTGCTGTTCGAGTTCGAGATCGCGGGCACCCCCTGGGACGTCGAGGAGTGCCGGCGCATCCTCGCGGAGCTGGACGAGGCCCTCGCGCGCGACGGCGGCACCCCCGCCGCCTGACCTCGCCGCACCCGCGGGGGCGTGCCGGCACGCACGCGCAGGGCGCGCACGGGTGCGCGTGTCGGGGGTGCGCCCTACCGTGAGCGGATGAGCCCCTCGAAGGTGCCGGCCGAGGAGATCGACGTCCGCGGGCGCACCGTGCGGGTCTCGAACCCGGACAAGGTGTACTTCCCCGACCGCGGCCTGACCAAGCTGGACGTCGTGCGGTACTTCCTGTCCGTCGGCGACGGGATCCTCGGCGCGCTGCGGGACCGCCCGACGACACTCGAGCGGTGGCCCCGCGGCTGGTTCGAGGGCGCACGCCTGTCGACCCGGGCGGACAGCAGGGGCGACGCGTTCTTCCAGAAGCGCGTCCCGCAGGGCGCACCGGACTACGTCGAGTCGACGACGATCACGTTCCCGTCCGGGCGCACGGCCGACGAGGTGACGCCGACGGAGCTCGCGGTCGTCGCGTGGGCGGCGAACCTCGGCACGCTGACGTTCCACCCGTGGCCGGTGACGCGCGCCGACGTCGAGGCGCCCGACCAGCTGCGCATCGACCTCGACCCCCAGCCCGGCACCTCGTTCGACGACGCCGCCCGGGTCGCGCCGCACGTGCGGGAGGTGCTGGCCGAGCACGGCCTGACCGGCTTCCCGAAGACGTCCGGGGGGCGGGGCATCCACATCTTCGTGCCGATCGAGCCCCGCTGGTCGTTCACGCAGTGCCGCCGCGCCGTCATCGCGCTGGGCCGGGAGCTGGAGCGGCGGCTGCCCGGCCAGGTCACCACGCGGTGGTGGAAGGAGGAGCGCGGCGAGGCGATCTTCGTGGACTACAACCAGATGGCCCGCGACCGCACGATCGCGTCGGCGTACTCGGTGCGGCCGAACCGCCGGGCGACGGTGTCGGCGCCGCTGCGCTGGGAGGAGGTCCCGGACGTGCACCCCGACGACTTCGACGTGACGACGGTGCCGGCCCGGTTCGCGGCTGTCGGCGACCTGTTCGCGCCGCTCGTCGCCCGGACGTCACCGGCGCCCGGGACCGAGGACGTCCCGGCCGGGTCCCTCGACGGGCTGCTCGAGCTGGCGGCGCGCGACGAGCGGGACCACGACCTGGGCGACCTGCCGTACCCGCCGGAGTACCCGAAGATGCCGGGCGAGCCGAAGCGGGTGCAGCCGAGCAGGGACCGCGACCGGCCCCGGGACGCCGCCGACCACGCGGACGACGCGGACGGCTGACCCCGAGCACCGCACCGGCGCCGCCGGCATGCGGGAACTCGCCGACCCCGGCGGACGCTCACCCCTGCTTCTCGCTCCTGGAGTCGCGCGCGCGGAACCAGCGGGTGCCCGCCGTGTGGATCAGCGCCCGCGCGCCGAAGCTGGGTTGGTGCTGGGACCGCACCCCGCACACGTGGCTGGGGGCGGCGTCCGCGGGTGGGCGGGCGTCCGCCGGCTGACGGGCCGCCGCGGTCGCACCGCCCGCGCACCGACGCACGCCCCCGGCTGCCACGCCCCGGCGCGGCGCCACTGCCGCCCGGGTGGGCCGCGGCACTAGGTTGCGGGCATGTCGGCCGACTCGTTCACCGACGGCAGCGTGGTCGCCGTCGTCCTGGCGCTGCGCCTCGCGGTCCCGCTGCTCATCCCCCGCTTCCCGCTGCCGGCGCTGCTGGCGTCGCTCGTGGTCGACGGCGTGGACGGCGGCATCCTGTCGGCGCTGACGGACGTCGGGGTCGACTGGTACCAGTCGTTCGACAAGGCCCTCGACGTCTACTACCTCGCGATCACGTACCTGGCGGTGCGGCGGAACTGGCCCGACCGGTTCTCCGTCGCCGTGGTCGCGGCTCTCTGGTACTACCGGCTGGTGGGCGTGCTGGCGTTCGAGCTCACCGGGGCGCGCTGGCTGCTCCTGGTGTTCCCGAACACGTTCGAGTACGTCGTGATCGCCGTCGAGGCCGTCCGGACCCGCTGGAACCCGCTGCGGATCAGCCGGCGGGCGCTGGTGGTGACCGCGGCGGTGGTCTGGGTCGTCATCAAGCTGCCGCAGGAGTGGTGGATCCACGTCGCGCAGCTGGACGCCACGGACGAGTTCGCTCGGGTGGTCCTCGGCGTCGACCCGACGGACGGCTGGGCTGCGGGGTTCCGGAACCGGCCGTGGGTCGCGGCGGTGCTGGTGCTGCTGGCCGTGGCGGTCGTCCTGGCCGTGCGGTGGGGGTGGCCGCGGCTGCCGCGCCCGGACTGGCCGTGGCGGTTCGACGCGGACGCCGTGAGCGCGGCGATCGGCTGGGTGCCCGCCGGGAGCCCCGCCCGCGTCCGCACGGACCGCGGGTGGCCGCTCGCCGAGAAGGTCGTGCTGACCGCCCTGCTCACCGTGATCCTCGTGGAGGTCTACCCGGGGCCGGAGCCGCGCCCGACGCAGGTGGTCCTCGTCGTGGCGCTCGTCGTGCTCGCGAACGCCGCCCTCGTGGCCCGCACGGGCGGCCCCGGTCGGGGACCCGTGACGACGGCGGTGGTCTCGTTGGTCGTGAACGCCGCCGCCCTGGTGCTGCTGACGGCCCTGGTCGGCGGGCGGCGCGGCATCCTGTCGACCGCGGACGTGCTGTTCTTCGCGTACGTCATCACGCTGGTCGTGGTGCTCAGCGACCGGTACGTGGTGCGGCGCGCGGAGCGCGAGGTCCTGGGAGCAGCATCGGGACCGTGACCGCCGGCCCGCGTCCCGTGGGACCGTGGCCGGCGGACGTCAGCGGGCTGCGGCGTCCTCGCCGGTCGCGACGGGGCGCTCCGGGTCCGCGGACCACTGCGACCACGACCCCGGGTACAGCACGGGCGTCCGCCCGGCCATCACGAGCGCCGCCGCCTGGTGCGCGGCCGTCACGCCGGACCCGCAGTACACCGCCACGTCGCCCTCGGGGACCCCGAGCGCCGCGAACCGGGCCGTCAGGTCGTCCGCGGGCAGGAACCGCCCGTCGGCGCCGAGGTTCTGCGCCGTCGGCGCGCTGACGGCCCCGGGGATGTGACCCGCGCGCTGGTCGACCGGCTCGACCTCGCCCCGATACCGCTCGGCGGCATGCGCGTCCAGCAGCACGCCCTCGTCGGCCCACTGCGCCGCGCCGTCGGCGTCGAGCGTCGGCAGGTGCCCCGGGGAGAGCTCGACGTCGCCGGGCTCCACGTCGCGCTCCCCGGTCTCGACGGCCCCGCCCGCGGCGGTCCAGGCGGCCAGTCCGCCGTCGAGGATCCGCACGTCCTCCACCCCGGCCCAGCGCAGCAGCCACCAGGCCCGGGCCGCCGACATCGCGCCGGAGTCGTCGTAGACGACCACGGGCTCACCCGCCCGCAGACCCCACCGCCGGGCCGCTGACTGCAGGTCGGCGACGTCGGGCAGCGGGTGCCGGCCGGCCGCGGCGCTCGGGGCGGCGGCGAGCTCGGTGTCCAGGTCCACGTACGAGGCGCCGGGGAGGTGGCCCTCGCGGTACGCCCCGATCCCGGGCGGGCCGCCGAGCGTCCAGCGGACGTCGAGCAGGCGGGGCGGGCGCGGTCCGTCGAGCTCACGGGCGAGGTCGGCGGCGGACACGATGACGTCGGGCATGGCGCCACCGTACGTGCGACGAGGGGCAGCCCGGCAAGGGGGTCAGCGCAGCGCGAACAGCGCGTCGCCGGCAGGGGATGCCGGCCGCGCCGTCAGCCCCTGCGCGCCCGCTGCTTCCGGTGCCCCGACCGCCGGGTCAGCGCGTGCAGCAGGTAGGACGCCGACGCGCCGAGCATGATCACGTCCTTCGCGACGCCGACGCCGTCGGGGCTCGGCCGCGGGTCGCTCGGTCCCCGGCGCAGCGACGGCGTCCGCCAGTACATGCCGACGAGGCCGGCCGAGAACGCCGTGAACCCGGCGGCGAGCAGCTTCCGCGGGGCGGCCGGGAGCAGCAGACCGGCGCCGAGCGCGATCTCCGTGGCCGCGAGCGCCTTCGTGAACGTCGCCGGATCGACGTCGGCCAGGAACGGGTACGCCCCGGCGGCCATGCCGTGGTACCCCGCGGCGGTCTCCTCGTCGGCCGACAGCTTGTCGACTCCCGAGCTGAGGATGTAGGCGCCGGCGCCGAGGCGCAGCGGCAGGTCGCGCACGTCCATGCGGCCTCCAGGGTGCGGAGCGCCGGGCGCGTGCCCGGCGAGGGTGGGTGGGACGGTGCCCCACGGGCACCACCATCGACGGTAGGACGGGTCAGCGACCCGCGCGAGGGCGACCTGCGCGGGTGCGGGCCCGCGGGCCGGGGCCGGCGCCTGCTCGGTGCGTAGTAGCACCCGGCCGTCGGTCTGCACCTGCCAGGCGTCGCTCGGCCCGGCGTGGGTGGACCACCGGGGCTCCCCGGTCACCGCGTCCACGGCCCAGACGGACGACGCTGCTGCCTCACGCGAAGACGATGCGGTCGACCGCCCGTTGCACGTCGACGGCGCGGTCGGACTCGGCGGACTGGCGGACGGCTGCGGCCGCGGCGCGCTCGTCGCGCTCGCGTGAGACCGCCTGCCCGATGTCGGCGAGCAGGAGCGTGAGCTCGTGCGCGAGGCCCTCCTCGAGCTCCTCGAGGCTGGTGTGGCCGACGAGCAGGCGCCGGTCCGAGACCTGCAGCGTCACCTGCGGGTAGCCGCGCCCGGCGAGCCGCCGCACGGTCTCCGGTCCCTCGATGGCGGTCTTCTCCGGCACCGACACCTGGCGGGAGAACACGACCGGGACCGTGTACCGCGTCGGCGCCTGACCCGTGCCGAGCAGCGCGGGCAACCCGCTGGTGAGGATCGAGCTGAGGCGGAGCGCCTCGCCGGTGGCGAGCTCGCCGTGGGCGGTCATCGCCGCGCTCCGGTCGGGCGCCCGCCGGCTGCTCGACGGCGGAGCTGGCCGATGCGCAAGGAGGCGACGACGAGGACCACGATCCCCACCCCGAGTCCCGCGATGAGCAGGGTCAGCGCGAGCGGCGCGGTGCCGTTCAGGCCGAGGAACGAGACCTCGACCGGCCCGGTGTTCTGCAGCATGAACACCACGAGCGCGACCAGCACGAGGACGCCGAGGCAGATCCCGAGCCACGCGGCGCTGGTGCGGGTGCCGGAGGCCCGGGTGGGTGCCGTGGCACCGGGGGCGCGCTGCGCGGGGCCGACGGGCTCACGGTCGCGGGTGGGGGCGGAGTGGGAAGCAGGCTGGACGGGCATGACGCCCTCCGATGCTGGATCCGGGTCGTCGCCTCGCTGGGAGGTCCTCGACACCGGGCTGGTCCCGAGTCTACGCCCCGCCGGGCCAGGCCCCGACCGGCCGGCCGGCACCCCGGAGGGAGGCGCCGGACCACACCGTCGCCGTCGAGCGGTGGGGCGTCGACGCCGATCACGTGGTCCCGCCCGTCGGCCCACGCGGGCCCGCCGGAGGCCGCGTCGCCGGGAACAGCAGAACAGCCCGGGATCGCGATGATCCCGGGCTGTTCTGGACCTGAGCCGCCTAAGGGAATCGAACCCTTGACCTTCTCATTACGAGTGAGACGCTCTGCCGACTGAGCTAAGGCGGCGCGCCCGCACTTCCGGCGGACGAGCACCGACACTGTACCCGGCGCACGGCGCGTCCTCCAAAGCGGCGGCGCCGGGGGTCAGCAGCGGGTGCCCTCCGCGGGGACGGTGCCGTCGACCAGGTAGGCGTCGACCGCGTCGGCGATGCAGGAGTTCGAGCGCCCGTACGCCGTGTGCCCCTCCCCCTCGTACGTCAGGAGCGTGGCGGAGTCGAGCGTCCGCGCGAGGCTCTCGGCCCAGGCGTACGGCGTCGCGGGGTCGTTGGTGGTGCCGATGACGACGATCGGCGCGGCACCCGCCGCCGAGTAGTCGTCGAGCCCCCCGGCCTCGGGGACGGGCCACTGCGCGCAGACGGTGCCGCCGTAGCCGAAGAAGGAGCCGACGGTGGGCGCCGCGGCCTCGATGTCGGCGGCCTGCGCCCGCATCTGCGCCACGTCCGTGGTGCTGCGGTCGTCGGCGCACCCGATGGACCAGAACGCGGCGGTGGAGTTCGTCGCGTAGGTGCCGTCGGGGTTGCGGTCGTAGTACAGGTCGGCGAGCTGCAGCAGCACGGACCCGTCGCCCTCGGTGAGCGCGGCGTCGAGGCCCATCGTGAGGTAGCTCCAGGAGCCCTCGTCGTACAGCGGCAGCGCGATCCCGCTGAACGCCAGCGTGCCGGTCAGCGGCCGGTCCGTGCCGGTGGGCAGCGGCGACGTCCGCGCGCGGTCCAGCAGGGCCCGGACCTGCGCGAGGCCGTCGTCGACGGAGCCGGTCAGCGGGCAGTCGGCACCGGCCTGGCAGTCGGCGACGTAGGCGCGCAGGGCGTTCTCGAACCCGACGGCCTGGCCCTTCGAGATCTCCTCGGCGGGCAGCGTCGGGTCGAGCGCGCCGTCGAGGACGAGGCGGCCGACGTGCTCGGGGAACAGCGCCGCGTACGTGGCGCCGAGCTGCGTGCCGTACGAGTAGCCGACGTACGCGAGGGTCTCGTCGCCGAGGGCCGCGCGCAGCACGTCCATGTCCTTCGCGGCGCTGACGGTGTCGACGTGCCCGAGCACGGGCCCGGTGTTCTGCAGGCAGGCCGCCCCGAAGTCGCCGTACGCGGCCTCGGCCTGCGCGACCCCCGCGTCCGTCGCGAGGTCGAAGTCGGTGGAGACGAGCGCGTCCATGGCGGGGCCGTCGACGCACGTCACCGGGGTGGAGGACCCGACGCCGCGCGGGTCGAAGCCCACCAGGTCGTAGCGCGCGACCACCTCCTCCCCGAACCGCGGCAGCGCGATGCCGGACAGGGCGTCGAGCCCGGAGGCGCCCGGGCCGCCGGGGTTGATGAGCAGCGAGCCGATCCGGTCGCCGGTCGCCCGGTGACGGTTCACCGCGACCTCGATGGTGTCGCCGTCGGGCTCGCCGTAGTCGAGCGGCACGACGAGCGTCGCGCACTCCAGGTCCCCGCAGGGCTGCCAGTCGAGGTCCTGGTCGTAGATCGCGTCGAGCCCGCGCACGTCCGCGGCCGTCGGCGTCGGCTGCGCGGTGACCTCGGTCTGCTCCTTGGGCCCGACGCACCCGGCGAGCACCAGGGCGGCGACGGCGGCGAGCGCGGCCACGCGTCCGCCGCGGCGGGCGGCCCGGCGAGCGGGCGCGGAGGGGCTGGGGAGCGGCGAGGCGGATGTCACCGGACAACCGTAACGGCCGCCCGGCACCCGCAGGCGCGTCGTCCCCAGGCCGGTCACGCGCGGGTTCCCGCGCCCGCGCCCCCGCCCGGCGTCATGCCTGCGGGCGCAGGGCGATCATCATCGCCTCGACCGCGAGCAGCGGTGCCACGTTCCCCTCCAGCCGGGTGCGCGCCTCGGAGACGGCGTCCATGCGCCGCACCGTCTGCTCCGGCGTCGAGGACGCGGCCAGGGACCGCGCCGCGTCCTCGTGCTCCGTGTTGACCAGGTGCACATCCGCGCCGAGCTGGATCACCAGCACGTCGCGGTAGAACGACAGCAGGTCCACCATCGCCCGGTCCAGCACGTCGCGCTGCGCCCGCGTCGCGCGGCGCTTCTGCTCCTCCTCGAGCTGCCGCACCTGCCCGCGCAGCGCCGGGGGGATCGCGGTGAGCCCCTCGGCACCCAGGGACCGCAGCAGCTCCTGGCGCTCGCGGGCGTCGCGCTCCTCCGTGGCGGCCTTCGCGTCGGCCTGCGCGGTCTCGACCAGCTCCCCGGCGGCCAGCACGGCGTCCCCCACGCCCCGGACCCGCGGGGCGATGCGCAGCACCGCCGAGCGCCGCGCCCGGGCCTCCGGGTCGCGGGCGAGCCGCCGCGCCACCCCGACGTGCGACTGGGCGGCCCGGGCGGCGACCAGCGCGGTCGCGGGGTCGATGCCGTCACGCCGGACCAGCAGGTCGGCGACGTCCTCCACCGGGGGCACGCGCAGCGCGACGGACCGGCTGCGGGAGCGCAGCGTCACCAGCACGTCCTGCGGGCTCGGGGCGCACAGCAGCCACACCGTGCGCGGCGGCGGCTCCTCGATGGCCTTGAGCAGCACGTTGCCGGAGGTCTCGTTGAGCCGGTCGGCGTCCTCGACGACGATCACCCGCCAGCGGCCCTGCGACGGGGCCCGCTGGGCGAGCTCGACGAGGGGGCGCACGGTGTCCGCGCGGATGACGACCCCCTCCGTGGCGACGAACGTGACGTCCGGGTGCGTCCCGGCCAGCACCGTCGCGCACCCGGGGCTGCGCGGGTCCCCCGAGGGGTCCTGCAGCGCCGCCGCGAAGGCGCGCGCCGCGTTGGAGCGCCCCGACCCCGGCGGCCCGGTGAGCAGCCACGCGTGCGTCATGCGGGTGGGGTCCTCGGCGGCCTCCCGCAGCACGCGGACGGCCGGCTCCTGCCCGACGACGTCGTCCCACACGGTCGTCACGGCGCCACCTCAGCCGCCGCGTCCGGCACGCCGAGCAGCGCCGCGACCCGGCCGCGGACGTCGGCGGCGATCGCCCCGACCGGGCGGTCCGCGTCCAGCACGAGCCAGCGGCCGGGGTCGGCCGCCGCCCGCGCCAGGAACGCCTCGCGGGTGCGGCGGTGGAAGTCGTCCCCGGCGCTCTCCAGCCGGTCCGGCCGGTCGGGCCGCGCGTGCAGCCGCCGCAGGCCCGCCGCGGGGTCGAGGTCGAGCAGCACGGTCAGCCGGGGCAGCAGGCCGCCCGTCGCCCAGAGCGAGAGCCGCTCCACCTCGTCGGCACCGAGGTCCCGCCCGGTGCCCTGGTACGCCACGGACGAGTCGAGGTAGCGGTCGGTCACCACGACCTGCCCGGCCTCGAGCGCGGGCCGGACCAGCGACGCGACGTGGTGGGCGCGGTCGGCGGCGTACAGCAGCGCCTCGGTGCGCGGGTCCACGTGCCCGCCGTGCAGCACCTCGCGGCGCAGCACCCTCCCCAGCTCGGTGCCGCCCGGCTCCCGGGTGAGGACGACGGTGAGCCCCAGGCCCTCGAGCCACTCCCCGAGCAGCCGCGACTGCGTGGACTTGCCGACGCCGTCGCCACCCTCGAACGACACGAAGAGCCCGCCGGGCACGACGCCGTCGACGGGCCCGGCGGGCGCCTGCCCGGGACCGGGGCTCGACGACGGGGCAGCGGGGGCCGCGGGCGGCTCGGGCAGCGTCACGGGCGTCAGGGTATCCACCCGCGCCCACACCCCCCGACCCGCCCGCGGCGGCCGCGGTGCCTCACTCGCCGGGGTAGACGACCCCGACCTGCGCGCGCACCTCGTCCATGGTGCGCAGGACCGCGAGCGTGCCCGCCCACGACATGCGCGGGCTCTCCGTCGCGCCCTCGGCGACGCGGCGCGCGACCTCGGCGGCCTCGAACTGCAGCCCGTGCGGCGTCGGCTGGCTGAACTGCCAGGTCCGCCCGTCGCGCCGCTGCACCCGGAACGACGTCGGCGCGTAGAACGAGCCCTCGACGACGATGCTGCCCTCCGTGCCGGTGATCGCGGCGGTGGTCGGCGTCTTCGCCCAGAGCGTGGTGTGCAGCACCGCCTGCGTGCGCTCCCCGTACTGCAGGACCATGCCGATCTGGCCGTCGACGCCGGTCTCCGTCAGCGTGCCCACCGCCCGCACGGAGTCCGGGACGCCGAGCAGGTCGTGCGCGAACGACACCGGGTAGACCCCCAGGTCCAGCAGCGCGCCGCCCGCGAGCGCCGGGTCGTACAGCCGGCTCGCCGGGTCGAACGCGAAGTACTGGCCGTGGTCGGCCTGCAGCGTGACGACCTCGCCGATCTCGCCGGAGTCGATCACCTGGTGCAGCGCGGCGACGTGCGGCAGGAACCGCGTCCACATCGCCTCCATGACGAACACGCCCGCGGCGCGCGCGGCCGCGAGCACCTCCTCGGCCTCGGCGGCGTTGCGGGTGAACGCCTTCTCGACCAGCACGTGCTTGCCGGCGGCGATCGCCAGCAGCGCGTGCTCGCGGTGCTCGGAGTGCGGGGTGGCGACGTAGACGGCGTCCACCTGCGGGTCCTCGACCAGGTCGCGGTACCCGACGTGCGTGGTGGGGATGCCGTGCTGCGTGGCGAACCGCTCGGCCTTCACGCGGTCCCGGGATCCGACGGCCACGAGCTGGGCCCGGGTGGCGGAGCGGACGGCGGAGGCGAACGCTCCGGCGATGTTGCCGGCGCCGAGGATCCCCCATCGGATCGGCGGCGCGGTGCGCGGGTCTTCGACGAGTGTCATGCCCGCGACAGTAGCGTCCGGCCTCCCAGGTCGGGACCGACGTCCCCGTGCCCCCGCCCGGCCGCGTCCGTACGGTGGACGAGTCGGTGGGACGTCCGGGCCGGCACGACGGCCCTCCCTCCGGCGCACGACCCGAGGAGGAGCCGTGTCCGCAACCCAGGACCATCTGCCCGTCCGCACGATGATCAGCCCCGGCCGCTACGCGCAGGGGCGCGGCGCGATCGAGCGCCTCGGGGAGCTGGTCGAGCCCATCGGCCGCACGCCTCTCGTCGTCGCCGACGACACCGTGTGGTCGTTCGTCGGCGACGCCGTCTCGCGCTCGCTCGAGACGGCGGGTCTGCCGCTGACGCGTGACGGCTTCGGGGTCTACGCCACCGCGGCGGCCGTCGACGGCATCGCGGCCCGCATCCGGGAGACGGGCGCCGACGTGGTGGTGGGCGTCGGCGGCGGGTCGACGCTCGACGCGGTCAAGGCGGCGGGGTTCCTCACCGGCATCCGGTGGGTGTCCGTGCCGACCCTGGCCTCGACGGACGCGCCCTGCTCCGCCCTGTCGGTGATCTACGACGAGAACGGCGCGTTCGAGGAGTACCGGTTCTTCCCGCGCAACCCCGACCTGGTGCTGGTCGACACGCAGCTCGTCGCGAACGCCCCCGCGCGCTTCCTCGTCGCGGGCGTCGGCGACGCGCTCGCCACGTGGATCGAGGCGCGGGCCGTGGCGCGCACCGACGCCACGACGATGGCCGGCGGCCTGCCGACCGCGACGGGGACGGCGCTCGCCCGGCTCTCCTGGGACATCCTCTGGGAGCACGCGCTGCCGGCCGTCGCCGCCGTGCGGGACCACCTGGTGACGCCGTCGGTCGAGAAGGTCGTCGAGGCGAACACGCTGCTGTCGGGCCTCGGGTTCGAGTCGGGCGGGCTCGCCGCGGCGCACGCGATCCACAACGGCCTCACCGCCGCGCCGCAGACGCACGGCCTCACGCACGGGCAGAAGGTCAACATCGGCTCGGTGACGCAGCTCGTGCTCGAGGGGGCGCCGGTCCAGGAGATCCGGGACTTCGTCGAGTTCACGACGCGCGTCGGCCTCCCGAACACCCTCACCGAGGTCGGGCTGTCCCCCGACGACGTCGACGACCTCACGCGCGTGGCGGAGGCCGCCACCGCCGAGGGCGAGACGATCCACGCCATGCCGTTCACGGTGCGGGTGCCGGACCTGGTGGACGCGCTGCGCTCGATCGAGGGCTTCTCGCGCGGCGTGCGGGCCGACGCCGGGCTGCCCGAGCCGGTGCCGCACCGGGCGCACTGAGGGCCTGAGGGCCGCTCCGGGCGGGTCCGCGGTGCCCCCGCCGGCCCCGCCCGGAGCGCCGGGTCGCGCGCCCGGCCGCCGAGGTGACACGGGGCCGCGGGCCTGCGAGTCTGCACGGAGGGACGGACGAAGGAGGCACGATGGCGCCCGCGTGGGTGGAGCACGCCCTGTGGTGGCACGTCTACCCGCTGGGCTTCACCGGCGCCGAGCCGGCGGCGGACGCCGCCACACCGGTCACGCACCGGCTGGCGCACGTCGAGCGCTGGCTGGACTACCTGGTCGACCTGGGGCTGAACGGGCTCGCACTGGGCCCCGTGCTCGCCTCCGCCACGCACGGCTACGACACCGTCGACCACCTGCGCGTCGACCCCCGGCTCGGCGACCGCGACGACCTCGACCGGTTGCTCGCCGCGGCGCACGAGCGCGGCGTGCGCGTGCTGCTGGACGGCGTCTTCAACCACGTCGGTGACCAGCACCCCCTGTTCCGCGCGGCACTGGAGGGCGGCCCGGGCGCGCCCGAGGCGGAGCTGTTCCGCATCCGCTGGGCCGACGGCGTACCGGAGTGGGACTGCTTCGAGGGCCACCGCTCGCTGGTGACGCTGAACCACGACTCGCCGCGCGTCGTCGACCTGGTCGCCGACGTGATGACCCACTGGCTGGACGCCGGGGCGGACGGCTGGCGCCTCGACGCCGCCTACGCGGTGCCGACGGCCTTCTGGCGGCAGGTCACCGACCGGGTGCGGGCCGCCCACCCCGATGCGTACCTCATGGGCGAGGTCATCCACGGCGACTACACCGGGTTCGTCGCGGAGTCCGGGGTCGACTCGGTGACGCAGTACGAGCTGTGGAAGGCGATCTGGTCCTCCGTCGTCGACCGCAACTGGCACGAGCTCGCGTGGACGCTGAGCCGGCACGACGAGTTCCTCGACGCGTTCGTGCCGTACACGTTCGTCGGCAACCACGACGTCACGCGCCTCACCAGCCGGGTGGGCGACGCGACGCTCGCGGGCCACGCTCTCGTGGTGCTCATGACCGTGGGCGGCACCCCGGCGGTCTACTACGGCGACGAGCAGGCGTACCGCGGCGTGAAGGAGGACCGCGCCGGCGGCGACGACGCGGTCCGCCCGCCGTACCCGCCGACACCGGAGGACCTCGCCGGGCCGGACGTCGCCCCGGACGGCCGCCCCACCCACGACCGGCACGCGGCGCTGATCGGCCTGCGGCGCCGCCACCCGTGGCTGCACACCGCCCGCACCCACGTCGTCGAGGTCACGGGGACGCACCTGGCGTACGAGTCGCGCGCCGCCGACGGGGCCGCGACCCTGCTCGTCGCGCTGAACCTGGACGACGACCCGTGGCCGTTCGCGCCGCCCGCCGGGGCACGCCTCGTCGCGTCCGACGGCGGGCCCGCGACGGGCGGGGTCGGCGGCCGCTGCTGGGCGGTCTGGGAGGTCTGACCCCGCTGCCGCTGCGGGACACCCCGGGCAGGCACATGCTGGGAGGGCGGACCCGGCCGCGCCGCGCCACCGACGCCGCGGCACCCGGACGGCCGGGCGCACCGGACAGGGGCCACGACATGTGCACAGGGATCAGGTTCACGGACGGCGACGGTCACCTCTACCTCGCCCGCAACCTCGACTGGACGACCGGCTACGGCGAGGGGGTCGTCCTGACCCCGACGGGGTACGCGCCCCGCTCGCCGTTCGGCGCGGTGCCGACGATCCGCCACGCGGTCATCGGCACGGGCATCGTGGAGGCCGGCGTCCCGCTCTACTTCGACTGCGGCAACGACGCCGGCCTCGCGGTCGCCGGCCTGAACTTCCCCGGGTACGCCTCGTACGCACCCGGGCCGGTGGACGGCGCGACCAACGTCGCGGCCTTCGAGCTCCCGCTCTGGGTGGCCTCGCAGTTCGCGACGGTCGACGAGGTCGTCGCGGCGCTCGAGCACGTCGTGATCGTGGACCGGCCCGTCAGCGAGCGGTTCCCGAGCTCGATGCTGCACTGGATCATCGGCGACGCGGACCGCGCGGTCGTCGTGGAGCAGACGGCGGACGGCCTGCACGTGCACGACGACGACGTCGACGTGCTGACGAACCAGCCCGGCTTCGGCTGGCACCACGAGAACCTGCGGAACTACCTCAACACGTCCCCCGAGTTCCCCGGGGAGACCGTGCTCCGACGGGCGCACCTCGTGCCGTTCGGCTCCGGGTCGCACATGCGCGGCATCCCCGGCGACTACTCCTCGACGTCCCGGTTCGTGCGGGCGGCGTACGTCCACGCGCACTACCCCGAGCAGGACGGCGAGGAGGCCAACGTCAGCCGCGCGTTCCACACGCTCCAGCAGGTCGCGATGGTGGACGGTGCCGCCGCGATGGACAGCGGGGAGTTCGAGAAGACGATCTACACGGGGCTGTTCTCGGCGCGCACCGGCACCTACTACTGGAACACCTACGACGAGCCGGCCATCCGCAGCGTGCGGATGGCCGACCACGACACGACCGGGACGGAGCTGGTCACCGCGTAGCGCCCACGGGACCGCCCGGCTACTTCTTCGACGCCGCCTTCGCGCGCGGGGCCGCCTTGCGGGCCGGCTTCTTCTTCGGCGCCTGCGCGCGCTTCTCGGCGAGCAGCTCGACCGCCTGCTCGGGCGTGATCGACTCCGGGGTGACGTCCCGCGGGAGCGTGCGGTTCGTCTCGCCGTCGGTCACGTACGCCCCGAACCGGCCGTCCTTCACCACGATCGGCTTGCCCGAGGTCGGGTCGTCGCCCAGCTCCCGCAGCGGCGGGGTGGCCGTCGCGCCGCGCCCGCGCTTGGGCTGCGCGTAGATCGCCAGCGCCTCCTCGAGCGTGGTGGTGAAGATCGCCTCCTCGGACGGCAGCGTGCGGGAGTCGGTGCCGCGCTTGAGGTACGGCCCGTACCGGCCGTTCTGCGCGGTGATCTCCAGCCCGGTCTCGGGGTCGGTGCCGACGACGCGCGGCAGGCTCAGCAGCTGCAGCGCCTCGTCGAGCGTGATCGTCTGCAGCGACTGCGACTTCAGCAGCGAGCCCGTGCGCGGCTTCGGCAGCGCCGCGAGCGCCTTCTTGCGCGCGGCCGCGGACAGCCCGGGGTCGAGCTCCGGCTCGGGCAGCAGCTCCGTCACGTACGGGCCGTAGCGGCCGTTCTTCGCCACGACCGTGTGCCCCGTCGCCGGGTCGGTGCCCAGCACGAGGTCGCCCTCCGGCTGGGTCTCGAGCAGCTCGCGGGCCTTCTCGACGGTCAGCTCGTCCGGCGCCAGGTCGTCCGGGACCGACGCGCGGCGCGGGGTGCCGTCCGGGCCGGGCTCACCGGCGGAGTCCTCGATGTACGGGCCGTAGCGGCCCACGCGCAGCGTGATGCCCTCGCCGATGTCGATCGAGTTCACCTCGCGGGCGTCGATCTCGCCGAGGTTGGCGACGAGCTCCCGCAGGCCGTCCCCGTCCGGGCCGTCGGCCGCCGCCGACCCGAAGTAGAACCGCGTCAGCCAGTCCACGCGGTCCTTCTGCCCCGCGGCGATGGCGTCGAGGTCCTCCTCCATCGAGGCGGTGAAGTCGTAGTCGACGAGCCGGTCGAAGTTCTCCTCCAGCAGGCGCGTGACCGCGAACGCCAGCCAGCTCGGCACGAGCGCCTGGCCGCGCGAGGTCACGTACCCGCGGTCCTGGATGACGGAGATCGTCGCGGCGTACGTCGACGGCCGGCCGATGCCGCGCTCCTCCAGCGCCTTGACCAGGCTCGCCTCGGTGTAGCGCGGCGGCGGCGAGGTCCGGTGGCCGTCGGCGGTGAGGTCGGAGGCGGTGACCGGGTCGCCCTCGGCCATCTGCGGCAGCCGGGTCTCCCGGGCACCGCCCTTCTCGCCGCCCTCGGTGTCGCCCGAGTACCGCTCGACGTCGCGGCCCTCCTCGTAGGCCGCGAGGAACCCACGGAACGTGATGACGGTGCCGGAGGCCGCGAACACGGCGTCGGTCGGCGCGCCCGCGTCGGGCCCCCCGGAGGCCGCCGGCGCGGGGACGGTCGCGGCGATCCGGACCGAGGCCGTCGAGCCGCGCGCGTCCGCCATCTGCGACGCCACGGTGCGCTTCCAGATCAGCTCGTACAGGCGGAACTGGTCGCCGGACAGCTCTCCGGCCACCTGGGCGGGCGTGCGGAAGTCGTCGCCGGCGGGACGGATCGCCTCGTGCGCCTCCTGCGCGCCCTTCGCCTTCGACGCGTAGACGCGCGGCCGATCCGGCACGTGGTCCGCGCCGTAGAGCTCGGCCGCCTGCCGGCGCGCGGCGTCCACCGCCTGCGTGCTCAGCGTCGGCGAGTCGGTCCGCATGTAGGTGATGTAGCCGTTCTCGTACAGCGACTGCGCGGTGCGCATCGTCTGCCGGGAGGCCATGCGCAGCTTGCGGCTGGCCTCCTGCTGCAGCGTCGACGTCGTGAACGGCGCCGCCGGACGGCGGGTGTACGGCTTGGTCTCGAGCGACCGCACGCCGAACGCCGCGCCGTCGAGGGCCGTCACCCACGCCCGCGCCGCGGTCTCGTCGAGGTGCACGGGACGGCTCGCACCGCTGCCCCGCAGCACGCCGTCGTCGCCGAAGTCGCGCCCCGTCGCCACGCGCCGCTCTCCGAGCTGCACCAGCCGGGCGTCGAACGTCGGCTCCGCGGCGTCCTGCACCGCGAACGTCGCCGTCAGGTCCCAGTAGTCCGCCGCGACGAACGCCATGCGCTCGCGCTCCCGCTCGACCACCATGCGCGTCGCGACCGACTGCACCCGGCCGGCCGACAGGCCCTGGCGGACCTTGCGCCACAGCACCGGGCTGACCTCGTAGCCGTACAGCCGGTCGAGGATCCGCCGCGTCTCCTGGGCGTCCACCAGCCGGTCGTCGAGCTCGCGGGTGTTCTCCAGCGCGCGGGCGATGGCCTCCCGGGTGATCTCGTGGAACACCATGCGCTTGACCGGGACCTGGGGCTTGAGCTCCTGCAGCAGGTGCCACGCGATGGCCTCGCCCTCGCGGTCCTCGTCGGTGGCGAGGTACAGCTCGTCGGACTCCTTGAGCAGGCGCTTGAGCTCGGCGACCTTCTTCTTCTTGTCGGAGTCGACCACGTAGTAGGGCTCGAAGCCGTTGTCCACGTCGACCGCGAACTTCCCGAACGGACCCTTCTTCATGTCCGCGGGCAGCTCGCTGGGCTGCGGCAGGTCACGGATGTGCCCGACGCTCGCCTCGACCTCGTACTCGTCGCCGAGGTACCCGGCGATCGTGCGCGCCTTGGCGGGCGACTCCACGATGACCAGCTTGCGACGTGACGACATGCGCTCCTGCTTCCTCAGAACTGCCCGGTGCCCGGCGCGGTGCCGGGCTCCCGGGGCGACCGTGCCCCACCGTGCCCCCGCTGCGGCGGCCGGCTCCGGTGCTCAGGTCCGGTCCGGTCGGGCGACGACAGGATGCCACCCCCCGTGCGGGGGAACTCTACGACGTCCGTCCTGCACCGGCCGATCCCGCTGTCGCCGCCCGGCGCAGCACGAGCAGCACGGCGGACGACGCGGCCGCGACCGCGACGATCCCCAGGGCGCCGCCGCCGTAGGACGTCAGCAGCTCCGCGCGGCCGCCCACCGGGTCCGCGGACAGCCACGTGCGGCGCAGCGCCACCGCGGCGACGGCCCCCGCGACGACGGCGACGGCACCGAGCAGCGCGAGCGCGACCGAGGTGGCCGCGCGGTCCGTGGCCGCGGGTCCGCGCGTCCCGGACGTCACCGCGCGGACCGCCGCGGTCGGCGGGGTCCGCTCCCCCGCCGGGTCCCCGCCGAGCGCGAGCAGCGCGCAGCCCACCGCGCCCCACGCGAGCACGACGAGCAGCCCGGCGACGACGTCCGACGGGCGGTGCCACTGCCCCACGAGGGTGCTCACCCCGGTCGCACCCGCGTAGCCGGCGCCGAGCACCGCCACCCAGGGCCGGACGCGGGGCGGCACCACCAGCAGCAGGGCGGCGGCCACGGAGGCGGCGGCGGTGGTGTGGCCGCTCGGCAGCGTGTTGAACTCCGGTCCGTGCCCGAGCTCGGGACGGTCGAGCACGAGGACCTTGAGCACCCGCGTCGTCAGGTTGGCGCCGCCGAGCACGACCGCCGCCACCACGGCGAGGCCCCAGCGCCGCCGCACGACCGCGATCGCGGCGCACCCGAGGACGGCGGCCGCGATGAAGCCCACCGACACGACGTCGAGCACCGGCCCCGCGACCTCCCAGAGCCGGATCTGCCCGATGTGCGCGCCGTCCAGCGACGCCTGGTCCACCGCCTGGCCGTGCTCCGTCCCCACGAAGACGGCCCAGGTGACGCCGATGCCCGCGCTCGCGACCAGCGCCACGAGCAGCGCGACCAGGGCGCGGCCCACGGCCGGGCCCCGGGCGCCGCGGACGGGCGCGAGCGGCTCGGGCTCGGGGCGTGCGGGCGGCACGGCGGTGGCGGGGCGGGACACCCGTCCACGGTAGGGGAGGGCACCCACGCCGCGCCGCGCGGGTCGTGCACGCGCACGATTCCTCCACCAGCCCCGCCGGGGTCGCCGACGCGGGGCCAGGCGCCGGGGCCCGGGGGCGAGGGCGGGGGCGGGGGCTTCCCGCCGGCCTCCGCAGGGTCCACGCTGGGACCGGGACGCACGACGACGAGGAGGCTGCCGTGCTCGACCTCAGCAAGGGCTTCAGCGGGTACTCGGTGGCGGACGTGCCCGCCGCCCGGACGTTCTACGCGGATGTGCTCGGCCTCGACGCGCAGGAGCGCGACGGGATGCTCTGGCTGCACCTGTCCGGTGGCCGCGACGTGCTGCTGTACCCGAAGGGCGACGCGCACGCGCCGGCCGGGTACACGGTGCTCAACTTCCCGGTGCCGGACGTGCCGGCGGCGGTCGCGGAGCTGCGAGGGCGTGGCGTGCAGTTCGAGCGCTACGAGGGCACCCCCGTGCAGACCGACGAGGACGGCGTGTTCCGCGGCGGCGGTCCGCTCATCGCCTGGTTCACCGACCCGTCCGGCAACGTGCTGTCGGTGATCGAGGAGGACTGACCTCCGTCCCGCGGGACGCTCAGGTGCTTCACAGCCACGCGGCAGGTGGGCCCCAGGTCCGGCACCCATGCTCGACCGCATGACGACCTCGACCCTGCAGCGCGACGCCCTCACCCGCGCGGACGGCCAGCCGGTCCGCGCCCTCGTCGTCGACGACGAGCCCACCCTGGCGGAGCTCCTCGCGACCGCACTGCGCTACGAGGGCTGGTCCGTCGAGCACGCCCTGACCGGCCACGGCGCCGTCAAGCAGGCCAAGGCGTTCGACCCCGACGTCATCCTGCTCGACGTCATGCTCCCCGACCTGTCCGGCCTGGAGGTGCTGCGCCGCATCCGTGCGACCCACCCCACGGTCCCCGTGCTGTTCCTCACCGCCAAGGACGCCGTCGAGGACCGCATCGCCGGGCTCACCGCCGGCGGCGACGACTACGTCACGAAGCCGTTCAGCCTCGAGGAGGTCGTCGCCCGGCTCCGCGCGCTGCTGCGCCGGGCCGGGGCCGTGGCCGACCGCGAGGAGGCTGTCCTCGTCGTCGGCGACCTGCGCATGGACGAGGACTCGCACGAGGTGTCCCGCGGCGGCGACGACATCCGGCTCACCGCGACGGAGTTCGAGCTGCTGCGCTACTTCATGCGCAACCCGCGGCGCGTGCTGTCGAAGGCGCAGATCCTCGACCGCGTGTGGCAGTACGACTTCGGCGGCCAGGCCAACATCGTCGAGCTGTACGTGTCCTACCTGCGCCGCAAGATCGACAAGGGGCGCGAGCCGATGCTCCACACGCTGCGGGGCGTCGGGTACGTGCTCAAGCCCGCCCCGTGACGGCCGCGCCGGCGCGCCGCCGGTGGACGCTCCGCCGGCGGCTCGTGGTGGTCGTCGTCGCACTGCTCGCGGTGGTCGCCGCCGTCATGGGCCTCGTCTCCACCCTCGCGCTGCGCTCGACCCTGGTCCAGCAGATCGACGAACGACTCGAGTCCGCGAGCAGCCGCGCCGCCGCCGCACCGGGCCGTCTCGGCGGCGACCGCGTGGACGACCTCGGGGACGGCGGGACCACGCCCTCGGACGACGCCACGCGCCCCGCACCCCTGCCCGAGGGGGAGGACGACGGCGTGCCCCCGGCGTTCGGCCTGCCCGGGCAGGACGTCGGCACCGTGGTCCTGTTCCAGCGCGCCGACGCCTCCGCCCTGCAGGCGGGCTACCTGGACGACTCCGGGACGATCCGCCCGCTGACGGACGCCCAGACCGACGCTCTGCTGGACCTCACGCCCGACGGGACCGTGGACACGGTCGTGCTGCCCGACCTCGGGGAGTACCGCGTCGTCGCGGTGGTCACGGAGGGCGGTGACACCTCCGTCACCGCCCTGCCGCTGGAGTCCGTGACCGCCACCGTGGATCGCTACGTGGTCGTCGAGCTGGCCGTCGCCGTCGTCGCGCTGCTGCTCGCCGCCGCGTCCGCCACGGTGCTGGTGCGCCGGGAGCTGCGGCCCCTGGACCGGGTGGCCGCGACCGCCGCGCGGGTGTCCGAGATGCCGCTGTCGCGCGGCGAGGTCGACATCCGCGAGCGCGTGCCCGAGCGCGACACCGACCCGGCCACCGAGGTCGGCCAGGTCGGCGCCGCGCTCAACCGGATGCTCGGCCACGTGGAGTCGGCGCTCGCCGCCCGGCACGAGTCCGAGACGCAGGTCCGCCGGTTCGTCGCCGACGCCAGCCACGAGCTCCGCACCCCGCTGGCCTCCATCCGGGGCTACGCCGAGCTCGTGCAGCGCCTCCCGGACGACCTGCCGGACGACGCCGTGCGGGCGATGCACCGCGTGGAGTCCGAGGCACGGCGCATGACCGGTCTCGTCGAGGACATGCTGCTGCTCGCCCGGCTCGACGCGGGCCGCGACCTGGACGTCGGGGAGGTCGACCTCGCGGCGCTCGCGGTGGACGCCGTCGCCGACGCGCACGTCGCGGGCCCCGAGCACGTCTGGCGGCTCGACCTGGGCGCCGCCGGCGACGACTCCCGTGACGACGGGCCGGACCAGCCCGGCGCCCTCGTGGTCGGGGACGAGCACCGGCTGCGCCAGGTCCTGGTCAACCTGCTCTCGAACGCCCGGGTGCACACACCCGCCGGCACCACCGTCGTCGTGTCGGTGACCACCGACGGCGACGACGTCGTGCTGCGCGTGGCGGACGACGGCCCCGGCATCCCGGAGCCGCTCCGCTCCCGGTTGTTCGAGCGGTTCGCCCGCGGGGACGCGTCACGGAACCGTGCCGCCGGATCCACCGGCCTGGGCCTCGCCATCGTGCACGCCGTCGTCGCGGCGCACGGCGGCACCATCGGCGTCGACGGCACGCCCGGGCGGACGAGCTTCACCGTGCGGCTGCCCGCCCCGGGGGCGCACGTCGCACCCGGCACCCGGTGAGCCGGGGCCGGGCGGCGCGGCGTCAGAGCGGGTAGGCCGCGTACAGGTTGCGGATGTCGACGGCAGGTCCGGCCACCCGGAACACCGCCGTCCCGTTGCTCCACACCGCCACGCCGGTGCCGTCACCGGCGTCGACGACCGTGACGGCGCCCACCGGCTCCCCGGCGACGACCACGTCGCCCTCCAGGAGCACGGCGGGACCGCCGCCGGTCGCACCGGCCGACGGGGCGTCGGTGGCCGGGGCCGTGGAGGTCGCGTCGCCCCCGGCCGCGTCGGCGACGGCCGGGAGGGCGTCCCGGAGGCCGGCGAGCACGGCGGCGGCCTCCTCGGCCGTCTCCCACTGGCCCGCCCGCACGGTGACCGTCCCGGACCCGCCGTCGGAGTACGTCTCCGACCACGCCTCGAGGGCGTCCGCGCCGAGCCACTCGTCGTCGGGCGCGGAGTCCGCCAGCGCGTACTGCAGCACCGTGGTGGGCAGCGCGGCGGCGAACGGGGTGTCGGCCTCACGAGCGACCGGCGTGGCGGTGGAGGTCGGCGACGGCAGGGTGACGACCGGCGCGGGCCCGGCTGCGGGCTCGGCACCGTCGCCGCGCAGCAGCAGGGCCGCGGCGATCCCGCCGCCGACGAGCACGACGCCCGCGACGACGCCGCCGACCACGAGGGCCCGACGTCGTCCGGACCTGGCCGGGGCGTCGTCCGCCCCGTCACCGGCGGGGGCCTCCGGGGTGCCGGACGGCTGATCCGGGCCGGCCGGGGAGGCCGTGCCCGTCCCGGCCGTCCGCGGCGTCGCGGCCGGCACCGCGGCGTGCGCCCCGCTGGCCGGACGCGGGTCCGTGCCCGCCGGGGCGGAGGCCACCGGAGTCGCGGGGGTCGGAGCCGGGTCGACGTCACCCGCGTGCGCCGCCCGGCGGGCGCGCCTCGCCGACGGGGAACCACCCTCCGGGAGGGAGGGCCACCGGGGCCCGCCGTCGCCCGCCCGCGACGCGTCGTCCGCGTGCGGCTGCCGGCCGTCGGTGTCGCTCATGCCCGTGCTCCCTGCCGCTCCACTCGTCCCGGGCGCCGCGGCGGCGGACGTCCGGAGGTTCCGCGGCAGCCTACTGTCCGGCGATGCCGCGGCGTCGGACCCCTCGTCCGTGGGTCACCGGCGGTGTCAGCCCGCCGCGTCCGGCGCGGCCCCCGCCTCGGCCCGGGTTCCGCGTCCCCGGACGGCGTCCGGGCGCGTGAGCCGGACCGCCTCGGCCAGGTCGGCCGCCTGCGCGACGCGCATGCCGTCGGGCACCTGCGCGGGCTCCACCGACCCCGCGGGCACCACCGCGTGGGTGAACCCCAGCCGGGCGGCCTCCGCCAGCCGGCGTGCCGTGCCCGTCACCGGGCGGATCTCCCCTGCCAGCCCCACCTCGCCGATCGCGACCAGGCGCGGCGGCAGCGCCACGTTCTCCCGGCTGCTGACGGTCGCGAGCGCGAGCGCCAGGTCGGCCGCCGGCTCGACGACCCGCGCACCTCCCACGGTCGACACGTACACGTCCTGGTCCGCGACGCGGAGACCCGCCCGGCGCTGGAGCACCGCCAGCACCATCGCGAGCCGCGAGCCGTCGACGCCGCTGGTCGTGCGGCGGGGGTTCGCGAGCATGCTCGGCGCCACGAGCGCCTGCACCTCCGTGGCGAGCGGGCGCCGCCCCTCCAGGGTGACGGTGACGCACGTGCCCGGGACGTGGTGCCGCTCGTGGGAGACGAACAGCCCCGACGGGTCCGCGAGCCCGACGATGCCCGTCTCCGTGAGGTCGAAGCACCCGACCTCGTCCGTGGGGCCGAACCGGTTCTTGGTGGCGCGCAGCAGCCGGAGGCGGGAGTGCCGGTCGCCCTCGAACTGGCAGACGACGTCGACGAGGTGCTCGAGCGTCCGCGGCCCCGCCACGGCGCCGTCCTTCGTCACGTGCCCCACCAGGACCACCGGCAGCGCGCGCTCCTTCGCGGCGGCGATGAGCGAGGCGGCGACCTCACGCACCTGCGCCACCCCGCCGGGCGAGCCCTCGACCGCGGCCGACGCGACCGTCTGGACGGAGTCGAGCACCAGCAGGTCCGGCTCGGTCTGCGCGAGGTGCCCGAGGATCGTCCCGAGGTCGGTCTCGGCCGTCAGCAGCAGGGAGCCCGCGAGCGCGCCGATCCGCTCGGCGCGCAGCCGCACCTGACCGGCCGACTCCTCGCCCGTCACGTACAGCACCGTCCGCCCACCGGTCGCCACCCGGCTCGCGACGTCGAGCAGCAGCGTCGACTTGCCCACGCCCGGCTCCCCCGCGAGCAGCACCACGGCGCCCGGGACGAGTCCCCCGCCCAGCACCCGGTCGAGCTCTCCGACGCCCGTGGGCCGCGACCGGCTGGCCTCGACGTCGATCTCCGCGATCGGGCGCGCGGCGCCGCGCACCGGCACCTGGACCGCCGTCCGCGGAGCCGCACCACCCGGCCCGGTGTCCTCGGAGACCGAGCCCCACGTCTGGCACTCCCCGCACCGCCCGACCCACTTGGAGGTGGTCCAGCCGCACTCCGCGCAGCGGAACGCGGGGCGCGCGGCCCGGGCGGAGGTGGTGGTGGTCACGAACGCCACGCTAGCCGCCGCCACCGACACGCCAGCGGGCGCACCGACCCGCGCGGAGGCCCGGCACCGTGACCGCATCGCAACGTCCGCGACCCGGGCGGTTCCCGGCGCGCCGGTCGCCGTCCCCGTAGGATCGCGCCGTGCCCACGACCACCCCGCCGGACGACCTCCTGCGGCACACGCTGGCCGCGGTCGCCCCCGGCACCGAGCTGCGCGACGGCCTGGAGCGGATCCTGCGCGGCCGTACGGGCGCGCTCATCGTGCTCGGCCGCGACGCGACGGTCGAGAGCATCTCCTCGGGCGGGTTCGAGCTCGACGTGGAGTTCTCCGCCACCCGGCTGCGCGAGCTCGCGAAGATGGACGGCGCCATCGTCATGGACCCCGGCACGGCGCGCATCGTGCGGGCGGCCGTGCAGCTGCTGCCCGACCCGACCATCGCGACCTCCGAGTCCGGCACCCGCCACCGCACCGCCGAGCGCGTCGCCAAGCAGACGGGCCTGCCGGTCATCTCGGTGTCCGCGTCCATGCGGATCATCGCGCTGTACGTCGGCGAGCAGCGCCACGTGCTCGAGAACGCGGACGCGATCCTGTCGCGCGCCAACCAGGCCCTCGCCACGCTCGAGCGGTACAAGTCCCGGCTCGACGAGGTGAGCGGCACGCTGTCGGCCCTCGAGATCGAGGACCTCGTCACCGTCCGCGACGTCTGCGTGGTCGTGCAGCGCCAGGAGATGGTCCGTCGCATCTCCGAGGAGATCGCGGGCTACGTGGTCGAGCTCGGCACGGACGGCCGCCTGCTGTCGCTGCAGCTCGACGAGCTGACCGGCGGCATCGGCTCGGACAGCGAGCTGGTGATCCGCGACTACCTCGACTCCAGCCGGCGGGACGCCGAGGTCATCCAGTCGGCGCTCGCCGCCCTCGACTCCACCGAGCTGCTCGACCTGGCCCTGATCGCCCGCGTGCTGGGCCTGCCGTCGGGCGTGGAGATGCTCGACGCGGCGACGGGCCCGCGCGGCTACCGCCTGATGTCGAAGGTGCCGCGCCTCCCGGCGGCGATCGTCGACCGGCTCGTGGGCCACTTCAGCGGGCTGCAGAAGCTGCTGGCGGCGAACATCGACGACCTCATGGCCGTCGACGGCGTGGGCGAGCAGCGGGCGCGCGCCGTGCGCGAGGGGCTGTCGCGGCTCGCGGAGTCGAGCATCCTCGAGCGGTACGTCTAGCGCCTGCCGCTCACTCCAGCCCGAAGACCACCGGTTCGGTGCTGACGCCCGCCAGCGTGAGCACCGCCTGATAGGTGCCGGGCTGGGCGGCGGGCTGGTCGCCCGCGCACCCCTCGACGGACCGGTTGCGGTCCCACTGGACCTGCCGCTCGTCGGGCTCGCCCGGTGCGAGCAGGAGCTTCAGCGGCTCGTCGGAGGCGCAGTCCGTGCTGGCCCAGATCCGGTCGCTGCCGGACGTGATGAGGATCTGCCGCTGGGCCTCGCCCGCGTCGACGAGGCACGCCGCCCCGCCGTCGTTGACCAGCCGCACGGTGAAGGTGGGCAGTGCGCCGGCCGGGTACGACGTCGCGTCGGCCACCAGCTGCAGGCCGAGGTCGGCCGGCGCGCACGCGGGCGTGCCGGGGGCGCTCGGCTCCGTGCCGTCGCCCGCGGCGCCCGTGGTGGACGCGGGGTCGGGGGCCGGCGCCGGGTCGTCGTCGGGGCCGAGGATCGCCCTCGCGCCGACCACGACGAGGACGACGACCGCCGCCAGTGCGAGCAGCACCACGAGCCGGCGCGTCCAGTACACCCGCGCGGGCAGCGAGCCCGCCGGCCGCAGCACGCCCATGTCCTGCTCCTCCCGCTCGGTCGCCGAGGCCACGGTAGCCGGAGCGCCGCCGGGCACCCGCGCGGCACGCCCGGGGGGCGCGTCCGGCCGCCACGGTGCGCGGACCTCCGGGCCCCGGCCGGGCGGCAGCTGCCGTGCGCCGGTGCTGCCCGTCCCGGGTGAGGATGTCCCCGTGCCGCCCCGCTCCCCGCTCGCGCCCGCCACTGCCGTCCCCGCTCCCCCGCCGGGGGTGAGCGCCCCGCTCGAGCCGCTCGAGCCGCTCGAGCCGCTCGACCCCGCAGCGGTGCGCGGGGCCGTCGTCGCGTGGTTCGACGCCCACGCGCGCGACCTGCCCTGGCGCGCGCCGGACCGCACGCCGTGGGGGGTCCTGGTCAGCGAGGTGATGCTGCAGCAGACGCCGGTGGTCCGGGTGGAGCCGGCGTGGCGGGCGTGGCTCGCGCGGTGGCCCGAGCCCGCCGACCTGGCGGCCGCGAGCCCGGCGGACGTGCTGCGCGCCTGGGACCGGCTGGGCTACCCGCGCCGCGCGCTGCGGCTCCAGGACTGCGCGCGGGCGCTGGTCGAGCGGCACGGCGGGCTGGTCCCCTCCGACGAGGCGGCGCTGCTCGCGCTGCCCGGCATCGGCGCGTACACGGCGGCCGCGGTGCGGGCGTTCGCCTTCGGGCTGCGGTCGGTGGTGCTCGACACGAACGTGCGGCGGGTGCTGGCGCGCGTGGCGGAGGGCGTCGCCCTGCCGGCGCCGGCGATCACGGCCGGCGAGCGCCTGCTCGCGGAGCGGTTCGTCCCGGCGCAGGACGACGCGGCCGCGCGGTGGGCGGCGGCCTCGATGGAGCTGGGTGCGCTGGTGTGCACCGCCCGGTCGCCGCGCTGCGACGCCTGCCCCGTGCGTGACGCCTGTGCGTGGCGGGCGGAGGGCTACCCGGCGGACCTGCACGCCGCGCGGCGCCGCACGCAGGCGTGGGCGGGGACCGACCGGCAGGTCCGCGGGCGGATCATGGCGCTGCTGCGCGACGCCCTCGAGCCCGTCCCCGAGCACGCCGTGGCGGCCGCGTGGCCCGACGCCGCGCAGCGCGGGCGCTGCCTGGCGGGGCTGCTCGACGACGGCCTGGTGGAGCGTGTCCCGGGCGCCGGGCCGGACGACCCCGTGCGCTACCGGCTGCCCCTGTGAGCCCCGGTGTCGTCGCCGGGCGCGTCGAGCTGCACGATCATGCGGGTGTTGCCGAGCGTGTTCGGCTTCACCCGGGCGAGGTCGAGGAACTCGGCGACGCCGTCGTCGTGGGAGCGCAGCAGCTCGGCGAACACCTCCGGCGGCACGGCCGGGCCGGTGACCTCGCCCCAGCCGTGCGCGGCGAAGAAGCCGACCTCGAACGTCAGGCAGAACAGCCGGCTGAGGCCCAGGTCGCGCGCCCGCTCCGTGAGGGCCTCGAGCAGGGCGTGCCCCACCCCCCGGCCGCGCCACTCCCGCGCCACGGCGAGCGTGCGGACCTCCGCGAGGTCCTGCCACATCACGTGCAGCGCCCCGCAGCCGATGAGGGTGCCGTCCTCGGCCTCGGCGACGTGGAACTCCTGCACGGCCTCGTAGTACCCGACCCACTCCTTCGCGAGCAGGATCCGCTCCTGCGCGTACGGCTGGACGAGCTCGCGGATGCCGCGGACGTCGGCGGGCAGAGCGGGGCGGACCCGGAAGGCAGGCGTCTGGGCGGTCACGGGGGCCAACCTACGTCGCCCGCCGCGTCGGCCGCCCGGCCGTCCGCGACGGGCGCGCCACCGGGCCCGTCAGGTGATCTCGAGCAGCCGCACGGCCGTGCGCTCGTCCACGACCAGGTCGGTCATCGTGCCGGCGCGCAGCGCGGCGAGCAGCGGCACCGCCTTGTTGTCCCCGGCGACCGCGCACAGCCGCCGCGGGATACGGCGCAGCTGCTCGGGTGACGGCCCTGTCGCCCGGGCGTTGAGCGGCACGTCCTTCCACGACCCGTCGGCGCGCAGGAACACCGTGCACACGTCGCCGACCACGGCCTGGTCGTGCAGCAGCGCGACGTCGTCCTCGTCGAGGTACCCGGCCGAGTACACGTGGCTGGGCACCGAGCCGGCGACCGAACCGACCGAGAACAGCGCGATGTCCGCACGGCGCTGCTCGTCCAGGACGCGCCGCACGGACCGCTCGCGCCACATCGCCTGCTTGGTCTCCGGGTAGTCGAAGAACGCCGGCACGGGGAAGTGGTGCACCGTCGCGCCGAACGCGGTCCCGAACGAGGCGATGAGGTCGCTCGCGTACTCGATGCCCGACGTGCGGGTGTTCGCCGCGCCGTTGAGCTGCACGACCACGCTGCCGTGGGTGGCCTTGGGCTGGAGGCGGCGCGAGACGGCGGCCAGGGTGGTGCCCCAGGCGACCCCGAGGATCATGTCGGAGTCGAACCAGGACGCGAGCAGCCGGGCGGTCGCGCGCGCCACCTGGTCGAGCGTGTCGAGCTGCTCGCCCGAGTCCGGCACGGGGACGACGTAGGTGTCGATCCCGAACGCGGCGGAGATGGACCGGCCGAGGCTCGGCGCGCGCGTGCTGGACGGACGCAGCGTGATCTCCACGAGGCCGGTCTCCCGCGCACGCTTGAGCAGCCGCGACACCGTGGACCGCGAGGTGCCGAGGTGCCGGGCGATGACCTCCATCTTCACGTCCTGGAGGTAGTACATCGACGCCGCGCGCAGCACGTCCTGCTCCCGATCGGGCATCGCCGGACCTCCTCGTCCGAGTGATCCGTGCACGTTCGTGCACAGCGGTTGCGCGTCTGTTCGTGTCGTGGTGACGATAGCGGACAGACAGGACCGAAGTCCCAGTCTGCGGGGCGTTCCGCGCCCCGGGGCAGGGGCCGGCCGGAGCAAGACCGCGATGGAGTGGGACATGAGGACCGCAGCACTGACCCCCCGCCTGCGTGAGGACGCGCTGGCGACCCTGCGAGCGACCACCGAGGGCGGGCCCGAGCTCGACGTCCTCGTCATCGGCGGCGGCGTCACCGGCGCGGGCATCGCGCTCGACGCCGTCACCCGTGGCCTCTCGACCGCCGTCATCGACGCGCAGGACTGGGCGTCCGGCACGTCCAGCCGGTCGAGCAAGCTCGTCCACGGCGGTCTGCGCTACCTGCAGATGCTCGACTTCCACCTGGTGCGGGAGGCGCTCACCGAGCGCGACCTGCTCATCCAGGACATCGCCCCGCACCTGGTCAAGCCGGTGTCGTTCCTCTACCCGCTGGAGAACCGGGTCTGGGAGCGCGCGTACGTCGGGGCCGGCGTCGCCCTGTACGACACCCTCGCCAGCGTCAACGGCCGCCACCGCGCCATGCCGATCCACCGCCACCTCACCCGCAAGGGCATGGAGCGGCTGTTCCCCGACCTGCGGCACGACGCCGCGATCGGCGCGGTCCGCTACTGGGACGCGAGCGTGGACGACGCCCGCCTGGTCTCGACCCTGATCCGGACCGCCGTCTCCTACGGCGCCCACGCGGCCTCCCGGACCCAGGTCGTCGGGCTCACCACGACGTCCGGGGGCGCCGTCACCGGTGCCGAGCTCGTCGACCTGGAGTCGGGCGGGACGTTCACCGTCCGAGCCCGGCACGTCATCAACGCGACCGGCGTCTGGACGGAGCAGACCGAGGCGCTCGCCGGCACCGAGGGCGGCCTGCGGGTGCTCGCGTCCAAGGGCATCCACATCGTCGTGCCCCGCGACCGCATCGCCGGCAACACCGGCCTGATCCTGCAGACCGAGAAGTCGGTGCTGTTCATCATCCCGTGGTCCCGCTACTGGGTGATCGGCACGACCGACACCCCCTGGGAGCAGGAGCTCACGCACCCCGTCGCCACGAGCACCGACATCGACTACGTCATCGAGCACGCCAACACCGTGCTGTCCCGCCCGATCACCCGCGAGGACGTCATCGGCACCTGGGCGGGCCTGCGGCCGCTGCTGCAGCCCGGCACCAAGGAGGGCACGTCCTCCGCCAAGGTCTCGCGCGAGCACACCGTCGCGTCGCCGACGCCCGGCCTCACGGTGATCGCCGGCGGCAAGCTCACGACCTACCGCGTCATGGCGAAGGACGCCGTCGACTTCGCGATCGGCTCCCGCGCGACCACGCTGCCGTCGATCACGCACAAGGTGCCGCTCGTCGGCGCCGAGGGCCTGCAGGTGCTGCAGCGCCAGTCGCGCGAGATCGGCAACCGCTACGGCTGGGACCGCGGACGCATGGACCACCTGCTGCACCGCTACGGCTCGCTGCTCGGGGAGCTGCTCGAGCTCGTCGACGCCGAGCCCGCCCTCGGACGGCCGCTGGAGCACGCACCGGCCTACATCGGCGCGGAGGTCGCGTACGCGGTCAGCCACGAGGGCGCCCTGCACCTGGACGACGTGATGATGCACCGCACCCGGCTCAACTACGAGCAGGCGGACAAGGGCGTCGGCGCGCTCGACGAGATCGCCGACATCGTCGCGCCCCGCCTGGGCTGGGACGACGCGACCCGCGAGCGGGAGATCGCCGCCTACCGCGCCCGCGCCGAGGCCGAGCACGCCGCCGCGCAGCAGCCCGACGACGCCGCCGCGCAGGCCGCCCGGGACGCCGCCGAGGACCTCGCGCCGCTGGTCCCCCTCGACAGTGCCCCCGTCCGACCCGGTCACAAGCCCGGTTCGCCCGCGGAGACCCCTGCCGCCAACGCTCCGGCAGGGACATGATCGGGTAGCACGGGGGCACCACCCCCGCGGTCCCCCGGCCGCACTCCGGTCCGCCGGAGCCCTACGAGACAACGACGTCCGTCAATGAAAGAGGTCGACTGTGGAGTCCATCTCGATCGGAGAAGCGATGCTCTCCGAGTTCCTCGGCACCGCGATCCTGCTCCTCCTGGGTGCAGGCGTGGTCGCCAACGTGATCCTGCCGAAGACGAAGGGGTTCGGCGGCGGCTGGCTGCTGATCAACTTCGGGTGGGGCCTCGCGGTCTTCACCGGCGTGTACGTGGCCTTCAAGTCCGGGGCCCACCTCAACCCGGCAGTCACCCTCGGCCTCTGGGCCGCGGGCAAGGACGAGTTCGCCCCGGGCATCGAGGTGAACGCGGCCAACGGCTTCCTGTACATCGCTGCGCAGTTCGCCGGCGCCGCGGTCGGCTCCGCGCTCGCCTACCTCGCCTACAAGAAGCACTTCGACGAGGACGCCGACCCGGGCATCAAGCTCGCGGTGTTCTCCACCGGACCCGAGCTGCGGTCCTACGGCTGGAACTTCGTCACCGAGGTCGTGGGCACCTTCGTGCTCGTGTTCTGGGTCGTCATCTCCGGCAACACGCCGGCGCAGATCGGCCCGCTGGGCGTCGCGCTCGTCGTGGTCGCGATCGGCGCCAGCCTCGGTGGCCCGACCGGGTACGCCATCAACCCGGCGCGTGACCTCGGCCCGCGCATCGCCCACGCGCTGCTGCCCATCAAGGGCAAGGGCGCGTCGGACTGGGGCTACTCCTGGGTGCCGGTGCTCGGCCCCGCGGTCGGCGGCATCCTCGGCGGTCTGCTCGCGCTGGCCGTGGGCTGGGTGTTCTGACCGTCCGCACCCCCGCGGAGACCCGGGTGCCCGCCCCACGCCCCTGCCGGGGCGGGCACCCGGACCCGCAGCACCCCTGACAACCGGCGGCCCCCGCCGCACAGCACGACCCGAATCCGGCGACGTCGCCCCCGCGGCGCCGCACCCGCCCGCGGGGCGGGCTCACTCGACGCGAAGGAAGTCAGATGTCCGAGCAGTTCGTCATGGCGATCGACCAGGGCACCACCTCGACCCGGGCGATCCTCTTCAACCACAGCGGGCAGATCGTGTCCGTCGGTCAGACCGAGCACCAGCAGATCTTCCCGCGCGCCGGCTGGGTGGAGCACGACCCGAACGAGATCTGGACCAACACCCGCGAGGTCGTCGGCCTGGCGCTGTCGCGGGCCAACAAGACGTACTCCGACATCGCCGCGATCGGCATCACCAACCAGCGGGAGACCGCGGTGGTCTGGGACCGGACCACCGGCCAGCCGGTGTACAACGCGATCGTCTGGCAGGACACCCGCACGCAGAAGATCTGCGACGACCTCGCGGCCCTGGGCGGCGGCGCCGACCGCTACAAGGACCGGGTCGGCCTGCCGCTGGCGACCTACTTCTCGGGCCCCAAGATCCGCTGGATCCTCGACAACGTCGAGGGGGCGCGCGAGAAGGCCGAGCGCGGCGAGCTCGCGTTCGGCAACACCGACGCGTGGGTGCTGTGGAACATGACCGGTGGCGTCGAGGGCGGTGTGCACGTCACCGACGTCACGAACGCGTCGCGCACCATGCTCATGAACGTCGACTCGCTCACCTGGAACGAGGAGATCGCGGCGGAGATGGGCGTGCCGCTGTCGATGCTCCCCGAGATCCGGTCCTCCTCCGAGGTGTACGGCCACGGACGCCAGGGCGGCCTCGTGCCGGGCGTGCCGATCGCCGGCATCCTCGGCGACCAGCAGGCGGCGACGTTCGGGCAGGCGTGCTTCGAGGTCGGCACGGCCAAGAACACGTACGGCACCGGCAACTTCATGCTGCTGAACACCGGCACCGAGCCCGTCCCGTCCAAGAACGGCCTGCTGACCACCGTCGCCTACAAGATCGGCGACAAGCCGCAGGTCTACGCGCTCGAGGGCTCGATCGCCGTCACCGGGTCGCTCGTCCAGTGGCTGCGTGACAACCTCGGCATGTTCACCGACGCCCCGGACATCGAGTACCTGGCCTCCAAGGTCGACGACAACGGCGGGGCGTACTTCGTGCCGGCGTTCTCCGGCCTGTTCGCGCCGTACTGGCGCTCGGACGCCCGCGGTGCCCTCGTCGGCCTGACGCGCTACGTCAACCGCAACCACATCGCGCGGGCAGCCCTGGAGGCCACCGCCTTCCAGACCCGCGAGGTGCTGGACGCGATGAACGCGGACTCCGGCGTCGCGCTCACGGAGCTGAAGGTGGACGGCGGCATGACCGCCAACACCCTGCTCATGCAGTTCCAGGCGGACATCCTCGACGTGCCCGTCGTGCGGCCGAAGGTCGCGGAGACCACCGCGCTCGGCGCCGCGTACGCCGCGGGGATCGCCGTCGGGTTCTGGGAGGGCGAGCAGGACGTCATCGACAACTGGGCCGAGGACCGCCGCTGGACCCCGAACATCGAGGCCGACGAGCGCGACCGGCAGTACCGGCTGTGGAAGAAGGCCGTCACGAAGACCTTCGACTGGGTCGACGACGACGTGCGCTGACCTCGCAGCACGCGACCGGCCCCGTCCCCCGCGCGAGCGGGCGGCGGGGCCGGTCCGCGCCCGGGGTCAGCGGTCGACGCGGGCCCCGCCGCCGGCCGCCAGCTTGAGGACCTCCGCCTTCGACGCCATGGTCGTGTCACCCGGCGTCGTCATCGCCAGCGCGCCGTGCGCCGCGCCGTACTCGACGGCCGTCTGCAGCGGCTGCCCGTCCAGCAGGCCGTAGATCAACCCGGACGCGAACGAGTCGCCACCGCCCACCCGGTCGAGGATCTCGAGGCCGGGCCGGTGGGTCGCCTGCACCAGGCCGGACTCGCGCGACCACGCGATGGCGCCCCAGTCGTTGACGGTGGCCGACCGCACCGTGCGCAGCGTGGTCGCGATGACCTGGAAGTTGCCGAACTCGGCGGCCACCCGGTCGATCATCGCCGCGAAGGAGCCGACCTCGATCGCGGAGATGTTCTCGTCGACGCCCTCGACCTCGAAGCCCAGGGCGGCCGTGAAGTCCTCCTCGTTGCCGATCATCACGTCGATGTGCCGGGCGATCTCCCGGTTGACCTCCCGGGCGCGGGCCTGCCCGCCGACCGCCTTCCACAGGCTCGGCCGGTAGTTGAGGTCGTAGGACACGACGGTGCCGTGCCGCTTGGCGGCCGTCACCGCCGCGACCACCGTCTCGGCGGCGGTCTCGGAGAGGGCCGCGTAGATGCCGCCGGTGTGCAGCCAGCGGACGCCCAGCTCGCCGAACAGGTGGTCCCAGTCCACGTCGTCCGGGGCGAGCAGGCTCGCAGCGGTGCGGCCGCGGTCGCTGACGCCCACCGCGCCGCGGACGCCGAAGCCCCGCTCGGTGAAGTTCAGGCCGTTCCGCACGTCGCGGCCGATGCCGTCGTACGGCACCCACCGGATGAACGACGTGTCGACGCCGCCCTGGAGGATGCAGTCCTCCAGGAGGCGCCCGACCTCGTTGTCGGCCAGCGCGGTCACGACGGCACCGCGCAGGCCGAAGGCCCGGCGCAGGCCCCGGGTCACGTTGTACTCCCCGCCGCCCTCCCACGCGCGGAACTGCCGGGCCGTGCGGATGCGGCCCTCGCCGGGGTCGAGGCGCAGCATGACCTCGCCCAGCGAGACGGCGTCGTAGCGGGTGTCGGCAGCGGGACGGATCGTCAGGGGCATGGTCGGGTCCTCCGGTGGGGCGGGTGTGCGAGGCGCCGGGGTCGGCGGGGTCGGGGGTGGGCTGACGGGGGTGCGGGTTCGGCCAGGTGGACGGGTCGGCAGCGGCGCGGGGCGGCGGGCGGACCGGCGGACCGCGGCTCGACGGGCTGAGGTCGTCGCGGGGCGTGCCGCGCTGCCCGCGGGTGGCTCAGGGGCGCAGCCGGGTGGCGAGCGCCACGGCGTCCGCGACGAGCGACCGGACGCCCGCGAGGTCGCCGTCGCGCACCCGGTCGCGGGGCACCATCCACGATCCGCCGACGGCCGCGACGCAGGGCAGCGCGAGGTACTCGTCGAGGTTCCCGGGTCCGACGCCCCCGGTCGGCACGAACCGGACCCCGCCGAACGGCGCGGCCAGGGCGGCGATGGCCGCGCTGCCGCCCGACGTGCCGGCGGGGAAGAACTTCACGGTGTCCAGCCCGAGCCCGAGCGCAGCCTGCACCTCGGACGCGGTGACGGCACCCGGCAGCACCGGGACGTCGTGCTCCTGCGCGCGCTCGACGACCGCCCGCGACGTGCCCGGCGACACGAGGTAGCGCGCGCCCGCCGCGACGGCCTGGTCGACCTGGGCCGCCGTGACGATCGTCCCGGCGCCGACCAGGACGTCGCCCCGATCGGCGATCGCCCGGATCGCGTCGGCCGCCGCGGCGGTGCGGAAGGTGACCTCGGCGACGGGCAGACCGCCGCCCACCAGCGCGCCGGCGAGCGGCCCGGCGTCGCGCGCGTCGTCGAGCACGACGACCGGGACGAGCCGGTGCGCGGCGAGCTGGGACAGGATGTCGTTCACGCGGACCTCGTTTCACTGTGCGCAACGCCTGTTGCGTCCTCTGGAATGCAGGATGCCACGTGCGGCTCGTCCCGACAACGCTCGCTGCGCCCGCGCCCACCAGCCGCTCGCCCGCGCCCACCACCCGCTCGCCCGCGCCAGCCGCTCGCCCGCGCGGCCCGGCCCAACCGGCGGCCGAGGCCGTCCAGGCCGTCCAGTCCGTCCAGGCCCACGCT
Source organism: Cellulomonas sp. C5510 (assembly GCF_019797765.1). NCBI lineage: Bacteria > Bacillati > Actinomycetota > Actinomycetes > Micrococcales > Cellulomonadaceae > Cellulomonas > Cellulomonas sp. C5510. The sequence goes on from NZ_CP081862.1 coordinate 3,326,256, forward strand.
CCCGCTGACGTCGGCGTCCGGGTCGGTGCGGGGTCCAGGGCTCGCCCAGCAGCACCTCCGGCGATCCGGTCGCGCCGCGGAGGACGGGCGGGGCGCGCTGGCGGGGCGCGCTGGCGGGGCGCGCTGGCGGGGCGCGCTGGCGGGGCGAGCTGGCGGGGCGAGCTGGCGGGGTGGGCCGGCGGGGCGCGGAGCGCAGGGGCGGGGGCGGAGTGCGGGGGCGGGGCGCGGGTGGGGCGGGTCAGCGGGGCGCGGGGAGCGCGAGCCCGGCGGGCAGCAGCGGGGGGACGACCTCGCGGATGCTCGTGTGGAGCTCCGCCATCCGCTGCGCCGTCATGCGCTCGGCGGGCGCGGTGATGCTCAGCGCGGCCACCGGGCGGGTACCGCGCAGGAGCGGCACGGCGAGGCACGCGATGCCCGGCTCGTTCTCCTGCTGCTCGACGGCGTACCCGCGCCCACGAGCGCGGTGGAGCTCGTCCGCGACGTGGCCGGCGTCCACACGGCCGGCGGGTTCGACCGCCCGGACGTAGCCGTCGAGCGTGGCGCGGGACGTGTCGCGGAACGCGAGCATCGCCCGGCCGAGCGCGGTCGTCGCGGCCCAGTTGCGGCGTCCGACCGCGGACCAGACCCGCACCGCGCGCTCGGGCTCGACCTTGTCGAGGTAGACGACCTGCACGCCGCTCAGCACGCCGAGGTGCACGAGCTCGTCGGTCGCGGCGCACAGGGCCACCAGGGCGCCGTGCAGCCGGGCGGGCAGGTCGTCCTCGGCGAAGTACCGGTCGGCCAGCCGGACCGCCGCCGGTCCGAGGGCATACCGCCCGCTGACGGGGTCCTGGGCGACGAAGTCGCGGTGACGCAGCGCCGCGAGCGAACGGTGCACCGTCGTCTTGTGCACGCCGAGGGCGGCGGAGAGGTCGGCGAGCGTCGACCCCTCGGGGCCGGCCGCGGCGACGGCGTCGAGGGTGCGCAGGGCCCGGTCGACGCTCTCCAGCGGCGCGGTGCCCGCGCCGGCCGTCTCCTCCTGCACGGGCCCACCCTACGGCGACGGCCCTGTGGACGACGCCGGTCGCGTCGGGGCCCGCGGTTAGGGTGGACGGCGTGACGCAGGCATGGGACGACGAGTGGCCGCTCCCCGACGAGCCGCCGTACGACCCGGCCGAGGAGCCCGCGTACGAGCCGCCCGCCGGGCGTGACGGGAGCGGCCGACGAGGTGGGCCCGGCGCGCCTGGCGAGGACCGCCTCGGCGTCCCCGGCGAGCCGCACCCCGTCGCGCGGCCCGCCCACGACAGCACGACCGGCCGGACGCCCCTCGAGGTGCTGCAGCAGGTCTGGGGCTACGACGCGTTCCGCGGCGAGCAGGCGGAGATCATCGACACGGTCGTCGCCGGCGGCGACGCGCTCGTGCTCATGCCCACCGGCGGCGGCAAGTCGCTGTGCTACCAGGTCCCGGCGCTCGTGCGGTCCGGCACCGGTGTCGTCGTCTCCCCTCTCATCGCCCTCATGCAGGACCAGGTCGACGCGCTGTCCGCCGTCGGCGTGCGCGCCGGGTTCCTCAACTCCACGCAGGACCCGCCGCAGCGCCGCGCCGTCGAGCAGGCGCTGCTCGACGGGGAGCTCGACCTGCTCTACCTCGCCCCCGAGCGGCTGCGCGTCCCCGAGACGCTCGCGCTGCTGGACCGGTGCGAGATCAGCCTGTTCGCCATCGACGAGGCCCACTGCGTCTCCCAGTGGGGCCACGACTTCCGGCCCGACTACCTCGGGCTGTCCGTGCTGCACGAGCGCTGGCCGGGCGTCCCGCGGGTGGCGCTCACCGCGACGGCGACGGCCGCCACCCGGGCGGAGATCGCCGAGCGGCTCGACCTCACGGGGGCACGGCAGTTCGTCGCGTCGTTCGACCGGCCCAACATCCAGTACCGGATCGTCCCCAAGGCGAGCCCGCGCCAGCAGCTCCTCGACCTGATCCGGGCCGAGCACGACGGCGACTCCGGGATCGTGTACTGCCTGTCGCGGTCGTCCGTCGAGCAGACCGCCGAGATGCTCAGCGCCCAGGGCGTCACGGCGCTGCCGTACCACGCGGGCCTCGACCGGCAGGTCCGGGCGCGCAACCAGGCGCGGTTCCTCCGCGAGGACGGCCTCGTGATGGTGGCGACCATCGCGTTCGGCATGGGCATCGACAAGCCGGACGTGCGGTTCGTCGCGCACCTCGACCTGCCGAAGTCCGTCGAGGGCTACTACCAGGAGACCGGCCGGGCGGGACGCGACGGCCTGCCGTCCACCGCGTGGCTCGCGTACGGCCTGCAGGACGTCGTGCAGCAGCGCCGCATGATCGACACCTCGGAGGGCGACGCCCAGCACCGGCGCCGGCTGTCCGCGCACCTCGACGCGATGCTGGCGCTCTGCGAGACCGTCACGTGCCGGCGGGTGCAGCTCCTCGCCTACTTCGGGCAGGACACCGAGCCGTGCGGGAACTGCGACACGTGCCTCTCGCCGCCGCAGACGTGGGACGGCACGGTGCCCGCGCAGAAGCTGATGTCGACCGTCGTCCGCCTGGAGCGGGAGCGGAACCAGCACTACGGCGCCGGGCACCTCGTGGACATCCTGCTCGGCAAGCGCACGCCGCGGGTCGAGCAGCTCGGGCACACCGCGCTGTCGACGTTCGGCGTGGGGACCGACCTCAGCGACGCGCAGTGGCGGGGCGTCGTGCGCCAGCTCCTCGCGCAGGGGCTGCTCGGCGTCGACGCCGACGGGTACGGCACCCTGCGCCTCACGGAGGAGAGCGCGGCCGTGCTGCGCGGCGACCGCACCGTCCCGCTGCGTCACGACGCCCGACCCGCGGGCCGCTCCACGCGGTCCGGAGGCGGTCGGCGCACGCCCGCCGCGGCAGCCGCGGAGCTCGGCGACGGCCCGGCGGGGGTGTTCGAGCGGCTCCGCGCGTGGCGCGCCGCCACCGCCAAGGAGCAGGGCGTCCCCGCCTACGTGGTGTTCCACGACGCGACGCTGCGCGAGATCGCCGTCGCCGCGCCGGGCGACCTCACCGCTCTCGGCGGCATCTCCGGCGTCGGCGCGGCGAAGCTCGAGCGCTACGGGCCCGGCGTGCTGGCGACGCTGCGGGGCGACGACGCTCCGGGCGACGACGGGGCACCGGAGGACGACGACACGACGCTCCCGCTCGGCGCGCCGGCCTCGACGGACTAGAGCCGCCGGCAACGGCGTCGCCGCGCACGCCCCGCATCGCACCACCCGGGCCCGCACCACCCGCGCCTCGCCACCCGCGCCCGCACCACCCGCGCCTCGCCACCCGGGCCCGCACCACCCGCGCCTCGCCACCCGCGCCCGACTCCCCCGCCGACGCCGCGTGTGGCTGCGCGGCCCGTGCTCCCGCGTCGTCGCCCGCCGGTCGCGGCCCGGCCGGCCGCTCGCAGCCCTCAGCCCTCAGCCGCGAGCCGCCGCCCGCGCATCCGCAGCCGCCACCGCGGCGTCGAGCGCCTCGAGGTACGCCTCCGGTGCCTCCCGCCGGATGCTGTGCCCCGCGCCGGCGACCGCCACGTGCGTCAGCAGCCCCTCGGGCGCGGATCCCAGGACCTCGGCGGCCTGCGCGGCCTGCCGGGGCGTGACCACCCCCCGGCCCGGCTCCGCCGTCAGCAGCGTCACCGGCACGTGCACGTCGGCGAGCGCCTCCACCCAGTCACGCGCGACCCAGTCGTGCGGCACCTCGGCGAGCCGCGGGTCGATGCCCGTCTTCGCCTCGGCCCAGCCGCGGACCTCCTCCGGCGACCACGTCGGGTTCTCGAGCTGCCCGCGCGCCGCGATCTGCTCGACGGTGCGGCCCGCGAGCGCGGCGATCGACGCGCCGAGCCAGGCCGGCTTGCCCCCCGACCCGCCGCCCGACACACCTCCGGTCGCGGGTGCCGGGGAGCCGACGCCGGTTGCCGGCCGCGCGGCCGGGCGACCGGGAGCGTCGGCGTCCGCGCTCCCAAGTCCCACGACGTCCGCGTCCTCGGCCGCGCCGAGGACTCCACCGTCGTGCCACGCCGGGTCCTCGAGGACGAGCGCGGCGACGAGCTCGGGCGCGGTCAGTGCGAGCTCCTCCGCGGTGACACCCCCCATCGAGTGCCCGACGACGAGCGCCGGGCCGGTGCCGAGCGCGCGCAGCGCCCGGGCCGCGTCCGCCGCGAGCGCCGCGATCGTGAACGGCTCGTCGGGCAGCGGCACGCCGCCGTGCCCGCGCGCGTCCAGCGCGACGACCACGCGGCCGTCCCGGTCGTAGCGGTGCCGGACCGTCGGCCAGCAGGCGGAGGAGTCGGTGAGCCCGTGCAGCAGCACCACCGGCACCCGGCCGCCCCCGGCGGTCACCGGCGTGCCGTCCCGTCGACGGCGTGCGGCTCGATCGCGGCGATCTCCTCGTCGGTGAGCGGCGGGGCGGTGAGCGCGGCCACGTTGTCCTCGAGCTGGGCGACCGAGGACGCGCCGATCAGCGCGGACGTGACGCGCGGGTCCCGCAGCACCCAGGTGAGGGCGAGCTGCGCGAGCGACTGGCCCCGGCCGCGGGCGATCTCGTCGAGGGCCCGGGCGCGCTCGAGGTAGGTGCCGGAGATCGAGTCGGCCGACAGGAACCGGCTGGTCGCGGCGCGCGAGCCGGCCGGCACCTCGCCGGACAGGTACCGCCCGGTGAGCAGCCCCTGCTGCAGCGGGGAGAACACGATCATCCCGATGCCCAGGTCCCCGACCACGTCGAGCAGCGTCTCGCTCTCGCCCTCGGCGACCTGCTCGACGTGCCGGTTGAACATCGAGTAGCTCGGCTGGTGGATGAGCAGCGGCGTGCCCAGGTCGGCGAGGATCCGCGCGGCCTCCCGGGTGCGGGACGGCGAGTAGTTCGAGATCCCGGCGTACAGCGCCCGCCCGCTGGTGACGGCCGTGTGCAGAGCGCCCATCGTCTCCTCCAGCGGCACCGACGGGTCCGGGCGGTGGGAGTAGAAGATGTCGACGTAGTCCAGGCCGGTGCGCTGCAGCGACTGGTCGAGCGACGCGAGCAGGTACTTGCGCGAGCCGCCGTCGCCGTACGGCCCGGGCCACATGTCGTAGCCGGCCTTCGAGGAGATGACGAGCTCGTCGCGGTACGGCCGCAGGTCCTGCGCGAGGTGCCGGCCGAAGTTGGCCTCGGCGGAGCCGTACGGCGGCCCGTAGTTGTTCGCGAGGTCGAAGTGCGTGACGCCGAGGTCGAACGCACGCCGCAGCACCGCGCGCTGCGTCTCGAGCGGGTTGACGTCCCCGAAGTTGTGCCACAGGCCGAGGGACAGCGCGGGCAGGTCGAGCCCGCTCCGGCCGGTCCGCCGGTACGGGATGCTCTCGTACCGGTCGTCGGCGGCACGGTACGGCGGCAGGGTGGGCATCGGTGTCCTCTCGTGGTGGCGGGCGGGTCCACGGACCCGCACCTCACGCTAGCGCCCGCTGACGGCGGCGGGTGCGGGCCGGTGAGAGGATCGCCCGGTGCTGCACGTCGTGTTCTTCGAGCCCCGCATCCCCGGCAACACCGGCAACGCCATCCGGCTCGCCGCGGCGACGGGCGCCACCCTCCACCTGGTGGAGCCGCTGGGCTTCGTGATGGACGAGCCGCGGCTGAAGCGGGCCGGGCTCGACTACCACGACCTCGCGCACGTCGTGGTGCACCCGGACCTCGACGCGGCGATGGCAGCGGTCGCCCCCGGGCGGGTGTTCGCGTTCACCACGCACACCTCGACGAGGTTCACCGACGTCGCGTTCCGAGACGGCGACGCCCTGCTGTTCGGCCCGGAGCCCACCGGGCTGCCGCCCGAGGCGCTCGAGCACCCAGCCGTGACGGACCGGCTGCGGATCCCGATGCTGCCCGGACGCCGCTCGCTCAACCTCACCAACGCGGCAGCCGTCGCCCTGTACGAGGCGTGGCGGCAGCTCGATTTCCCCGGCGGATTCTGACGCCCTGCGTTCTCCGGTCCCACATGGCGGACTTCCGCGTGCGCCGGCGCCCGCGCTCCGCGATGCTCGCGCGGCACAGCAGCCGTCGACCGAGGGAGCTCCCCGGTGTCCACCACCCACCGCAGCGTCCTGCGCCGCAAGTCCGTCGAGGACTCGCTCGCCGGGGTCGACGACCCGGAGCGCTCGCTCCGCCGCGACCTCACCGCCTGGGACCTGGCCGTCCTGGGCGTCGCCGTCGCCGTCGGCGCCGGCATCTTCTCCGTCGGGGCGACCGCCGCCGCGGACTACGCCGGTCCGAGCGTCATCGTCTCGTTCCTCATCGCGTCGACCGTCTGCGCGCTCGCCATCATGTGCTACGCCGAGTTCGCCTCGACGCTGCCGGTGGCCGGCTCCGCCTACACGTTCTCCTACGCGACGGCCGGTGAGCTGGTCGCGTGGATCATCGGCTGGGACCTGATCCTCGAGATGCTGCTCGCGGCGGCCGTCATCGCGAAGTTCTGGGGCGTCTACCTGGCCGACGCGTTCGGGCTCTTCGGCGTCGACCTGCCGACGACGCTGCACCTCGGGCCGGTGGACCTCGAGTGGGGCCCCGTGCTCGTCGTCGGGGTGTTCACGACGCTGCTCGCCGTCGGCACCAAGCTGAGCACCCGCGTTAACAGCGTCTTCACGATCATCAAGGTCGGCATCACGCTGTTCGTCATCGTCGCCGGGTTCTTCTACGTGCGCGCCGACAACTACACGCCGTTCGTGCCGCCGTCGCAGCCCGCCGAGTCGAGCTCCGGCCTGCACCAGTCGCTGTTCGCGTTCCTGTCCGGCCTGGAGCCCTCGACGTACGGCGTCGTCGGCATCCTGTCCGGGGCCGCGCTCGTGTTCTTCGCGTTCATCGGGTTCGACGTCGTCGCGACCACCGCCGAGGAGACCAAGAACCCGCAGCGGGCCGTCCCGCGGGGCGTGCTCGGCGGTCTCGCCATCGTCACCGTGCTGTACGTGCTGGTGACGGTCGTCGTCACCGGCATGGTGCCGTACACCGACCTCGCCGCCTCCGACTCGCCCTCGCTGACGACGGCGTTCGTGCTCGTGGGCGCCGACTGGGCGGGCAAGGTCATCTCGATCGGGATCCTCGTCGGGCTGACCTCGGTGATCATGGTGCTGCTGCTCGGCCTCACCCGCATCGTCTTCGCGATGAGCCGCGACGGCCTGCTGCCCCGCGGCATCTCCCGCACGTCGCCCCGCTACCGCACGCCCGTCCGGCTGCAGATCGGCACCGGCATCGTCGTCGCGGCCATCGCCGGGCTGTCCCGCGTGGAGCTGCTGGAGGAGATGATCAACATCGGCACGCTCTCGGCGTTCGTGCTGGTGAGCTTCGGCATCCCGATCCTGCGGCGCACCCGCCCGGACCTGCAGCGCGGGTTCCGGGTGCCGTGGTCGCCGGTGCTGCCGATCGTCTCCGGCGTGGCGTGCCTCTGGCTCATGACGAACCTGACGACGCTGACGTGGCTGCGGTTCGCGGCGTGGCTGGCGCTCGGCATGGTCGTGTACGCGGCGTACTCGTACCGGCACTCGCGCGTCGGGCGCGGCGAGGCCCCGGAGACCGGCGACGTGCCGGCGCCCTCCGCGGGGCACTGACCGGGCCTGGTGCCCGCGGCGGTCGGCCGGACTCCGGAACGGCCCCGCCGGGCGGTCCCCGGCCGCTACGGTCGGCGGATGCCGCTCAGCCCCGCCCCCGCCCGCACGTCCGGCCCGCTCCGGGTCTGCGCAGCCGTGGCCGGTGCCGCGGCCTGCCTCGTCCTGACCGCGTGCACCGACGATCCCGTGCCCGGCGCGACCCAGGAGGAGGTCTCGGCGTGGCTGGCGTCGCACGACGGCCCGCCGGCCGATGTCGACCCGGACGCCGTCCTGGGCGCGGGGTCCGGCGGCATCAGCCCCCAGGACCCGGCTGAGCAGCCGGCCGACGCCGGCGTCATGGTGAGCTTCGTCCAGCCGGTGCGCATCGAGCGGGTGCACCTCGCGTGCCTGGGCGACGGCACGCTCGACTTCACGGTCCACGTCACGACGGACGAGGACGGCGCGAGCTCGGAGCGCAGCGCGGAGTTCCCCGACGTCCCGTGCGGCCCGGACGAGACGTCCGCGCCTCTCGCGGTGCCCGACGCCGTCGGCGTCCGGATGACCCCGGGCGTCGCGGACCGCACCGGCGCCTGGTCCGCCACGGTCCTCGGCGGCTGACCCGCGCCCGCGCCCGCGCCCGGGTCCGCGGTCCCACGCCCCGCACGCCCGCGCTCCCGTCGGAGCCTCCGCCCGTGCTCGGAGAGGTCCGCGCGCCATCGTGGTGGTCCCCGGACACCTCCGATGGCACGTGGACACCTCCCTCGCCGTTCGGAGCCTCCGACGAGGTCGAGGTGGGATCGGGCGGCGTACGGTGGCGGGGCGTCCGACCGACCCGAGGAGCCGCCCGTGTTCACCACCCGCCCCGAGCTCGTCGGCACGCACGGCATGGTCGCCTCGACGCACTGGCTGGCCAGCGCCGTCGGGATGGCGGTGCTGGAGGCCGGGGGCAACGCGTTCGACGCGGCAGCGGCGGCCGGCTTCACGCTGCAGGTCGTCGAGCCGCACCTCAACGGGCCCGGCGGTGACGCGCCGATCATCGGGCACCGGGCGTCGGACGGGCACACGTTCGTCGTGTGCGGCCAGGGCACCGCGCCGGCAGCCGCGACGATCGAGGCGTACACGGACCTCGGCCTGGACGTCGTGCCGGGCACCGGGCACCTCGCCGCCGTGGTGCCCGGGGCGTTCGGGGCGTGGCTCGACCTGCTGGCGCGCTACGGGACGCTGCCCCTGGCGGACGTGCTCGGCCCGGCGATCGGGTACGCCCGCGACGGCTACCCGCTGGTGCCCGCGGCGGTCCGGACGATCGGGACCGTCGAGCGGCTGTTCGCGGAGCACTGGCCCACGTCCGCTGCGGTCTACCTCCCCGGTGGACGCCCGCCGGAGCCGGGCGCGCGGTTCCGCAACCCGGACCTCGCCGCGACCTACACGCGGGTGCTCGCTGAGGCGCAGGCCGCCGGCGCGGACCGTCTCACGCAGATCGAGGCGGCGCGGCGGGCGTTCTACGAGGGGTTCGTGGCCGAGGCGGTGGCGGCGTTCGTGCGGGAGCCCGTGCTGGACTCGTCCGGCGAGGCGCACGCCGGGCTGCTGACGGCCGACGACCTCGCGGGGTGGCGAGCCACGGAGGAGCCGACGGTGTCGGTCCCGTTCGCGGGGGTCGAGGTGCACAAGACCGCCGCGTGGGGCCAGGGCCCGGTGCTGCTGCAGCAGCTGCGGATGCTCGAGGCGCTCGGCGTCGAGGACGCCGGGCTCGGGTCCGCCGACCTGGTGCACACGGCCCTGGAGGTCACGACGCTCGCGTTCGCGGACCGGGAGGCCTGGTACGGGGACCCGGTGGACGGCGACGTGCCGCTCGACGCGCTGCTGTCCGCCGGGTACGCGGCGGACCGCGCCCGGCTCGTCGGCGCCGACGCGGCGGACGGCCTGCGCCCGGGTTCCCCGGACGGCCGGCAGCCGCGGCTGGCCCGGGTGTTCGGCGTGCCGGCCGACGGCGTCTGGCCGGGGCGGTACGAGGACGCGGGCACGGCCGGGGCGAGCGGCACGGTGGCCACGGCGGGCTCCGGCGAGCCGACGCGCGGACCCGGCGACGCGGCGGTCGACGGCCCCGCGCTGGACGTGACCCCGGCCGGCGTGACGCGCGGCGACACCTGCCACGTCGACGTCGTGGACCGCTGGGGCAACCTCGTGTCCGCGACGCCGTCGGGCGGCTGGCTGCAGAGCAGCCCCGTGGTGCCCGGTCTCGGGTTCGGGTTGCCGACGCGGGCGCAGATGTTCTGGCTCGAGCCGGGGCTGCCGTCGTCGCTGGTCCCCGGCCGCCGACCGCGCACGACGCTCAGCCCCGGGCTGGTGCTGCGGGACGGCGGCGGGTTCGCGTTCGGGACGCCCGGCGGCGACCAGCAGGACCAGTGGACGCTGCCGTTCCTGCTGCACCACCTGCTGGGCGGTCTCGATCTGCAGGCGGCGATCGACGCGCCGGTGTGGCACTCCACGCACGTGCCGTCGTCGTTCCACCCCCGCACGAGCGTCCGCCGCGGGGTCGAGGCGGAGTCCCGGCTGGGCGCCGACGTGCTGGACGCGCTCGCGCGCCGGGGCCACGCCGTGCACGACGCGGGACCGTGGTCGCTGGGGCGGGTCAGCGCGGCGGGTGTGCGGCCGGACGGTCTGCTGCACGCGGCGGCGAACCCGCAGGGGATGCAGGGGTACGCGGCCGGCCGCTGACGCCCCGCCCCGCCCCGACCTCCGCCCGGGCCGCACGCCCACCTTCCCCCGTCGGAGGCTCCCAACGGCGAGGGAGGTGCCCGCGCGCCATCGGAGGTGCCCGGGGAGCACCACGACGACGCGCGGGCCCCTCCGAGCACCGTCGGAGCCTCCGACGGGACGGTGGAGGGGGCGTGGCGGCGGACACCTCTCGACGGGAAGAAGTTGCCCGACGCAACCGTTGTGATAGGTTGCCTGCTGCAACCAAGGACCTCGAGGAGCCCCACGTGCCCGCCACCCCCGCGTACCGCGCGCTGATCGACGCCGTCGCGCGCCTCCAGCGCGTCCAGCGCGAGACGGCGACCGAGCTGGCGCGCGACCTCGACTGCCCGCGCGCGGCACTCAGCCTGCTGTGGCTGCTCGACAAGCGCGGCGAGATGGGCACCGGTGACATCGCGCAGCACCTGCACGTCGACATCTCGGTGGCCAGCCGGCAGATCACCACGCTGGTCGACGCCGGCTACGCCGAGCGCAGCACGCCGGACGCCCCGGGCACCGACCGTCGCGTGCGCACCGTCCGGCTCACCGCGCTCGGCCAGGCGTTCACCGCGCGGACCAAGCAGGAGCTCGATGCGCGCGCCGCGGCGGTCTTCAGCGGCTGGGCACTCGACGACCTGCTGTCCGCGACCGCCCAGATCGAGCGCGTCGCCGACACGATCGCCGGCCTGAGCCCCCTCCCCGCGACCGCCGGCGACGCCGCACCCGCGGTCGAACCGGTCGCCGCGGCCACCTGATCCCGGCCCCCGGCGTCCGCGCCGGGCCCCGACCCCGCGTCCCCCCGGGCGCGCCGCACCACCACGCACACCGTCCGTCGACGACGCCGGGCACCGCACCACTGGCGAAAGCGAAGGCACCGATGACCAGCACCACCCGGGCCGAGAGCCCCACCCCGGTCGCGAGCAGCGCCGGGTCCGCACCCGCGATGAACCACCGGCAGGTCATGGAGGCGCTCTCCGGCATCCTGCTCGGCATGTTCGTGTCCGTCCTGGCCACGAGCGTCGTGTCGAGCAGCCTGCCGAAGATCGTCACCAGCCTCCAGGGCTCGCAGTCCTCCTACACGTGGGTCGTCACCGCGACCCTGCTGACCACGACGATCACCACGCCGATCTGGGGCAAGCTCGCGGACCTCGTGAACCGCAAGCTGCTGATCCAGCTCGCGCTCGCCATCTCGGTGCTGTCCTCGGCCGCAGCCGGGTTCTCGCAGAACGTCGGCACCCTCATCGGGATGCGCGCGCTGCAGGGCATCGGCGCCGGCGGCCTCACGGCGCTGGCCACCGTGCTGCTGGCGGACATCCTCAGCCCCCGCGAGCGCGGCCGGTACATGGGCCTGATGGGCGGCATCATGGGCGTCGGCATGGTCGGCGGCCCGCTGCTCGGCGGCGTCATCACCGACGCGATCTCGTGGCGCTGGAACTTCTTCGTCGGCCTGCCGTTCGCGATCGCCGCGATCATCGTGCTGCAGCGCACGCTGCACCTGCCGCAGCTCGCCCGCAAGGTCGTGCGCATCGACTACTGGGGTGCCGCGCTGATCTCCGTCGGCATCGCCACGCTGCTGCTGTGGGTGACGTTCGCCGGCAACAGCTACGACTGGATGTCCTGGCAGACGGCTGTCATGGTGCTCGGCTCGCTCGTCGTGCTGGCCGTCGCCTGCGTCGTCGAGACGAAGGTCGCCGACCCGATCATCCCGATGCACCTGTTCCGCAACCGGACGCTGGTGCTCTCCGTCATCGCGTCCGTCGCGGTCGGCGTGGCGATGTTCGGCACCTCGGTGTTCCTCAGCCAGTACATGCAGGTCGCGCGCGGCAAGACGCCGACGCAGTCCGGCCTGCTGACCATCCCGATGATCCTGGGCCTGTTCACGGCGTCGACCATCACCGGGCGGCTCATCACGAAGTACGGGCGCTACAAGGGCTTCATGGTCGCCGGCTCGATCACGCTGACCGTCGGTCTCGCCCTGATGGGGACGATCCGCTACGACACGAGCTTCGTGCTGGTCGGGCTGTACATGTTCGTCATGGGTGCCGGGCTGGGCATGCTCATGCAGAACCTCGTGCTCGCCGTGCAGAACACGCTCGACGTCTCCGAGGTCGGCTCCGGAACCGCGACCGTGGCGTTCTTCCGCAGCCTGGGCGGCGCGATCGGCGTGTCCGCGCTCGGCGCGGTGCTCGGCAACCGGGTCGTCTCGCTCATCACCGAGGGCCTCGCGGCGCTCGGCATCGACGTGAGCGCGCTCGGCGGCGGCACCGGCGCGGTCCCGGACGTGTCGACCCTGCCCGGCCCGGTCCGCACGGTCGTCGAGTCGGCGTACGGCGAGGGCATCGCGGACCTGTTCCTCATCGCCGCCCCGCTGGGCCTCGTCGCCCTGGCGGCCGTGCTGTTCCTCACGGAGGTGCCGCTCGGCCGCCGCTCCGGCGTCGAGCAGCTGCTCGACCAGGAGCAGACCGGTGAGGCGGTCGTCGCCGAGGCGGGGACGCCTGGCGCGCAGCAGGCCGTCGGCCGCCAGGCGGAGGCGGAGCAGGAGGCCGAGCAGGAGGCCGACGTCGAGGCCCGCGCAGGGACGGCGACGGCCCGGCGCGCCTGACCCCGCTCCACAGCTCGACGCGAGGCGCCCGGCCGACCCGGCCGGGCGCCTCGTGCCGTCCTGACCGCCGGTCGGCCACAATGACCGGGTGGACACCTCGACCGACCCCGTCGTGCGCCTCGAGGCCGAGCTCGGGCTGCTGCTCCGGCGCGCCCGGGCGTCGGCGGAACGGCTCGCGCGCGAGGTCCACCCGGACCTCGAGCCGTCCGCCTACCCGCTGCTGGCGCGCATCGAGCGGGAGCCGGACGTGCGTGCCAGCGAGCTCGCGGAGCACATCGGCGTGGGCCGCGGCACCATGTCGCGCCAGCTCGGGAGGATCGAGCAGCTCGGCCTGATCGAGCGGCGGCCGGACCCCGGTGACTCGCGCGGTCAGCTCATCCGCGTCACCGCGGAGGGCGCACGCCGGGTCGACGCGGCGCGGGTCGCCCGCCGCCGCTACCTCGGCCAGGTGCTCGACGGCTGGACCGCCGCGGAGCGCGCGCAGCTCGCCGACCAGCTCCACCGGCTGAACGAGGACCTCGCGGCGACCCCCCGCACGCCGCCGGCTCCCTGAGACCGCCGTCGACCGCGCCGCACCGGGCAGAGGCCCGGCGTCGCGTCACGCCCAGGTGAGCGCCCAGGTGCTGCGGCGCCGCGCGACCGCCGCGACCGCGTCCACGCGACCGCGGGTCCAGCGCACCGGGAGGTCCTCGAGCGCGCCGGGCACCTCCTCGAGCCCGACCACCAGGGCGTCGACGGCCGCCGGGCTCCGCACGGTCACCGGTCCGTGCACGACGAGGACGCCGCGTACGCCCACGGGTGACCCCACGGCCGCGCGCAGCAGCGAGCCCGCGCGCGCCGCCGTCAGCCGGATGTCGCGCAGGTCGGGGACCCCGTGCCCGCCGGCTGACAGGTGCCGGCCGTCCAGCACGAGCTGCTCGCCACCCGGTCCGCCGGCCGGGCGCTCCGCGACGGCGAACGCCCCGGTCGGGCCGACCAGCAGGTAGGGCACCACGGAGCCCTGGCGTCCCACGGGGACGGCCGGCAGCACGTGCCACCCGGCGAGCACGAGCCGGTCCAGCCGCTCCGCGAGCGACTCGCCGGCGGGCTGCTCGTCGCCGGCGGGGTGCGGCTGCACGAGGTCCGCGGCGCGGTGCCGGCCCCCCGCCGGCGTGCCGGACGCGACCGACGGCAGCGAGGGGACCGACGCCGCGGGCGCGGCCGGTGCGGCGGACGGCTCGCCCGCGGCGCGGCGACCGTGGGGACGCTGCGGCGTCACCGGAGACGCGGGCGGCGACGGCAGGACCGCGGAGGCGGGCACGACGAGCTCCGGCAGGTCGGCGCGCAGGTACGCCTGCGCGGCCCCCCGCACGACGTCCTCGAGGCCCACGGCCTCCAGGCCCGCGCCGTCCAGGACGGCGCCGCCGAGGCCGGGGCCCTCCGGCCGGGCGGACGCGACCTGCCCGGTCGTGAGGTCGACGCTGCCCAGCGGGGCACCGGTGTCGGCCGTCACGTACAGCCGGTCGGCGCCGTAGCGACGCCACCGTCGGACGATCAGGGCCTGCTCCACGTCACCGGTATCGGCACGCGGGCGCAGGCCCTGAAGCGTCGGTCGATGCACTCCCCCGGACGGCCGTCAGCCGACCGTGGGCTCGAACGTCAGGCTGACCGAGTTCATGCAGTAGCGGTCGCCGGTCGGGGTCTGCGGGGCGTCGTCGAAGACGTGCCCCAGGTGCGACCCGCAGCGGGCGCAGCGCACCTCGGTGCGCACCATGCCCAGGCTGCGGTCCTCGATCAGCTCGACGCGGTCACCCGCGAGCGGCGAGAAGAAGCTCGGCCACCCGCAGTGCGAGTCGAACTTGGTGTCGGACCGGAACAGCTCGTTCCCGCACGCACGACACCGGTAGACGCCCTGGCGCTCCTCGTCGAGCAGTGCGCCCGTCCACGGCCGCTCGGTCCCCGCGAGCCGCAGCACCTGGAACTCCGCCGGGTCGAGCTCGACGCGCCACTGCGCCTCGTCCTTCTGGACCTCGTAGGCCTTCTGCTCCGTCACCTGGTCCTCCTCTCGCCCGCGGGCCGCGCGGCCGGGTCGGCCGCAGCGCACCCGCGGCAGCAGAACACGGCTGCCGGACGCCGTGTTCCCGGGCGCCCCGCACGAGGGTGACGCGTCCGCGCCGCCGGCGCCACCGGGCGGCGCCGCCACGGCCGGACGGCGCCGCCCGGGCCGCGGGGTGGCGCCGCGCGCCGACCGCCGGGGTGACCGCGGCGCCGCTAGGCCCCGGTGCGAGGTCCGCCGGCGCGGCCGCGGCCTCCGCGGCTGCGGCGCCGTCCCCCGCCCGTGCCCTCGGCGGAGCGGGCGGCGCCCCCGGCCGGCTGCCCGGACGGGGCGTCTCCCCCGGAGCTCCAGCGGACGGTCGAGCCGCCGACCGGGGCGCCCTGCGGCCGGCCGGCGCGGCGCGACCGCCCGGCCCCGCCACCCGCCGCACCGCTCCGGCCGTGCCCGGCGGCACCGGTGGCGGCCGCGCGGCCGCCACCCGCCGAGCCGGACGCGGCGCGGGTGTCGGACGACGTCCGGCCCGCGGGGCGGTCGCCCCCGACGCCGCGCCCACGGGCACTGCGCTCGGCGGCCGCTCCGGCGGTGCTCCCGGCGCCGCGGGTCGCGTCGCCCGGGCCGCCCCGGCCGGTGCCGCGACCGCCCCGGCCCCCGCGGCGGGAGCCGGTCCCGGTCGCGGCGCGCGGCGCCGGAGCGGCGGGAGCCACCGGAGCCACGCGCTCGGCGACGTCCCCGACCAGCCCGGCGACGACGGCGGACCCCGGCGCGACCCGCTGCGGGGTCACCGTGATGCGCGCCTTGCGGGTCAGGTCCCGGACGTCGCCGGCCTGCTCGGGCAGCATGACGGTGACCACGTCACCGCCGGACCCGGCACGCGCGGTGCGCCCCGAGCGGTGCAGGTAGGCCTTGTGCTCGGCCGGCGGGTCGACGTGCACCACGAGCTCGACGTCGTCGACGTGGATGCCGCGCGCCGCGATGTCCGTCGCGACGAGGACGCGGACGTCGCCGCTCGTGAACGCGGCGAGGTTCCGCTCCCGGGCGCCCTGGCCGAGGTTGCCCTGCAGGTCCACGGCGGGGATCCCGTCCGCGGTGAGCTGCTTCGCGAGCTTCTTGGCCTGGTGCTTGGTGCGGGTGAACAGCATGCGGCGGCCGGTGCCGGAGGCCAGCTCCCGGACGACGTCCTTCTTGGCGTCCGCGTCGGCGACAGCGAGCACGTGGTGGGTCATCGTGGACACCGGCGCCACCTCGGGGTCCACCGAGTGCGTGGTCGGGCGGTCCAGGTAGCGGGACACCAGCGCGTCGACGCCGTTGTCCAGCGTGGCGGAGAACAGCAGACGCTGACCGCCCCGGGGGGTGCGGTCGAGCAGCCGCTTGACCACGGGCAGGAAGCCGAGGTCGGCCATGTGGTCCGCCTCGTCGAGGACGGTGACCTCGACGGCCTCGAGCGAGCACAGGCCCTGGCGGATGAGGTCCTCGAGCCGGCCGGGGCAGGCGACGAGGACGTCCGTGCCGGCGTTCAGCGCGGTCACCTGACGGCTCTGCGCGACACCGCCGAACACGGTCGTGGACGTCAGACCGCTGGCCGCGGCGAGCGGCTCGACGGTCGCGTGGATCTGCGTGGCCAGCTCCCGGGTGGGGGCGAGCACGAGGGCCCGCGGCCGGGCGGGGGCCCGCCGGGTGCGTGACGCGGCGAGCCGGGTGACGACGGGCAGCGCGAACGCGAGCGTCTTGCCGGAGCCGGTGCGGCCGCGGCCGAGCACGTCGCGCCCGGCGAGGGTGTCGGGCAGCGTCGCGGTCTGGATCGGGAACGGGTCGGTGATGCCGCGCTGGGCGAGGGAGGCCGCGAGGGCGGCCGGGACACCGAGATCGGTGAAGGAAGGCATGGGTGAGGTCTTTCCGGCGTCGGATCGGGTCCGCAGGTCCGTGCGCGCGGGGCGGCGACCGGCGCCGGCGGCTCGGTCAGGCGAGCGTCTGCTGGCGGCGCTGGGCGCCCTGCGTGCGCAGGACGTAGCGGAAGAGCGCGTCCGTCTCCCGCGGGGAGGTCTCCACGAACCGGCAGCCGTAGTGCGTCCCGGAGCGCGAGGGCTGGGCACGGACGACGACCGCCTGCAGCCAGAACGCGTCCGACAGCTCGGGGAAGACGAACCTCACCGTGCTGCCGGGGGGCAGCGCGGTCTGACTCATCATACGCATCCCGTGCGCGGAGACGTCGAGCACGGTGAACTGCACGGGTCGTTCCCCGCCCTCGGGCGCCTCGTCCGCGGCGGGCGCCGCGCCCTCCTCGTGCGGGGTGCCGGCCGGTGTCGCGAACCCCTCGCACTCCACGCTGACGGCGACGCGGGCGACCGCGCGTTTCTGGAGCGTGGACAGCAGCTCGACGTCGGCGAACGCGACGGTGTCGGCCGTGATGCGGGCGGCAGCCCCCACGTAGACGCACTCGCCGCGCACGTCGTCGAGCACCCGCAGGGTGTAGAGCTCGCCCTCCGCGACGCCGCGCACGATGCCCTCGGTGCCCGCCCAGAGGACGCCGTCGTCGTAGGTCCGCACGTACCCGGACAGCACGGTGCGGCCGTCGTGCTCGACGGAGCACAGGGCGAGCTCGTGCATCGGGACGCTCCGGGGTACGCAGGAGGGGGGCGGCTGGACTTTACCCCTCCGGCGCGCGGGCGGGCGTGACCCGAACGGGTGCCGACGTCGTGGCGCTGCGACCGGCCGCGCGGCGCCGGGGTGCTCGGCGGCCTCGAGCAACGGACCGGGCATTTGTGGCGAAACGCCGCAACACGGATCTTCTCGCCAATTCCGGCGGACCACACCTAGTCTCGGGACCGGCCGCGCACACCCTCGTGGCCGTCCCTGCGAGACCCGAGGCCGTCCGCTGGCAACCGCACACCGCCGCTGGCCGCTGACCCGGTACTTCGCCGTCGTCAGCGTCGTCGCCATGCTCGCGCTCGGTGTCGCCCTCGTGCTCGTCACCGCCGACGTCATGCAGCAGCAGGCACAGCGCCACGGCATCGCACTCGCCCGCTCCATCGAGTCCTACGCCTCCGCCGGGGTCCCCGAGGAGGCCTTCACCATCGGGGTGCTCGCGCCCGGCGACGCCCAGCGCGTCACCGAGCAGGTCACCGGGTTCCGCGAGCTGCGGCGCCTGCGCCTCTGGACCGTGGACGGCACCCTGCTGTACGACTCGCACGCGGACTCCACCGGGTTCCCGGACGGCGAGCGCCTGGACACCGCCACCCGCGAGCGCGAGCCCGTCGCACAGGTCGTCACCGTGGTGCGCGGCGAGCAGGTCGGCGGCACCGAGACCACCCTGCTCGACGTCTACGTCCCGGTGCAGCAGGGACGCGTGGTCGTCGGCGCCGCCGAGGTCATGCTCGACTACCAGGGCACGGCCGACGCCGTGTCGTCGGCCGTGCGCACGGTCACGCTCGTCGTGGCCGGCGGGCTGGCCGTGCTGTGGGTCCTGCTGTTCCGGACCGTGCGCAACGCGTCGCGCCGGCTGCAGGCGTCCGCCCTGGAGAACGCCCGGCTCGCCCTGCTGGACTCCCTGACCGGGCTGCCCAACCGGCGCATGCTCGCGAACCGGCTCGCCCGGGCGATCGAGGAGTCCACGGCGACCGGTGGCACCGTCGGCCTCGCGCTGCTGGACATCGACCGGTTCAAGGACATCAACGACTCCCTCGGCCACGACCGCGGCGACGAGCTCCTGGAGCAGGTCGCCGCGCGCCTGCGGGGGGCGCTGCGCGAGGACGACGTGGTCGCCCGGCTCGGCGGCGACGAGTTCGCGATCCTGCTGCCGGACATCCAGTCCGTGGCCGACGCCGACGCCGCGGCCCGCCGGGTGCGGCAGCTCTTCGTCCCGCCGTTCATGCTCGGCGACCTCGCGCTGCACGTCGACACCTCGATCGGGGTCGCCTGCCTGCCCGACCAGGCCGACGACGCGTCCTCCCTCATGCGGATGGCCGACGTGGCGATGTACACCGCCAAGACCCACCGGCTGGGCGTGTCCGTGTACTCGCCCGAGGAGGACGACTCCTCCCCGGCCCGGCTGGTGCTGCTCGGGGACCTGCACCGCGCCCTCGGCGTCGCGGACGAGCTCGAGCTGCACTACCAGCCGAAGATCGACCTGCGCACCGGCCGCACCGTCGGCCTCGAGGCGCTGATGCGCTGGCGCCACCCGACCCGGGGCATGCTGCCGCCGGACCTGTTCGTGCCGCTCGCCGAGCAGTCGGGGCTGATCCACGACCTGACGCGCTACGCCCTGCGTGCGTGCGTCGAGCAGCTCGCGGTGTGGCGGGAACGGGGCGAGCCGGTGCCGGTGGCGGTCAACCTCTCCGCGCACGACGTCACGTCCGCGACCGTGGCGGAGGTGATCGAGCACCTGCTGGCGACGCACGACGTGGGACCGGACCTGCTGGAGGTCGAGATCACCGAGACCGCGCTGGTCAGCGACCCGTCCCGCGTGGTCCCCGTCCTGCAGCGGCTCGCCGACGCGGGCGTCCGCGTGTCCATCGACGACTTCGGCATCGGCAACACGTCGATCTCCCAGCTGCGCGACCTGCCCGTGCACGGGCTCAAGATCGACCGGCTGTTCGTCGCGGACCTGTCGGCCACGGGCCGCGAGGGGTCCGAGGTGGTCGTCAAGGCCATGGTCGACCTCGCCCACTCGTTCGGCCTGCAGGTCGTGGCCGAGGGCGTCGAGGACGTCCGGACCGCCGAGGTGCTGCGCCGACTGACCGTCGACCAGGCCCAGGGCTACCTGTACTCCCCCGCGGTGCCGCCCGACCGGCTGCGCGCCGAGGACCTGCCGCGTGACGCGGACCCGCGACACGCGGTCACATGACTCACCCGAGAACCGGACATCCGGGCTCAAGGTGCGCGACGATCTGACCGATAGGACCCGGTACGACCGTTTCGAACTCACCCGTGAGGATGACCACCCGGATGGACGAGCTGCTCCGCGAGATGATCACCCCGCCGGCCCCGCGGCGCGATCCCGCTCGCCGCCGGCGCCTGGTGACCACCGTCGCGATCCTCGGCATGGCCGGTCTCGGCATGACGTCGCTCGTGACCTCCGCGATCTTCACCGACAGCGACGACGCCGGGCGCACCGGCATCACCACCGGGACCGTCGACATCGCCGCCGGCGAGGACGCCGTGTTCACGCTGCCTCCCGGGCTGCTGGCGCCCGGCGACGACATCTTCAGCGCCGTCACGGTCGAGAACGACGGCTCGCTCGCGCTGGTCTACGGCGTCACCTACACCGCGACCGACCCGGACGGGAAGGCGCTGGCCGGGCAGCTCGGGCTCACGCTGTACGCCGCGCCGACGTGCACCGCCGCCGGCGTCGCCGGACGCGAGGTGCTCGCCCAGGTCGATACCCTCTCCACCGCGCCGCAGCAGGTCGTCCCGGTGGAGCGCCGGATCATCGCGGGCTCCGCCGAGGCGCTGTGCGTCCAGGTCACCGTGCCCGAGTCGCTCGGCGACGGCTTCCAGGACGCGACGACCGACCTCGAGCTGACGTTCGACGCCCAGCAGGACCCGGAGAACCCGCACCTGTGACCGCGGGCCCACGACCCGAGGAGCGATGACCAGGAGGCCGCGCCCGGCCGTCGAGCGCCGGGCACCGCACCCGGACCGGCCGCGCCGCGCGACCCCGGTTCCGGCGGGACGACGCGCCCTGCGCGCCGGGTTGTGGACCGTCATCGTGCTGTGCGGCCTCGCCTACGCCACCTCGCTGGCCGTGCCGCTGTGGTTCCAGGCCAACGGCCAGCGCCTGCTGATCGTCACGTCCGGCTCGATGTCCGGGCCGGAGCAGGGGTCGTTCGACGCGGGCGACGCCGTGGTCATGCGGCGCATCACGGACCCGTCCCAGCTCCGCATCGGGCAGGTCGCCACCTTCTGGCCGGCGGGGTCGGACCAGCTGGTGACCCACCGGATCATCGCGCTGAAGAACCTGCCCGTGCTGCGGCAGGACGAGGCGACCGGCCGGATGGTCCAGCAGGACGACCCGGTGACCGGCGAGCCGCTGACCCGGCCGTACATCTTCACCAAGGGCGACGCGAACGCCGAGCCGGACCCGGACGCCACGCCGCTGTCGCAGGTACGCGGCATCATCCTCGACGTCCACCCCCGCTGGGGCTGGGTGCTGGCGTGGGCCGGCTCGGCGCAGGGTCGCGCCGCGATGCTGGTGCCGCCGCTCGCCGCGCTCGGGACCCTGGAGCTGCTGTCCCTGCTCGACGACCGGCGCGCCCGTCGCGCCGCGGGAGACCGCCGCGCCGCGGCCGCCCGGGAACGCCGTGACGATGCCCTCCTCCTCGGCTGAGCCGCGGCGCCCCGCCCGGCTGCGCGAGCCCGTGCTCGGCCGGCGCTCGCGTGCCCTGCTCACGGCCGTCCTGGTCGGCGTGGCCGTCGTGGGGCCCGCCGTGGGGATCGCGTCCGCCCGGTTCGGTGCCGCGGACGGCGTGACGATCTCCATCACGGTGACCCGGACCGCCCCGGCAGCCGACCCGACGGCGGGGCCGACCACGACCCCCACGGCCGCGACGCCGGACGCCACAGGGTCTGCGACGACCGCCCCCTGACGGCGAGCACCGCGGCCGGCCGCCCCGGGGGCCCTGCCGCCGGGGGCCCTGCCGCCTGCGGCCCTGCCGCCTGCGGCCCTGCCGCCTGGGGCCCCGCCGCCGGGGACCCCCGCCGCCCGTCGACGGCACCGGGGCGGGCCGTCGCGCAGCCGGCCGGCCCCGGTGCCGTCGGGTCGCGCCCCTGCGTCGACCCGACCGGCCGGGAGCCGGCCGACGGGTCCCAGGCTCGCGCCCGTCCCGCACCGTCGCATCCGGAGTAGCGTCGGCGGCATGGCGGGCGCCGGGACCGCGCGGGACGGGCGGACGAGGCGCGGGGAGCCGTTCGCGGACCGCGCGCAGGCCGGAGCCGCGCTCGCGCGGGCGCTGACGGGCGACCCCCGTCTGGCGGACGCCGTCGTGCTCGCGCTGCCGCGCGGCGGGGTCCCGGTGGCCGGCCCGGTCGCCGCGGCGCTCGGTGCGCCGCTCGACGTCCTGGTCGTCCGCAAGCTGGGCCTCCCCGGGCACCCCGAGCTCGCCATGGGCGCGCTGGCCGGGATCGCGGGGGACGTGGTGGAGGTCCGCAACGACGCCGTGCTGCGCGCCGCGGGGGTGAGCCCGGCCGCGTTCGCGGAGGTCCGGGCCGCGGAGGCGGCGGAGCTCCGCCGGCGCGAAGCCGCCTACCGCGGGGACCGCGCCGCCCGGGCCGTCGCCGGCCGCACGGTGCTGGTGGTCGACGACGGGGCCGCGACCGGCGCCAGCGTCCGGGCCGCGGTGGCGGCGCTGCGACGGCAGGGCGCGGGGCGGGTGGTCGTCGCGCTGCCGGTGTGCCCGCCGGACACGGCACGGCTGCTCGCCGCGGAGGCCGACGGGCTGGTGTGCCTGCGCGAGCCGGCGGTGTTCGCGGCGGTCGGCCAGGAGTACCGCGACTTCGCCGCCACGCCCGACGCGGAGGTCCGCCGGGTGCTCGACGCCGCCCGGGTGCGCGGGGTCCGCCGGTCCGGCCCGTCTAGTTCACCACCGCCGCCGACCGCATCGGTTTCACCGTGCGCTGCTTCCCGAACCAGCCCGGCACCCGCCACCCGAGCCAGGTCGGCATGGTCGCCCCCCGGCGGCCCAGGCGGCGCCGCCGAACCCGTCATCACGATCATGCTCCCCGACGAGGACTGACCTCAGCCCGGCCGTGGCCAGCCGGCCGGCGGGCGCATCGAGCGCCGCTGGCCAGCACTGACCGCCACCCGCGCCCGACCGCACCGCCGGTCCCGCTCCCGGGCTGCACACGAGCTCACGCAGCCGTCGCGGCTCACTGAGGCAACACCCGTCACAGAACGGTGTAGGCGTCGCCACCCGATGAACCGGATGGCAACGCCTACACCGAAACTGGATCACATCACGGACGCATCCGCGCCCGGCGGTCGACCGCACGCCTTCGGAACAGGTCGATTACAACAGCGACCGCAGTCGCAGCAACGAACGCGATCCACCAGCGTGAGTCGAACACGATCCTCGAGACCGCAACCGCCACGCCCCCCGCGATGAACGCGAGCCACTGGACACCCCAGGTCCGCGCGCCATGACCACGGTCGGGCACGACGTCGGCGTGGACAGGCCTTGCGGCGGGAGCATCACCCATGCCGGTCATCGGATCACCAAGTGAAGGACTTGTCGAGCGGCTGGCACTGCGAGGAGTCAACAGACTTCCACGCCGGGGAGGTTGCAGGGATGCGAGCCTGGTAGCACGCCTTCGTGTAGTACGAGGACGCCAGAGACGGCAGCGACGAGACAGTCGAGATGACCTTGTCGATGCCGAGCGCACCACACGCGTAGCCGACCCAGGGTCCGATCTTCGCTGCCCCGAGCTTCGTGCCGAGCGTCGTCGGCGGCGGCTTGCCGATGGTCGTGCTCGTCGGCGCGGGCCAGAGCAACGACTCACCGATGTTCCCGGTCCTGCTCGAGCACCTGCGCGTCGCGCGCCTTGGTCCGGGTCGGCCGCGCACCCGTCCGGACCGGGTGCGGGCGGACAAGGCGTACTCCGCTCGCGCCCACCGGGCCCTGCTGCGCGCCCGCGGGATCGGCGCGGTCATCCCCGAACCCTCAGACCAGATCCGCAACCGCAAGAGGCGAGGAGCCGCAGGCGGTCGCCCGCCGGCCTTCGACCCGGTCGACTACCGCGGACGCAACGTCGTCGAACGCGCCTTCGCCCACCTCAAGCAGTGGCGCGGGCTCGCGACCCGCTACGACAAGCACGCCGTGACCTACCGCGGAGCAGCCGTCCTACGCGCGATCCTCCTCTGCCTCAGACGGTTAAGAGACACGCCCTAGCTGAAGCCGATGGCGCGCTGCGCGACGCGGTAGGCCAGCACCGACACCCGGCGCCCGGCCGCCCCGGGGAGGTTCGAGATCTGCCCGAGGGCGGACCACCGCACCCGGCGGTAGAGCCAGGGGTCGGCGGCGCGCAGGCGCTCCCACAGGCGGTCCTTCTCCGCGAGGGACTCGGCGGTGCCGGCGCGGATCAGCAGGATCGAGGACACCGCGCAGATGATCTCGACGTAGTGCAGCAGGTAGCGGCGCAGGCGGCGGTCGGCCACCGGGGTGCGCGAGACGTGCTCCAGCATCAGCCAGTTCACGCGCAGCTGCTGGTCCAGACGGCGCAGCATGACGGACTCCTGCACGGACTGGTCGGCCCGCCCGATGAAGTACCGGTACAGGTCGACGTCCAGGTAGTACAGGGTCCGCACCCGGTGCAGCGGGACCAGCGCGTAGAGGTTGTCGACGTAGAACGTGTGCTCGGGCAGCCGCAGCCCGGCCTCGCGCAGCACCGCGGTGCGGTAGGTCAGCGCGTGCATCATGAGGTACTGCCGCTTGGCGAACGTGCGCGTGCGGTCCCAGGTGATGACCCGCCCGCGCGGCAGAGCCCCGGCGTACCGCACGGCGGTCTTGGTGCGCTTGCCGACCTTCTCGTAGACGAAGTTGGCCACCAGCAGGTCGACCTCCTGCTCGCCGGCCCGGAACCCGCGCAGGGTCGCCAGGACCTCGGCCAGGGCCTCGCGGTCCAGCCAGTCGTCGGCGTCCACGACCTTGAGGTAGTCCCCGCGGGCGTGGTCGAGGCCGGCGTTGATCGCGGACCCGTGCCCGCCGTTCGGCTTGCGCAGGAGCCGCACCAGGCCCGGGAACCGGTCGACGTACTCGTGGGCGAGCACCGCGGTGCCGTCCGAGGAGCCGTCGTCGACGACGATCACCTCGAGGTCCGGGCCGAACCCGACCAGGGAGTCCAGCGCGCGGGCGAGGTAGGCCTCGGCGTCGTACGCGGGGACGACGACCGTGAGCAGCGGGTTCACGACGCCCGCACCTCCCCCGCGTCCGCGTCGGCAGCGGCCGCGTCGGCGGCGGTCTCGGGGACCTGCTTGAAGATGACCTTGAAGATCGGGAAGAACACCCAGAACGAGATCGCGGCGTTGATGATCATCGTGACGAAGTCCGCGAGGGTCTCGCCGGTGCCGCCCAGGCCCCAGCTGTCGATGAACAGGTCGTAGATCGGGGTCTTGTACAGCCCCTGCGCGGCGGCCGCGAGGATGGTGATGGCGACGTACGCGATGGCGTACCACGCCGCCGCCTTGCCGACCGACGAGTTCGACTTGAACGTGATGTTCCGCTGGGCGAAGAAGTTGATCACCTGCGCCACCAGCAGGGTGATCTGCACGGCCAGGAAGTATGCCAGCCCGCCCCCGCCCGCCGGCAGGGCGCCCGCGGCGTAGTCGAACACGAAGTACTGCGACCCGTCCGGGTTCGACCCCACGGGCCACACCTGGAACGCGGTGTCGACCAGCGACGTCATCCCGAACAGCCACTTGATCAGCGGCATCAGCGCGAGCTGCAGCACCGTGATGCCGTTGCTCAGCAGGAAGAACACGACGAACTGGGCGACGCCGGGGCGCTTCTCGGCGAACCGACGCCAGGCGTCGCGGAGGCGGGTGATCATCGCAGGTCTCTCTCGTTCGGGCGGGGCGCAGGCAGGGTCAGGCGCTGCGGCCGGGGGCGTCGCCGGCGAGCTCGCGGGCGGTGCGCCGGTTGGCGCGGCGGTTGCGGAGGAAGGCGCGCACCGTGGCGGCGACGCCGGAGAGGAAGCGGCCGTTGACGATGCGGACGATGCCGTCCACCGTCGCGGCGTCGACCATGCCGTTGGTCATCTTCCCGATGGCCCGGAAGGGCATGTTGAGCAGGAACAGGATGTTGAGGTCCGGCTTCCCGCGGCGGTCCGCCACGTCCCGGCGCCACGCCAGCACGCGGTACGCGAGACGGGCGAGGGGGGAGCGGGCGCCGGCCATCGCGGACAGCGGGTCGTTCACCGTGAGCGGGCGCGACCACGCGGACGACGGCAGCGGTCGTCCGAGCAGCGCCGAGAAGTCGGCGTCCGGCACGTCCCGGATGTCGCCGGTGCGGTACCGCTCCGGCAGGTCCTCCGTGCGCGGCGGGACGGTGCCCGGGACCTCGACCTCCGCCGACAGGGGCAGGTCGTCGACGTGCGCGCCGGCCAGGACGCGCCACGTGCCCCGCTCCACCTGCCACGCCCCCGTCGCGACGTCCCAGTGCCGGAACGCGGCGTCGCCGAGCGGGACGGTCACCGTGGCGGACTCCCCCGGCTCGAGCTCGACCCGTGCGAACCCCGCGAGCGTCCGCGCCGGCCGGTGCACGCCGGGCGACACCCGCGACACGTACACCTGCACCACGTCGGCGCCCGCGACCGGGCCGGTGTTGGTGACCGTCACCGTCGCGGCGTCGGCCGTCGCCGTCAGACCGGAGTGCGCGAACGTCGTGTACGACAGGCCGTAGCCGAACGGGAACGCCACCGGCACGCCGGCCGTCGCGTAGTACCGGTAGCCGACGTACAGCCCCTCCCGGTACTCGGCGGTGCGCCCCTGCGCGGGGAACGTGCCGGCGGTGGGGGTGTCGGCGAGCGTCACCGGCACGGTCTCCGCGAGGTGCCCGGACGGGTTGACCACGCCCGTGAGGACGTCGAGCAGACCGCCCGCGCCCGCCTGCCCGGCGAGGAACCCGTGCACGAGTGCCTGCGCGGAGGCGAGCCACGGCACCTCCACGACCCCGCCACCGGCCAGCACGACGACCGTGCGGGGGTTGACCTCGGCGACCGCCCGCAGCACCTCGACCTGCGCGGCGTGCAGCGCGAGCGTGGAGCGGTCCAGGCCCTCGGACTCCGCGATCTCGTCGAGCCCCAGGAACAGCAGCGTGACGTCCGCGCCGCGGGCCGCCTCGACCGCCTCGGCCCGCAGAGCAGCGTCGGGGGTGCCGTCGCGGCGGAACCCGGCCGCGAACGCCGTCATCTCCAGCCCGGACCGGCTGATCACGTCGAGCACGGAGTCCAGCCGGGTGGGGTTCACCGCCGAGGAACCCGCGCCCTGGTACCGGGGCGCGCGGGCGAAGTCGCCCACCACCGCCACGCGGGTCGCGGGCGCGAGGGGCAGGAGCCCGTCGTCGTTCTTCAGCAGCACCGCCGAGCGCGCGGCGACCTCGCGGGCGAGGGCGTGCTGCTCGAGCGGGTCGACCTCGGGGGCGGGGGCCCGGCGGGCGTCGGCGACCAGGCGCAGCACCTCCGCGGCGCGGGCGTCGACGTCGGCCTGCGCGATCCGGCCGGCGCGCACCGCGTCGACGATCTGGCGGGCCGAGTCCAGGCCGGCGGCGGGCATCTCGAGGGTGCCGCCGGCGGCGACGGCGGCGACCACGTCGTTCGAGCCGCCCCAGTCGGAGATGACGGCCCCGTCGAAGCCCCACTCCTCGCGCAGCACCGTGCCGAGCAGGAACGGGTCCTCGTGGGCGTACACCCCGTTGACGAGGTTGTACGACGACATGATCGAGCGCGGCCGCGCCTCGGTCACCACGATCCCGAACGCGCTGAGGTAGATCTCGCGCAGCGTCCGCTCGTCCACCACGGAGTCCGAGACCATGCGCCGCAGCTCCTGGGAGTTCACGGCGTAGTGCTTCGGGCACGCCGCGACCCCCTGGGCCTGGATGCCGCGCACGTACCCGGCGGCCAGGCGCCCGGCCAGGAGGGGGTCCTCGGAGAAGTACTCGAAGTTGCGCCCGCCGAGCGGGGAGCGCTTGATGTTCAGGCCCGGGCCGAGCAGCACGTCCACGCCCTGCGCGGCGGCCTCGGCGCCCAGCGCCGCGCCGATCCGCTCGGCCAGCGTCACGTCCCAGGTGTTCGCGACCGCGGCGGCCGTCGGGAAGCAGGTGGCCGGCTGCGAGGCGGCGATGCCGAGGTGGTCGGCCGCACCGAGCTGCTTGCGCACGCCGTGCGGGCCGTCGGCCAGCCACAGCGACCGCACGCCGTGCCGCGGCAGGTCCCGGGTCTCCCAGACCGTCTTGCCGGTCAGCAGCGCCGCCTTCTCCAGCAGCGTCAGGCTCTCGGTCGTCACGTCCTGGGTCGCGCCCCCCGAGGTGGTGGCGGCGTCCTCGCCGTGGAGTCGCACGGTGTCTCCTTGGTTGCTGGAGGGCGACGTCGTCGTCCCTGACTGCTCACCGGGGGTGCGTCGACGCGCCCCCGGTTGAAGGCTGCCGCCGTCGTCCGGCGGTGCGGGGCCCGGGTGCACGAACCGTCGTCACCCGCGCATGAATGGTCATCGCCCGAGGTCACCGGCCCGTCCGGTCCGGTGCGGGGCAGCGCGCACCGCCCCGGCGGCAGGCACGGCGCGGCGGGGTCCGTGCGGTGGGCTCCCCCGTCAGGCCGGCGGTGGTGGGCGCCGCCGGCCTGACGGGGAGCGTGGTCGGGGTCGTCCCGGGGTGCGGGGCAGCGCACCCCGGGACCCGCCCGGGTCGGCCTGCTACCGGCCGTCGGCCCCGCGGCCGGCGCCGGCGACCGCCGGCTCGTCCGCGGCGGCGGGCTCGCCCGCCTTCCGCTGCCGCAGCACGCGCCGCGTCACCAGGAACGCACCGGCCAGCAGCAGCAGGCCCATCACGACCGTCGCGATGATCTGGATGTACACCCAGGTCGGCGGCGTGTAGGACACCGTGGCCCCCGGAGCCAGCCCGTTCATCGCGTTGGAGTTCGCGACCGTGAACAGGATGTGGTGCGTCGCCGTCCGGATGTCCGTGACCGCCTTCGCCGAGGACGTGTCCGCGTAGGACTTCGACGGCTGGAACGTCAGGGTCAGGTCCGTGCCCGCGCTGATCGCCTGGTTCGGGTTCATGTACGGGTACAGGTTGAAGTCCGTGATGGCGAAGCCCTCGAAGCCCCACTCCCCGCGCAGCACGTTCGTCATGAGCGCCTCGGAGCCGCCGGCCCACGTGGCGCCGATCCGGTTGAACGAGCTCATCACCGCTGTCGAGCCGACCGTGGTGGTCGAGCGCGTGCCCTCGGCGTCCGACAGGTACGACACGTCCATGGTGACGCCCTTGACGGCCATCTCGAACGGCTTGAGGTAGAGCTCGCGGATCGTCTGCTCGGTGGCCCAGGTGGCGATGCCGTTGTTGACGCGGTTGGTCTCCTGGTCGTTCAGCGCGAAGTGCTTGAGCGTCGTGTACACGCCCTTGGTCGCCGCGCCGTTGGAGACCGCCGTCATCATCGCGCCCGACAGCAGCGGGTCCTCCGAGTAGTACTCGAAGTTGCGGCCCGCGAACGGCGAGCGGTGCAGGTTCGCCGCGGGGGCGTACCAACCCTGGACGTTCTTCGCGAGCGCCTCGTTGCCGATCATCTGGCCCATGGCGTGGCCCAGGTCGACGTCCCACGTCTGCGCGATGAGGAACTCCGACGGGTAGGCCACGCCGTTCACCGACGCGTTGATGAACGAGGAGAACCCGGCCGGGCCGTCGAGCTCGGTGGTCGCCGGCTTGCCGATCGAGCCGATCGCCGGCGTCTGGTAGGCGCCGTTGAGCTGCATGTCGGTCATCTCGCCGACCGTCAGGGAGTCGAGCAGCTCGTCCCACATCGGGTCGTCGAACGGCAGGCCGCGGAGGTCGATCAGCGACAGGTCGGTGCTCGCGCCGGTCGTGGGCATGTCGCCCTCGAACGCCTCGGCGGCGGCCTCGTGGTCCCAGGCGGCGAAGCCTGCGGCCACCGCCTCGTCCGCGACGAGCTGGTCGGCGGTCGGCGCCGTGGGGAAGGTGCCGGCGAAGTCCGCGCGGGACATCGACAGGATCTTGCCGTCGGTCGGCTCGGACACGAACTGCGCCGACACGTCGTCGAACTGGTTGGTGACCTCGGCGGCGTCGCTCGCGCGGTGGTTCTCGCCGGAGTACACGACGTCGGAGTCGACCGTGTACCCGATCGGCTCGGTGCCCGCGGCGACCGTGTGCGAGTCGGTGCGGACGGTCAGCTCGTAGTCGCCGGCCTCCAGCACGTACGCCTTCTCGCCCAGGTGGTCGTACGACGCCATGTCCTCGACCGCGATCTCGATCGTGACGGACTCGCTCGCGCCCGGCTCGATGACGCCGGTCTTGTCGAAGCCGCCCAGGACCACCTCGGGCTTCTCGATGCCGCCCGGGGTGTATGGCGCGGAGTAGTAGAGCTCGACCACGTCGCGCCCGGCCACGTCACCGGTGTTGGTGACCTCGACCGTCACGGCGATCGTGCCGTCCACGTCGCCCGCCTGGGTGTCGGTGACCTCCCAGGAGAAGTCCGTGTAGGACAGGCCGTACCCGAACGGGTACACCACGGCCTCGTCGTAGTCGAGGAACCCCTCGACCGCCGCGGTCTCGTAGTAGCGGTAGCCGATGTAGATGCCCTCGGCGTAGTTCACGAACGGCGCCTCGTCGGTCACCGTCGCGTTCGACGTCGCGGTCTCGATCGACGACACCGGGTAGGACACGTCGAGGTTGTCGTAGACGAAGCCGCCGAAGTTCTGGAACGTCGGGTCGGCGGTGAAGTCCGCCGCCCACACGTCCGCGGTGCGACCGGACGGGTTCACGTCACCGGACAGGATGCCGCCCAGGGCGTTGAAGCCCGTGGCGCCCGGCGAGCCGGCCAGCAGGATCGCGTCGACGCCGGCGTCCTCCTGCAGCAGCCCCATCTCCATCGTGGTGGACGCGTTGACGACCACGACGACCGTGTCGAAGCTCGACGTCGCGAGCGCGATCAGGTCCTTCTCGTCCTTGTTCAGCTCCAGCTGGTGCTGGCCCGGCTCGGCGTTGTCGTCCCAGTCCGTCATGTCGCGGGTCAGGTCGCCGCCCTCACCGCCGGGCCGGCCGAGGTACACCACGGCGGCGTCGGAGTAGTCCGCGAACGAGGCCGACTGCGCCTCGTAGCCGTCCACCGGCATCTCGCCGATCGTGTACGAGGACGCCGCGGGGTTGTCCATCTCGATGTGCCCGCGCGGGTTCTCGGCCGCGTACGCCTCGATGGCCGTGTAGACCGCGTCGTTGACCTCGAAGCCGGCGTTCTCGAGCCCCTGGCGGGCGTCGACCGCCGTCGTGGTGTCGACCGAGCCGGAGCCCGCGCCGCCGAACACCGGGTCTGCGGCCGCGCGGCCCAGCATGGTGACCTTCGCGCCCGCGGCCAGCGGCAGCGCGGCCTGCTCGTTCTTCGCCAGGACGATGCCGGCGCCCGAGATCTCCTCGACCAGCGCCTTCGCTGCCTCGTCGACCTCGTCGATCCCGTCGAAGTCCGAGCTGTAGTACTCCGTGTCCCAGTCCGCCGACTCGGCGGAGTTGGTGAACTCGTACGTCCCGGAGCCGAGCTGGGACGCGACCCAGCCGCCCGCGACGACGAGCGCCACGTTCGCCACGACCGTCACCACGGTGAGCAGGGCGAGCACGGGGACCCAGATCCCCAGGAACTTCTTGTTCGACATCCGCTTCTTGGCGTTCTTCGCCCTGGCGTTCACTGCAGTCCTCCTCGAGTGCGGCCGGCGATCAGGTTAGGTGCGGGGTCCGGGCCGTCCGGACGGGCCGGACGATCGGTCGGTTCTGCGGCACGGACCGTCGCCGTGCGCGTGCGCCGGCCCCCTCGGGCGGGCGCACGCGCGCGACGGTCGGCCGGGACCGTCCGCTACTCGGTGACCTCGGTGATGGTGCCGTCCTGGTCGATCTGCCAGGTCTGGCCGGTCGCGGCGGAGTCGCCGTCGATCGTGTACTTCCCGCCGTCGATGTTGACGGTCCCCTGGATGCGGGACGCGGCGTCCGAGTAGGTGTAGGGCACGACCAGCAGGCCGTACTTCACGGTCGGCGCCTGCACGTCGCTCGCCAGCATGATCTGGGCCCAGGAGTCGTCCTCGGCCAGGGCGTCGGCGACGGCCTTCCGGGCGTTCTCCAGGTCCTCCGCGATGTCGGACTCCGACGCCGCCTGCTCCTCGGAGGTGGTGCCGCCGGTGCTGCCGCTGTCGTCGCTGCCGCACGCGGCCAGGCCGAAGACGCCCGTCAGGGCGACCACGAGGGAGAGGCCGGTCGTCAGGGCCTTGTTGCGCTTCACGTCGTTCGCTCCTTGGTGAGTGCTGGCCGCGGGCCCACCCCGCGGCCGGTCCTCCCCGGGGCGGCCGGCGTGCGCCGACCGCCCCGGGGAGGTGGGACGGGTCAGTCCGTGACCGGACCCGCGTAGGTCAGGCCGAAGCCGAACTCGTAGGCGTTGCCCGCCGAGTCGACGTACGGCTCCGTGTCCTCCTGGACGTCCTCGAGCTGCTTCTCGACCGCGTCCATGGACGCCGGGAAGCCGATCGGCAGGCGGCCCTGCGGCTCGTGGAGGCCGATCGCGGTCTCGATGAGCGCCTGGTCGCTGACGCCGAAGCCCACGAGGATCGCGTCGGACTTCGCCTCGAACTCGGCCGGGACGGTCGGGTTCTTGGCCTTGAGGACGGTGATGACCGGGATGTCCTTGCCGGACGCCTCGACGGCGGCCACGGCCCGCTCGAACGCGTCGAGGTCCGACTCGTTCGAGGTGCGCGACGTGTTGCCGAAGTAGGACCGGTTCTCCTGCGTGCCGTCCGCGAGGACGTCGCCGGAGATCGAGACCTTCCGGACGTTCTCGCCGTCCGCCGTGTAGGGGCGGTACTGGAGCGACAGCGGGTACCACTCACCGGTCTCGGTGTCGTGGCCGGAGTTCGCGAACACCGCGCCGCTGCTCGGGCTGTCCATGCCGACCAGCACCAGGTCCACGTCGGACAGGTCGGGGGCGGTGTAGCCCGTCACCTTGCCGTCCGCGTCCTCGACGGCCTCGTCCGTGACGACCTCGGCGAAGTACTCCTCGGCGACCTCGACCGTCAGGCCGGGACCCTCGCTGTACTCGCCCGGGCCGAACAGGCCGGCCTGGCCGGTGTCGAAGTTCCGCGGGATGTAGACCGTCTTGTCGGCCCAGTCGCCCGCCTCGGCGGCGGCGATCGTGTCGGCGTCGTTCTTCAGCATCACGACGGAGTCGAGCTGCGCCTCGTAGCCGGCGTCCAGCTTGTCCTGGCTGGCCACGACCTCCTTCGAGTGCTCGAGGTCGAGGTACGGGTTCTCGTACAGGCCGGGCTGGAACAGCATCGTGAGGATGCGGGTGCCGGACTCCTGGAACCGGGTGTCGGCGTCGACGTCGTTCTCGCCGGCCTCGAAGTCGGCCTGCCACATGTCGTACGCCGCGAGCACCGGCTCGACCGCGTTGTTGCCGCCGAACATGTCGACGCCGTTCTGCAGGATCGCGTAGTGGCGCTCCTCGACCGTCATGTCGTCGGCGCCCCAGGAGGTGCCGATGAACGCGTCGGGGTCGGTGGTGCCGCCGGCCGTCACGGCCCAGTCGGTCACGACCACGCCGGTGAAGTTCTCCCGCAGCAGGCCGGTGCGGTACGAGTCGTACGCGCTGCCCATGCGGTCGCCGCCGCCCAGCGGCTGGCCGTCCGCGTCGAGCGCGATCGAGTACGCCGTCATGACCGCGGCGGAGTCCATCGCACCGAGGAACACCTCGGCGTGCGCGTCGAAGTTGTCGCCCGGGTAGACGCCGTACTTGCCGGCCTCGGTGTGCGACTCGCGCCCGCCCTCGCCCGGGCCGTCACCGGCCCAGTGCTTGATCATCGCGTTGACCGACTCGGAGCCCCAGCCGTCCGCACCCGGCGTCGTCTGGAAGCCGTCCACGTAGGCCTTCGCCATCTCGCTCGCGAGCTCGACGTTCTCGCCGAACGTGCCGTCGACGCGCAGCCAGCGCGGCTCGGTCGCCAGGTCGATCTGCGGGCTGAGCGCGGTGCCGATGCCCAGCGCGCGGTACTCGGCCGACACGGTCTGCGCGAACGCCGTCATCGTCTCGGTGTCGAACGTCGCCGCCAGGCCCAGGTTCGACGGCCAGCGCGAGATGTCGCCGGACGCGTTGTAGTTCCCGCCGCTCTCCGCGGTGGAGCGCGGGTCGGAGCTGAAGTTCACCGGGACGTACGGCTCGTCCTCGGTCGCCAGCGACTCGGCGTACGCCTGGAGCTCGTTGGACCACGTGACGTTGGCCTCGACGTCGTTCGGGCCCGCGTTGAGCACGTTGCGCAGCCGCGACTGCTCCATGTACTCCTTCTGCGCGTCCGTCAGGCCGTCCGCGGGTGAGCGCTCGTGGGAGCTGAAGAGCATGAGGCCCGCGATCTGCTCGACCGACAGGTCCTCGGCGAGGTCGGCCGCGCGGTCCTGCGCGGACTCCCGCCAGTCCTCCCACGTGTCCAGCTCGCCGTTGCCGTTCATGTCCTTGAACGCGAGCTCCTGGCCGTCCACCTCCTCGGTGAGCAGCTCGATGCCGCTGTCCTTGCCGTACGACAGGACGGGGCCGTCGCCCGGGTTGGTGACGACGACGAAGTCCGTCGTGCCGTCGGAGACCTCACGGGTGGTGAAGGAGCTGCCGGCCGAGCTGTCCTCGTCCGAGGAGCTGGGCGAGCACGCCGTGAGGGCGAACAGGGCGACCCCTGCGACGACCGCCGCTCCCTTGACGTAAGCCGTTCTCGTTGTCTTCATCGACCTTCCCTTGTCGTCTGTCGGCCCTGTCCGCGCCCGACCGGTCCGCTCCGTCGTCGGGGCGGTCCGGGCGGCACGTGCGCGACACAGCGCACTGTGCGAACCGATCGCGGTCCCCGGACGTCCTGGTCCTCGGTCCCGCGAGCGTCACGCTAGGAACCGGCCCGCACGCGCAGGGGCGCCGGTGCACGGACGGTCGCTTTGCGTCCACGAACAGTCCGCGAGATCACGGCGAGGTCACGGCCCGGTCACGGCGTCCGGTCACCGTCGTGACCTGCGGGAGGCCCGGCGCAGGGGGCTGCGCGCGCCGCCCTACACTCGACGCGCGCCCGCGGACGCCGGGCGCTCCCCCGCACCGGAAGGCCGCCCGCATGGACCTGCTCGTCGTCGGGGCCGGCCTGTTCGGGCTGACGGTCGCCGAGCGCGCCGCCGAGGCCGGTCTGCGGGTCGCCGTCGTCGAGCGGCGCGAGCACCTCGGCGGCAACGCCTGGAGCAGCGTCGACCCGGGCACCGGCATCGAGGTGCACCGCTACGGCTCGCACATCTTCCACACCTCGAACGAGCGCGTGTGGCAGTACGTGCGGCGGTTCACCGGGTTCACCGACTACCGGCACCGCGTGTACTCGACGCACGCCGGCACGGTCTACCCGCTGCCCATCAACCTGGGGACGCTCAACCAGTTCTTCTCCGCCGCGATGGGGCCGGCCGAGGCCCGCGCGCTGGTGGCCCGGCAGGCCGCCGAGGTCGACGCCGCGGGCGCCGCGAACCTCGAGGACAAGGCGATCTCGCTGATCGGCCGGCCGCTGTACGAGGCGTTCGTCCGGGACTACACCGCCAAGCAGTGGCAGACCGACCCGCGCGAGCTGCCGGCGTCCGTCATCGCCCGGCTCCCCGTGCGCTACACGTACGACAACCGGTACTTCTCGGACCGCTACGAGGGCCTGCCGACCCACGGCTACGGGGCCTGGTTCGAGGCGATGGCGTCCCACCCGCGCATCGACGTGCACCTCGGGACCGACTTCCTCGACGACACCCAGCCGCTGTCCCGCGCGGCCGTGCGCGGGCAGGTGCCCGTCGTGTACACGGGACCGGTCGACCGGTACTTCGACCACCACGCCGGGCCGCTCGGGTGGCGGACGCTCGACCTGGAGACCGAGACGCTGCCCGTGCCCGACTTCCAGGGCACGAGCGTCATGAACTACGCCGACCTGGACGTGCCGTGGACCCGCATCCACGAGTTCCGGCACTTCCACCCCGAGCGGGAGGACCGCCACGCGCCGGACCGCACCGTGATCATGCGCGAGCGGTCCCGGTTCGCGGGGCCCGACGACGAGCCGTACTACCCCGTCGCGACCGCCCAGGACCGCGAGCGCCTGCGGGTGTACCGGGAGCTCGCCGCCGACGAGCCGGGCGTGCACCTCGGCGGGCGGCTCGGGTCCTACCTGTACCTCGACATGCACATGGCGATCGCGTCGGCGCTGTCGCTGTGGGACTCCGGGGCGGTCACCGCCGGACGGTGACGGGCGCCGGTCAGCGGGCCGGCTCGGCGACCGGGGTCTCCGCGGCCGGCCGGCCCTGCGGCAGCGGCAGCAGCACCCGCAGCACGAACCACTGGTCCTCGACGTTCACCGTCATGGAGCCGCCGTACTTCTCCGCGGTGTACCGGATGGACTTCAGGCCGTAGCCGTGCCGGGTCCGGTCCGCCCGCCGGGTGACGATGTGGCCGTCCTCCGTGCGGAGCTCGCCCGTGAACCAGTTCTCGACCGTCAGCAGCGCGAACCGGTCCCGGGCGTACACGGCGACCTTGATGAGGCGCTGCTCCGGCTCCGGCACCGCCCGCGCGCCGTCGATCGCGTTGTCCAGCGCGTTGCCGAACACCGCGGCGACGTCCATCGCGGACATGAAGTCGAGCACCGCCCCGTCCACCACGTACGTCAGGTCGATCCCCCGCTCCGCGCACTCCATGCTCTTCGTCGTGAGGATGACGTCGAGCACGCCGTTGCCGGTGTCCGCCTGGGTGGCGTAGCCCGACACGCTCGCCTCCAGGTCGTCCAGGTACGACGCCCGGCGGCCCGGGTCGCCCTCCGCCCGGATCACGCCGATCTGGTGCTTGAGGTCGTGGTACTTGCGGTTGACGATCTCGATGCTGCGCTTGGACTGCAGGTACTGCTCGTGCTGGCGGCGCAGCATCTCGTCGATCGCCCGCACCTCCGCCCGGGCGCGGTGCTGCAGGCGCTGCCCCTGCTGCGCGTACAGCGCCACGAACCCGCACAGGTCCACCAGCGTGCGGATGTAGAAGATCTCGAGCCCCAGCCGCCCGCTGAACGGGGTGTTCGCGTTGAGGAAGCTGATGTTGCTCATGAAGAACGTGACCAGGGCGATCGCGACCGCGGAGGCCAGCTCCCCCGGCGTGACGTCGAGGGCCTGCGCCGGGCGGAAGTGCCGCGCCTCGACGAAGAAGACCCCCACGAACGCCACGGCGTACACCAGCACGAAGAACGCCGCCTGCCACGCCAGCCCCGGGCGGTCCGCCGGCAGGAAGAAGAAGCAGTGCATCTGCCAGTGCAGCGCCGCGACCAGCTCCGCGAGGACCAGCGCGCGTGCCGCGAAGTAGCCGGCGTCCCGGGCGGACACGCGCGTCGCGCCGAGGATGAACCCGTACATCACGGCCACGGCGGCGGCCATGCCGACCGTCCACAGCTGCAGGGGCAGCCGGTCCGCCAGCTCCTGCACGCCGACCTGCACCACCAGTGCCACGGCGGCCAGCGCCACGAACCGGGCCCGGGGCAGCCGCTGCCGACGCAGCAGGATGTACACCAGGCACGCCAGCCACTCCGCGATCCCGGTCAGCGCCCGCGGGATGTCGGGCAGCGTCTCCATGATCACGTGTGCCGCGCCCCGAGGTAGTCGGTGAGCGCCGCGAGGAACGCCTTCTTGCGGGACCGGCTCACGAGCAGGTCGTGGCCCCCGACCATGAGGCAGCTGCTGCCGTGCACGCCGAGCACGTGCCGCAGGTTCACCAGGTAGCCGCTGTTGCTGCGGAAGAAGCTCTTGCCCTCGAGCTGCGCCTCCAGCGCCTTCAGCGGCCCGACCACCGAGTACCGGCCGTCGACGGTGTGCACGGTCGTGCGGTGCTTCGCGGACTCGAGGAACACGATGTCGTCGGTCGCGACCCGCACCAGGCCGCCGTCCACGGTGAGCAGCAGGTAGTCGGCGGAGCGGCGCCGCAGCCGGGCCACGGACCGCTTGATCTCCTGCGCGAACGCGAAGTACGGCACCGGCTTCAGGACGTAGCTCAGCGCGTCGACCTCGTAGCCCTTGATGGCGTGCTGCGTCATGTTGGTGATGAAGATGATGACGACGTCCGGGTCCACGAGCCGGATCTGCGACGCGGCGCTGAACCCGTCGAGCCGCGGCATCTCGACGTCCAGCAGCAGGATGTCGAAGTCCGGCCGGTACGCCGCGACGATGTCCGCGCCGTCGGGGAACGCCGAGACCCGGAACTCCTCGCCGTGCTCGCGCTCGTAGCGGCGCAGGTG
The DNA here is from genome assembly GCF_019797765.1 of Cellulomonas sp. C5510. Classification (NCBI taxonomy): domain Bacteria; kingdom Bacillati; phylum Actinomycetota; class Actinomycetes; order Micrococcales; family Cellulomonadaceae; genus Cellulomonas; species Cellulomonas sp. C5510. Next base: position 3,364,173 of record NZ_CP081862.1, read on the forward strand.
CTCGACGAGCAGCGCCGCGCTCGCGGGGTCGTCCTCGACGATGCCGATCCTGATCACAGTGCCGTTCCCGGGGGTTCTGCGGCGCGCACCGGTGGGGGCGCGCCGGCCGGCCGGAGCCCGGTCGAGCCTGCGTGACGCCCCCTCGCGCAGGAGGCTCCGGCGAGTCGCGCCGATGGTAGGCGAGGCGCGCCTGACATGTCATCCACGCAGGCGGGAGGCCCGCGGCGGACCGGGGTCAGCGCGGCCACGCGGCCAGCAGGTCCTCCGCGCCCCACGTGGCCGCGAGCGGCAGGCCGGGCTCCGCGCCCCCGGGGCACACCGCCACCAGGGAGGTGTCCGCCGTGACCCCGGGCACCGCGACGGCGTCAGCGGCGAGCGCGCGGACCTCGTCCGCCCGCACCGGTGCGGCGGCACGCCACTTCACGGTTCCGACCAGGTGGACGGGCCCCGGTGCGCCGGCTGTCCCGACGAGGTCGATCTCCGGCTGGTTGCTGCGCGGCCACCACCCGCCGACCCGGGTGACCTCGGGGAACCGCTCGTCGGGCAGCAGCCTCTCCAGGGCACTCCGGACGACGGGCTCCACCGCGCGGCCCCGCCAGGCGGCGAAACCCCGCTGCACACGCGCCAGCGCCAGGTCCGGGCGCCCCCGGTCGACCTCCCCGAGCGCGGGTTCGACGAACGCGAGCCAGAAGCGCAGCGACGGGTCGGCGACCCGGTACCGCCGGTTGCGCGGCACCGCCCGGGTCGAGATCGGCTCGTCCGTCGCGACGACCCGCTTGCGGATGAGCGTGCTCAGCATGCCGGTCAGCGTCGTCGCGTTGAGCGGCTCACCCCGCGCAGCACCCTGGATGCCGGAGAACGTGCGCTCGCCCCGCCCCCCGATGGCGGTGAGGACCTGCCGCGCGATCGTCCCCTCGCCGAACTCGGCGTCGAGCACCCGGCTCCCGGACACGACCAGGGCGCTCGTGGACGTCGCGAACGACGACTCGAGGAACTGCTCGAGCGGCGCGCCGGGCTGCCACTCCTGGGCGACGAGCGGCAGGCCCCCGGTGACGAGGTAGGCGTCCACGGCGTCGAAGGCACTGACCCCGCACATGGCGCCGATCTCCACCGGGGACAGCGGGTCGAGGACCATCTCGGTGGCGCGCGCGTGGAACGGCTGGTCCTGGCCCGTGAGACGTTCCATCGTCGCGAAGTCGGACCCCAGGAGCAGCAGGAGCACCGGCTTGCGGGAGAGCCTGGCGTCCCACACCCGCTGGAGCTCGCCGGCCGCGCCGGGCGCCTGCTCGAGCAGCCAGGGGACCTCGTCGAGGACCACGACGGACGGCGTGTCGTCCGGGAGCGCGGCCGCGAGCAGCGTCAGCGCGGCGGTCAGCGTCGAGGGGGTCGAGTCCCGCGCCACGTCGGCGGCCGGCAGGTCCGAGTCGGCGACCGCCTGCGCGAGCAGCGCCAGCTCCTGACCGAGCGGCGCGCCTCGGGCGGCCTGGAAGGTCACCGTCGGCACGCCCAGGCGTCGGACGAGCTCGCCCACCAGGCGTGACTTGCCGACCCGCCTGCGTCCGCGCAGCAGCACCGCCACTCCGGCGTCGGCCCTGCGGCCCTCACGGACGACATCCATCTGCCGCTCGAGGGCGGCCAGCTCGCGCGATCGTCCGACGAACACCTTGGTCCACCCCTCTTTACTCCACCGACGTTTACTATAGTCGAGTAAACTATAGTGGAGTGGAGTTAACTCAGGTCGGGACGGCCATGGCCTCCTCCGCGTCGGCCTCGCCGGACACCGCGCGCACCACCGCGGCGGCCAGGTCGTCCGGGCGGCTGAGCTGCGGCCAGTGCCCGGTCGGCAGCTCCACGATCGTCACGTCGCGCACACGCGCGAGCTCCTGCACGTAGGGGTGGCCCTTCGCCATGAGCTCGCGCAGGAGGGCCTCGGGCATCGTCGAGGCGATGACCGTGACGGGGACGTCGTACCGGCGCTCGTCGTGCAGCACCTGCGGGCCGGCCGCGACCAGCGGCGGGACGGTGAGCGCCCGCGCGCGGAAGTCCGCCCGGACCTGCTCGGACAGCCCCTCGAGCTCCTCGTCCTCGAACGCGCCCCAGTCCGGCAGCGGCACGACGCCGTCCACCACGGGCAGCTCGTCGTTGACGACCCCGCCGTCCGCGAGCGGGCCGCTGTCGACGTAGACCACCTGCTCGACGCGGTCCGGCCGGGCGTCGGCGACCGCGTGCGCCACCGCCCCGCCGCCGCTGTGACCGACGACGACCACGGGGCCGGTGAGGCGGTCGACCAGCTCGACGACCGCGGCCGCCTGGTCGGCCAGCGTGATGCCGGCGACCTCGTCCGCCGCGCCGCCCGAACCCAGCGGGGTGACGGGGTGCGGGGTGTGCCCGGCGGCCTCCAGGGCCGCGGAGACCGGCGCCCAGGAGGACGCGTCGAGCCAGAACCCGGGGATGAGGATGACGTCCATGCACCGACGGTAGCCGCGACCCCCGACACGCGCGCCGGGCGGGTGCCGGGTGTGCGCGGACGGCCCCGGAACCCGCGAGTTCGGCACTCCCAGGCGAGTTCGGCAGTCACAGATGCCGAACTCGCACCCGCAGTGCCGAACTCGCGGCGGCGCCAGGCGGGGCGGGCGGGACGGACGGGGTAGGCGGGGCGGACGGGGTAGGCGGGGCGGGCGGGGCCGCGGGATCAGGTCCGCCGCGGCGGGCCGTCCCGGCCTCAGCGCTCGACGACGAAGGTCTCGGCGCCCGAGGGCACGGCGTCGCGCACGTCGACGTGCGTCACCTCGGCGAACCGGGGCCCGCGGCGAGCCCAGTCCACCAGCGCCGCGACCGCGTCCTGCGGGCCCTCGACGTGCGCCTCGACGGTGCCGTCGGGGCGGTTCCGGACGTGCCCGGTCACGCCCAGGTGCCGGGCCTCCGCCGCCATCGACGCGCGGAACCCGACACCCTGGACGACCCCGTGCACGACGACGGTCCGGGCGGCCACCCGGCCAGTCTGCGCGGCCGGACGGCGCGCCGCCAGACCGGCCCCCGTCCCGCGAGCCCGGGCCCCATCCCCGCGAGTTCGGCAGTCCCAGGCGAGTTCGGCAGGTGCGGATGCCGACCTCGCACGCGGAGTGCCGAACTCGGCGGGTGGGGGTGGGCGGGCTGGGTGGGCGGGGTGGCCGGGGACCTGCCCCTGCGAGGGCCCCGGCCGCCCCGGGGGGTCAGGGGTTGACCGGGCGGTTGCTGCGGAACAGTCCTGCCGGGTCCACCGCGGCCTTGACCGCGCGCAGCCGGTCGACCGTCGCCGGCGGGTACGCCCGCGCGACCGTCTCGTCCCGGTCGAGGAACGTCAGCGGCGCCGTCCCGGTGCTCCACGGGTCCATCGCCGCGAACAGCCCGTCGAGCGCGCCGGTCACGGGGCCGTACGCCTCGGGCACGGGGACGATCGCCAGGCCCGAGAGCAGGTACGGCTCGTCGGCCGTCCCGGCGGCGGACGGCACCCGCTCGCGTGCGAGGGCGCCGCCGACGTGCCGGACCTGCACCTGCATGAGCGGCGTCCCGGAGCCGGCGCCGGCGACCTCGAGCAGCCGGGCGGCGGCTGCCTCGTCGAAGGTGTGCAGCCGCGTGCCGGCGAGCACGGCGGGGCTCGGGTCGACGGGCTCCTCGGCGAGCAGCCCGACCTCGCCGGGCGCGAGCGGGCGGAACGTGTCGCGGAGCACGGGACCGGCGGCCCGCGCAGGGGCGAGCAGCCGCTCCGCCTCCCCCGGGTCGCCGAGGTAGGTGGCGAGCAGCAGCGCCAGGGACAGCCCGCGCATCGGCTCGGGCACCACGGGCGCGTCCGGCAGGTGCAGCACGGCGGCCCAGGTGGTGAGCGCCTCGGGAGCGTCCCGCGTGATCTGCCGGAACGCGCGGAGCACCGCGGGCGCCGCCTCCGCCGGGAAGGCCAGCAGGCCGCCGTACACCTGCGGGGCGGGGAACAGGTCCAGCTCGACGGCGGTCACGAGGGCGAAGTCGCCGCCGCCGCCGCGCAGGGCCCACAGCAGGTCGGCGTCGGCAGGGTCGTCGCCCCGGACCCAGCGGTGCGTCCCGGTGGCGTCGACCACCTCGACCGCGCGGACCGACCCGGCTCCCGTGCCATGGGCGCGGCTGAACCAGGACAGACCGCCGCCGAGGCAGTACCCGACCACCGTGACGTCGGGGTTCGAGCCCACGAGCCCGGTCAGGCCGGTGCCGTCCAGCGCGACCTGCAGGTCGCCCCACCGCACCCCGGCCCCGACGCGGGCGACGCGGGCGTCGGCGTCCACCCAGATGTCGTCGAGCGCGGTGGTGCGGACGAGGACCGCGCCGTCGAGCAGGCGGCTGGCGCCGTGGCCGTTGGGCTGGGCCGTGACAGGGACGTGGTGCGCGGCGGCCCAGCGGACGGTCACCGCGACGTCGTGCGCGTCGGCCGCCTGGACGACGGCGAGCGGGCGCTGGTCGACCAGCACGTTCCAGGGCAGGCGTGCGGCGTCCCACGCGGGGTCGCCGGGTGCGACGAGCGTGCCGGTCAGCGCCGCGCGCAGCTCGTCGAGGGCAGAGGTGTCGAGCGGCGCTCCGGCCGCCAGGTCCGTGGTCATGCCGCCGAGCGTGCTCCGGGCCGCGGGGCGCGCGGTATCCCAGGAACCTGGGTCGTGCGGGCGCCGCGACCCGGGCCGCAGAGATCCCCACAAACATGGGGGTACCGGGACGAACCGGACAGCGGGACCATCGGAGCATGGCGACTCTGCGGACCGAGCCCGTCCGCGCCGGGCTCGACGGTCTCGCGCGGGCGGGCCTCGACTGGCGCGCGTTCGCGCGCGGCGCGATCGACCTGCTCGGCGCGGCGATCCCCCACGACGCGGCCTGCATCGGGCCCGTCGACCCGGACACCGGGCTGCTGACCGGGTCGGTCAAGCGCAACATCGGCGACGACCGCGACGCGGAGTTCCTCGAGCACGAGTACGTCACCGACCACGTGAACCTGTTCCGGTCGCTCGCCCGGCAGGCGAACCCCGTGGGCATCCTCGCCGACGACACCGGCGGCGACCCCCGCAGCAGCAGCCGGCACCGGGAGATGTTCGTGCCGCACTGGTCGCTCGACCACGAGATGCGGGCGTCCGCCCGGACGGACGGCACCCCGTGGGCCGCGGTCGCGCTGTACCGGTCCGGCGGGTCCAGCGGGTTCTCCCCCGCGGAGGCCGACTTCCTCGCGCGGGTGGCCGGCACGCTCGCGGTGGGCGTGCGGGCGGGACTCGTCACGGCTGCCGCGAGCCGGCTCGCGGACGACGGCGCCTCCGGGGCGGGGGGCCGGGTCGCCGGACCCGCCGTGCTCGTGGTCGACGCCGACAACACGGTCTGCCAGACGACCCCGGCCGCGGAGGCCCGCGTCGCCGAGCTCGGCGGCACGCGCTGGGACTCGCTCCCGACGCCGGTCGCCGCCATCACGTCCGCCGCGCGGGCCCTGGGCGACGGCCGCCTCCGGACCGTCCCCCGGCTGCGCGTGCGCACGCCGGCGGGCCAGTGGCTCGTCGTGCACGCGGCGCCGCTCGCGGCGCGCGACGGCGGCCGGCGGCAGGTGGTCGTGACGCTGGAGGAGGCCCGGCCGCCGGAGATCGTGCCGCTGGTGGTCGCGGCGTTCGGGCTGACCGGCCGCGAGCGCGACGTCGTCGCCGGCGTGCTGCACGGCGACAGCACGCAGGAGATCGGCCGGGCCCTGCACCTGTCGCCGTGGACCGTGCAGGACCACCTGAAGGCCGTGTTCGACAAGGCCGGGGTCGGCAGCCGGCGGGAGCTCGTCGCGCGGGTCTACTTCGACCACTACGCGCCGCGGTACGCCGCTGAGCTCACGCCGTCCGGCTGGTACGCCTGACGCCGGCCCCGTCGCACCGCCCGGGGCCGCCGCGACGCCGGGCTCAGGTCCGCCGCAGCGGGATGCCCAGGATCGCGGGGTCGGGCGCGGCCATCGTGTCGAGGCCGTCGGGAACGGGAGGCACGCCGCCCTCGGGCTCGGCGCCGGCCCACGCGCGCCACAGCCCGTCCTGCCGGTGCAGCACGCCGGGGGCCACCAGGTGGGCGCGGCGCCCGGCGTCCGCGAGCTGGCCGCGCAGCCCGGACGCACGCCCGGGCGGCACGAACCCCACGACCCGGTTCCGGCAGACGACCACGACGCCGTCGCCCGCTCCCGGCTCGAACTGCAGCTCCACCGGGACGGGCCGGCCGGCGGCCCGCTCGACCGCGGTCAGCGCGCCCTCGAGGGCGGTCTGCAGCGCGCGGGCCTCCGCGACGGGGAAGCCGGGGCCGACGTCGGCGGTGACGCGGGGGTGGCGGGACCTCACGGGCACAGCCTGCCACCCGTGGCTCCACCGCGCGGGACTCAGGAGGCCAGCAGCCCCAGCCGGCGGGCGGCCGGTGCCGCGCGCAGGACGGTGCGCGCGGTGAGGCCCCGGGTCGAGACCAGCACGTCCACCACAGGTCGGGACTCCGGGAACAGGCGCGCGCCCGCCGCGTAGCGGGAGTCGAACCCCGGGTCGAAGAACGGCGCGTCCGTGGTGGCGAACAGGTACGTGAGGTTGGCGATCCGCCCGATCGCGCCGGGGCTGTACCGCCGGTGCTGCTCCGCGTAGGCGTCCAGGAACCCGAAGTACGCCCCGCCGGACCGCAGCGCGTACCCGTGCCAGAGCGTCTGGCCCCCGGCGGTGAGGCGCAGGACCGTGGCGTCTCCGTCCCGCCGGAACAGCGCGACCACCTCGCGGAACCACCGCTCGGCCCGCGGGTCCAGCCGCAGCGCCGAACCGCCCAGCGCGACGTCGCCCTTCCAGCCGGCGGCCTGCAGCTCGACGAACGCGTCCTCGGCACCCGGGTCGGCGGACACGTCGTGCAGCTCCAGGGGCCCGCCGGTCTCACGGACCAGGCCACGCACGCCCCGGCGCATGTTGCGGCGCTCGTCGGTCGCCATGTGGTCGGTGGCGAGCGGCGGGTCGACCAGCACGCCGTCGGTGAGCGGCGGGAGCTCCGGGACCGTCAGCGCCTCCCGCGGGGCGAACGCGCCGGTGTCGCGCCGCCGCTCCCACGCGCGCATCGGCGTGCGCCGCAGCACCTCGGCCAGCGTGTCGGCCAGCGGCCCCTGACCGGGGAAGCGCCGCAGCTGCACCAGCCCCGGCAGCCCGACCGACGTCAGGCCGCGCAGCAGCGCCTCCAGCGCCTCGGCCTCGCGGCCGCGCAGCAGCAGCGGGTGGTGCCGGTCGGAGTGCACGGTGGTGAACGCGCCACCGGTGGTCGCGGCGAGCACGGGCACACGCCGCGCGACCGGCTTGGTGCTGACGGCGAGGGCGGCGAGCCACTCGCCGCCCTCCTGGACGACGACGACGCGGACGTCGGACGCGTCCTCGCCGCGGTGCCGGGCGGGCACGAGGAAGCGCGGGTCGAGGTACATGTTCGGCCACACCGCGTGGTCGGCGAGGCGGTGCCACGCCTCCACGTCGGCGGGTGTCACGTCGGACAGCGGGATGAGCCTCAGGTGCATGGTGCCCCTCCTGGTCGCGACGGCCGCGGCACAGGAACGCTAGTGTCCGTTTCGTCCCCTTTTGGGTGAGTGAGCGGGTGAAGCGCGTGCTCCGGGCCCACGTCCCGCTCGGAGCCCGGTGCCACCACCCGACCGAGGGTCACCCGGACGGCCCAGCGCCGGGTGGGGGAGGCTGGGGGCATGGCTCCCCGCGCACGGCCCCGCATCGTGTTCCTCGACATCGACGGCACCTACGCCGACCGCGGCGTCGTCCCGCCGGGGCACGTCCGGGCCGTGGCCGCCGCACGTGCCGCCGGGAACCGCGTCCTGCTGTGCACGGGCAGGCCGCGCTCGATGCTGACCCGGCACATCCTCGCCGCGGGGTTCGACGGGATGGTCGCGTCCGCCGGCGGCTACGTCGAGGTCGGCGGCGAGGTGCTGCGCGACCAGCGCTTCCCGCGGGACCTCGCGGAGCGCGTCATCACCGTGCTCGACGCCCACGACGCCGCCTACGTGCTGGAGGCCCCCGAGGCGCTGTACGGGCGGCCCGACGTCCGGCGGCGGCTCGGCGAGCTGCTCGGCGGGCACCTGCGCGACCCGGACACCGCGGCGGACGGGCAGAGCGCCCTCCTCGAGGCGCTGCGCGTACCGGCGCGCCTCGAGGAGTGCTCCTTCGCCAAGGTCACGTACGTCGGCGCCGCGTCCCCGTGGCGCGTCGTGGCGGACGCCCTCGGCGAGGGTCTCGACCTGCTGCCCTCCTCCATCACCGGGCTCGGCGAGACCGCCGGGGAGATCCAGCTCGCCGGCGTCCACAAGGCGCTCGGCATCCAGACGGTGCTCGACCACCTCGGCGCCGACCGCGAGGACGTCGTGGCGTTCGGCGACGGGCCGAACGACCTGGAGATGCTCGAGTACGCCGGCACGTCCGTCGCGATCGCCGGCGCCGACCCGCGCCTGCTGGCCCTGGCGGACCACGTGGCCGCCGGGCCGGCGGCCGAGGGCCTGGCGTCGGCGTTCGCGGAGCTCGGCCTGGTCTGAGCCGCCGCTACCCCGCCGCGGCCCGGCCCACCCGCGGCCGCACCGGCGGGACAGCCGCGAGCAGCGCGCGGGTGTAGTCGTGCCGCGGGTCCGCGAACAGCTCGGCCGCCGGGCGGTGCTCCACCGTGCGCCCCTCCCTGAGCACCAGCACGTCGTGGCTGACCCGCTCGACCACGGCGAGGTCGTGCGCGATGAACAGGTACGTCAGCCCGAGCTCCGCCTGCAGCCGGGCGAGGAGCTCCAGCACGCGGGCCTGGATCGACACGTCCAGCGAGGCGGTCGACTCGTCGAGGATCACCAGGTCCGGCTCGAGCGCGAGCGCCCGCGCGATCGACACCCGCTGCCGCTGCCCGCCGGACAGCTCGTGCGGGTAGCGGGACGCCCACGACGCCGGCAGGTCCACCAGCTCCAGCAGCTCGCCCACCCGTCGGGCCGTCGCCTCCCGCCCCCGGGCCAGCCCGTGGACCCGCAGCGGCTCGGCGACGGACGTCCCGACCGTCGACCGGCCGTTCAGCGACGAGTACGGGTCCTGGAACACCATCGCGATCCGCCGGCGCAGCGCCTTCAGGGCAGCACCCCGCTGGTGCAGCACGTCGACCCCGTCGAGCTCCGCCGTGCCGGCGCGCGGGCTGGTCAGCCCGGTGAGGACGCCGGCGATCGTCGACTTGCCCGACCCCGACTCCCCCACGATGCCGAGCGTGTGACCGCGCCGGACCTGGAACGAGACGTCGTCGACCGCGTGCACCTGCGCACGCCCGGCGGGGCCGCGGACGTCGAAGCGCACGTCGAGGCCCTCGACGGCGAGCAGCACCTCGGCGTCCGCCGGCCCGGGCGCCGGGCGGGACTGCCCGAGCAGCGGGCGGGCGGCGAGCAGCTCGCGGGTGTACGGGTCGCGCGGCCGGTCCACCAGGTCGATCACCGGCTGCGTCTCGAGCTGCACGCCGTCCCGGAGCACCGTGACGTCGTCGGCGACCTGGCCGATGAGCCCGAGGTCGTGGCTGATCCACACGACCGCCGTGCCGAACCGGTGCTGGAGGTCGCGCACCAGGTCCACCACCTGCGCCTGCGTGGTGACGTCGAGGGCCGTCGTGGGCTCGTCGGCGATGAGCAGGGCCGGGTCGCACGCCAGCGCCACGGCGATCATCACCCGCTGCCGCTGACCTCCCGAGAGCTGGTGCGGGTACGACGCGAGCCTGCGCTCCGGGTCGGGGATGCCGACGGCCTCCAGCAGCTCCAGCGCCCGGGCGCGCGCGGCCCGGCCGGTCAGGCCGCGGTGCGCCTCCAGGCTCTCGGTGATCTGCCGCTCGAGCGTGAGGATCGGGTTGAGCGACGTCGACGGGTCCTGGAACACGAACCCGATGCGGTCGCCGTGGACGGACCGCAGCGTGCGGGCGGAGGCGCCGACGAGCTGCGTCGTCCCGCCCGCGCCGCCGGCCCCGCCACCCACCGGCGCGCCGAGCACGCTGCTGCCCGACACCCGCGCCCCGGGCGCGTCCAGCAGCCCGGTCGCGGCGAGCACGGTCATCGACTTGCCGGAGCCGGACTCCCCGACGATGCCCAGGGTCTGCCCGGGTTCCACGGAGAGCGACACGCCGCGGACGATCGGCGTCGGGCCGATCGCGACCCGCAGGTCCGTCACCTCGAGGACGGGGTTCATCGGCGGCTCCTCCTGACGAGGCGTCGGGTCTGCAGCAGGGTGCGCTGCCGCGGGTCGAGCACGTCCCGCAGCCCGTCGCCGAGCAGGTTGAGCGCGAGCACGGTCACGAAGATCGCCAGGCCGGGGAACAGCGCCATCCACCACGCGGTCCCCAGGAACCCCTGGGCGTCGTAGAGCATCCGCCCCCACGACGGCTGCGGCGGCTGCACGCCGAGCCCGAGGAACGACAGCGCGGCCTCCGAGAGGATCGCGAACGCGACCGACAGCGACGTCTGCACGATCACCGGGCCGCTCACGCCGGGCAGCACGTGCCGCCGCAGGATCTCGACGTGCCCGGTGCCCATGGTGCGCGACACCTGCACGTACGGCTCCACCCGCACGGACAGCGCGGCGGCGCGGGCGACGCGGGCGAAGATCGGCGTGTAGACGATGCCGATGGCCAGCTGCGTGGTCGTCAGGCCCGGGCCGAGCACGGCCACGATCGCGAGCGCCAGCAGCATGACGGGGAACGCGAACATCACGTCGACGACGCGCATCAGCACCGTGTCGAGCCGGCCGCCCGCGTACCCGGACACCACGCCGAGGCCGACGCCCACGACGAGCGCGAACGCCACCGCCGCGAGCGCCACCTGCAGCGAGACGCCCGTGGCCACCAGGACGCGCGAGAACACGTCGCGCCCCAGGTCGTCGGTGCCGAACAGGTGGTCCCCCGACGGCCCCTGGAGGGCGGCGGGGACGTCGACCGCGTTCACGCCGTACGGCGCGACGCGGGCGCCGAGCACGGCGACGACGAGCACGACGAGCAGCACGAGGGCGCTCACCAGGTTCACCGGGTTCCCGAGCAGCAGCCGCCAGCGGGCCACCGGGGCGGCGGCCGTGGTGGACCCCGCCAGCGGGGGGCCGGGCGTCACGGGGTCCTGCCGGGCGTCGGTCGTCATGAGAGCCGGATCCTCGGGTCGACGACGGAGTACAGGACGTCCACCACCAGGTTCACCACCAGGAACAGCACCGCGATCAGCAGCACCGCGCCCTGCACCAGCGCGTAGTCGCGCGCGGCGACCGCGTCGAACACCAGGCGCCCCAGCCCGGGCCAGGCGAACACGACCTCGACGACGATGACGCCGCCGAGGATCGTCGCGAGCTGGATGCCCGTGATCGTGAGGATGGGGATCATCGCGTTGCGCACCACGTGCCGGCCGGTGACGACCCGCGGGGACAGGCCCTTGGACCGCGCGGTGCGGACGTGGCCGGCGTGCGCGACCTCCAGCACGGCGGTGCGGATGTAGCGGGTCATGATGGCGGCGGCCACCAGGCCCACGGTCAGCCCGGGCAGCAGCACGTGCCGCGCCCACCCGGCGGGGTCCTGGGACAGCGCCACGTAGCCGGACGTCGGCAGCAGCCCGAGCGTCATCGCGACCACCAGGATGAGCATCTGGCCGAGCCAGAAGTCCGGCACCGAGACGCCCGCCTGGCTGGTCACCCGGACGACCGCGTCGGACACCCGCCCCTCGTGCAGCCCCGACCAGATGCCGGCGGGCAACGAGATCGCCAGGGCGATCAGCAGCCCCACGACGGCGAGGGACACCGTGGCCGGCAGCCGCTGGAGCAGCGTCGTCGTCACGGGTTCTCCCGACCGGAAGCTCACGCCGAGGTCGCCGGTGAGCGCGTGCCCGACGTACGACACGAACTGCTCGAGCAGCGGCCGGTCCAGCCCGCTCGCGGCCCGCAGCGCCTGGTACGACTCCTCGGTGTAGCGCGTGCCGAGCGCGATGCGCACGGGGTCGCCCGGCACCAGGTGCACCAGGGCGAACACCACGACCATCACGCCGAGCAGCACGACGGCCGAGTGCAGCACCCGGCGCGCCAGGAACCGGAGCGCGCCCGACCCCGTCACGGGCGCGCTCCCGTCCCCCGCGAGGGGTGCGTCACGAGCCGGCCAGGGTCACGTCCCGGAACCGGATCGCCCGGTCGGAGCGCGCCGTGTAGTCCTGGAGGTCCGTGCTCCACGCCTGGATGACCGACGGGTTGTAGAGGTAGATGTAGCTCGCCTCGTCCGCGATGGTCGTCGCCGCCTGCGCGTAGAGCTCCTGGCGCGCGTCGGTGTCGGTCTCGACCCGGCCGGCGTCGAGCAGCGCGTCCACCTCGGGGTTGGAGTAGCCCTGCGCGTTGGACCCGCCGTCGCTGTGGTGCTGGGCGTAGTAGAAGTCGTCCGGGTCGATGTTGCCGAGCCAGCCCATCATCAGCAGGTCGAAGCTGCCGGTGTTCTGCTCGTCCAGCCAGGTGGCGAAGTCCACCGTGCGGATGTCGACCGTGATGCCGAGCGGCTCGAGGTTGCTGGCGATGATCTGCGCCGCCGTGACGGTCTCCGGGTAGTCGGAGGTCGCCAGGAAGTTGAGCGTCAGCGGCGTGGTGACGCCGGCCTCGGCGAGCAGCTCCCGCGCCCGGTCGAGGTCCAGGTCGTACTCGTCGTACTCCGTGTACCAGACCGAGTCCTCGGGGATCGCGAGCTGGTTCTCCTGCGCGGTGCCGTAGGACACGGCCTGGAGGATGGACTCGCGGTCGATCGCGTACGCGACGGCCTGCCGCGCGGCGACGCTGTCCCACGGCGCGTGCGCCTCGTTCAGCGCGAGGTACCAGTAGTCGTTCGACGGCGAGGTGCCGACCTCGACGCCGTCGGCGCCCTGGAGCTGCTCGAGCTGCTGCGCGGGGATGGAGTCCGTCCAGTCGATCTCGCCGTTCTGGAGCGCGGCGATCGCGGTGCTGCCCTCGGAGACGAAGGTGAAGTGCACGCCGCCGACGCCGGGCTCACCGCCCCAGTAGTCGGGGTTCGCCACGAGGTCGATCGACTCGCCGGGCGAGTACGACGCGAGCGAGAACGGCCCCGTGCCGACCGGGGCCGTCGTGATGTCGCCGGACTCGACGTTCGCCTGCTCGACGATCGCCATGCCCTTGAACCCGCCCAGGTTGGACAGCAGGTTCGGCGTGGGCTGCGACACCGTGATGTCGACCGTGAGGTCGTCCACGGCCTCGACGTCGGTCACGGACGCGAACTTCCAGGCGTTCGACAGCTCCTCGTCGATGATCCGGTCGTAGGAGTAGACGACGTCCTCGGCGGTGAAGTCGCTGCCGTCGTGGAACGTCACGCCGTCGCGCAGGTGGAACGTCCAGGTGAGCTGGTCGTCGCTGACCTCCCAGGACTCCGCGAGCGCCGGCTGCATCTCGAGGTTCTCGTCCGGCTCGACGAGCGTGTCGAACACGTTCTCGAGCACCTGGAACGCGAAGTAGGAGGACGTCGACTGCGGGTCGAGCTGGTCGGGCTCGCCGGCGATCGCGGCCCGGAGCACCGGCAGGTCGGAGGCGCCGGTGGCTCCGCCGTCGGAGCCGTCGAGGTCCACGGACTCGCCCGCGGAGCAGGCGGAGAGCAGCAGCATCCCGGCGGCGGCGCCGGCGACGCCGGCGGTGAGGGCCCTGCGGGCGGGGGGTCGTCGCATGAGGTCTCCGGGTGGGCTCGGGGTGCGCGGCCGCGGCGGTGGGGGGACCCGCGGATGCATCACCATGTTGATCGTTGCATCAGCCTGACCCCTCACCCCACAATCGGACAAGTCGCTCGGCCGAGTCGAAACACGACCGCAACACACGGAGCCCGCCCTGACCTACACGATCCTCGTCGCCCAGCCCGGCCTGCTCGGCGCCGCGACCGCCAGCCGCTCGCTGGCCGCGGGCAACGCCGTGCTCGCCGTCGCGCCCCACGTCGGCGTCACGGTCAGCCAGGCCTGGACGAACCGTCGGCTGCGCGGCCTGCTGCTCGGCGCGCTCGCCGACGGCGAGGCCCCCGCCGCCGCCGTCGCCCGCGTGCCCGAGTGGGACGAGGAGCCCGAGCTGCGCCAGGTGGCCGCCCTGACCCCGGACGGCCGCGGCGCCCACCGCACCGGCGCGTCCTGCACGGCCTGGGCGGGCGGGCTCGTGGCGCCGGGCGTCGTCGTGGTCGGCAACCTGCTCACGGGGCCCGAGGTGCTCGACGCGATGCTCGACGCCTGGACCTCCGGCGCCGGGGTCCCGGAGCAGGCGCCGCCGCTCGAGCCCGAGCTCGCCGAGGCGCTCACCGAGACGTTCGACGCGCCCGTGGTGTCGCCGGTCGACCCGGCGCTCGCGCTCGCGCACCGCCTCGCCGCCGCGCTGCGGGCCGGGGAGGCCGCCGGCGGCGACCGGCGCGGGCGCCAGAGCGCCGCGATCCAGGTGGCGCGCACCGCGTCCGAGCGGATCTGGCCCCCGCAGCTCGCCGTCGACCTGCGGGTGGACGACGGCGAGCACCCCGTCGACGAGCTCGGGCGGCTGCTCGCGCTGCCCGGGGCGTCGTCGCCGGCCGCGTGAGCCGGCTCAGCTCTCCGTCGGCGAGACGGCGCCGAGCACCACGGTGACGCCGTCGTGCGCGTTCGCCCACCAGTGCGGCGTCGAGCAGCCGTAGGTCATCGCGTCCCCGGGACCGAGCTCCACCCGCCGCTCGCCGTGCACGACCAGCAGCCGCCCCTCCTCCACGAGCACCGACTCCGTGCCGAGGTGCCGGAACGGCCGGCCCTCGTTGGTGAAGCCGGCCGGCAGCGTCGAGCGGATGAGCTGCAGGTTCGACTGCATGCGGGGTGTGAGCAGCTCCCGCACGGGCGGCGCCGCCACGCCCGGCGTCTCCGGCAGCCGGTGCCGCTCGTCCGCGCGCACCACCATCTCGTCCCCGCCGAGGCCCGACAGCAGCTTGGGCAGCGTCACCTGCAGCGCGGCCGCCAGCCGGTGCAGGGAGACGAAGCTCGGGTTGCCCTTGCCGCGCTCCAGCTCGCTGATGAGGCCGAAGCTCACGCCGGACAGCTCGCTGAGCGTCTTCACGGACAGCCGCTGGCGCTGGCGCTCCACCTTGAGGGCGGCGCCCAGCGCGGCGATCTCGAGCTTCTCGTCGTCCGGCACCCTGGCGACACTAGCGAGCGGCGACGTCGCGCGGGGGGCGCGGGACGGGTCCGCGGTCGCGTACGATCCCCGTTTATGCGAACGATTCTCATTCCTGTCACGGCGCTGCTCGCCGTGCTCGTCGGGTGCGCGCCCTCCCCGTCGTCCGCCGCCGGGGCCGGCGACGCGCCCTCCGCAGGGGCCGGCGCCGTGACCCTCACGAGCTGCGGCCTCGACGTCACGGTTCCCGCCCCGCCGCAGCGCGCCGTCACCCTCGAGCAGGGCGCCACCGAGCTGCTGCTCGCGCTCGGGCTCGAGGACCGGATGGTCGGCACGAGCTACCTCACCGACGCCGTCGCGCCCGAGTACGCCGACGCCTACGCCGCGGTGCCGGTGCTGGCCGCCCAGTACCCGACCGCCGAGCAGCTCCGCGCGGCGGACCCGGACTTCGTCTACTCGATGCGCGCCTCGGCGTTCGGCCCGGACGCCGTCGGCGCCCGCGCGGAGCTCGCCGACCTGGGGGTGCCCGCGTACCTGTCCGCGAACGACTGCGAGGACCCGTCGCTCGTCACCGGGGACACCGGCTTCGACCGGATCTTCGCCGAGGTCACGGACCTGGCCGCCGTCTTCGGCGTCGAGGACCGCGGAGCGGAGCTGGTCCGCGAGCAGCAGGAGGTGCTCGACGCCGTGACCGCGTCCGCGGCCGACGCCGGCGACCTCGACGTCGCCTGGCTGTACTCGACGATCGACGGCGCACCCATCGTGGCCGGCGGCACCGGGCTGCCGCAGACGCTCACGGAGCTCGCCGGCGGCCGCAACGCGTTCGCCGACCTCGACGCGCAGTGGGCCGAGACGAGCTGGGACGAGATCGCCCAGCGCGACCCGGACGTCCTGGTGCTCGCCGACCTGTCCCGCGGGCTCGCCGGGGACAGCGCCGCCGACAAGACCGCGATGCTGCGCGACGACACCGTCACCGCCGAGCTGTCCGCGGTCCGGGCCGACCGGCTCGTCGCGATCCCGGCCACGGAGATGGACCCGTCGGTCCGCAGCGTGGACGCGCTCGCGACGCTGTCGGACGCGCTCGTCGGGTTCGCGGGGGCGGACGCGGGGGCGGACGCGTGAGCGCCCCGACGACCGCCTGGGCCGGGGAGCACCTCGCCGCGTGGGACCGCCAGCAGGCCGCGTACATCAACCGCCGCGAGGACCGGTTCACCGTCATGCTCGACGTGCTGGCCGAGACCGTGCCGCCCGGCGCGCTCGTGGTCGACCTGGCGTGCGGACCGGGCTCGGTCTCCGCGCGGGTGCTGGACCGGTTCCCCGGCGTGACGTGCGTCGCGGTCGACTACGACCCGATGCTGCTCGAGCTCGGCCGGCTGGCGCTCGCCGGCCACGGCGACCGCGTCGCGTTCCGGGAGGCGGACCTCTGGGACCCCACGTGGACCCGGGTGCTCGACGGGCGGCGCCCGCACGCCGTGCTGTCCTCGACGGCGCTGCACTGGCTGCCCGCGGACGTCCTCACCCGGGTGTACCGGGACGTCGCGGAGGTGCTCGAGCCCGGGGGCGTGCTGCTCAACGCCGACCACCTGCGCCAGCCCGGCGGCCGCCCGCTGTTCGAGGAGCTCGCCCGGCGCGACGACGCCGCCACCCAGGCTCGCGACCGCGCCGCGGGGGCGCTGAGCTGGGACGAGTGGTTCTCGGCCCTCGCGGCGCACCCGCACCTCGCGCCCCTGGCCGCCGAGCGGGAGCGCCGGTTCGCCGGCCGGCCGCCGAACCCGGACCTCGGGCTCGCGTTCCACGTCGCCGCGCTGCGGGCCGGCGGGTTCCGCGAGGCGGGCCCCGTGTGGCAGCACCTCGATGACTACGTCGTCCTCGCGCAGCGCTGAGCCCGCGAGGACGGCGGCCGCGACGGCCGGGGCGGCGCTGCTGCTCGCGGCCGTCGCGGTCGCGGCCGTGGCCGTGGGCGGCGGCGAGCTCACGTGGGCCGAGACCGCGCGGTCGCTCGGCGCGCACCTGGGCCTGCCCGTCGAGCCGCTGGCCCCGCTCGCGGACTCCGTCGTGTGGGACCTGCGCCTGCCGCGGGTCCTCCTCGCGGGCGTCGCGGGGGCGGGGCTCGCCACCTGCGGGGCGGTGCTCCAGGCGGTGACCCGCAACGCGCTGGCCGACCCGTACCTGCTCGGGATCTCCTCCGGCGCGTCCACGGGCGCGGTGCTGGTGCTCGTGGCCGGGGTCGGCGGCGGCGTGGTGTCGCTGGCCGGCGGGGCGCTCGTCGGCGGGCTGGCCGCGTTCGCGCTCGTCATGCTGCTGCTCGGGCGCAGCGCGTCCAGCACCGGGCGCCTCGTCCTCACGGGCGTGGTGGTCGGCCAGCTCTTCGCCGCGCTCACCACCCTCGTGCTGCTCGGGTGGGGCGACGCGGACGCCGCACGGGGGATGACGGCCTGGCTCACCGGGTCGCTCGCCGCCGCGCGGTGGCCCGCCGTGCTGCTGTGCGCCGTCGTGACCGCGGTGGCGCTGCTGGTCCTGCGCCTGATCGCCTCCGACCTCGACGCGTTCGCCTTCGGCGCCCGGTCCGCGGCGGCGCTCGGCGTCCCGGTCGCCACGGTCCGGACCGTGGCGCTGGTGACGACAGCCGCCGTGACCGCCGTCGTCGTGTCGAGCGTCGGCGCGATCGGCTTCGTCGGCCTGATCGTCCCGCACGCCGTGCGCGCGCTCGCCGGACCGCTGCACCGCCGGCTCCTGCCGCTGAGCGCTGCCGGGGGCGCGCTGTTCCTCGTGCTCGCCGACACCGTCGCGCGCACGGCCCTCGCACCCCGGCAGATCCCCGCCGGCGTCGTCACCGCGCTGCTCGGCGTCCCCGCGTTCCTCGTCGTGCTCCGACGCCGGGAGCGCGGGTGACCCCCGGCGGGCCGGTCGGGATCTCCGGCCGCGGTCTCACCGTCCGCGTCCGGGGGCGCTCCGCGCCGGTCCTCGACGACGTCGACGTCGACGCGCCGCCCAGCCGGGTGACCGGCCTGATCGGCCCCAACGGCTCGGGCAAGACGACCCTGCTGCACACCCTGTCCGGCGCGATCGCACCCGGACGCGGCCAGGTGCGGGTCGGCGGGCGGGCGCTCGCGGACGTGCCCCGCCGGGAGCGCGCCCGCACCCTGGCCGTCATGGAGCAGTCCGGCGACACCGACACCGACCTGACGGTCGCCGACGTGGTCGCCCTGGCGCGGCTGCCCCACCGCGGGCGGCTCGCCCCGCCCACGCCGCAGGACGAGGCCGCGTGCGCCCACGCCCTGGACCTCGTCGGCATGTCCGGGACCGGGCGGCGCCGCTGGCGCACGCTGTCCGGCGGCGAGCGCCAGCGCGTGCACGCCGCCCGCGCGCTCGCCCAGGAGCCGCAGGTCCTGCTGCTCGACGAGCCGACGAACCACCTGGACGTCCAGCACCAGCACGAGCTGCTCGCGCTGCTCACCGGCCTGGCCGCGTCCGGGCCGACCGTGGTCGTCGTGCTGCACGACCTCGCGCTGGCCGCGCGGTACTGCGACCGGCTGGTGGTCCTGCGCGCCGGGCGGGTGCACGCCGCCGGCCCGACCGCCGACGCGCTCACCGCCGGGACGCTGCGCGACGTGTTCGGCGTCCGGGCCGACGTCCGGCGGGACGACGCGGGGCTGCGCGTGGAGGTGCTCGGACCGGCGGGCGGGTGACGCGCGGTCAGGGGGCGATGACGAGCTCCGCCACCAGCCCTCCCTCGAGGGCGAACCGGTAGCGCAGGTCCACCACGCCACCGGGGAAGTCGCCCTCCAGGCGGTGCGTGACGACCCAGCGCGCGTCGTCCACGCGCTCCGCGCCGACGAGCGTGGTCGTGTACGTGAAC
This sequence comes from Cellulomonas sp. C5510, assembly GCF_019797765.1. Classification (NCBI taxonomy): domain Bacteria; kingdom Bacillati; phylum Actinomycetota; class Actinomycetes; order Micrococcales; family Cellulomonadaceae; genus Cellulomonas; species Cellulomonas sp. C5510. The sequence goes on from NZ_CP081862.1 coordinate 3,383,169, forward strand.
TCCGACCCGGCCCGGGTGAGGAAGCGGCGGACACCGTCGCTCCCCCGGTACGTGGTGCCGTCGTCGACGACGACGGCACCGGGGGTCGAGACCCGGACGGCCGCCTCGGCGTCGCAGGCGGACTGGGCGGCGAGGAAGGCGCGGACGGCGGCGGGCAGGTCCTCGGGGCGGGTGCTGGTGGGAGTGGTCATGGCTGCAGCGTGCACGCCGCCGCCGCGGGAGGGTCAACGGCTGGACCCTCCCCCCGGGGGAGGGTGCACGATGACGGCGTGCTGGCCATCGGGGAGTTCTCGCGCCTGACCCACCTGAGCATCCGGACGCTGCGCCGCTACCACGAGGCCGGGCTGCTCGAGCCGGCGCACGTGGACCCCGTGACCGGCTACCGGTCCTACGACCCGGACCAGATCGGCGTCGCGCAGGTCGTGCACCGGCTGCGCGAGCTCGACGTCCCCCTGGCGGACGTGCGGCGGATCCTCGGCACCGACGACCCGGACCACCGGGCCGCGCTGGTCTCCGACCACCTGCGCCGGCTGGAGGCCGAGCTGGACCGCACCCGCGCCGCCGTCGCGTCGCTGCGCCGGCTGCTGCGCCCCGGTCCGGCACCGCTCCCGGTCGAGCTGCGCGCCGTCCCGGAGGTCGTGGTCGCCGCCGTCGAGGGCGACGTCGCGCACGACGAGGTGCTCGCCTGGTACGCCGGCGCGATGGCCGAGCTCGACGCCGCGCTCGACGCCGCCGGGGAGCCCGCGGGCGTCCCGGGCGGGTCGTACGACAACGCGCTGTTCGAGGACGGCCGCGGGCACGTCGTCGTCCACCGGCCCGCCGCCCGCCCGCCGCGGGTCGGCCGCGTGCACCCGGTGACGCTGCCGGCCGTCGAGCTGGCCGTCACCACGCACGCCGGCGAGCACGACGACATCGACGTCACCTACGGCGAGCTCGGCGCGTGGGTGGTCGCCAACGCCCTCGTGGTCGCCGGGCCCGTGCGGGAGACCTACCTCGTCGGGCCGCGCGACACCCCCGACCCGGCCGCGTGGCGGACCGAGATCGGGTGGCCGGTGTTCCGCCTCGCGACGCCGCCGCGCTGACGGCGCGGTGCCGTCCGGGCCGCGCGCGTCACAGCCGGTCCCCCGCGCCGACCGGCGAGTCGTCCCCGTCGCGGGCGGACGGCTCGTCGCCGACGACCGGGGACGCCGCGACGGCAGGCCGCGGCTCCGCCTCCCCGTCGCCCTCCGGCCGGTACCAGTCGGTGAGGGCCGGGTCCCCGGTGTCCAGCCACGCGCCGGCGCCCTCGTCCGGGGGCGTGGCGACGACGCCGAGCACGAAGTCGTCGCCGTGCTCCTCGATGCCGGCGCGCACGCCCTGGTCGAGCGCCTCGCGCGCGTACCGGCGCCGCAGCGTCAGCGGGTCCCGCGCCAGGTCCTTGGCCCAGGCCACCATCACGAGGATCACGACCACCGCGAACGGCAGCGCCGACACGATCATGAGGCTCTGCAGCCCGGTCAGCGCGACCTGGCCGCCGCCGACCAGCAGCACGGCAGCGATCGCCGCGAGCGCGACGCCCCACGCGACCGTGGTCCAGCGCCGCGGCTCGGGGTTGCCCTGCTCGGACAGGCTCGCCATGACGATCGAGGCCGAGTCGGCGCTCGTCACGAAGAAGATGACGATCGAGATCATCGCCAGCACCGACGTCACGGCGCCGAACGGCAGCTCGCCGAGCACCGTGAACAGCATGTCCTGGCCCGACTGCGCCTCGCTGATCGCCGACCCGGTCTGCTCCAGCCACATCGTCGTGCCACCGACCACCGTGAACCACACCAGGCACACCGCGCTCGGCACCACGATCACCGTGGTCACGAACTCCCGCAGTGTCCGGCCGCGGCTGATCTTCGCGATGAACATGCCGACGAACGGCGTCCACGACACCCACCACGCCCAGTAGTAGGTGGTCCAGGCGCTCATGAACTCCTGCGCGTCCGGCGCCGTCGCCGCGGACTGGCCCATCAGCGTCGGCAGCTCGCCCACGAACGTCATGAGCACGCCGGGCACGAGGTTCAGCAGCAGCACGGTCGGCCCGACCACGAGGATGAACACCCCGAGCAGGCCGGCGAGCCCCATGTTGATGTTCGACAGCGCCCGGATGCCGCGCTTCAGCCCAGACACCGCGGACAGGATGAACGCCACGGCGAGCACCGCGATGATCCCGACGATGACGGCGTTGCCGAGCGGTCCCACCCCAGCGACGATCTCGACACCCCGGCCGATCTGCAGCGCGCCGATGCCCAGCGACACCGCCGTGCCGAACAGCGTCACGACGATCGCGAACACGTCGACGACCTTGCCGAGCACACCGTGGCTGCGCTGCCCGAAGATCGGCTCCAGCAGCGCGGACATCAGCGGCGTACGGCCCTTGCGGTACGCGGCGTACGCGACCGCCCCGCCAACCATCGCGTAGTACGCCCACGCCACCGGGCCCCAGTGGAACAGGGTCTGCGCGAGCGCCACGTGCATCGCGCGGTCGCTGCCCGCCTCGGTGCCCGCGAACGCCGGCGGCACGTCGAGGAAGAACGACATGGGCTCCAGCGGCCCGTAGAACAGCAGGCCGATGCCGATGCCGGCGGAGAACAGCATCGCCACCCACGACACGGTCGAGAACTCCGGCTTCTCGTCGTCCTGCCCCAGCCGCACGGCCCGGTGGCGGCCGAAGCCGAGCCACATCATGAACAGGAACACGACGACCGTGAGGATCCCGAAGAACCACCCGAAGTCCACCGTCACGAACGCGAACCCGGCCGCCGCGAAGTCCGCGAGCCCCGCCGGCGACAGCACGCCCCACGCGATGACGCCGACGACCACCGCGGCAGCGACGGCGAACACCACGGTGTCGACGCGGAACCTCCGGTGCGTCTGCTCGACGCCGATCCCGGGGAGCAGCGCCGGGTGCGGCCCGTCGAGGGTCCCCGGCGAGGTGACCTCCCGGATGATGCGCGCGGCGCGCTGCGGGGTGGTCGGGCGGTCGCCCTGATGACCAGGGCCTCCGCCGTCGGGTCCGGTGCGGTGCTGGCGTCCCACAGGGTGCGTCCTTCGTCCGGGGTCAAGAACCGGTCAAGGACTGTAAGGGGTCTGCCGCGATCGCGCACGCTGAGGACGAGCCCGACCGACCGCCGCGGGTCACCCCGGGGGCGATCGCCGGTCCGTCGTTCACGAGACGTACCACGTCGTACGGCCGGCGTACGGCAGTGCCCGCGGCACCGCACGACGGCAGCACGGTCCGGGCGTCAGCGAGCCGTGACCAGCCGGACGGCCTCCCGCGCCGAGCGGGCGTCCGCCCAGCGCGGCACCGCCTCGCGGTAGCGGGCGTACGGCTCGCCGAACCGCTCGGCGAGCACCCGCTCCTCCGCCCGGATCTGCCCGGCCGTCATCGCCGCGACGAACCCGGCGACCGGCAGCAGCGCCGCGAACGACCGCCGGGCGGTGGCGTGCGCGACCAGCACGGCCGCCAGCCCCACGTACATCGGGTTGCGGGTGACCCGGTTCGCACCCGCCACCACGAGGGTGCTCGCCTTCGCGGGCGCCACGGGGTCGATCGTCGTCCGCGTCCGGCGGAACCGCAGCAGCGCGTCGCCCGCCAGCGCCAGCCCGGCGGCCGCGACGGGTGCCGCCGCCAGCAGCGACGCCGCGGTCGGCCGGGCGCGGCGCGCGAGCACGACCTGCGCGGCGCCGGCCGCAGCGGCGAGCACCGCCGGCGGCACGGCCGTCGAGCCCCGGCCGCTCACGCGTGCCCCAGCCGCTCGTGCGTGCGGTGCGACGCGGGCTCGATCTGGAACGTCGAGTGCTCCACCGAGATCGGGAAGTGCGTGGACAGGCACTCCTGGAGCTGGTCGAGGATGCGGGCCGTGTGGCCGTCGGAGAAGCACTCGTCGTCCACCGTGACGTGCGCCGTGACCACGGGCAGCCCGGTCGCGACGAGGCTCGCGTGCAGGTCGTGCACCGCCCGCACGTGCTCCACCCCCAGCAGGTGCTCGCGGACCGCGTCGAGGTCGAGCCCCGCCGGCGTGGACTCCAGCAGCACCGCGCCGGTCTCGCGCAGCAGCCGGATCGCCCGCGGCACGATCAGCGCGCCGATCAGCAGACCCGCCACCGCGTCCGCCTGCTGCCAGCCGGTCGTCGCGATCACCACCGCCGCGACGATCACCCCGACCGAGCCGAGCGCGTCGTTCAGCACCTCCAGGAACGCCGCGCGCAGGTTGAAGCTCGCCGACCGGCCACCGGCGAGCACCGCCATGGCGATCACGTTCGCCACCAGGCCGATGACGCCGAACACGACCAGCTCCGTCGACGGCACCTCCGGCGGCTCGGCCAGCCGGCGCACGCCCTCGACCAGCACGTAGCCGCCGACGGCCAGCAGCACCGCGGCCTGCGCGAGGGCGCCGAGCACCTCGGCCCGCCGATACCCCCACGTCCACCGCGACGTCGCCGGCTTCAGCGACAGGTGCGCGGCGACCAGCGCCATCGCCAGCCCCGCGGCGTCCGTCAGCATGTGCGCGGTGTCGACCAGCAGCGCCAGGCTGCCCGTCACCAGCGCCCCGACGGCCTGCGCGACCAGCACCGTCGTGGTCAACCCGAACGCGATCGCGAGCCGGCGCCGGTGGTCCGCCGGCTGCCTCGCACCGCCGGCGGACGCGTGGCCGTGGTCGTGGTCGTGGCTCACGACAGGTCCTCCGCGAGGTGCGTGCACTCCTCCGGGTGCGGGCCGCCGCGCAGCAGGTCCTCCGCCGCGCCGACCAGCGTCGCGAGCCGCCCCGGGTCGCCGATCGCGTAGATCGACGACCGGCCACGCTGCCGCACGGTCACCAGCCCGCAGTCCCGCAGGCACGCGAGGTGCGCGCTGACCGTGCTCTGCGCGAGCCCGAGGTGGTCGGTCAGCTCGCGGACGGAGTGCTCGCCGGTGAAGAGGTGGCGCAGGAGGGTGAGGCGGGCGGGCTCGCCGAGGGCGCGGAACAGCGCGGCGGTCGGGGCGGTGAGGGCGGCGTCGTCGGCGGGACGGGAGTCGTTCTCATGATCGATACTGGGCGCTGTCATCGTCATGTGGCGATGATAGCGCGACGGTCAGACGGCTTGTCCAGGTTGAGGGTGGACTCGCGTACGGACCTGAGGACCGCAGGGAGCGGCGACCACCCTCATGCTGTTGCCACGACGAGCGCGACGCCACCGAGCAGGGCGAGCACGAAGTAGCCGAGAGCGACGAGCCCCGCCCTCCGCGAGATCGGCTTGCCGGTGGGCCTCAGCGCCGGGACGAACCGGGCGCCGAGAATCGCGAACAGCACGACAAAGGCGCTGATGCAGAGGATCAGGGCGAGCACCCGCATGGCTTCGCATTCTGTCATCAGACGAAGAACCGGCGCAGCGTCTCGGGGTTGATCCCGACCTGCTCCCCGATCCGTCGGCACGCAGCCGGGCGCGTCACCGGGTCCTTCTTCGCGTCCAGCACGAGCCGGACCGCGCGCTCACGCAGCTCGTCCGAGTACTTCCTCGGTGCAGCCATGACCCTCATCCTCCGTGGATTGGGAGCCTCCACGGAACCCGGGGCGGTTCAGGGCGCCGATGTACTCGACCACCTGGCGGACGGCGAAACGGGCCACGTTCGCTTCGATGATCCGTTACTGTGCAAGAACGGCGTCAAAGGCGACGCCGGAATCGAGCAGGGGGTTCGTGATGAGCAAAGTCATGTCCGTGTTGGCCGCGTTGGGAATCGCCGCCAGCGTGGCGATGGTCGGGACGCAGTCCGCGTCGGCGTCTTCGTGCGACGTCCGTAGCGGCAAGACCGCCGGGGACTCGGCGTGGGTGATGGGGATGAGTCAGTGCCAGGCCGTCGCGGTCCGGCACTACTACGACCCGGTGTGGAGCGCGAACAACTACTGGACGGCTTGGCACGGCGGCCAGGTGATGGGGCACACGTACTACACCCCTGACACGCCGGTGTACATCAAGCACTCCACCCAGGCGTCGTGAGCGGACGACGGCGCCCTGGGCTCGTCATCGGACTCGTCGCCGTCGCGTTGCTCGCCGCGGCGTGCTCGAACGGCTCCTCGGGTGCTGCGGGGTCCCAGATGACCCCGCCCAGCTGGGGGGAGGTGGTCGACGCGACGGTCGAGGTCGCCCGCAAGCAGGGGGCATCCGACGACCAGCTGGCTGTGCTCGAGAGCGGAGATGTCACGTTCCAGCAGTACGAGGCAGCGGTCGGTCGGACGGTCGAGTGCCTGCGGGCTGCGGGCATCGACGTTGTCGGCGACACAGTGACGGACGCCAGCGGTTACCCGGAGATCAACTACTCGTACGCCGCGTCGTCCACCGGCCGGACGGACGCCGAGACGGACGCGATCTCCCAGGAGTGCATCAGGACGCACTCGCAGTTCATCGAGGGGTTGTACCGGTCCACCCCTCAGGTGCAGGAGGTCGTGGACGAGCGTTTCGAGCCGTACCGCCAGGCCGTCGTGACGTGCCTGGAGGAGAACGGCGAGGACGTCGACGCGTCGGCGCCGCGCAGCGTGCTGGAGATGCACACAGCGGCGGTGGTCGGTCGTGGCGGACCGCACTGCATCGCGGAATCGGGATTCACGGGATGAGAGGCACGATCATGGACAAGAAGCTCCGGATTGCGGGGGCGAGCGCGGCAGCGGCGTTGGTCCTCGCGTTGGTCGTCCCGGTCGGCGCGGCGAGTGCTGGTGACTGCGGCTGGTACAGCCGGACCGTCGGCGACTACTCGGCGCGCGTGGACAAGATGGGTGACTGCTCGTACATCGGGGTCCGGCACTACTACGACCCGGTGTGGAGTGCGAACAACTACTGGACGGCGTGGAAGGGCGGCGCGGGGTCGTCCTACACGACGGCGAACAACCCGGTCGTCGTGTTCCACGAAGCCACGGGCTACTGATGGCTCGGGCACGCGACGGTCGCCGCGGCGGGTGGATCGTGGTCTGGGCGCTGGCGTGCGCTCTGCTCGCGGCCGCCGCGGCGACCGTCGTCGTGCTGCGGCAGGACTCGAGCCCGCTCGCCGGGGACGCCGAGCCCGAGCCGGTCCTCGCCGACGTCGTCCGCCAGGCACGCACCGAGTCCGGCGTCGTCGGTCTGGCCGCGCGTCGAGGTGAGGGCAGGCAGCTGGTGTTCGCCGTCGGCGGGACGGTGACGTCTCTGGAGATTGCGGCCGGCGCGGTGGTCGCGGCTGGTGAGACCGTGGCGAGCGTGGACGACATCCCCGTCGTGGCCATGTCGGGCAGCGCGCCGCCGTTCCGGGCGTTGTCGGCGGGGCAGAAGGGCCCGGACGTCACGCGGCTGCAGCAGTTCCTCGCGGCCACCGGCTACCTCGATGCCGAGCCGGACGGCGCGTTCGGCGCCTCCACCGCCCGCGCGGTCCGGGCGTGGAACGACGAGCACGGGCGACGCGGAGAGGTGTTCGACCCCGCCTCCGTCGTGTGGATCGGTCTGGAGTCCTTCCCTCTGGAGAGCCTCCAGGTCGACGTCGGCGACGTCGTGGCTCCGGGGCAGGCGATGGCGGTCGGGCCCGCGATGCTCCTGGGGGTGAGTGTGGACGAGCCGGCCGGCGGGCTGGCGGCCTCGGACCTGATGGTCGAGGTGGGCGACGTATCGGTCCCCTACGCAGCCGGGTCGGGGATGATCACCGACCCGGAGCAGGCACGCGCGCTGGTGGAGGCGCTGCGCGGGGACGAGGGGGCGGGCCAGGTCGTGGCGGCTGAACCGCAGGACGTCGCCGTCGTCCCGGCGACAGCGGTGGTCACCGACACGGACGGTCGCATCTGCGTGTACCCGGGGGCCGAAGCGGAGCCCACGCTCGTCGACCCCGTTGGAAGCGCTGCCGGGGTGGTGTTCCTGGACCGCGACACGCCGCTCGAGCGGGTCCTGGTGAACCCGGCAGACGTGCGCGAGGCCCTCACTTGCGACTCGTAGCCGACAGCGTCGGCCGGCAGTACGCCCGGCGCCTGGTCGTGCACGACGTGGACCTGTCGGTGGCTCCCGGAGAGTCGGTCGCTGTCACCGGGCCGTCAGGATCGGGGAAGACCACGCTGCTGGCGATGCTCGGCGGCTTGGTGACACCGTCGGCGGGCTTCGCCGGGATCGAGCACGATGACGGCACGCGCACGTCCGCGTCGGGCCACGCAGCGTTCGTGCTGCAGACCGTCAACGCACTGCCTCGCCGCACCGTCATCGACAACGTCGCCCTGGGCGCCTTGAACGACGGTCTCGCCTGGGGTGAGGCGCTGGCACGGGCCCACGACCAGCTCCCCCACGTCGGCATCGCACACCTGGCTCAGCGCCCGGCACGATCGCTGTCAGGCGGTGAGCTGCAACGCACCGTCCTGGCCCGGGCGCTCGTGGGGACCTACCCGTTCGTGCTGGCCGACGAACCCACCGGCCAGCTGGACAGATCGACCACGCGCGCCGTCATGGACACGATGCTCTCCTCGACCCGCGACCGGGGACTCGTGGTCGTCACCCACGACATGGAGGTCGCGTCGATGTGCAATCGCGTCCTGCGCCTGGACGACGGACGGCTCGTGCCGTCGTGACGGGGTGGCGCCGGCGAGAAGCCGTACAGGAGGGGCTGCGCTCGCTCGCGGCCAGCGGCGCGGTCGGCGCCGCGCTGGTGGCGGTCGTCGCCGCGGGCCTCGCCGTGCCCGCAGTGCTCGACGCGACACAGGTGTCCACCCTGGTCACCGAGGAGGCAGCGTGGATCGACTCCGGCGGCACCGTGCTGATCGCGAGCGCGGACGGTGCCCAGCTCGATGCACGCCGCTGTGAGGCCGTGGCGGCGATGGCCGGCGTCGAGGCCGCCTTCGGCGTCACACGCCACCCCGGCGGTGCCGGCACTGCGGCCGCGCCTGACGCCCGCGTGGCCGTCGCCTCCGCCACGTCAGGGATGTACGGGTTCCTGCACGCGCAGGCCGGCGGTGCGCTCCTCGCATCACGCGTGCAGCAGGACACCGGATCCGGGCCTGCCCTGACACTGCTGCCACCGGTCACCGCGCAGGTCGACCCCAGCGCACCGTCCGCAGCGGGGCCGGCGTCACCGGGCGGACCCGTGGGCACCGTTCGGATCAGCGACCGCGTGGACACCGGCGTACTCGGTGACGAGTACGCCTACGTCGTCCTGGTCCCCCAACCGACAGCAGGCACGGTCGACCGCTGCTACGTACGGGCGCGACCGGCCGACCTGAATACGATCCGCGCGGCCCTGCCCGCCGTGCTGGCCACGCCCGACGAACCGGTGGTGGTCGCCGACCGGCTCGTCGGGGGGCGGTTCTCCCGCGACTACTCCCAGGAGTTCGACGAGCGCACCACCCGCCTCCTACCACCCCTCGGGGGAGTCGTCGTCGCGGTGATGTGGCTCGTCGTGAGCTGGTACCGCCGCGGGGAGGACGGGCTGTACCGGACGCTCGGCGCCACCGCCACCGACCGGCTCACCATGCGCGGCTGCGAATGGCTGGCCGTTCTCGGGCTGGGCGCCGTCGCGGCATGGGCCGCCACGCTCCTGTACCTCGTGGTCGTGGATCGCGCGGATCCGGTCGCACTGCGAGCCGCAGCCACCAGCACGGCCATCGGCGCGGCCTCGGCGGTGCTGACGAGCCTCGCGTGGTTCGCCCTCCCGCGCCGCGACACACTCGCCGACCTCAAGGACCGCTGACCGGGACGCCGTTCGACACGTCGCGGGTCGCTCGGGCTCCCGGCAGTGCGCCCGGCTGCTGCGGGGGCGGCTCCGCCCGCACGCCCTCTGCGTCCCCGAGGAGGTCGCGGGTGAACCGGTCGGGCGGCACGGGACGTCCGAGCGCCCAGCCCTGGGCGGAGTCGCAGCCGAGCTCCGTCAGCAAGTCGAGGGTGGCGGAGCCTGACCAGCCTGTACCGTCGATCCGTCACCCGCAGCACCCTCACCGGGCACCCGCGGATGACACGGGTGTTGTACCTCGGCTTCCACGAATGAAGCCCCTCATCACCCGGGCCTCTAGCTCAACTGGCAGAGCAGCGGACTTTTAATCCGCGGGTTGTGGGTTCGATCCCCACGGGGCCCACCTTTTTCTCGGTCTTTGACCAGCGGAAGGGCGTGCATCGCGAGACCGCGTCAGCCGTCCGTGGGGCCGAATCCGCGCCACGACGACGGCAACCGCGTCATCAGTGCTGACGTGACCGCCAGCAACGGCGGGGGGCCGCTCAGAGCTACGACTACACACCCTCGGGGGCACCGACCAGCTCGGCCAGCCGCTCATCGAACAGGTCCGCCACGGAGGCGAGACCGCGTGCATCGAGCACGACGCGCTCGGCACGCCGCTGTCCCTGCGGACCGAGTCGGCCGAGACCGGGCTGTACGTCTACGACAACCTCGGCTCACCGCTGGCACTCATCGCCGACGACAACACCACCGAGCCCGTCGTGGAGTTCGACCCCACGGCGTCCCCGAAGTCCTCGAGGACGGCGCCGGAGTCGGCGTCACCTTCACGCCCTTCCTCTACACGGGTGGCCTCAACGACCGGACGACCACCTGGACCCTCAACGGCGCCCGGTACTACGACGCCCACGAGGGTCGCTGGACGCAGATGGACACGCTCGACGCATCTCTCGACCCTGCGAACGCGAACCGGTACGCCTACGCAGCGAACAACCCGGTCAACTTCACCGACCCGACCGGAACGATCAGCGCCTGCGCCTGGGTAGGTCTGGGAATCGACGCCGTCGCGCTGGCAGCTACGGGCGTCGGCTTCGGCGTACTCGCCGCTGGCATGACCGCGGGAGCGATCAGCGAAGGCTCTGCGATCGCTGGAGGGGTGGCGGCCGCGGCGGGGTTCTCCGTAGCCCCTGCGGGCGCCATCCTCACGGTGCTCGGGGCCGTGGGAAGGTGCTGACATGACCTCGCTTGCTGCCGGTCTCATCTTCGGCGCGTCGATCTTGGTCTCGCTGACGATCCTGGCCATGTTGCTCTGGGGTCGGGTGGACCCGACCACGCCGCGGTGGCGAAGCCTGCGAGCCGGAGGTCTGACTGCATTCGTCATCGCGTTGGCGGCGCTGATCGTGTGGTTCGTCTCCTTGTGACCGCGCTTGGAGCGCGGGCGCGTCGGCAGTACGTACCCGTCGGAGAGGTCATGGCATGCGGCATCGCGGCCTTCACCATGACCGCCGTCAGCACCGCGGCCACGGCGGGTAGACTCCTTCGGCTTGGCGCAGCCGGTGCTGGGGCAATCCTTGCGGGCGGCATCCTGGCGGCAGCCGGGCATCGAGGGCAGTCCCGGGTTTGGTGCTGTCCAGCTGTGACATGTGGATCGGGGTGCTAGGTGCTCAAGACCGCTGCAACACTTGTTGCGATCACCGCAGGCCTGATCGGTTTCGGGCTCGTCGGCTACGCCTTCCTGTCGAGGAACCTGGACCCGAAGTCCCCGAGGGGCAGAGCCGTCCGCGCCGCTGCTGCCACGGGATTGATCATCATGGTTGCGGGCGTCGGTACAGCGGCATTCGCGCCAACCGACTGACAACGCCGTGCGACACCGCGGGTTCGGCTCAGTCCCCAGCGCCGGGATTGGCGGACGGGCGTTCCGGAACCTGGAGACCCATCCGGACCCGTCACCGCCCGCGGCGTCATAGGCTCCCCCGCACAGAGGCGCGCCGCCCCGGGCCGCCCACCCCACCGGAGTGCCCGTGACGTTCGCCCGCCTGCTGCGCCGCCGAGCGCGCGCCCAGCTGGGCCTGCTCGCGCTGGTGGGTGTGATCGCGGCGCTGGTGAGCGCCACGCTGGTCGCGGTGCTCGGGTACGTCGCGCTGTCCGCGCAGGCGGGGCTGACGGCGGCGCTGCACGACGCGGGGCCGACCGGTGCGGCGATGCAGGTCGCGACGCCGCGGTCCCGGCACGACGCGGCCGCGCAGGTCGCCGCCGGCGAGGAGGTGCTGGCCCGCACGCTGCACGGGATGCCGGTGGTGGTGCAGCGCAGCCACCGGTCGACGGAGCTCACGGTCGACGGTGGCGGTGCCGGCGTGGTGGTCGCGGCCGAGCCCGGGCTGGCCGCGCAGGTCGGCGTCGTCGAGGGCGTGATGCCCCCGGAGGGCGGAACCGCCACAGCCGCCGCGCCCGTCCCGGCCACGCTGTCCCGCGCCACCGCGGCGATGCTCGGCGTCGCGCCCGGCGACCGGCTCACGCTGCTGGGCGCGAGCGAGTCCTCGACCCCGCTCGAGGTGGAGGTCGCGGCCGTCTGGGAGCCGACCGACCCGGGCGACCCGCGCTGGTTCGGCGAGGCCGACGGAGCCGTGTGGGTCGACGAGACCGCCCTGGACGGGGTGCCCGCGACGGTCCGGGTGCGGTGGACCCTCGTGCCGGACGACGGTCTCGCGCCCGGCCGGGTCCCCGAGCTGCGCCGCGCGCTCGCGGCGACGCTGGCGGGGCTGAAGGCCGACGACGCGGTCGACGAGCTCGGTGTGCTGGGCACGGACGGCCTGGACACGACGTTGGCTGACGTCGACCGGACGCTGAGCACGGTGCGGGCCCTGTCGCTACCCGCCACCCTGCTCGCGGCGCTGGTGGGGGCGGTCGTGCTCGGGCAGCTCGCCGCCCTGCTGACGGAGGTGCGGCGCGGCGAGCTCGTGCTGCTGCGCTCCCGGGGCGCCTCGCGGGGGCGGGTCGTGGGCGCGGCCGTCGTCGAGGGCGCGGTCGTCGGGGTGGTGGGGTCGGCCGTGGGCGGTGCGCTCGCCGTGGCCGGGCTGCGCGGGCTGGGCGTCGTCTCCTCCGAGCTCGCCGTGGGGGCGCCGGCCGGGGTGGCCGCCGGGGTGGCCCTGGTGTTCGCCGGCGCGACGTGGGTGCGGGTGCGCGGGCCGCTGCGCGAGGAGCGCGCGGACCGGCCGCTGCGCGGGTCGGCCCTGCTGGGCGTCCTGGCGCTGGTTCTCGCGGCCGCCGGCCTGGGGCTGTGGCGGCTGCTGTCGATGGGCACGCCGGTGCGGACCGTCGGGGGCCGCGCGGCTCCGGACCCGCTGGCCGGCGCCGCCCTCGCACTGTCGCTGCTCGCGATCGCGCTGCTCGCCGCCGCCCTGGTCCCCGCCGTCGCGCGGACGACGGGACGGTGGGCCGCCCGGCGGCCGGGCCTGGGGGTGCTGGCGGTGCAGCAGGTGGCGCGGCGGCCCACCGCGCACGCCGCGACAGCCGCTCTGACGGGCCTCGCGGTCGCCACCGCCGTCGTCGTCTCGGGCTTCCTCGGGTCCTGGGCGCTGCTCCAGGCCGACCGCGCCGCCGTGGAGACCGGCGCCGACCTGCGCGTGACGCCCGACGACCCCGCCGACGTCACCGCCGCGCTCGCGGCCGCCACGACCGCCGACCCCGGGGCGACGGTCGTCAGCGCCGCGACCACGCGCGTGACGCTGGGCGCGGTGACCGCGGACCTGGTCGCCGTGCCACGCGACGCCTGGCCGCGGCTGCACCGCGCGCCTCAGGACGAGGTGCCGGGCACCGCGGGCCCCGGCGCGGACCCCGCAGCGGCCGGGGACACCGGGCTCCCCCTGCCCCCGGGCGCCACGACGCTGACGGCCACCGTGACCGTCACGGACACCTCCGCGACCGGCCAGCTACTGGGCCGCCCGGGCGTCGCCGCGTGGGTCCGCACCGCGCCGGGCACGCTCGTGCCGGTCGACCTCACGCTCCATCCCGACCCCGACGCCCCCGGCCACGCGGACGCGACGACGTGGTCCGCCCCCCTGCCGGCCGGCGCCACGGCGCTCGCCGCGGTCGACGTCCACGTCGACGCCGCCGCCGACCACCGCGTGGAGGTGACCGGCCTGGCCACCGACGCCGGCCCGTTGGGCGCGGCCACCTGGCGCAGCCTGCTCGTGGGCCGTGAGGCGAACCCGCTCCCCGCGGGCCCCGACGACGCGGGCGCCGTCGCGCACGTCCCCGCCGGGGACGTGGCCCCCGGCACGACGGTCCGGCTCGCCGCCGTGCCCGGCGGGCCGCTGCCGGTGGTCGCCGGCGAGGAGCTGGCGGCGGCGCTGTCCCTGTCGGTCGGCGACACGACGACCCTCGTCGTGCCGGGCCACCGCGTCGAGGTCGAGGTCGCCGAGGTGGTCGCGGCGGTGCCCGGCTCCGCGGACCCGGTCGCGCTGCTGGCCGACCTCGACGCCTGGTCGGGCGCCCAGCTCTGGACGGGGTCGACGGTCGACGCGCCCGGCGAGGTCTGGGCGTGGCCCGCCGACGGCCCGTCGGACACGGCGCTCCCGGCGGCGCTGGAGCGGGCCGGCATCGCCGCGGACGTGGTGCGCGCCGAGCCGCGGGCGACGCCCCTGCTCGACCCGGCGCTCACGGCGTTCCGGGTCGCCACCTGGGCGACCGTGGCCCTCGCCGCCGGCGGCGTGCTGGCGGCCGCCCGCGCGTCGGCCCGGGCGCGCCGGCCCGAGACCGGCGCGCTGCGCGGCGTCGGCGTGCCGGGCCGCACGCAGGCCGCGCTGCGGGTCGCCGAGCAGGTGCGGGTGCTGGTGCCCGCCGCCCTCGCCGGGGCGGTCGGTGGCGCCGGGCTCGCCCTGCTGGTCGCGCAACCCCTCGTCGACGCCCTGGACGGCGGCACCCTGCCGCTGCCGGTCGAGCCGGGCCTGGACGTCGTGGCGCTCGCGACCTGGCTCGGCGCGACGGCGCTGGCCGTGGCGCTCGTGGTCGCGGCGTCAGCCCGCGACACCGCCCGGCGTGCACGCACCGCCTCGCCGCGGGCGGAGGTGGCCGCGTGATCCGGGTGCTGCGCCGCCAGCTCGCCGGCGGCGCGTGGTCGCTGGTGGTGCTCGCGCTGGTGGTCGCCGGGCTCGTCGCGCTGACCGTCGGCTGGCCGCGGGCCCTGGACCGGCTGCTGCGCGACGACCTCGCGGCCCGCGCGCAGGCGCTGCCCACGACGCAGCGCGACCTGGTGCCGACCGTCCCGGACGAGGCGATGGTCGTGCCCCCGCCCACCGGCGAGGAGGCGCTCGCGGGCCTGGCGGCCGTCGAGCAGCAGGTGACCGATCGGGTCGCCGACGTGGGCCCGGCCCTGGCCGCGGTGCTGCGGGAGCCGGAGCTCGAGCTCACCCGGCCGCCGTTCGTCGTCGACCTCGGGCCGCACTCGAGCGGGATCTCCGCCATGGACCTCGCGCTCTCGCCGGGGACGCGCGACGACGACCTGCGCCTGGTCGAGGGGAGCTGGCCGGGCCCGCCCGCGGTGCAGCCGTGGGTGGACACCGTCGGCTCCGACGCGCAGGACTGGGTGGACGCGCCACGCTCGGCGGGCACCGTCCCGCAGCTCGACCTCGACGTGGTGCTCACCCCGGCGACGGCCGAGTGGATGGGATGGCGGGTCGGCGAGACCCGCACCTCCGTCGACGCGGCCAACGCGCCGTTCCGGGTGCGGCTGACCGGGCTGGTCGAGGCCGTCGACCCCGACGCGGGGACCTGGGACCACCTCCCCGGCGTCCTGGACCCCGCGGTCGACCGCGACGACGCCCGCGGCTGGACGGTCCACGGCATCGGCTACGTCGACCCGAGCGCCGTCGGCGCCCTGATGTACCCCCGCGGGGTCCGCGTCGACTCCTGGTACCCCGTCGACCCGGCGGCGGTGGCCGAGGTGGACCGGGACGCGCTCGCCGCCGAGCTGGACGGGGTGCGCGCCTCCCAGGAGCTGCGCACCGGGCTGTCGGGGGTGCTGGCCGCCGCCGACGGCCGCGAGCACACGGCCACGACGCTGCTCGGGACGCTGGTCGCCGGCCTGGTCGGGGTCGCCGCGAGCGTGCTGTGGCTGGTCGCGACGCTCGCGGTGGAGCGTCGGCGCGCCGCCCTGGTCCTGCTGCGGGCCCGTGGCGCGTCCTCGCTCCGGCTCGGCGCGCTGGTGGGCGCCCAGGCGCTCGTCGCGGCCCTGCCCGGTGCCGCGGCCGGGCTGGCGCTGGGCCTGCTGGTGCCCGGCAGGACGGACCCGGCGGACCTCGTGCTGCCGTCGGTGCTGACCGTGGCCGCGGTCGCGCTCATGGTCGGGGCCGCGGCCGGGGTGCACGGCGGCCGGCGCGCGCGGGGCGGGCGGGGCGGGCGCTGGGCCCGGGTGGCCGAGCTGCTCGTGCTCGGCGCGACCGGGGTCGCGCTGGGCGTCACGTCGGCCTCCGACCCGCTCGTCGCGGTGCTGCCCGTGCTGGTCGGGCTGTCGGCCGCGCTGCTGGTGCGCCGGGTCTACCGGTGGCCGGCCCGGCTCGCGCTGCGTCTCGTCGCCCGCCGCGGGGACCTCGGCGCGTTCCTCGGGGTGGCGCGCGCCGCCCGGGTGCCCGCGGCCGGCCTGGTGCCGGTGCTCGCCCTGACGCTCGGCGTCGCCACCGCGGGACTCGCGACCACCGCGGTCGCGACCATGACGCAGGCCACGGCGGGCAGTGCGGTGCAGTACGTGGGCGCGGACCTGCGCCTGGACGTCGCGTGGTCCGCCGACGGGCTGGGACTGGGCGAGCAGCGCGTCGAGGCGGCCCGCGACGTGCCCGGGGTCGCGGCGCTCGCCACCGTCGCCGACGTCGGGACCGTGACCGTGCGGCACGACCGCACGCGCACCACCGTGGACCTGGCCGTGGTCGACGCCGACGCCCTCGCCGCGGTGCAGGACGGTCTGCCCGGCGACCGGGTCGACCTGACCCCCGGCTCGGACCGGCTGCTGGTCTCCCCCGGTGTCCCGGCCGGCGGTGTGACGCTCGACGCGCCCGCGGGGCGGCTCGACCTCGCGGCGGTGGCGTCCGAGCAGGTCCCCGGCGTGACCTCCGGCACCGGGTGGGCGGTCGTCGACGCCGTGACCTGGGCGGACGCGGGCGGGACTCCGACGGCCGACCGGCTGCTGGTGCGCCTCGAACCCGGGGCCGACGCCGACGAGGTCGCCGCGGCCGTCGGGGAGGCGACCGGCGCCCGGCTCACGGCGACCAGCCGCGCCCAGGCCGTCGCCGAGATCGCCGACGGGGTGCTCGTCACCGGCGTGCGGACCGCGATGCTGCTGGTCGCGGCCGCGAGCCTGGCGCTGGTCGCGCTCGGCCTCGTCCTGCTGCTGGTGGCGGACGCCCCGGCGCGGGGCCGCACGGCCGCGCTGCTCGCGACGCTGGGCGCCCCGGCGCGCGTCCACCGGCGCCTCGTGGTCGCGGAGGTGCTCGGCCCGGTGGTGGTCGCGGGCATCGCCGGGGTCGTCACCGGCCTGGTGCTGCCGTCGTCGGTGCTGCGCGTGGCGGACCTGCGGCCGTTCACCGGCGCGGTCGAGCGGCCGCCGGTCGCCCTCGACGCGGGCCTCCTGCTCGCGACCGGCGCGGGCCTGGCGGTCGTGGTGGGGATCGGTGTCGTCGTGGCGGCCGCGACCGCACGGCGGGTGTCACCTGTCGGTGTGCTGCGGGAAGGAGCGGGAGGATGACGACCATGACGGCGCCGGAGATCCTGTGCGAGGACGTCGTGCGGATCTTCACGGCCGAGGGCGTCGAGGTGCAGGCGCTCCAGGGCCTCAACCTGTCCGTCGAGCGCGGTGACCTGGTGGCCCTGGTGGGCGCGTCCGGCTCGGGCAAGTCCACCCTGCTGACCATCCTGTCCGGGTTGGACCGGCCCACTGCCGGCAGCGCCGCCGTCGCGGGGCACGACCTGGCCGCGATGTCCGCCCGCGAGCGGCAGGTGTACCGCCGCGACACCGTCGGCTTCGTCTGGCAGCAGACCGCGCGCAACCTGCTGCCGTACCTCACGGCCGCGGAGAACGTCGCCCTGCCGATGGAGCTCACCCACCGCCGCGGCTCGCGTGCCGGGCGCCACGCGCGGACCGCCGAGCTGCTGGAGGTCCTCGGGGTCGCGCACGTGGCCGACCACCGCCCGGCCGAGCTGTCCGGCGGCGAGCAGCAGCGGGTCGCGATCGCCACGGCCGTCGCCAACTCCCCGCGGGTGCTGCTCGCGGACGAGCCGACGGGCGAGCTCGACGAGGCGACCAGCGCCGACGTCCTCGAGGCGATCCGCCACGTGACCGCCGAGCTGGACATGACCACGCTGATCGTCACGCACGACCCCGCGGTCGCCTCGCACGTGCGCCGCACCGTCCGCATCCGCGACGGGCGCACCGCGACGGAGACGCTGCGCCGGACCGCCGTCGACGAGCACGGCCGCGAGCACCACCTGCACGAGGAGTTCGCCGTGATCGACAAGGTCGGCCGCCTGCAGCTGCCGCGGGAGTTCGTCGAGGCGCTCGACCTGCGCGAGCGGGTGCGCCTGGGCCTGGAGCCCGACCACGTGCGCGTCTCGCCGCACGACCGCCCGGCCCCGCAGGGCGGCCGCGGGCGCGACGAGGAGGACCGGTGAGCGCCCCCGCCCAGGACGTCACCGCGGACGGGCTGCGCGCCTCCGGGCTGGTGCGGACGTACGGCAGCGGCCCGCGCGCCGTCCACGCCCTGCGCGGCGTGGACTTGGTGGCGCGACCCGGCGAGCTCGTCGTGATCCGCGGCCGGTCAGGATCGGGCAAGACGACCCTGCTGCACGCGCTCGGCGGCCTCGAGCGCCTGGACGCCGGCACGGTCCACCTGGGCGCGACCGAGGTCAGCGCCCTGCCGGAGCACGAGCTGCTGCGCCTGCGCCGCGAGCGCGCGGCGTTCGTGTTCCAGTCCTTCGGGCTGCTGCCCGTGCTCTCGGCGGCCGAGAACGTCGAGGTCCCGCTGCGCCTGGCGGACGTGCCCGGTCCCGAGCGCGCCGAGCGGGTGGCGGCCGCCCTGGACGCCGTCGGGCTGACGGCGCACGCACGCCAGCGCCCGGACGAGCTGTCCGGCGGCCAGCAGCAGCGCGTCGCGGTGGCCCGGGCCCTCGTCGCCCGGCCGGCCCTGCTGCTCGCCGACGAGCCCACCGCCCAGCTCGACTCCGAGACGGCTCTCACGGTCATGGACGTGCTGCTCGCGCACGTCCGCGAGCGCCGGACCGTCGCCGTGCTCACGACGCACGACCCCCTGATCGCGGAGCGCGCGGACCGCGTCCTGGAGCTGCGCTCCGGCGTGCTGGCGTGAGCCACTACGACGGCTCTGCTCGCCGCTAGACCCCGTAACGGCTACTGTGGTCGCCGGAGAGGGGCACCATGTCGGCCTACAGGATCGATCGACAGCTCGCCGACTTCGGCGCGCACGTCCGGGGGTGGCGCCTGGTCCTCGGCCTCACGGCCCAGCAGGTGTCGGAGCGCGCGGGCATCACCCGTGACACGCTGCGGAAGGTGGAGAGCGGCGATCCCACCGTCGGGTTCGGCAACGTCGCGCAGGTCCTCCGCGCTCTCGGCGTGCTCGACCAGGCGGTGGACGCGATCGACCCGCTCGGCAGCGACCTCGGGCGCCTGCGCGCGGATCGCCTGACGAAGCAGCGCGCGCGGTGACCACCGTCGAGGTCCTGGTCGACGGCGCGCACGGCCCGCGACCGGTCGGGCAGGCGCACGTCACGCGGAGCGCCGGTCGGCTCTCGACGACGTTCCTCTACGACCCGGCCTACCTCTCCGGCGACGGGACTCCGATCGACCCCGCTCTGCCACTGGTGTCCGGCGCCCAGCACCAGACCGGGCTCGTGCGGGCCTTCGCCGACAGCGCCCCCGACCGCTGGGGACGCAACCTCGTCATGAAGGCCGAGCGAGCTCGGGCCCGGGACGAGGGCCGCGCGCCCCGGACGCTGGACGACCTGGACTTCCTGCTCGGCGTGAGCGACGACACCCGCCAGGGCGCCCTGCGCTTCCGCCTCCCCGGGCACCAGGAGTTCCTGGGGAAGCCGGCGACCGTGCCCCGGCTCATCTCGCTGCCGACGCTGCTGCGCGCCGCCGACGAGCTCTCCTCGGACGACGACCCCGCGTCCGCCGTCAAGCAGCTCCTCGACACGGGGACCACCGGACTCGGCGGGGCCCGCCCGAAGGCCTCGGTCCGCCTCGACGACGGCAGCCTCGCCATCGCGAAGTTCCCGCACGATTCCGACCAGTGGGACGTCATGGCGTGGGAGGCGACCGCGCTCGACCTCCTCGAGAGCGCAGGGGTCCGCACGCCACCGCGCCGGCTCACCCGTGTGGGAGGCCGGAGCGTCCTGCTGCTCCGCCGGTTCGACCGCACGGGGTCCGGCGACCGCGTCGGGTACATCAGCGCGATGACGGCCACCGGCTCCCTCGACGGCGAGCAGCGGGACTACGCCGACATCGCCGCGGCCATGCGCGACCTGTCGTTCGCGCTCCGGGCGGACCACCACGAGCTGTTCGACCGGGTCGCCGTGAGCGTCGCGCTCGGGAACACGGACGACCACCTGCGGAACCACGGCTTCCTCGCCGACCACGGGTCCTGGACGCTCAGCCCGGCCTTCGACGTGAACCCCACCCCCGACCCGTTCCGACGCCGCTCCACGTCGATCATGGGAGCCGACGCACCCCCGGACGAGGCGGAGGGGCTGCTCGCGCTGGCCGGCGAGTGCAGCCTGTCCGCAGCCCGGGCCCGCGACCGGCTCGGGCGCGTCGCCGACGCACTGTCCGGCTGGCGTGACGCCGCCCGCCGGAACCACGTGGCCGACCGGGAGGTCGCCCTCATGGCCGAGTCGATCGAGCCCCGGCTGGCCTCGGTGGCCCGGGCTGCACGCGGCGGCTGAGCGCTCCCGGTCCGCACGACCCGGCCGCGGCCGCCGCGGGTCGGCGGGCGTCGGGAGGCGCCGCGCACCGCGTCAGGCGTCCCGGGTCCGCAGCGTCAGGTGCGCGGCGAGCGTCGTCCACACCGTGAACACCGCCATGACGCCGATCCCGACGAGCGGCGTGACCGACCCGACCCCGTCGAGCGTGTACGACGCCTGGCCGGCGGTGGTCGGCCAGTACGTCCCCGCGAGGTCGCCGAGCACGCCCGGCAGCCCGGGGGCGAGCGCCGGGACGAGCAGCGCGACGGCGACGACGATCGCGAGGGCGCCCGACGAGCTGCGCGTGATCGTCCCGAACGCCAGGCCGAGCACCGCGGTGAGCACCAGGTAGCCGACGGCGCAGGCGAGCGCCCGCAGCGCCGCGGCGTCGGTGAGGTCGGCGGTCGGCAGGCCGGCGGCCGCGAGCGCACCCTGGCTCGCCCCGACGCTCACGGCGACGGTGACGACGGCGGTGGCGAGCGCGACCAGCACGGTCACGGCCGCCTTCGACGCGAGCAGCAGGCCGCGCCGCGGCGCGATCGTGAGGCTGGCGGTGATCTGCCCGGTGGCGTACTCGCTGGTCATCGTCTGGGCGCCGAGGGTGGCGACGAGGATCTGCCCGACGAGGATGCCCTTGAGTCCGACCGCGACGGGGTCGAAGTCGGCGGGCAGGTCGGTCTGCCAGTCCGCGAGCAGCCCGCTGATGCCGAGCAGGCTGACGACGAGCGTGGTCACGACGGTGGCGGCGGCGAGCACCCAGGTGCTGCGGACGGTGCGGGTCTTGATCCACTCGGAGGCGAGCAGGTTCATGTCAGGCGGCCTCGTTCCCGGGGGCGGTCATGGTGAGGAAGACGTCCTCGAGGGAGTCGCGGACGTCGGTGAGCTCGGACAGCCCGATCCCCGCGGCGGCGGCGACCTGCCCGACGCGGTCGGTGGTCACCCCGGGGACCTCCAGGCGGTCCGGGGCGTCGGGGTGGGCGGTGGCGTCCAGCCCCACGCGGGTGAGCGCCGTCCGCAGCGCGTCCCACTGCGGGGTGCGGACGCGGACGCGCTCGGTGGTGTGGTCGGCGATGAACGCCGCGAGCCGCTGGTCCGCGAGCAGGCGCCCGTGGTGGATGACGACGAGGTGGTCCGCGGTGAGCTCCATCTCCCCCATGAGGTGGCTGGAGAACAGGACGGTGCGTCCCTCCGCGGCGAGGTCGCGCATGAGCGAGCGGGCCCAGCGGATGCCCTCGGGGTCGAGGCCGTTGAGCGGCTCGTCGAAGATGACGACGCCGGGGTCCCCGATCAGGGCGGCCGCGATGCCGAGGCGCTGCTTCATCCCGAGGGAGAAGTCGCCGGCGGCGCGGTGCGCGGCCCCGGTGAGCCCGACGAGCTCGAGGGTCTCGGCGACGCGCCGGCGGGGCACGTCGCCGGCGCGGGCGACGGACGCGAGGTGGTCGGCGGCCGTGCGGCGGGGGTGGACGGCCCGGGCGTCGAGCATGGCGCCGACGACGCGCATCGGGTGCGGCGTCTCGGCCAGCCGCAGACCGCCGACGGTCGCCGCGCCGCTGGTCGGGCGGTCCAGGCCCAGGAACATGCGGAGCGTCGTGGACTTGCCGGCGCCGTTGGGCCCGAGGAACCCGGTGACGACGCCGGGCCTGACCTCGAAGGACAGCCCGTCGACGGCGGTGACGGCCCCGTAGCGCTTCACGAGCGCGTGGGCCTGGAGCAGGGGCGGGGTCGCGGCTGGCATGTCGCCACACTACACCGTGTGGTGTAGTTGCTGCACGGGGCGGTGTAGCATCGCGAGGCAGAGAGCGAGGAGGACCGGTGACGGAGCTGCAGGAGCGCAAGCCGCTGCGCGCGGGGCAGGCGCACAAGCGGGCGGCGATCCTCACCGCGGCGCGGTCGCTGTTCGTGGAGTCCGGCGTCGAGCGCACGAGCATGGACGCCGTCGCCGCGCGCGCCGGGGTGTCCAAGCGGACGGTCTACGACTACTACGGCGACAAGCACCGGCTGCTGCTCGGCGTCATCGAGGACGCCGGCGAGTCCGCGCTCGCGACGCTGCGCGAGCTGGTGGACCGGCACCTCGCCGACGACGCCGTCACGACGCCGGCCGACCTGCGCGTGGCGACGGAGGGGCTCGCGGTGGCGCTCGGCCGCGGCCTGCTGCAGTCCACCGACTACCTCGCGGCCGCGCGGCTGATCGCCGAGAACGAGCCGCTGCTGCCCGAGCTCGTGGACCACCCGCTCGAGCAGGCGCACGACCAGGTGCTCGCCGAGGCGCTCGGCCGGCTCGCCGGCCGCGGCCTGCTCGACACGGACGACCCGCTGCTCGCCGCCGCCCACTTCCAGGCGCTCACGATCCTGCGGGTGCTGAACGAGCCCCCGCGCCGGCGCGCGGACGCCGCCCACGTGGAGCGGATCATGACGGACGGGGCGGAGGCGTTCCTCCGGGCCTACGCGGCGCGGAGCGACTCCTCCCGCTGACCGGCGGGCCGGGCGGTCGTCCGCGGCGCCCCACCCGCAGCGACCGCCCGGCCGGCGGCGTCAGGCCCGCGCGAGACCCGCCAGCGACGCCAGCAGCCCGAGCCCGGTCGGCTCCCACCCGTAACGCTCCCGCGTGAGGGCCGCCGACGCGGGCTGGTCGATCCCGGCGAGCGCCCCGAGGAACCCGAGCCGCTCCGGCTCGACGGACTCCACCGGCACGTCCAGCGCCCGGCCGATGGCGGTGGCGGTGTCGAGCAGGGTGACACCCTCCTCCCCCACGGCGTGCAGCACGCTGCCGCCCGGCGCCTGCTCGAGGGCGAGCACGAAGACGGCCGCCGCGTCGTCCACGTGCACGGCGGGCCAGCGCGCGGACCCGTCGCCGACGTAGCCGGAGACGCCGGCCTGCCGGGCGATCGCGGCGAGACCGGCGGCGAACCCGCCGTTCCCGTGGTCGTCGTGGACAGTCCGCGGCAGGCCGACCAGCGAGCTGCGCACGCCCTGGTCGGCCAGCGCGAGCAGCGCGCGCCCTGTCTCGGCACGGGCCCCGAGCGCGCCGCCGACGGCCGGGAGGTCCCCCTCCGTGGCGACCCGGCCGGGGACGACCGGCGTCCCCGCGGCGGAGACGAACGGGCGCCCGGTGCCGACCAGCACCGAGGACATGGCCTCGACGGCGGCCCGGTCGGTGACCACCGCGCCGTCGAAGTCGGCGAAGTCGTGGACGAAGGCGAGGTGCACCACGCCGTCCGACCCGGCCGCGGCACCCCGCAGGGCGTCGAGGTCGGCGAGGCCGGCGCGCAGCACGTCGACACCGCGCGCCTCGAGCACGGCGGCCGAGGCGTCGGAGCGCGCGAGGCCGAGCACCTCGTGCCCGGCGGCCTGGAGCAGCGGGACGACGGCGGAGCCGATGTGGCCCGAGGCGCCGGTGACGAAGATCTTCATGGGGTCCTCCTGGGTGAGGTCGCCGAGTGATGTCAGCGACTGCCGTCACCGTACTCCCTGATGTCAGCGACTGTCATCGCGTATGCTGCACCGGTGGGACGCTGGGAGCCGGACGCGCGCGGGAGACTGGCGCGCGCCGCCCTGGAGCTGTTCGACAGCCACGGCTACGAGCAGACGACGACCGCGCAGATCGCCGAGGCCGCCGGGCTCACCGAGCGGACGTTCTTCCGGCACTTCACCGACAAGCGCGAGGTGCTGTTCGGCGGCGGCCCGGAGTACCAGGAGCTGCTCGCGGCCGCCGTCGCCGGGGCGCCACCGGGCGCGACGCCGTGGGACGCCGCCGCGGCGGCCGCCCACGCCGCCGCTGCCCGGATCCAGGAGAACCCCGACGGCGTCGTCCGGCGGCAGCGGGTGATCGCGTCCCACCCGGAGCTCCAGGAGCGGGACCTGGCCAAGAACGCCGGGCTGACCGCCGCGGTCGTCCGGGCGCTGCGAGAGCGCGGGACGCCCGACGCGACCGCCGAGCTCGCCGCCGCGCTCGCGCTCACGGGCCTCGCCGTCGCGCTGCGCGACTGGGCGCGAGCCGGCGCACCGGGGACGCTCACCGCCGTGCTCGCCCGCACGCTGGCGGCGGCGGACGGGATCGGCCGCCCCACCTGACCGCGCGGCCCGCGAGGGACGCGCGGTGTCCGACCCTGGTCAGTCCTCCACGGCGCGCAGCCCGCCCAGGACCCTGTCGGTCGCCGGCTCCGCGGGACCCGACGCGGTGCGCGGCGGCGCTCCGAGCCGGGACACCATGTGCCCGCCCAGGTAGCCGGAGGCGCCCAGCACCCCACCCGCCCCGAGCGCCACCGCGACGCCCAGCCCGCGGCGCCCCCGCCGCCGGAGGAGCCACGAGGCGCCGTACAGCCCGAGGGCGACGTTGTTCAGCGCGGCGTGCGCGGCGCCGACCCGCTGCGCGCGCCGGTCCGAGACGGCCCAGTCCGCGACACCCGTGACCGATGCGGGCACGGCGGACAGGACACCGAGCCCGAGCAGCCGGTCCGCGGCGCGGTGCAACCCCCGGCCGCCCGCCAGGTCCAGCACCGTCGAGCTCACCCAGAACCCGATCGGCAGGTCCGTCAGCAGCGGGTGCGCCGCGTGGCCGAGCGGCACGCCGTGCAGCAGGCGCGCGACCCCGGGGGCCGCGCGCAGCGCGGACAGGACGGCAGGCTGCAGCCGGTCGACGGCGGCGTCCACGCCGGTCGCCTGCTCCAGCCGGCGGACGGCACGCAGGGCGGGGCTCTCGTCGGAGGACATCGCGGCTCCCGGGGTGGTTGGCGTCAGGGGCGTCGCCGTCGAGCATCACCCGGCCGGGCGCCGTCCGCACGGCGAGCGGCCCCACCCCCGCGCCCGGGTCCCGGGTCCGTCGGGATGCGACCCCCCGGGGCCCGGGTGATGCTGGACCAGCTCGATCCGCGTCGAGACCAGGCGCCCCGACACTGCACGCGATCCTCGACGACGCCGGCCAGCCGCGCCGCCGGGACGCGCGAAGGAGTCCGACATGACTGCATCCTCCCCGGCCGGCACCGCAGCGACCGCCGAGCGCCAACCGCACCAGTGGCTCGCGCTGGTGATCGGCATCGTGTACCTGGTGGTCGGCCTCGCCGGGTTCCTCGTCACCGGGTTCGACGGCTTCACCGAGCACGACCACTCGCAGACGCTCGTCGGCTTCGCGG
This sequence comes from Cellulomonas sp. C5510, assembly GCF_019797765.1. Classification (NCBI taxonomy): domain Bacteria; kingdom Bacillati; phylum Actinomycetota; class Actinomycetes; order Micrococcales; family Cellulomonadaceae; genus Cellulomonas; species Cellulomonas sp. C5510. The sequence continues at coordinate 3,408,930 of NZ_CP081862.1, forward strand.
TCAACCCGCTGCACAACATCGTGCACATCATCATCGGCCTGGCCGGCATCGCCCTGTGGTCCACCGCGTCCCGCGCACGGACCTACGGCTGGCTGCTGTTCGTCGGCTACGGCGCGACGTTCGTCTACGGGCTGATCGTCGCGAACAACCCCGACGCGAACATCCTCAACATCAACGGCGCCGACAACGGCCTGCACGTGGTGTCGGCGCTCGCCGGGCTCGCGATCGCCCTGTGGCCGCGCCGCGACCGCGACCGCACCACCGGACCGGCCCGCGCCTGATCGGGACCGGACGACGTCCGGGGGCCGGCCGGCACCGGACCACGAGGACCGCGTGGGTGGCGGACGCCGCCGGCGCGGTCCTCGCCGTCGTCGTCCGCGCCGCGGGCGGCTGACGCCACCACCCGGGTCGGGTGCACCTCCGGCGCCCGCAGCGGGGTGGCCGGTGGTCGGCGTCGGCGGGGTGGCGCGCCCTCAGCGCGCGGCGTCCCCCGCGCCGTAGCGCAGGCCGTCGACCACGAGGTCCAGCAGGCCGCGCACGCGCTCGGCCCACCGGTCGGAGTCGGGGACGTTCCACACGCAGCCCATCGCGAGCATCACCTGCTCGCCGTCGACGTCCCCGCGGACGGAGCCGTCCGCGCGACCCGCGTCGAGCAGCACGTCGAGCGCCGCGATGATGCGTGTCCGCGTCTCGGCGAACAGCGACGAGTCCGACCCGACCGCGGTGCGCAGTGCGGCGCCCATCCCCCGCTTGGTCGCCGCGTAGCGCACGAACCTCGCCATCCACTCGCGCAGGGCGTCCGCGGCGGGGCGGTCCTGCCCGAGCAGCGCGGGCGCCGCGTCGCACAGCGCGGTGACCTCCTGGCGGTACGCGGCCTCGACCAGCGCGCCCCGCTCCGGGAAGTGGCGGTACAGCGTGCCGATGCCGACGCCGGCGCGCTGGGCGATCGACTCGAGCGGCGTGTCCGGGTCCTCCGCGAGCGCCTCCGCCGCGACGGCGAGCAGCCGGGCGCGGTTGCGCGCGGCGTCGGCGCGCAGCGGCTTGGCGGCGGGTGCGGTGGTCACGGCGAATCCCCTCTTGCGAACCGGAGGGCCCTCCGGTTAAGGTTCCGGAGGAAACGAGAGGTCCCTCCGTTTCTATCCCAGGGTACGCCGCCCCCGCCGATGCGTCGACGCCGCGCGACCCCGCCCCGGCCCGCGGCAGCCGCCGCGCCCCGGACCCACACGACCGCCCCGCTCGATGGAGGCACCCCATGGCCAGCACCTTCCGCGGACTCACCTTCGACGCCTACGACGCGCACGCCGTCGCGCTGTTCTGGGCCGCCGCCCTCGGCCGGGACGTCGCGCCCGGCGCCAGCCCCGAGCGCGCCGAGGTGACCGCCGACACCGGCGCGCCCCGGCTCGCCTTCGAGCGCGTCCAGCCCGGCGGCGTCGTCCGCAACACCCTGCACCTCGACCTCGTCACCACCGACCTCGAGCGCGAGTCGGAGCGTCTCGTACGCCTCGGCGCCCGGCGGGTCGGCACCGTCGGCGGGACGGCCCGGTGGGTCAGCCTGACCGACCCGGAGGGCAACGCCTTCGACCTGGTTCCGGCCGCCTGACGCTCCCCCCACCTGCAGCTGAGCAGCGCTTCCGGATGCGGGACGCCGCCAGGCGTGCGACGGTCGTCTCCGACCGCACCACGTCACCTGGAGGTGTCCGATGGGATTCTTCGCATTTCTGCTGCTCGGCTTGATCGCCGGCGCGATCGCCAAGGCGATCCTCCCGGGCCGTCAGGCCGGAGGGTGGTTCGTCACGCTGCTGCTCGGCGTCGTCGGCGCCCTGCTGGGCGGCTGGCTCGGCAGCGTCCTGTTCGACGCCCCGCTCGAGGAGTTCTGGTCCCTGCAGACCTGGCTCCTCGCGATCGGCGGTTCGATCATCGTCCTGCTGATCTACGGCGCCCTGACCGGACGCCGGGGCGCTCGCGCCTGAGCGTCCGCCCCCCAGGGGGCACCGACCCGGCCCGGCGCTGGTGGGAGACCACCGCCGGGCCGTGCCGGGCACCGGCCGCACGGTGGGACACCGCACGGCACGGCACCCGGCACGACGAGGGCTCGCACATCCGCACCAGCGGCTGCGCGAGCCCTCGTCGCCGTCCGGGGGGCTTCAGGCCTGCGGCGCCAGCGTGAAACCCGGGCTGCCGGCCGCGGAGGGGTCCGCGTCGAGCGTGAGGTCCGCGAGCGCGGTCGCCGTCTCCGGCGGGACGAACACGGTGGCACCGTCGGAGGCGATGACCTCGTCCCCCGGCACGGCCTCCGGGACGAGGGCCAGCTCGAACGATCCGAGCTGCTGCTGCGACTCGGCGATCCGCAGGCCACCCGAGTCGGGCAGCCCGGCACGGGTGGTCAGGTCGCGGACGGCGGTGCTGGCGTTGTCGGTCAAGGTGAGCACAGGGGCTCCTCTCGTTGCCGGTGGCGGCCGGGACACCAGGGGCGAACCGGCCATCGGTCCCATCCACCGTCGACAGGATCCGGACCCGCTGCAACCCGGCGTCCGCTGGGCAAGACCACGGGTGTCCGCTGCGCGGAGCCCGGTGGACAGCGGCGCGACCGGCAGGGATGCTACGCGCCCACGCACCCCAGCCCCGCCCGCGCACCCAAGCCCCACCCACGCACCCAAGCCCGCGCCCGCGCGCGCAAGCCCGCGCCCACAACCCCGCATGCGCGCCCACAGCCCCGCATGCCCGCCGAGAGTCCAGGACTCGCCCGGGTTCCCGGCCGCGCCCCGGCGTGTCCTGGACTCTCGGTCACGGCCCGCGAGGCCGCGGAGGGCGTCAGCGCGGGTCGCGCGGGGCGCTGCGGACCGACCGTCGGGTCGGGGGCTGGGCGGCGCCCTCACCGGCCGACCGGTCCTGGTCGGCCGGTCCGGGTGCGTCCTCCCCGACGGCCGGCAGCACCATCGTGCCTGGCCCAGCCGGGTCGATGAGCTGGGTCTCGTCCGTCCGCGGCACGCGGACCTCCGTGCCCGGCTCCCGGGCGTCTGCCGGTGTCGCCGACGGGTCCGGCGCGTCCGCGCCCGCCTCCGCACGGGAGCCCGACGCGGGCGGGGGCGCGGGCCGGGCGGCGTCGTCCACGGCCGCGCCGGTCAGCGCGCCCGACCCCGTCGGAGCCTCCGAACGGACCGGCTCCTCGTCGCGCGCCACGGCGCCGGCCGGAGCGCCCGACCCCGTCGGAGCCTCCGAACGGGCAGGCTCCACGGCCTCCGGGACCGTGCCCGCCGGTGCCTGCGGTGCGCGGTCGTCCGACCCGTCCGGCACGTCCCCGGCCGGCGGAGTCGCGGCGGGCACCGCCGCCGTCCCGGGCGCCGCGACGACGCCCACGGTCCTGCCGCCGGACGTCCGCCCCGCGGGCGCCTCCTCCTGCGCGCGCGCCTCGGCGGCGTGCTCCTCCCGCTCGGCGATCACGTCCTGCCCGGGGCCGGCGAACGACCGCGAACGCTCCAGCGCCTCGACGCTCCCGGTGAACAGGCGGGCGTCCTGCTGACCGCCCTCGGGAGCCGCGGCGAGGGGACCCGGGCCCTCCTCGAGCTGCGCGCGCGGCCGGTCGCCGACGGGCACCTCGGCACCACGGGTCGTCTCGATGCGGGTGCGGGGCAGGCCCTGCGGGGCGGACCGCTGCAGGTACGCCACGAGCCCCTCGCGCAGGTAGCAGCGCAGGTCGAACAGCGTCGGGGCGTCGGCGGCGCTGGCCAGCGCCCGCAACCGCACCACCCCGTTGACGGCGTCGGTGACCTGCAGCACGCCGACGCGGTGGTCCCACAGGTCGGTCGCGGCCAGCAGGCGGTTGAGCTCGGCGCGCAGGTCGTCGACGGGCACCTGCCAGTCGACGTCGATCTCGACGGTCCCCAGCAGCTCGGCCGCGCGGCGGGTCCAGTTCTCGAACGGGGTCTGCGTGAAGTAGGTCGACGGCAGGATCAGCCGGCGGTCGTCCCAGACGTGCACGACGACGTAGGTCAGCGTGATCTCCTCGATGCGGCCCCACTCGTCCTCGACGATCACGACGTCGTCGACCCGGATCGCGTCGGTGAAGGCGAGCTGCAGGCCGGCGAACACGTTCGCGAGGCTGCTCTGCGCCGCGAGGCCCGCGACGATCGACAGCACCCCGGCGGACGCCAGCAGGCTCGCCCCGAACGCGGACACCCCCGGGAACGTGAGCAGCACGGCCGCGGTCGCGACGATGACGAGCACCGCGACGGTGATGCGGCGCAGCAGCTGGATCTGCGTGCGGACGCGGCGGGCGTGGCGGTTGTCCTTCACGTCGACCCGGTAGCGGGACAGCGCGGCGTCCTCGACGACGAACGCGAGGGTGCCGACCAGCCAGGTGACGGCGACGATCAGCGCGATGAGCAGGACGTGCCCGGTGAGCCGCATCCAGCCGGAGGACTCCCAGGTGCCGTCCGGCACGGACACCCGCAGGGCGATCCAGGTCGCGATCACGACGAGCACGGCCCGCAGGGCGTGCTTGGACCGCCGGGCCAGGTCGGCGGCGATGACGGACTTCTTGGCGACGGAGCGCACCAGGGCGCCGATGACGACGGCCACCAGCAGGGCGGCGACGACGGCGCCGGCGACGGACAGCACCGGGACGAGGACGTCGCGGGCGGTGTCGGCGGTCTCGGACTCGACGGCTGCAGGGATCACGGCGCCCATCCGACCACGCTCACCCCGGGGCCCTCCACCGCAGCGGGCGGCCGGCGCGGAGCCTGCGCACGACCTGCACACCCCAGCGGGGCCCGCAGCAGCCACCCGTGGGGGCGCGTCCCGGACGTGCGGGCCGTGTCCGCGCACGTCAGCATGGGATCCCCAGGACGCCCGGAGGAGTGCCGTGCCGACCAGCCGCAACCCGCGCGTGTGCGTGCTCGCACCCACGCCGATCCTCACCGTCACGCTCGAGAACGGCTCCGACGACGCCACACCCGAGATCCACGTGCACCCGGGCGGCCAGGGCCTCTGGGTGGCGAGGATGGCGTACTCGCTGGGTGCCGACGTGGTGGTCTGCGGGCCGTTCGGCGGCGAGGTCGGCACCGTCCTGGGCCACCTGGCGGAGGTCGAGAACCTGCGGGTGCGCCGGGTCTCGTACGCCGGCGGGAACGGCGCGTACCTGCACGACCGCCGCGGTGGCGAGCGCGCCGAGCTGGCGTTCATGCCGCCGGCCCGCCTGGACCGCCACGAGCTCGACGACCTCTACGGCACCGTCCTGGTGGAGGCGCTCGACGCGGACGTGTGCGTCGTCACCGGCGCCTACCCGACGCCGCTGCTGCCCCCGTCGTTCTTCGGCCGGCTGGTCGGGGACCTGCGGGCGGCGGGGGTGCGCACGGTGGCGGACCTGTCCGGGAAGGCCGCCGTCGCCGCGGCGGAGGCCGGGGCCGACGTGCTGAAGATGTCGCACGAGGAGCTGGTCGAGGCGGGGCTCGCCGTGGACGACTCCGTGGCGTCGCTGCGCGCGGGCGCCCGGCGGCTGCTGCGCGAGGCACCGGCACCCCCGGACGGCCACGACGCGGACGGCGTGCCGGCCGGGCAGGTCGGCGCGATGCTGGTGTCGCGCGCCGCGGAGCCGGCGTTGCTGGTGACGCCGGAGGGCGTCGCGGAGATCGTGCCCCCGTCGGTCACCACCGTGGACCACCGCGGGGCGGGCGACTCGATGACCGCGGGCACGGCCGTCGGTGTCGGACGCGGGCTGCGGCTCACGGAGGCCGCCCGGCTCGGCGCTGCGGCGGGGGCCCTGAACGTCACACGGCGCGGGCTGGGGACGGGCCACCGGGAGCAGATCGAGCGGTTCGCGGAGCAGATCACGGTCCGCGAGATCGACTGAGGAGGGAGCGGCCGTGCGGGTGCTGGTGACGAACGACGACGGGATCGAGTCCCCGGGGCTGGCCGTGCTGGCGCGGGTCGCGCTGGACGCCGGGGCGGACGAGGTGGTGGTCGCGGCACCCGCGCGGGACTCGAGCGGCGCGAGCGCGGCGCTGCTGGGCGCCGAGCGGGACGGCCGGCTCGTGGTGGACCGGCAGGACGCCCCCGGCCTGCCGGGCGGGGTGGCGTCGTTCGCGGTGCGCGCGGCCCCGGGGATGATCGCGTTCGTCGCGGCGCACGGCGGCTTCGGCCCGAAGCCCGACCTGGTGCTGTCCGGGGTCAACCGCGGCGCGAACACCGGGCACGCCGTGCTGCACTCCGGGACGGTGGGGGCGGCCCTGTCCGCCGCCACGCACGGCATCCGCGGGATGGCCGTCTCCCTGGCGGACGCCCGGCCGCAGCACTGGAGCACCGCCGGCCTGTACGCGCGCCACGTGCTGGAGTGGATGCGGGACCGCCCGCACCTGCCCGACCGGGTGGTCAACCTCAACGTGCCCGACCGCCCCGCCGGCGAGGTCCGCGGTCTGCGCCGGGCACCCCTGGCGGCGTTCGGCGCCGTCCAGGCGCGGGTGCACGAGGTGGAGCACGGCAACCTGATGCTGACGTTCTCGGAGCACCAGGCCTCGCGGGAGCAGGACACGGACGCCGGCCTGCTGCTGCGCGGCTGGGCCACGGTGACGCTGCTGCACGCGCCGGCGTTCGACGCGGAGGCGGACCTGCCCGAGTCCCCGGGCCCGTTGCCGGGCGTGACCGACGCCGTCAGCCCGTGAGCGCCACCGCGATCAGCAGCATCGTCACGAGGAACCCGACCACGAGGTTGAGCCAGAGGAACACCCGCCAGCCGGCGTTCGCCCGCTCGCAGTCGTCGTCCCGCACCGCCCAGAACCGCGCCGCGTTGGCCGCGTAGGGCAGCGGCAGCACGGCGGCGAGCCAGCCGGGCCACGGCAGCGCGAGCAGCACGGCCGCCGCCAGCACGTACGCCGCCGTCGCCCCGACGACCGTCGCGTGCGCCCCGAGCACGGTGGCGACGGACCCGATGCCGCCCTCGCGGTCCGCCCGCACGTCCTGCACCGCCCCGAACGCGTGCGACGCCATGCCCCACAGCACGAACGCCGCCAGCACGGGCCACACCGAGCGCGACCCGAGGTCGGCGCCCACCAGCACGAGCGCGTACAGCAGCGGCCCGACGAAGTGCATCGCGGAGGTCGCCGAGTCCAGCACCGGGCGCTCCTTGAACCGCAGCACCGGCGCGGAGTAGGCGACGACCAGGAAGACCACGACCAGCAGGGTCACGGCGGCGGCCACGGAGCCGACGGCCAGCAGCCAGACGAGGAACGGCAGCACCGACAGCCCGGACGCCCACAGGATCCGGCGGTGCACCGCCCGGGCGGCCGCCGGGTCGACCAGGGCGCCCTCGATGCCGCCCTTGCGCGGGTTGCGCAGGTCGGAGGCGTAGTCGAAGACGTCGTTCACGCCGTACATCAGCAGGTTGTACGGGACGAGGAAGAACAGCGTGCCGACGACGAACGTCGCGTCGACGCGGCCCCCGGTCGCCAGCAGGTAGCCGGCCGCGAACGGGTACGCGGTGTTGACCCACGAGAACGGCCGCGAGGCCGCGAGCACCTCCCTCACGCGCCCTCCCCCGGCGCCGCGGTCGGACCCGCGCCGACCCGCCGCGCCTCCCGGCCCTCGAGCACGGTCCACAGCACCGGCATCGCCAGCGCCGCCGCGATCGCGTACGCGAAGTCCTCCAGCGGCGCTCCCCAGAGGTACACGCCGAGGATCTTGTCCTCGTCGAAGACGTAGAGGTCGGCCGCGATCATCACGGTGTCGAACACCATGGTCAGCAGGCACAGGTGCAGGGCCGTCCAGACCAGCGCGCCCGTGCGCATGCGCCGCAGCACGCGCCAGGACACCGCCGCGAGCGTCAGCAGCACGAGGACGTTGAGCACGATGTTGGTCACGGAGCGGCCTCCTCGCCCCGGAACCGCTCGCGCAGCGCGGACTGCCGGTCGAGCCAGCGCCACCCCAGGAGGGCGACGTAGCAGAGCAGCGTGAGGAACACGGCCTCCTCGACGGGCAGGTCCGGGGCGAGCAGCAGCCCGGTCATGTGGGGGCTCTCGCCCCGGGAGAAGATGCCGAGCAGCAGCCCGGCGACGTCCCACAGCAGGAACCCCGCGACCCCGGCCGCGAGGCAGAGCGCGGTGCGGCGCGGATGCGACCAGAACGCGAGCCGGAACCTCCGGTCGATCAGCGCGAGCCCACCGAGCGACAGGAGCAGCGCGCCGAGGTAGGCGAACCCGGTGAGGACGGTCACCGGGCCCCCGCCGGCTCGCATCCGTCCGGCTCGGGCTCCTCGCCCGCGAGCACGGCCGCCCACGTGCCGCGCGGTCGGGCCGCGGCGAGGAAGCCCCGGCGCAGCGGGGTGGGCAGCGGGCGCGGGGAGGTCTCGCCGAGCAGGCGCTTGGCGACCAGCTCGGCGCTGATCAGGCACATCGGGAGCCCCACGCCGGGCACGGTACCGCCCCCGACGTGCAGCAGGTTGGGCACCCGCGGGGAGCGGTCCCCGGGGCGGAACATCGCGCTCTGACCCAGGGTGTGTTCCATGCCGAGGGCCGTCCCGCGCCAGGCGGAGAAGTCGCGCGCGAAGTCCGCGGGCCCGACGACGCGCCGGGTCACCACGCGGTCCCGCAGGCCGGGGATGCCCGCCCAGCGCGCGACCTGGTCCAGGAACCGGTCCGCGTACGCGTCGAGCTCCGCCGGCCCGTCCGGGCCCGCGCCGATCGACGGGTCCGCGGGGAAGGGCACCAGCACGAAGAGGTTCTCGTGCCCGGGCGGGGCGGCACCGGGGTCGGTCGCCGTGGTCCGCGACACGTACAGCGACGCCGTCTCCGGGACGTGGAGCCGGTCCACCGGCACGGGCCGCACCGTCGGCCCGAGGATGGCGTCGAAGTTCCCGGGCCAGTCGCGCGTGAAGAACAGCGAGTGGTGCGCGAGCTCCGGGAGCTCGCCCCGGACGCCGGCCATCACCAGCAGGGAGGAGATCCCCGGCGCGCGGTCCTCCCACCAGGACTCCGGCAGCGTGCGGTGCTCGGGCGGCAGCAGCGCCGTCTCGGTGTGGAACAGGTCCGCCCCGGACACCACGACGTCGGCGGGCACGAGCTCCCCGTCCGCGAGCCGGACGCCGCGTGCCGTGCCGGTGCGGCGGGGGTGCCGGACGCTGCGCGCCGCCGGGTCGACCTCGACCCCGACGACCTCCGCGCCGGTGCGGATGGTGACGCCCTGCGCGACCGCGAGCCGCTCTATCGCCTCGATGACGGTGTACATGCCGCCGCGCGGGTACTGCACGCCGTCGACGAGGTCGAGGTGGCTCATGAGGGAGTACAGCGCCGGTACCCGGTACGGCGACGAGCCCAGGAACACCGCGTGGTAGCCGAGCACCTGCCGCAGCACGGGGTGGTCGGTGGTGCGCGCGACCTTCTGCGCGAGCGACTGGGTCAGCAGCGAGGCGAGCGTGCCCGCGCGCCGGGCGACGTCCGCCGTGACCGCGCGGTCCGGCCGCTCGAACGTCGTGTAGAGGAAGTGGTCCAGCGCGGTCCGGTACGCCTCGGTCGACTGCTCCGTGTACCGGCGCAGGGCGTCGCCGGCGCCGGGCTCGAGCCGATCGAAGGTGGCCCAGTTCTGCTCGGGGTCGGCGGTGACCTCGAACGGCTCGGACGGCGCGTCCGGGCCGAGCGCCGGGTCGGGCTCGGGGAACAGCCGGTACGCCGGGTCCAGCCGGACCAGGTCGACGTGGTCCTCGACGCGCTCGCCGAGCAGGGCGAAGAAGTGCGCGAACACCTCGGGCATGAAGTACCACGACGGGCCGGTGTCGAACCGGAAGCCGTCGACCTCCCGCGTGCCCGTGCGGCCCCCGACCCGGTCGTGGCGCTCGAGCAGCGTCACCTGCGCCCCGCCCCGGGCGAGCAGGGCCGCGGCGGCCAGGCCGCCGATCCCGCCGCCGACCACGACCACCCGACCCGTCACGCCGCACCTCCGTCGTCCCTCGCCGCAGGCGCGGGTGCGCCCGTCGTCGTCCCGTCCGCGGGCGCGGTCCCCGCCGAGGCGGTCCCCCGGCCCGGTACCGCGTCCGCCGCCTGCGCCGCGAGCGTCCGCACCAGCACCGCGACCTTGCGCGGCGTGCTCACCCGCACCCGCGACGCCAGCACCCGCTCGGGCGGGGTCGCGGCGAGCTCGGCGAGCAGCCGGTCGTACAGCGCGAGCGTCGCGGCGACGGCCGCCCGGGGCCGGCGCGGCAGGCGCGGCAGCGCCGCGCGGGCGCGCACCAGGTCGTCGCCGATCTCCTCGAGGATCTCCCCGAGCTGCGCGTCGGTGGGGCCGGTCGCCGGGACGCCCGGGAAGTAGCACCGGCCGAGCTCGCCGGCGTCGGCCCCGAGGTCGCGCAGGAAGTTGATCTTCTGGAACGCCGCGCCCAGCGCCCGGGCGCCGGCCACGGTCGCGTCGTCGGGACGGCGGACCGCCTCTCCGGGACGCCGGTCGGTGTTGAGGAACACCTGCAGGCACATGAGCCCGACGACCTCGGCGGAGCCGTACACGTACCGCTCGTAGGACGCGCGGTCGTGCACCCGCACGGTGAGGTCGGCGCGCATGGACGCGAAGAAGGGGTCGACCTCGGCGTGCCCGATGCCGACGCGGCGCGCGGTGCGGGCGAACGCGTGCACGACGAGGTTCGTCGACCACCCGGACCCGAGGGCCCGGCCGGTCTGCGCCTCCAGCTCGTCCAGCAGGGCCGCGGCGTCCGGGCCGCCCCGGGTGTCGACGACCTCGTCGGCGATGCGCACCAGCGCGTACACCGCCTCGATGTCCCGGCGGGCGCGCGGGCCGAGCAGCCGCGTGCCGAGGCCGAACGACGTCGAGTAGCCGGCGAGCACGGCACGGCTGGCCCGCGCGGCGGTGCGGTCGTAGAGCGCGGCCGACTCCGCACGGACGCCGGCACCCGGCGTCGCGGTCACGGGGTCGTCCCCGCGACGACCGCCACGAGCGACCCGAGGTACGCGGCGAGCGCCCCCGGGAGCCCCTCGTCGGCGGTCGTGGTGGCGGTCCGCAGCGCGTCGGCGCGGACCAGTCGCGCCTCGTCCAGGGCACCGGACCGCACCATGACCTCGCGGACGCGGCGGGCCTCCGCGTCGGTGAGGTCCGGCCGGCCGACGGTGGCGTCCAGCACCGCGCGGTCGGCGGCGTCCGCGCGGAGGTAGGCGAGGCGCAGCAGCTCGGTGCGCTTGCCCTCGCGCAGGTCGGAGAGGGTCGACTTGCCCGTGACAGCCGGGTCCCCGAACACGCCGAGCTCGTCGTCCAGCAGCTGGAAGGCCACCCCGAACGCGGTGCCGAACCGGTCGAGCACACCGAGCACGCTGTCGTCCGCCCCCGCGAGGAGCGCCCCGGCGGCGAGCGGTGTGCAGCAGGAGTACACGGCGGTCTTGAGCTCGGCGACCCGCAGCGCGTCCACCGCGGTCGGGCCGTGCAGGCTGCCGGTCACGTCGAGGAGCTCCCCGGCCACCGTCGTGTCGACCGCGCGGGCGAGGTCCTGCACGACCCGCAGGCGCACCTCCGCGGGCGCGGGCGCGGCGGCGACGAGCTCGAACGCGGCAGCGAGCGCGACGTCGCCGCCCAGCAGGCCGGCGGCGAGCACCGGGGCCTCCGCGGCCGGGCCGGTGACGCCGTTCGCCGCGAGCCGCCGCCGCGCGCTGCCGGTCACGTTGGGGCGTCCACGGCGGGTGTCGTCGTGATCGAGCACGTCGTCGTGCACGAGCATGGCCGTGTGCAGCATCTCCTGCGCCGCCGCGACGGGCGTCGCGGCGGCCACGTCCGTGCCGCCGAGACCCAGGTAGGCAGCCAGCGTCAGACGCGGGCGCATGAGCCGTCCGCCGATCTGGTCGCCCACCGCCCGCCAGAGCGCCGCGTGCTCGGCCGCCAGCTCGCGGGCACGGGACCGGCGCCGTTCGACCTCGTCGACCAGCAGCAGCCGCACCTCGGCCAGGCCCTGCTCGACGCGGTCGGCCAGGTCGTCGGCGCCGGCGGTCGCGGGCAGGACGAGCCGCGTCGCCGGGGCGTCCGGGGCCAGCCCGACGCGCGCGGGCGCGTGCGTGCCGTCAGCCGTACTGCGTGTCCTGCGCACGCGTCCTCCCCTGGGCTCGAGCGAGATGCTCAGCATACTGAGCACCTGCCCCCGCACCACCGACGGTGCGCGCTTCTGCCCCGCACTCTGCCTCATCGGGCAGCTCTCCACGTGCACGTCGGCCGCTTCGGCCGCGCCGGATCCCGCAGCAGGCGGCCTGCCGGGTACGAAACGGACACGAACCACCGGATCCGAGCAGAAAGCACCACCCGCGCGCTAGGCTGTCACCCATGTGGATGGTCACCGGAGGCGCGGGGTACATCGGGTCGCACGTGGTGCGGGCTCTCGGTCAGGTGGGCATCCCCGCCGTGGTCCTGGACGACCTCTCGTCCGGGCACCGGCGGTTCGTCCCCGAGGACGTGCCGCTCGTCGAGGGTTCGGTCCTCGACACCGCCCTCGTCACGGAGGCGCTGCGCGCCCACGAGGTCACCGGCGTGGTGCACCTCGCCGGCTTCAAGTACGCCGGGGTCTCCGTCCAGCGACCGCTGCACACGTACGAGCAGAACGTCACCGGGACGGCCCACCTGCTCGAGGCGATGGCCGCCGCGGACGTGCGCCGCATCGTCTTCTCGTCCAGCGCCGCCGTGTACGGCACGCCGGACGTCGACCTGGTGACCGAGCAGACCCCGACCGCCCCCGAGTCCCCGTACGGCGAGTCGAAGCTCATCGGCGAGTGGCTGCTGCGGGACCAGGCGCGCGCCGTCGAGCTCCGCCACACCTCCCTGCGCTACTTCAACGTCGTGGGCTCGGGCAGCCCCGAGCTGTCCGACACCAGCCCGCACAACCTGTTCCCCCTGGTGCTCGACGCGCTCGCCGCGGGCCGCACGCCCCGGATCAACGGCGACGACTACCCGACGCCGGACGGCACCTGCGTCCGCGACTACGTCCACGTCGCGGACCTCGCCGTCTCGCACGTGGCCGCCGCCCGCGCCCTGGCCGAGGACCGGCCGCTCCAGCCGGTCTACAACCTCGGCTCGGGGGACGGCGTCTCCGTGCGGGAGATCATGACCGCCATGGCGCAGGGCACCGGCATCGCGTTCGAGCCCGAGGTGGCCCCCCGCCGCCCGGGTGACCCCGCCCGGATCGTGGCGTCGGGCGAGGCGGCGGCGCGCGACCTCGACTGGGTCATGCGGCACACGCTGACGGAGATGGTCGCCAGCGCGTGGGAGGCCCGCCAGGCGCAGCCGTGAGGCCACGGCCCACGGGCCGGCCGCGCCGGGGTCAGCGACCCAGCCGGGACAGCGCCTCGGCCATGACGTCCTCCGAGCCGGCGTAGATCCCCTGCTCACGGGGCCAGTGCACCACGACGTCCGAGAACCCGAGGGCCGCTGCCCGCTCGACGCCCTCCACGAGGACCTCCGGCGACTCCAGCGAGTACACCGGCGCGCCGTCGAGGCTGAGGTACAGGTCGGGCGCGCGCCCGCCCGGGGCCTCCCGCGCGGCGACCTCGCGGATCTGGTCCACCATCCCGGCCAGCCCGGCCCACCACGCCTCCTGCGCGGCGGACACCGGGCCCGTCACGTCCTCCGGCGCGAACGACGGGCCGTACGTCGCCCACCCCTGACCGAACCGCGCCGCCAGCGCCATGGTGCGCGGGCCGTTCGCCGCGACGACGAACGGCGTGCGCGGCCGCGCGATCGTGCCCGGGTGCATCCGGGCGCCGTGGGCGGCGTAGAACGTGCCCTCGTGCTCCGTCTCGGGGTGGGTCAGCAGCCGGTCCAGCAGCTCGACGAACTCCTCGAACCGGCGGGTGCGCTCGCCGCGCGTCGGCGCCGGCCCGAGCACGCCCGCGTCGAACCCCTCACCGCCGGCCCCGAGCCCGAGCAGGAACCGCCCGCCCGCGACGTCGTCGAGGCCCATGACGTCCTTCGCGAACGGCACCGGGTGCCGGAAGTTCGGCGACGCGACCCACGTGCCGAGCCGGATCCGCTCGGTGACGGCGGCGGCCGCCGCGAGCAGGGGCACCGTCGCGAACCACGGCTCGTCCGCCAGCGACCGCCATGCCAGGTGGTCGTAGGTCCATGCGTGGTCGAACCCGTACTCCTCGGCGCGGCGCCAGGTGTGCCGGGCCTGCGCCCAGCGCTGCTGCGGGAGGATCACGACGCCGAGGCGCGTGCGGGCGGGGCTGACGTCGGTCACCCCGGCAGCGTAGCCACGGCCCCCGACAGCCCTGCCGGCCCGTCAGCCCCAGCCGAGCTCGTGCAGCCGGCGGTCGTCGATGCCGAAGTGGTGCGCCACCTCGTGCACCACGGTGACGGCGACCTCCTCGACGACCTCGTCCCGGTCCGCGCACAGCGCCAGGGTCGGGTTCCGGTAGATCGTGATGCGGTCCGGCAGCGACCCGGCCGCCCAGAACTCCCCGCGCTCGGTCAGCGGGACGCCCTCGTACAGCCCGAGCAGCTCCGGGTCGTCCGCCGGCGGGTCGTCCTCGACCAGCACGACGACGTTGTCCATCCGGGCCGCGAGCTCCTCCGGGATCAGGTCCAGGCCGTCCCGCACGGCGTCCTCGAAGTCCTCCCTCGACATGTCCACCACGGGGTCCATCCTGGCCGACTTTGGCGATCGGCGTTCGTACCCGTATGATCGTCACCGGTCTGAAGACGCCTCGACGTCAGGGGCGCAAGCCCCCATCGTCTAGCGGCCCAGGACCCCGCCCTTTCACGGCGGTAGCACGGGTTCGAATCCCGTTGGGGGTACGAGCCGGTGCATGTGGAAGAATAGGTCTCACTACGAGGCCCCGTAGCGCAGTTGGTTAGCGCGCCGCCCTGTCACGGCGGAGGTCGCGGGTTCAAGTCCCGTCGGGGTCGCTCGACAGCGCCGGTCCACCAGGGCCGGCGTCGTCGTCCGAGGCTCTGTAGCTCAGTTGGTAGAGCGTTCGACTGAAAATCGAAAGGTCACCGGATCGACGCCGGTCGGAGCCACCACCCGAAGCCCCGTTCGCCTCACGGCGGACGGGGCTTCGTCGTGCCCGGGCCCGGGTCTCACCCGCCCGCGCGGAGACGCCCGGCCGACGGGGCCGGGCCGGCTCCGGGCCGGTCGACGGTCGACGACGGGTCGTCGAACTCGGTGACGCGCGTACGCCAGTACTCCGCGCCGTCGCGGGTGCGCGCGACGAGGCCCGCCTCGACGAGCTCCCGCCGCAGCCCGACCGGGTCACGGCCGACCTCCGCGAGCCGCGCCGTGAGCTCGCGCTCCGGGAGCGGGTCGCCGAGACCCGGCAGGGCACCGTGCGCCAGCCACCCCAGCACCAGGTCCCGGTCCGCACGACGGCGCGGGAGCTGCTCCAGGCGGCCGCGCACCAGGAACCGGGCCGCGCGGGCGACGGGGTCCGGCACGTCGGGTCCGGTCGTCGCGGAGGTCACGTCCACCCCCGCAGGATAGGCGCGGGGAGCCGGGCCGACCTGAGACGGACCGTGCCGTTCGGCGGGCGCACCCGCCCCCACCTGGCCTAGCGTGGCGGCATGGCAGGGGGGCCGCGGCGCATGTCCATCGTCCGGGCCGTCGCGCTGCTGGTCGCGTACGTGCTCGTGGCCGGGGCGGGCGGTCTGCTGACCGCCGCGCTCGTGCTGCCCACCGTCGCGGTCGCGGACGGGACGACCGACCTCGCGATCGAGGCGTTCGAGGACCTGCCGACCGAGCTCGAACGCCCGCCGCTGTCGCAGCGGTCGACGCTGCACGCCGCGGACGGCACGCAGCTCGCCGTGTTCTGGGCGGAGAACCGCGAGGTCGTCCCGCTCGACGCGATCGCCGAGCCGATGCGCGACGCCGTCGTCGCGACGGAGGACAAGCGGTTCTACCGCCACGGCGGCATCGACCCCGAGGGCATGCTGCGCGCGTTCGTGCGGAACCTGCAGCACCCGCAGCGCACCGAGGGCGCGTCGACGCTCACGCAGCAGTACATCAAGAACGTCCTCGTCGAACGGGCGGTGCGGGAGGGCGACCTCGCCGCCGCCGACGCCGCCCGGGAGGCGAGCGGCGCCGAGGGCTACGCCCGCAAGCTCCGCGAGGCGAAGCTCGCGATCGCGCTCGAGAAGGAGCTGACCAAGGACCAGATCCTCGAGGCGTACCTCAACATCGCCCAGTTCGGGGTCAACACCTACGGGGTGCAGGCCGCGGCGGAGCGGTACTTCTCCAAGCCGGCGTCGGAGCTGACGTACCTCGAGGCCGCGACGATCGCGGGCATCACGCAGAGCCCCACGGCGACCGACCCGCTCCGCAACCCCGAGGCCGCCCGGGACCGCCGGGACGTCGTGCTGCGGCTGATGCGGCAGCAGGGGTACATCAGCCAGGCGGAGTACACCGAGGGCACCGCCACCACCCTGGAGGACACCCTGCGTCCCACCGACCCCGTCGTCGGCTGCATGGCGGCGGGGGCCGCGGTGCCGGGCTCCGGGTTCTTCTGCGACTACGTCACCAAGCTCATCCGCGACGACCCGGCGTTCGGCGAGACCGAGTCCGACCGCGTCGACCTGCTGTACCGCGGCGGCCTCACCATCACCACCACGCTCGACCCGCGCGAGCAGGCGATCGCGGACGAGCAGGTGCGCGCCGGCGTGCCCGTCGACGACCCGTCCGGCGTCGCCACGGCCCTGGTGACGGTCGAGCCCGGCACCGGGCGGATCACGTCGATGGCCCAGAACCGCGTCTACAACAACACCGAGGAGCACGGCGACCGCGAGACCGCCGTCAACTACTCCACGGACTTCCGCTACGGCGGCGGCAGCGGGTTCCCGCCCGGCTCGACGTTCAAGCCGTTCACCCTCGCGCAGTGGCTGAAGCAGGGTCACAGCCTGTCCGAGACCGTGAACGCGACCCGGTTCTCCTACCGGTTCAGCGAGTTCTCCGCGCCCTGCACCGTGCTCGAGCCCAGCACCGAGTACCGGTTCGGCAACGCCGAGGGCTCCGGCGGCGTGATGTCGGTGCTCGACGCCACCCGGAACTCCGTGAACTCCGGGTACATCGCCATGGCCTCGCAGCTCGACCTCTGCGGGATCATGGACACGGCGACCTCGCTCGGCATCCACAAGGCCGGCGGGCGGTCGGGCGCCGGGCCGTTCGACCCGCTGCCGGCGAACGTGCTGGGCAGCCAGTCCGTCGCCCCGCTGTCGATGGCGACCGCCTTCGCCGGCTTCGCCACCGGCGGCACGACCTGCACGCCCGTCGCGATCGCCTCCGTGGTCGACGCGCGCGGCGAGGAGCTGCCGGTCACGCCGTCCACCTGCACGCCCGCGCTCGAACCGCGGATCGCGAACGCCGTCAACCACGCGCTGCAGAACGTCTGGAGCGGCACGGCGAACACGGCCGCGCCGCCGTTCCCGGCCGCCGGCAAGACGGGCACGACCTCCCACAACGAGCACACGTGGTTCGTCGGCTACACACCCCTGCGGGCCACCGCCGTGTGGGTCGGGCACGCCGAGGGGACCGTCCCGATGCAGGACGTCGTCATCAACGGCCGCTACATCCGCAACGTGTACGGGTCGTCCGTCGCGGTGCCCATCTGGACGGGCTTCATGACGCGGACGCTCGAGGGGGTTCCCGTCCCGGGCTTCGCCCCCGCGGGCCAGGACGAGCTGCTCGGCCGGCAGGTGCCGGTCCCCTGGGTCGTGGGCCGGGACGAGGCGGGCGCGCGCGCGGCGCTCGTGGCCGCCGGGTTCCGCGTCGTGACGGGGCCGCCGGTGCCGTCCGACCTCGCTCCGGGCCGCGTGGCGCAGCAGAGCCGGTCGGGCTCGGCGACGGCAGGGTCGACCGTGACGCTGTCACCGTCCGCGGGTCCGGCGCCCGGGCCTCCCGCGGGCCCCGGACCGGCTCAGCCGGCCCCACCGACACCCTGACGCCGAGGCGCCGAGGCCCGGCCGGTTCGGGCCGTCGCGGCGCTCAGGCCGTCGCGGCCAGGGGCGCGGGCTCGTCCGCCAGCACGACCACCAGGTCGTCACCGGTCGCGTCGTCCACGACGACCACCGCCCGGGTGCCGCAGACGCACAGGAGCTCGACGCCGTCCGCGTCGTCGAACCAGGTGCACACGTGCCGCTCGTCCATGTGCACGACGGTACGCACGACCACCGACACGACCGCACTGCGACCCCCGCGTGTCGCGATCTGCCGCACGACGACGCGGTGCGCCCGCTCCGCTCAGGACGCGGGACCCGCGGCCGATGGGGACCAGGAGCACCTCGGGGGAAGGAGTACGGCCGGCATGGGCGTGGACGGCATCGCGGCGATCGGCCAGCGCATCGCGGCCATCCAGGCGACCCTCGGGTCGTTCGCGCCGGCGACCACCACCACGACGGCGGCGACCACGTCGACCACGTCGGGCACCGACTTCGCGCGCGCCCTCGAGCTCGCCGTCGCGGGCACCGGTGCCGGGCCGGCCGCCGGAGCGGGCGCGGTGCCCGGGCCCTCCGGGGCGTCCGGCACGCTCACCGCCGACGGGGTGCCCACGGAGCTCGCGGCGTACGGCAACGGCCGCATCCCGGCGGCGGCCCTCGCCGAGGTCGACGGCACCGGGCACCGGCTGTGGGCCCCCGCGGCGGACGCCCTGGAGCGCCTGCGCGCCGACGCCGCCCGCGCGGGCGTGACCGTCGGGATCACCGACTCGTACCGGTCCTACGAGGCGCAGGTGGACGTCGCGGCGCGCAAGGGCCTGTACTCGCAGGGCGGCCTGGCGGCGGTGCCGGGCACGAGCGACCACGGCTGGGGCATGGCGGTCGACCTGGACCTCGACGACGCAGCCCAGTCCTGGATGCGGGCGAACGCCGGCCGCTACGGCTTCGTCGAGGACACCCCGCGCGAGCCGTGGCACTGGGCGTACCAAGCCTGAGCCGGACGGGTCAGGCGTCGTCCCGCCGGACGGCGCGGGCGCCGAGGTCCCACGGCTGGAACTCCCGCTCCCGCTCGGTGCGCACCCGCGGTGCGGGCTCGGTGCGGACGCGCGGCGCGTCGTCGACGGGCGTGCCCTCGCCGAGCAGCACGTCCTCCAGCGGCCGGTAGCGGAACTCCGCCTGGCGCCGGTACCGCTCGATCCAGAGCGTCATGAGGTCGAACACCTCGGTCTCCAGGTGCACCCACCGGCGCTGCGCCTCGCGGCGCCTGCTGACGAGCCCGGCGTCCTCGAGCACGCGCAGGTGCTTCGACACCGCCTGGGTGGTGACGTCGTACGGGGCCGCGAGCTCGCCCACCGTCGCGTCGCCGGACGCGAGCCGGGCGACGACGTCGCGGCGCAGCGGGTCCGCGAGCGCCGCGAACACCTGGGAGAGCCGGTCGTCGCCGGGCACGGATCCTCCTCCGACGGCCGGTGCGGGTCGTCCGCGAGGCTGCCACGCACGCCCGCCGGTGGTCAACCGCCCGGTTGCGGACGAGTGGCGCTCGCACCTCGCGGGACCTTCGTCCCGGTGGACGGAATAGATCGACGACGCGCCCGGTTGCAGCGCCATGTACATGCAAACGCATCGAGTTTGAGGAGCGCGAGATGCAGTTCGGAGTCTTCACGGTCAGCGACATCACGCCTGACCCCACGACGGGCCGCACGCCCGACGACACCGAGCGTGTCCGCTCGATCCTCGCGATCGCGGAGCACGCGGAGGAGGTCGGCCTCGACGTCTTCGCGACCGGCGAGCACCACAACCCGCCGTTCGTCGCGTCGTCCCCCACCACCCTGCTCGGCTACCTGGCCGCCCGCACGCAGCGCATCGTGCTGTCCACCGCGACCACGCTGATCACCACCAACGACCCGGTCCGCCTGGCCGAGGAGTACGCGATGCTCCAGGTCGTCTCCGACGGCCGGATGGACCTCATGATGGGCCGCGGCAACACCGGCCCCGTCTACCCGTGGTTCGGCCAGGACATCCGCCAGGGCATCCCGCTGGCCATCGAGAACTACGCCCTGCTGCGCCGCCTCTGGGAGGAGGACGTCGTGGACTGGGAGGGCAAGTTCCGCACCCCGCTCCAGGGCTTCACCTCGACCCCGCGCCCGCTGGACGGCGTCCCGCCGTTCGTGTGGCACGGCTCGATCCGCAGCCCCGAGATCGCGGAGCAGGCCGCCTACTACGGCGACGGGTTCTTCCACAACAACATCTTCTGGCCGATGAGCCACACGAAGCAGATGGTCCAGTTCTACCGGCAGCGGTTCGAGCACTACGGCCACGGCCGGGCGGACCAGGCGATCGTGGGCCTCGGCGGCCAGGTGTTCATGCGGAAGAACTCGCAGGACGCCGTCGACGAGTTCCGGCCGTACTTCGACAACGCGCCGGTGTACGGCCACGGGCCGTCCCTGGAGGACTTCTCCGCCCAGACCCCGCTCACCGTCGGCTCGCCGCAGCAGGTCATCGACCGCTACGCCGCCATGCGGCACGAGGTCGGCGCCTACCAGCGGCAGCTGTTCCTCATCGACCACGCGGGCCTGCCGCTGAAGACGGTGCTCGAGCAGCTCGACATCCTCGGCGGCGAGGTCGTGCCGGTGCTCCGCAAGGAGATGGAGTCCGACCGCCCCGCGCACGTGCCGTCCGACCCGCCGAGCCACGCCGAGCGCGTCGCGGCCGCCCGCGCGGCCGGCGAGGTGCACGCCCAGCCCGTCGCGGCCGCCGACCACTGGACCGGCAGGACCGCCGAGGACGACGCCGCCGCCGCGGACGCGGTGACCGCCCGCCCCGGTGCCGCCTTCGGCCTCTGATCCCGCATCCCGGACAGCCGGGAACACCCCCGCCGGGCGGGAGGTTCGACGCAGTGGGCGCCCTCCGGGGCACCCCGCACCGCCTCCCGCCCGGCACCCGCACCGCCGTCACGGCACCAAGGAGCCACCCCCATGACCCAGCGCACGATCGTCGCGCTGTCGGCCGGACTCGGCCGCCCGTCGTCCACCCGCCTGCTCGCCGACCGGCTCGCCGAGGCGACCGCGACCGGGCTCGCGGACCGCGGCGACCTCGCGGAGGTCCGCGTCGTCGAGCTGCGCGACCACGCCCACGAGATCGTCGACGCGATGCTCACCGGCTTCCCGCCGCCCGCGCTCGCCGGGGTGATCGAGGCCGTCACCGGCGCGGACGCGGTCATCGCCGTGACACCGCTGTTCACCACGACGTACTCCGGCCTGTTCAAGTCGTTCGTCGACGTGCTCGACAAGGACGCGCTCGTCGGGATGCCGGTGCTGCTCGGCGCGACCGGCGGCACCGCCCGGCACTCGCTGGCGCTCGAGTACTCGATCCGCCCGCTGTTCACCTACCTGCGGGCCGACGTCGCGACCACGTCGGTGTTCGCCGCGACCGACGACTGGGCGTCGGGCTCGACCGCCGGCGAGCCGAACCCGCTGCCGGCGCGCATCCGCCGCGCGGGAGCCGAGCTCGCCGCCACGGTCGCCGCCCGCGGGCCGCGCGGGCCGCAGGACCCGTTCGCCGGCGCGCCGAGCTTCGCGGACCTCCTCGGCGGCTGAGCCGGGAGGTCAGCACGACGCCGGCCCCGGTCGGCCGACCGGGAGCGCGTCAGGCCCGCGTCAGCAGCAGCAGCGTCGCGTCGTCGTCCGAACCCGGGCCCGGGCCGCGCAGCCGGAGGGCGAGGTCCGCGAGCCCTCCGGCGCACGGGCGGCCGACGCGCTCGACGGCGCGCTCCATCGCGACGCGGAGCGACTCACCCCGCCGCTCGATCAGGCCGTCGGTCAGCAGCAGCAGCGCGTCGCCCGGCTCGAGCACCAGCGTCTCCGACCGCGGGTCGCCCTCCAGCAGGCCCACCAGCGGCGAGCCCAGCGGCCGGCGCCAGGCCGCGGTCCCGTCCGCGCGCACCACCAGCGGCGGCAGGTGCCCGGCCGACGCGTGCTCGACGACGCCGGTCGCCGGGTCGAGCACGGCGAGCGCCAGCGTGGCCATCTGACCCGGCAGGATCCAGCGCGCCAGCCGGCCGACACGACCGAGCACCACCGCCGGGGGCGCCGAGTCCAGCAGGTACGCGCGGACGGCGTTGCGGAGCTGCCCCATGGCCGCGGCCGCGGGCAGCCCGTGCCCGGTCACGTCGCCGACGGCCAGCGCCAGCCGTCCGTCCGCGAGCACCAGGCCGTCGTACCAGTCGCCGCCCACCTGGCCGGTGCCCGCCGGCTCGTACCGGGCGTCCACCGCCCAGCCGGGCACCGCGGGCAGCGTCGGCGGCAGCAGGGTCCGCTGCAGGGCACGGGCGGCGCCGACCTCGACCTGCCCCCGCCGGAACAGCGCCTCGACGAGGTGGCTGCGCAGGTCGGCCGCGTTGCCCGCGTGGCGGTCGTCCCACGGCTGCGACCGGCCGCGCACGTGCTCCCGCCACAGGGCGAAGGACGTCCGCGGGCCCAGCCGCACGCCTCCCTCCTCCCGGACCTCGACCTTGCCGTGCGGGTCGCCGCCCCAGTCGACCGTCCGCACGACCTCGTCGCGCACCCAGACCACCGTCCCGCCGTCCGGCAGCGCGAACGCGACCACCCCGGCGACGCCGGGCACCTGCGGCGCACCCGGCTCCTCCGCGAGCCGGTCCGTCGCCACGACGCCGTCGCCGAGGGCGCTGCCCCAGGACGCGAGCCGGTGGCAGGACGCCTCGTCGGGGACGCGGCCGCGCGTCGCGAGATCTCCCCCGGCGCACACGACGACGCCGTCCGCAGGCACCAGGTCGAGCAGGTCGCCGGTGCGGGTCAGCGCCTGCGCGAGCCGGACGTCCTCGTCCCGGCTCGCGGCCACCAGGCGCGCCAGCACGCCCGACGCGCGGCGGGACTCCGCGAGCAGGTCCTGCTCGACCTGCGCCACCAGGCGCGCGGACAGCGCCACGCCGAGGAACTCGGAGGCTGCCCTGACGCCGTACGACGGCGCGTGCGGGCCGGCGTAGTGGTGGCAGGCGACCATGCCCCACAGCCGGCCGTCCCGCAGCAGGGAGATCGACATCGACGCGCGCACGCCCATGGTCCGGAGGTACTCGCAGTGGATCGGCGAGACGCTGCGCAGCGTCGCGTACGTCAGGTCCAGCGGGCGCCCGCTCAGCGGCTCGTCGGTGGGCACCACCGGGACGGGCGCGTAGTCGACGTCCGAGATCAGCCGGATCCAGCTCTTCTCGTACATCGCGCGCGCCTGCGGCGGGATGTCGGAGGCCGGGTAGTGCAGGCCCAGGAACGGCTCGAGGTCGTCCCGGCGGGCCTCGGCGACCACCTCGCCGTTGTACTCCGCGTCGAACCGGTAGACCATCACGCGGTCGAAGCCCGTCAGCCGCCGCACGTGCCGGGCGGCCTGGTCGTACAGCCCGTCGAGCGTGCCGGTCCGGTTCAGGTCGGCGATCGCGTCCCGGACCAGCTCGTACGTGCTCCCGTACGTCAGGGGCCGCGGGCCGTCCGCGGGCTCGAGCTCGACGACGAACACCGGTCCCGGGTCGGCGGCCGTGGCGGGCGGCGGTCGGTGCACCACGACGTCCATGACCACCGCGCGGTCGCCGGCGCCGACCTGCACCAGACCGGGGTTGCGGGTGCGGTGGTCCGCGAGCGCGGCGACCTGCTCCAGCACCACACGCGCGGCGGGCTCCCCCAGCACCTCCGGGAGCGACCGGCCGAGCACCCCGTCGACGCCCGGGCCGAGCAGCGCCGTCGCGTTCGCGGAGCACTGGAGGACGACGGCGCCGGCCTCGCGCACCACCAGCAGGTAGCCGCGCGGCTGCACCGAGCCGGGGATGTGGATGGGCTCGCGCGCGCAGTTGTCGAGGTCGATCGGTTCCCCGGGAGGGACGAGGGTGTACTCCGTCACCCACCCCCCTCTCGCGGGCCCGGCGCGGCCGGGCGTCATCCCGGCACCCGACGACGAGGCCACCGCCGACCCTCGCAAACGGGTCGTCCCGTCGCAAGTGCGGCGGTCACCGGCCCGCGAGCGCCATCACCGCGGTGCCGGCGGCGGCCGCCGCGACCGTCAGCACGGCGGTGCCGAGCAGGTTGGCCACCGCCCGGCCCCGCTCGCCCGCCTGCACGAGCCGCACCGTCTCGACCGCGGCGGCGGAGAACGTCGTGTAGCCGCCGCAGAACCCGGTCGCGAGCAGGAGCTGCCACGTCGCGGGCAGCCCGAGGTAGACGTGCGCGCCCGCCACCAGGCCGATGAGGAACGAGCCGGTCACGTTGACGGTCACCGTCGCGACCGGCAGCACCGTCCGGCCCCGCGCCCGGATGGTGCCGTCCACCCAGAACCGCGCCGCGGCGCCCGCCCCTCCGGCGAAGGCGACGAGCAGGGCGCCCGTCACGTCCGCCCCCCACGGCCCCGGGCTGCCAGGCCGACCGCGGCCACGCCCGCTGCCGCGCACACGACGCCGCCCACCAGGGTCGCGCCCGCGTAGGCGAGCGCCGTGCCCGCGGCCCCGTCGGCCAGCAGCCGTTCCGTCTCGAGCGCCAGCGAGGAGAACGTGGTGAAACCGCCGAGCACCCCCGTACCGAGCGCGAGCCGTGCCCGCAGCACGCCCGGCGTCTCGGGGCCGCGCCGGCCCAGCGCCTCGAGGAGCGCGCCGAGCAGGAACGCGCCGACGAGGTTCGCCGTGAGGGTGGCCACCGGCCAGCCGTGCTGCACCGGCAGGGCCTGCGCGAGGCCGAGGCGTCCGAGCGAGCCGGCTGCGCCGCCCACCGCGACCAGCAGCGCGAGACCCGCGCGGCGGTGCGCCGGGCGCCCGGCCGGCGCGGGCCGGGAGGACGCGGAGGGATCGCCCGCGGCGGCGGGGACGGCGGACGGACGGGACGTGGCGGGCTCCTGCGGGGCGGACGACGGCGGGACGGGCGCAGCACCGCCCGGGACGGAGCCATCCTGACGCACCCGGGCGCGCGCCCGCACCACGACGCACCGCGCCCCGCAGTGCGTCGCCGCCCCCCTGGTGACTAGGGTTGGGCGGAGACGCTGGCCGAGGGAGGACACCGTGGGCAAGGCCGAGGACGAGACCCGTCGGCCCGGGCTGTTCAGCAGGCTCGCCGAGCCGCTCGCGGAGCGCACCCGCGAGCGCATCGAGCACGTCGAGGACCGCGTGCGGCGCTCCATCCAGTCGGAGATCGACGCGGTCAGCCGCTCGGTGCGGGCGCGGGCCGTGCAGGTGCGTCCCAGCGCCATCGCGTTCGCCGTCGCGCTGCTGCTGACCGTCTTCGGGCTCGCCCTCCTCGTGACCGCCGGCGTCGTCGCGCTCGCCCTCGTGCTGCCGCTGTGGCTGTCCGCGCTGCTGGCCGGCGTGCTGCTGGTCCTCGTCGCCGCCGGCTGCGCCGCATGGGGCCGCAGCAAGCTGCCTCAGCCCGTCCGCGTCGCGCCGGCCGGGCCCGGGCCCGCGCCCGACGCGGAGGAGCTCGTGCACCCGTGGACGGACTGACGGCGGCTCCCGTGCGCCGCCCACCTGCGCCGATCCGCAGGACGCGCCAGACTAGGCGGAACGCCACCCGTCCACGAAGGAGCACCGGATGACGACGACATCGGGCAGCGGGTCCGGCCCGGACCAGCAGTCGATCGGCCAGCTCATCAGCCGCCTCGCCGAGCAGTCCGCCCGGCTCGTGCGTGCCGAGATCGACCTCGCGAAGGCCGAGCTCGCCCAGAAGGCCAAGGCGGCAGGCATCGGCGCGGGGCTGCTCGCGGGGGCCGCCTTCCTCGGCTTCTTCACGTTCGTGGTGCTGCTGACCACCGTGATCCTCGCCCTGAGCGAGGCGGTGCCCCCGTGGCTCGCCGCGCTCATCGTGCTGGTGGTGCTCGCCGTCGGCACGGCCGTGCTGGGCCTGCTGGGCGTCAAGAGCCTGCAGAAGAGCACGCCGCCCGCCCCGGAGAAGGCCGTGGCCGGCATCAAGGAGGACGCCGAGACGGTGTCCCGGTCCGTCAAGGAGGGCCTGCGCCGATGAGCGACTCCACGCCCAAGCCGTCCATCACGGACCTCGAGAGCGAGATCGCGCTGACCCGCGCGGAGCTCGCCGGGACCGCCGACGCCCTCGCCGCGAGGCTGAGCCCGAAGCGGCAGGTGGCCGACGCCCGCGCGGGTGCGGAGAAGCTGCTCCGGGACGCGGTCGGCACGGACCCGGCCGCCGACCCCGCGAACCGTGGACGCGCGCGCGCCGTGCTCGCCGCAGGCGTGGGGGGCCTCGCCCTGCTGGTGGTGCTGGCGGTCCGCCGCTGACGTCCGGACCCGCCGGCGGCACCGGACGCACCGGCCGGGCGTCGACCGCGCGGCCGGCGCCCCCGCCTCAGCCCCGCGCCTCGAGCGCGAGCAGCGCGCGCTTGACCTCGAGACCGTAGTAGTAGCCGCCGAGCGTCCCTCCCGTGCGGAGCACCCGGTGGCAGGGCACGAAGGGCGCGACGAGGTTCCGCGCGCACGCCGACCCCGCCGCCCTGACCGCCGTCGGGCTGCCCGCGGCGAGCGCGAGCTCCGCGTACGTGACCGTCCGGCCCGGGGGGATCGCGCGCATCGCCTGCCACGCCCGCTGCTGGAACGGCCCGCCGGCCTGCTCGACGGGCACGGCGTCGAGAGCGGTCGGCTCCCCCGCGGCGTAGCGGGCCACCGCGTCCGCCACCCGCGCCGGGCCGTCTCCCTCGCGGGACAGGTCCTGCGCGGCCACGAGTCGGTGGCCGCGCACCGCGACGGCCGCCGGCAGGCGCGCCGCCATCGCCGCCACGGGTGCGAAGCCGGCCGCGCGCACCACACCCTCGGGGGTCAGCAGCACGGCGAGGTCGCCCGCGGGGGTCGCGAGCGTCGCGGCGAGGAGCGGTCCGGTGCCCGCCGGGGCGACGGCCGCCTCGGCGGCGGGCGGCACCGGGGGCGCGGGCGTGAGGTGCCCGGTCGTCCCGAGCTCGGTGGTGGTCATGGCTCCATCCTGCGTGGTCGGCCCGGTGCGTTCTGGCGGTCCTCGGACATCACGGTCCGCCGTCCGCCGCCGCGGCGGTCCAGAGGTGCTGCGCGGCGTACCCCCGCCACGGGCGCCAGCGGGAGGCACGCTCACGCAGGGCCGGCGCGGGGACCGCGGTCCCCCCGCCCAGGTGGCGTCCGGCGGCGCGGCGGAGCACCAGGTCGCCCTCCGGGAAGGCGTCCGGGTCGGCCAGCGACCGCAGCGCGACGTACTCCGCCGTCCACGGCCCGACGCCGGGCAGCGCCAGCAGTGCGCGCCGCGTCGCGACCCGGTCGGCAGCCGGGTCGAGGCGCAGCCCGCCCGCCACGGCACCCGCCAGCGCGAGCACGGTCGCCGCACGGGACCCCGTCAGGCCGGCGGCGCGGAGCTCCGCCACGGGCACGGCGGCGAGGCGCTCCGCAGCCGGGAAGACGAGCAGGCCGCCAGGACCCGGCGAGCCGTACGCCGCGACGACCCGGGCCGTGAGGGTCCGGGCGGCCTCCACCGAGACCTGCTGCCCCAGGACCGCGCGGACGGCGAGCTCGTACCCGTCGACCGTCCCGGGGACGCGCAGCCCCGGACGCGCCGCCACGAGCGGCGCGAGAGCGTCGTCCTCGGCGAGCACCGCCGCGACCAGCGACGGGTCGGCGTCGAGGTCCAGCCAGCGCCGGACCCGCCCCACCACCGGCGCCAGGTCGCCCAGCGAGGCGAGCTCCAGCTCCAGGTCGACGCGCGAGCCGTCGCGCGCCAACCGCACGGTCGCCACGGCGGGGCCGTGCGCGGCGGGCACGAGGCGCCGGACGGTGAACGCGGCGCCGGACCCGTCCGCGACCTCGAGCCCGGGCACGGCGCGCCGCTCGACGTGGGCGAACCACGCGCGGGCGTCGTACGGCGGCCGGTGGCGCAGGTGGAGGGTGAGGTGGGCGGCGTCGACGGGAGACCGGGGCGCGGAGACCGGCACCCCGCGGTCGAGCGGCTTCCCGGCCGCGCGCCGCGACGCCACTGCTCCGGGTTGCGCGGTGGGGCTGCCCGGACTGCCGGTCGCCGCCGCGCCGACCGGCGGTGCGGGCGTCCGGCGTCGGGCTCGCAGCTCGCGGGGGGCCGCGCCGAACGTCGCCCGCATGACGTCGTTGAACTGGCGGACGCTCGCGAACCCCGCCGCGAACGCGACGTCGGCCATCGGCAGGCGCGTCTCGTCCAGCAGGTGCCGCGCGAGCTGCGCCCGCCGGCTCCGGGCGATCTGCGCCGGACCCGCGCCCATCTCCGCGACGACCACGCGCTGCAGGTGCCGCGCGCTGACGTGCAGGCGCTCCGCGAGGCCCTCGACGCCGACCTCGTCGACCACACCCGACGCGATCGCGCGGACCGCCTGCGCGGCGAGGTCGGCGCGCGCGTCCCACTCCCTGCTGCCGGGGAGGGCGTCGGGCCTGCAGCGCCGGCACGCGCGGAAGCCGG
Organism: Cellulomonas sp. C5510; assembly: GCF_019797765.1. NCBI lineage: Bacteria > Bacillati > Actinomycetota > Actinomycetes > Micrococcales > Cellulomonadaceae > Cellulomonas > Cellulomonas sp. C5510. Next base: position 3,437,249 of record NZ_CP081862.1, read on the forward strand.
CGGCGACCGCGGCCGCCGCCGAGCGGTAGTAGCGGCAGTTGTCCGGACGCGGGGTCCGCGCCGGGCACGAGGGCCGGCAGTAGACGCCGGTGGAGGTGACGCCCAGGTACAGCCTGCCGTCGTAGCGCGGGTCCCGGCCGCTCACGGCCCGGTACGCCACGTCACGGTCGATCCAGGCAGGCAGGTCGTCCTGCGGGAGTGTCGTGGTCACCGCACCACCCTCGTCCGTCGCGGACCCCCATTCTGGCGGTCACCGGACACGGCGGTGGGGCGGTGCCCGCCCTCCGTCGCCGTCGACGGAGGGCGGCGCGCCGTCAGGAGTCGCTGTCGCGCTGACCCGGGATGCCCCCGAGCAGCTCGCGCACCTCGGTCTCGCGGTAGCGGCGGTGCCCGCCGAGCGTGCGGATCGAGGACAGCTTGCCGGACTTCGCCCAGCGGGTGACCGTCTTGGGGTCGACGCGGAACAGCGTCGCGACCTCGGACGGGGTCAGCAGGATCTCGTTCTCGGTGTGGGGGGCGGACACGTCAGACCTCCTCGTGACGACGACTGGTTGTCACACCCGTCGTCCGTGCTGTCAGGTTCCCGGCCAGGGCCGGTGCCACTGCCGGACCCATGCCCGGACAGGGCGTCTTCGACGACCTCATGTGCGTACCCCCCTAGCGCCCCCGCCGCGACCACTCTGTCACGTCGAACTCCACACAACTAGTACCAACGTCCCATCTCCGGACAAGCGGTAACTATTGGGACACTGTAGGTCGTTCCGGACATGACTGCGCGTCGACACGGTGGCCCGAACGGGCGGTCCTCGTCGTGACAGGTTCACCCGTACGGCCCTGCTGGAGGACGGTCGGTCTGTGACTCGCGTCTGACCACGGGTTTCGCTCCGACCGTGCCGCAGCGCGCCGGCGGGCGCACCGCAGAGCGCGACCAAGGTCCCGGCGCGGGTCGTGGTGGAGGTCACATGCCGGACACTCCGCCCACCACCCGGGACGGCCGCCACCCGGCCGCCGGCCGGCCGGCACGCCGGACCCCGCCACGAGGACCCCTCCCGACCCGTCGGACGCGGACGCCGGGCCCCCGCCGGTGCGACCCGCATCACTCCGGAGGCGAGTGGTCGGAATGCCGGACGACCATGTACCGTTGCGACACGAACAGACGATTCAGCACCCCGGGGCCGCACGTGTGAGCACGGAGCCGCCCCGCTTCCACGTTAGAGGGGGTCGATGCCATGGGGCGCGGCCGTCAGAAGGCTAAGCAGACGAAGGTCGCCCGGGAGCTGAAGTACTTCAGCCCGGACACCAACTACCGGGCCCTCGAGCAGGAGCTCAACGGGCGCCGCGGCGACCTCGTCACCGACAGCCGACAGGACTCCGACGACGAGGGTGACGACTACTCTCGCTGGCCGGACGAGCGCTGAATCGTCGGCCGGACGCCGCGCTCCCGCGCGACCTCCGGCCCCGCCACGGGTCGTCTCCCGCGGCCCGCGCTGCCGGCCGACGCGTCGACGACGCCGGCTGCCCGCGCCGCGCGTGCACGAGCTGACCGCGGGCGGCGACCGGACGCCGTGCGTCTGAGCTGACCGGTCGTCGCAGCCTGCGCACGCCGCGACGCGACGACGGGCCGCTCCGGGGTGCCGCGCATGCAGCGCGCGCGGTCCCGCCGCTCGGCGGCCACCCGTCCGCGTCGGCTAGACCGTGCGGTAGCCGCCGCTGAGCCGGACGGCACCGCCCTGCACGCCCTTGGTGCCGGCCACCAGGTCCGCACCCAGCGCGGCGGTGTCGCGCTCCGGGTCGAGCGCGCGCACCTCGCCCAGGGGCCAGGCGGCCAGGCCGAGCTCGGCAGCGTGGGCCAGCACGCCGTCGGCGCCCGCGGCGTCGACCACCGCCACCATGCCGACGCCCAGGTTCAGCGTGCGCTCCAGGTCCGTCCACGGCACCCCGCCGGCGGCCTGCACCAGCGAGAACACCGGCGGGAGCGTCCACGACCCGCGCGCCACGTCGGCCACGAGACCGGCCGGCAGCACGCGGGCCACGTTGGCCGCCAGCCCGCCCCCGGTGACGTGGCTGAACGCGTGCACGCCGCCCGCGGCGCGCTCCACGAGAGCCAGGCAGTCGGCCGCGTACACACGGGTCGGCTCGAGGAGCTCCGCCCCCAGGGTGCGCCCGAGCTCCGGGACGTCGCGGTCCAGCGACCAGCCGGCGACCTCGACGACGCGCCGCACCAGGGAGTACCCGTTCGAGTGCAGTCCGGAGGATCCGAGGGCGACCAGCACGTCGCCGGCGCGCACCCGGTCCGGCCCGAGCAGGCCGTCCGCCTCGACCACACCGGTCGCCGCACCCGCGACGTCGTACTCGTCCGGGCCGAGCAACCCGGGGTGCTCGGCGGTCTCCCCGCCGACGAGCGCCGTGCCGGCCACCGAGCAGGCCGCCGCGATGCCGCGCACGACGTCGGCGATCCGCTCGGGGACGACCCGGCCGCACGCGATGTAGTCGGTCATGAACAGCGGCTTCGCGCCCACGACGACGATGTCGTCGACGACCATGCCGACCAGGTCGAACCCGATGGTGTCGTGCACGTCCATCGCCTGCGCGATCGCGACCTTGGTGCCCACGCCGTCCGTGGACGTCGCCAGCAGCGGACGGCGGTAGCCCACCAGCGCCGATGCGTCGAACAGGCCGGCGAACCCGCCCACCCCGCCCAGCACCTGCGGCCCGTGGGTCGCGCGCACCGCGTCCTTCATCAGCTCGACGGCCTTGTCGCCGGCCTCGGTGTCGACCCCGGCGGCGGCGTAGGTGATGCTCTCGGTCACGGGTGCTCCAGCGCTGTCGAGCCACCGGTCCCCTGGACCAGGGTGGCGAGTCCGTCCTCGGGCGGGCCGAGCGGCAGCTCGTTCTGCTCCAGCAGGTGCTTGCCGAGGCGGTCCTGCGACGGCAGCTCGATGGGGTACCGCCCGGAGAAGCAGGCGGTGCACAGCTGCGCAGCCGGCTGCTCCGTCGCGGCGATCATGCCGTCCATCGAGATGTACCCGAGCGAGTCGGCCCCGAGCGACGCGCCGATCTCCTCCACGGCCAGACCGTTGGCGATCAGCTCGGCACGGGACGCGAAGTCGATGCCGTAGAAGCAGGGCCACTTCACCGGCGGGCTGCTGATCCGCACGTGCACCTCGGCGGCGCCGGCCTCGCGCAGCATCCGCACCAGCGCCCGCTGCGTGTTGCCGCGCACGATCGAGTCGTCCACGACCACGAGCCGCTTGCCGCGGATGACCTCCCGCAGCGGGTTGAGCTTGAGCCGGATGCCGAGCTGCCGCAGCGTCTGCGAGGGCTGGATGAACGTGCGGCCCACGTAGGCGTTCTTCGTGAGGCCCTGGCCGAAGGGGATGCCCGACGCCTGGGCGTAGCCGACCGCCGCGGGGGTGCCGGACTCCGGGACCGGGATGACGAGATCGGCCTCGACCGGGTGCTCCCGCGCCAGCCGGCGGCCCATCTCGACGCGCGCCGCGTGCACGGACCGGCCCGCGATCGTGGTGTCGGGCCGGGCCAGGTAGACGTACTCGAACACGCAGCCCGCGCGCTGCTGCCTCTCCGTGAACCGCTGCGTGCGCAGGCCGTCGGCGTCGATCGCGACCAGCTCGCCCGGCTCGATCTCCCGGACGAACGACGCGCCGACGATGTCGAGCGCCGGCGTCTCGGACGCCACGACCCAGCCGCGCTCCAGACGGCCGAGCACCAGCGGCCGCACGCCCTGCGGGTCGCGCGCCGCGTACAGCGTGTGCTCGTCCATCCACACCAGGCTGAACGCCCCGCGCAGCCGCGGCAGCACCTCCAGCGCGGTGGCCTCGAGCGTGTGGTCGGGGTCCCCGGCGAACAGAGCCGTCACCAGGGCGGTGTCGGTGGTGTTGCCGCGCGCGAGCTCCCCGCGGCGCTGGCTGCCGTAGCGCTCCGCGACCAGGTCGACGAGCTCGGCGGTGTTCGTCAGGTTCCCGTTGTGGGCCAGGGCGACCGTGCCGCCGGCCGTCGGGCCGAGAGTCGGCTGCGCGTTCTCCCACGTGCTGCCGCCGGTCGTGGAGTAGCGCGCGTGCCCGACGGCGATGTGGCCGTGCAGCGCGTTCAGCGCCGTCTCGTCGAAGACCTGCGAGACCAGGCCCATGTCCTTGTAGACGAGCAGCTGCTCACCGTTGGACGTCGCGATGCCCGCGGACTCCTGCCCGCGGTGCTGCAGGGCGTACAGCCCGAAGTAGGTGAGCTTCGCGACCTCCTCACCGGGAGCCCAGACCCCGAAGACGCCGCACGCGTCCTGGGGTCCCTTCTCGTTCGGCAGGAGGTCGTGGTTCAGCAGTCCGTCTCCGCGGGGGGCCACGCGCCCATGGTGTCACACCCCCGGGCGGGCGCCGGAACCGGGCGGGTGGTGGGCGGGGGGGGGGGGGGGGGGGCCGGGGGGCGGGGCCGGTGGGCGGTCGGTCAGCGGGGCCGCGCGCCGCCCGCGTCGTCGTCGGCCGCGCGCCGCACGCTGCGCCGCTCGGCCAGCACGGCCAGGCCCGCGCCGACGAACGCCCCGACGACGGCACCGATCACCGCCGAGACCAACCGCGCGCCGCCCTGCCCCTCGAGGAGGCTGATGAACGCCGTGCCGTCGGACACCACGTCGCTCGACGGGCCCGCGACGAGCGCCGCCAGCAGGCCGAGCAGCGCGCCCAGCAGCACCCCGGCGGTGATGAAGGCACCGACCTTCGGCGCGTGACGCACGCGCGCCGGCACCGCCACGCGGGCGAGGGCGGCCTCGTCGAGCGGGGCGGGGGCGGCGTCCGGCGCGGGCAGCGCGGGCGCGACGGCGGGCGCGGTCCGGTCGGCGTCCGGCGCAGTCGGCGCGGGGGCGACGGCGGGCTCGGTCCGGTCGGCGGGCTCGGTCCGGTCGGCGGGCGCGGGCGCCTCGCCGGGCGCGGGCGCGTACGCCTCGCCGGGCGCGAAAGCCTCGCCGGGGGCAGCCGGTGCCACCGCGTCGGGGCCGCGTCCGGGCACGGGCCCGTCCGCGGGCTGCGGGTCGTCGGGCCGTCGGGCCGGGCTGCTCTCTGCGGTCACCCCGGAATCCTAGGTCGACGCGCACCGGCCCTAGGCTCGACGGCATGGGAGCCGCCGACGCCGCCGCGCCGCGCTACCCGTCGACCATCGCCGCCCCCGTGGAGCACGAGCTGGTCGTGAAGAAGTCGCGGTTCCTCGCCCTGGTCCACCCGGTGTCGAGCGTGCCCGAGGCCGACGAGGTCGTCGCCGCCGTCCGCAAGCGCTCGTGGGACGCGCGGCACCACTGCGTCGCGCTGGTCGTCGGCCCGCACGCGGAGCAGCAGCGGTCGACCGACGACGGCGAGCCGTCCGGCACCGCCGGCGTCCCCATGCTCGAGGTGCTGCGCCGCCGCGAGCTCACGGACGTGGTCGCGGTCGTCACGCGGTACTTCGGGGGCATCCTGCTCGGCGCGGGCGGCCTGGTCCGCGCCTACTCCACGGCGACGTCCGAGGCGCTGGACCTCGCGCGGCTCGTCCGGCGCAGCGCCGCGACACGCGTCACGGTGGACGTGCCGCACGCCGACGCCGGCCGGCTGCACGGCGTGCTGCGCGACTGGGTGGGCAGCCACGACGCCGGGCTGGCGGACGTGGCGTACGGCGCGGCGGCCCGGTTCACCCTGCTGGTGCCGCCTGCGGAGCTGGACGCGCTCGACGCGGCCGTCGCGGCGGCGACGTCCGGCTCCGTGCAGCCGGAGCGTGGCGGCACCGAGGTGCTGTCGCGCTGACCCGGCGCGGCGCGGCACTGTCCGGCGCGGTGCGGTGCCGCGCTGCCCGGCGCGGCGCTGCCCGGTGCGGTGCGGTGCGGTGCGGCGCGGCGCTGCCCGGCGCGGCGCTGCCCGGCGCGGCGCTGCCCGGCGCGGCGCTGCCCGGCGCGGCGCTGCCCGGCGCGGCGCTGCCCGGCGCGGCGCTGTCCGGCGTGGTGCGGCGCTGTCCGGCGCGGTCCGGTGCCGTCCGGTGCTGCGCGGTCCGGTGCGGCGCAGTACGGAGGGCGGCGGTCCCGCGCGCGGCGTCGTCAGCGGTGACGCGTCGCCTGCAGCGGCAGCCAGCCCGACAGGTCCGCGCGCTCGCCGGACGCGTGCACCCGTCCGGCTCCGACAGCCTCGTCCCACGTGAGCGCGCCCGTCGCGAGCTCGAGCCACGTCTGCGGGTCCGTCTCCACGACGTTCGGGGGCGTGCCGCGCGTGTGCCGCGGCCCCTCGACGGCCTGGACGGCGCCGTCCGGCGGCACCCGGACCTCGACGGTGTGCCCCGGCGCGACGTCGGCCAGCTCCTCGAGGGTGAACCGCACCGCGGTCCGCCGCGCCCGGACGTCGGCGGGATCGGCGCGCCACGCGGCGACGGCGGAGCGGCCCGCAGCGGGCTCGGTGCGGCGACGAGGAGGCATGCCGCCATTCTCCCGGCCCGCGGGCCGGTCCGCGCCGCTGGTGCGGCCATGACGTCAAGTGCAGCAGCCCGCAGGCCGTGACGCCGGCCGGGCCCGGCCGGCGCCACCCGGGCCGGGCTGTGGGGCACCCTCGCCGCTGCGGCCGCCGGGCTCGCCGAGGCCGGCACCGTGGTCGCGCCGGCGGTGCGCGCGGGCTGACACCCGGTCACCCGCAGCCGGCTCCTCGCTAGCGCGGCGGCCGGGACCGCTGGAACCGGTGGTACGCCGCCGTGGCACGGCGGGAGCGGTGGCGCTCGGCGGCCGCGAGCGCGGAGTCCGAGCGCCGCTCCTGGTAGGCAGCCTCCCGCGCCAGCCGGCGCCAGGAGTCGAGCCGCCGTTCGCTGAGCGATCCGTCGTCGACGGCCGCCAGCACCGCGCACCCCGGTTCGCTCCGGTGCGCGCAGTCGGCGAACCGGCAGTCGCCCGCGAGCGCCGTGATATCGGCGAACGTCGTCTCGAGCGCCGCGGAGTCCGCCACCAGCCCGACGCCCCGCAGCCCCGGCGTGTCGATCAGGTTCGCGCCGCCCGGCAGGGGCACGAGCTCGCGGTGCACCGTGGTGTGGCGCCCGCGGCCGTCGGCCCGCCGGTCACCCGTCGCCATGACCTCAGCCCCCGCGAGGGCGTTGACGAGCGTCGACTTGCCGGCCCCCGACGGTCCGACGACGACCAGCGTCCACCCCGGGCGGAGCAGCGCCCGCAGCGGCTCCAGCCCCGTCCCGGCCGTGACGCTCACCGTGTGCACGTCCGCGCCGATCGCGACCGCCCGGACCTCGTCCGCCATCCCCTCGGGGTCCGGCACCAGGTCCGCCTTGGTCAGCACGACCACCGGCTGCGCCCCGGACCGCCAGGCGAGCGTCAGCAGCCGCTCCACCCGTCCGGGACTCGGGTCCGGGTCCAGGTGCTCGACCACCAGCACCACGTCGACGTTCGCGGCGAGCACCTGCGCCCGGGAGGTGCGGTCCGGCCCGTCACGCACGACCGCGGTCCGCCGCGGGAGGACAGCCACCACCCGCAGGGTGGCGTCCTCACCCTCGGCCCCGAGCAGCACCTCGTCCCCGACGGCGGGCGGCACGAGCTCACCCGGCGCTCCGTCCGCGTCCAGCACCGGCACCAGGCCGTCGCCCGGCAGGACGACCCGGACGGCATGGCGCCCGCCGGCGTCCGGGCCCGCGCTGACGCCCGCGGACCCGTCGGCGTCCGCCGGTCCGCCGTCCTCCGACCCGGCGGCGTCCTCGGGCAGCACGAGCACCGCCCCGCGGTCGACGCGCACGACGCGCCCCGAGGCGGACCCACCGGGTTCCGGAACAGACATACCCCGACCGTAGGAACCACCCCGGACCGCGCGCGAGCCATTTCCCGCACCGCGCACAGCCCACCCCGAGAGCCCGCCTTGCATCCTCCGGCCCGCCTCGACCAGCCCCACGCACTCCGGACCCGCCTCGTCCGAGCCCGCGCTCTACGCCGAGAACCCAGGACACGCCGGCGGGCGCGCGCGATCCCGGGCGTGTCCTGGATTCTCGACGCCCGGGCCGGACCGGGGCCGCGCGCGCCCGGGGCGCGGTCCCCGTCGAGAGTCCAGGACGCGCCGACGGGTGGGCGTGATCCCGGGCGTGTCCTGGACTCTCGGCGGGGAGGCGGGCTGCGGATCAACCCAGGGAGGGCGGGCCGGTCGGATCCGGGGGGGGGGGAAGGGCGGGTCGGCCCGGGCGCGGATCGGCTCGGGGAGAGCCGACGGGTCGGGCCGGTCAGCCGAAGTAGCGCGGGAGGGTCGCCTCCGAGACCGCGCGGGCCTCGGGGAGCGGGAGCGTGAACAGGCCGTTCACCTCGACGGCCGGGGCGTGCACGTGGTCCTCGGGCAGGTCGGCCGTCGGGGCGCCGGCTCCCGGGCTGCACGTCTCGGCCGTGACGCCGAGCCGCAGCGCCGGGACGCCCTGCGCGGTGCACAGGTCCTCGAACCGCACGGCCTCGGACCGCGGCACGGCGACGAGGGCCCGTGCGGTCGACTCGCTGAACAGCGCCTCGAACGGGGTGACGCCGTCCCGCTCGCACAGCCCGGCGAGGTCCACCTGGACGCCCACGCCGTACCGCAGCGACGACTCGACGAGCGCCTGCGCGAGACCGCCCTCGGACAGGTCGTGCGCGGCGTCGGCCAGACCGTCCCGCGACGCGCGGACCAGCACGGTCGCGAGCCGGCGCTCCGCGTCCAGGTCGACCCGCGGCGGCACCCCGCCGAGGTGCCCGTGCGCGACGTCCGCCCACGCGGAGCCGTCGAGCTCGGGCCGCGTGGTGCCGAGCAGGTAGACGGTCTCCCCCGCCGTGGTCCAGCCGGACGGGGTGGCCTCGGCGACGTCGTCGATGACGCCCAGCACGCCGACGACGGGCGTCGGGTGGATGGCGGAGTCGATCTTCCCGGGCTCGCCGGTGCCGTTGTACAGCGACACGTTGCCGCCGGTCACCGGCGTGCCGAGCACCGCGCACGCGTCGGCGAGGCCCTCGATCGCCTGGACGAGCTGCCACATCGATGCCGGGTCCTCGGGGCTGCCGAAGTTGAGGCAGTCGGTGACGGCCATCGGCCGGGCGCCGGACGCGGCGACGTTGCGGTACGCCTCCGCGAGCGCGAGCTGCGCGCCGGTGTACGGGTCGAGCTTGGCGTAGCGGCCGTTCGCGTCCGTGGCGAGCGCGACCCCGAGGCCCGTCGTCTCGTCGACGCGGACCACGCCGGCGTCGTCGGGCTGCGCGAGCGCGGTGTTGCCCTGCACGAAGCGGTCGTACTGGTCGGTCACCCAGGACTTCGACGCGAGGTTCGGCGAGCCCAGCAGGTCGAGCACGGTGGCCCGGAGCTCCGCCGGGGTCGACGGCCGTGCGTACCGCTGCACGCCCTCGGGGGTGCTGACCGAGTCGGCGACGAGGGCGTCCTGCCACTCGGGGCGCGAGTACGGGCGGTCGTAGACGGGGCCCTCGTGCGCGACGGTCTTCGGGTCGACGTCGACGATCCGCTGCCCGTGGTGGTCGATGGTGAGGCGGCCGGTGCCGGTGACCTCGCCGATGACGGCGGTCTCGACGTCCCACTTCCCGGTGATCGCCAGGAACTCGTCGAGCTTCTCGGGCGTGACGACCGCCATCATCCGCTCCTGCGACTCCGACATGAGGATCTCGCCGGCAGTCAGCGTGGGGTCGCGCAGCAGCACGTTCTCGAGGTCGACGTGCATGCCGCCGTCGCCGTTGGACGCGAGCTCGGAGGTCGCGCAGGAGATGCCGGCCGCGCCGAGGTCCTGGATGCCCTCGACCACGCGGGCCGCGTAGAGCTCCAGGCAGCACTCGATGAGCACCTTCTCCATGAACGGGTCGCCGACCTGCACCGACGGGCGCTTGGACGGCTTGGTGTCGTCGAAGGTCTCGGACGCGAGGATCGACGCGCCGCCGATGCCGTCGCCGCCGGTGCGCGCGCCGAACAGCACGACCTTGTTGCCGACCCCCGACGCGTTGGCCAGGTGGATGTCCTCGTGGCGCAGCACGCCGAGGCACAGCGCGTTGACCAGCGGGTTGCCCTGGTAGGAGGCGTCGAACACGAGCTCGCCGCCGATGTTCGGCAGGCCGAGGGAGTTGCCGTAGCCGCCGACGCCGGACACGACGCCGTGCACGACGCGCGCGGTGTCCGGGTGGTCGACCGCGCCGAACCGCAGCTGGTCCATCACGGCCACCGGCCGGGCGCCCATCGAGATGATGTCGCGGACGATGCCGCCGACGCCGGTCGCGGCACCCTGGTACGGCTCGACGTACGACGGGTGGTTGTGCGACTCGACCTTGAACGTGACGGCCCAGCCGTCGCCGATGTCGACGACGCCCGCGTTCTCGCCGATGCCGACCAGCAGGTGCTCGGTCATCTCGGGCGTGACGCGCTCGCCGAACTTCCGCAGGTGCGTCTTGCTCGACTTGTAGGAGCAGTGCTCGGACCACATGACGGAGTACATGGCGAGCTCGGCTGCCGTGGGGCGGCGGTCCAGGATGTCGCGGATGCGCTGGTACTCGTCGGGCTTGAGGCCGAGCTCCGCGAACGGCTGCTCGAGGTCGGGCGTGGCCGCGGCGTGCTCCACCGTGTCGGACACGTGGCCCGGCGTGGGGCCGGCGGGCTGCTCCGCGGGCTCGGTGGGCTGCTGCGAGGTGGGCGCGCTGGTCATCGAATCCCTCGGGCTGGTGGGCCGGCGGCGCGCAGCGGCGTCCGTGGGTGGACGGCCGTGACGCGCCCGGCCGGGCGGGCGTCGGCAGACACCGCACAGGCTACCGGCGCCCGCGGCAGCCCCGGACACCCCGCCGGCACCCGGCACGCAGCGCCCGGCAGTCGCCCTGACAGACTGGGTCCGTGATCTCCTCGCGCGGCACCGCCCGGTCAGCGGTGGTGCTCCTCGCGGTCGCCGCCCTGGCCGGATGCACCGGCGCCGGTGCCGGCACCGAGACGCCCGACGGGCCTCCGTCCCCGACGTCCTCCGCGGTGGCGGCTCTCACCGACCCGGACTCCCTGCGGGCGACCGGCACCGCCGTGGTGTCCGGCGACGTGACGCTGACGGCGTGGCCGTCGGTCGGGGTCGTCGTCGGACCACCGGACGAGGACGGCGCCGTGGCGCTGACCGTGCCGCTGCCGCAGATCGAGGACGCCACCGCGTCGGTCCTGCCCGTCGCGACGCTCGTCCCGCCGCCCGGCGCGACGCTGGAGGTGCTCGGGGACGACTCCGCCCTGGTGCGCGGCGACGACGGCGGCGTCCTCGCGGCGCTCGGGGTGCCGGTGCTCGGCGGCGACGCCGTGGGCGCGGGCCTGGACCTGCAGGTCGCCGCCCGGGACGACGGCACGCTCTCCTGGTCCGTCGTCCGGCCCGTGCTGACCGACGGCACGGTCGACGCGGATCCCTCGCCCGCCGGCACGGTGACCGCCGTGGTGGCGGCGTCCGCGCTGCGCAGCGCCACCTGGGCGGACCGCGACGACGAGGGCGGGCTGAGCCTCGCGGTCGTCCCCGCGGCGTGGGCGCGCACCGGTGGGCTCGCGGCGGAGGAGGCGCTGTGGGCGCAGCTCGTCGCCCAGGTGCCGGAGGCCGGCACCACCGGCGTGCGCGACCAGCTCACCTGCCACACGATCGGCGCGCCGGACAAGGAGTCGTGGAACCTCGAGCCCTGGCGGCCGGACGTCGGTCTGCTGGCCACACTCGCCGCGCGGTGCAACCCGGAGTGACGACGTCGCACGGGCCTGCGTGACGGACGCCTCGTCGCCGCACGACACCGTTGTTGCTACAGTCTTCAACATCATGCGCCAGACGACCTCCCCCGCACGCACCCGCGCCTGTCGAGCCATTTCGGCCGCCGCGTGCTGCTGTCGTCGCTGAGCCGCTCCCGCTGAGCTCCCCGGGTCCGCGCACCGCCGCCGACCCCGCGAGCCGCACCTGAGCCGGACGCCGCTCCGGCCCACCCGGCGCGATCGGACCACGCCGCTCGGGTCGCCCGCCTCCGGCACCGGCCGCCGCGCACCCGGCGGATCGGATCCGAACGACCCCACGCGCCCGGCGTGTCCGTCCGGACGGATCCGAACCCGCGAGCGGTCCGGCCGTCCGGATGGATCGGAAGCGCGGGGCACCATCCCGGCCAGGCACCCGGACGGATCCGAACGACCCGGCGCGCCCGGCGAGTCCGTCCGGACGGATCCGAAGGGTCGGGCCGCAGCACCCGAGCCCCCGGCCCGACGCCCGCACCACCCCCCGCAGGACACCGCACCACCCCGCACCACCCCCGTGCCCGGCAGCCCGCCGCGCCCCTCCCGGAAGGACCACCACCCGTGAGCACCCGCCGATCCCGCCGCGCCCCGCTGGGCGCCGCCCTGGCCGTCGTCGCCGCCCTGGCGCTGGCCGCCTGCGGCTCCGGCTCGGGCGGCTCGACCGCCGGCGCCGGCACCGGCACCCCGGACGCGTCCGCCGAGATCGTCATCGGCTCGACCAACGAGCCCACCGGCCTGGTCCGCAACGTCGGCGGCTCGTCGGGCGTCTCCCAGACCATGACCCGGAACGTCTTCGAGGGCCTCACCTCGGTGGACGTCGACGGCCAGGTCGTCCCGACGCTCGCCGAGTCCTGGGACGTGTCCGACGACGGCCTGACGTACACGTTCCACCTGCAGCCGGGCGTCACGTTCCACGACGGCACCCCGCTGACCGCGGACGACGTGGTGTGGAGCATCTCCGAGGCCATCGGCCCGGAGTCGAAGTCCGCCCGCAAGAGCGACCTGCTCGTCATCCAGCAGGCCACCGCGGTCGACGACGCCACCGTCGAGCTCGACCTGTCCCGCCCGTCGCAGGGCCTGACGTTCTACCTGGCTTCCGTCACGATCGTGAAGGACGGCGACACCGAGCTGACCAGCGACAACGGCACCGGCCCCTACCGGTTCGTCGAGTGGGTGCAGGGCGACCACCTCACCATCGAGACGTTCGACGGCTACTGGGGCGAGCCCGCGAAGAACGCCGGCGTGACGTTCCGGTTCTTCCAGGACACGACGGCGCTGAACAACGCGCTGCTCACCGGCGACCTGGACCTCGTCATCGCGGAGGACTCCCCGGACCAGCTCGTGCAGTTCGAGGACAACCCGGACTTCACGATCACCGAGGGCACCTCGACCACCAAGCAGCTGTGGGCGTTCAACGACCGCGAGGCGCCGTTCAGCGACGTCCGCGTGCGTCAGGCGCTCTACAAGGCCATCGACCGTGAGGCGATCCTGTCGGCTGTGTGGGACGGCTACGGCCAGGTCATCGGCTCGATGGTCCCGCCGACCGACCCGTGGTTCGTCGACCAGGCCGACGTGCACGCGTACGACCCGGACGCCGCCGAGGCGCTGCTGGCCGAGGCGGGCGTGAGCGACCTGGAGATCTCCGTGGACTACATCCCGGACGACACCACCGAGGCGATCCTCGCGCTGCTCACCAAGAACCTCGCCGCCGTGGGCGTCACCCTGACGCCGAACCCCATCGACGACGCCACCTGGTACCAGAAGGTCTACACGGACCACGACTTCCAGACGACCCTCATGGGCCACGTGAACCCGCGCGACGTGCTCTGGTACGCGAACCCCGACTTCTACTGGGGCTACGACAACCCGCAGGTCCAGGAGTGGGTCGCCCAGGCCGACGAGGCGGCCACCGAGGCCGAGCAGGTCGACCTGCTGACGCAGGTCAACGAGACCATCGGCGAGGAGGCGGCGTCCGCCTGGCTGTACCTGGACCCGCAGATCCGCGTCGCCCGGGCCGACATCACCGGGTTCCCCGTCGACCAGGTGACCGAGTCGTTCTACGTCGCCGACATCGTCCGGGGGTCCTGAGACCGTGCGCGCTGCACTGCTGCGGATCGGCGCCCTGCTGATCTCCCTCGTCCTCGCGAGCGTCCTCGTGTTCGTCGTGCTGCGGCTGCTGCCGGGCGACGCCGCGGGCGCCGCCCTGGGCGTGGGCACCACCACGGACCAGCTCGACCAGCTCCGGTCGGAGCTCGGGACGGACCAGCCGGTGGTGACGCAGTACGTGCAGTGGCTCGGCCAGGTCGTCCGCGGGGACCTCGGCACGTCCTTCGTGTCGCGGCTCCCCGTGGCCGACCTGATCACGCAGAAGCTGCCCATCACCGTGCCGCTCAGCGTCGCGGCGTTCGTCCTCGCGGTGCTCGTGTCGGTGCCCCTCGGCGTGATCGCCGCGGTGCACCGGCACGGGCCCGTCGGGGTCGCGGTGTCGGCGGTGTCCCAGCTCGGCGTGGCCGTCCCGGTGTTCTGGGTCGGCGTGCTGCTGGTGCTGGTGTTCGCCCTGCGTCTCGGCGTGCTGCCGGCCGGGGGCTTCCCGCGGACCGGCTGGGACGACCCGGCCGCCGCGGTGCGGGCGCTCGTGCTGCCCGTCGTGACCGTCGCGATCGCGATGTCGGCGGTCATGGTCCGGTACGTGCGCTCGGCCACGCTCGACGTCCTCGACCAGGACTACCTGCGCACCGCCCGCGCGCTCGGCTACGGCCGGTGGCACGCGCTCGCCCGGCACGGCCTGCGGAACGCCGCGGTGCCCGTGGTGGCGATCCTCGGCATCGAGCTCGCGACCTCGCTGCTCGGGGCGGTCGTCATCGAGAACGTGTTCGCGCTGCCCGGGCTCGGCACGCTGCTGCTGGACTCCGTGACGTCGCGCGACCTGCCGGTCGTGCAGGCGCTGGTGCTGCTGCTCACCGCGGTGGTGCTGGTGACGAACACCCTGGTCGACCTGGGGCAGCGGGCGATCGACCCGCGGCTGCGCCTGGCGAAGCAGGTGGCGGCGTGACCGAGCTCGCGACCCCGACGACCGGCGCGCCTGCGCCCGGTGCCGTCGCCGACCCGGCACCCCGGCGCGCGCGCCGGCTCCCGCCGTCCCTCGTGGCCGGCGCCGTCCTCGTGGGCCTCGTCGCCGTCGTCGGCCTGGTCTCCCTGGTCTGGACGCCGTACGCGCTCGACGACACGGGCACGGGCGAGCGCCTCGCCGGACCGAGCGCGGCGCACTGGGGCGGCACCGACCGCCTGGGCCGCGACCTGCTCAGCCAGCTCATGACCGGCGCGGGCAACGCCCTGGTCGTCGCCGCCGCGTCGATGCTGGTCGCCGGGGTGCTCGGCGTGACCGTCGGCGTCCTCGCCGGTGCGACCCGGCGCTGGGTCGACGTCACCCTGCTGGCCGGCGTCGACCTGCTCATCGCCTTCCCGACCCTGCTGCTGGCGATGCTCATCGTCACCGTGCGGGGCGCGTCCCTGTCGTCGGCGATCTGGGCGATCGGCATCTCCGGGTCCGCCGTCATCGCGCGGGTCACCCGGGTCAACGTCGCGCGCGTGCTGCGCGAGGACTACGTCACCGCCGCGCACGCCGCCGGCACCGGCTGGTGGGGCACCGTGGGCCGGCACGTCGTGCCGAACGTCTGGCCGACGCTGCTCGTCCAGCTCATGCTGCTCGGCGGCGGAGCGGTGCTCGCGGAGGCGTCGTTGTCGTACCTCGGGCTCGGCGCCCCGCCGCCGAACGCGTCCTGGGGGCGGCTGCTGCACGAGGCGCAGTCCACGATGCTCGTGCAACCGTGGGGCGCGATCCTGCCCGGCGTCGCGATCGTGGTGACCGTGCTCGGCCTGAACCTGCTGGGCGACGGCATCCGGGAACGCACCGACCCGAGCCTTCGAGGTGACCGGTGACGACGCCCCACGCCGCGCCCGCGCCCCTGCTCTCCGTCGAGGACCTCACCGTCACCACGTCGACGGGCCGCCGCCTGCTCGACGGCGTGACCTGGTCGCTGCCCGCCGGCGGCCGGCTCGGCGTGGTCGGCGAGTCCGGCTCGGGCAAGTCGCTGACCGCCCTGGCGGTGCTCGGCCTGCTGCCCGACGGCATGCGCGCCACGGGCCGCGTGCTGCTGGACGGCGAGGACCTGCTCGCGCTGCCGCCGCGGCGGCTCGCGCGGGTGCGGGGCGCCCAGGTGGCGATGGTGTTCCAGGAGCCGCTGACCGCGCTCGACCCCTTGATGACGGTCGGCCGCCAGATCACCGGGCCGCTGCGGCTGCACCGCGGCCTGCGCGGCGCCGCGGCGCGCGAGGAGGCCGCCCGGCTGGCCCGCCTCGTGCACCTCACGGACACCGAGCGGATCCTCGGCTCCTACCCCTGGCAGCTCTCCGGCGGGCAGCGGCAGCGCGTCGCGCTCGCGACGGCGCTGGCCTGCGAGCCGCGCGTGCTGCTGGCCGACGAGCCGACCACCGCGCTCGACGTCACCGTGCAGGCCGAGGTGCTCGACCTGCTGGACGACCTGGTGGACCGCACCGGCGTGGCGCTGGTGCTCGTCTCGCACGACCTGCCCGTGGTCGCCCGCGTCGCCCGGGACCTCGTCGTCATGCGCGACGGCCGGGTGGTCGAGCACACGTCGGTCGCCGCGGCGCTCGCCGGCGGGGAGGCCGCGTACACGCGGGAGCTGGTGGCCGCCGCCCGTGCGGTGACGGGGCTGCCGGGGTCGGGCGCCGCCACGCACACCGAGGCCGCCGGGCCCACCGAGTCCGCCGAGTCCGCCGACGACACCGGCCGCGACAGGAGCACCCCGTGACCGCCCCGCTGCTCGAGGCCGCCGACGTCACCCGCGTGTTCGGCGGGAACACCCGCGCGCTGGACGGCGTGTCCGTGCGCGTCGAGGCGGGTCGCAGCATCGGCATCGTCGGCGAGTCCGGCTCCGGCAAGTCGACGCTGCTGCGGCAGCTGCTCGGCCTGGACTCCCCGACCTCCGGGGTCGTGCGCTACCGGGGCGAGTCCCTCGACCGCCGCGACCGGGCGCTGCTGCGCCGGCTGCGCGCCGACGTCCAGCCGGTGTTCCAGGACCCGCGCTCCTCGCTCGACCCGCGGATGCGGATCGGGGCCGTCGTCGCCGAGCCGCTGCGCTCGCTGCGCGTCCCCGGCGACCACCGGGCGCGCGTCGCGGAGGTGCTCGCGGCGGTCGGGCTCGACCCCGACGTCGTGTCGCGGTACCCGGCGCAGTTCTCCGGCGGCCAGCGGCAGCGGATCGCGATCGCCCGGGCGCTCGCCCCGTCACCGTCGGTGCTGGTCGCGGACGAGCCGGTGTCGGCGCTCGACGTGTCGGTGCGCGGCCAGGTCGTCGACCTGCTGCGGCAGCTCGCCGTCCAGCAGGGGCTGACGCTGGTGCTGGTGTCGCACGACATCGCGATCGTCGGGCGGCTGTGCGAGCAGACCGTCGTGCTGCACCACGGCCGGGTGGTCGAGCAGGGCGCGACGGCGTCGGTGCTGGCGGACCCGCGCGAGGCGTACACCCGACGCCTGCTCGCCGCGGTGCCGCAGCTCCCGGCCTGACGCAGGCGCACGAGCGCACGTCCACGACCCCGCGAGCGCACGGCGACAGGCCAGCAGGCGGTGGTCCCCGGGGCGCCCGCACCCCCGGTTGCGGACCCCCTCGCGGTGGGCGCGCAGGGGACGCGTGGGCAGCGAGCGCGGGGGCGTCAGCGGAGCGTGCGCAGGCGGTGTGCGCGGCGAGGCCGAGCGCGCGATCCGGGTCAGCGCACGGGCAGACCCAGCGCGGCGCGAACCCGGTCCCGCACCACCGGCAGGCTCGTGAACCCCTCGCGCGCCAGCAGGTGCCCGCCACCCGGGACGACGTCGTATGTGGCGTCCAGCCGCTGCGCGAGCGCCCGGGTGAGCGCCGGGTCGACGATCACGTCGTCGTCGGACCCGACGACGTGCCGCGCGGCCGTCGACGCGACGAGGCGGGCGTGGTCAGGCGCCGTCGTCGTGAACGCCGCCACCTCCGGGACGGCTGGCGGCGGCGCGTCGAACCCCGAGGCGAGAACCAGCCCGCCCAGCCGCCACGCGCCCGGTGTCGCGGACAGGGCGTGCAGGGCCGTGACGCACCCGAGGCTGTGCCCGACCACGACGGTCCGCTCGTCCGGCGTGCCGATCGCGGTGCGCGCGGCGGCGACCCAGGCGTCCGGGTCGGGCGCGTGCGGGTCGGGAAGCGCGGGCACGCTCACCTCGACGCCGTGCGGGGCGAGGTCCGCGGCGAGCCAGCCGAACCAGTGGGCGTCCGGGTCGGCCTGGTAGCCGTGCAGCACGACGACACGCGGTGAGGTCACCCGGCGATGGTCACCCCGACGAGCGCCCGGTCGCACCCCCGACCCACATGGCGGACGCCCGTGTCGCACCGACCCGGGCGCCGACCGCGTCGACGGCCACCGGCTCGGTGGGCGACGAGCGTCCACGCTGCTCCCGCCCGGGGCGATCCGCCCAGGCCGACCTGCTCGGGCCGGCCCCGCCCGGACTGTCGCGTCACCGGTCCCGCAGCGTGTCCGTCAGTCCCTGCCGCACGGTCAGCGGCGCGAGCAGCACGGTGAGCACGAGTCCCGCGAGCGTCGCCGCGCACGCCTGGGCGACGGCCGTCCCCGCGAGCTCCCACGACGCCCCGGCCCCGGCGACCACCGCCTGCGCCAGGGCACCGAGCACCACGCCTGCGGCTGTCGCCGGCAGCAGGACGAGCACGACCTCCGCAGCGGCGAGCGCCACGACCACACCGCGCGGCGTGCCGAAGGCCCGGTACACGGCGAGCTCCGCGCGTCGGGCCCACAGCGCGAGCAGCGCCGTCACCGCGATGACCGCCCCACCGACCGCCCAGGGCTGCGTGCCGACGGTCGAGCGCCACCGTTCGACCGGCGTCAGGACGCCGGGCTGCTCACGGAGGTACGGCGCGACGGCGGCGACGCCACCGGGGTACGCCCCGGTCAGGACGTCACCCCCAAGACCCGCCGCCCCGGGCACCATCCGCACCCAGCACGCGGCCAACGGGGCGTCCGAGGCCACCGGCACCGTCAGCCCGGAGGACAGGGAGCTGGCCGGGGCGTCACCGAGCACAGCCGTCACCTGCACCACCCGCTCCCCCGAGGCGTCGACCAACCAGCTGCCCGGGCCGACCTCGCCGAGCGCGGCCAGCTCGTCGCCGACGGTCGACTCCGCCCACGGGGCGGACGGGACGAAGACCTGCGCCGCACCGCCCGTGAGACCGGTCACCGGGAGCGGCGACCCCCCGGGGAACGCCCGCAGGTCCGTCGGCGGCTCGGCGGCCACACCGCCCGACACCGCGACGCCGGCCAGGCCCGAGAGCCGGGTGCACGCGGCACCGTCGAGTGGGGTCGCCGGGTCCGCCGCTGTCGCGGTCCACACCGACGCACCCGCCGCCCGGCGCGCCGACTCCTGGTCGAGGGCCGCGCTGCCCTGGATCAGCAGCAGCGCGACCACCGCCCCCGTCACGAGGGTGCTGAGCACGCCGAGCACGGCGTGCGTCGGCCCGAGGTTGCGTCGCGCCTCGACCGCCAGCTCGTCAGGACGCCACACGCCGTGCCTCCTCGGGCGGCTCGAGCTCGACGACGGCGTCCGCCATCGCGGCGACGGCCCGGTCGTGCGTGGCGAGCAGCACCGTCGTGCCCGCGGCGGCGTCCAGCAACGCCCGGGCGACGTCCCGCCCCGTCGCGGCGTCGAGGTTGGCCGTCGGCTCGTCGGCGACGATCACGCTCGGCCGGGCCGCGAGCGCGCGAGCGACCCCGACCCGCTGCGCCTGCCCCCCGGACAGCGTCCGGGCCACCTGGCCCGGGTCCTCGACGCCGACGCGGTGCAGCAGGGCGACCGCCTCGCCGTAGGCGTCGGCCCGGCGGCGACCGGCGGCGAGAGCGGGCAGCACGACGTTGTCGACCGCAGTGCGGCGCGGCAGCAGGTTCACCGTCTGGAGCACCCACGCGACCTCGCGGCGCAGGACCTCCGGCGCGTCCCGGACGGTGCGCGTCCGCCCGTTGATCCGCACCTCGCCCGTGCTCGGCGCGAGCAGCAGACCCGCGACCGCGAGCGCGGTGGACTTGCCCGTCCCCGAGGGCCCCATGAGCGCGAGCGAGGTGCCGGTCGGGACGTCGAGGTCGAGATCGACGAGGACGGGGCGGCTGGTCCCCGGGTAGGTCACGCCGATCCGCGTCAGCCGGAGGGACACGTGACGTCCCCCACGACCACCGACGGGTTCACCAGCACCGTGGCGTCGGCGTCGAGCGTGGGCCGGATGCGCGCGGTCCCGTCGACCCCCGCGCCGACGACCACCACGGGCACGGCCGCCTCCGCCGTCGCGTCGACCACGCACGTGGCGCCCGACGCGTCGGTGACGACAGCCGCCCCCGGGACGGACTGCCCCGGCTCCGCCGTCGTGAGGCGGACCCGGCCGCTGACGGTCACGGCGCCGCCGGTGGCGGGGCTCGCCAGCACCAGGCGCAAGGCGGCCGCGTCGTCCGCGACCGACCAGCTCCCGTCCTCCGCCCGGATCACCGGGACCTCACCGGTCGGGGTGACGAAGACGTAGTCACCTGGCGGCCCCGAGGCCCCTGAGTCGACCTCGTACGCGGTCGCGGTGGCGGCCGCCGTCGCGACGGGCTCGCCGGCGGCGGGGGCGGGTTGGCCGGGCTGCACCGCGACGGCGTCGACCACGAAGGGGACGACAGGCAGGCGCGTGAACCACTCCGGCCGCAGCTCCCCGGTGGGTTCGGCGACCCCGAGCGAGCGCTCGTACGCCCGGACCGCCGCGGCGGTGCTCGCACCGAACCGGCCGTCCTGCCCCGTCTCCCGTCCGGTCAGCGACGCGAGCAGACCCTGCGCGACCCGCACGTCGTCACCCTCGTCACCGATCCGCAGGGCTCGGTACAGCACGGTCTCTCCCGCGTAGCCGACGACCGGCACACCGTCGACCGCGTACACGGGAGCGCCCGCTGCCAGCTCGGACCCCGGCGCCGCGGACACCGACGTCACCGTCCCCGCGAGCGCCGAGGCGAGGACGTCCGGGCCGGGACCGAGCGTCGCGGTGAGCGTGCCGTCCGCGGCGAAGTCGAGATCCGCGGACGTCACCGGGGCGGCCACCGGTACCGGGTCGGGGTCGAGCTCGGCGAGCGCCTGCGAGGCCCCGCGGGTCAGCAGCCACACAGCGAGGACGGCCGCTGCCACGAGCACGACGACGGCGACCTCGTAGGCGCGGGCCCGCCTCACCCCAGGGACCCGAAGAGCTGGGTCGAGTACTGGGTCCAGCAGGTGGTCGCGGCGGAGACGTCGGCACCGGACCGCTCGAGCGACTCGATCGCCGCGCCCACGTCGAGCGCCGTCGAGGCCGACGTGATCCCGGTGACACCCGCGGCGTCGAGGCAGGCGATGAGCTGCCCGTAGACCGCTTCCCGCTCCGCGCCCGACAACGCCACCTGGTCCTGGAACGCGATCTCCGCCGCCATGAGGCCGTAGCGCTCTTCGCACTCCACCAGGTCCTGCTGCCCGGAGAGCGACCCGCTCCCCGTACCGGACCCCGAGAACTGGAACCCGTAGGTCACGCCGTCCGTCCGCCGGCTCACATCCTCGACGTCGTAGCCCTTGTCCACCATGCAGGCGTAGACCGCACGGACGATCGCGACGTACTGCGCCTCCGTGATGGGGCCCGCGGAGTAGGACGGGCCAGGAGCAGGACCGTCCGGAACTGCGGTGCCTGAGCAGCCGGCGAGCAGGACGAGGGCGGCCGCGAGGCCCCACCCGGTGGTCCGTGGAGCGCGACCCCGGGGCGCGCGCGAGGTCGGCATCAGCAGGACAGAGACTTGTACGCGGAGCCCCCTTCAGTGGCGTTCGTGTTCTTGTCATTCGCCCAGGCATATGTCCGGTACGTGCCGGCAGGGCTCCCGGAGGACCCCGAGGCGCGGAGGGTGGTGGTACCGCTGCTTGTCTGGATCACGTTGGCGACAGTGGTGCCGCTGCGCTGAAGCGCAGCCTCAACCCTGGAGATCACCGGGTTCGACGCGCCGCAAGTGGCGGTCGCCGAGAAGTAGATCCGCGTGCCGCTCGTGTAGGGCGCCGAAGGGTAGAGCGCACAGCCGGACGGCAGCGCGGCCGAAGCCGGCGAGGCGGCGACGAACACTGTCGCGGCGGCGCGGACGAGTGCAGCGATGCTGGAACGGAGACGAGTGGTGACGCGACTCATGAATGGCCCCCTGGCGACACACATCGTGGTCAGCGGCCGGCGCATCCCTCCGCTTTTTGCAACGCTACAACGCTCTGCACTTCCACGTGGGCGTTTCGCTGAGCGATTGGGGACTGGTGCAACACAAGCGGTCGCACTGCCCAAGTGCGGCCGGTCAGCAGGCCCGACGAGGGCGCCCGTCAGCGCGCCGATCGCGAGCAAAGGCATGAACACCCCCGTCACCGGACCGAGCAGCAGCAACCACGGGCACTGCGTGAGCGGGAGCACGCCCGGGGCCCCGAGGTCCAGCACGGGCCGCAGCACGAACACCTCGTTGCAGCTCCTCGAGCGCGAAGGCCGCCCCCGACAGCGGCCCGTTGAACGCCGCGGCGAGCCCCGCGGACGCGCCGACGGACACGAGGTGGCCCCGCTCCGTGCCGCGGCTGCGGCTGCGGTACGCCACGACAAACGCCCCAGCGACGAGCCCGACGACCACCGCCAGCCCGGTCGTCCGCCGCAGAGCGGCGTCCCGGCGGCACAGGGCCGGCCGCACGACGATCCTCTCTGACCGGCGCCGACGCCGCCCGGGGCGCCGCAGCACCCGACGGCCAGTGCGCGCCGAGGCCACGACCGCGACGTCGTGCCTGAGCAGGCTGCCACCGCGGGCCCGCCCGCTCACCCCGACCCCCGGGTCGTGGCCGATCGACGTCCTCGGCCGGAGGCCCGCGCCTCAGCGCGCCGGCTTGGGCTCCGGCACCGGCTCCGTCCCGGCCGCCCGCGCCGCGCGCTGGGCCTCGCGGGCCTCGGCCTGCCGCGCCGCCTCGGCGCCGGACGCGATCTCGGCCCGGACGTGCTCGGGGCCGTACCCGAACGCGTCGACCAGGTCCTGCGCGTGGGGCCGCAGCCGGAGCAGCAGCCGCTCGATGTAGGACGTGACCGTGCGGGCGCGCCCGGCGGACAGCCGGCCGTTCACGAGGTACCAGGCGAGGTTCCGCTCGATCACCGTCAGGCCGAACAGGTCGCGCAGCCACGTGAGCACCTGGCGGGTGCCGGCGTCCGGCACGGTGTCGAGCGCGCGGGTGAACGCCTCCCACTGGAGCAGCTCCGCGTGGGCGCGCGCCGCCTCGACGAGCTCGTGCTGGTGGGCGTCGAACAGCTGCGCGGCGACCTCGGGGGCGGCCCGCCGGGCGGGGCGCAGCGCCTGCGCGAGCTCCGCGACCATCGTGGCGACCCGGTCGGCGAGCAGGGACCGCTGGGTGTGCGGGTCCCGCAGCTGCCCCGCGGAGCGGCGCGCGTCGCCGGCGTCGACGAGGGTCTGCGCGGCGCGCGCCAGGGGCATCCGGTGCAGCGCGGCGTCGGCCGCCTTGCCGGCGACGAGGCGGGCGAGCACGGCCGGGTCGCCGCCGACCTGCTGGCCGTACCGGGCGAGCAGCCGCTTGCCGACGAGCTGGTACAGCACGGTGTTGTCGCCCTCGAAGGTCACGTACACGTCGAGGTCGGCCCGCAGCGACGTCAGCCGGTTGGCCGTGAGGAACCCCGCGCCGCCGCACGCCTCCCGGCAGGTCTGGAGGGTCCGCAGCGCGTGCCACGTCGACGTCGGCTTGAGGGCGGCCGCCAGCGTCTCGAGCTCCTCGCGGGAGTCCGGGGTGTCGTCGCGGCCGGAGAACACGTCGTCGAACGCGGCGAGCAGGTGCTCGTGCGCGAACGTCGCGGCGTACGTCTCGGCGAGCAGCGGGAGCAGCCGGCGGCGGTGCTCGGCGTAGTCCAGCAGCACCACCTCGTCGGTCGGCGACGCCCCGGCGAACTGCCGGCGCTGGTTGCCGTACGTCACCGCCACGACCAGCCCGAGCTTCGCGGCGTTGACGGCCGCGCCGTCCAGCGACACCCGGCCCTGCACCAGCGTCCCGAGCATCGTGAAGAACCGCCGGCCCGGGCTGGCGATCGGGGAGGTGTACGTCCCGTCCTCGGCCACCGCGCCGTACCGGTCGAGCAGGTCCTCGCGCGGCACGCGGACGTGGTCGAACCAGAGGCGGCCGTTGTCGATGCCGTTGAGGCCGCCCTTGAGGCCGTCGTCCTCCCCGCCGACGCCCGGCAGGAACTCTCCGGTCGCGGCGTCGCGGATCGGCACGTGGAACGCGTGCACGCCGTGGTCGACCGGGCGCGGGTCCGCCGGCCCCTGGGAGACGAGGTGCGCGAACACGACGGCCGCGGTGCCGTGCTGCCCGGCGTTGCCGAGGTAGTCCTTCCACGCCGCGCGGTACGGGGTGTGCAGGACGAACTCCTGCGTCGCCGGGTCGTACGTGGCGGTGGTGGCGATGCTCGCGACGTCCGAGCCGTGGCCGGTCTCCGTCATCGCGAACGCCCCGGGCACGTCGACCGACATCGCCCCGGGCAGCAGCCGCTCGTGGTGGCGCTGCGTGCCGAGGTGCAGGACCGCGGACGCGTACAGCCCCCACTGCACGCCGGCCTTGATCTGCAGCGACGGGTCGGCCGCGACCAGCTCCTCGAACCGGGCCAGCGAGCCGCCGTGGTCGTCCGCCCCCCCGAGCGCCGTCGGGAACGCCCGCAGCACGTCCCCCTCCGACGCGAGCAGGCGCAGCTGCTCGAGCACGCGGGCGCGGTGCTCCGCGACGGGGAGCCCCTCGACGCGCTGGAACCGCGGGTCGGCGACCACCGCCCGGGCACCGCGGCGCAGGTCGGCGTAGCGGCCGAGCAGCACGTCGGTGAGCTGGGCGGCGTCCACGTGCGCGTCGCTGCCCTCCGGGGACGGCGCGTGGCCGGCGCCGGACGGGCGGACGGTGAGGGTGGGGCGGGTCGCGGGTCCGGCCGTGGGCCGGGGCGCGGTGGTGGTCATCGGTGCTCCCCTGGTGTCGGTGCGTCGTCGTCGACGCGGGACGGGTCGGCGGTGCCGGGTGCGGCACCCGGTGCGGTGGCGCGGGCGGTGCGGGTCAGGACGCCGACCGGGCCGGCCCACAGCCACGCGGCGACGCGGGCGGCGACCTCCTGGCGGTCGGCGGGTGCGGGGGCGTCGGTCGTGTCGGCAGGGTCCGTCGCGTCGCCAGGGTCCGCCGCGTCGTCGGCACGCGGGACCGCGGCCTCGCGGGAGGCGAGCCAGCTCTCCCCGGCGCCCCGCACGAACCCGACGGCGCCGGACGCCCACAGCCGCGCCCAGGCGGCGTCGGGCGCGGCAGCACCGTCGTCACCACCGAGTGCGCGCACGAACGGCGCGGCCACCAGCTCGGTCACGGAGTCGAGGAACGCCCCGACCGACCCGCCGCGGGTGACGAACGCGTACACGTGCGGCGAGCCCTCGATCATCGCGAGGTAGGTGTCGACCATGCCGCGCAGGGCGTCGCGGGGGGTGGACGCGTCGGCGGCCACGGCGTCGAGGGCGGCGCGGATGTCCGCGACCACGGCCGCGGCGACGGCGAGCTGCAGGCCGTCCTTGTCGGTGAAGTAGCGGTAGACGATCGACTTGGACGTCCCTGCCGCCGACGCGATGTCCTCCATCGACACGTCCGGCCCGGTGTGGTGGACGACCCGGCGGGCGACGCGCACCAGCTCGGCGCGCCGGGCCTCGCGGTGGTCCTCCCAGCGGGTCGACCGGCCGTCGTCGGAACGCACAGGGACGGGTCCGGCGTCCGCGCCGGACCGGTGCGGGGGCCGGTCCGTGGCGGGCCGCGTGCCCGTCGTCGTCGACGGGTCCCGTGTGATGGGGCTCACAGAACCGACGGTATCAGGTACTGTGAGTTTCGGGCACGACGCAAGGGACCGAAGTCCCGTTCCGACGGCGTTTCCGGCAGCACGACATCGACGACGATGCGGGAGGACCCCCACATGGCAGCCACGCCCAGCACGACCCCGACGCCGGCCACGCGCCGCGCCGTGGTGGTCGGCGGCAACCGGATCCCGTTCGCCCGCTCCGGCGGGCGGTACGCACGGGTCGGCAACCTCGACATGCTCACCGCGGCGCTCGACGGGCTGGTCGCGCGCTACGGCCTCCAGGACGAGGTGCTCGGGGAGGTCGTCGCCGGCGCCGTCCTCAAGCACAGCCGCGACTTCAACCTCACCCGCGAGGCGGTGCTCGGGTCGCCCCTGTCGGCCCGCACGCCCGCGTACGACCTGCAGCAGGCGTGCGCGACCGGCCTCGAGGCCGTCGTGTCGGTGGCGAACAAGATCCGGCTCGGGCAGGTCGAGTCCGGCGTCGCGGGCGGCGTCGACACCGCGTCCGACGTGCCGATCACCGTCAGCGAGGGGCTGCGCCGCACGCTGCTGACGCTCGCCCGGGCCCGGTCGGTGCCCCAGCGCCTCAAGGCCGCCGCCGCGCTGCGTCCCGGGGACCTCAAGCCCGTCACCCCGCGCACCGACGAGCCGCGCACCGGCCTGTCGATGGGCGAGCACCAGGCGCTCACGACGGCGCAGTGGGGCATCACCCGCGCCGCGCAGGACGAGCTCGCGCTCGCCAGCCACCATCGGCTCGCGGCGGCCTACGACGCCGGGTTCTTCGACGACCTCGTCACGCCCTACCGCGGGCTGGTCCGCGACCAGAACCTGCGGCCCGACACGTCGCTCGAGAAGCTCGGGTCGCTCACGCCGGTGTTCGGCACCCGGCTCGACACCCCCGCGACGATGACGGCCGGCAACTCGACCCCGCTCACCGACGGCGCGTCGACCGTGCTGCTGGCCTCCGAGGACTGGGCCCGCGAGCGCGGGCTGACGCCGCTGGCCGCCGTCGTCGACGCCGAGACCGCCGCGGTCGACTTCGTGCACGGCGAGGACGGGCTGCTCATGGCGCCGGTGTTCGCGGTGCCGCGGCTGCTCGCCCGGCAGGGCCTGACGCTCTCCGACCTCGACTACGTGGAGATCCACGAGGCCTTCGCGGCCACCGTGCTCAGCACCCTCGCCGCGTGGGAGGACAAGGAGTTCTGCCTGACGCGCCTCGGCCTGGACGACGCGCTGGGGTCCGTCGACCGCGACCGGCTGAACGTGCACGGCTCCTCGCTCGCGGCCGGGCACCCCTTCGCCGCCACCGGCGGACGGATCGTCGCCACGATCGCCCAGCAGCTCCACCGCCGCCGCGCCGAGCTGCTGGCCGCCGGCGAGGACCGGCCGGTGCGGGCGCTGGTGTCGGTGTGCGCGGCCGGCGGCCTCGGCGTCGCCGCGATCCTGGAGGCGGTGTGATGACGACCGACCGCTACCTCGACCTCGTCAACGACGGCCTGACCGCGAAGCTCGCGAAGCAGCTCGGCCTGCCGCGTCCCGCGCGCCTGCACCGGTACCGCCCCGGGGCCCCGCTCGTCGACGGCCCGGTGCTGGTGCTCGGCGAGGGGGCGGACGCCGACGCGCTCGCCCGCCTGCTCGCCGGGACGTCGGCCGACCACAAGGGCTGGGACCTCGACGTGCGGCGCCACGCCACGGAGGGCACCCGGTTCGGGGCGGTCGTGCTGGCGCTCACCGAGGTCACCCACCCCGAGGGGCTCGCCGGCCCGCTGCTCGACCTGGCGCCCGTGCTGCGGACGCTCACCCCGCACGGCCGCGTCGTCACGGTGTCCCGGCCGGCCTCCCCCGACCAGGCGCCGGCGGTCGCCGCCGCCCGGCAGGGCGTCGACGGCGCGCTGCGCTCGGTGGCCAAGGAGCTGCGCGCCGGTGCGACCGCCAACGGCGTGGTGGTGGCGGACGGCGTGCCCGTCACCGCCCCGGCCGCGCTCGGTGCCCTCCGGTTCCTGCTGTCCGCGCGCTCGGCGTACGTCGACGGCCAGCTCCTCGCGGTCGACTCGGACGCCGGGTCGGTGCCCGCCGACTGGGACCAGCCGCTCGCCGGGCGCGTCGCGGTCGTCACCGGTGCCGCCCGGGGCATCGGCGAGGCCATCGCGACGACGCTCGCCCGGGACGGCGCGACCGTCGTGGCGGTGGACGTCCCGGCCGCCGGCGAGGCCCTCGCGGCCGTCGCCAACCGTGTGCGCGGCACGGCGCTGCAGCTCGACGTCACCGCCGAGGACGCGGGCGCGCGGATCCTCGAGCACGCGCTGGCCCGGCACGGCCGGCTCGACATCGTGGTCCACAACGCCGGGATCACGCGGGACAAGCTGCTCGCCAACATGACGCCCGACCGCTGGGAGTCCGTCATCGCCGTGAACATCGCCGCGCAGCTCCGCATCAACGAGGCGCTGCTGACCTCCGGCGACTTCGCCGACGCCCCGCGGATCGTGTCCCTCGCGTCCACCTCCGGCATCGCCGGCAACCGCGGCCAGTCCAACTACGCCGCGTCCAAGGGCGGGGTCATCGGCATGGTGCAGGCCACCGCGCCGCTGCTGGCGGCGTTCGGCGGCACAGCCAACGCGGTCGCGCCCGGGTTCATCGAGACCGACATGACCGCCCGGATGCCCGCCCTCACGCGGCAGGTCGCGCGGCGGCTGTCCTCGCTGCAGCAGGGCGGGCTACCCGTCGACGTCGCCGAGGCGGTCGCGTTCCTCGCGTCGCCGCCGGCCGGGGGCGTCGTGGGGCAGGTACTGCGGGTGTGCGGGCAGAGCATGGTGGGCCGGTGACGGCGGGCACCACCGCCGGCACGCGGCGCGTGGTCGAGCTCGGCGCCGCGCCCCGGCTGGGGGCGCTGTACGCCCGGGCCGGGGCGTCGGCGGTGCGGGGGCGGCTCTCCGGGGGCGGGCGCGCGTCCGGGGGCGCGGGCGCGTCGGGAGGACGGGGCGCGTCCGTGGGCCGGGGCGCGTCGGGGAGCCGGGACGCGCCGGGGAGCCGGGGCGCGCCGGGGGACGTCGCCGCGCTGCCCGCCGTCGAGCACCGGCTGCGCGGCGTCCAGCCGGACGCGGACCGCCTCACGGCGTACCAGCACCACGTGGGCGAGCCTGCGACGGACGAGCTGCCTGCCGGGTACGTGCACGTGCTGGCGTTCCCCGTGGCCACCGCCCTCATCGTCCGGCCGGACTTCCCGCTGCCCGCGCTCGGCATGGTGCACCTGGCGAACCGCGTCGTGCAGCGCGAGCCGCTGCGTGTCGGGGACGCGCTCGACGTCCGGGCCTGGGCGCAGGACCTGCGGCCGCACCGCCGCGGGGCGCAGGTCGACCTGGTGACCGAGGTGCGGCCGTCCGGCGGATCCGACGCCGACCCGCCCGTGTGGCGCGGCGTCTCGACCTACCTCGCCGTCGGGTCCCGGGCCGCGGGCGGGGCCCCCGACGAGGAGCCACGACCGCCGTTCGAGCCGCCCGTCCCCACGGGCCGCTGGGCGCTCGGCGCGGACACCGGTCGCCGCTACGCCGCGGTCTCCGGCGACGCGAACCCCATCCACCTCTCCCCGCTCACCGCGAAGGCGCTCGGGTTCCCCCGGGCGATCGCCCACGGCATGGACACCGCCGCCCGCGCGCTCGCCGCGGTCGGGGCGCGCCGCGGGTCGGCGTACGCCTGGGACGTGGAGTTCGCCGCGCCGGTGCTGCTGCCGTCGTCGCCGTCG
Source organism: Cellulomonas sp. C5510 (assembly GCF_019797765.1). Classification (NCBI taxonomy): domain Bacteria; kingdom Bacillati; phylum Actinomycetota; class Actinomycetes; order Micrococcales; family Cellulomonadaceae; genus Cellulomonas; species Cellulomonas sp. C5510. The sequence goes on from NZ_CP081862.1 coordinate 3,466,690, forward strand.
GTGCGGGTCGCGCCCGCGGACGGGGGCTGGACCGTGACCGCCTGGGACGCGAAGCGGGGCAAGCTGCACCTCGTCGCGCGGATCCACCCCCTCGCCTGACCGCCCTGCCCAGGGCGCGGACGCCGCGCGCGCCCGCTGCGTGCGCGAGCGCTGCGCCCCGTGCGCGAGCGCTGCGCCGAGAGTCCAGGACACGCGGGCCCCGCAGTCCGGATCCCGGGCGTGTCCTGGCATCTCGGCGTGAGGGCCTGGGCGCGCGTGCCTGAGCGCGCGGGCACGAGCACGAGCGCGCGGGCCTGAGCGCGCGCGGGCCTGAGCGCGCGGGTGCTTCCCTCCGTGCGCGAGCGCTGCGCCGAGAGTCCAGGACACGCGGGCGCCGCGGCCGAAACCCCGGGCGTGTCCTGGCATCTCGGCGTGCGGATCTGAGCGCGCGGGCACGAGCACGAGCGCGCGGGCCTGAGCGCGCGCGGGCCTGAGCGCGCGGGCGCTGTCTCCCGTGCGCGAGCGCTGCGCCGAGAGTCCAGGACACGCGGGCCCCGCGGGCCGGATCCCGGGCGTGTCCTGGCTTCTCGGCGTGAGGGGAGCGCGGGAGCGCGGGAGTGCGGGGGTGCGGGGGCGCGGGAGTGCGGGAGTGCGGGTGCGGGGGTGTGGGCGGCGGGTGGGAGGGTGGGCGCATGACGACCCCCCGCGAGGACGCGCTCGAGCCCTGGACCGGGGTCTGGGAACCGGAGGGCGACTACGACCGGCTGCTGCTGGACGGCCTCGACCTCACCGGCGCCGACGCGGAGGGCGCCCGGCTGATCGAGTGCCTGCTGCGGGGGTGCGACCTGGACGGGGCGGCTCTCGACCACGCGCGCCTGGTCGACACCACGCTGGCGGACTGCCGGGCGGGCGCGCTGCGGGCCCGCGGCGGGTCGTGGCGGGACGTGGTGCTGCGCGGCTGCCGGTTCGGTGCCGTCGAGGCGTTCGGCGGGAGCTGGGACCGGGTGACGGTCGAGGGCGGCAAGATCGACTACCTCAACCTGCGGGACTCGCGGCTGCAGGACCTGCGGTTCTCCGGCTGCACGATCGGCGACCTGGACCTCGTGGGCGTGCGCGCCACCCGCGTGACCTTCACGGACTGCCGCGTCGGCCGGCTCGACGTCACCCGGGCGCAGCTCCGCGACGCCGACCTGCGGGGCGCGGAGCTCGCCGGCCTCGACGGCATCGCCGGCCTACGAGGCGCGACGATCAGCCGGGAGCAGCTCCACGACCTGTCCGAGGTCCTCGCCGACCACCTCGGCGTCACGGTGGGCTGAGGGCGCGCGGGCGCCGCCGCGAGCCGTCCGGGGCTGGCCGGCCTGCTCGCCGACCGCCTGGTGGCCCGACCGCGCGCAGCCTCCGGCGAGCTGCTGCCGCTCGGGCTCTCCGACCTGCGCGCCGACCACCTCGGCAAGGGGCCGACAGTCCTCAGTCCTCCACGGCCGGGCCGCACGCCGCGGCGGCCGTCGCCGCGATGCCCTCGATGCCCGTCACGGCCGGCCGTGGGCGCGGGTCGCCGGCGACCGCCCAGCAGCCCTCGACCACCTCGTACCGGGCGCGCGGGCCCTGCTCGACGAACGCGCGCAGGCCGTCGACCAGCCGGTCGACGACAGCGGCCGTCGTCCCGACCCCGACGGACGCGCGGACGGCGCCTCCCGTCACACCGACGCGCGCCAGCAGCGGGTGCGCGCAGAACCGGCCGTCGCGCACACCCACGCCGTGCTCGGCGGACAGGTACGCCGCCACCAGGCCCGGGTCGTGCTCCCCGACGGTGAACGACACGACACCGACGGGGTCGGCGGAGTCCGGCCACAGCCGCAGCACCCGCACGCCGGGGACGGTCGCGAGGCCGTCGAGCAGCCCGTCCCGCAGCGCGGTCTCGTGCGCGGCGAGCGCGCCGTCCGGCAGTGCGGACAGGGCGTCGCACGCCTCCGCGAGCGCCACCGCCCCGAGCACGTTCGGGGACCCGCCCTCGTGCCGGGCGGGCGCGGGCTGCCACAGCGTGCGGTCCGTGCGCACGTCCCGGACCGCACCGCCGCCCGCGAGGTACGGCGTGCCGGCGTCCAGCCAGTCGCGCCGGCCGACGAGCGCGCCGGCACCGAACGGGGCGTACGTCTTGTGCCCCGAGAACGCCACGTAGTCGACCCCCGACTCCGCCAGCGAGAACGCCCGGTGCGGCAGCAGCTGCGCCCCGTCGACCGCGACCCGGGCCCCGCCCTCCTGCGCGAGCGCGACGACGGACGCCAGCGGCAGCGCCTCCCCCGTGACGTTCGAGGCACCGGTCACCGTGACGAGCGCGTACGGCTGCCGGGCGAGCTCCGCGCGGACCGACGCGAGCGTCTCCGCGACGGTCGGCGCCACCGGCAGGATGGTCGCGACCCGGCCCGAGCCACGCACCGAGCGCACCCACGGCAGCAGGTTCGCGTGGTGCTCGACGTCCAGCACGAGCACCCGCCCGCCCTCCGGGACGCAGCCCGCCAGCAGGTTCAGCGCGTCGGTGGTGTTCCGGGTGACGACGGCGACGTCGTCGGGCCGGGCGCCGGCGAACCGGGCGACCGCCGCGCGGGACGCCTCGTACAAAGCGGTCGACACCTGCGACAGGTACCCGGCGCCGCGGTGCACCGACGCGTACAGGGGCAGCACCTCGACGACCCGGGCCGCCACCGCCTCCAGCGCCGGGGCGGAGGCGGCGTAGTCGAGGTTCGCGTACGGCACGGAGCGGCCGTCGACCAGCGGGACGGGCGTGTCGCCGCCGACCACGGGCAGCAGGGCGGTGGCGCAGGACAGGGTGCTGACGGACATGGGAGGACCCCCGGTGGATCTCGGTGGGGGCCCGGTCACCGACCGGGCGACCCCGCGCTTGCCGGCCACCGGTCGGTGGACGGCCAGGTCGTCACCCGGGGCACCCCGCCGCGGTGGGAGGGTTGCCGGCCAGCGAGCCGGGGCTTCGCGCTGGCGCTCATGACCTACGCCCGAGGATGCGGGGAGGTCCGCGCGGGTGTCAACCGTCGTCCACAGTGCGACCTCACCCGCCGCACGGGTCCGGCGCATGGCGTAGCATCGCGGCACCATCCAGAGCGGCCGAGAGATCTGGCTCGTCGACGCCGCAGCAACCCGCGGTCCGGGGCTCCCACGAGCACGGGCCGGCCGAGGGTGCTTCCGCCAGGTCCGATGGAGGAGAGCATGACGACGACCGACGACCGCCTGCGCTACCGGCTGCTGACCGGCCCGGACGACCGCACGTTCTGCGAGCGGGTCAGCGCCGCCCTCGACGAGGGCTACGTGCTGCACGGCGGCCCCGCCGCGACGTTCGACGGCGAACGGGTGGTGGTCGCCCAGGCGGTGGTGCTGCCCGACGCGGCACGTGCGCAGGTGCGGCCGCTGTGAGCGCGCCGTACGCGGGTGACCTCACCCCGCAGGAGGCCTGGGACCTGCTGGCGTCCGATCCGCGCGCCGTCCTCGTGGACGTCCGCACGGAGGGCGAGTGGCAGACGATCGGCGTCCCGGACACCGCGGACCTGGCCGACGGCGACGAGCGCACCGCGTTCGTCGAGTGGACCGACGGGTCCGGCCGCCCGAACCCGGCGTTCCTCGACGGGCTCGCCGCCGCGGGGGTCGTCGCGGGCGAGCCGCGCCCGGTGGTGTTCCTGTGCCGCTCGGGCGTCCGGTCGGTGGCTGCCGCGACGACGGCGACCGCCGCGGGACTCGGCCCGGCCTACAACGTGCTCACCGGCTTCGAGGGCGACGTCGGCCCGGACGGGCGCCGCGGGCACACCGGCTGGCGCGCCGCGGGCCTGCCGTGGCGGGACGCGTGACGGCCGCGCCCGGACCCGGCGACTGGCGCGACGAGCGGCTCCCCCGGGCGTCGCTGCGCCCCGACACGCTCGCGGTCCGCGGCGGCACCGTCCGGTCCGGGTTCCGCGAGACGTCCGAGGCGCTGTTCCTCACGCAGGGCTACGTCTACGAGAGCGCCGCCGACGCCGAGGCGGCGTTCGCGGGCGAGGTCGACCGGTTCCTGTACTCCCGCTACGGCAACCCGACGGTGTCGACGTTCGAGGAGCGGCTGCGGCTGCTCGAGGGCGCCGAGGCCTGCTACGCCAGCGCGTCGGGCATGTCCGCGGTGTTCACGGCGCTCGCCGCCCTGGTCCGCTCGGGGTCGCGCGTCGTCGCCGCCCGGGCGCTGTTCGGGTCGTCCGTGGTCGTCTTCGACGAGATCCTCGCGGGCTGGGGCGTGCGCACCGACTACGTGGACGGGCACGTCCCGGAGCAGTGGGAGGCGGCGCTCGCGACCCCCGCCGACGTGGTGTTCTTCGAGACCCCGTCGAACCCGATGCAGGACCTCGTCGACATCGCCACCGTCAGCCGGCTCGCGCACGCCGCCGGGGCGGTCGTCGTCGTCGACAACGTGTTCGCCACCCCGGTGCTGTCACGGCCGCTGGAGCTCGGCGCGGACGTGGTCGTCTACTCGGCGACCAAGCACATCGACGGGCAGGGGCGGGTGCTCGGCGGGGCGATCCTCGGCACCGACGCGTACGTGCACGGGCCGGTGCAGACGCTGATCCGCAACACCGGGCCGTCGCTGTCGGCGTTCAACGCGTGGGTGCTGCTCAAGGGCCTCGAGACGCTGTCGCTGCGGGTCCGGCACCAGACGGCGTCCGCCCTCGCGCTGGCCGGCTGGCTGGAGGAGCACCCCGCCGTGTCCGGCGTCCGCTACCCGTACCTGCCGTCCCACCCGCAGCACGCCCTCGCGCTCGCCCAGCAGGAGGGCGGCGGGACGGTCGTGACGTTCGGGCTGCGGGTGCCGGAGGGGGCGGGGCCGGACGAGGCCAAGCGCGCGACGTTCGCGGTGCTCGACGCGCTGCGGGTCATCGACATCTCGAACAACCTGGGCGACGCGAAGTCCCTGGTCACCCACCCCGCGACCACCACGCACCGCAAGCTCGGCCCGGCCGGGCGCGCGGCGGTCGGCATCGCTGAGTCCACGGTGCGGCTGTCCGTGGGCCTCGAGGACGTGGCGGACCTGCGCGACGACCTCGCCCAGGCCCTGGCGACCCTCCCGGCCTGACCCGCGACGCCGGGGTCAGGCGACCAGGGCGCGGAGCTCGTCCTCGGCCGCCGGGCCGCCCGCGAGGGGCAGCAGGACCACGCCGTCGACGCCGGCACGGCGACCGAGCTCGCGGACCTCGGCGGCCAGCAGCGCCGGAGTGGTGACGACCCGGGTCGCGGCGGGCGACCAGCCCAGGCCGGAGAGGGCGTCGAGGTGCTCCAGGTGCGAGCGCTTGCGGCGGGCGGTCCGCTCGTCGGCGGCGAGCACGACCTCGAGGTCCAGCACGACCCGCACCTCGGCGCGGTCGCGGCCGGCGTCGGCCACGGCCTCCTCGACGAGCCCGACCACCCGGGCGAGCGCCCCGACGGTCGGCACGGCCACGGAGAACTCGAGGCGGATGACGTCGGCGCGGGCGGCGGCGAGCGCGATGGCGGTCTCGGAGCCGGGGCGGGACTCCACGGCGTGGACGCCGTAGTCGGGGGTGCCGACGTGGATGTCGGGGCCGGCGACGGTGGTGGTGCCGGGCAGACGGGTGGCGACCGCGGGCGGGCGGTGCAGCAGCACGGACTGAGCCATGGGGGTGTCCTCGGGAGGTGAGGCGGGGTGCGCGGCGAGGGCCGTCGGGCCGCGGGCGCGCGAGGTCGTCAGCTCAGCGACAACACACCCGGCTCAGGAACACGCACGCACGGTAGCCCGGCCCCTCGGGACGGGTCCACGGCACGTCCACATGGCGGGCACCGGTGGACGTCGGCCGCCGGCGCGGGGTCCGCCCCGACCGGCCGGTCCGGCCGTCAGGAGACGAGCGCCCGCATCACCGACGTGAAGAACCGCAGCCCGTCCGTCCCGCTGCGGGGACCGCGCGCGCCGTCGGGCCCGAAGCCCGCCTCGACCGCGTGCTCGGGGTGCGGCATGAGGCCGACGACGTTGCCGCGGGCGTTGCTGATCCCGGCGATGCCGCGGCGCGACCCGTTGGGGTTGTGGTCCTCGTAGCGGAAGACCACGCGGCCCTCGCCCTCGAGCTCGTCGAGCGTGCGCTCGTCGGCCACGTACTGCCCGTCCTGGTTCTTGAGCGGGATGGTGATCCGCTCGCCCTGGCGGTACTCGCCCGTCCAGGCCGTGTCCGTGGACTGCACCGACAGCACCTGCTCGCGGCAGACGAAGTGCAGGTGGTCGTTCTTGATCATCGAGCCGGGCAGCAGGTGCGCCTCGGTGAGGACCTGGAACCCGTTGCAGATGCCGAGCACGGGCATGCCCTTGCCGGCGGCCTCGACGACCTCGCCCATGACGGGAGCGAAGCGGCTGATGGCCCCGGCGCGCAGGTAGTCGCCGTAGGAGAACCCGCCGGGCAGCACGACCGCGTCGACGCCGTGCAGGTCGGCGTCCGCGTGCCAGAGGGCGACGGGCTCGGCGCCGGCGAGGCGCACGGCCCGCGCGGCGTCCCGGTCGTCGAGCGTCCCCGGGAAGGTGACGACGCCGATGCGCGTCATCAGGCCAGACCCTCCGACGCGACGGTCGCGGCGGCGTCGGCCTCGGAGTCGGCGACCCGCACCACGTCCTCGATCACCGGGTTGGACAGCACCTGCTCGGCGGCGGCGGCCGCGGCGGCGAGCACCTCGGGGGTGACGGGGCCGTCGACCTCCAGCTCGAACCGCTTGCCCTGCCGGACGGAGGTGAACTGCCCGAACCCGAGCCGCGGCAGCGCCCCGGCGACGGCCTTGCCCTGCGGGTCGAGGATCTCCGGCTTGGGCATCACATCGACGACGACTCGTCCCACGGGTGAGCTCCCTGGTTCGCGGCGGTGGGGGTGGACCCCAGCCTACCGACCGCCGGGGCCGCTCCGGTCCGCGCGACCGGCAGGCGGGCGGGGGCTCCCGCACACCGCGCGGTCGCGGGGCGGTCAGGCCGTCCGCACCACGCCGACGTGCGCCTCGGCCCCGCTGCTGAGGTACTCCCGGACGGTGCTGGTGCGGCCGTCGCCCAGGTCCGGCGAGTAGCCGACCACCACGACGGCCCAGCCGCGGTCGAGCAGGGCGTCGCGCCAGTCGTCGTCGTGCTCGGCGACCAGCTCGTCACCGTCCCCGACCCACAGGGTGGCCCACCCGCCTGCCGCGGTGAGCGACGCCCGGTGCCCCGCGACCTCCGTCAGGCTCGGGTCGGCCGGCGTGCCGAGGCCGAGCGCGGCGACGAGGCGCGTGATCGGGGCGCGCGCAGCGGGGTCCGCGTCGGCGGGGTGCACCACCCAGCAGGCGACCGGGCGGCCGTCGCGGGGGTGCAGGCCGAGGGTGGTGCGCGCGGCGACACCGCGGGCCTGGCAGACAGGGTGGTGGGGAGGCATCGCTCCCGACGCTACGTCCGGGTCCCGGGCCACGTGCCGGGCCGTCTGGGTGCTGCCACCCGTCGGCAGGAGATCGACGCACGACGGCGGGCGCAGGCCTCGCCGACGGCTCCCCCGCGCGCCCGCGGCCCGGCGGCCCGGCGACGCCGTCACAGCTCCCGGTGCGTCCAGCGCCCCGCGAGCAGCGTCCCGGCGACCGGCAGCTCCCGCAGCCCGGTCGACGTGGAGAGCGGGTCGACGTCGAGCACCGCCAGGTCGGCGGGCGCCCCGACGGCGAGCGTCAGCGGCTGCCCGTCGGTGGACGCGCGCAGGGCGGTCAGCAGGTCGAGCCGCTGCTCCGGGTGCCACGGCTCGCGTCCGTCGCGGGTGCGCTCCACCGCCGCCGCCACCGCGATCCACGGGTCGAGCGGCGACACGGGGGCGTCCGAGCCGAGCGCGAGCCGCACCCCGGCGGCGGCCAGGGTGGCGAACGGGAAGGCGCGGTGCGTCCGGCCGGCCCAGTGGCGGTCGGCGACGTCCCGGTCGTCCACGGCGTGCTCGGGCTGGACGGACGCGACGACGTCGAGCGCGACGAAGCGGGCGACGTCGTCGTCGACCAGCAGCTGGGCGTGCTCCACCGAGCCGCGCGCGCCGGAGGCCTCGAACGCGTCGAGGGCGAGGGTGTTCGCGTGGTCCCCGATCGCGTGGATCGCGCACGTGAGGCCCTTGCGGTGGGCGTGCGTCATGAGGGGGACGAGGTGCTCCGGCGGCACGGACAGCACGCCGTGGGCGTCCGGCCCGCTGAGCCCCGGGTAGGGGTCGTGGCAGTAGGCGGTGCGGGTGTTGAGCGAGCCGTCCGTGACGACCTTGAGCGGCCCCTGCTGCAGCAGGCCGCCGGTGCCGACGACGACGTCGCCCGTGCGCAGCTCCTCGGCGAGCACGCGGTCGAGGAACGGCTCCCAGACCCCGGCGCGGACGCGCAGGGAGTCGAACCCGCCCGCCGTGCGGCGCCGCCACGGCCCGAGGTTCTCGGTGATCTCGTAGTCGACCACCCCGACCACGCCGCGCCGGGCGGCCGCGCGCGCCGCGTCGGCGACCCAGGCGTCCGCCACCTCGTCGGGCACCTGGTCGACGACGGCGGTCAGCGGCAGCCACTCCGACTCGCGCAGCAGGCCGGTGGGGTGCGCCGGCACGCCCGCGTACCGCAGCCCGGCGGTGCTGAACCAGGCGCAGTGCAGGTCGGCGGACACGAGGATCACGGGGGTGTCCCCGACAGCCTCGTCCAGCAGCGCGGACGTCGGCTCGTCCGGCCACAGCCCGTCGCGGAACCCGTAGCCCACCAGCGCGGTGCCGGGCAGCATCACGGTCGCGGCGAGGCGGTCGGTGACCAGGCGGACCGCGTGCGCGGCGGACGTGGCGGCCGAGACGTCGAGGCGCTGGCGGGCGAGCGCCCACTGCGTCAGGTGGGTGTGCTGGTCCCAGAGCCCCGGTACGACGGTGCGCCCGTCCAGGTCGACCTGCTCGACGCCGGCTCCGGCCGTGCGGGCGACGTCCGGCCCCACGGCGTGCACCCGCCCGTCGCGCAGCAGCACGTCGACGGTGCGGGCGGCGCCGAGCAGGCGCGCACGGGTGAGGACGAGCGGTCGGGACATGGGACTCCGTTCGGTGCGGCGGGCGGGCGCCCGCGGGGCGTCAACCCTGGTCGGGTCGGCGGGATGGTCGGCGGCCGAGCTCCGCACGCATCGCGGCGGCGAGCCCCGGGTTGGCGTAGTGCGGGTCGTCCTCGAGCGCGGCGGCGACGCGCTCGGCGACCTCGCGCGGCTTGTCCTGGCTGAGCTTCGCCTTGCCCTGCCAGCGGGTGACACGCATCCGGAACCCCACGGCGCCGGGCGCGATCCGGCGCGCGTACCCCTCGACGTCGGGCATCCGGACGGGGTCGGGCATCGGCGCCTCGTACCGGTCGACGGTCGCGCCCATGACGGCGTACGACTCCTCGGGGCCGAGCAGCTCGAGCGTCCCGTAGAGGTGCACGGCCACGTAGTTCCAGGTGGGCACCGCGGGGGCGTAGCCGTACCAGCCCGGGGAGACGTAGCCGTACGGGCCCTCGACCACGAGCAGGTGCTCCCGGGTGCCGTCGACCTCGTGCAGCTGCTCGTCCGGGCGCCCGAGGTGGCTCAGCACGCTCAGCGGCGCCGCGGGGACGGTGAACCGGTCCGGCAGGGCACGCGCGTGCCGTCCGGACCGGCGCGGGGCGGCGGGCTGCGGGTCGGCCGGGTCGGCCGGCTCGGCCGGCTCGACCCCGTCGGCCGCGGCGTCCCTCCGCGCACCCGGGTCTTCCCCCGGAGCCCCCTCCTCCAGCAGGATCGGCACGTGCGACGCGACCGGCCCGTCGGCGGTCGCCGACACCAGGGTCGCCCAGCCGTGCTCCCGCACGAGGTCCCGCACGCGCGCCTCGTCGGTCAGCACGTAGTCCTGGGTGTGGATCACGTGCCCCATGCAACCACCGCGACCGGCCCGGGCGGCAGCACCGTCGCGTGTCGGACACGTTAAAGATTCATTTCCTACTGAACTTTCAGCACTCACCCTATTGACGGGTCGTCGGTCCCCAGGGTCGACTGAGCCACCCCCGAGGCACCCCCGGATGTGGAGGCTCCCCATGAACTCGACGCGACCCCGGCTGCTGGCCGGAGCCCTCGCGCTCTCCCTGACCCTGGCCGCGTGCAGCGGCGGCGGCGGGTCCGACGACGACGCCTCCACCGCGGCCGGCGGCGGTGGCGCGATCAGCGTGGGCGTCACCGACCCGGCGCAGATCATCCCCGGCCGCCAGACCGTCGCCTACGACTTCAGCATGGCCGTGTGGTCGTCGCTGACCTGGGCGGACGACGCGGGCGAGCTGACGATGCTGGCCGCCGAGTCGGTGGAGTCCGACGACGCGACGACCTGGACCATCACGCTCGAGGACGGCTGGACGTTCCACGACGGCGCCCCGGTGACCGCCCAGGACTACGTCGACTCCTGGAACGCCGTGGCGTACGGCCCGAACGCGTTCGAGAACACCGGCCAGCTCGCGAACATCGTGGGCTACGCCGACCTCAACCCCGCCGAGGGCGAGCCGACGACCACCGAGATGTCGGGCCTGACGGTGGTGGACGACCTCACGTTCACCGTCGAGCTCACCGGCCCCGACGGGCAGTTCCCCCTGCAGCTCAGCCAGGGCCAGACCGCGATGTACCCGATGCCGGCCTCCGCCGCCGACGACTTCGAGGCGTACAACCGGCACCCTGTGGGCAACGGTCCGTTCGCGCTGACGGACGACTACGTCGAGAACGAGCCCCTGGTGGTCGAGCGGTACGAGGACTACCAGGGCCCCGCGCCGTCGGTGGACCGGATCAGCTTCGTGCCCTACGCCGACACCACGACCGCCTACACCGACGTGCAGGCCGGCAACCTCGACGTGGTCGGCGTGCCGGCGTCCCGCCTCCAGCAGGCGCCCGCGGACTTCGGCGACCGGCTGTACTCGTTCGAGGCCCCGGGGATCTCCTACCTCGGCCTGCCGCTGTGGGACGAGCGCTACTCCGACATCCGGGTGCGCCAGGCGATCTCGATGGCGATCGACCGGGAGACCATCGACGAGGTCATCTACGGCGGCACCTTCACGCCCGCCACCGCGCTGACCCCGGCCGTCGAGGCGGGCACGCCGGAGGGGATCTGCGGCGAGCTGTGCGAGTACGACCCCGACGCCGCGAAGGCCCTGCTCGACGAGGCCGGCGGGTTCGACGGCACCATCGACATCTACTACCCCGGCGGCATCGGCCTGGACGAGCTGTACACCGCGATCGCCAACCAGCTGCGGCAGAACCTCGGCGTCGAGTCGGTCGCCACGCCCAGCACCGACTGGGCGGAGTTCTACGAGACCCGCCTGAACGGCGACGTCGACGGGCCGTTCTTCTCCCGCTGGGGCGCGCTGTACCCCAGCCAGCAGAACACGCTGCGGGCGTTCTACGTCGAGGACGGCGGCTGCGCCAACTGCATCCCGTACTACGAGCCCGAGGTCGCCGAGCTCATCGCGACGGCCGACGCCCAGGTCGACGCCGCGGACGCGGCCGACGCCTACGCCGCGGTGCAGGAGCGGATCATGGAGGACTTCCCGGCCCCGCCGCTGTTCTTCGAGACCTACTCCTACGTGACGTCGGAGCGCGTCGCGGACCTGCCGACGTCGGCCGTCGGCAACCCGACGTACGCCGCCGTGACGCTGGCCGAGGGCGCATGAGCCGGCGCACCACCGGCGCGGCGGGCTCGCTCGAGGACGTCCTCGAGCGGGTCCGCCGCGTCCCTCCCCTGCACGACTTCCCCGGCGTCGACGCGCTGCTCGCGTGGTTCGACACCCTGGCGGACGACCACCCCGGGCTGGTGCGGCGCCGCCGCATCGGGACGTCCCGGCTCGGCGAGCCGCTGTGGTCGTACGCCGTCGGCCACGGCCCGCGCCGCCAGCTGCTGTTCGCCGGCGTGCACCCCAACGAGCCGATCGGGTTCCGCACGCTGCAGCACCTGGCCGCCGAGCTGGTGGCCGACGAGGAGCTGCGGGAGGCGAGCGCGTCGACCTGGCACCTCGTGCCGTGCATCGACCCGGACGGCACCCGCCTGAACGAGGGCTGGTTCGGTGAGCCGGGCGACCGCACCACGTACGCGCGCCGGTTCTACCGCCCGGCCCCGGACGAGCAGGTCGAGTGGTCGTTCCCGTTCGCGCACCGCGACGCCTGGTTCGACGCCGTGATCCCCGAGACGCAGGCGCTGATGCGGCTCATCGACGACGTGCGGCCCGAGCTCATGATGTCGCTGCACAACGCGGAGATGGGCGGCGTCTACTACTACCTCAGCGAGGACGTGCCCGGCGTCGTGCCCGCCCTGCACGCGGTGCCCCGGGCGCTGGGCCTGCCGCTCGACACCGGCGAGCCCGAGTCGCCCTCGCTGCGCCGCATGGCACCGGCGGTCTACTGGGCGATGTCGACGCGCGACGAGTACGAGTACCTCGAGTCCCTCGGCCTGGACGCGGCGTCGATGGTCGGCGGGGAGTCCTCCGCCGCCTACGCCGCGCGGTACGGGACGGTCAGCCTGGTCGCGGAGCTGCCCTACTGGTCGCACCCGCTGGCCGAGGACGACACCCCGACCTCGGCCGACTACGCGGACGTCGTGCGGGCCAAGGGCGAGGCGCTGGTCGGGCTCGGCGCCGCACTCGCCGGGCTGCTGGACGAGGCCCGGCCGGACCTGACGGTGCGCACGCCCTTCCTGCGGGCCAGCGAGGCGTTCGTCCCGATGATGTCGACGTCCGGCCGCACCGAGATCGCGCGCGCCGCGCAGCCCGGGACGTCACGCCCGGCCACCGCCGCCGAGGTGTTCAGCACCGAGGACGTCGTGCGGTGCTTCCGGCTGCGGTTCGGCGGGATGCTGCTGCGCGCGCTCGACGCCGAGGTGTCGGCGGGCATCGCCACGGCGCGGGTGCGCCGGGTGCTGGACCGCGGGCGCGCGCTGTACGAGGAGTGGGTCGCGGAGGCCGAGGGCGTCACCGGCGTGCAGGTGCTGCCGGTCGAGAAGCTGGTGGGCGTGCAGTACGGCGCGGCGCTGGCGACCGTGCGGGGCCTGGCGGACCGGGCGGCCGGCGCCGTCCCGGCCGGCACGGCGGCCGGCGGCGCGGGCGGTGGCCGGTGAGCCGCTACCTCGTCCGGCGCGTCGCCGAGCTCGTCCTGGTGTTCCTCGGCGTCACGCTCATCATCTACCTCATGGTGTTCGCCCTGCCGGGCGACCCGATCCAGGCGCTCGGCGGCGACCGCCCGCTGCCCCCGAACGTCGTGGCGGAGCTCCGCGAGCGCTACCACCTCGACGAGCCGGTGCTCCAGCAGTACGCCCGCTACCTCGGCGGCCTGGTGCAGGGCGACCTGGGGACGAACTTCCAGGGCCAGTCGGTCGGCGAGCGCATGTCGCTGCGCTGGCCGGTCACCATCACCCTGGCACTGACCGCCTGGGGCATCGAGGTCGTGCTCGGCGTCCTGCTCGGCCTGCTCGCGGGCCTGCGGCGCGGGCGCACCGCGGACCGGCTCGTGCTGGCCGGGACGATCCTCGCGACCAGCATCCCGGTGTTCGTCGTCGCGGTGTCCGCCCAGCTCCTGTTCGGCGTGCGGCTCGGCTGGTTCCCGGTCGCCGGCACGACCGCCGGCTGGCCGACCTCGTACCTGCTGCCCGCCCTCGTCATCGCGGTGTTCGGCCTGGCGTCCGTGACCCGGCTGATGCGCGGCAGCGTCGTCGACACCCTCCAGTCCGACTTCGTGCGGACGCTGTGGGCCAAGGGCCTGCGGCGGCGGGAGGTCGTCGGCGTCCACGTGATGCGCAACTCCGCCATCCCGGTGCTGACGTTCCTCGCGATCGACCTCGGCTACCTGCTCGGCGGGACCGTCGTCGTCGAGGGCGTGTTCAACCTGCCGGGCGTCGGGAACCTGCTGTTCCAGGCGATCCGCACCCACGAGGGCCCGACGGTGGTGGGCGTCTCCACGGCGCTGATCATCGTGTTCCTGCTGACGAACCTCGTCGTGGACCTGCTGTCGTCCGTGCTCGACCCGAGGATCCGCCATGAGTGAGACGATCGCCGCCGCCGCGCTCGAGCCGGGCGCACCCGCCGTGGGGCCCGCCGCACCGCGCGGGGTGTGGCGCACGCTGCGGCGCCGGCCCCTGTTCTGGGTCTGCACCGTCGTGCTCGCGCTCCTCGCGCTGGTCGCGGTCGCCCCGCAGGCGTTCGCCGGGCTGTTCGGCCAGCCGGACCCGCGCGCGTGCGACCTGTCCGCGAGCGCCCGGCCGCCCGGCGGGGACCACGTGTTCGGCACCGACGTGCAGGGCTGCGACGTGTTCGCGAACGTCGTCCACGGCACCCGCGCGTCGCTGACCGTGGGCGTGCTGTGCACCGTGATCGCGCTGCTCGTCGCGCTCGTGCTGGGGACGGCGGCCGGGTTCTACGGCGGGTTCGCGGACCGACTGATCGCCCGGCTCACCGACGTGTTCCTCGGCTTCCCGTTCCTCCTCGGGGCCGTCGTGGTGCTGACGTCGATCGGCACCCGCTCCGCCGTCACCGTCGCGCTGGTGCTCGCCCTGTTCTCCTGGCCGACGATGGCGCGGCTCGTGCGGTCGTCGGTGCGCGCGGTGCGGGACGCGCCGTACGTGGAGGCAGCCCGCGCGATGGGCCTGCGGGACCGGCGGATCATCGCGCGCTACGTGCTGCCGAACTCCATCGGGCCGGTGCTCGCCGTCGCGACCACGATGGTCGGCGGCGTCATCGTCTCGGAGTCCACCCTGACGTTCCTGGGGCTCGGGCTGCGCGCGCCGTCGATCTCCTGGGGCCTGCAGCTGTCGAGCGCGCAGGCGTACTTCCAGACCTCCCCGCACATGCTCGTGTTCCCGAGCCTGTTCCTCACCGTGACCGTGCTCGCGATGATCACCCTGGGTGACGTGCTGCGCGACACCCTGGACCCGAGGTCGCGCTGACCGCGCGACGCCGGACCGACCCAGCCGACCGGGCCCGCCGACCGCGGGCCCCCGCCGACCGAGAGGCACCACCCGATGTCCCACCGCACCGCCCAGACCGTCCGAGCCGCCGCCCCCTACCTGTGGTCCTGGGTGGAGCAGCAGGCCTCCTACCGCCGCGCGACCGGCGTCCAGGTGGCCGTCCGGGTGGACGGCGAGCTGCTGCTGGACGCCGCGTGGGGCGTGGCCGACGTGACCACCGGCGAGCCGCTCACCACCGACCACCTGTTCCGGATCGCGTCGCACTCCAAGACGTTCACCGCGACGGCCGTGATGCAGCTCGCGGAGCAGGGCCGGCTGCGGCTGGACGACACGCTGGGCGCGTACGTCCCCGAGCTGGCCGGCTCCCCGCTGGCGTCCCGGACGCTGCGCGAGGTGCTCGGCCACCAGGCGGGGGTGGTGCGTGACGGCGACCGCGCGGACTTCTGGCAGCTCGACGGCCCGTTCCCCGACCGGGAGGCGCTGCTGGCCGACGTGCTCGCCCACGGCGAGGTCTACGGCCCGAACGAGCACTTCAAGTACTCGAACGTCGGCTACTCGCTGCTCGGCCTCGTCATCGAGGAGGTCACGGGGCTGTCCTACGCGGAGCACCTGCACCGCGCCGTCGTCGAGCCGCTCGGGCTCACGCGCACCGGTGCCGAGTACGACCCCGCGCGCGCGTCCGAGTACGCCGCCGGCCACACCGGGCTGCTGGACGCCGACGACCGCCGCGAGCGCATCGAGCACGTCGACACCCGGGCGATGGCCGCGGCGACCGGCTTCTTCTCGACCGCGAGCGAGCTGTCCGCCTACGGCTCCGCGCACGTGCTCGGCGACGAGCGGCTGCTCACCGACGCGTCCAAGCGCGTGATGCAGCGGCTCGAGTCGGTGGTCACCGCGTACGGCACCGAGATCGGCCGGTACGGCGTCGGCATGGACCGGAACACGATCGGCGACCGGGAGGTGGTCGGGCACTCCGGCGGCTACCCGGGGCACATCACGCGCACGTACGTCGACCCGGAGGACGGCCTCGTGGTCAGCGTGCTGACGAACGCGGTGGACGGCCCCGCCGACCCGATCGCCGTCGGCCTGATCAAGCTGATCGACCTGGCCCTGAAGGCGCCCGGAGCGGCCGAGGAGCCCGCCGAGCCGGCGCCCGGCCCGCGCCCGCTCGCGGACTACACCGGCCGGTTCGCGAACCTCTGGGGCGTCATGGACGTGGCCGAGCTCGGCGGCCGGCTGGTCCTGCTGCGCCCCGCCGCCCCGGACCCGGTCGCCGCCTACGAGGAGCTCACCGTCGCCGGTCCGGACGCGCTGCAGATCCACCGCGGCCCCGGGTTCGGCACCGTCGGCGAGCGGCTCACCTACGAGCGCGACGCCGACGGCTCCGTGACCAGCGTCCGCGCGGCGATGACCTCGTGGCCCGTCGCGGAGTTCCGGGCCCGCCGCAGCGCGATGACGGTCCGCCGTCCCGGCGCCCTGCCCGCCCCTACGGTGAGCGCATGACGACCGCCCCGGACCCGGCCGAGCCGACCCTCGACGACGACGCCCTCGAGTGGATCGAGCAGTTCGCGTCCACCTGGGACAACGCGAACAGCTCGCGCATGGAGGGGCGCGTCGTGGGCCTGCTCATGATCATCGACCGCCCCTACCTGTCGTCCCAGCAGATCGCCACGCTGCTGCAGGCGTCGGCCGGGGCCGTGTCGACCGCCACGCGGCACCTCGTCGAGATCGGCTTCATCCTGCGGCACTCCATCCCCGGCGACCGCAACCACTACTTCCGCGCCGAGGACGACATCTGGGGGTCCTGGCTCGCGAGCGAGCGCACCTACCTGCCGCGGCTCCAGCGGGTCATCGACTCCGGGCTGATGGCCGTCTCGGAGACCGACCCCGGCCCGCGACGGCGCCTGCTCAACGCCCGCAACTACTTCGAGTGGCTCGCCGGCTACCACCGTCAGATGCTCGCGGACTGGGAGGCCCACCGCGACGCCCTGGCCGCGGCGGACACCGCCGCCACCCCCGCCCCCACCCCTCCCGCGAGTTCGGCACCTCCGGTGCGAGGTCGGCAGTCCGAGCTGCCGACCTCGACCGGGAGTACCGAACTCGGCGGGGACGAACCCCCTGGAGCACCGTGAGCGCCACGACCGAGCCCGTGCTGCGGGTGCGCGACCTGACCGTGACGTTCCGCGTCGACGGCGGCCGGTCCCCGGACGTCCACGCGGTGCGCGGCGTGTCGTACGACCTGCTGCCGGGCGAGGTCCTCGCGGTGGTCGGCGAGTCCGGGTCCGGCAAGTCCGTGTCGTCGCTCGCGCTGCTCGGCCTGCTGCCCGGCACCGCCCGCGTCACCGGCAGCGCGCGCCTCGGCGACCAGGAGCTCGTGGGACTCGACCGCCGTGCCCTGTCCGAGGTCCGCGGCCGGCGCATCGCGATGATCTTCCAGGACCCGGGCAACGCGCTGGACCCGGTGTTCACGGTCGGCTACCAGCTCCGCGAGATGCTGCGCCGGCACGTCCCCGGCCTGACGCGCGCGCAGCGGACGGCCCGCGCGGTCGAGCTGCTGCGCATGGTCGAGCTGCCCGACCCCGAGGAGCGGCTGCGGTTCTACCCGCACCAGCTCTCGGGCGGGCAGGCGCAGCGCGTCATGATCGCGATGGCCCTGGCCTGCGACCCGGAGATCCTGGTCGCGGACGAGCCGACCACCGCGCTGGACGTGACCGTGCAGCAGGAGGTGCTGGACGTGCTGCGCCGGCTGCGGGAGCGCACGTCCGCCGCGATCGTCCTCATCACGCACGACATGGGCGTGGTGGCCGACCTGGCCGACCGCGTCGTGGTCATGCGCGACGGCGAGGTGGTCGAGACCGCCGACGTCGCCGCCCTGTTCGCCGCGCCCGCCGCCGCGTACACCCGCACGCTGCTGGCCGCCGTGCCGCGCATCGGCGCGCCCGCCCGGGACAGCGCCGCCGACGACCGCGAGCGCCCGGCCCTCAACGTCGAGCGGCTCGTCGTGGAGTACCGCAACCGTCGGGGGCGTGTCGTGCGGGCCGTCGACGACGTGACGCTGCGGGTGCAGCCCGGCGAGATGGTCGCGCTGGTCGGCGAGTCCGGGTCCGGCAAGTCCACGCTCGGCCGGTGCGCGCTCGGCCTCGCGCCGCTCACGTCCGGGACGGTCGAGGTGGTCGGCACCCGGCTCGGCACCGACACCCCGCGCGCCGTGCGCGCCGCGCGCACCCGCATCGGCGTCGTGTTCCAGAACCCCGCCGCGTCGCTCAACCCCCGCTACACCGTCGGGGAGTCGGTCGCCGAGCCGCTGCGCGTGCACGCCGGGCTGCGGGGGGCGGTCCTCGACGCGCGGGTCGCCGAGCTGCTCGAGAGCGTCGAGCTGCCCGCCGCCTGGGCGTCCCGGTACCCGCACGAGCTGTCCGGCGGCCAGCGGCAGCGGGTGTCGATCGCGCGCGCCGTCTCGCTCGACCCGGAGCTGCTCATCGCCGACGAGCCGACCTCCGCGCTCGACGTCTCCGTGCAGGCGACCGTGCTGGAGCTGTTCCGGTCGATCCAGCAGCGGCTGCGGTTCGCGTGCCTGTTCATCAGCCACGACCTGGCCGTCGTGGACGAGCTCGCCGACCGCGTCGCCGTGATGCACCGCGGGCGGCTCGTGGAGGTCGGCGAGCGCAGCACGGTGCTCGGTGCGCCGCAGGACGACTACACGCGCCGGCTGCTCGCGGCGGCCCCGGTGCCCGACCCCGCGGCGCAGGCGGAGCGGCGGGCGGCGCGGCTCGCGGGCTGACGCGCCCGCGCGCGGGTCGTCCGTGCCCGGGACCGAGGGCCCGCGTCCGCGCCCGGCCGGCGTGATCCCGACCACCTGGCGACGGTTTCACCCGTCCGTGAGCGCTCCGGCGTGCCTGACGTCGCAGGAACCTGTGCGACCGTCCGATGGACACATCACCACCGGGACGCCCAGGCGGCCCGGCGACCACGGCGCGGATCTCCCCCGCGCCGTCACGGACCGTCCGCGGTCCACCGCACGGAGGTAGTACCCGCATGACCCTCGTCCTCGAGAACCCCGGGGCGCTCGACCCCGCCGGCCGGCCCGCGCCCTGCGTCGCGCGCCCGCACGCCAACCTCGTGCACCGCGACGGCGCCTGCCGCTGCTTCACCGGCGGACCGCCCCCCGAGCACGCGCCCCGCCCCGAGGACGTCCTGCTGGCCCTCGCGCACCACGGCGCCGCCTGACCCGTCGCGCTGCCGCGGCCCTGACCCGCGCCCGCTCCTCGAGACCGACCCATCCGGGGCGCCACCGGCTCCGAACCCTCCTCGACAGCACCCGCGATCGAGGAGTCACCATGCGACGCACACGCAGCACCTACGCCGTCTCCGTCCTGTCCGCCGGACTCGCGCTGAGCCTCACGCTCGCCGCGTGCAGCGACGGCGACGGCGGCGACACCGGGTCCATGCCCGCCGCCTCGTCCAGCACCGACGGGATGGACCACGACGACATGTCCGGCACGTCCGACACGGACGAGGTGATGCCCGTCAGCACGGGCGACCCGTTCGCCGACGCCCGCACCGCCGCCGCGCACATGCCCGAGACGGGGCTGACGCTCGCCACCGGCCTGGCCGCCGCGACCGGCACCGCCGGCGAGGTCGACTCCGAGGCCGCCGCCCTGCGCGCAGGCCTCACGGCGATGCTGCAGGAGCACGTCTACCTGACCGGCATCGGTGTCGCGACCGCCTACACGGCGGGCGCCGACTCCGAGGAGTTCGCCGCGGCGAAGGCCGCGCTGGACGGCAACACGCAGGACCTGACCGACGCGATCGGCTCGATCGCCGGCGAGGAGCAGGGCGACGCGTTCCAGCAGCTCTGGGAGACCCACATCGGGTACTTCGTCGACTACGCCGTGGCCGTGCAGGGCGGTGACCAGGCTGCCGCCGACGCGGCGCGCGCCGAGCTCGACGGCTACACCACCGAGGCCGGCACGTTCTTCGAGCAGATCAGCGACGGCAACCTGCCCGCCGCCGCGGTCGCCGAGTCGCTCGCGATGCACGTGACCACGCTGACCGCCGCGATCGACGCGATGGCCGCCGGCGACCCGGGCGCGTCCGACGCCCTGCGCGCGGCCGCCCAGCACGTCGGCGAGGGCGCCGCGACGATCGCCGCGGGCCTCGCCACCGGTGCCGGCCTGCCCGGGGACGCCATGGACGACGCCTCGACGCTGCGCTCGACGTTGACGGCGCTGCTCCAGGAGCACGTCTACCTCGCGTCGTTCGCGGTCTTCACCGCGTACACCGCGGACGGCGGCGTGGAGTCCGACGCCTTCACCAGCGCGGCGGCGACGCTCGACGCGAACTCGGTCGCGCTGTCGGACGCCGTCACGTCCCTGGCGGGCGAGGAGAAGGGCGCGGAGTTCCTGAACCTGTGGCGTGAGCACATCGGGTTCTTCGTCGACTACGCGGTCGCCGACGCGACCGGCGACGAGGACGGCCGTCAGCAGGCGCTCACCGACCTCGACGGCTACCGCCCGCAGGCCGGGGCGTTCTTCGAGGAGGTCAGCGGCGGCGAGCTGCCGGCGGACGACGTGGCGGCCGGTCTCGGCATGCACGTGTCGACGCTCGCCGGCGCGATCGACTCCCTCGCCGCGACGCTCGTCGCCTGACGCCCGCGACGGCTCCCCGAACCGTGCCGCCGGTCCCGGTCCCCGCCGGGGCCGGCGGCACGTCCGCCGGGCCGCGCGCGCCCGGGTGCGGCACACTGTCCCGGGTGTCCAGCCCCGACGCCCGCACCTCCGCGCGCCAGGCCGCCGACCAGGCCCTCGCGCGCGTCGCCGCCGGCGACCTCGACGCGTTCGCGTCGCTGTACGACATGCTGTCCCCCGCCGTGCACGGCACGGCCCTCGCCGTGCTCCGGGACCCGGACCACGCGGCCGAGGTCACGCAGGAGGTCATGGTGGAGATCTGGCGCACCGCAGCCCGGTGGGACGCCCGCCGCGGGTCGGCACGCTCCTGGGCGACGACGATGGCGCACCGCCGGGCGGTGGACCGCGTGCGGTCCGTGCAGGCGCAGCGCGACCGCGACCAGGCCGTCCTGGACGCGGACCGGCCCCGGGAGTTCGACGTCGTCGCGGAGCAGGCCGAGGAGCACCTCGAGGCGCAGCGCGTCCGGCACTGCCTCGGCGGCCTGACCGACACCCAGCGCGAGGCCGTCGTGCTCGCCTACTACGACGGCCGCACCTACCGCGAGGTCGCCGAGCACCTGGACGCCCCGCTGCCCACGGTGAAGTCCCGGATCCGCGACGGCCTCGTGCGGCTGCGCGACTGCCTGGGGGTGGCCGCGTGAGCACCCCGCCGGTCCCGCCGCGGCCGGGCGACCGCCGCCCCGACGACGCCGCCTCCCGCGAGCTGCTCGGCGCCTGGGCGCTGGACGCCGTCACCGACGCGGAGCGGGCCGCCGTCGAGGACCTCATGGCCCGGGACCCGGACGCCGCCCGCGAGGGGCGCTCGCTCCGGGAGACCGCGGCCCGGCTCGGTGGCGCGGTCGCGGCCCCGGCACCCGACGCGGTCCGTGCCGCGACGCTCGCGCTCGCCGCGGCGACCCCGCAGGACGGGGGCGCGGACACCGGCACCCGGACCGGTGCGGAGACGGGCACGGCGGCCGGTGCGGCGGAGGGGACCGCGCACGGGTCCGCACGACGCACGGGCACCGTCGCGGGCGCGGCCGCCACCCCCGGACCCGACGCGGAGGCAGCTGCTCACCGACCCCCGGCGACCTCCGGTGCAGCCGGCGGATCCGCGGCTCCCGCCCCTCCGGGCCGCGCCGCCGGGTCGACCCGGCCCCCGGGCCGCCCGGACCGGGCCGTCCGCCCCGGGGCGACGGCACGACCCGGGGCCCGCCGCCGCTGGCGCAGCCTGGTCACCGCGCTCGCGGTGCTGGCGCTGGTCGCGGTCCCGAGCACCATCGCCTGGCGGGAGTCGCAGCGGGCGGCCGAGGCCGAGGCCCGGGCCGACCGGATCGCCGCCGCGCTGGCGGTGCCCGGGGCCCAGGTGGCCGGCGCCGAGCTGACCACGGGCGGCACGGCGGTGGCGGTCCTCACCGCCGACGGCGCGCTGCTCACCGCCACGGGCGTCGAGCAGCCGGGTGACGGGCGGGTCTACCAGCTCTGGGTGATGCGCGACGGCGAGCCTCTCCCCGACGCGACGTCCGCCGCACCCGGCGGGACGTTCCAGGTCCGCACGGACGTGTGGCGACCGGGCGACGCCCTGGCGCTGACGGTCGAGCCCGCCGGCGGTTCGGAGGCTCCGACCTCGGAACCGGTCGTGGTCCTGGCCGCCACCTGACCCGGCGCGCCCGCCCGTTCGGCCCGCGGGCGGGTGCCGGGCGCGGGTGGTCAGGGGCGGTCGGTGGCGTGGCGGACGTGGGCGTCCCGGCGGCGGGGGACGACCATCGGCGTGCCGGTCTCCGGGTCGGGCACCACGCGCGAGGCCAGCCCGAAGACGTCCCGCACCAGCTCGGCCGTGATGACCTCGCCGGGCGCGCCCTCCGCCACGACGCGGCCGTCCTGCATCGCGATCACGTGCGTGCCGTACCGGGCCGCCTGGTTGAGGTCGTGCAGCACGGCGACGAGCGTGCGCCCCTCCTCGTGCAGCCGGGCGCACAGGTCCATGACCTCGTACTGGTGGGCGATGTCGAGGAACGTCGTCGGCTCGTCGAGCAGCAGCAGGTCGGTCTCCTGCGCGAGGGCCATCGCCAGCCACGCGCGCTGCCGCTGGCCGCCGGAGAGGTCCGCGACGTCGCGGACCCGCAGCTCCGTGACCTCGGTGGCGGCCATCGCGGCGTCGACGGCGCGGGCGTCGTCGGCGGACCACTGGCGCAGCAGACCCTGGTGCGGGTACCGCCCGCGGGCGACGAGGTCGCCGACGGTGATGCCCTCGGGCGCGATGGGCCCCTGCGGGAGCAGCGCGAGCCGGCGGGCGATCGCGCGGCTGCGCAGCGAGCCCATCGGCGTGCCGTCCAGCAGCACCCGGCCCGCACGGGGCCGGAGCGTGCGCGCGAGCGCCCGCAGCAGGGTCGACTTGCCGCAGCCGTTCGGCCCGATGATGACGGTGAACGACCCCGCGGGCACGGCGACGGTGAGGTCGCGCGCGACCACCAGCCGGTCGTACGCGAGCGTCACGGCGTCCGTCGCGAGCGGCGGCGCGGCGGGAGTGCCGGTCATGCGGTCCCCTTCCTCCACTCGCGCACCAGGAGGTACGCGAGGTACGAGCCCCCGAGCAGCGCGGTGAGCACACCGACCGGGTACTGCACGCCCCACGGCGCGTGCTGCGCGAGCAGGTCCGCGGCGACGAGCAGGGTGGCGCCGGTGCACGCGGCGGCGACCATGCCGGGCCCGGTGGAGCGCGTGAGCCGGCGGGCGATCTGCGGGGCGGTCAGCGCGATGAACGACACGGGCCCGCACACGCTGACGGCGGCGGCGGTCAGCGCGACGCCCACCGCGATCGCCAGGGCGCGCGTGCGTCCCGGGTCCACGCCGAGCGCGGTGGCGGCGTCGTCCCCCATCTCGACGAGCTGGAGGCGCCGGGTCAGCGCGAGCGCGCAGGGCAGCAGCACCGCGAGCGCGATCCCGATCGTCGCGACGTGCTCGGCGCGGCGGGACAGCAGGCTGCCGTTCAGCCACGCCGCGACCGTCTGCGCCTCCTCGGCCGTGGCGCGGGCGAGGGCGAGCTGCACGAAGGCCAGGCTCATCGCGCCGACCGCGATGCCGACGACGACCATCCGCAGCGGCGCCCGCACGCCGCGTCCGGCGCCGAGCAGCACCACGCCGACCGCCAGACCGGCACCGAGCAGGGCGCCCACCGGGCCGGGCAGCACCCCGGGCCACACGAGCGTCGCCGCGGCCGCGCCCGCCGCCGCGCCCGCGCCGAGGCCGATCACGTCGGGGCTGCCGAGCGGGTTGCGGGTGACGCTCTGGAACACGGAACCGGCCACACCGAACGCGGCCCCGGCGCCCACCGCGACGCCGAGCCGCGGCGCACGGTTGGACCACAGGACCCACTCCTGCGCGCGGGACCCCTGGCCGGCCAGCACGGCGGGCAGCTCCGCGGGGCTGATGCCGAGCTCGCCGAGCCAGACCGTCACGACCGCGAGCACGAGCACGACGAGCAGCGCGGCCGCGCACACGACGACCGGGCGGCGGTTCACGCGGACGGCGACCCCGTGCCCGCTGCGACCGGCCCCGGCGCGGACGACGGCAGGCGTCCCGGGCGCGGCCGGCGCTCCCGCGGTCCTGGTCACAGCCCGACCCTCCCCCGCCGCACGGCCGCCACGAGGAACGGCGCCCCCAGGAACGCGGTCACCACGCCGACCATCAGCTCGCCGGGACGCGCGACGACCCGTCCCACCACGTCGGCCCCGAGCAGCAGGACCGGGCCGAGCAGCGCCGCGTACGGCAGCAGCCACCGGTGGTCGGCGCCGGTGACCGTCCGCACGGTCAGCGGGACCGCGAGCCCGACGAACGCCACGGGCCCGACGGCGGCCACCGACGCCGCCGCGAGCACCGTGGCGGCAGCCCCCGCGAGGAGGCGCGTCCGCCCGGCGCTGAGCCCGAGCGCCGTCGCCGTCTCGTCCCCCAGCGCCAGGGCGTTCAGGGGCCGCGCGAGCAGCAGCGCCAGCACGAGCCCGGCGACGACGTACGGCAGCACCAGCCCCACGGTGCCGTCCGGCCGCCCGGCCAGCGAGCCGATGACCCAGAACCGGTACGTCGTGAAGACGTCGGTGTCGGCCAGCGTGATCGCCTGCACCAGCGCGAGCAGCACCGCCCCGACGGCCGACCCCGCGAGCACGAGCCGCACCGGCGTCGCCCGGCCGCCCGGCCCGCCGGACCCGATGACGTACACCGCGACGGTCGCCAGCACGGCGCCGGGGAGCGCCGCCCAGACCGAGCGCCCGGCGGTTCCTCCGGCGAGCGCCGTCACGACCACCACGGAGGCCGACGCCCCGGCGTTCACGCCGAGCAGGCCCGGGTCGCCGAGCGGGTTGCGGGTCAGGCCCTGGATGACGGCGCCGGACACCGCGAGGGCCGCGCCCGCGAGCAGTCCGAGCGCGGTGCGGGACAGCCGCGACTGCACGACGGCGGAGGTGTACCCGTCGTCGGGGCGCAGCCACGCCGACCACACCTCGCCGAGCGGCACCGGCTTGGACCCGACGGCGACGCTGAGCCCGCACGCGAGCAGCAGCAGCCCGGCCGCGACCACCAGCCCCGCGGCCAGCGCCCAGGTACGCGACCGCGAGCCCCGCGCGGTGCTGCGCGGGGCTCGCGGGGCGGTGACGCCGGTGGTCACGCGCGGGCGCCGGGGTGCTCGTCCGGGCCGGGTCGGCAGGTGCTCAGCTCCCGGTCACCTTCGCGACGACCTCCTCGATCTGCGGGACGTACGCGTCGAGGGCGTACGGCACGCTCAGCGGGTCGGCGACCGTGACGGCCATGCCGAGCTGCCGGTCGATCATCGGCAGGTACGCGCCGGAGGCGAACGCCGGCATCTGCTGCCACAGCGGCTGCGCCTCCGTGGCCGCCTGCTCGTCCTCGTCGTTGAACCAGGTGAACAGCACGTCCACGTCGTCGAGCCGGTCCGCGTTCTCCAGGCCCAGGGTGGCGTAGAACGAGCCGGGGTCGGGCTCCAGCGCGGACGCCGACGGCGCGAGCTGCAGCCCGAGGCTCGACAGCAGCGCGACGCGGGTGTCCCCGGGCATGTAGACGCCGAGCGCACCCGCCTGGTCGCCGCCGTAGACGTACGCGTAGGTCACGTCCGCCCACTCGGGGTGCGCCTGCGCGACCTCGTCGTACGCGGCCTGGATGCCGTCGACCAGCTCGTCGCCACGCTCCGGGACGCCCAGCGCCTGCGCCGCGATCGCGATCTGGTCCTCGACGGACGTCGCCCACGCGTCGCCCGGGTAGGCGACGACGGGCGCGAAGTCGGAGAGCTGGTCGAACGTGGCCTGGTCGATGCCGGACTGCGTCGCGAGGATCAGGTCGGGCTCGAGGGCGATGACGGCCTCGACGTCGAGCTCCGGGTACATCCTGATGGTCTCGGGCAGCTCCTCGCCGGCGTCCTCGACCGCTTCGCGGAACCACGGCTGGTACCCGTCCTCGTCGCCGGCCCAGTCGTCGGACTCGATGCCGACGGGCGTGGTGCCGAGCGAGAACGCGATGTCGGCTGCGCCCCACCCGAGGGCCACGACCCGCTCGGGCCGCTCCGCGATGGTCGCCTCGCCGAGCGAGGACTCGATCGTGACCGGGTACGCGCCGTCGGCCGCGGCGGTGTCGTCCGGGGCGCCGGCGTCCTCCGCGGACCCGCTGTCGTCACCTGAGCAGGCGGTCAGGGCGAGCGTGGCGACGCCGAGCACGGCGACGGCGGTCAGGCCGCGGCGGGCGGCCGGGCGCGGGCGGGACGTGCGAGCGTGCACGAGGGGCTCCGATCCGGGGAGGGGCGCCCGCGCCACCACCGCGGCGTCGTCGGCGCCGCGACGATGAGGCGAGCCTAACCTACCTTCGGGCGCCCCTCGGGCCAAGGCTCAGAGGGTGAGCGGCCGCCCGGTGAGGCGCTCGTACGCCTCCAGGTACCGGTCCCGGGTGCGCGCCACGACGTCGGCCGGCAGCGGGGGCGGCGGCACGTCCGACGCGCGGTCCCACCCCGACGCCGGCGACGTCAGCCAGTCGCGCACGAACTGCTTGTCGAAGCTCGGCTGCGCTCGGCCGGGCTCCCACGCGTCCGCGGGCCAGAACCGCGACGAGTCCGGCGTCAGCACCTCGTCCCCGAGCGTCAGCTCCCCGGTGACCAGGTCCCTCCCGAACTCCAGCTTGGTGTCCGCCAGGACGACCCCGCGCTCGCGCGCGATGCCCTCCGCCCGTGCGTACACGGCCAGCGTGAGGTCGCGCAGCCGCTCGGCGAGCTCCCGCCCGACGGTCGCGGCCACCTGGTCGAGGGTGACGTTCTCGTCGTGCTCCCCGAGCTCGGCCTTGGTCGCGGGCGTGAACACCGGCTCCGTGAGCCGCGAGCCGTCCACCAGCCCCGCGGGCAGCGGGATGCCCGTCACGGAGCCCGACTCCCGGTACTCCGCGAGGCCCGACCCCGTGAGGTAGCCGCGTGCGACGCACTCGACCGGCACCATGTCGAGGCGGCGGCACAGCATCGCCCGTCCGAGAACCGGCTCCGGGACGTCCGGCGCGTCGGCGGTGACGACGTGGTGCGGGACCAGGTCGGCGAGCTGCTCGAACCACCACAGGCTGAGCTGCGTGAGCACGACGCCCTTGCCGGGGATGCCGGGCTCGAGCACGTGGTCGTAGGCGCTCACCCTGTCGCTGGCCACGACCAGCACGACGTCGCCGTGCCGCTCCGCGACGCCCGCCCCGGCGTCCTGCGTGGTGTCGGGGACGTAGAGGTCGCGGACCTTGCCGGAGTACGTGTGCGTCCAGCCGGGCAGCGCGGGAGCGGTCATGCGTCCATCCTGCCGCAGGCCGTCGGGGTGCGGCGCCGGCGTCCGGCGTCAGGCCCCGGCGGCCGCCCGCGCGATGTCCGTGCGGTGGTGGGAGCCGTCCAGCCGGATGCGCTCGACGCCCGCGTAGGCCGCCGCCCGTGCCGCCGCGAGGTCGCGCCCGGTGCCGACGACGGACAGCACCCGGCCCCCGGCGGACAGCACCGCCCCGTCCGCGCCGGCCGCGGTGCCGGCGTGCAGCACGTCCACGCCCGGCAGCGCGGCCGCGTCGGCGAGCCCCTCGATGACGTCGCCCGTGCGCGGCGCCTCCGGGTAGCCGGACGAGGCGACGACCACGGTCACCGCGGCGTCCTCGCGCCACTCCAGCGGCGGCAGCTCCGTGAGCCGGCCCGTCGCGGCCGCCAGCAGCACGCCCGCCAGCGGCGTCGCGAGGCGCGCGAGCACCACCTGCGTCTCCGGGTCGCCGAAGCGCGCGTTGAACTCGACCACCCGGGTGCCGCGGCTCGTCAGCGCCAGCCCGCAGTACAGGACGCCAGCGAACGGGGTGCCGCGGCGAGCCATCTCGTCCACGGTCGGCTGCGCCACCTGCGCCACGACCTCCTCGACCAGCCCCGCGGGCGCCCACGGCAGCGGGGAGTACGCGCCCATGCCGCCGGTGTTGGGGCCGGTGTCCGCGTCGCCGACGCGCTTGAAGTCCTGCGCCGGCACCAGCGGGACCACGTGCGTGCCGTCGGACAGCACGAACAGCGAGACCTCGGGGCCGTCCAGGTAGTCCTCGACCACGACCCGGCCGCCCGGCTTCGCGAGGCACGCGAGCGCGTGCGCCAGCGCCGCCGCGCGGTCCTCGGTGACGACGACGCCCTTGCCGGCCGCGAGGCCGTCGTCCTTCACGACGTACGGGGCACCGAACGTGTCGAGCGCCGCGGCCGCGCGCTCCGGGTCCGTGACGACCACCGGGTCGGCGGTCGGCACGCCCGCGGCGGCCATGACCTCCTTCGCGAACGCCTTCGACCCCTCAAGGCGCGCCGCCTCCGCGCCCGGGCCGAACACGGGCACCCCGGCGGCCCGCACCGCGTCGGCCACCCCCGCCACCAGCGGCGCCTCCGGCCCCACGACGACGAGGTCCACGCCGAGCGACGTCGCGAGCGCCGCCACGGCGTCCCCGTCGAGCGGGTCGACGGGGTGCAGCACGGCGAGGGCGCCGATGCCGGGGTTGCCGGGGGCGGCGTGCAGCTCGGTGACGGCCGGGTCCTGGGACAGGGCGAGGGCGAGGGCGTGCTCGCGGGCGCCGGTCCCGACGACGAGGATCTTCACGGGCCGACCCTACCGAGCCGCCGCGCGCCCCCGGGCGCGCGGACCGCGCCCTGGGACGCGCGCGGGAGAGGGGCCCCGGCCCGGGCCCGCGGGACGGGGACGGCCCCCGCCACGCTGCCCGTCAGCCCAGCAGGTCGTGGATGCCGACCGTCGCCTCACGACCCGGGCCGACGCCGACCGCCGAGATCCGGCAGCCCGAGATCTCCTCGAGCCGCGCCAGGTAGCGCTGCGCGGCCTGCGGCAGGTCGTCGAGCTCGCGGGCGCCCGTGATGTCCTCGGACCAGCCGTCCAGGTACTCGTAGACCGGCTTCGCGTGGTGGTAGTCGCTCTGGTCGTCCGGCATCTCGTCGAACCGGCGGCCGTCCACGTCGTACGCCACCGCCACCGGGATCTTCTCCCGCCCGGTGAGCACGTCGAGCTTCGTGACGACCAGGTCCGTCAGGCCGTTGATGCGCGAGGAGTACCGCGCGACGACCGCGTCGTACCAGCCGGTCCGGCGCGGGCGGCCCGTGGTGGTGCCGTACTCCCCGCCGGTGCGGCGCAGCCACTCGCCGTCCTCGTCGAACAGCTCCGTGGGGTACGGGCCCTCGCCGACGCGGGTGGTGTACGCCTTCGCGACGCCGACGACCCGGTCGATGCGCGTCGGGCCGATCCCCGAGCCGGTGCACGCGCCGCCGGCCGTCGCGGACGACGACGTGACGAACGGGTACGTGCCGTGGTCGACGTCGAGCATGGTCGCCTGGCCCGCCTCGAACACGAGCGTCCTGCCGTCGTCGAGCGCCCGGTTCAGCAGCAGCGGGGTGTCCGCGACGTACGGGTGGAGCCGCTCGGCGAAGCGCAGCAGGTCCTCGACGGTCTCGTCGACCGTGATCGCCCGGCGGTTGTAGACCTTCACCAGCAGGTGGTTCTTCTGGTCGAGCGCGCCCTCGACCTTCTGCCGCAGGATCTTCTCGTCGAACAGGTCCTGGATGCGGATGCCGACGCGGTTGATCTTGTCGGCGTACGCCGGGCCGATGCCGCGGCCGGTGGTGCCGATCTTCCGCTTGCCGAGGAACCGCTCGGTGACCTTGTCGATCGTGCGGTGGTACGGGGCGATGACGTGCGCGGCGGACGACACGAGCAGCCGCTCCGCGGACACCCCGCGGGCCTCGAGCGCGTCGATCTCCGAGAACAGCACCTCGAGGTCGATGACCACGCCGTTGCCGATCACCGGTGTGACGCCGGGCGACAGGATGCCGGACGGCAGCAGGTGCAGGGCGTACTTCTCGCCCCCGACGACGACCGTGTGCCCGGCGTTGTTGCCGCCGTTGAACTTCACGACGTAGTCGATCCGCGAGCCGAGCTGGTCGGTCGCCTTGCCCTTGCCCTCGTCGCCCCACTGGGTCCCGAGCACCACGACGGCCGGCATGTCGATCACACTCCCACCCTGCCCGGCGGCGGCGTCTCCCGGCGGTCTCGACGTCCGGGGAGCTCCCGGCACCGGGCGGCAGGCGACCCAGTACCTCCGAAAGGCTACCGGAGCCGCCCGGGCGACGTCCGGCGGCGTGCCACCGCGCACGCCCCGCACCAGCCCCGTCGGAGCCTCCTACATGTCATCGAGGTGCTCTGCGGACCACCTCGATGACGCGCGCCACCCTCCGAGCACGTTCGGAGCCTCCGACGGGAGGAGAGGGAGGGGAGGGAGGGGGTCAGCGGAGGGCGCTGATCTCCTCCGGGGAGGTGCCGGAGTCCACCAGGAGCTGGGCGCAGCGGTCGGCCTCGTCCTCCTCGTCGATGGCGTCGGCGGCCTCCGCGAGCGCGAGCAGCGCCCGCAGGAACCCCTGGTTCGGCTCGTGGTCGGCGGGGACGGGCCCGCGCCCGCGCCAGCCGGCCCGGCGCAGGGCGTCGAGCCCGCGGTGGTAGCCGGTGCGCGCGTAGGCGTACGCCGCAACCGGGTCGCCCTCGTCGGCCAGCGCGCGCTCGGCGAGCAGCGCCCAGGCGAGCGACGACGTCGGCACCTCACGGGCGGCGTCGCGGGGGTCTCCACCCCGGTCGAGCACCGCGCGCGCGTCGGCGTCGGGACCCTCGGGCAGGCGGGTGGGCTCGGGCTCGAGGAGGTTCGGACCGGTCATGGGCCCAGTGTCGCAGGCACCCGCTCCGCATGCGGTCCCGGGGCGCGGGTGGTTACAGTCGTCCCGCCCCTGCCGGCCCCACGGAGGTCCCCCATGATCGAGATCGCCACCTCGGCGGCGACGACCACCCTCGTCATCGCCGGCGACCTCGACCTCGCCGAGCGCGACCAGTTCCCCGAGATCGCGGCCCGCGTGGTGGGGCTGCGGCGCCAGCTGCTGGTCATCGACATGTGCGGCGTGACGTTCATGGACTCGACGGGCGCGGCGTTCCTCATCTCGCTGGCCGACGCCAGCCGCAAGCGCGGCGGGGCCACGGTGCTGCGCGGTGCGGACCCGCGGGACCTGTTCGTGCTGGAGATCTGCGGGGCGCTGGAGCTGTTCCGCATCGACGCCGAGCACCGCTGCGCGGGCGACGAGACGACCAGCGCGACCGAGGACGCGTCCTCGCCCGCCTGACCGCGCCTCAGAGCGCCGGCACGGTCCGCAGACCGGCGTCGAGCTGGTGCACGAGGCCGCTGGGGAGCGCCCGGACGGGCCGGTCCACGTCCTCGCGGGAGACGACGGTGACCTGCGAGACGTTCGCGACGGAGTCCTTCGGGAGACCGGACGCCCCCCTGCGGGACGAGGACGTCCACCCGGCAGACGTCGCCGCGCTCGATCACCGGTCAGCCTCGGTGACGACGTCGGCAGCTGCGCGACGGAAGTCCTCCGTGCCGGCTCCGGGTCGCCCCGCGCCCGCGATCGCGTCGTCGGTGCGCGACGTCAGGTCCTGCGAGCCGAGCCCATCGGCGTACCGCCCCGCGGCGCGGCGGTAGCACGCCGACCGCGTCATCCCGTGACGCCGCGCGCTCGCGTCGATGCGCGCCGCCTCGTGGTCCGGGATGGAGAGCGCCGTCGTACGGCGAGTACGACCCCGGTCATACCGTCGCCCCCGCGGGGGCGTCGGCGCCGGCGGGCCCGGACGGCCGGACGCGTGCCCACACCACCTTGCCGCTGCCCGACGGCCGCCAGCCCCAGTCGGCCAGCCGCTCGACGATCCGCATCCCGAACCCGCCGATCCGCCCCGGGTGCCCCTCGGTGGCGACCGGCGGCGTGGGGTTGGAGTCCTCGACCTCGATGCGCAGGCCCTCGCCGGTGTCGTGCAGCCGCAGCGTGACGCGCCCCCACCCGTGCAGCACGGCGTTGGCGACCAGCTCCGACACGACGAGCTCGGCGTTCGCCGCGTCGCCGAGCTCCCACGCGTGGCAGGTGCGCAGCACGGCGTGGCGCGCCCGGCCGATCGACGCGGGCTCGCTGGGGAGCTGCCACCGCCGGCTGCGGACGTTGCCGCCGTGACCCGACGTGTCCGTGAGGTCCGGGATGCGCACCACCACGACTGCGACGTCGTCCTCGGGGCTGTCCGCGAGCCGGGCGAGCAGCTCCTCGCCGATGCCGGCCGCGTCGACCGCAGTGGCACCGGCGGCGACCTCGCGCAACGCCGCGAGCCCGTCGAGCAGCGCGCGGTCGCGGCGCTCGATGAGACCGTCGGTGTAGAAGACCAGGACGTCCCCGGGCAGCAGGTCGGCCCGCGCGGTGCCGCGCGGCCCGTGCCCGAACCCGATCAGCGGGCCGCCCCCACCGTCGAGCAGCACGACCTCGCGGTCGCGGACCAGCAGCGCCGGCAGGTGCCCGGCGCGCGAGTAGGCGAGCGACCACGACGGGCAGTCGCCGTCCGCACCGCCGCTGCGGGTGAGCGTGGTGAGCACCAGGCCGGCCGACCGCGGGATCCGCATGCCGCCGACCAGCGTGTCCACCCGCTCGAGCACCGGACCGGGCTCGGTCACCTCGAACGCGTACGCGCGGACCACCGACCGGAGCTGGCCCATCGCGGCGGCCGCCTCGACGTCGTGGCCGACGACGTCCCCGATGACGACGCCGACCACGTCCGGGGCGATCTGCACGACGTCGTACCAGTCCCCGCCGACCTGGGCGTAGACGACGTTCGGCGCGTAGTACGACCAGACGTCGAGCCCGTCGACCTCCGCCTGCTCGGGCAGCATCGCGCGCTGGAGGGTCTCCGCGACCCGGTGCTCGCGCGCGTAGAGCCGGACGTTCTCCATGGCGAGGCCGACGCGCCGGCCGGTCAGCGACAGGATCGTGCGGGTGCGCTCGTCCACCCCGGCACGTCCCGACGCGGCGCCGTCCTGCTCCGGTCCGGCACCGCGCGGCACCGCGGCGAGCAGGCCCAGCACCCGGTTCCTGCCCGGCAGGGCCAGCACCGCGACGTGCTCGAGCTCCGCGCCGCCGGGGACGCGGGCCTGCAGGTCGGCCGCGAGCCACGCCGACGCCGTGCGCGGGGGGTAGGCGGCCGAGACGTCGAAGTCGATCGCGGCGGCGCCCTCGCCCTCGCCGTCCAGCAGCCGCTGCACCGCGTCCGGCACCGCCGAGCGCTCCCCGCGGCGCGGCACGAACGGCCCCGGCGCTCCGGTCGGCTGGCGGCGCTGCACCCAGGGCACCCGCGTCGTGTCGACGCCGTCCGCCGCGTGCAGGCCGTCGTCGTCCACGTAGAAGCCCGCCCATGCGACGACCCGTGCGGAGAGCAGCTCGGCGATGGCCCGCAGGCCGTACGGGTCGTCGAGGTCCATGACCAGGTCCGACACCGTGCCGATGAGCGCGAGGTCCTCGCTCTCCTGCCGCACCACCTCCACCTCGGCGGCCACCGCGGCGTCCCGGTCGGCCTCGGCGGTGACGTCCACGAGCGCGGCCACCCAGTGCGTCGGGTCCCCGCCCTCCCCGAGCACCGGGCTGACGACGGTCCGCGCCCAGAACCAGTCCCCGCCCGCGCGCCGGAGCCGCAGCAGGGCCGAGGTCGGCCGCACGGCCAGCACCGCCTCCCGGAGCTGGCGCAGGCCCGCGGAGTCCTCGGCCGTGAGCGAGACGACCCGCGCCGCAGGGCCGGCGACGTCCGCCGTCGTCAGGCCCGTGACCTCGGTGAACGCCGGGTTCACCCACACGACGGGCCAGAGCGGCGGCTCCGCGGCCGCGACGAGGACGGGCACCCCCAGCGCCTGGCCGAGGGACCGGCCGAGCGCCTCCCCGGCCTCCTCGGTCGGCTCCCGGGGCGCGGAGTTGACCACCACCGCCTCCGATCGTCTAGCGTTCCGCACAGGTTCCGGCGAAGCCACCCACCGGGACGAGCCGACACCGGCACGGTCCGACGACCGCCATCCGGAAGGAAGGGAGCATCGTGCGCGACGGTAACAGCACACCGCCGGGCGGGCTCGCCGGGGACGAGGCCTCGCAGGACACACCGGCACCGACCGTACCTGCCGGACGGGACGCCGCCGGGGAGCCCGGCTCCGTGCACGTCATCCTGTCCCCCGACCGGACCACGATCGTGCTGTCCGGCGAGGTCGACGCCGACCTCGGTGCGGACCTCGCGCAGGCGGGCACGGACGCGGAGCAGGCCGGTGTGCCGATCGAGGTCGACGCCCACCACGTGACGTTCATGGACTCCTCGGGCGTGGCGTTCCTGGCGCGGCTCGCGATGCGCACCCCGCACCGGGTCCGGCTGCTGCACGTGCCGCCGACGGTGCAGTTCCTGCTCGAGGTGACGCGCATCGGCGAGCTGCTCGACGTCGTCGACGACGCGCCGCCGGCCGGCTGAGCACGCCCGCCCCCCGCCCACGACGCACGAGGGCCCGGTCACCGTGACGGTGACCGGGCCCTCGTCGTCGCGCCGGGACGCGCGGTGAGGCGCCAGCCTCAGCGCATCCGCTGGCCCGCGGAGCGCAGCTGCTGCGCGGCCTCGACGATGCGGGCGGCCATGCCGGCCTCGGCCAGCTTGCCCCAGGCGCGCGGGTCGTAGGCCTTCTTGTTGCCCACCTCGCCGTCGACCTTGAGGACGCCGTCGTAGTTCGTGAACATGTGCGCGACGACCGGGCGCGTGAACGCGTACTGGGTGTCGGTGTCGATGTTCATCTTGATGACGCCGTTGTCGACCGCCTCGGCGATCTCCGCGGCCGTGGAGCCCGAGCCGCCGTGGAACACGAGGTCGAACGGGTTCTCCTTGCCGATCTCCGCGCCGACGGCCTTCTGGATGTCCGCGAGGATCGACGGCCGCAGCTTGACGGCACCCGGCTTGTACACGCCGTGCACGTTGCCGAAGGTCAGCGCCGTCAGGTAGCGGCCCTTCTCGCCTGCGCCGAGGGCGCGGACCGTCGCCAGGCCGTCCTCGGCCGTGGTGTAGAGCTTCTCGTTGATCTCGGCCTCGTGGCCGTCCTCCTCGCCGCCCACGACGCCGACCTCGATCTCGAGGATGGTGCGCGCGGCCTGCGACAGCTCGAGCAGCTCGGCCGCGATGACGAGGTTCTCGTCGAGCGGGATGTCGGAGCCGTCGAACATGTGCGACTGGAACGTCGGGTTCTTGCCGGCCTTGACCTCCTCGGCCTCGAGGGCCAGGAGCGGGCGGACCCAGGAGTCCAGGTTCTTCTTGACGCAGTGGTCGGTGTGCAGGGCGACCGTGATGCCGTAGCCCTTGGCGACCTCGGTGGCGTAGGCGGCGAGCGCGCGGGTGCCGGAGACGCGGTCCTTCACGGTGGAGCCCGACGCGTACTCGGCGCCGCCGACCGACACCTGGAGGATGCCGTCCGACTCCGCCTCGGCGAAGCCCTGCAGCGCGGCGGTGACGGTCTGGGAGGAGGTGACGTTGACGGCCGGGTAGGCGAACTTGCCCGCCTTCGCCCGGTCGATCATCTCGGCGTACACCTCGGGGGTGGCGATGGCCATCGCAGCAGCTCCAAAGAAAGTGGGGTTCGCTATCGCACCAAGTCTGGCACGTCCCCGGGCTCGCCCGTCCGGGACGTCCTGCCCACAGGACGCCCACGGGGCGGGCGCCCCGGCCCCCGGGGGCCGGTCAGGGACCGGGGCGGTAGAGGTCGGCCTCGAACCGGTACGCGTCCCCGCGGTAGTGGTTGACGCCGACGAGCACGGGGGCGCCGTCGGCGGTGTAGGCGACTTCGCGCCCCACCAGCACGGGCGCCCCGACGGCCGTGCCGAGGAGGGCGGCGAGGCGGTCGTCGGCGGCGTCCGCCTGCACGGAGTACGCGGACCTGTGGATGGCGATCCCGCACCGGGTGCGCAGCTCCTCGTAGAGCGAGCGGTCGGTCAGGTCGGCGTCCACCAGGGCGGCGGCGCGGTCGCGCGGGACGACGACGACGTCGTAGCAGACGGGGACGCCGTCCATGCCGCGGAGCCGGTCGAGCTGCAGCACCGGGGAGGCGGGGGCGACGGCGAGCCGGTCGGCCTCCTCGAACGTGGCGGGGCGCACCTCCTGGCGCAGCACGCGTGAGCTGGGCCGCAGGCCGCGGGAGCGCGCCATCTCCGTGAACGACTGCAGCGTGCTCGGCGGCTCGCCGATGACCTGGCGCGGCACGAACCAGCCGCGCTGCGCGGAGCGCTCGAGAGCCCCGTCCTCCTCGAGCGCCGCGAGCGCCTGGCGCAGCGTGGTCCGGCTGACGCCGAGCCGGGTGGACAGCTCGCGCTCGCCGGGCAGCCGCGAGCCGGGCGCGTAGCGGCCGACGCGCAGGTCCTCCGTGAGCCTCTCGTGCACCGCCTGGACGGCCCCCTGGGTGATCATGCGGGCACGCTACCAGTCACACCGAGTTTCAGACCAGTCAGGACTTTTGGTCTATTGCTGGACCAACTGGTCCGCTCGCTGCTAGCGTCGTCGGCACGGGCCTCCGGCGACGACGCCACCCGGGCACCAGCCCGGTCCACGGCCCCCGCAGCGCACATCGGAGTGACACATGAAGGAGCACCGTGCCCGGTTGGTCCTCGGCACGACCGCTGTCCTGAGCCTGCTCGCCGTCGCGGGCTGCACCCCCGGCGGTAGCACCACGACCGACGACTCCTCGTCCGCCGTCTCGGACGACGTGGCCGCCGCCGGCGACGTGACCCTGCGGCTCAGCGACTTCTGGGGCTCGGCCGAGGGCGAGTGGATCGACGCGATGATCGAGCAGTTCGAGTCCGAGTACCCGAACGTGACGATCGACCGCACCACCGAGGACTGGGGCCAGCTGACCTCGACCCTCAACCTGCAGCTGCAGGACCCCGACGGGCCCGACATCGCCTCGGCCAACAACGGCTGGCAGTCCCTCGGGACGCTGGCCCGCGGCAA
This sequence comes from Cellulomonas sp. C5510, assembly GCF_019797765.1. Taxonomy (NCBI): domain Bacteria; kingdom Bacillati; phylum Actinomycetota; class Actinomycetes; order Micrococcales; family Cellulomonadaceae; genus Cellulomonas; species Cellulomonas sp. C5510. Next base: position 3,503,674 of record NZ_CP081862.1, read on the forward strand.
CCTCGTCCGCAACCTCGACGACTACGCCGAGCTGTACGGCTGGGACGACGAGGTGCCCACCACCATCGCCCGGCAGAACCAGTTCACGACCGACTTCACGACGATCGGCAGCGGGTCCTGGTTCGCGACGCCGCTGGCCCGCGGGTCGCTCATCGGGCTGTACTACAACGTCGAGAAGCTCGACGCGCTCGGGCTCGAGCCGCCGCAGACGCTCGACGACCTGGAGGCGGCCGCCACCGCCGCCGCGGACGCGGGCGAGATCCCGTTCGCCTACGGCAGCGTGGACGGCGGCACCGCGGTGCTGCTCGGCGTCCAGGCGATGCTGGCCGACAAGGACGCCCTCAACGACTTCATCTACGACGACCCCGACGTCAGCGCGGCCGACACCGCCCTCACCGAGGCCGCCACCACCATCAAGGCCTGGGCGGACGCCGGCTGGTTCACGCCGTCGTACGAGGGCATCGACTACCAGACGGCGGTCGCGAACTTCCTCGACGGCCAGGGCGTCTTCCGCTTCGAGTACACCGGCTCCCTCGGACTGGCAGGGGACCAGCTGAACCAGTTCGGCTACGTCCAGCTCGCCCAGGACTCCGGCAGCACGGTCGGCGTCGGTGCCGCCCCGGGTGCCATGGTGATCTCCAGCTCGTGCGAGCACCCCGACGTCGCGGCGGCGTTCCTGGACCACCTGATGTCCGCCGAGGGCAGCCAGACGGCCGTCGACATCGGCCTGGTGCCGATGCTCAACACCGACGTGACGCTGCCCGACGACGCGCTGAGCCTGCAGGGCGAGGCCACGGCCACCCAGACGCTCGACGCGGACGACGGCTACGTGCCGTACATCGACTGGGCCAGCCCGACGCTGCTCGACACCATCACCCAGAACATGCAGCTCCTGTACGCCGGGAAGGTGACGCCGGAGCAGCTGACCGAGGCGGTCGAGGCGGACCGGACGGCCTTCCTCGAGGAGCTCGGGCAGGACTCGTGACCGCCACCGGGACGCGCCCGCCCGCGCGCCTGCCCGGCACCCCGTCCCGGCCGGCGCGCGCCGGCCGGGCGGGGGCCCCGCGCCGGACCTCCGCCCGCCGCCGGCGCAACCGCTGGATCGGGCTCGGGTTCGCCGCCCCCGGCCTCCTGCTGTACGGGTACGTGGTGCTGGTGCCGCTGCTCCAGTCCGTCCAGTACTCGTTCTTCCGCTGGGACGGCGTGACGCAGGCGGTCTGGGTCGGGCTCGAGAACTACACGCGGTTCCTCACGGACCCGGAGCTGCGCTCGACGTTCGGGCACGTCCTCGTGCTCGTCGGGTTCTTCTCCCTGCTGCCGATCGCGCTCGGCCTGCTGTCCGCCGCCCTGCTCACGCGGACCCGGCTGCCCGGCATGGCCGCGTTCCGGTGGATCTACTTCCTGCCGCAGGTGATGACCAGCATCGTCATCGCGCTGGTGTTCAAGCGCATCTACGCACCCGAGGGCCCGCTCAACGAGGCGCTGCGGGCCGTCGGGCTCGGGTCGCTGGCCCGGAGCTGGCTCGGGGACTTCACGTGGGCGCTGCCGTCGCTCGGCATGATCGGCACCTGGGCCGGCTTCGGGTTCTGCATGGTGCTGTTCATCTCGGGGGCGTCCTCGATCCCGCCGGAGCTGTACGAGGCCGCCCGCATGGACGGCGCCGGGCCGGTGCGGGAGTTCTTCGCGGTGACGCTGCCCGGGCTGCGCGGCCAGCTCGCGGTCGCCCTGACGCTCACGATCACCGGCGCGCTGCGCACGTTCGACCTCGTCTGGATCACCACCCGCGGCGGCCCCGGGACGTCGACGCTGACGCCCGCGGTCGCGCTCTACCGGGCCGCGTTCCAGAACCCCCAGGTCGGGCAGGCCGCCGCGATCGGCGTGGTCATGGCGCTGCTGTGCCTGCTCATCGCCCTGACCATCACCCGGCTGTCGGAGAAGGACTGAGGTGCCCACCGTGATCTCCCGCACCGAACGCGTGGTCAACTACACCGTCCTGGTCGTGCTCGCCGCGGCCGTGCTGGTGCCCGTCGGCTACTTCGTCCTCGCGGCCGTCAGCCCCGACCGCGCCGGCCGCCCCGCTCTCGGCGACCTGCGCTGGGAGAACTTCGCCACGGCCTGGCAGAGCGCCGACTTCTCCCGCTCCATGACGGTGTCGCTGACGATCACCGTGGTCGTCGTCGTGGTCGGGGTGCTGCTCGCGCTGCTCGGCGGCTACGGGTTCGGGGTGCTCGGCGTCGCCGGCGAGCGGGCCCTGTTCCCGGTCGTGCTGCTCGGCATGATGATCTCGCTCGAGGCGATCATCGTCCCGCTGTACTACCAGTTCCGGCCCCTCGGCCTGACCAACTCGATCCCCGGGATCGTCCTCATCCACCTGGGCACCGGCGTGCCGTTCGGCGTCTTCTGGATGCGCGCCGCGTTCCGGGCGCTGCCGCGGTCGCTCTTCGAGTCCGCCGAGCTGGACGGTGCCGGGCCGCTGCGGATGCTCTCGCGCGTCGCCCTGCCGCTGATCCGCCCGGCCGTCTACACGCTCGTGCTGCTCAGCTTCATGTGGACGTGGAACGACTACTTCCTGTCGCTGGTGTTCCTGCACGGCGACAACCAGACCGCGACGGTCGCACTCGGCGTGTTCCAGGGCAAGCACGTCACCGAGATCAACCTCATGGCCGCCGGCGGCCTGCTCGTCGCCGCGCCGGTGCTCGTGCTCTACGTCTTCTTCCAGCGCAAGTTCATCTCCGGGATGCTCGCCGGCGCGCTCAAGGAGTGAGCGCACCGCCCGGGCCGCCCCGCCACCCAGCCGCACCCCCGTCCGCACGACCCCACGGAGCCGAAGTGTCGACCACCCCCCTCGTCCTGCCGGACGCCGCCGCCGTCGGGCGGCACGTCGCCGAGCTCGTCCTGGACCGCCTCGCCGCGGCGCCCGACGACGACCGCCCGTTCCTGCTGGGCTGCCCGAGCGGGCGCTCCGCGGAGCCGGCCTACCGCACCCTGCCCGAGCTGGTCCGCGAGCGCGGCGACGTCGACCTGTCCCGGTTGGTCGTCGTGATGATGGACGACTACGTGGTCGAGACCGCCGACGGCCGCCTGGAGCGCGTCGACCCCGCGCTGTCGTACAGCTGCCTCGGGTACGCGCGCCGGGAGATCCACGAGCCGCTCGCCGCCGCCGCCCGCGCCGCCGGCACCCCCGGCCCGCGCGAGCTGTGGATCCCCGACCCGTCCGACCCGGACGCCTACGACACGCGCATCGCGGAGGCCGGTGGCATCGACCTGTTCCTGCTGGCGTCCGGGGCGAGCGACGGCCACATCGCCCTCAACCAGCCCGGCACGCCACGGACCGCGCGGACCCACGTCGCCCGGCTCGGCGACGCCACCCGGCAGGACAACATGGGGACGTTCCCCGAGTTCGTGTCCCTCGACCTGGTCCCCCGCCTCGGCATCACGGTGGGCGTGGGGACCATCGCGGACCTGTCCCGCGAGGTGGTGATGATCGTGACCGGCGAGCACAAGCGGGACACGTTCCGCCGCCTCGTGGCCGCCGACGCCTACGACCCGCAGTGGCCCGCGACCGTGCTGACCGAGTGCCCGCGGGCGTCGATGGTCGCGGACGCCGCGGCCGCCTCCCTGCCCGCGGAGGCCGCGCTGCCCGGCGCGGTCTGACGCCGCGCGCCCCCGCGCACTCCCCGACCCCCGACCCCCGACCCCGCCCGGCCACCCGGCCGGGCACCCCTCCCGACAAGGACGGACATGGCTGCGATCAAGCTCGTGTACATCGGCGGAGGGTCCTCGCGCGCCGCGGGGACCATGGCCTCGTTCCTCTGGCACGGCAAGGAGTTCGCCGGCTCCCACGTGGTGCTCCAGGACCTCGACGCGGACCGGCTGGCCGTGGTCGAGCGCATCGCGCGCCGCATCGCCGAGGCGCAGGGCCTGGACATCACGATCTCCTCGACCACGGACCGCCGTGCCGCGCTCACGGACGCCGACGCCGTGCTGTCGAGCTTCCGGCCCGGCGACTTCGCCGCCCGGGCGCTCGACGAGCGGATCCCGCTCAAGCACGGCGTGATCGGCCAGGAGACGCAGGGGCCGGGCGGGTTCTTCATGGCGCTGCGCTCGATCACCGAGTTCCAGGGGATCGTCGAGGACATCCGGGCGGTCGCGCCGCGGGCGGTGCTGTTCAACTACACGAACCCGGTGAACATCGTCTCGCAGGCGGTGTCGCGGTTCACCGACGTGCCGATCTGGTCGATGTGCGAGGGGCCGATCACGTTCCCCGGCACCGTGCTGCGTGCCGCGGGCCTCGACCCCGCCCGCGCGCAGGTCACGATGGCCGGCGTCAACCACAACTGCTGGTCGACCGAGCACCTGTACGACGGCCAGGACGTGATGCCCCTGCTCGACGCCGCGTGGGCGGAGCGGAGGGACGACCCGACGCTGCCCACGTTCGAGAAGCGGATGCTGCGCCTGGCGGTCGCGATGCGGTCCCTGCCGGCCGACTACTTCCAGTACTACTACTACAAGGAGGAGGTGCTGCGGGAGCTCCAGGGCGCCCGCACCACCCGCGCCGAGGACCTGCTCGCGGCGCTGCCCGGGTACTGGGAGCACTACGCCGAGCAGGCGGAGGCCGAGGTGCCGGACCTGGACCCGGCGCGGTCGCGCGGCGGCATCCACGAGCTCGAGCTGGCCATCGACGTCATGAGCGCCTTCTACAACGACACGGGCGCGCGGCTGCCGGTGAACCTGCCGAACACGGGCGGGGCGCTGCCGGGCTTCGACGACGACGTGGTGGTCGAGATGTGGTGCACGGTCGACGCCGGCGGGGTCCACCCGGAGCCGCAGCGACCGCTGCCGCACGCCGTGCGCGGCCTCGTCCAGCAGCTCGCGGAGTACCAGTACCTGGCGGCGGAGGCCGCGTGGCAGGGCACCCGCGCCGACGGCGTGCGGGCGCTGGCGGCCAACCCGCTAGTCCCGACGCTCGCGGTCGCGGAGGAGCTGTACGACGAGATGGCGTGGGCGCACCGGGCGTACCTGCCCGAGCGGCTGCTGCGGTGACCGCCGCTGTGCCCGCCGCGGCCGCCGCGGGGACAGCGTTCCTCGCGGTGGACGGCGGCAACTCCAAGACGCTCGCCGTGGTCGTGGACGCCGGCGGGCGCGTCCTCGGCCGCGGCCGCGGCGGGCGCGGCGACATCTACGGGGCGCCGACGGTGCCCGAGGCGGTCGACGCGGTGCTCGGCGCCGTGCGGGCCGCCCTCGCGGAGGCCCGCGTCGCGCCGGGGGACCTGCGCGCGTCGGCGTTCCGGCTGGCCGGCGTGGACTGGCCGGAGGACGCCGCGCTGTGGGACGAGCGGCTCACCGCGGGGCTGCCCGGCCTGGGCGCGCGCTCGATCAAGAACGACGGCTTCGCGTCGCTCCGGCTGATCGACGGCACCGGCGTCGGGCTCAGCATCACGGTCGGGACCGGGCCGGCCCTGGCCGCCCGCGCTCCCGACGGCACCGAGGAGTGCTCGGGGATGTTCGTGTTCCACGACCTCGGCGGGGCCGGGCTGGGCAACAGCGGTCTCACGGCCGTCCACCTCGCGTGGATGGGGCTCGGGCCGCAGACGGCTCTCACCCCGGCGCTGCTCGAGCTGTACGGGGCGGCGGACGGGCACGACCTGCGGCACCGCTTCACCCGGCGGTTCGGCGCGCTGCCCGACACCGAGACGTGGCGGGCGGCACGCGTCGTGCTCGCGGCCGCGTCCGACGGCGACCCGGTGGCCGCGGACATCGTCGCCGCTCAGGCGCGGGCGTTCGTCGGCTACGCGCAGTGGACCGCGCGGCGCGTCGGGGTGGACCTCGCCTCCGGGGAGCTGCCGGTGCTGCTCAACGGGTCCGTCGTCACCTCGGAGCACCCCGCGATGCGGGACGCGCTGCTCGCGGGGCTCGCCGAGGCGGCCCCGGCGGCCACGGTGGCCGTCGCCACCGCGCCCCCGCTGACGGGCGTGGTGCTCGACGCGCTGGCGGAGGGCGGCGTCGCCGCGGGCCCCGCGCTGCTCGGCCGGGTCGCGCACCCGCCCGAGTTCCTGCACACCTGACCTCCGGGAGGAGACCGCATGACCACCGACGCCACGGGGGCGCCCGAGGGGGCCGCCCCGCCGACCCCCGCGCAGCGCGCCGGGCTGCTCGTCGGCGACGGGGACTTCTGGACCCGCGCCGTGCCGGAGGCCGGTGTGCCGTCGGTCGAGCTCGGCGACGGCCCGCACGGCCTGCGCCGCGAGACCGGCCGCCCCATGGTGTGGGAACCCGCCACCTGCTTCCCCACCGGCTCGGCCCTGGCCGCCACCTGGGACACCGACCTGGTGCAGCGGGTCGGGGCGGCGCTCGGGCGGGAGGCCGCGGCGCTGGGCGTCGGCGTGCTGCTGGGCCCGGGCGTGAACATCAAGCGCACCCCGCTGTGCGGGCGGAACTTCGAGTACTTCTCGGAGGACCCGCGGCTGGCCGGCGAGCTCGGCGTCGCGTACGTGCGGGGCGTGCAGTCCGAGGGCGTCGGCGCGTGCGTCAAGCACTTCGCGGCGAACAACCAGGAGACCGCCCGCACCCGGATCTCCGTCGAGGCGGACGAGCGCACCCTGCGCGAGATCTACCTGCCGGCGTTCGAGCGCGTCGTCACGCAGGCGGCGCCCTGGACGGTCATGGCCGCGTACAACCGGCTCGGCGGGGTGCCGCTGACCGAGCACCACCGGCTGCTCACCACGGTGCTGCGCGAGGAGTGGGGCTTCGACGGCGTGGTGGTCTCGGACTGGGACGCCGTGCGCGACCCGGTCGCCGCGGTGCGCGCCGGGCTGGACCTGCAGATGCCCGGCGCGGACCGCGCGACGACCGTGCGCCGGCTCCTGGAGGCCGTGGCGTCCGGCGCGCTCGACCAGGGGGCGGTCGACGCCGCCGCCGGCCGGGTGGCGGCGCTCGCCCGGCGCGCCCGGCCCGCGGCACGCCCCGCCTGGGCGGACGGCGGCCCGCCCGACGAGGTGCCGCCGGGCGGACGGCTGGACGCCGCGCTCGTGGACCGGCACCACGCCCTCGCCCGGGAGGCCGCGGCCGGCGCGCTCACCCTGCTGCGCAACGACGGCGTGCTGCCGCTCGACCCCTCCCGCGGCACCGTGGCCGTCGTCGGGGCGTACGCCCGGTCCCCGCGGCTCCAGGGCGGCGGCTCCGCCGGGGTCGACCCGACGCGCGTGGACGCCCCGCTCGACCTGCTGCGCGCCGCCTACGGGGACCGGCTGCGCTACGCCGACGGCTACCGGCACGCACCGCTGAACGCGTACCAGGACGTGCCGGGTGAGTTCCAGGGCGTCGACGGGCCGGACGCGGACCGGCCGCGGGCGGAGCGGGCGGCGCGGGAGCGTGCCGCGGGCGACGGGGCCGACGGCGGGCCGGCCGGCGGCACGGCTGCGGACGATGCGACTGCCGACCACGCGGCTGCCGACCACGCGGCGCTCGCCGGGACCGCCGGCGACCCGGCCCCGCCCGGGGGCGTCGGCACCGGGCGCCTCGTCGACGAGGCCGTCGCGACGGCCCGCGGGGCGGACGTCGTGCTCGCGTTCGTCGGCCTCCCGCTGTCGCACGAGGTCGAGGCCGCCGACCGCCGCACCCTGGCCCTCCCGCCGGACCAGGTGCTGCTGCTCGAGCGCCTCGCCGAACTCGGGGCGCCGGTGGTGGTCGTGCTCTCCGCCGGCTCCGCGGTGACGACCGACCCGTGGGACGACCGGGTCGCGGCCGTGCTGGACACCTGGCTCGCGGGGCAGGCGGGCGCGGGCGCGCTCGTCGACGTGCTGCTGGGGCGCGCGGACCCGGGCGGCCGCACCGCCGAGACGTTCCCGCTGGCGCTGGCCGACACCCCGGGGTTCGTCACGTTCCCCGGCGAGCGCGGCCGCGTCGTCTACGGCGAGGGCGTCTTCGTCGGCTACCGCTGGTACGACGCGCTGGCCCGGGACGTCCGCTACCCGTTCGGGCACGGCCTGTCGTACACGACCTTCGCGTACACGGACCTCGCGGTCGAGGTGCTCGACGCCGCGGCCGGCCGGGTCGCCGTCTCGATCACGGTGACCAACACCGGGGAGCGCGCCGGGCACGAGGTGGTGCAGCTCTACGTCGGCGACCCGGAGGCGGCCGTGCACCGCCCGCCGCGCGAGCTGCGCGGGTTCACCAAGGTCACGCTCGACCCCGGCGAGTCGCGGCGCGTGCGCCTGGAGCTGGAGGGGCGCGACTTCGCGTGGTTCGACCAGGTCGCCGGGGCGTGGCGGCGCGAGGGCGGCCGGTTCGTCGTCGAGGTCGGCGCGTCCTCCCGGGACATCCGCGCGACCGCCGCGCTCGACCTGCCCGACGACCCGGACCTGCCGCCGCTGGTCCCGGACTCCGCGCTCGACGGTCCGCCGTCGAGCCGGTTCACGGCGGGGCACGCCGGTCCCGCCGCCTGACCGCCGGGGCGGGGGCGACGCAGCGCCCTCACCCCGGCGGCGGTCCTGCGTGCCGCACCGCCCACGCGTGCATCGCGATGGCGGCCGCGGCGCCGGCGTTCATCGACCGCGTGGACCCGTACTGGTCGATGTGCAGCACCGCTTCCGCACCCGCGCGCGCCTCCGGGGACAACCCGGCGGACTCCTGGCCGAACAGCAGCACGCACGCGCGCGGCAGCGGGTACCCGTCCAGCGGCACCGAGCCCGGCACGTTGTCGACCCCGAGCACCGGCAGCGCCGCCCCGTCGTCCCCGGCCGTGGCGGCCCACGCCATCAGGTGCTCGACGTCCGGGTGGTGGTGCACGTGCAGGTACCGGTCCGTCACCATCGCGCCCCGGCGGTTCCAGCGCCGCCGGCCGACCACGTGCACCCCCGCGACGTTGAACGCGTTGGCGGTGCGCACCACCGACCCGATGTTGAGGTCGTGCGCCCAGTTCTCGATGGCCACGTGCAGCGGGTGCCGCCGGGTGTCGAGGTCGGCCACGACCGCCTCCACCGTCCAGTAGCGGTAGCGGTCGACGACGTTGCGGCGGTCCCCGTGCGCGAGCAGCTCCGGGTCGTAGCGCGGGTCGTCGGGCCAGGCCGCGGCACCGCCGGGCCACGGACCGACGCCGGGCAGGTCCGCGTCGTCGGGCCTCCGGCCGGGATCGAGGTCCGCGGGATCGGCGGGGTCGGGAGCGGCGGGGTCGGGATCGGCGGGGTCGGGATCGGCGGGCGGCTGCGCGGTCACCCGCCCATCCTGCCGCGGACGGCGTTTGACCAGGCCACCGGACCGCGAGGACGATCGGGCGCCGTGCACCTGGACACCGCCGTGACCGACGCCTGGCTGCGCACGGGCCGGCTCCCGGCCCCGGACGCCGCCGGCGCGTGGCCGCTGCGCGTGGCGGCGGGCGACGACGAGCCCACCGTGCCCGCCGAGGAGCCCGACGCGGGGCTGGCGCCGCAGGTCCGCGCGGCGCTCGACGCCGTCCGCGGGGCGCTGCACCCGTTCCGCCCGGCGCGCGCCGCGCTGTGGGACACCGCGCTCCCCCGCTGGCGGGACGCGCTCGGGTCGGCCCGCGTCGCGCTGGTGGTCGGCTGGCCGGCGCCGTACGACGCCGGCGTCCGGCACGACCCGCGCGGGCGGCCGGTGATCGTGCTCGACCTCGTTCGGCTGCTCGCGGCCGCCGGGGAGCCCGGGGCCGTCCCCGACGCCGCGCAGGGGCTGCTCGACCACGAGCTCGCCCACGTCGTCCTCGCCGCGCGCGACCCGCTGCCGGCCGGCGCCCCGTACGCCGACCGCCTGGACCGGGTGGTGTGGGACGAGGGACTCGCGCACCACGTGGGCATGGGCACGCACCCGCTGGTGGCGCCCGGTGCCGACGGGCGGGACGCGCGGCAGCGGCAGGCGCTCGCGGAGCTGGCGGAGGCGCGGCGCGCCACCGGTGACCGCGCGCAGGCCGCGTGGCTGCGCCGGGCCGACGCCGCCGACGGGTTCTGGGAGAAGTACGCGTGCGTCGCCGGGATGCTGGCGTTCGGCGACGCGGAGGAGGCGGGCGGCGCCGAGGCGGTGCGCGACCTGGTGGACGCCGGGTGGCGCGGGTTCGCGGACCGGGTCCTGGCGGGTCTCAGCCCAGCGTGACGGTCAGGGCCGCCGCGGCCGTGCGCGCCCGGTGGCGGGCCTCGGCCACGTCCGCGCCGCGGGCCACCGTGACCGCGACGCGCCGGCGTCCCGCGACCGACGGCTTGCCGAACAGCCGGACCTGCGCGGTGGGCACCGCGAGCGCCGCGTCGACGCCGGCGAACACCGGGACGCCCGTGCCCTCGGCGAGCACCGCGCACGACGCCGACGGCCCGAGCGCCAGCACGTCGCCGGCCGGCAGCCCCAGCACCGCCCGGGCGTGCAGCGCGAACTCCGACAGGTCCTGGGACGCGAGCGTGACCAGCCCGGTGTCGTGCGGGCGGGGCGAGACCTCGGAGAACAGCACCCGGTCGCCGACCACGAACAGCTCGACGCCGAACAGCCCCCAGCCGCCGAGCGCCTCCGTGACCGCAGCCGCGACCCGCTGCGCCTCCGCGAGCGTGCCGGGCGGCAGCGGCGCCGGCTGCCAGGACTCGCGGTAGTCGCCGTCCACCTGCACGTGCCCGACGGGCTCGCAGAACGTCGTGCCCCCGGCGTGCCGCACCGTCAGCAGCGTGATCTCGGAGTCGAACGCGACGAAACCCTCGACGACCACCCGCACCGCGGCGCCGTCGGCGGCGGTCGCCCGGCCCCCGGTCTGCGCGGCGCGCCACGCGGCCTCGACGTCCTCGGCCGTGCGCACCACGGACTGGCCCTTGCCCGAGGACGACATGACCGGCTTCACCACGCACGGCAGTCCGACCTCGCCGACCGCCGCGCGCAGGGCGTCCAGGTCGTCGACGAACCGGTAGGGCGACGTCGGCAGCCCCAGCTCCTCGGCGGCGAGCCGCCGGATCCCCTCGCGGTCCATCGTCAGCCGCGTCGCGCGCGCCGTGGGCACCACCCGGACGCCCGTCGCCTCCACGTCGGCGAGCACCTGCGTCGCGATCGCCTCGATCTCCGGCACCACGACGTGCGGCCGCTCCGCGTCGAGGACCGCCCGCAGCGCGTCCGGGTCGAGCATGTCGACCACGTGCGACCGGTGGGCGACCTGCATCGCCGGCGCGTGGGGGTAGCGGTCGACGGCCACCACCTCGACGCCGAGGCGCTGCAGCTCGATCGCGACCTCCTTGCCGAGCTCGCCGGCGCCCAGCAGCAGCGCGCGCGTCGCGCCGGGCGTCAGGGGCGTGCCGAGGGTCACGGGGGCGGCGGGCGCAGCGGGCGCGTCGGGGGTCGTCACGGCCGCCATCCTCCCGCAGCCGCCCCGTGGCGCGCCGGGACCCGCACAGGAACTGCACACCGCACGCCCGCGGGTCCCGCACCGGCGGCCGTACGCTGGGGGCCATGCCTGTGTCGACCGCGCTCGCGGCCATGCTGCCCGCCCTCGGACCCCAGCCCGCCCTGCTGCCGGACTGGCTGGACGCCGAGAACCTGATCTCCTCGTTCGGGTCGTACGCGCTGGTCGGCATCGTCATCGTCGTGTTCATCGAGACGGGGCTGCTGTTCCCGTTCCTGCCGGGCGACTCGCTGCTGTTCACGGCGGGCATGCTCGTCGCGCACCAGGAGCTCGACTTCCCGCTGTGGCTGCTGTGCCTGCTGCTGTTCGGGGCGGCGTTCCTCGGCGACCAGCTCGCGTACTTCATCGGGCACAAGGCCGGCCCGCGGCTGTTCAGCCGGCCGGACTCGAAGATCTTCAAGCAGCAGTACATCGACCAGACGTACACGTACTTCGACAGGTACGGCGGCCGGACCATCATCGTCGCCCGCTTCGTCCCGATCGTGCGCACGTACGCCCCGGTCGCCGCGGGCGTCGGGAAGATGAGCTACCGCCACTTCGTGTCGTTCAACGTCATCGGGGCGCTGCTGTGGGGCGTGGGCGTCACGCTGCTCGGCTACGTGCTCGGCAACGTCGCGTTCGTCAAGGACAACATCGAGGTGCTGCTGGTCCTCATCGTGCTCGTGTCGGTGATCCCGATCGGCGTCGAGGTGCTGCGCGGGCGCCGGCAGGCGCGCCGCCTCGCTGCCACCGGCGGCCGCGACCCCCGCTACGACGAGCCGGAGGAGCGCGCGGCCGTCGAGCGCAAGGTGTTCGAGCAGTGACCCGGCCCATCGCGTCCTGGCTGTCCGACATGGACGGCGTGCTGGTGCACGAGGGCGTGGCGCTGCCCGGCGCGGCGGACTTCGTGCGGGCGCTGCGCGACGGCGACCACCGGTTCCTCGTGCTGACGAACAACTCGATCTTCACGCCGCGGGACCTGCGCGCCCGGCTCGCCGCGTCCGGCATCGACCTGGCCGAGGAGTCGCTGTGGACGTCCGCGCTGGCGACGGCGCAGTTCCTCACCGACCAGGTTCCGGGCGGCTCGGCGTACGTCATCGGCGAGGCGGGCCTGACGACCGCCCTGTACGAGGCCGGCTACACGCTGACCTCCGCGGAGCCGGACTTCGTGGTGCTCGGCGAGACCCGCACCTACTCGTTCGAGGCGATCACCCGGGCGATCCGCCTGGTGCAGGGCGGCGCGCGGTTCATCGCGACGAACCCCGACGTCACGGGCCCGAGCGCGGAGGGTGACCTGCCCGCCACCGGCGCGGTCGCGGCCATGATCACCGCCGCCACGGGCCGGCAGCCGTACTTCGTCGGCAAGCCGAACCCGATGATGATCCGCTCCGCGCTCAACCGCATCGACGCGCACTCCGAGACCACCGCGATGATCGGCGACCGCATGGACACCGACGTGGTCGCGGGCATCGAGGCCGGGCTGCGGACGTTCCTGGTGCTCACCGGCTCCACCCGCGCGGAGGACGTGGGCCGCTACCCGTTCCGCCCCACGCGGGTGCTCGACTCGGTCGCGGACCTGGTCCCCCGGGTGCCCGAGTGGGCCGTCGCCGGCATCTGACCGCGACCGCCCGGTGACGACCACCGAGCGCCCTCGCGCACCCCGCCGCCGGGTGCCGCGCGCCTGGGTCCCGAACCAGCACGGCGCCTGGGCGATGGTCGTCGCCCCGCCGGTGGTCGGCGCCCTGCTGGCCGGCCCCCACGGGGTGCACGCGCTGCTGCTGGCCGCGTGGCTCGCGGCGTACTGCGCGTACTTCGCGCTCACGCAGTGGCTGCGGTCGGGCCGCCGGCGCCGCTACCGGGACCCCGTGCTCGGGTACGGCGCCGCGACCGCGGTGCTGGGCCTGCCGCTCGTCGCCGCCCAGCCCGCGCTGCTGCGCTGGGCACCCGCGTTCGCGCTGCTGCTGGGGGCGAGCCTGCGGTACGCGGCGCGGCGGGCCGACCGGTCGTACGGCAACGACCTCGTGACGATCGCGGCGGCCTCACTGATGACGGTGGTCGCGTCCGGCCTCCTGGACCGGCCGGAGGGCTGGTGGCCGCCCGGGGCGGACGACCCGCGCGCCTGGGCGGCGACCGGCCTGCTCGCGGCCTACCTGGTCGGCACCGTGCCGTACGTGAAGTCGATGATCCGGGAGCGGGACCGGCCGGCGACCGCCCGCCTGTCCGCCGGGTACCACGCGGCGCTGCTCGCGGGCGCGGTCGTGCTGGCGGCGGCCGGCCGGCCGGGGGGCGCCGCCGGGGTCGCGCTCGTGGTCGTCGCCGTCGGGCTGCTCGCCCGCGCGGTGCATCTCCCCCGGCGCGGGCGCGTGCGGCCCGCGGTGGTCGGCGCCGGCGAGGTGGTCGCGACGCTGGCGGTGACGGCCGTGACGCTCGCCGCGGTCTGACCGGGCCGGTCGCGAGCGGGCGCCTCAGGCCAGGCCGAGGTCCGACAGGTCGAACAGGAAGTGGTACGGCACGCCGAGCCCCTCGATCTTCTCGCGGGCGCCGGTCGCGCGGTCGACGATCACCGCGACGCCGCGGACGTCCGCACCGGCCTCCCGGGCGGCCTCCACCGCGGCGATCGGCGAGGCGCCCGTCGTCGACGTGTCCTCGAGCACGACCACCGGGCGACCCGCGATGTCCGGGCCCTCGATGCGACGCTGCATGCCGTGCGCCTTGGCCTCCTTGCGCACCACGAACGCGTCGAGGTCCTGCCCCCGCGACGCGGCCGCGTGCAGCAGGGCCGTGGCGACCGGGTCGGCGCCGAGCGTCAGGCCGCCGACCGCCTCGACCTCCGCCGTGCCCAGCCCGACCTCCTCCAGCCGGTCCAGCAGCACGTGGCCGACCAGCGGCGCCGCCCGGTGGTGCAGCGTCACGCGCCGCAGGTCGACGTAGTAGTCGGCCTGGCGGCCGGAGGACAGCGTGACCGCGCCGCGCACGACCGCGAGCTCGACGATCAGGTCGCGCAGCTGCTCGCGCGGGGTCGGGGACATCGGGGAGTTCGTCACGCCCGCCAGGGTACCGACGCGGCCGGGGCGGACCGGCGGGCCGTCCGCGGGTCGTACCGGCTCAGTCGCGGTCCGGCCGGACGTCGCCCAGGCGGCGCACCACCGAGCGCGGCATGGCCCGCAGCAGGCCCGACGCCACCTGGTAGCGCAGGCTCGGCGTCGAGATGACCGCGCCGCGCCGCACGTCCGCGAGCGCGGTCGCGACCACCCGGTCGGCGGACAGCCACGCGATCTCCGGGTAGGTCTCGGCGGCGCGCAGGCCGGCGCGGTCGTGGAACTCGGTGCGCGTCAGGCCGGGGCACAGCGCCGTGGCCGTGACGCCCGTGCCCTCGAGCTCGACGGCCAGGCCCTCCGTGAAGGTGCGCACCCACGCCTTCGCCGCGGCGTACGTGCCGCCCGCGGTGAGCGCCGCCACGGACGCCACGTTGAGGATCGCGCCGCGACCGCGCTCCGTCATCGCCCCCGCGGCGGCGTGGGACAGCACGAGCACGGCGCGCACCATGAGGTCGAGCGCCGCCTCCTCGCGCGCCAGGTCGCCGCCGACGAACCGCTGCCCGATGCCCAGCCCCGCGTTGTTCACGAGCAGCCCCACGGGCCGCTCGGTCGCCCGCAGCCGCTCCGCGACGCGCTCCACGTCCGCGCGGTCGGTGAGGTCGGCCGTCAGCACCTCGGCGTGGACGCCCGCGGCCGCGCGGAGCTGCGACGCGAGCCGCTCCAGCCGCTCGGTGTCCCGGGCCACCAGGACCACGTCGTGCCGGGCGGTGGCGAGCTGCCACGCGAACTCGAGTCCCAGTCCGGCGCTCGCGCCGGTGATGAGTGCGGTTCCCATGCCGCCACCCTACGGAGCGCGCCGTGCGGTTGTCTCCGGCTGCCGCGGCCGGCCGGGTGACGGGGTGTCGGCGGCGGCCGGTAGCGTGCGGGACATGCGCCTCGCCACCTGGAACGTGAACTCCGTCCGGACCCGCGTCGACCGCGTCGTCGCGTTCCTGGAGCGCACCGGCACCGACGTGCTGGCGATGCAGGAGACGAAGTGCAAGGACGAGCAGTTCCCCCGCGAGGCGTTCGAGGCCGCCGGGTACGAGGTCGTGACGAGCGGGTTCAGCCAGTGGAACGGCGTCGCGATCGCGTCGCGCGTCGGCATCACGGACGTCGAGCACGCCTTCGCCGGCCAGCCGGGCTGGGGCGAGGACCCGGTCACCGAGGCCCGTGCGCTCGGCGCCAGCTGCGGCGGCGTGCGGGTGTGGAGCCTCTACGTGCCGAACGGGCGCGAGGTGGGCGACCCGCACTTCGACTACAAGCTGCGCTGGCTCGCGGCCCTGCAGCAGGAGGCCGGGCGCTGGATCGAGGCGGACCCCGCGCTGCCGGTGGCGCTCGTCGGCGACTGGAACGTCGCCCCGCTCGACACCGACGTGTGGGACATCTCGCTGTTCGCCGGGCGGACGCACGTCACGCCCGCCGAGCGGGACGCCTTCGCCGCGTTCGCCGCCGCGGGCTACACCGAGGTGTCGCGCGAGCACCTGCCGGCCGAGCACACCTACACGTACTGGGACTACCAGCAGCTCCGGTTCCCGCGGAACGAGGGCATGCGCATCGACTTCACGTGGGCGTCCCCCGCGCTGGCGGTGCGCGTCACCGGCGCCAGCATCGAGCGCGTCGAGCGCAAGGGCAAGGCCCCGTCCGACCACGTGCCCGTGGTGCTGGACATCGTCGACGCGGCGTGACGGCGGCCCCGGCGCCGGTACGACGGGGGCGCCTGGGGCGATCCGGCGACCGTGCGGGTGGAGGTGCCCGGAGCGGACCCGGCACGGCGCGCGTCTCCGCTAGGTTCTGCGCATGACGACGCCCGACCCCGGCACGCCCGCGCCCGGCTCCGAGCCTCCCGCCACGCCCCCGACGCCCGAGGCGACGGGGTGGACGCCCGCCTCTCCGTACGGCGCACCCGAGGCGCCGCCGGTCGCGGGCGGCTGGACGCCCGGGCCGCAGGACGCCGGCCCCGCAGCCGGGGACCCGTACGCGGTCGGGGGCTCCGGCGCCGACCCGTACGCCACGGCCCCGCCGTCCGCGGGCGACCCGTACCCGGGGGGCTCGTACCCGGGCACCTCGTACCCGGGAGCACCGCAGGCGGCTGACCCGTACGCGGGAGACCCGTACGCGGGCTCCCCGTACGCGGGCGCCCCGTACGGCAGCTCGCCGTCCCCGGTCGCGAGCGCCCCCTACACGGCCACCCCCTACGCCGCCGGTCCGTACGCCCAGGGCCCGTACGCCCAGGCCCCGTACCCCGCGGGGCCGTACGCCGCCGGCCCGTACGGCCAGCCGTCCTGGGTCACCCCCGTCCCCGCGACGGACGGGCTGGCGATCGCCGCGCTCATCCTCAGCTGCGCGGGGTTCCTCGTCGGGCTGACGGCCCCGGTGGGCCTCGGCATGGGCATCGCCGCGCTGCGCCGCACCCGCCGCACGGGCGCGCAGGGCCGCGGGCTCGCGATCGCGGCGATCGTCGTGGGTGCGGTCATCACGGCGTTCCTGCTCGCGTGGGTGGTGCTCATGGTGTTCGCGTTCTCGCAGTTCGCCGTCGACCCGTACGGCTCCGGCTACTGACGTGGCGGACCCGTACGCCTACGCCGAGCCGTACTACGCGCCCGGCTGGGGTCCGCCGCCGGCGGCCACCGACGGGGTCTCGGTGGCGTCGCTCGTCACCGGGGTGCTGGGGGTGGGACCGGCGGCGCTGGTGCTCGGGGTGCTCGGGCTGCGGCGCACGCGCGGCGGGGCGCGCCGCGGGCGGGGGCTCGCGGTCGCGGGTACCGCGCTCGGGGCCGTCGGCACGCTCGCGTGGGCGGCGCTCCTGGCGCTCGGCGTCGGCACCGCCCTGGCCACGCGGCCGCTGCCCGCGGACGTCGCGGAGCCGGTGGACGCGCGGGCCGTGCAGCTCGTGACCGGCAGCTGCCTCGCGGAGCTCCCGGCGGACGGCCCGGTGGACCGGGTGCGCGTGGTGCCGTGCGCCGACGTGCACGCCGCGCAGGTGGTGACGACGTACGACTTCGGCCGGGACGCGTCCTGGCCCGGGCGGGACACGGCCGCCGCGCGGGTGTCGGCGGCGTGCGCGCTGACCGGCGCGGAGGAGGCCGCCGGCTACCGGATGGTCGCCTGGTCCCCGAGCGAGACGTCGTGGGCGCGCGGTGACCGCACCGGGCTGTGCGTGCTCGTGCCGCCGTCCCCGGAGACGGGCTCGGCGCTCGACGCCGCGCGCTAGCCCTCCCGGCTCGCCCGGCCGCGTCAGAGCGGCCGGACGAGCTGGGAGCCCACCAGGTCGCGGACCGCGCCGACCATGTCCGTCGCGCCGTCGTCGAGCAGCCACTGCACCTGCAGCCCGTCCATGAGGGCGACGAGCTGCCGTGCCGCCGTGGCCGGGTCGACGTCCGCCCGGAGGGCTCCGCCCTCGCGCGCCCGCTCGTAGGCCACCTGCACCGCGGCGAGCGTCCGGCGGTACCGGTCCTGGAAGTAGTCGTGCGCGGGGTGGTCCGCGGACGTCGCCTCGGCGGAGAGCACGGCGTAGAGCTCGACGATCGGGCGCCGCCCGACGTTGCGCTCCACCACCTCGACCAGGCGCCGCATGCCGTCGACAGGGTCGTCGTCCTCGGCGACCCCCCACACGCCGTCCACCTCGTCGCGGTGCTCGAGCACCGCCAGGAGGAGCGACTCCTTGGTCGGGAAGTGGTGCAGCAACCCGGGGTGGGAGATGCCGCACCGGGCGGCGATCTCACGCAGGGACGCCCCGCGGTAGCCCACCTCGCCGAACAGGGTCATCGCCCTGTCGATGATCTCCCGCCGCTTGGCACGGCCCTTGGCGTAGCCGCGTCCCACGTCGACCACCATCTGCCGCTCCCCCCGCGTCCCGCCGGGTCCCGCCGCTGGGCCCCGCCCAGGGCCAGCGTCTCACAGGCGCCGGTCACGCCCGGCGGGTGGCGGGGTCACGTGCGGGGCCCGATGTCCGCGCAGGCGGGCAGGGCCGTCCGTCCCGGTCGGCCCTCCGGGGCGGGTGGCACGCTGGTGCCCGGCGGCGCGGGGCGCGCCGCCGGGCACGGGCGAGACGGAGGCACGGACATGGCAGCACCACGGGTCGTCGTGGTCGGGGGCGGGTACGGCGGGGCGCGGGTCGCGTCCCTGCTGGACGAGGTGGCGGACGTCGTCCTGGTGGAGCCCAAGGACGCGTTCGTGCACGCCTCCGCGGCGCTGCGGGCGGCGGTGGACCCGGTGTGGGAGTCGCGGGTGTTCTTCGGCTACGACCGGCTGCTCCAGCGCGGGCACGTCGTGCAGCAGCGCGTCGAGCGCGCCACGTCCAGCGGGGTGCAGCTCGGGGACGGCACGAGCCTCGACGCCGACTACCTGGTGCTCGCCACGGGCACCTCGTACCCCTTCCCCGCGAAGTTCATCGAGTCGGAGACCGGCGTCGCGCGGGCGCGCCTCGCCCGGATGCGCGACGGCCTCGCGCGGGCCGAGCGCGTCCTCGTCGTGGGCGCCGGCGCGGTCGGGCTCGAGCTGGTGGGCGAGCTGCTGGACGCCTACCCGCACCTGGCGGTCACGGTCGTGGACCAGGCCGACGACGCGCTCACCTCCGAGGACTACCTGCCGGAGCTGCGCGCCGCCGTCCGGGACCAGCTGGACGGCCGCGTGCAGTTCCTGTTCGGGTCCCGGCTCGGGTACCTGCCGCCGGTGGACGTCGGGGTGCACGAGCCGTTCGTCGTCGACACCGAGGCCGGCGAGCGGGTCGAGGCGCAGATGTGGTTCCGGTGCTACGGCAACCTGCCCGCGAGCGACTACCTGGCGGGGGACCTGGCGGGCGTCCGCAACGGGCTCGGCGAGGTGCGGGTGGACGACACCCTCGCGCTGACCGGGTTCCCGACGGTCTTCGCGGTGGGCGACATCACCGACATGCGCGAGTCCAAGCGGGCCTCCGCGGCGCGCGACCACGCCGCGGTGGTCGCGGCGAACATCCGGGCGCTCGTCGAGGGCGGCGCGCCCGCGGCCACCTACGCCCCCGCGCCGGAGCGGATCGTGCTGCCGCTCGGGCGGGCGGGCGGCGCGTCCCAGGTCGTCGACGAGACCGGTGCGCACCGCATCCTCGGGGCGGAGGAGACGAGCCGCATCAAGGGCGCCGACCTGTACTCGTCGGCGATGGCCGAGCTGTTCGGCTGACGACGGGGCCGCCGCGCGGGGGTCAGCCCCGCGCGGCGAGCCTGCGGCGGCGCAGGCGGGTCCAGACGAAGCGCACCACGACGACCACGATCGCGGCGTACACGGCGTAGTTGATGTAGTCCGAGTAGTGGCCGACGTCCTCCCACTGCTCGCCCAGCACGTACCCCGCGAGGACGAGCGCCGAGTTCCACACGGCGCTGCCCACCGCGGTGTACGCGAGGAACCGCGCCTGCGGCATCCGCTCCAGACCGGCCGGGACGGACACCAGCGACCGGACGACCGGGACGCAGCGGCCGATCAGCACCGCCGCGCCGCCGTGCCGGACGAACCACGACTCGGCGCGGTCGAGGTCCTCGACCTCCATCAGCGGGATCCGCTCCAGCCACCGGCGCAGACGTGCACGCCCGAACCAGACCCCCAGGCCGTACAGCACCCAGGCGCCGGCGACCGCACCCACGGTCGCCCCGACCACCGCCCAGCCGACGTGCATGTCGCCCTGGCTGGCCACGTACCCCGCGACCGGCAGCACGACCTCGGACGGGATCGGCGGGAACAGGTTCTCCAGCGCGACCAGCAGCCCGACTCCGGCGGGGCCGAGCGCGTCGACCACGTCGACGACCCAGCCGGCGAGCCCGGTCAGCTCGGGCGCGGCCGCGGGCGCGCCGACGGCCAGGGCGAGGGCGGTGTCCATGGCCCCCGATGGTCGCACGCGGAGCCGTCACCGGCCCGCGGGCGGGCCGGTGTGCGGGTGCTGTGCACCGGTCGTGCACAGCACCCGCACACGCCTCAGCCGCGCGTGAGGACCAGCCCCGCCGCGTCGTCCGGGGCGCGCGTCACCCGGACCGTGTCGCCGTCGTGCACCTCACCCGCGAGCAGCAGCCGGGCCAGCTTGTCGCCGATCTCGCGCTGCACGAGGCGGCGCAGCGGTCGTGCGCCGTACGCCGGGTCGAAGCCCTCGATCGCCAGCCACTCGCGTGCCGCCGGGTCGACGTCCAGCACGAGGCGGCGGTCCCGCAGCCGCGCCGCGAGGGACGCCACCTGGAGGTCGACGATCCGCCCGATCTCCTCCAGCGACAGCGGGTCGAACAGGACGATGTCGTCGAGCCGGTTGAGGAACTCCGGCTTGAACGCGGCCCGCACGGCCTCCATCACGCCCGCCCGCCGCTGCTCCGGGTCGAGCAGCGGGTCGACGAGGTGCTGCGAGCCGAGGTTCGACGTCAGCACGAGGATGACGTTCCGGAAGTCGACCGTGCGGCCCTGGCCGTCCGTGAGGCGGCCGTCGTCGAGCACCTGGAGCAGGATGTCGAACACCTCGGGGTGCGCCTTCTCGACCTCGTCGAGCAGCAGCACCGAGTAGGGGCGCCGCCGGACGGCCTCGGTGAGCTGGCCGCCCTCCTCGTAGCCGACGTACCCCGGGGGCGCACCGATGAGGCGCGCGACGGAGTGCCGCTCGGCGTACTCGGACATGTCGATCCGGACCATGGCGCGCTCGTCGTCGAACAGGAAGTCCGCGAGCGCCTTGGCGAGCTCGGTCTTGCCGACGCCCGTCGGGCCGAGGAACAGGAACGACCCGGTGGGCCGGTCGGGGTCGGCGATGCCCGCGCGGGACCGGCGGACGGCGTCGGAGACGGCCGCCACCGCGGCACGCTGGCCGATGAGGCGCTCGCCGATGACCTCCTCCATGCGCAGGAGCTTGGCGGTCTCGCCCTCCAGCAGGCGCCCGGCGGGGATGCCGGTCCACGCGGCGACGACCTCGGCGATCTCGTCCGGGCCGACCTTGTCCGCGATCATCGGTGCCTCGACGCCACCGGTCCCCTCGGCGCGCTCCCGCTCCTCGGCGGCGGCGATCTCCTGCTCGACGGCCGGGATCTCGCCGTACTGGAGCCGGGCGGCCCCGGCGAGGTCGCCCTCGCGCAGCAGGCGGTCCGCGGTCGAGCGCAGCTCGTCCAGGCGGGCCTTGAGGTCACCGACCAGGTTGTGGCCGGCCTTCTCCTTCTCCCAGCGCGCGGTCAGCCCGGCGAGCTCCTCGCGGCGGTCCGCCAGGTCGGCGCGCAGCTTCTCGAGCCGCTCGCGGGAGGCCGGGTCGTCCGCCTCGGACAGCACGACCTCCTCCATCTCCAGGCGCGTGACGGCGCGCTGCAGCTCGTCGATCTCGACGGGGGACGAGTCGAGCTCCATGCGGAGGCGGGACGCGGCCTCGTCCACCAGGTCGATGGCCTTGTCGGGGAGCTGCCGGCCCGTGATGTAGCGGTCGGACAGCGCCGCGGCGGCGACCAGGGCGGCGTCGGAGATCGTCACCTTGTGGTGCGCCTCGTAGCGCTCCTTGAGGCCGCGCAGGATCGCGACCGTGTCCTCCACGGACGGCTCGCCGACGAACACCTGCTGGAACCGGCGCTCCAGGGCGGGGTCCTTCTCGATCCGCTCGCGGTACTCGTCGAGCGTCGTGGCGCCGACGAGGCGCAGCTCGCCGCGGGCCAGCATCGGCTTGAGCATGTTGCCCGCGTCCATCGCGCCCTCGCCCCCGGCGCCCGCGCCGACGACGGTGTGCAGCTCGTCGATGAAGGTGACGACCTCGCCCTCGGACGACGTGATCTCCTCCAGGACGGCCTTGAGCCGCTCCTCGAACTCGCCGCGGTACTTCGCCCCGGCGACCATCGCCGCGAGGTCGAGCGAGACCAGGCGCTTGCCGCGCAGCGACTCCGGCACGTCGCCGGCCACGATGCGCTGGGCGAGGCCCTCGACGACGGCCGTCTTGCCGACGCCGGGCTCGCCGATCAGCACCGGGTTGTTCTTGGTCCGGCGGGACAGCACCTGGATGACACGGCGGATCTCGGCGTCGCGGCCGATGACCGGGTCGAGCTTGCCGTCGCGGGCGCGCTGCGTCAGGTCGACGCCGTACTGCTCGAGCGCCTTGTACGTCCCCTCGGGGTTCGGGCTCGTCACGCGCGCCGACCCGCGGACCGAGGGCAGCGCGGCGGCCAGCGCGTCGCGGGAGGCCCCCTGGGCGCGCAGGGCGTCGGCCACGCCGGTCTGCCCGGCGGCCAGGCCGAGCAGCAGGTGCTCGGTGGACACGTAGTCGTCCCCGAGCGTGCGGGCCTCGGCGGAGGCGGCCTCGATCGCGGTCGCGGTGGCGCGGGAGGCGGTCGGCTGCGCGACCGAGGACCCGCTCGCGGCGGGCAGGCCGACGAGGATCGCGCGCACGGCGCGGCCGAGCGCCTGGCGGTCGGCACCGACCGCGTCGAGCAGCCCGTTCGCGACCCCGCCCTCCTGGGCGAGCAGCGCGTTCAGCAGGTGGGCCGGCTCGAGCTGGGGGTTCCCCGCGGCGGACGCCTGCTGGATGGCGTCGCCGATGGCCTCCTGCGACTTGGTGGTGAGCTTCGCGTCCAACGTTCCCCTCCGTGCGTGGCGTCCGGACGACCCGGGCAGGTCGCCGCGTGCAGATCCGTCCGGTGCAACCCGGATGAAGTTGAGCCTATTCCGCTCAACTCTGTGCGTCGAGCGGTCACCGACGCCCGGCGCAGGCCTGCACCGGACCCGGCACGGGCGCGGCGGCACCGGCGGCGCGGCGTCTCGTGACCCCTGTCATCTCATGTCATGACGCTGACAGCCGTCAGAGGACGTTGTGACGACGTTCACGCCACGGTCGTCCGCGGGTCGTCCGGCCGACGCGGTCGCCACCGGTCGCGACCAGGACGTCCACCGGTCGTCCGGAAGATCCGCGATGTCGGATCTGCCGGACCTCTGATCTGCGCATTTCGGGACATACCGGCCGATCGATGCGTGATCCACATCACATTCGAGGGCCGAATGCGGTCGCGCGAGTTGCGTTCGGCCGCCGCAGCGCCACAGGCTGGTTCCACGCCCCGAGGGGCACCCTCCGACTCACGGAACGACCCCGACGCCACGTCGCCACCCGTCCGAACGGGTGACTCCCGTCACGCCCAGCCGCCGTCCCCAGTCACAGCCGAGGCCTCCCCGCCCCCGCTGCCCCCGTCCCTCCGCCGCGTCACCGTCGCCGCTGGCTCCACACCCTCCAGCGCCGAGGTGAGCGATGTTCATCTTCATCCTGCAGATCCGGCACATGCTCGACGACCAGGCCGAGCTGTACCTCTTCACCGTGTTCTCCGCCCTGGTGTGGGCGCTCTGGCTGCTCAAGGTCGGCCTGTCCCGTCGGTACCGCCCGTGGTTCGCGGAGCACCACGAGACCACCAGCGTCGTCGTCCCCGTCGTCGACGAGCCGCTCGACCTGTTCCGGGACGTGCTGACGCGCGTGACCGAGCAGCACCCCGACGAGGTCATCGTCGTCATCAACGGCAGGCCCAACCCCGGTCTCGAGCAGGTCTGCGAGGAGTTCGCACCGCTCGTCCGGTGGGTCCACACCCCGATCCCGGGCAAGCGCAACGCCGTGAAGATCGGCACCGAGCTCTCGCGCCACGACGTCACCGTCCTGCTCGACTCGGACACGGTCTGGACGCCCGGCACGCTGTCGGAGCTGCTCAAGCCCTTCGCCGACCCCAACGTCGGAGGCGTGACGACGCGGCAGCGCATCCTCGAACCCACGCGCTCCTGGATCACCCGCTGGGCCGACTGGCTCGAGAACTCGCGCTCGCTCTACTCGATGCCCGCGCAGTCCGTCCTCGGCCAGGTCGGCTGCCTGCCCGGTCGCACCATCGCGTTCCGCCGGCACATCCTCATGGAGGTCATGCACGACTTCATGACCCAGCGGTTCATGGGCGTGTTCCTGGAGGTGTCCGACGACCGCACGCTGACCAACCTCACGCTCAAGCAGGGCTACCGGACGGTCTACCAGCACACCAGCCTCGTCTACACCGACGCCCCGCTCCAGGTGAAGAAGCTGTTCAAGCAGCAGCTCCGCTGGGCGCGCGGCAGCCAGTACAACACCCTGCGGATGCTGCCGTGGATGCTCGGGCACGCCCCGGTGCTCGCCGTGTTCTTCCTGGCGGACATCGTGCTGCCGTTCCTCCTGGTCGGCACCATCGCGGGCTGGGTCTACCGGGCCGTCAGCGGCACCGGGGTCAACCTCTACGAGGCCATGCTGGAGACCTACGGCGCGCAGGCGGGCTGGTTCTGGGTCATCGCCCTGATGGTCGTGTCGTCGGTGCTGTCCATGGCGATCCGGCAGATCCGGCACCTGCAGGAGGTCCCGAGCGACTTCTTCCGGCTCCCGGTCTTCATCATCGTCTCGACGTTCTTCCTCATGCCGGTGCGGCTGCTCGGGTTCCTGCGCATGGCGCACGCGTCCGGGTGGGGCACGCGTGCCGGTGCCTACGCCGGCGGCGACCCCGGTACCGCCGAGGACGACGGCGACCACCGCCCGTCGCTCGAGGCGGAGCTCGGCCTGATGTCGCAGCCGGCGCCCGTCGACGTGGTGGACCGGGGCGGGCTGCCCACCCAGCGCGACCACGGTTCCGGTCCGGGCGCCCCGGTGCCCGCCGTCGCCGGTCACGGCGGTCTGCTCGCCGAGGCCGACGCGACGACCCCGCTCACCGCCGTCGCCGCACCGGCACCCGCACGGCACGCCGCCCCGTCGGCGGCGCCCACGGCCGCGCCGGTCGCGGCCGGCCGGCGCGAGGCACGTGCCACCCCGCCCGCACCCGCCCGCCGGCGGCTCAACCCGCTCGCGGCGATCCCGTACGGCATCGCCGTGGTCCTGTTCGCCCTGGAGGCGCTGCTCTATGTCTGACGCACCGACCACCCCCGCCGCGTCCTCGGGCGCCGCCTGGTGGGCACCGACCATGGGCCGGATGACCGTCCGCGCCCGCCTCGCCACCGCGGCCGTCGTCGCCGGCCTGCTCGCCGTGACGCTCGTGGTGTGGAACACGCCCGCCGTGTCCTCGCTCGTGGGCGCCGACGAGTCGGACGCCGCCGAGCCCACCGCCGCCGAGCTCGCGCTCCAGCGGCGCAACGCCGAGCTCGAGGCGCAGCTCGAGACCAGCCGCTCGCAGTCCGACGCCCTGCGCGACGTGCTGTCCGACGAGCAGGCCGCCCGCAAGAAGGGCGAGCAGGACCGCGCCGCCGCCCAGGCCGAGCGGGACGCCCAGGGCGACTCCGCCGACGGCGGCTCCGGCTCGGGGGGCTCGTCGCGCTCCGGGTCGTCGGGGTCGTCGGGGTCGTCCGGCTCGTCGGGTCGCTCCGGCGGGAGCGCAGCAGCCGGCGGGGCCGCGGCCGCGCCGGCCTCCGGGCCCGCGGGCGAGCAGCCCGCCAACCCCGCGGCACCCCGGCCGGAGAACCCCGCCGCTCCGCCGGAGAAGCCCACCAAGCCGACCGCCCCGAGCCGTGCCGCGCTGCTCGACCCGGACGAGCGCTACGTCGGGATGTACACCGAGCAGGCGCCGTTCAACTGGGCGACGTTCGACGACGCCGCGCAGGACATCGGCCGTACGCAGGACATGGTCGGGTACTTCGGGGGCTGGGACGAGGACTTCCGCGCCAACGCGGTGACCCGCGCCTGGGAGCGCGGGATGCTGCCGATGCTCACGTGGGAGTCCCGGCCGATCGGGTCGAAGAACGACGTGGTCGAGGAGCCGGAGTACAGCCTGCCGACGATCATCGACGGCGGCTTCGACGCCTACCTCACGCAGTACGCCCGCGACGTCGCGGCCACCGGGTTGCCGCTGGCGATCCGCCTCGACCACGAGATGAACGGCGTCTGGTACCCGTGGTCCGAGCAGACCGGGTCCGGGGCGCCGATCAACGGCAACGGCGTCGGGGACTACGTGCGCATGTGGCAGCACGTGCACGACATCTTCGAGGCCAACGGCGCCAACGACTACGTGATCTGGGTGTGGGCGCCGAACATCGTCAACAACCTCCCCACCGCGAACCAGTCCGCGGCGTTCCTCGAGGCCCTGTACCCCGGCGACGACTACGTCGACTGGGTCGGCGTCTCCGGCTACCAGCGACCGCCCTACAAGGACGAGAACGACTCGACGTTCTCCTACACGTTCGACCGGACGCTCGACCAGCTCCGCTCGATCACCGACAAGAAGATCCTGCTCGCCGAGGTCGGCGCCTCCGAGATCGGCGGCACCAAGCCCGCGTGGGTGCGGTCGTTCTTCGAGGGGTTCGACCCCGGGCGCAACGACGACGTGATCGGCTTCGCCTGGTTCAACCTCGCCGTCACCACGTACGTGGACGGCCAGCTCGCGACGAACGACTGGCGCGTGGACTCCCGGGCCAACAGCCTCGAGGCGTTCCGGACCGGGATCGCCGACCCGGCGCGCCGGTTCGGCGGCGAACCGACCGCCGCGGCGGCGTCCGCCACGGCGTCACCCGACGCACCACCCCGGACCGCGACCGCGGAGCCGGCGGCGACGCCCTCGCCGACCGCGGAGCCGGAGCCCGGCCCCACCCCGGAGCCGACCACCCGGCCCGAGCCGACCACCGGGCCTGCGCCGACCCCCGGGCCCGAGCCGGCACCGGAGCCCACGCCCAGCAGCACGCCCGCCCCGGCGGCGACCCCGTGACCCGCCGCACCGCCCGCACCCGCCCGCAGCGCCCCACCGTGAGGAGCACCGCCATGCACGAGTCCGCCCTCTCCGCCGCCGCCCTCTCCGCCGCCACCGACGCCGACGGCCTGCCCGCCGAGCCCGCCGGCGACTCCCCGCTGCGCATCAGCGTCTTCGGCACCGGGTACCTCGGTGCCACCCACGCGGTCGCCATGGCCGAGCTCGGGTTCGAGGTGCTGGGCGCCGACACCGACCCCGGCAAGGTCGAGGCGCTGGCCGCCGGCAAGGTGCCGTTCTACGAGCCCGGGCTCGACCCGCTGCTCGAGAAGCACCTTGCGACCGGGCGCCTGCGGTTCACCACCGACCTGGCCGCCGCCGCGGCGTGGGGCGACGTGCACTTCATCTGCGTCGGCACCCCGCAGATGCGCACCAGCCACGCGGCGAACCTCGCCTACGTGGAGTCCGCCGCCACGACGATCGCCCGCAACCTCACGCGCCCGGCGCTGATCGTCGGCAAGTCGACCGTCCCGGTCGGCACCGCCGCCCGGCTGCGCACGCTCGTGTCCGAGGAGGCCCCCGCCGGTGTGCCGGTCGAGCTGGTGTGGAACCCGGAGTTCCTGCGCGAGGGCAAGGCCGTCGAGGACACGCTGCACCCGGACCGCATCGTGCTCGGCGGGCCGTCCGCCCGGGCCGAGGCCACGCTGCGGCAGGTCTACGCCGGGCCGGTCGCCGAGGGCACGCCCGTCGTCGTCACGGACCTGCCGACCGCGGAGCTCGTGAAGGTCAGCGCGAACGCGTTCCTCGCCACCAAGATCTCGTTCATCAACGCGATCTCCTCCGTGTGCGAGGCGGCGGGGGCCGACGTCACCGTGCTGGCGGACGCGCTCGGCCACGACGTGCGCATCGGCCGCCAGTTCCTCGACGCCGGGCTCGGGTTCGGCGGCGGCTGCCTGCCGAAGGACATCCGCGCCCTCATGCACCGGGCGAACGAGCTCGGGGCGTACCGGGCGTCCGCCCTGCTGCAGCAGGTCGACGAGATCAACATGGGCCAGCGCGAGCGGGTGCTGGACATGACCGTGCAGGCCTGCGGCGGCTCCGTCCTCAACCGCCGGATCGGCGTGCTGGGCGCGGCGTTCAAGCCCCACACCGACGACGTGCGGGACTCGCCCGCCCTCAACGTCGCGGCGGCGCTGCACCTGCGCGGCGCCCAGGTCACCGTGTACGACCCGGAGGCCGGGGACACCGCCCGGCGGTCGTTCCCGACGCTGTCCTACGCCACCTCGGTGGACGAGGCCGTCGAGGGCACGGACGTCGTGCTGGTGCTCACCGAGTGGGACCAGTTCGTGCAGGCCGACGCCGGGCACCTCGCCGGGCTCACCTCGACGCCGCGCGTCATCGACGCCCGCGGCAAGCTCGACCCCGCGCGGTGGCGCGGTGCCGGCTGGGAGTTCGCCGGCCTCGGGCGGACCGCCGCCTGACGGGCGGGGTCCGGCGGGGGCGCCCCGGCGGCCGCGGCGCGGGAGGGCGCGCCGGGCCGCCGGGGCGCCCGTCGCGCGTGTGGGCGCCGGCTGCTTCGATGGTCCCGTCGGGGCGACGCCGCGCCGCCCCCGAGCCTCGCGGAGGACGACATGAGCGTGCACGAGCGGCCCTGGGCGGACGGCACCCCCTGCTGGGCGCAGCTGACGGTCCCCGACCTCGAGGCGGGGCGCCGGTTCTACGGCGACCTGCTCGGCTGGACGTTCGACGTCGGCCCGGCCGGGACGGGCTTCTACAGCCAGGGCCTCGTGGGCGGACGGCCCGCGGCGGCGCTGGGCGGCGTCATGCCGGGCGGCGAGGACGAGCCGGTCGCGTGGCTGACCTTCCTCGCGGCGGCGGACGCCGCCGCCACCCAGGAGCGGGCCGTGGCGGCGGGCGCCCGGGTGCAGGTGCCGGTGGCGCCCGTCATGGACTTCGGCTCGATGGCGGTGCTGACGGACCCCGCGGGGGCGACCGTCGCGCTCTGGCAGGCCGGCCGGACCCTCGGGGCGACCGTCGTGAACGAACCCGGCGCGATGATCTGGAACGAGCACCTGTCGGCGCGCCCCGCCGAGGCCCGCGCGTTCTACCGGGCGGTGTTCGGCTACGGGGTCACCGACATGGGCGCGCCCGGCTTCGGCTACACGACCGTCGAGGTCGACGGCCGCGCCGTCGGCGGCATCGGGGGCGGCGCCGACGCCGCGTCCTGGGAGGTGTACTTCGCCGTGACGGACACGGACGCGGCGACCGAGCGGGCCGTGCGGCTCGGCGGCGCCGTCGTGTCCCCGGCCTCGGACACGCCGTACGGGCGGCTCGCCGGGGTCACGGGACCGTTCGGGGAGCGGTTCTGGCTCATGTCGACCGACGAGGAGCCCAGCGCGCCCGCCGCGTGAGGGCCGCCGACCCGCGGGACGCCACGTCCGGCGGGCGCGGCTACCCTCGACGCCGTGCCGACCGATCCGACCCCGTCCTCCGCCGGGCCGCCCGCCGCGGACCGGGCGGCCGACGCGTTCCGGCAGGCGAAGAAGGTCGCCGGGCAGCCCGTGCGCACGTTCCACCCCCGCCGGGCGACGCTCGGGGAGCGGCGCGCGGACGCGCTCGAGCGGCTCTGGCCCCGGTACGGCGTCTCCGTGCACGACCCGGTGCTCGGCCTGCCGCCCACGACGGCCGCGGGGGCCCTCGACGCCCCCGCGCTGTTCGGCCGCACCGCCCCGCTGGTCCTGGAGATCGGCTCCGGCATGGGCGACGCCACGGCCGCGATGGCGGCCGCCGACCCCGACCGCGACTACCTCGCCGTCGAGGTGCACCTGCCCGGGGTCGCGAACCTGCTCGTGCTGCTGGAGGAGCAGGGCCTCACCAACGTCCGGGTGGCGCACGGCGACGCTCTCGACCTGGTACGCCGGGTCGTCGCGCCCGGGTCGCTCGCCGCGGTGCACGTGTTCTTCCCCGACCCGTGGCCGAAGGCCCGGCACCACAAGCGCCGGATCGTCGCGCCCGAGCACGTCGCGCTGCTGCGGAGCCGGCTGGCGATCGGCGGCGTGCTGCACTGCGCGACCGACTGGGAGCCGTACGCGGAGCAGATGCTGGACGTCGTCGCCGCCGACCCGGGCCTGACCAACGAGCTCGGCGGCTACGCCCCGCGGCCGGAGCACCGCCCGGTCACGCGGTTCGAGCGGCGGGCCCTCGCGGCCGGGCGGACCCCGCGGGACGTGGTCGCGACGCGCACGTCCTGAGCGCGGCCGGCCGGCCTCAGGTGCCGGGCCGCCCCAGGTGGACGACGCGGTCCGCGGTGCGGACCGCCCCCGGGCGGTGCGCGATCACGAGCACGGTGCGGCCCCGAGCCGCCTCGGCGAGCGCGTCCTGGATCTCCGCCTCCGTGGCCACGTCCAGCTGGCTGGTCGCCTCGTCCAGCACCAGCACGGGCGCGTCGAGCAGCAGCGCGCGGGCGATCGCCACGCGCTGGCGCTGCCCACCGGACAGCCGCTCGCCCATCTCGCCGACCCGGGTGGCGTAGCCGTCGGGCATCGCGACGATCGCGTCGTGCAGCGCCGCCCGGCGGCACGCGTCCTCGAGCTGCTCATCGGTGGCGTCGGGCGCCGCGAGCCGGAGGTTGGCCGCGAGGGTGTCGTTGAACAGGTAGGTGCTCTGCCCGACGACGGCGACGTGCCGCCGCAGGTCCTCCAGCGCGACGTCCCGCACGTCGACCCCGCCGAGCAGCACCCGCCCCTCGTCCGGGTCCCACGCGCGGGTGAGCAGGTTGACCAGCGTCGACTTGCCGGAGCCCGACGACCCGACGACGGCCGTGGTGGCGCCGGCGGGCACGTGCAGGTCCACGCCGTCGAGCACCCGGCGCCGCGGCGCCTGTGGGACACCGTCGGCGTCGTCGTCCTGCGACGCGGGGTAGGCGAACGTCACGCCCTCGAACCGCACGTCGAGCGGCCCGTCCGGCAGCGGCACCGGGTGGGCGGGCGAGGTGGTGGCCGGCGGCGCGTCGGTGACCCGCCAGATGCGGCGCGCGGCGGCGAACGCCTGCTCGAGGTCCGGCGCCACGTCCTCCACGGCGAGCACGGGCGTGAAGACCGCGAGCGCCAGCACGACCGCGACGGCGTAGTCCGCCCAGGTCAGCGCGCCGGAGGACACGCGCGCCGCCCCGACGAGCGCCACCGTCGCGACCGCCGCGACCAGCAGCACCGCGTTCGCCGCGCGACGGCGGGCCGTCCAGGCCGCCAGCCCGTCGAGGCCCAGCCCGACGTCGTCCGCGAGCGCGCGCGCCTGGGCCCGCCGCCGCGTCTCCGCCCCGAACGCCAGCACCTCGCGGACGCCCTGGAGCGACTCGGTGACGAGCTGGGCGATCCGCCCCCGGGCGGCCCGCACGCGCGTCGCCGCGACGGCGCTGGGCTCGCGGCCCCACGCCGGGACGACCGCCCCGACGAGCACGAGGAACGGCAGCAGCACGAGCGCGAGCACCGGGTCGTACCGGACGGCCAGCACCACCAGGACGACCACCGGCACGACGACGGCGCTCACCGCGGGCACGAGCGTGTGCGCGAAGAACACCTCGACGCGGTCGACGTCCTTGGTCGCGCGGTTGACCAGGTCGCCGGTGCGGCGCGACAGGACGCCGGCGGGAGCCTGCGGCGCGAGCCGGTCGTAGAAGTCGACGCGCAGCATCGCGAGCGCCCGGAACGCCACGGCGTGGCCGGTCAGCTGCTCCAGGTAGCGGAGCACGCCCTTGAGCAGCGACAGCGCGACGAGCGTCCACACCGTCGGGGCGAGCGGGGCAGCGGGGTCGTCCGCCACCCGGGCGGCCCCGGCCGCCGCCACCGCGAGCAGGGCGATGCCGAGCAGCTGGCCGACCACCCGGCAGACCAGCGACGCCGCGAGCGGCGGCAGCACGGGGCGGCCGAACCGGACCAGCCGGCGGGAGATCGCGGCCCGGGACAGCGGGGCGGGCGCGGGGGCCGCGGCGGGGTCGAGCACGGTGCTCATCGGGTCGCCTCCGTGGCGTCGGCGCGGGCGGTTCCGGTCGTGCCGGTCGGGCCGGTCGTGCCGGGCGTCCCGGCCAGGCCGGACAGGTCCATCGCGCGGGCGTAGTACGAGTCGATGCCGCCGAGCCGGTCCGGCGGTCCCTGCTCGACCACCCGCCCCTCGGCGAGCACCAGCACCTCGTCCGCGCCGCGGACCGTGCTCAGCCGGTGCGCGACGACCAGCACGGTGCGCCCCTCGCCGGCGCGGTCGAGCGCCTCCACCAGGGCGGATTCCGAGGCGGCGTCCACCTGGCTGGTCGGCTCGTCGAGCAGCAGCACGGGGGCGTCCTTGAGCAGGGCGCGCGCCACCGCGAGCCGCTGCGCCTGGCCGCCGGACAGCGACAGGCCCCGCTCCCCGACCCGGGTCGCGAGCCCGTCCGGGAACCGCCGGACCTCGTCGGCCAGGTTGGCCTGCGCGAGCGCGTGCCACAGCGCCTCGTCGTCCGCGTCGGCGTCGGCGAGGCGCAGGTTGTCCGCGAGGGTTCCGGTGAACAGGTACGTCGACTGCGCGACCACGGCGGTCTGCGCGCGCACCCACGCGAGCGGCACGACCGTCGCGTCGTGCCCGCCCACCCGCACCACGCCGCTGCCGGGGCGCAGGTGCGCCTGCAGGAGGGCGGCCACCGTGCTCTTGCCCGACCCGGACGGGCCGATGAGCGCGACGCGCGCGCCCCGCGGGACGGTGAACGACACGTCGTCCAGCACCGGGGACCCGCCGGGGTACGCGAACGAGACGTGCTCGAGCGCGAGCGCCTCCGGGACCTCCGTGCCCGGGTCGGGGTCCGGCGCCGTGGCGGGCGTCGCCCAGCCGGCCGGCGCCTGCACGCCGGGGGCGTCGAGCGCCGCCGGCACCTGGTCGAGCACCGACTCGATCTCGCGCACCGCGGCCCGCCCGCCGAGCCCGACGTAGAAGAACTGGCCGACCCGGTCGAGCGGCTCCAGCAGCACCGTGGAGACGAGCACCACCGCCACGGCCTGCCCCGGGGTGATCGCGCCGTCCCGCAGCCGCAGCACCGCCAGCGCCGCCGCGGCCGTCACCATCACCAGCGAGAAGGAGGAGTCGATGACCAGCAGCACCAGCTGGTTGCGCGTGAGCAGGCGCATCACCATGCGGCGCAGCTGCTCGGCGGAGCGGGCGAGCTCCGCACCCTTGGCGGCCGCGCGGTTGAACGCGGTCGACGTGGGCAGCCCCTGGATCGCGTCGAGGAACTGCCCCGCGAACCGGCGCGCGGTCATCCGGTACTGCACGGAGACGCCGCGGAACGCCCGCTGGAAGCCGCCGACCACCAGCGGGATCGCGGGCAGGGCGAGCGCGAGCCAGCCCGCGACCACCCAGTCGACGGCCGCCCCGAGCAGCAGCAGCGCGACCACCGGGACCGTCATCGACGCGATGATCGGGTAGCGGAACGTCACCTCGTGGGACGCAGCCCGCTCGACGCCGTCGGTGGCGGTCGACACGAACCGGCCGGAGCGCTCCTGCGTGCGGAACGCGACACCGAGCCGCAGCGCCTGGTCGAGCAGCACGTCCCGGCGCACCGACTCCCGCGGGCCGACCGCGGCGAGGCTGGTCCGCGGGCCGGCGAACGCGGCCACCCCGAGGACGACGACCGCGGCCACGAGCACCGCCACGGCGGCGCCGGGCACGCCGTCACCGGTGCGCGCCGCGTCCAGCACGGCGCCGAGCGCGAGGTAGGCCGCGGTCGTGGCGGCGGCGGCCACCCACGTCAGGAGGGCCGGCACGAGCACGACCGCGCGGGGCGCGTCGGGGGTGCTCGGGGCACCGGCGGGGCGCTCGACCGGCGGACCGGCGGGACGGGGACCCGGGTGCCCGCCGGGGTGACCGCCCGGGCGGCCGGCGGCAGGCCCACCGGCTCCGCGGCCGGGGCGGGGGTGCCCGCCCGCGGGGGTTCCGGAGGGACCGGGGCGGCCGGCGGGACGGTGACCGGGCCGGCCGGTGGCGGGGCCCGGGTGCGGGGAGGTCATGCGGTGGTCCTCGGGGACGGCAGGGACAGGGGTGCGCCGCACACGGTGCCACGCGGCGACGCCGTGCGCGACACCGTGCGGCGTGGTGGCGGAGATGGGGTCCGGGGAGTGAGGCGGGGGTAGGGCGGCGCGCGCCGCCCCACCCCCGCGAGCCGTCAGGCCGTCAGGCCGTGGGCCCGGCGTCGACCACGGCGGACCGCCGCCGTCAGCAGGCCGCCGAACAGCAGCAGCGCGACGGCGTAGCCGACCGCGTCACCGGGCTCGGCACCCGTGGTGGCGAGGCTGCCGGAGGTCGCGTCGCACTCGACCTCGGCACCGAGCGGCAGCGTGAAGGCCACCGGGTCGAGCGCCTCGCCCGCCTGGTAGAACCCCTCGAACACGCCGGCGCCGGCCGCGGTCAGCGTGGCGGGCACGCCGGACCAGGCCACCTGTGCGGCCCCGCGGGACGCGGTGCCGGCGCCGAGGTCGAGCGTGGCCACCGCGACGCGGGACGACCCGGACGGCCCGGCGACCGTGAGGGTCAACGTGGCCGACGTGGCGCCCGTGAGCCGCACCTGCGGGTCGGAGAACGTCAGGTCGAGCTGCCCGCCGTGCCCCGTGAAGTGCACGCCCCCGGACCACGAGGCGGCACCGAGACCGGCGTCCGCGTTGTAGCGGCCGGTCCCGCCGGACCACGTCCACGGACCGGTGCCGGAGACGCCGTCCGCGGTGACCGAGCCCTGGGCGATCGGGCCGGTGACGTAGCTGCGGAACGACTCCCGCACGCCCCACGTCAGCGTGGCTCCCGAGACGGCCCGCGCGACGCACACCGGCGCCGCGGCCTCGACCGTGATCGGGAGCTCCAGCGTCTGCCCGGCGCCGACGAGGACGAGCGTGTGCGGCCCGGCCGGCGTCGAGGCGGGGATGGTCGCCGTGACCGTGACCGACCCGGCGGCGTCCGCCACCAGGCCGCCCGCGAGGAGCACCGGGTCGGAGTGCAGCTCGAGGCGGATACCCGTCTCGCCCGCCCCGAAGCCGTTCGCGGTCACCGTGACGGCACCGCCCGCGACGACCGAGCCGGCGGCGGACAGACCCTGGACCTCGCGCACCGGCGTGACCTCACCCGGGGGCGTGGGGGTCACCGGCGTGACGGGGACCGTCGGCGTGGTCGGCACGCCCGGGGTGCCGCAGGACGTCGCAGCACCCAGCGGGAGCGTGAACGACACGGGGTCGAGCGCCGCGCCGGCCGGGTAGAACC
The DNA here is from genome assembly GCF_019797765.1 of Cellulomonas sp. C5510. Lineage (NCBI taxonomy): Bacteria > Bacillati > Actinomycetota > Actinomycetes > Micrococcales > Cellulomonadaceae > Cellulomonas > Cellulomonas sp. C5510. Next base: position 3,538,998 of record NZ_CP081862.1, read on the forward strand.
CGGCGAACGCCTCGCTGCCCGCGGCGGTCAGCGTGGCGGGGACGCCCGCCCACGCGAGGCGGGAGGCGTCGGACGCGGCCGTGCCCGCGGCCAGGTCGAGCGTCGCCAGCCGGACCCGCTGCGAGCCGTCCGGGGTGGTGACGGTCACCCGCAGGTCGGCCGTGCCGGCACCGGTGACGCGGACCTCCGGGCTGGCGAAGGTCAGGTCGAGCTCACCGCCGTGCCCCACGAAGCGCACGCCGCCGGACCAGGCGGCCGTCGCCAGCCCGTCCTCGTCGACCTGCCCGGAGCCCGCGGACCAGGTCCACGGGCCGGTTCCCGTCACGCCGGTGGCGGAGACGGTGCCGCCCGCGACCGGGCCGGTGATGTAGGTGCGGAAGGACGCGCGCACGCCCCAGTCCAGGGTGCCGCCCGTCACGGCGACGCACGTCGGGGCCGGCGTCCCGCCGCCGTTGTCACCGCCACCCGTGTCACCGCCACCCGTGTCACCGCCACCGGTGTCACCACCGCCCGTGTCGCCGCCACCGGTGTCACCACCGGAGCCGGCGAAGGCGATCGCGACGGCCTGCTCGTTCGCGGCCTGCGCGACGGAGGCTCCCACGGTGAACACCGCCAGCGTGCCGCCCTCGATCCGCTTCTCGTCCAGCGTCGCCTGGTCCACCTCGACGGTCCACGTGAAGTCCGCCGTGCCGTCGGGCTGCACGGTCCACCGCAGGTACGGCGGGGTGTCGTTCACCCCCTGCACCCAGCGGGTGTAGGCGCCGCTCCGCGCGGCGGACGGCGCGCCCTCCGACGGCCGCCACGACTCGGCGAGCCACCCGATCTGCGCGTACACGCCGGCGGGCTGGTTCAGCACCGGCGGGTGGGTGCCCAGGGCGCTGGTGTCGTAGCCCTCGCCGGTGACGGTGATCGTCGCCCCGTCGGGGTCGAGGCCCTCGGTCTGCGACACGCGCAGCGTCGGCGTGGCCGGCTCCGGCTCGGGTTCCGGCTCGGGCTCCGGCTCCGGCTCGGGCTCCGGGTCGACCGGGGGCGTCCCGCACCCGTCGAGCGCGGCGCCCGCGGGCAGCGTGAACGCCACCGGGTCGAGCGCCGTCCCCGCGCCGTAGAACCCGGCGAACGCGACCGCGCCGGCCTCCGTCAGAGTGGCGGGCACCCCGGACCAGGCGACCTGCGTCGCGTCCGTCGACGACGTGCCGCCCGCGAGGTCGAGCGTCGCGAGCTCCACCCGCGAGGGCTCGGCCGTCCCGGGGTCGACGGTCGTCGTGAGGGTCGCCGTCGTGGCACCCGTGACCGTGACCTCCGGCGCCGAGAACGTCAGGTCGAGCGCGCCGTCGTGCCCCTCGAAGCGCACCGACCCGCTCCCCCACGAGGCCGCCGCGAGGCCGTCCTCGCCGATCTCACCCGTGCCGCCGGACCACGTCCACGGCCCCGTCCCGGTGACGTCGGCCGGGGTGACGGAGCCGTGCGCGATCGGGCCGGAGATGTACGTCCGGAAGGACTCCTTCACCCCCCACTCGAACGTCGCACCGGCGATGCCGACGCAGCTCGGCGCACCGCCCGCGGGGTCGTCGGCTTCGGCGGCCCCGGCCGTCCCGGCGGCGAGCGTCGTGCCCGCCCCCACGACCAGCGCGACGACCGCGCTGGTGACCACGCGCCACGCGCGGGTCCTCGTTCCTCGGTGCATCGTCTCCCTCTCCGGCCCGGCTGCCCGGGCTCTCGTCGGACCGCGACCGGGTGGGTCGCGGTCCTCCCCTGTCAGTGCTGGTCGGGTGCGTCGCCGTCGCCGACGTCGTCGGTGGCCGTCCGCCCGGACGCACGCCGCCGCAGGGCCACGAGCCCGACGGCGGCCACGGCGGCGAGCCCCCCGGCGACGACGGCCGGCCACGGGACCGCCGCCCCCGGGTCGGACGGCTCCGGTGCCGCGACGGCGTCGGCGCTCGGGGTGGTGGACCCGTGGCCGGGCGTCGGGGCCGGCGCTGTCGCGGTCGGCGCTGCCGCCGGGTCGGCCGGCGCCACGGCGTCCGCGCCGGTGGTCGCCGCCGCGCCGGACGCGGCGGACGGCACCGGCGTGAACGTCTCGTTCGTCGCGTTCGCGACGCCGTGCGCCCCGATCGTGATCACGCCGCACGTCACCTCGCGGCAGTCCACCTCGACGGTCCCGCCGTCCGCGCCGAGCGTCTCGAGCACCGGCCCGGGGACGGTCAGCTCGGTGGCCCAGGTGCCGTCCTCGGCGAGCTGGCCGCCGTTGGCCTCGGCCGACGTCCGCGACCCGGGGAACGCGACGAAGCGCTGGTACCCGGCGTTCTCCTGGCTCTGCGCGTCGACGGCGTAGCGGTACTGGACGCCCGACGCCCCGCCCGCGCTGGGACGCCAGCCGTCACCGGCCGCCGGGTCGACCCAGCCGAACAGCACGTACAGGCCGCCGAACCCGCCGGGGACCGACTGGAACCCGGTGCCCGAGACCCGCAGGGTCGTCGCGGCGGCGGGGTCGAGCACCGCCGGCCCGCCGTCCTGGTCCGCGACGTCGACCTGCGACGCCGCGAGAGCGGGGCCGGCGGCGCCGAGCGTGGTCACGCACGCGAGTGCTGCGGCGGCCGTCAGGCGCCGGAGCGCCGGGGGCGGGGTCATCGGGAGTCCTCCGGGGTGGTGCGGTCGGGCAGCACGACGAGGTCGCCGGTGCGGGGGTGGACGAGCACCTCGACGGGGTGCCGGTAGACGTCGCCGAGCAGGTCGGGCCGCAGCACGTCGGCGGGCGTGCCGAGCGCCCGGGGGCGGCCGTCGCCGAGCAGCAGCACGCGGTCGGCGTACGCGGCGGCGAGGCTGAGGTCGTGCAGGACGGCCACGACGGCGTGCCCGCGCCGCGCGAGGTCCCGGGCCTGCGCCAGCACCATCTCCTGGTGCCGGATGTCGAGGGCCGCGGTCGGCTCGTCGAGCAGCAGCAGCGGCGTGGCCTGGGCCCGGGCGCGCGCGTAGGCGGTGCGGGCCCTCTCGCCGCCGGAGAGCGTCGGGAACCGGCGGTCGCCCAGGTGCACGACCTCGCCGGCGGCGGCAGCCTCCGCGACCACCCGGTCGTCGTCGTCCTCGGCGGCCGTCCCGCGCCAGGGCGCACGCCCCATGCGCACGACGTCCGCGACCGTGAACGGGAAGCTGAGCCGGTGCTCCTGGAGCAGGACGGCGCGGCGCCGCGCGAGCTCGGCCGGGCGCAGCGACGCGACGGGCGCGCCGTCGTCCGTGACGCTGCCGCGCGTCGGACGCAGGTCGCCCGCGAGCAGGCCGAGCAAGGTGGACTTGCCCGCGCCGTTGGGCCCGACGACGGCGAGCAGCTCGTGCCGGCGCACCTCCAGGTCCACCGCGTCGAGCAGCGTGACCCCGTCGACGTCGTAGCCCGCCGCCTCGAGCCGCACCGCCACCGCGGCCCCGCCCGGCGGCACAGGGTCGACGGGGGCGGCGGGGGCGACCGGGGCGGCGGGCCCGGCTCCCGTGCGGGCGGTCACGCCCAGCCCCCCGCCTGGCGCCGGGTCCGGCGGATGAGCCAGAAGAAGAACGGCCCGCCGACCAGGGCGGTCAGCATGCCGATCGGGAGGTCCGCCGAGGCGACGGCAGTCCGCGCGACCAGATCGGCCGCGAGCAGCAGCACCGCGCCGCCGAGCGCGCTGAGCGGCACGAGCGCGCGGTGCCCGGGACCGACGGCCATCCGCACCAGGTGCGGGACGACCAGCCCGACGAACGCGATGATCCCGCAGAACGCGACGGCCGCGGCGGTCAGCAGCGCGACGGCGACGATGCTCACGACCCGCAGCCGCTCGACGTCCACCCCGACGTGCCGCGCCGCGCGCTCCCCGAGGGCGAGCAGGTCCAGGCGGCGGGCCACGAGCAGGGCGACCGCGAGCCCCGCGGCCACGAACGGCGCGACCACCGCGACGTACTGCCAGCGCGTGCCGTTGAGGCTGCCGAGCTGCCAGAACACGATCTGCTCGCGCGCCTGGGTGTCGGCCAGGAACGTGAGGAACGCGATGCCCGCGCCGCACACGGCGTTCACCGCCACGCCGGTGAGCACGAGCGTGACGACCTCCGTCCGCCCGCCGGACCGCGCGAGCAGGTACACGACCAGCGTCGTGACGAGCCCGCCCGCGAAGGCCAGCGCGGCGGACGTGAACGGCCCGAGGAACCCGAGCCCGAGGACGATCCCGGTGCACGCCGCGAGCGCCGCACCCGACGACACCCCGACCACGCCGGGGTCGGCCAGGGGGTTGCCGAACACGCCCTGCATCACGGCGCCGGCGGCGGCGAGCGCGGCACCGGCGAGCACCGCCATCGCGACCCGCGGGAACCGGATGGTCCACAGGGCGGCGTCGCCGTTCGGGTGCGTCGGGAGCGGGCCGGCGTCGACGCCGAGCCGGTGCAGCACGGAGCCGAGCACCTCACCGGGCGGGATGCGCAGCTGCCCGGTCCCCGCGGCGACGACCACCAGCACCGCCAGCGCGACCGCGAGCCCCGCCGCCAGGAGCGCGACCCGGCTGCGGCGGGCCGGTGGGGCCGCCGGGGCGGTCGCGCGCGCGGTGGCCGCGGGCCGCGTGCCCACCGCCGTCACGACGCGTCGGGCGCGTAGAACGCGCGGGCCAGGGCGTCGAGCGTCTGCGCGGACGTCGGGCCGAACGACAGCACCTGGGAGTCCGCCATGTCCACGACGCGCCGGTGCTCTCCGGCGGGGGTCTGCGCCACGGCGGGGAGCTGCTCGAGCAGCCCGTCGACGCCCCCGACCGACTCGAGACCGGCGGTCATGACCAGCAGGAGGTCGGGCGCGGCGGCGACCAGGGCCTCGTCCGTGACCGGGCGCATGCCCTGCCACCCGATCTCCGCGGCGACGTCCACGCCCCCCAGCGCGGTGACGAGCGCCTCCGCGCCGGAGCCCTCGCCGAACAGGTAGAAGACCCCGGCCTGCCCGCGCAGGTAGAGGAACGCGACGCGCAGCCGGTCCGCGGGGTCGTCGGGCGCGAGCCGCTCGATGTCGGCGACCACCGCGTCGATCTCCGCCTGCGTCCGCGCGGCGAGCGCCTCACCCTCCCGCGGCAGCCCGACGGCGGCGGCGACGGAGGTGATGAGGTCGTCCACCGACTCCAGGTCGCGCCGGGAGTCGACGACGACCACCGGGATCCCCGCGTCCCGCATCTGGAGCACGGTGTCCCACGGGCCGAGCGTGGTGTCGGTGATGATGAGCGTCGGCGCGAGGTCCAGGATCGCCTCGCCGTTGAGGTCGTGGCCGTCCCGCGTCACGAGGGGCAGGCCCCCGGCCTCCGGGAAGTCCGAGGACGCGTCCCGCCCGACGACGCTGCCCCCGAGCCCCAGCTCGAACAGGATCCGCGACGTCGAGCCGTACAGGTCGAGCGCCAGCACCCGGCTGGTGTCGGTGACCGTGACCTCGGTGCCCTGGGCGTCCGTGACCGTGACGGGGAGCGCCGGCTGCGGGTCCTGCGCGACGGGGTCGACCGGGGTCGCGGCGCTCACCGCCGTCTGCTCGCCGACCCAGGACCGCGGGTCCTCCAGGGGCGTGAGCTCGCCGAGCGGCGGGCGGTCCCCGGCGGCGGCCGGCGCGTGCGCGGCCGTGGTCGCCGGGGAGGCGCAGCCCGCGAGGAGGACTCCCAGCAGGGCCGTCACCAGCAGGAGCGCGCGGGGGGCGCGTCGCGGGTTGCGGCGCGCGTCGCGGGCACGGCCGTGCGGACGGGGATGGGGCATCGGTGCGGCGTCTCCTGTGGTGAAGGTGAGCCAAACCTAAGTTAGGCGCACCTCAGAAGACAAGGACGTCTCGGCGCGCGTCCGGGGTGTCGTCGGGGTAGTCGACGGTCGGGTTGTCCCCGAGGAGCAGAGCGCGGGCGGTGCCGACGAGCAGAGCGGCGTCCCCGTACTCGCGGCAGGACGCGGCGGGTTCTTCGGAGATGCCGAGGCCCTGCCCGCGTCCGCGGACCTCCCGGGTCCACATCGAGTCGGGGAGCCAGTACCGGCGGGTGTTGTCGCGCATCGCGGACAGGACGCGGTAGGCGGTGAGGTGGCGGGCGTCGACGTCGTCGATCCACGTGGGTGCGATCGCGGACGAGGGTCGGCGGTTCTCGGTGAGCTCGGGGATGTGCGCGAGAGGCGCCCACTGGTCCTGCATGTAGTCCCGCGCGCTGCTGCCCCCCGGGTCGATGGCCTGGCAGGGTCATCGTCCGGTCGGGGGTGCCAGAGGCTAATGGTCTGGACCGAGCGTCTGAACCGGAGGACGCTCGGCGCATGCCTCAGTACGCGGTCAGGTTCACCTACCCCACCAGCCCGACTCTCGACGACGCGGTCGAGGGCGTGCTGCGTGACATCGCCGAGGTCGACCTCAAGACAGGCGAGACGGACGCCGGCGGCCGACACGGTGACGTGTGGCTGATCACCGCCGACGACGCCGACCACGTGACGCGCCTCGTGGCGGAGGTCCGCGCCCGGGTGCCGGAGATCCTCGACGTGGCATTGGTGGAGAATCGCGGGATGGTCTAGCGTCCGCGCATCCCCGCCCACCGCTGACCGCCGCGGCCGGCGGGCTGCTTCTTGCCCTTCTCGGCGCGCTGATGCGGGTACATCAGCCACGTCAGCCCCAGCACCTCCGCGTCCACCCGGTCCAGGGACGCCTGCTTCGGGTCCCCTGTCCATGCGGTCGCCTGGTCCTCGAGGATCGACAGGTCGATGACGTCGGGGTCGACGACGTGGATGCGGCCCTGCTGGAAAAGGGCACGGATCGGCTGCGCCCGCGCCCACTTGCCCTACCCGGGGCCGCGGCGTGCTTGGTCGGCCCAGGTGGCTGCGGTGGGGTGGGTTCGAACATGCGGGCGGCGTGCTCAGCCCAGTCGATGCTCACCTCAGGATGATGAGGGACCAGGTGCGACCTCCTCGCCATTGGGCGGAGGAGCGGTCGGAGCGGGGCCGTAGCTTTCGGCCTCGCGCTCGATGCGCCTCTTTCCCCAGGGGCCGCGCGTGTCGAACCATGCGCGCAGTCGCCCGAGCTTTCCTCCGTAGCGCGTCCCCAGCAGGATTCTGGCGTCCATCTGGATGTGGTCGGCCATGTACGCGAGGTGGAAGTCCATCTCTTCCTGGTGCTGCGACCTCGCCTTGGGGTCAGCGCCCGGCTCGAGTAGGGCGCTCATCTGCAGGTCGCAGGCCAGTAGGGCGTTGAAAGGGAGCCACACGTCGCCCGACGTAGTCGCTCGCGCGACGTGGAGCTGCTCGCCCGCAGCTGCTGATGCCGCCTGCCATTCGGCGAACCGCCGGTCATACTCGCCGAGGGCCTCCTTTCGTCGATTCGGCGGGATCTGCTCTGGCGTCTCAACGATCACCATTGAAGCGAGCAGTTCGTTCCCTGTATCCCTGAGCCTGTATGCGACGCGCAACGTCTCCACGCCGGCGTCTCTTCGCAGGTCCCTCGCCTTGTTCCGAGCGTCCCGTCGTTGGGTGAGCGTGAACAGGATGAACGTCGAGAATGCGCTCAATAGTGCCCCGACGACCACGCCGGCCAATGGGGTCTGCCAGAACGGCGGGGCCGGGGGGCTCTCTGCGGCGAAGATGAGGATGGCGCGCACGACACCGAAGGTAACGCTGAATACGCGTGCCCGGACGGGGAACGGGCTACGCCACGCCGCCCGCCAGCACCCGCAGATGCCGAGGCACCACCTCAGCGACCAGCGCCTCCTGCTCCGCCGTCAGCCCTAGGTCCGCGAGGATGGCGCGGATGGCTCCGGCGACGAGCTCGCCCTGCTGCTCGGCGAGACGCACACGCCGCTCCTCGACCCCGGCCTTGATCGCCGCCTGACACACGGTTACGAGGTGCTTGCGCTCCCGCCCGTACAGCTCGTACCAGATCGACGGACGAGCCTCCTGCGTGGTGTCCGTCCCGGGGGCCTCGCCGGACTGCTTGTCGACGACCTTCGTCGTGCCCCACACCAGAGCGTCACGCCCCGACGGGTTCGCCGTTCCGACCGGCCGGCCGTCCAGCGTGAACGCCTGGTGCGTCGGCTCCTCGTGCAGCTCCTGCACCCGGCGCCGCAGCCACTGCACGTGCCCGGCAGTCCACCGGACCTCCTCGAGCAGCGCGTCCGTCGGGGAGATGTCCACCGGCAGCCCGAGGGTCTGCACCGCGACCGCCGCCGCGGCCTCCTCCTGCCTGCGCCGGCCTGCGGCCTGAGCCTGCGGCGACCCGCCCCCGTGCATCCGGCACACCCGCTGGCCCGGGAGCGGCCCGTTCTTGCACGCCGCGCCCGCTCGGGAGTGCCCGGTGCAGGTCGGCTTCCCGTTGTCGCGTGCATGGGGTCGTCCGCACTTCGCGCAGTCCACGGGGTCGCCGCTGATGGGTTCGGCGGGGGCCATGTGCGGTTCTCCCACGGCGTCGGGGTCCACGGTGTGCGCGTGGTCGCCCTCGGAGTGTCCGGTGGGGGGTGCAGGTCGGTGGCCGGTTCGCCAGACAGGTGGTGGGTCGCGCTCGTAGCGTGTGACGCATCCCGACGTGGGCGCGGGGCATGTGAGGAGGACAACGGTGTTCCCTGACGACTTGGTACCGAACCGGGGACTGCTTCACGAGCGCCTCGGTGACGGGCCGAATCTGATCTGGCGGTTCGCTGTCGAAGGTGACGACGTCGGGGTCACGGCGCCGTGGTACCCGCCGGCGCACTCGTCGCTGCTGGCGCTGGTCGGCGACGCCAGGGTCGAGTTCGTGAACTTGCGTGGTCAGGCGGAGGACGACGGCGTTGGGTTCTCTGTCGGTGCTGACGTGTTCACCGCGACGTCGGTCGTGACGCTCACCGCCTCGAAGGTGGGCGGTCGTGACGTCACTTGGCGCGTGTTCGCGGTGGGGCGTTCGACGATCTCGAAGGTGGAGGTGGCCGCCACGGCAGACGCGTTCTTGGCTGGGAACTCGGAGTGGCCGAAGGTCAGGCATGCGGTCGTGACGTTCGCCGATGGTCGGGAGCTCGCTCTGACCCCGAACGGACAGAGCTCGCGGGACCGCGAGGAGCTGGCGGACCTCGTGCTGAGCTTCGTGCGGGCGCTCAAGTAGCGTCGTCTGCGGCGGGTGCCCGACCTACCAGGTCCAGCTTCGGCGGTTCGCCTGGGTCGCTCGCTGAACGCGGGCGCGTGCTCGGGCGCGCTGTGTGGTGCCGGGGTGAGGTCGCCCCACGGCCCACCGGATCCCACAGCCCGCGCACTCCCACCAGCCGTTGTGGTAGCCGGGCTCGTAGCTGACCCGGGTCGTGCGGTGTCCGCAGTAGGAGCACGTTCCGTTCCGTCTCACGGTTCCCATGGCGAGAGTCTGCCGGGAGGGTCTGACACGCTCAGCGAGGAGCGCCGGCTGCTCTCGCAATCGCGGCCTCGGCGAGGAGGCGGGTGCGGTTCACGTCTGCGGTGGCGTTCTCGAACAGGCGCCCGTCCGGGGAGACCATCTGCTCGCCCTGCTGGCGCTTCACCTGGAGGACCTCCGCGATCGCCGGGTCCGACCCCTCCTCGGAGACGAGGAAGTACGCGACCGGGGGTTCGTCGATGCCGTCCCTCCGGAGGCGGCCGATGCCCTGCTCGTGGATCTGCGGGGACCAGTCGAGCTCCCCGAACACGGCGACGCGGGCGACCTTCTGGAGGCCGTCGACGCCGGACCCGGACCGCAGGGACATGATCAGGATGCGGGCGGCGCCGTTCTTGAGCGCGTCGAGGGCGGCGCCCATCTGGTTCGGGGACTCCGTGCCCGCACACAGGACCGGGCGGGACTCGGCGAGGCGGTCCAGCCAGATGTCGTAGTCGGCGCGGTGCCACCCGAACAGCACGATCTTCTCCTCACTCTCGAGGAGGAGGCGGACGAACTCGGCGACGAACGGGGCCTTCGCCAGGCCGGTCGCTTGGCGCATGAGCATGTCGATCTCACCCGAGGCGCGGAAACGGTCCATCGACGTGGTGGAGGAGCCGAGGATCAGGTGGGCGAGGGCCGCGGCGTCGCGGCCACGGCGGCGCGCAGGTGGTCACCTGCGCGCCGGTCGGTGTCATCCCTGCCTGAGCGACGATCGACCACGGGTCACCCGGCGGAACCGGGCGCTGCGACACACGGTTGGCAACTTCGCCCCGGTACGGACCCAGGCTGCGGACACGGTTCCCGACGTCTTTCTGCCCATGCACGATGGCCCATGCCCAGGTCGCCCGGCGGGCACGCCGAGGCGCCGGGCGCACACAAGGGTGCGTCCGGGTCGTGCGGCGGGCTCAGGCCCGGGCGGGCCCCCGTGCCGGGCTCAGCTCAGGGACCGCTCGGTGCCGGGGGTCGCGGCGCGCGCGGCGTCCCGCTCCCGCAGGCGCTGCTCCTCGCGCTTGACCTCCATGTGGGTGGCGCGCTCGCGGTGCAGCCACTCGGGGCTCTCCTCGATGATCGCGTCGATCTGCTCGGTGGTCAGCGGGTCCGTGAGGCCGGCGCGCGCCAGCCCGGACGTCGAGATCCGCAGACGGGCCGCCACGACGGCGCGCGGGTGCGGGCCGGTGCGCCGCAGCTCCTGCAGCCACGGCGGGGGCGTGCGCTGCAGCTCGTCGAGCTGCTCGCGGGACACGGGCCCGGCGCGGAACTCCTCGGGGGTGGCCGGCAGGTGCACGCCGAGCTTCGCCGCCGCGGTGGCGGGCTTCATGGTCTGCGGCGTACGCGCGCGGCGGGCCGGAGCGGCCGGGCTGTCCTCGGAGGTCACCGGTCCAGGATACGGACCCCGGCCCCGGGCCGGCACCCGGCGGCGCCGCCCCGCCGTCGCGGCGGCACGGGCCGGCGCAGCGCGACGAGGCCGCCCGGCCCGGCGGGCCTGCCGCGCGGCTACGCTGACCGCGATGCCCGTCCCCCCGGCCGCCGACGCCGACCCCACCGCCGACCCCGCCGCGGCAGGGCGCTTCCGCCTGCTGCTGGTGCCCGGCGTCGTGCCCGCGTCGTGGGTGCGGACGTGGCGCGAGCGCCTGCCGGACGTCCGGCTCGAGCTCGTGCACGGCCCGGCCGCCGACGCGGGGTCGACCCTCGTCGCGGGCGGGGCGGATGCGGCGCTGCTGCGCCTGCCCGTCGACCGCGACGTGCTGTCGGCGATCCCGCTGTACGTCGAGTCCACGGTCGTCGTGCTGCCGAAGGACCACCTGCTCACCGCGCTGGACGAGCTGACGCCGGAGGACCTGGCGGAGGAGACCCTGCTCACCCCGGCGGACGACGTGCTCGGCTGGGACGACCCGCCCGGCGAGCCGTCCGCGCTGCCGACGCCGGCGACGACGGAGGACGCCGTGGCGCTGGTCGCGTCAGGCGTGGGCCTGCTCGTCGTCCCGCAGTCGCTCGCCCGGCTGCACCACCGCAAGGACCTCACGTACCGGCCCCTGTCCGGGGCGCCCGCGTCGCAGGCGGCGCTCGCCTGGCTCGCGGCGCGCGACGGCGACCCCCTCGTCGAGGAGCTCATCGGCATCGTCCGGGGCCGCACGGTGAACTCCTCCCGCGGGCGCGGCGCCGCCGGCGCGGGCGACTCCGGCCGGAAGGCGCCCCGGACCGCCGACCAGCCGGCCCGGGGTCGCACCGAGCGCGCGGCGCGGTCCGGTCGCACCGGCGGCCGGGTGGCGGGCCCGCGCGGCGGCCGCTCCGGCACCGCCGGCCGCCGGCCACGGCGGGGGCGGTAGCCGTGCACATGCCCGCCCCCGGCCTGCGGGTCACCGTGCTGAGCGGCGCCGGCCTGTCCACCGCCGCCGGCATCCCCGACTTCCGGGGGCCGCAGGGCACGTGGACCCGGCACCCCGACCAGGTGGAGCTGCTCGACATCGGCCGGTACGTCGCCGACCCGGACGTGCGGAGGCGCGGCTGGCGGATGTGGCGGGACCACCCCGCCTGGCACGCCCGGCCCGCGGCCGGTCACCGGGCGGTCGCGGAGCTCGGCCGGGCGGGGCGCCTCCAGGCGGTGCTGACCCAGAACTTCGACGGCCTGCACCAGGCGGGCGGCAGCGACCCGGCCGACGTCGTCGAGCTGCACGGGACGCTGCGGACCACGTCGTGCCTCGCGTGCGGCGCCCGCGAGGACACCCGTGCCGTCCTCGCGCGCCTCGACGCCGAGCCGGACCCCCCGTGCGCGGTCTGCGGCGGCGTCCTCAAGCCCGACGTCGTCTACTTCGGCGAGCGCCTGCCCGAGCGCGCGCTCGACCGGGCGATCGCCGCGGCGCAGGACGGCGACGTGCTCGTCGCGGTGGGCAGCACGCTCACCGTGCAGCCCGTCGCGAGCCTCGTGGGGCTGGCGGCGGAGGTCGGCGCGGAGGTCGTCATCGTCAACGCGGAGCCGACCCCGTACGACCGGCTGGCCGACCGCGTGGTGCGCGACCCCATCGAGCAGGCGCTCCCGGCCCTGGTCGACGAGCTGCTCGCCCGCGACTGACCCTCAGGTCGGGCACCCGCCGCGCCGATGAGCCAGGGGTGACCCGCCGCACCCGGACCGCGCTCCTCGTCGCGGCCCTCGCCCTGGCCTGGGCGCGGCCCTGACCGCCGCGGGCTTCGAGGACGTCGCCGTCGACAGCCTGGACCCGGAGTCCGACGCGGTGCCGGCGTTCGCGACCGGCACGGCCCACGGCTTCGGCATCATGCTGATGGCATCGCGCGTGGTGGACGAGGACGCGACGCGGGCCGCGGGCGAGCTGGTGCTGCGCGAGGGCTCCTTCGTGCACCTGCTCGCGGACCTCGGCGACGACTCAGGCGGCTCCCGGGGCGCAGGTGTTGCGCGATCGCGCCGGTGCGGGCATATAGTCCACGTGGACTGATCCGGAAGGAGCAACATCGTGGCCGCCACCCTGACGCCGCTCGCCGTCGCCACCCTGGCGCTGCTCGACGAGACGCCGCGGCACCCGTACGAGCTGCACCAGGTCATGCGGCAGCGCGCGACCGACCGCGTCGTCAAGGTCCGGCCCGGCTCGCTGTACCACACGGTCGACCGTCTCCACCGCGACGGTCTCATCGTCCCGACGGGCACCGACCGCGCCGGCAACCGCCCCGAGCGCACCACGTACGCCATCACGCCGGCGGGCCTCGAGGCGCTGTCCGCCGCGCTCGCCGCGATGATCTCCGCGCCGGTCAACGAGTTCCCGACGCTCCCCCTCGCCCTCTCCGAGGCGCACCACCTGCCCCGCGAGACCGTGCTCGACCTGCTCCGCGACCGCCTCGGCCGCCTGGGGGCCGAGCTCGACACCCTGCGCAGCGCCGTCACCCACGTGACCGCCAAGCAGCTCCCGGCCCGCTACTGGGCCGACATGACCTACCAGATCGAGGTCTACGAGGCCGAGTCCCGCTGGATCGCCGCGTTCGTCGACCGCATCGAGTCGGGCGAGGTCACCTGGTGACCGGCGCCGACACCCCCACGCACCCCCGAGGAGCCACCGTGCACCCCACCGTCCGACCCTGGCCCGCCCTCTGGGCGCTGGTCGTGGGCTTCTTCATGATCCTGGTCGACACCACGATCGTCTCCGTCGCCAACCCCGCCATCATGGCGGGGCTGCACACCGACATCGACGCCGTCATCTGGGTGACGAGCGCGTACCTGCTGACGTACGCGGCGCCACTGCTGGTCACCGGCCGGCTCGGCGACCGGTTCGGCCCGCGGTCCGTGTACCTCGTGGGCCTGGCCGTGTTCACGGTGGCCTCGGCGGCGTGCGGCCTGGCGGGCTCCATCGGCGCCCTCATCGCCGCACGCGCGTTCCAGGGCCTGGGCGCCGCGCTCATGACGCCCCAGACGATGGCCGTGATCACGCGCCTGTTCCCGCCGGACCAGCGCGGCAAGGCGATGAGCCTGTGGGGCGCGACCGCCGGCGTCGCGACCCTCGTCGGACCGCTGCTCGGCGGCGTGCTCGTGGACGGCCTCGGTTGGGAGTGGATCTTCTTCGTCAACGTCCCCGTGGGCGTCGTGGCGTTCGTGCTGGCGTGGCGCCTCGTCCCCCGGCTCGACACGCACGCGCACTCGTTCGACGTCGTCGGCGTGCTCCTCAGCGCGGTCGGCATGTTCCTGCTGGTGTTCGGCATCCAGGAGGGCCAGACCTACGACTGGGGCCTGATCGGCGGCTGGCTGCCGGTGTGGGGTCTGGTCGCGGGCGGCGTCGTCGTGCTCGTCGTGTTCGTGCGGCACCAGGCGCGGATGCGCGGCGAGCCGCTCCTGCCCCTGGGCCTGTTCCGGGACCGGAACTTCGCGCTGGCGAACGGCGCCATCAGCACGCTCGGGTTCGCGGTCACCGCGATGTCCCTGCCGCTGGTGTTCTACTACCAGCTCGTCCTCGGGTTCTCCCCGACCCGCTCGGCCCTGATGCTGGCGCCGATGGCGGTCATGACCCTCGTGCTGTCGCCCGTGGTGGGGCGCCTGGTCGACACCGCGAACCCCCGCACGATCGCGCTCACCGGCATGCTCCTGCAGGCGGCCGCCCTGGTCTGGTTCACGCTCTGGCTGACGCCGGACCCGGACCGCTGGGCGCGCCTGCTGCTCCCCTCCGCGCTGCTCGGCGTGGCCAACGCGTGCCTGTGGTCCCCGATCTCGTCCACCGCCACCCGCAACCTGCCGCGTCAGCTGGCAGGGGCCGGGTCCGGCGTGTTCAACACCACCCGGCAGGTCGGCTCCGTGCTCGGCTCGGCCGCGATCGCCGCGCTGATCCAGGCGCGCCTGGTCGCCGAGCTGGGCCCCGGTGCGGCGGCGTCGACGGGTGCGGCCGAGGCGGCGGGCGCCCTCCCCGAGGCGCTGCGCGCCGGCTTCGCCCACGCGATGGGCCAGTCGCTGCTGCTGCCGGCCGCGCTCGCGGTGGTGGGCGCCGTGGTGGTGGCGTGCTTCGCCCCGCCGCAGCGCGCCGCCGGCCCGGACGCGACCGGGCCGGCGGTGGCGCCGGCCGGAGCCGAGGACGCGGCGGCGCGCGGGGCGGTCAGCGCGCGGCCGTGACCCGAGCCCGCCAGCGGTCGTACGCCGCGTTCGGGACCCGCGCCAGCACGTCGTCGGCGCCGCGCACGAGGTCGACCAGCCCGAACGGCAGGAGGTAGTCGTCCGCGGGCGCGGTGCCGTCCCGGTACGACCAGTCCGCCAGGTCGAGCAGCGGGAACCAGAACACCGCGGTGACCGGCACGCCGTCCGCGCGGACCTTCTCGACCGTGTCGAGCAGGTCGTCCACCCACTGCGCCTTGGCGGCGACGTCGGGGGTGGCCCGCGAGGTCTCGGTGACGGCCAGCGGCAGGCCGTAGCGCTCGTGGTACGCCCCGAGCAGCTCGACCAGCCCGGCGGTCCCGGCCTCGACGGGCTGCTCCGCGCCGTCCGCGCCGACCAGCTGCCGCGTGAAGGCCGGGTAGTAGTTGACGCCGACGACGTCGGGCACCACCGCGTCCCGGCGCAGCGCCGCGAGGTCCTCCTCGCGCGCGCCGTGCCGCACCAGGTGGCCGTGCAGCGGGTGGTCCTCGCCGACCCGGCCGGTGACCAGGTCCAGGGCGAGGAACCGCCACTGCTCCCCGTGCGCCACCGTCGTGCCGCCAGGCCCGTGCCCCTCCCACAGGAACCCGGCGTCCACGTGCACGAACCGGACGTCGGGGCGCACGGCCGCGACCGCGCGCTGGGTGGCGACCATGCCGCGCGCCAGCGGCAGCAGCACGGCGACGAGCCCGTCCTCCCCCGTCAGGTACGGCGGCCAGCGCCCGTCACGCCCGCACCAGATCGCGTTGACCATCGGCTCGTTGAGCGGCGTGAGGTCGTCGACGACGCCGGGGTAGCGCGCCGCCACCGCGGCCGCGTACCGGGCGACGAGCTCCGGGTACCGCGGGTCGAGGAACGCGTTCGGCATCCACAGCGGGGTCCCGTAGTGCATGACGTCGAGGACGCAGCGCAGTCCGAGCCGCTGCATCTCGGCCATCACCTCGTCGAGCCACCGGAAGTCGAACCGCCCCTCCTCCGGCTCCACCCGGTACCACGGCGAGCCCCAGCGGATCAGCGTCGCACCGGACTCCGCGGCCAGGCGCAGGTCCTCGCGCCAGTGGTGGTAGTGCTGCGTCAGCTCGTACTCGTCGAGCTTGCGCTGCCCGACGCGCTCCGAGGGGATGAACGTGTCCTCGATGCCGACGCCGTGGTGCAGGCGCCCGTCGGTGTGCCAGGACGTGTCAGTCACGCGGACCTCACTTCATGCCGGTCGTCGCGATGCCCGCGACGAAGGATCGCTGGATGAGCAGGAAGAACACGACGACGGGCAGCAGCGCCAGCACCGACCCGGCCATGAGCAGGCCGTACTCGACCACGTGCTGGCCCATGAACATCGCCAGACCGGCCGGGAGGGTGGCGGACTCCAGGTCGTTCGCCATGATCAGCGGCCACAGCAGGTCGTTCCAGTTGTACTGGAAGTGGAACAGCCCGAGCGTCAGCAGGGCGGGCTTCGCGAGCGGGACGATCACCTGCGCGAAGATCCGCAGCTCCGACGCGCCGTCGATGCGCGCGGCCTCCTCCAGGTCCCGTGGCAGCGACAGGAAGAACTGCCGCAGGAAGAAGATGCCGAACGCGTTGGTCAGCCGCGGCACGATCATGCCGGGCAGCGTCCCCGCCAGGCCGACGGCCGCCAGGGTGTCGTACAGCGGGATGAGCGTGACCTGGTACGGCAGCATCAGCAGCACGAGCACCAGGACGAACACGAGGTTCTTGCCGCGGAAGTCCAGCCGGGCCAGCGCGTAGGCCGCCATCGCGTCGAACAGCAGCGAGAACACCGTGACGGCCCCGGCGAACACGATCGTGTTGCCGTACAGCCGCGCGAACGGGATCTGCGACCAGATGTCCCCGAAGTGCTCGAGCGTCAGCGCGCGCGGCCACAGCGTCGGGGGGAACGCCACGATGTCGGACTCCGGCTTGAACGCCGTGAGCACCATCCAGATGATCGGCAGCAGCATGGCCGCCGCGATCACGAGCCCGGAGACCCCGGTCAGCACCCGCCACAGGCGGTCGAGCCGGCGCACGTCGTGCCGGACGGGGGGCGGGGCGTCGTCGTCGACCGCAGCGGGACGCAGCAGGGTGTCGGCCATCAGTACGTCACCGCCCGCTTGCGGAAGTAGCCCCACTGGAGCATCGACAGCACGAACACCCCGAGCAGCAGCACCCAGGAGATCGCGGAGCCGTAGCCGAGGCGCAGGTCCTCGAACCCGACGCGGTACACGAGCATGACGAGCGTCTCCGTGCGGAAGTAGGGGCCGCCGTGCGTCATCACGTAGATCTGGTCGAACGCCTGGAGCGTGGCGATCGCGGCCATGATCGAGATGAGCATCGTCTGGTTGGACAGCAGCGGCCAGGTGACGTTGCGGAACCGCGTCCACGGCCCGGCGCCGTCGAGCGACGCCGCCTCGTAGAGCTCGGTCGGGATGGACTGGAGGCCGGCGAGGTACATGACCATGTAGAAGCCGACGGTCTTCCAGATCCCGACGACCATGACCGCGGGCATCGCGAGCTGCGGGTCCGACAGCCAGCCCTGCGTCGAGACGATGCCGAGGCCGTCGAGCCAGTGCGAGAGCAGGCCGATGTTCGGGTCGAGCAGGAACGCCCACGCGATCGCGACGATGGCCAGCGACACGATGAACGGCAGGAACACGGCGGTCCGCACCAGCCCGCGCGCGAAGATCGCCCGGTTGAGCAGCAGCGCGAGCGCGAGCGCGAGCCCGACGGTCACCGGCGTGACGACCACCGCGTACACGAGCGTGTTGCGCAGCGCGTTGCCGACGGCCGGGTCGGTGAGCAGCTCGCGGTAGTTGGCCAGCCCCACCCACTGCGCGGGCTGGATGCGGTTGTAGTCCATGAAGGACAGGTAGGCGGACTGCACCATCGGCCAGAGCATGAACACGGCGATGGTGAGCAGGCTCGGCGTGAGGAACAGCCAGGCGGTGCGTTCGCGGCGCCGGGCCCCCCGCCCGCGCCGGACGGCGACGCGGGCGGGGGCGGGGGTGCGGGCTGCTGTGGTCATGCCTCAGCCCTTGTCGATCGCGGCCTGCACGTCCGCGTTCGCCTGCGTGAACACCTCGGTCAGGTCGCCGTCGCCGTTCAGCACGCGCTGCAGCGCCGGGTAGAAGATCGAGTCCGTGATGGTGCCGGAGCTCGGCACGCCCGCCAGGTACACCTTGGCGCTGCCGAGCAGCTCCGGGTCGCCGAACACCGCGGAGTACGGGTTCTCCAGCTCGTCCGCCGGGATGTCCGTGCGCGTGGGGGGGAAGCCGGAGCCGTCGGCCCACGTCTTCTGCGACTCGACGGAGTTCCAGTACGCGAAGAACGTCTTGGCCGCGTCCTGCTGCGCGTCGGACGCCTTCGCGTTGACGGTGAACGCCACCACGTCGGCGAGCGTGACGTCCGCGTCGGGCCCGGCGGGCGGGGCGGCGAGACCGTAGTCCAGGCCGGCCTCGTCGAAGCCGGTGGTCATCCACGGGCCGACGATCTCCATCGCGGCCTTGCCGGTCTGGAACAGCTTGTCGGCGTCCGCGCCCGACAGGCCGATCGGCGAGACCTTCTTCTCCCGCACCTGGTCGACCCAGAACTCGAGGGCCTCGAGCGTCTCCGGGGAGTCGAGCGTCGCCGTCGAGGCGTCATCCGCCACGACGCCGCCGCCCGTGCCCCAGAGCAGCATCTGGTAGATCGGCACGGTGGTGTGGTCCGCGAGCGCGGCGGCGTACTGCTCGGGCTTGCCGTCGCCGTTCTCGTCGACCGTGAGCTTCTCCGCCATGGACGCGAACTCGTCCCACGTCGTCGGCGGCTGCTCCGGGTCGAGCCCGGCGGCCTCGAACATGTCCTTGTTCCAGTAGAGCATCATCGGGGCGATGTTCAGCGGGACGCCGTAGGCGGTGCCGTCGAAGTCCGCGGCGTGCTTCGCGGCGTCCGGCAGCGCGGACGTGTCCATCCAGGTGTCGTCGGCGTAGAAGTCGTCGACCGGCGCGAGCGCGCCCTTCGACGCGTACTGCGGCACGTTCGAGGCGCTCATCGCGACGACCTGCGGCCCGTCGTCCGACGACAGCGACGTGAGCACCTTCTGGTAGAGGACGTCCCACGGCATGACGTTGGGCTTCACCACGACGTCGTCCTGCGACGCGTTGAAGTCGTCGATGATCTGCTGCACGGCCGGGCCGTCGGGGCCGGTCATGCCGTGCCAGAGCACGAGCTCCGTGGGCCCGTCGCCCGTCGTGCCGTCGTCGTCCTGGGCCGAGCCCTGGCCGGCGCAGGCCGCCAGCGCCAGGGTCAGTCCCGCGGCCAGCGCGATCCCGCGCCTGGTCCGTCGTCCGTGCATGTCCGGCATGTCCGCCTCCTCGCGGTCACGTGTCGCCGCGGCGGGGCCTGCCGCGGCGTTGCAACGTGGCAAACGGTAGACCCAGCGGTTGCAGCGTGGCAAACCCGCTAGGGTGCCGCCCATGACGCGCAGGGGTGCGGTGACGCTGCAGGAGGTGGCGCGGGTCGCCGGGGTGTCCCCGAGGACCGTGTCGAACGTCGTCAACGGCTACGAGCACGTCGCGCCCCGCACCCGGGAGCACGTGCAGGCGGTGGTGGACGCGCTGGGCTACCGCGCGAACACCGCTGCGCGGGCGATGCGCACCGGCCGGACCGGCCTGCTCGGCCTCGTGGTGCCCGCGCTCGACCAGCCCTACTTCGCCGAGCTCGCCCGCGCGGTGGTGCGCGAGGCCACCGGGGCCGGGTTCACCGTCGTCGTGGACCAGACCGACGGCGACCCCGACCGCGAGCGCGAGCTGCTGCGCCAGGGCCCGCGCGGGGCGATGTTCGACGGGCTCGTGCTCAGCCCCCTCGCCCTCAGCCGGCGCGACCTGCTCGACGCCGACCCCGGCCGCCCGGTCGTGCTGCTGGGCGAGCGGACCGTGGACACCGCCTTCGACCACGTGCACATCGACAACGTCGCGGCCGCGCGCGAGGCGACGGAGCACCTCGTGGGGCTGGGGCGCCGACGGGTCGCCGCCATCGGCCTGCAGACCGAGGCGCAGACGGGGCGGCAGCGCGCCGAGGGGTTCATGATCGCGCTCGCCGAGGCCGGCCTGCCCGCGCACCCCCGGCTGCTGCGGTACGTCGAGGCGTACGACCGGGCGTCCGGGTTCGCGGAGATGACCGCCCTGCTGGACGAGGACCAGCGCCCCGACGCGGTGTTCTGCTTCAACGACATGCTCGCCGTCGGTGCCCTGCGGGCGTGCCTGCTGCGCGGCGTGCGGGTGCCGCAGGACATCGCGCTCATGGGCTTCGACGACGTCGAGGAGGTCCGGTACCTCACGCCGGCGCTGAGCACCGTCCGCCCGGACCGGGACGAGATCGCCCGCGTCGCGGTGGCCCGGCTGGTCGCGCAGCTCGACCGGCGACCGGCCGGGCCGCCGGCCGGCCAGGACGTGACCGTGGCGCACGCGCTCGTCCTGCGGGAGTCGACGGGCGTCTGACGCCGAGCGGGGGGGCAGCGGTGTGACACGCGGCTTTGCAACGTGGCAACATGGTTCGACCACTTGCTCCAGCGACAGAAGGACCGCCATGACGACGACGTCAGCACCCGCGACGGGTCTGCACCCCCGGCCCCAGCTCGTCCGGCCCGACCGGTGGTGGTCGCTGGACGGCCCGTGGCGGTTCGCGTTCGACGACGCGGACGCGGGCTGGCGGGCCCGCTGGTACGGCACCGGCGCGGACGCGCCGTTCGACCGCGAGATCGTCGTGCCGTTCCCGCCCGAGTCCGAGGCCTCCGGGATCGCCGACCACGGCGACCACGCCGCCCTCTGGTACCGGCGCACGTTCGCGGTCCCCGCCGCGCTCGGCAGCGACCGCCTCCTGCTGCACCTCGGTGCCGTCGACCACGAGGCCGACGTCTGGGTCGACGGCCGGCACGCCGTGCGGCACGAGGGCGGGCAGACCCCGTTCACCGTGGACGTCACCGACCTGCTCGACCCGGACCTGGCGCCGGACGCGCACGTCGTCGTCGTCCGGGCGACGGACGACCGCACCGACGTCGAGCAGCCGCGCGGCAAGCAGGACTGGCAGCGCGAGCAGCACGCGATCTGGTACCACCGCACGTCCGGGATCTGGCGCACCGTGTGGCTCGAGCAGGTGCCCGCGGTCGCCGTCGGCTCGCTGACCTGGCGGCCCGACGTGCCCGCCGCCCGCGTGGCGGTGCAGGTGCGGCTGCGCGCGGCCGCTCCGGCGGGCACCCGGGTGCGCGTGCGGCTCCGCCGCGGGGACACCGAGGTCGGGGCGGCCGAGGTGCCCGTCGTCGGCTCGCTCGCGGACGTCGTCGTGCCGCTGCCCGTTCAGCACAACGGCCAGGCGTACGAGCAGCTGCTCTGGTCGCCCGACCACCCCGTGCTGCTCGACGCCGACGTGGTGCTCGTCGACGCCGCGGGGGCCGAGCTCGACCGGGTCGACGCGTACTGCGGCCTGCGCTCCGTGGCCGTCGAGGGCGACCAGCTGCTGCTCAACGACCGCCCGTTCACCGTCCGCGCCGTCCTGGAGCAGGGCTACTGGCCGCAGTCGCACCTCACCGCGCCGAGCCCGGAGGCGCTGCGCGCGGAGGTCGAGCTCGCGCTGGCGCTCGGGTTCAACACCGTGCGCGTCCACCAGAAGGTCGCCGACCCGCGCTACCTGTACTGGTGCGACGTGCTGGGGCTCGCCGTCTGGGGCGAGACCGCCGGGGCCTACCGGTTCTCCGACGAGGCCGTCGCCCAGCTCACGCGCGACTGGCTCGACGTGGTCCGCCGGGACGTGTCGCACCCGTGCGTGATCGCCTGGGTGCCGTTCAACGAGTCCTGGGGCGTCCAGCACATCGCCCACGACCCCGCGCAGCAGGCGTACAGCCGCGCCCTGACCGAGCTCACGCGGGCGCTCGACCCGACCCGGCCCGTCATCTCCAACGACGGCTGGGAGCACACGGCGTCCGACCTGCTGACCGTCCACGACTACGCCGCCACCGGGGACGTGCTGCGCGAGCGCTACGGCGACGCCGCCGCGGTCGCCCGCACGGTCGCCGGGATCGGGCCCGCGGGCCGGCGGATGTGGGTCGGCGGCCCGGCGCCCGAGCCCGGCACCATCCCCGTGCTGCTCTCGGAGTTCGGCGGCGTCTCGTTCGCGCCCGGCGCGCCCGAGGGCTCGTGGGGGTACTCGGAGGCGCGAAGCCCCGAGGACCTCGAGGCCCGGCTGACGGACCTGCTCGGCGCCGTCCGGGCGTCCACCGCGCTGCGGGGGTACTGCTACACCCAGCTCACCGACACCGGCCTCGAGACGAACGGCCTGTGCACCGCGGACCGCGAACCCAAGCTCCCGGTCGAGACCCTGCGCCGCCTCTTCGGGGCCTGACGCCCCGGCCCTCTCTGCCTGTCCCCCGGCTCCCGTCCCCCACTCCGCCCCCGTGGGGACGTTCGGATCCGTTCGCACCGGCACGCCCGGCGCGCCGGTGCGAACGGATCCGAACGGGGCCTCGTGGGGCGGGAGGGCGGGGACGCGCTGCCGCGCTGAACCCGCCCCGCGGGGCGGAGCACGTCGGTACCGTGGCGCGCATGCGACGCACGACCGGCGAGACGCTGCTCGGGCTGGTCGCCGCGGGGTTCGCGGCGACCGGGCTGGCCTACGCGCTCAACGGCCTCACCCGGCACGACGCGCAGCCCCTGGTCACGCTGACCGACGCCGCGCACCCGCCGCTGCCGGACAACCACGTCGAACGCCTGGCCGGGCCGCTCGCCCGGGTCTGGGTCGGGGACCTCACGCGACCCGAGGCGTCCCTCGCCCGGGTCGGTCTGTGGGGCCCGCTGCTGCTCACGGCGCTGCTCGTCGGCCTGCTCGCGCTGCACGTCGGGCGCACCGACCGGCGGGGGTCCTGGCGCCTCGTCGCGCCCGGGCCGTACCTGACCGCGGCCGCCGTCACGAGCGTCGTCCTGGCGGTCGCCCAGCCGCTGCTGCAGCGGGTCGGCGCCGAGGTCGCGCTCGCGAGCATCGGGGCGCCGCCCGGGTACGTGCCCCACACCTCCGTGCCCTGGGGGTGGCCGGCGCTGGCCGCGGCGCTGCTGCTGGGGACGCAGCTCACCCGGCGGCGGGTCGCCCGGCCCGCCGTGTCACCGCGCGTCTGACCGCGCCGGACCGGCCTCGTCGCCCGCCGCCGCGTCGCCCGCCGCCCGGCGCGGCGTGAACGTCTCCCACACCGGCCCGAACACGAGCCACGCCACGAGCACCAGCGTCGCCCGCCCGCCCCAGCCCAGCAGCACCTCCCGCTGCTCCGCCGCCGCCTCGCCCGGCCCCTGCGCGACGAGCAGCAGCACGCCGAGCACCGCGCAGGCCACCGCCCAGGCGAGCAGCACCCGGAGCCAGAGCGCCCACTCGTACCGGACGCGCGCCGGCCCGTGCCGCGGCGGCCGCACGGGCTCCGGCCCGCCGAAGAACCGGTGCGCGACCCAGGCGTCGACGGCGTGCACGGTCCGCTTGCCGAAGGCCACGGTGAACCCGAGGTAGAGCGCCGCGAGCCCGTGCGTCCACGTCGCCTCCGACCCCCGCAGCAGGTCCCCGACGGTGGCGACCAGCAGGACCACCTCGAGCAGGGGCTCGCACAGCAGCAGCGCCGTCGACAGGCGCCGGCGACGCAGCACGTAGCGGGCGACGACCGCGGCGGCGAGGAACACCCAGAAGGCCACCTCGCACGCGACGACGAGCGCGGCGACCGGGTTCTCGCGGAGGGTCTCGATGACGTCCATGCCCGGCAGCGTCGCGTCGGCGGGGCACCGCGGGCGTCGCCCGACCGCACGATCCCGCCGCCCCGCGTCGTCCCTTCGGAGGACCCCGCCGCTCCCGGGCCGTGCTGGGATGGGCGTCATGCCGTCCCTGCCCCGCCTCGACGACCGCGGCGTCGCGCTGCTGTACCTGGCCGCCGGGCTGCTGCTGCACGGCGCGGGGATCTCGGTGACGGGCGCCGCCGTCGCGGGCCCGGCCGGGTGGTGGCTGCACACCGTGCTGCTGCTGGTCGCGTGCGGCGCGCTGACCGCGAAGCGCCGGCACCCCGTCGCGGTGCTCGCGGTGGCGGCCGCGTGCGTGGTCGGCACCGTCCCCGCGGGCGGCGGGCTGGGCCTGCTGCTCGTACTGGTCGACGCCCTGTACAGCGCCGAGGTGCACGCCTCCGCGCGGGCCCGGCGCGCGCTGCACGCGGTCGTCGCGGCGCTCACCGTCGCGGCGCCCGCCGCCGTGTGGGCGACGGGCGGCGGCCTGCGCGACGCCCTGGCGGCGGCGCTCCAGGCGGTCGCCGTCCTGGTCACGCCGCTGTGGTGGGGGTCGGACGTGCGGAGCCGGACCGAGCTCGCGGCGTCGGAGGCCGAGCGCGCGACGCTGGAGCGGGCGCGGGCGGACCTGGCGCGCGCCCACGCCGCGGACGTGCAGCGGATCGCCGACCTCGACCGGGACGCCGCGGTGCGCGACGAGCGAGCGGGCATGGCGCGGGACCTGCACGACGTGGTGGCGAGCCGGCTGTCGGCCGTCGCCATCCACGCCGAGGCCGCGCTGTCCGGACCGCCCGATGCCGATCGCGACCGGGCGGCGCTCGCGGCCGTGCGCGCGGAGTCCGTCGCGTCGCTCGCCGAGATGCGCTCGATGATCCTCGTGCTGCGCGGCGCCGACCCCCGGGACGGTGCCACGGCCCCCGCCGGCCTCGACCGGCTGGGCGACCTGGTGACGACGGCGCGGCAGCGCGGGCTGGACGTGCGGGTCGCCGCCGCGGTGCCCGAGCTGCCGGCGGTGGTCGACCACGCGGCCTACCGCATCGCCCGCGAGGCCCTGACGAACGCCGCCGCCCACGGCACCGCGGGCGGCCGGGTGGACCTGCGCGTCGCGTCCGACGGGTCGGCTCTCGAGGTCGTGGTCGTCAACGGGCTGCCCGCCGCCGACGCGCCCACCCCCGCCGTCGCCTCCGCGCTCGGCTCGGGCACCGGCCTCGTGTCGATGGCGGAGCGCGCCCGCTCCCTGGGCGGCCGGTTCGCAGCGGGACCGGACGCGGCGGACCGCTGGCGCGTGCACGCCGTCCTCCCGCTGGCGCCGGGCGCGCCCGCCGAGCCCGTGGCGCGGAGGACCGCCCACGCGGCGGGGGGTGCGCCGTGACGGTCCGGGTGCTGCTGGCGGACGACCACGGGGCGATCCGCGCCGGCCTGCGCCTGATGCTCGAGCAGGCGGACGGCGTCACGGTGGTGGGCGAGGCGGCCGACGGAGACACCGCGGTGGCGAACGCCCGGGCGCTGCGGCCCGACGTCGTGCTGATGGACATCCGGATGCCCGGCACGGACGGCATCGAGGCGACGCGGCGGATCGTCGGCGAGGGGCTCGCGCAGGTGGTCGCGCTGACCACGTTCGACCTCGACGAGTACCTGTTCGGCGTGCTCCGGGCCGGGGCGGTCGGGTTCCTGCTGAAGTCCGTCGGCGCCGCCGAGCTCGTCGCCGCCGTGCGGCAGGTGGCGGCCGGCGACGGGGTGCTCGCCCCGGAGGTCACCCGGCGCGTGCTCGCGAGCGTCCCGGTGCCCGCCCCCGAGCCGGCCGCCCCCGACGCCCCGGGCCTCGGCCGGCTGACGGCCCGCGAGCGCGAGGTGCTCGTGCTGCTCGGCGAGGGACGGTCGAACCAGCAGGTGGCGCAGGCGCTGACGGTGTCCGAGACCACGGCGAAGACGCACGTCAGCCGGGTGCTGGCGAAGCTGGGCTGCCGGACCCGCCTCGAGGCGGCCGCCGTCGCGCACCGCGCCGGCCTCGTGACGTGAGACACATCAGGCGCTTTGCACCCGGTGCACGCTTGCACTGAGTGCAGCCACGTGCCTACGGTCCTCCGCGTGACCGAGACCCCCGACCGGCGCTCCGCCGTCAAGGCGAGGTCCCGGCGCGCCATCCTGGAGGCCGCCGACGCCCTGCTCGTCGAGCACGGCGCTCCCGTGTTCAGCGTCGACGAGCTCGCGGAGCGCGCGGACGTCTCGAGGCGCACGGTGTTCAACCACTTCGGCTCGCTGGACGACGTCGTGCTGACCGTCTGCGCGGAGCGGCTCGGGCAGGTGATCGCCGAGGTCGAGCTCGCGGCGACGCGGACGCCGGTGGGCGACGGCTCCCGCGCGTCGATGTTCGACGAGCTCGCCGAGACCCTGCGCGGCGCCGACCTGCCCGCCCCCGTCACCTACCTCGCGAACGCCCTCGGCCCCCTGGCCCAGGGCGACGACCCCCGCGCCGCGGCGCTCGCCCAGCAGGCGTTCGCGCGGGTCGCGGACCACCTCGTGGACGAGCTGCTGCGCCGCTACCCCCACGTCGACCCGCTCGACGCGCGGCTCCTCGTGACCTCGCTGGTGCACGGCGTCGGCGTCATCGCCATGCACTGGTGCACCACCACCGACCCCGCCGCGCCCGACGCGCGCGCGGCGTGGGACGCCCTCGTCGACCGGCTCATCGAGAACGTCCGAGCCGGCTACATGCCGGAGCACTGACGCCCCGCACTCCCACCCACCACAGCGCAGAGACAGGGACGGACACCGGACATGGCAGGACTCCTCTACAGAATCGGGCGGTTCTCCGCCCGCCGGGCCTGGGTCGTCGTCACGGCCTGGGCCGCGGTGCTGGCGCTGTCGGTCGGCGCGTACCTCGCGTTCGGCGGCACGCTCACCTCCGCCATCACCATCCCGGGTACCGCCACGGAGAAGGTGACCGAGCACCTCCAGGAGGAGTTCCCCTCCGCGAGCGGCGGCACCGGCACGGTCGTGCTCCACACCGGCGGGGACGACGCGTTCACGCCGGAGCAGCAGGCCGCGATCAGCGCGGCGCTGGCCGACGTGGCGGACCTCGACGGCGTCAAGGGCGTCACGGACCCGTTCGCCACCACCGAGCAGCTCACGGAGCAGGCCGCCCAGCTCGAGGACGGCCGCGCGCAGATCGCCGACGGCCGGTCCCAGCTCGACGCCGGGCAGGCCCAGCTCGACGCCGGCCAGGCCCAGCTCGACGCCGCGCAGGACCAGCTCGACGCGCAGCAGGACCAGCTCGACGCGCAGCGGGCGCAGGCCGAGGCGGCGGGGATGCTCACGCAGGTGCAGCCGCAGCTCGACGCCGGCCAGGCCCAGCTCGACGCCGGCCGGGCGCAGCTCGACGCCCAGCAGGACCAGCTCGACGCCCAGCAGCAGACGCTCGACGAGGGCCGCGAGCAGCTCGAGGCGCAGACCACGCAGGTCGAGGACGGCGCCGCGCTGCTGGACCTCGCCCGGGAGATCCGGCTGGTCTCGGAGGACGGCTCCGCCGCGGTCGCCACGGTGGCGTTCGACGCGGGGCAGTTCGAGGTGGACGCCGACCTGAAGACGCAGGTGGCGGACACCCTCGCCGACGCCGACCTCGCGGGTGCCCAGGTCGAGTTCTCGAGCGACCTCACGCAGGAGGTGCCGAGCGTGCTCGGCCCGGGCGAGGTCGTGGGCGTCGTCGTCGCGGCCGTCGTGCTGCTGGTGATGCTCGGCTCGGCGGTCGCCGCCGGCCTGCCGATCCTGTCCGCCCTGGTGGGCGTGGCCATCGGAGCCACGGTCACCCTCGCGCTGTCCGGCGTCGTCGACATGCTGTCCGTCACCCCGGTGCTCGGCATCATGCTCGGCCTCGCGGTCGGCATCGACTACTCGCTGTTCATCCTCAACCGGCACCGGCGCCAGCTGCGCGACGGCGTCGAGCTGCACGAGTCGATCGCCCTGGCCAACGGCACCGCGGGCAACGCCGTGGTGTTCGCCGGCACGACCGTCCTCGTCGCCCTGCTGGCGCTCAACGTCACCGGCATCCCGTTCCTGGGTCTCATGGGGACCACGGCCGCGGTGTGCATCGCAATCGCGATCCTCATGGCGATCACGTTCACGCCCGCGCTGCTGTCGCGCATCGGCCTGCGGGTGCTGCCCCGCAAGCAGCGCGCGACCATCGGCCACGAGGAGCCCGAGCCGGTGCCCTCCACCCCGATGCGCACCTCCCGCGCGGTGCTCACCCTCGTCGTCGGCCTCGCCGCGCTGCTGGTCGTCGCGATCCCCGCGCTGTCCATGCGGCTCGGCCTGCCGGGCGGGTCCTCGGAGGCCGAGGACTCCACGCAGTACCAGGCGTACACGATCACGGCCGAGAAGTTCGGGGCCGGCGTGAACGGCCCGCTGCTCGTCGTCGCGGACCTGCCCGACGCCGTGGCGGAGGGCGGCCTCGTCGCGGAGCAGGTGCGGATCGGCCAGGAGCTCGCCGCGTTCGACGACGTCGTCGCGGTCGCGCCGATCGGCGCCAACGACGACCGCACCGTGCTCGCGTTCCAGGTCGTGCCCCGCGAGGGGCCGGACAGCGAGAGCACCGAGCACCTCGTGCAGGACCTGCGGGCCGCGTCCCCGGTGGAGGGTGACGTGCAGCTCGGCGTCGCGGGCACCACGAGCGCGCAGATCGACGTCTCCGAGAAGCTCGCCGACGTGCTGCCGCTCTACCTGGCGATCGTCGTCGGCCTGTCGCTCATCATCCTCATCATCGTGTTCCGCTCCATCCTGGTGCCGGTCACCGCGACGCTCGGGTTCGTCCTGTCGCTGTTCGCGGCGTTCGGCGGCGTGGTCGCGATCTACCAGTGGGGCTGGCTCGGGTCGCTGTTCGGGGTGCACGACCCCGCGCCGGTGCTGAGCTTCCTGCCGATCATCGTCACCGGCATCCTGTTCGGGCTCGCGATGGACTACCAGCTGTTCCTGGTCTCCGGCATGCGGGAGGCGTACGCCCACGGTGTGGACGCCCGCGTGGCCGTGCGCCGCGGCCTGCACGCCGGCCGGGTCGTGGTCGCCGCGGCGGCGATCATCATGGCGTCGGTGTTCGCGGGCTTCATCTTCGCGGAGTCCTCGATCATCCGGCCGCTCGGGTTCGGCCTCGCGTTCGGCGTGCTGGTCGACGCGTTCGTGGTCCGGATGCTGCTGATCCCGGCGCTCATGCACCTGGCCGGCAAGGCGGCGTGGTGGATCCCCCGCTGGCTGGACCGGATCCTGCCCGACGTCGACGTGGAGGGCGCCTCCCTGGAGCGCACCCACCCGCACCCGATGCACCAGGTGGTCGACGCCCCGGAGCGGCACCAGCACGACCGCGCCTGAGGCACCGCACCGAGAGCCCCGTCACACCCGCCCCCGCGGCGGGCTGCGGCGGGGCTCTCGTGCGCCCGGGCGGACTACCCTGAGGTGTGGCCACGTTCTCCTCCGTCAGCCGGCAGCACGTCCTCCAGGCGATCGCGGAGCACGACGACCGCGGCGCGGAGGCGTTCCTCGGCGTCTACGGCTTCGAGGCCACCCCGGGCGAGACCTTCTCCCACGAGGGCCGGACGTACGACGCCCGCGCGGTCCTCGCGGTCGCCCACCGGTACGCCACCGGCCGCGCCGCGACGCCCGAGGAGCTGCGCTCCGCCCCGACCGGCACCCTGCTGACCCGGCGCGGGTTCGAGGTCGCCGGCCCGGTCGCCGCGTCGCGGACGCCCTCCGCGTCGCGCTCGTCCACGCGCTCGCCCGCGGGCAGCGCGCCCCGCCGCGCCGCGAAGCCGGCCACTACCCCGCGCCGGCCCGCCCCCGAGGACCGCCCGCTGGCGATCTGCCCGACGTGCTTCACGGCGTTGCCCGCGACGGGCATCTGCGACACCTGCGGCTGAGACCGCCGCCGCGTACGAGGACGCCGCCCCGCGCGTCGGCAGCGTGCGGGGCGGCGTCCGGTCCGAGCGCGGGTCAGGCGGTCGGCAGCCAGACCCGCATCGTGCTGGGGCCGCGGTTGGCCCACGAGTGGTACGGCACCAGCCGGACCTCGACCGGCGTCCCGCCGTCCGGGTCCCCCGCGGTGCTCCCGGCCGGGGCGTACGGCCACGCGGCGTCCGGTGCCGTGACGAGCCGGCCCCGCACCCGCGCGCCGTCGCCGTCCCCGACCACCGGGCCCGCGGGGTCCACCCGCAGCCCGGCCACGTCGGCGCCGCCCGGCAGGTCCACGGACTCCGCGCACAGCACCACCGGCCCCCGCTCGACGGCGACGGTCCCCCGCACCGCGTCGACCCGGGGGTCCGCGACGGTCACCCGCGGGGCGACGTCGAGCGTCAGGCGCAGCTCGTCACCGGGCGCGAAGGCCCGCGTGACACGGACCTCGCCGCGTGTCACCTCGGCCGCCGCGCCGTCGACCCGCGCGGACCCCGCCGCCCACGCCGGCACCCGCAGCGCGATGGTCCACTCCCCCTCCGGGGCGTCGACGACCCGGACGACGACGTCGCCGTCCACCGGGTACCCCGTCACCACCTCGACGCCGACCGCACGACCGTCGCCGAGCCGGGTGGTGACGCGCGCGGAGGCGAGCTGCACGAGGTGCAGCGCGTCCTCGGACACCGCGGCCACGTACCCCCCGAGGGCCGCCACGGTGCGCGCCACGTTGGTCGGGCAGCAGGACACCTCGAACCAGGGGGCGCGCAGCCGGGACAGCGCGCGGGCGCTCACCTCGTCCGGCGCGGACTCGGTGCCGGGGACGCGCTTGTGCAGCGGGTTCGTGTAGAAGAACGCGCGTCCGTCCGCCCGCGGGGAGGTCGCGACGACGTTGTACAGCGCCCGCTCGACCACGTCGCCCCACGCCACGTCGCCCGTCGCGAGCAGCAGCCGCCAGGCGACCATCACCGACGCGACCCCGGCGCACGTCTCGCAGTACGCCCGGTCCGGCGGCAGCTCGTAGTCGTCGCCGTAGGCCTCGTCCTGGTGGTGCGCGCCCATGCCGCCGGTGAGGTACGTGCGGCGGGCGAGCGTCCGCTCGTACTGCCCGCGGACCGCGTCGAGCAGCGCGTCGTCCCCGGTCTCCACCGCCACGTCGAGCGCGCCGGCGGCGAGGTACAGCGCCCGCACGGCGTGGCCGCGCAGCACCTCGGCCTCCCGCACCGGGACGTCGTCCTGGTAGTACTCCCGCCCGAGCTCGATCGCGGCGAGCGTGCCCCGCCCGCGGCGCTCGACGAACAGCGCCGCCTGGTCCAGGTACCGGCGCTCGCCCGTGGCCCGCGCCAGCTCCGCGAGCGCGACCTCGATCTCCGGGTGCCCGCAGACGCCGTCCCGGCCGTCCGGGCCGAACTCGGCGCACACGTGGTCGGCCGCCCGCCGCGCGACCGCGACGAGCTCGTCGTCGTGGCCCGTCCGCAGGCGGGCGACCGCCGCCTGGATGAGGTGGCCGAAGCAGTACAGCTCGTGGCCCCACTCGAGGTCCGAGTACCGGGGCTCCTGCCCGGGCCTCCCGAACCGGGTGCTGAGGTAGCCGTCGGGCTCCTGGACCTGCGCCAGGAGCGCGGCGAGCTCCGCGATGCGGGCCTCGAGCGCGGGGTCGCCGGTGCGCCCGGCCTCCCAGGCCATCGCCTCGATCAGCTTGTACACGTCCGAGTCGGAGAACTCCCGCCCGGTCCGTGCTCCCACGAGCGTGCCGTCGACCGCGCGCTCGAAGTTCGCGATCCAGCCGACCCGCGTCTCCCAGTGGTCGCAGTGCGGGATGCTCGCGGTGCCGTTGACGCGCTGGCGGTCGGCCCAGAACCCCTCGGTGAGGACGACCTCGTCCAGCCCGAGCGGGCGCAGCGCACCCGCCGACGGGGCGACCGGGGTCACGGGCGGTGCAGTGGTGGTGCTTCTCACGGGGGTGGTCATCCCTTCAGCGCTCCCGACATGAACCCGTTGACGTAGTGGCGCTGCAGCACGAGGAACAGCACGACGCACGGGACGGTGAGGACGACGACACCCGCCTGGGTGGCGCCGTAGTCGATGACGCCCATGACCTGCTGGCGCATGTTCACCAGCGCGAGCGGCAGCGGCTGGTTGTCGCCGCCGACCAGGTACAGGGGCACCATGAAGTCGTTCCACGCGGCGAGGAACGCGAACAGCCCGATGGTGATGAGGCCGGGCTTGACGGCCGGCAGCAGGACGCGGCGCAGCGCGCCGAACGACCCGCAGCCGTCCACGAGGGCCGCCTCCTCGAGCTCCCTCGGCACGGACTCGAACGAGATCCGCATCATGAACATCGCGAACGGCAGCTGGAACACCGCGAGCACCAGGCCGACGCCGACCAGGGTGTTCGACAGCCCGATGTCCTTCAGCCAGATGACGAGCGGGATCAGCAGCGTCGCGTACGGGACCATGAGGATGGACAGGACGAGCAGGAACAGCGCGTCCTTGCCCGGGAACCGGAACCGCGCGAACGCGTACCCGCCGAGCGTCGCGACGACGAGGGTCACGACCACCGCGGTGGCGGTGATGCCGGCCGAGTTGCCCAGGTAGGTCAGGACGCCCGCCTGGTAGGACGCCAGCGTGGCGTAGTTGCCGAGCCCGAACCCGTCGACCTGGGCCGACCCGGGCTGCGGCGAGACCGACGACACGGTGGTCCAGATCAGCGGGTAGAGGAACAGGATCGCCAGCCCACCGGTCACGACGTAGAACGGAGTGCGTCCGAGGACGCGGGAGAAGCCGGTTACAGGGGTCACTCCTCGGGCGAGCGCCGCAGCGCCTTGAGCTGGACGACGTTGACGACCACCAGGGCCAGCAGCACGATCACCGACAGCGCGGCGGCCATGCCGAGGTCGCGCTTCGACTCGAACGCCAGGTTGTAGACGAGCTGGACGACGGTCATCGTCGAGCCGTCCGGGCCGCCCTTGGTGAGGATGTAGAACTGGTCGAACGCCAGGATCGAGCCGGTGACGCACATGATCGTCGACAGCGCGAGCGACGGCTTGAGCAGCGGCAGCGTGATCCGCCGGAACACCTGCCCCGTCCGCGCGCCGTCGATGCGCGCCGCCTCGTAGACCTCGTGCGGGATGCCCTGCAGCCCGACGAGCAGCAGCAGCATGTAGAACCCGGCGAACCGCCAGACGATGAGGACGACCGTCCCCCACAGGGCACCGTCGGCCGAGCCGAGGATGTTCACCTGGCCGCTGCCGATCCCGAACCGCTCCAGCCACCCGGAGACCGGCCCGACCTGCGGGGAGTACAGCGCGTAGAACAGCAGCGAGGCGGACGCGAGCCCCAGCGCGGTCGGCAGCAGGAACGCCGTCCGCAGGAACCCGCGCCACCGCGTGCTCTCCTGCACGAGGAGGGCCAGCCCCAGGCCGAGCGCGATCAGCAGCACCGTGGCGATCACCGTGTACGTCAGGGTGAACCGCACGGACGGCCAGAACATCCGGTGCGCGACCACCTCGGAGAAGTTCTCCGGGAAGTTCGTGCCCTGGCTGCCGCCCAGCAGCGACCAGTCGGAGCCGGACATCACGACCACGAGCACCAGCGGGACCACGAAGAGCACGAGCACGAGGGCGGCCGTGGGACTGGCGTAGAGCCAGCCCTGGAGGGCTCCGCGCGAGCGCCGCGAGCGGCGGCGCCCGGTGGGTGCGGGCACTCCGGGGCCGGCGTCCGCGCCGCCCGCCACCCGGCCCGGGGCGGCGAGGGTCACTGGGACAGCACCTCCGTGATGGCGTCGTTGTCGGCGTCGACCGTGTCGGTCCCCTCGAACGTCGCGTTGCGGATCAGGGTGACCCACGGGCTGCCGGAGGCGTTGAACGCCTCGGAGAAGAACTCCGCGACCGGCGTGCGGCCCGACTCGGCGATCTTGTTCATGGTGAGCGCCAGCGGGTTCTGCTGGGCGTACTCGTTGTCGAGCAGCGAGTTGCGTCCGGGGACCTCGCCGTTCTTGGCGATGACCTCGAGCTGGGTCTCCTCGGACATCATCCAGGCCAGGAAGTTCCACGCCTGGGCGACGTGCTCGGAGTCCTTCGAGATGCCGAGCGCGTCACCGCCGAGGAACGTCGACTGCCCGCCGTCCACGCCCGGGATGCCGGTGACGCCGACGTCGATGCCCGCCTCCTGCGCCGCGTACACCGCGGTGTTCGGGTACGGCATCACGCCGATCTGCCCGTTGGAGAACGGCGCGGTCCACGTGGCGCCGGTCTCCTCCTTCGAGCCCGCGCCGACCGCGCCGGCCTGGTTCAGCTCGTAGTAGGTCCGGTAGACGGCCTTGGCCGACTCCGAGGCGACCTCCGCGGTCCTGCCGTCGGCGGAGAGCACCTCGTCGCCCGAGGCCCACATGTACGGGAACCAGGTGAAGACACCGCACCCGCCGCAGTTGCCGCCGTAGTAGGTGCCCGAGACGCCCTCCTTGCCGAGCGCGGCGACGGCCTCGGCCTGCTCCTGGAACTCGGCGATGGTGGTGGGGCCCTTCTCCGGGTCCAGGCCGGCCTCGCGGTACAGGTCCTTGTTCCAGACCATCACGGAGATGTCCTCGACGAACGGCAGCGTGTGCAGGTCGCCGTCCGGGTCGGTGCCCGCGTCGAGGTGGCCGCGCGTGATGTCGTCCTTGAAGTCCAGGCCGTCGATCTGCTCGGTCAGGTCCGTGAACAGCCCGTTCGCGACCCAGTAGGGCAACCGGACGACGTCGCCGGCCAGCAGGTCGGGCAGCTCGTCGTTGGTCGCCGCACCGCCGACCTTGCCCTCCATGTCGTCGTTCGGGACGATCTCGAGCTCGATCTGGTTGTCGTGCGACGCGTTGTACGCCTCGACGAGCGTCGTGGCCTGCCGCTCGAGCGGCGCGCGGGTCCACATGGTCAGGGTGCTGCCGTCGTCCACGCCGTCGGGGCCGGCGGACTCGAGCTCCTCCGCCGCCGCGCCGCCGTCGGAGCCGGACCCGCAGGCGGCCAGCCCGTCCAGTGCGAGACCGGCCACGGCCAGCGTGGCGACGGGGCGGAACCCGCGCGATCGGAACAGGCGGTTGCTCATCGTGCTCTCCCTCGGAACTTCATCGTCGAAGTCGCGCGGCCCGGGGCGGGCGACACGCAGGTGTCCGGGGTTCTGCCGAAACCCTTTTCGGGGAACGTAGCCGCAGGTTCTGAGCGCCGTCAAGACTCTCGCTGAAAGTCGGAGTGTGTACGATCGCCTGGACGGGTCGGGTCGACCCGCCGGAGCTGCACCCGGAGGTGCCATGACGACCCCCGCCGGAACCCCGCGCCGTCCTGCGACCCTCTCCGACGTCGCCCGGCTCGCCGGGGTGTCCGTCGCGACCGCGTCCAAGTCGCTCAACGGCCGCCAGCAGGTGCGCGCCGAGACGCGCGCCCGCGTGCTCTCCGCGGCCGAGCAGCTCAGCTTCTCCCCCAACGTGCTGGCGCGGCACCTGCTCAGCGGACGCTCGGGCACCATCGGCCTGGTCACGCACGACCTCGAGGGACGGTTCTCGATCCCGGTGCTCATGGGCGCCGAGGACGCCGCGGGCACGGGCAAGACGTCGGTGCTGCTCTGCGACGCCCGCGGGGACGCGCTGCGCGAGCAGTACCACGTGCAGGCCCTGCTCGGACGACGCGTCGACGGACTGATGATCGTGGGGGCCCGACCCGACCCGCGGGCCCCGCTCGGGGAGCTCCCCGTGCCGGTCGTCTACGCCTACGCGCCGTCGGACGACCCGGCGGACATGTCCGTCGTCACCGACAACGTGCTCGGCGGCCGCCTGGTCGCCGAGCACCTGCTGGCGTGCGGCCGCACCCGGATCGCGGTCGTCACGGGAGACGCGACGTACGGCGCGGCGCACGACCGGGTCGCCGGGGTGCGGGCCGTGCTCGACGACGCCGGGGTCGGCCTCACGGGCGAGCCGCTCTACGGCTCGTGGAGCGAGGAGTGGGGACGCGCCGCCGCCGCGCTCGTCCTCGCGCAGCACCCGGACGTCGACGCCATCGTCAGCGGCAGCGACCACATCGCGCGCGGGGTCCTGGACCACCTGCGCGAGACGGGGCGGCGCGTCCCCGAGGACGTCGCGGTCACCGGGCACGACAACTGGGAGATCCTCGCGCTCAACGCCCGCCCGCAGCTGACGTCGGTCGACATGGACCTCGAGGAGGTCGGGCGGCGTGCCGCCGCGCTGCTGTTCGACGCGATCGAGGGCCGCGTGCGGTCGGGCACCGAGGTCGTGCCGTGCCGGCTCGTCCCGCGCGCGTCCACGGGGCCCCGGGCGGACGGGGGCGGCGGCCACCGGTCGCCGCCCGGGCAGGACGTGCCTAGCGTGTCCGGATGAGCACCAGCCCGGACCCGGACCCCGCGAACACCCCCGGCCTCGAGCCCGGCGGCGGGGTCGCCCCCGGGGACACGCCGCCCGGCGAGTCGAGCACGTCCGGGGCGGCGTTCCGTGAGCCCGACCTGCCCGGCCGGCGGACGAGCTGGATCGCCTACGGCATCGTCGGTGCCGTGGTCGCGGTCGCGCTGCTGCTGTTCATCGGCTACATCGCCGGCCTGCTGTCCTGACGCCGCCGCGCGGGGCGTTCAGGCCCGCTGCCCGCCCCGGGCCTGCAGCCGCTTGCGCAGCAGCACCATCGGCAGCAGCCACGTCGCGAGCGCCGTCACCAGCCAGACGATGACGACGGCGGCGATCCAGGTCGCCACACCGCCGGAGACCCGCAACCCGTCGGTGAACGCGCTCGCCACCAGCAGCGCGACCCAGGTCGACACCAGACCGACCCCGCCGAGGAACGCGTTCGCGTACCGGCGCGCCATCGTGGCGATGAACGGCGTCAGCACCGCCTGGACCGCGGTGAAGACGACGACGGCCGTGACGAACCCGCTCACGCCGACGTGCACGTCGTCCACCAGCAGCGCCGCCGCACCGAGCCCGAGGGCCGCGGAACCGAGGAAGATCGCCACCCGGATGAGGAAGATCACCATGTCCGGACGGTAGTGCCCGCCGGCCCGACCCACCAGAGGCGCTCGGCCCTGCCGTACGACCCGCCCGGCCGGCCAGCAGAACCCGGTGCAGGCCCCGAGGACCCCCGGTCGGACCCGTTCCGCCCCTGGACAGGACGCCTGCCCACCCGGTCGCCCGGCCTCCGGTACCTCCCGGGCGTCCTCCCGCCCCTCAGCACCAGGACCTCGGGCCTACTCTCCGTGGCGCCTGGCGCACGGCCCGCTCGTGGCGGAGCGACGCCGCTGCCGGGCGGACCGCGATCCCAGGGGGCCACATGAGCGACGCGACTCTCGACACCGCCACCCGTGCGGTGCACCGGTGGCTGACGCTCGGGCGTGACGTCGTCGTGCGAGGCGATCACGGCTCCGGGCGCTCGTCGCTGCTGGAGCTGGTGCGGCGGCTGCCGCACCGGCGCGCCGACACGGTGCTGCTGCGCGCCGCGGGCCCGACGCCCTTCGCCACGCTGCGCGCCCACGGGTCGCTGCCCACACGACGCGGCCAGCCGTGGTCGGAGCCCGAGCTGGCGGAGTGGCTCTCCGCCGAGCTCGGCTCCGAGGGCGCGCTCCTGCTGGTCGACGACGTCGAGCACGTCGACGAGGGGACGCTCTCCGTGGTCCGGAGGGTGCTCGCCCAGGGCGGCTCCGACCTCGTCGTGACCACCACGGCCGACCTCGCCCGCGAGGCCGACCCGGGTCTCGCGCGGCTCGTGGGCGAACGCGCCCCGGCCGAGGTGCTGCTGCCGCCCTTCGGTCACACCGAGCTGCACGCCCTGGCCCGCACGGTGCTCGGCGGTGCCGTGGACGCGGCGCTCGTCGCCGAGCTCGTGACCGTGTCGGCCGGGAACCCCCGGGTCGCCACCCTCGTGCTGCAGTCGGCCCGCTGGGCCGGAGCCGTCGGCCGGTCCGACGACCGCTGGACCGTGACGAGCCCCCTGCGCGACGTGCCCGGCGACCCGGTCGCGCACCTGCTGACCGCCCGGCTGCCGCACCACCACGTCGACGCGCTGGAGCTGGTCGCGTGGCTCGGCACCCCGGACCACGACACCGTCGCGCGTCTCGTGCCGCCCGCCACGGTCGACGCCCTCACGTCACGGCGCCGGCTGCTCGGCTTCACGGACGGCGAGGGCGTCTCGCGGTACGCCGTCTCCCCGCCTGCCCTCGCCCACGCCCTGCGTGGCCGCCTGCGGCCCGAGCGCAGGCGCCGGCTCGCCCACCTCGCCGGAGAGCCCGCCACCGCCGCCGCCGTGGTGCCCGTGACGCCGCTCGAGCTCGGTGAGGACGTCGCCGTGCCGCTGGTGCGGCGCGGCACGGAGCTCCCGCAGCGCTCGCCGGAGGTCGCGGGCGCCCTGCAGGAGCACGAGCGGTCCCGCGAGAACGCGCTGCTCGACGCGTGGCACGACGACCCCGGCGTGGTGACGGCCAACGCCCTGCTGGACGTGCTCGGCCGGCGCCCGGCCCACGACCTCGCGCGGGAGGTCGTCGCGGGCACCCGCCTGCGTGCTGACGACGACCCCGCCGCGCGCGCGGTGCTCCGCGCGACCGAGCTGCGCTGGCTCGTGTGGTCCGGCGCGGGCCCGGGCGACCGGGCCGCGTTCCTCGCCGAGCACGCGGACGAGCTCGGCCCGCTCGCCGCCGCGTTCCAGGTCCACGACGAGGTGGCGGCCGCCGTCCGGTCGGGGGCGGACGACACGACGCTGCTCGGTCCGCCGGCCCCGGCCGTCCTGGCGGGACCCGCCGGGGCCGGCGTCGCCGCCCGGGTCGCCGTCGCGCGGGCCGCGGCGCTGCTGCGGTCCGGGCGCCCGGACCTCGCGCTGCGCCTGTGCCGGTCGACGGTGCTCGCGACGCCCCCGCCGGGCGAGGCGCGCCACCACCGTGACGCGGTCGCCAGCGTCGCCACCGTCCTCCTGGGTCGCCTGGACGAGGCCGAGGCCCGGGCGCGCCGTGGCCTCGCCGCCGCCTACGCCCGCGCCGACGTGCTCGGCGTGCGGGTGCACGCGTGCCTGCTCGCCGAGGTGCTCGTCTGGTCGGACAGGGGTGCCGCGGCGTGGCGGACGCTCACCGGCGCACTCCGCCTCGGCCCCGCCGGCCCCGTCGGCACGACGTTCCACCGGCGTGCGCTCAGCATCGCCGCGATCCTGCGGGTGTCCACGGGCGACGTCGACACGGCCCAGTCGATGATGGCGACGCTGGACGCCGCACCGAGGGCCGACCGCCCGGTCGTCGGCTCTCTGTCCGCCCTCGCGCGCGCCGCCGTCGACGAGGTCACGGGCCCCGGGCCGGTGGACGCGCTGTGGGAGCGTGGGCTGCGGTACGCCCAGGAGGGCCTGCGGCAGCCCGCGCTCCTGTGCTGGTCGTTCAGCACCGCGACGTACACCCCCGAGCAGCTCGCGGTCGTGCGGGACGCCTACGACGCGGCGCCCCTGCCGCTGCTCGAGCCGTACCTCCGGCTGCACGAGGCCCGGACCGCCAGGGACGTCGCCGCGGTCGTCGAGCGGCTGCACGCCCTGCCCGCGGACCTCGGCGGCCGGTTCCGCCACGCGATGGGGCACCTCGACGGCGTCGCGCTGCCGGACCACCGCCCGCCGGCGCGCGTCGTGCTGCGCGCCGAGGCCCGGCTCACCACGCTGTCGCCCCGCGAGCGGGAGGTCGCCACGCTCGCCCGCGAGGGCATGTCGAACCGCGACATCGCGGGCGAGCTCGGGCTCAGCGTGCGCACCGTCGAGAACCACATGAGCGCCGTGCTGCGCAAGCTCGGTTTCGCGCGCCGCTCGGACCTGAGCTGGTGGAACGCCACCGGCGTGGTCGCCACCGCACCGGGCGGCCCGGGCCGCCCCGCCCGGGCGCGGACCGGCTGACCACCCGGGCGCGGACCCCGCCGGCCGCCGGGACGCGGTGGGGCGCGGTGGGGCGCGGCGGGGCTCGGCGCCGACGAGCCGGCGCCGACAGGCTCGGCGGGGCGCCCGGGTCCCCCAGCCGGGCGGCGCGGGCTGCCCGGTCGGTCCGTCAGGTGCGCGAGGACGCCCACGCGACGCCGGAGCCCCGGCGGTCGGCACCCGCACCGGCGTGGCGCGCGTCCGCAGACCGCGGCCGGTGCGGCGGCCGGCTGTCGCGGCGGGCGCCCACCAGCACCTCGAGGCCGCGCGGGACGATCGCGTCGGCGATCTCCCCGACGACCTGGAGCACGGCGCCGTCGCGCACCGCGTAGCGCACCTGGCGGCCGCGCCGCTCCCCGAGCACGGCGTCGCCGACCACGAGGCCGGCGCGCTCGAGCTCGCCGAGGTACTTCAGCACGCCGGAGCGCGACATCCCGAGGGCGTCGGCGATCTCCCGGCAGATCATCCCGGGGCGGGCGGAGAGCAGCTGCAGCACCGCGAACCGCGGCGAGACGACCGCGGCCAGCGCCGTCGAGATCTCACCCGCCGCCGTGTCCGGCTCGTCGACGGCGACGAGCGCGGGGACCGCAGGCGCGGTCGCCGTCGCGGCGCTCACCGCGCGGGGTGGACCGCTCCGGGCACGGAGGCCCGGGCGTCCGCGTCGGCGGGGAGGCGGCGGCCCGGGACGGGGGCCGGCCGGTCCGGCTCCGTGCTGAGCACCGCGGCGAGCAGACGGTCCAGGAACCGCGCGCGCGTCCCGGCGGCCAGGTGCACGGAGCCGTCCGCGGCCACGTCGACGTGGCCGCGGACGCGCAGGTCCCGGAGCGCGCGGACGTCCGCGTCCGGGAGCTCGTCGGCCTGGTCCGGACGCAGCGGCCCGTCGAGGAGTCGCGCGACCAGGCGGCCGCGCGCGGGGTCTGCGAGGTCGGTCGTGGCGGACATGGGTGCTCCTCGGTGTCGGTGCGCTGCGGGCGCCGGGCGGACGGCTGGGTGGACCCGCGACCGCGAGCGGTTCCCCCCCATCGTGCGGACGCCCCGGGGCCGTCGGACCGTCGCTCCCTCCCGACGCGGGTCGGTCGGGCCCCGATTGAGTACCCGTGCACCCGTCGGCGGGGGTCGACGGGCCCGGGGTGAGGTGGTTCACGCGTCGCTCCGCAGCCGCGGGCCCAGCCACGTGGCGGCCACGCGCAGCAGGTCCGCGCGGCCCTCCACGCCGATCTTGCGGTACGTGCTGAAGACGTGGTTCTCCACGGTGCGCACGCTGAGGGTCAGCTCCGCGGCGATCTCCGCCGTGCCCAACCCGGCCACGACGAGCCGCAGCACGTCGACCTCCCGCGGAGAGAGCTCCAGGGCGTCCAGGTACGGCGCGAAGACGCCGGGGGCGTGCTGCGCGATGTCGAGCGAGGTGGCCCACGCCGCCTCGACCTGCGCGACCGCAGCGGCGGTCTGCCCCCGCTGCCGCAGCACGCGCGCCCGCGCGACCCCGGCCCGGACCGTGTACAGGACGGCTCCGCACCGCTCGAACCGCTCGGCGGACGCGGCCAGCGCCGCCTCGTCCTGCTCGCCCAGCGCCCGGGCGTAGTCGACGAGCGCCTCGAGCAGCCCCCCGTCGACCCGGGTGCCCAGCTCCGCGACGGCCCGGGCGCGGACGGCGTCCGGCCGGCGCTCGAGCGCCTCGACGGCGAGGAAGACGGCCGCCGCCAGGTACCCGCCCGCGAGGTGCTCGTCGACGGCGGACCAGAGCCCGTCCGCGTCGTCGGCCGCGAGCGCCACCAGCGCGTCGCCCGAGGCCATCAGCGGCAGCGGCCCCGCCTGCTGCCGGGTGGCCGCCGCCTGGCGGGCGACCCCCACCGCGTACGCCTCCTCGCCGCGCCACAGCGCCGCCAGCAACGCGACCGAGAGCAGCCCGACGTGGTAGTGCTTCTGGAGCGTCCCCACCGACGTCACCGTCAGCGCGGAGGACAGCCAGTCGTCGAGCTCGGCGACGCGGCCGCCGACGGCCAGCCCGAGAGCGGTGACGTACGCGAGCGGACGGAACGACGCCGGGTCGGACGCGAGCTGGCCCACGTCGGCCGGCACGGTCGTCGCGGTGGCGAGGTCCGGCTCGTCGGCGGCCAGCAGACGGGCCAGGCCCTCGCACGCGAGGTGGTGCCGGTGGAAGATCGGCAGCTCGGGGGCGGATGCGGCCAGCAGCGACCGTGCCGCGGCGGTCCGCCCACGGGCGAGCTCCGTCTCCAC
The DNA here is from genome assembly GCF_019797765.1 of Cellulomonas sp. C5510. Taxonomy (NCBI): domain Bacteria; kingdom Bacillati; phylum Actinomycetota; class Actinomycetes; order Micrococcales; family Cellulomonadaceae; genus Cellulomonas; species Cellulomonas sp. C5510. The sequence goes on from NZ_CP081862.1 coordinate 3,580,791, forward strand.
CGCGACCCCCCGGCTGGCCTCCGCGTTGAGCGGGTTCCTGTCCTCGGCGGCGGTGGTGCGGGGGGCCTTCGGGACGCGGTCCAGGAGCAGCCCGAGGTGGGCGCCGGTGGCCCGCAGGTAGGCGCCGTGCGACGGCACCGCGACCTCCGCCTCCGCCAGCACCCGCCGGGCGTCCACCAGGCGTCGGCGGCCGACGGCCAGGTAGACGGCGTACCACGCCTCGAGCTGCGCCCGGTCCGCGTCGCCGCCGATCTCCCGGGCGGTGCCGCGGTAGACCTCGAGCACCTGGTCGTCGACGGCGGCCGCGGCGCTCTGCGGCGCAGCGAGCGTGGCCTCCAGCAGCTGCGCGCCCGCGGCGGGACCGCGGTCCTGGGCCCACGCCTCCTGCAACCGGTCGCGGACCTCCTCCCAGTGGTCCGCGAGCCGCTTGCTCACGACGGCCTCCGGGCTGTGCACCCGGGCGCCCGCGGCCGCCCGCGCCGGGTGGGGCACGTGCGGCGCCTCGTCCGCGAGGCGGGCCTCGATCTCGAGCCGCAGCGTCGCCGGGCACTGCGCCACCAGGTGGTCGCCGAGCAGCGGCGGGTACAGACCCATCGCCCCGCTCCCCGACCCGTCGAGAGCCCCGACCAGCCCCGCGCGCTGCAGGTCCAGCAGGCGCGCGTCGTCGACGAGGGCCCGCACCCGCCGGACGTCGAGCGGGCCGGCCACCGCCAGGAGGGTCAGGTCGCCGACCGCGCGGGTGTCGAGGTCGGCGAGGTAGCCGTCGAGCGTGTGGGCCAGCTCCGGCGACCAGAGCGGGGCCGTCGCACGCCACACGGCACCGTCGTAGGTGAGCGTGCCGGTGCGGCGGCCGACCGTCACGAGCGCGCGGACCAGACCGGGGATGCCGCCCGACTTGGTCGCGAGGCGGGCGACGGTCGACGAGTCGACCGGCCCGCCCAGCAGGTCCTGCGCGCCGGCCTGGACCTCGCCGAAGCGCAGCGGGGCGAGGGGGAGCCGGACGCCGGGCTGCATCGCGGGCAGCACGGCCACCACCGCCTCGTCGCGCTCGGTGCCGAGCCGGCGCGTGACGAGCGTCGGAGCGGGCACGGTGGTGCGCAGCGCCGCGACGACTCCGGCGCTCGCCGGGTCGAGCCCGTCCAGGTCGTCGACGACGATCACCGCGCCGCGCCCGCGGACGCGGGGCCTGAGCGCGGCGAGGACCTCGCCCACGCTGGACGCGCCGCCGCGCGGCAGCTCGAAGCCCGCAGCCGAGATGCCGCCGAGCGGACGGTCACGCAGCGCCGGCACGCCGGTGAGGCGCAGGACGGGCACGCCCTCGTCGACGAGCGTCTGCTCGACGAGGTCGGCCGTGCGCGAGCGACCCGAGCCGCGGTGGCCCACGACGTCCACGCTCACGCCCTCGTTCAGGTACGCCACGACCTCTGCGACGACGTCCATGCGCCACCCCTTCTCCCGTCGGGCGGGCAGGAGGGTCGCGCGGCGCCCGAGCGTCCGAGCCATGGTGGGGCGTCCTTCCGTGCGGTGAGTACGTCGGGTGCGCACCTCGGGGGTGCCGGGGTGCTGGATCGAGCGGGGCCGCACGCCGACCCGCACCCGGTGAGGGGCCCACCGGGGGGCGGCGCGCGCCGACCAGGGGCCTGGGGCACGCACCCGGTCGTGACCACGGTGCGGCACCCCCGGACCACGCAACCGCGCACGCGACGGCTCCGTAGGTGGCGCGCCGGGGATTGGCAGCGGCACCGGCGGACGACAGGATGGGCTGCCCGACGGCGCTGCTCAGGAGGTGGGCGATGGACCGGACCCTCGACGTGGCGGGCGACGCGCTGCGGTGGCTCGACCTGGGCCGGGACGTGCTCATCCGGGGGGAGGAGGGCTCGGGCCGCACGACCGCGCTCGACGACCTCGTGCGGCGGGCGACCGCGGCCGGCACGCACGTGCTGACCCTGCGGGCGTCCCACGTCCCGGAGGCGCCGCCCCTCACGCCGGTGCTGCTGCACGAGCTGACCCGGTCGCCGCGGACCGGGGGGCGGACGCCGGTGCCGGAGCTCGTCGACGTGCTCGCGGAGGAGCTCGCCGGCCGCCGCAACGTGCTCGCGGTGGACGACCTGGACCACCTGGACCCCGCGACGCTCGTGGTCGTCGAGGAGCTCCTGCGGCGCACGTCGTGCCTGCTCGCCGCGACCGTCGACTCCGCGGTCCTGGAGGGCCCGGCGCGGCGCACGCTCGCGGGCCGCGCGCCCGCCGAGGTCGCGGTCGCCCCCCTCGGGGAGCCGGGGACCGCCGCCCTGCTCCGGGAGCGGCTGCAGGGTCCCCCCGCCCTCGCCCTGACCGCCGCACTGCTCAACCAGTCCGGCGGCCACCCCGCGGTCGCCCTGGCCCTGCTCGACGCGGCCCGGTGGTCGGGCGCCGCGGACCGGGTCGACGGCGTGTGGGACCTCGTCGGCCCGCTGGAGGAGGCACCGCTCGACGCGGCCGTGCACGCGCTGACCCGCCGCCTGGACCCGCGGCTGGTCCACGCGCTCACGCTGCTCTCGTGGACGGGGCCGGTGCCCGCCGCCGACGCAGCCGAGCTCACCGGGGCCGCCCTGTTCGACGAGCTGGTGGCCCGGGGCCGGCTCACCGTGTCGGCCGCCGACGCCGACGGCCTGGTGCTCGTCACGCCGCCCGCGCTCGCCCACGGGCTCGTGCGGAGGCGGACGCCGGCGCAGGCGAGGCACGACGACGCCGTCGTGCGCGCGCACTTCGGCGACGACTACGCCCCACGCCCTCACACCGCCGTCGACGCCGCGGTGCCGGACACCCTGACCTGGCAGCTCGCCGCGGAGAACCCGTCGGCGGCCTGGACGTCGGCGACCGCCGGCCTGCTGCTCGACCGGGTGTCGGTGCAGCGGGCCGCCCGCCGGGCCGCGTGGCGCGAGGCGCCCACCGTCCGGCACGCGGTCGCGCTGCTCGACGCGTTCTCCGGAGCCCCGGACCGCTCCCTGGTCCGGGACGTCCTCGCCCACGTGTCGCGCGGCCCCGACGACGACCCCGCCGACCTCGCCCGGCTGCTCGAGCAGCAGGTGCAGTGGTCGGCGTGGGCGGACGAGGACCCCGGGGCCGTGGTGCGCACCGCGGAGCGGCTCGACCTGCGGGCCGGCGCGCGGACGCCGCTGGCGGACGCGCGGGAGCTGGTGGCCGCTGCCCGCGCGGCGGTCCACGACGGGCGACCGGACGAGGCGCTCGCCCTGCTCGACGCGGCGGAGGGGGCCCCGCCGGAGCCCGCGCGTGCCGCCGTGGAGGCGGTGCGGACGGACGCGCTGCTGTTCGACGGACGCGTGGAGGAGGCGGCGACGTGGGCACGGGCGCACCTCGCGCACGCCGCCGCCGAGCTGGACGCCGCGGCCGTGCGTGCCCACACCTCGACCCTGGCCGGGCTGCAGATCGTGTCCGGCCGCGGGCAGGACGCCTGGCCCTGGCTGAGCGTCGCCCTGCGGCTGGGCCTGCCCGGGCCCTTCGACGACCCGATGCCGCTGCGGGTGGTGCCGCTCGGCGCCGTGGTGCACGCGCGGGCCGGCGACCTGCCGTTCGCACAGCTGCTGCTGCGGGAGCTCGACCACCGCGACCTGTCCGGCGACCCGCTGCTCCGGGCGCTCACGGCGTGGGCGCAGGCGGAGGCGCACTACGCCCGCGGCGAGGTCGACGCCGGCAACCGGCTGCTGTGGGAGCGCGGGCTCGAGGCCGCGGAGGCCGGGCACCTGACCGCGGCGATGGTGTGCTGGTCCTGGGTGGCGTGGGTGTACCCGGCGGACCGGCTCCGGGTCGTGCTCGACCGCTTCCCGGCCGACCGGCTCGCCCTCTTCGGACCCGTGCTCGAGCTGCACCGCGCGCTCACCGAGGGCCCGAGCGGTGCCGTCGTGGCGGCGGTGGGCGGGCTGCGCTCCACCCTGGGCCCGGCGCAGTCGCGCGTCGTGCTGGACCGGCTCACGGAGCTCCGCGCGCACGAGGGTCTCCCGCCGCTCACCGCCTCGCAGGTGTCCGAGGCGGCGGGCGTGCCCGGGGGCCGCGGCCTCGACCCGTCCGTGGAGCGCGCGGCCTCCGGCACCGACCCGCTGAGCGACCGCGAGCGGGAGGTCGCGCTGCTCGCACGGGCCGGTCTCAGCAACCGGGACATCGCCGCGCGGCTGTTCCTCAGCGTGCGGACGGTCGAGAGCCACATGTACCGGGCGCTGCGGAAGCTCGGGCTGGCCGCGCGCACCGAGCTGGCCACGGACTGGGACCCCGACGCGGGCTGACCCGGCGCGGCGGGACGGGTCCCGGGTCACCGGGAGGCCGTCAGACGGCCGGCTCGCCGCTCTCCCACGAGGGGCCCTGCCGCAGCCGGCCGGGGACGCCCGGCGACGACGGCTCGACCGCCGTGCGGTCCCGTCCGCCGCGCTTGGCCGCGTACAGGGCGATGTCCGCCGACGCGAGGGCGGTGGCCGGGGGTGTGCCGGCGTGGACCACCGCGACGCCGGCCGAGAAGGTGGTCCCCGACCCCGAGGCGCGCCACTGCTCGCGCACCCGGTCGACCAGGCGGACGGCGTCGCTGGGGTGGGTCTGCGGGAGCACCAGCACGAACTCCTCGCCCCCGAACCGGACGACCATGCCGCGACGGCCGACGTGCTCGTCGAGCAGCCGCGCGAACGCGACCAGGACCTGGTCCCCGACGACGTGGCCGTGGCGGTCGTTGACGAGCTTGAAGTGGTCCAGGTCGCAGATCACCAGGCAGTCCCCGGGCGTCTGCGCCGCGAGCTGCGCGTCGAGCGCCCGCCGGTTGCCGACGTGGGTGAGGGCGTCGGTCTCCGCGGCTGCCCGCAGCGCCTGCTCCTGCCGGAGCGTGATGCGGCTGGCGAACCGCAGCGCGATCGCGGTCGACAGCCACACCGCCGTGTACGTCAGCAGCCGCAGCACACCGGGCCCGCCGAGGACCGGCAGCAGCGCCAGGTACGTGCCCCAGCCGAGCGGCACGAGGCCCAACGACCAGCCGAACGGCAGGAACAGCCCCGTGTAGACGAACGACAGCCCGACGAGCCCGAGCAGGGCGTTCGCACCCGCCTCGCTCGTGAGGCCGATGCCGGCCAGCCCGGCGAGCGCCCCGACCGGGAACGCCGCGACGAGCCAGGTGCGCGGCCGGCTCCGGAACGAGAGCAGCACCAGCGCGAGCTGCGGGACCGACACGGCGACGAGCGTGCGGAGCGTCGCGGCGTCGCGGTCGAACAGGACGTAGGCGAGGACGACCACCGTGCCCGTCACGCCCGCCAGGGTCCGCCCGTAGACCATGGCGAGGTAGCGCGGACGGTCGTCCGCGCTCCCACCGGGGCCGCCCTCCTGCTGGAGCGTCACGTGGCGCACACCGGGTACATCGACACGCGGGACGCACCGGATGAGGGTTCGACCGCCCGGCGGCCGCACGGCCGGACGCTCCCGCGGGTGCCGGGTGCGGGCCACTTCCTGCGGAGCGGCCATGGAGCGGGGACCGGCACCGGTGCCATCGTCCCCGGGAGACACACCCCGCCACCGGGAGGACGCCGTGCCCCTGCTGCTCGACCACGCCCGCCGCGCACTGGATGCGGTGCCCCTCAACGTCGGCTTCGCACGCGCCGCGCTGGACGTCGCCGGCGTGACGCCCTGGGCCGACCGGGAGCGCGATCCGCGGGCCTTCCACGTCGCCCACCCGTACGGGATGTCGCTGGTGTGGGGAGCGGCCGCCGGGGAGGTGCGGGACGCGGTCGCCGCGCACCTCGCCGCGCGGCGCGCGGCCGGCCACGAGGAGTGGCTGCAGATCGACCCGCGGTGGACGACGCCGGCGTGGGACGACGTGCTCGGTGCCGTACCGCTGGAGGTCGCCGGCGACCGGCCGGCTCCCGGGTCGGTGGTGCGGCACACCCGGGTGAACTTCGCCTGCGACCCGGCGGCCCACCGGGCGCGCCTCGGCGCGCTGCGGCCTCCGGAGGGCTGGCGGACCCGCCGGGCCACCGAGGCCGACTTCGCGCGGTCCGGCGCCGTCGTCCCGTCGGGGTTCTGGCCGGACGCGGCGAGCTTCCTGGCCCACGGCGGCGGCACGGTGGTGGAGCGGGACGGGCGCGTCGGCGCGATCGCCTTCACGTCGTACCGGACGGGCGACGACCTGGAGCTCGGCATCGAGACCGACCCGGCGTTCCGCCGGCAGGGGCTCGCCTCCGCCGCGGCAGCGGCGATGCTGGCGGACGTGCTGGACGCCGGGCTCACGCCGGTGTGGTCGTGCCGGGAGGACAACGTCGGGTCGGCGCGGCTCGCGCAGCGCCTGGGGTTCACCCCGTCCAGCCGCACGCCGTACTACCACCTCCTCCCGTGGTAGACCGGTGTCACCGAGGGGTGACGACGGGCGACGACGGACGAGGAGCTGCCACGTGGAGCTGGACGGGATCACGGTGCGCACGCTGCGCGGCGAGGAGACGACGTTCGGGGCGCTGACCGGCGGGCGCGTCGCCCTGGTCGTCAACGTCGCGTCGCGGTGCGGCCTGGCGCCGCAGTACGAGCAGCTCGAGGACCTGCACCGCCGGTACGGCGGGCGCAGGTTCACCGTGGTGGGTGTGCCGAGCAACCAGTTCCTGCAGGAGCTGTCGTCGTCGGACGCCATCGCCGAGTACTGCTCCACCACGTGGGGCGCGACGTTCCCGATGCTCGAGAAGACCCCGGTGAACGGCCGGCACGCGCACCCGCTCTACCGGGCCCTGACGCGCCACCCCGACGATGCGGGCCGCGCCGGGCGGATCACGTGGAACTTCGAGAAGTTCCTCGTCGCGCCGGACGGCCGCGTGCGCCGGTTCCGGCCGCGCGTGCGCCCGGACGCCCCCGAGGTCGTCGCGGCCGTCGAGGAGCTCCTCGGCCCCGCCCCGGCCTGACCGCGCGATCCCCGCGAGCGCGGCGCGCACGAGCGCGGCGCCGCCGTGCGCCCCGACCTCAGCGCGGAGCCCGCGGCAGCGACCGCGCGGCCGGCTCCGCGAACTCCAGGGTGATCCGCAGGTACCGCAGCTCCCGGGAGTCCAGCACCCGACCCGCGCCCGCGTAGTGGATGGTCTCGCCGTCGATGAGCTCGAGCACCGCCATCGGCGCGTCCACGAGCAGCGTGTCCGTGGTCACGTCCTCGACGCGCAGGCTGGCGGCCGTGCCCTCGATCCGCACGGTGTGCCCGCGCAGGTCGACGGCCCGCAGCAGGGCGCGGGTCTCGCCGTCGCGGAGCAGGATGCGGGTCGGTCGGAGCACGGGGGTCCCTTCGGCGATCGGCGGGGCGGCGCCCACCACCCGGTCTCCCGATCGGCAAGCGCTCACCGCCGGGCCAGGACTTTCGTCCGCGACCTCGGTCACACCCGGGCGGTGCCGTGCGCACCGAGTACCCTGCGTCCAGCGCGTGCGTGGACGACGTGCGGCACGAGACGGGAGGCTGTCGGCGATGGCTGGCTCGCAGACCGCCCTCCGCGAGGCGAACCGCGCGACCGTCATCGAGACCGTGCGCCGCTACGGCGGCCTGACGCAGGTCGAGCTCGCAGCGGCCACCGGCCTGTCGGCGGCCACCGTGTCGAACATCGTGCGCGAGCTGCAGGGCGCCGGCGCCGTGGACGTCCGCACCACGATCCACAACGGCCGCCGGGCGCAGCTCGTCACGATGGTCCACCGCACGGGCATCGCGGCGGGCGTGCGGATCGGCACCCGGCACATGTCGATCGCGCTGGCCGACTCCGCGCAGCAGGTGCTGGTGGAGCAGACGCTGCCCCTGCCGCACGAGCACCGCGCGGACACGAGCCTGGACCGCGCGGCCCTGCTCGTCGTCGAGCTGCTGGAGCGCGTCGGGTCGTCGCTGGGCGAGCTGCTGGGCATCGGCATCGGCGTGCCCGCCCCCGTGGACGCGGCGACGGGCACCATCTCGGTGCCGGGCATCCTGCGCGGCTGGGACGACGCCCCCGTGGCGCAGGTGATGTCCAAGCGGCTGGGCGTCCCCGTCTTCGTCGACAACGACGCGAACCTCGGAGCGCTCGCGGAGAGCCGGGTGGGCGCCGCGCGGCTGTACCAGGACTCCGTGTACGTGCGCGTCTCGCACGGCACGGGCGCGGGCGTGGTGCTGTCCGGCCGGCTGCACCGCGGCTTCGCGGGGACCGCCGGGGAGATCGGCCACGTGCAGGTGGACGCCGGCGGGGTGGTGTGCCTCTGCGGCAGCCGCGGCTGCCTCAACACGGTGGTCGGGGCGCCCGCGCTCATCGAGGTGCTCCGGGCGAGCCGCGGCCCGTTGACGCTGCGCGACATCGTGACGCTGGCCGTCGACGGCGACCCGGGCTGCCGGCAGGTGGTCGAGGACGCCGGCTCCGCGGTGGGCGCGGTGGTCGCGGGCCTCGCGATCGCGGTCAACCCCCAGTGCGTGGTGGTGGGCGGCGAGCTGGCGGAGACCGGCGAGGTGCTGCTGGCCCCGATGCGCGAGGCGATCCGGCGGCGGGTGCCGCTCAACCACATCGCACCGCTGGAGGTGGTGGCCGCGGAGCTCGGCCCCCAGGCGGAGGTGATCGGGGCGCTGCTGCTGGTCCTCGAGAACACCCACGAGCTGACGCACTGGTTCGAGCACCAGGACGGAGACTGATCGAGGTGGACGACGCACCGGCGACGGGGCCGGCGGTGATCGAGGAGGTGACGATGGCAGGCACGCAGGCAGCACCACGCCCTCCGGTGCTCTCGCTGCGGCAGGTCACCAAGCGGTTCGGCGCCGTGGAGGCGCTGACCGGCGTGAACCTGGAGCTGCACGCGCACGAGGTCGTGGCGCTGGTGGGTGACAACGGGGCGGGCAAGTCGACCCTCGCGAAGATCGTGTCCGGGGTGCTGCAACCGGACGCCGGGCTGGTGGAGGTCGCCGGGGAGCCGGTGAGCATCCCCAACCCGGCCGCCGCGCACGCGCTGGGCATCTCGACGGTGTTCCAGGACCTCGCCCTGTGCGAGAACCTCAGCGTGACGGCGAACATCTTCCTGGGCCGGGAGCTGCGCACGTCGCGTCTGGGGCCGATGGACAGCGACAGCATGGAGCTGGAGGCGGCGCGGCTGCTGCGGGACCTCACGGTGTCGGTGCCGTCGGTGCGGGTGCCGGTGCGCGAGCTCTCGGCGGGGCAGCGGCAGGCGGTCGCGATCGCGCGGACCCTGACGACCCGGCCGCGGATCCTCGTGCTCGACGAGCCGACCGCCGCGCTGTCGGTGGTGCAGACGGCCGAGGTGCTGATGCTGGTGGAGCGGCTGCGGGCGATGGGCCTCGGCGTGGTCCTCATCAGCCACAACCTGGCGGACCTGCGGGCGGTCGCGGACCGCATCGAGGTGCTGCGGCACGGGCGGAACAACGGGTCGTTCGACGCGGGGACGTCGGCTCCGGAGGAGATCATCGGTGCCATCGCCGGCGCCACCCGCGTGGTCCGGCCGATGTGGGCCACCCGGTAGGGATTGCCTTCAGAGGTTGTGGTCAACGCGCGTGACCAGCACGTGAGCAGCGCCCGGACAGCCCGTGAGACCCGCCCCGCGCCAGGCGACGACCGCGCGAGGCCGCGATTCACTCCCCCGGACGACCCCCCGCGCGTTGCGATCCGATAACGAAGAGCCGTCCTTGCCTTCAGAGGTTGACGGCTAGGACGCCACGTCCCTAGTGTCCGACGCGGACCACGACCGGCGACGACGCCGGCCCGTGCAGCGAGGCACAGGGAGCAGGAACGATGACGGACACCCCCGTCGTCCTCGAGATGAGGTCGATCACCAAGGTCTTCCCGGGCGTGCGCGCCCTGGACGACGTCTCGATGACGGTGCGCGCGGGCGAGATCCACGCGATCTGCGGCGAGAACGGCGCCGGCAAGTCGACGCTCATGAAGGTCCTGTCCGGCGTCTACCCGCACGGCAGCTACGACGGCCAGATCGTCTACCACGGCGAGGAGATGCGCTTCAAGGACATCAAGTCCAGCGAGCGCGCGGGCATCGTCATCATCCACCAGGAGCTCGCGCTCATCCCCGAGCTGTCGATCGCCGAGAACATCTTCCTCGGCAACGAGACCACGGGCCGGTTCGGCATCGACTGGGAGACCGCCCGCGAGCGCGCCGCCGAGCTCATGGCCCGCGTCGGGCTCGACGCCTCCCCCGACGAGCAGATCAAGAACCTCGGCGTCGGCAAGCAGCAGCTCGTCGAGATCGCCCGGGCGCTGTCCAAGGACGTGCGGCTGCTGATCCTCGACGAGCCGACGTCGGCTCTCAACGAGGAGGACTCGGCGCACCTGCTGGACCTGCTGCGGGGCCTGCGCTCCAAGGGCATGACCAGCATCATGATCAGCCACAAGCTCAACGAGATCGCCGCGATCGCCGACTCCATCACGATCATCCGCGACGGCCGCACCGTCGAGACGCTCGACGCCGCGGCGGGCGAGGTCGACGAGGACCGCATCATCCGCGGCATGGTCGGCCGGGCCCTGGACCACCGCTTCCCCGAGCACACGCCGCAGATCGGCGAGACGTTCTTCGAGGTGACGGGCTGGACCGTCGAGCACCCGCAGGTCCCCGGCCGCCTGGTCTGCAAGCGCTCGTCGTTCCACGTCCGGCACGGGGAGATCGTGGGCTTCGCCGGCATCATGGGCGCAGGCCGCACGGAGCTCGCCCGGTCGCTGTTCGGCCGGTCCTACGGGCGCTGGCTCGGCGGGCAGATCACCATCGACGGCCGGCCGGTCGAGCTCCACACCGTGCAGCAGGCCATCGCGCACAAGATCGCGTACGTCCCGGAGGACCGCAAGGTCCAGGGCCTCAACCTGCTCGACACCATCGCGGACACCATCGTGTCCTCCGACCTGCGACGGGTCACCCGCCGGGGCGTGCTGGACCCCGACGCGGCGCACCTCGCCGCCGAGGAGTACCGCCGCTCGCTCAACGTCAAGGCGCCGTCCGTGGAGGTGGGCGTCGTGAAGCTGTCCGGCGGCAACCAGCAGAAGGTGCTGCTCGGCAAGTGGATGTTCCCCGAGCCGGACCTGCTGATCCTCGACGAGCCGACGCGCGGCGTCGACGTCGGGGCCAAGTACGAGATCTACGGCCTGGTGAACCGGCTCGCGGACGCCGGCAAGGGCGTGGTGGTGATCTCGTCCGAGCTGCCCGAGCTGCTCGGCCTGTGCGACCGCATCTACACGATCTTCGAGGGACGCATCACCGGCGTCCTCGACCGGTCGGAGGCCACGCAGGAGAACCTCATGCGACTCATGACGGGCAGCAGCCCGGCTCTCACCCACTGATCACGGCAGAAGGACGGCCCTGACGATGACGTCACTCAAGCAGCTGTTCGGCGGCGGAGCCCGCCAGTTCGGCATGGTGTTCGCGCTGATCGCGCTGATCGCGGTGTTCCAGATCGCGACCGGCGGCAAGGTGCTCACGGCGACGAACGCGCAGAACATCATCAACGGCAACTCGTACGTGCTGATCCTCGCGATCGGCATGGTGCTGGTGATCATCGCCGGCCACATCGACCTGTCCGTCGGCTCGGTGGCCGCGGTCGTCGGCATCATCGTGGCGCTGGCGATCCGCGACTGGGGCATCCCGTGGTGGGCGGGCATCCTGCTCGGGCTCGCGGTCGGTGCCGCGATCGGCGCGTGGCAGGGGTTCTGGGTGGCGTACGTCGGCATCCCCGGGTTCATCACCACGCTCGCCGGCATGATGTTCTTCCGCGGTGCGAACCAGTACATCGGCAAGTCCAACACCGTGCCGGTGCCCGAGGAGATCCAGACGCTCGGCGCCGGGTACCTGCCGGAGTGGGGCCCGGACACCGGCCTGAACAACTGGACGCTGGTGCTGGGGATCGTCGCGATCGCGGCCCTCGTCTACGGCGAGTCCCGCCGGCGCCGCTCCGCACGCCGCCTCGGCGGCTCCCCGGTGCCGATGTGGGTGTCGGTGGTCCGCGCGGGCGGCCTGTCCGTCGTCGTCGCCGGCGTCACGTGGCTGTTCGGCTCCGGCCGCGTCGGGACCTCGTTCCCGGTGTCCGGCGTCATCCTCGTCGCGCTCGTGCTGATCTACGCGTTCGTCTCCAACCGCACGATCACCGGCCGGCACGTGTACGCCGTGGGCGGCAACAAGGTCGCCGCGTCGCTGTCCGGCGTGAACATCCGCCGCACCAACTTCTTCGTGATGATGAACATGTCGGTGCTCGCCGCGCTGGCCGGCATCGTCTTCATCGGCCGGTCGACGGCGTCCGGCCCGTTCGACGGCACGAACTGGGAGCTCGACGCGATCGCCGCCGTGTTCATCGGCGGGGCCGCGGTCTCCGGCGGCGTCGGCACGGTGGTCGGCTCGCTGATCGGCGGCCTCGTCATGGCCGTCCTGAACAACGGCCTGCAGCTCATGGGTGTCGGCTCCGACAGCACGCAGATGATCAAGGGCCTCGTGCTGCTCGCCGCGGTCGCGTTCGACGTCTACAACAAGATCCAGGGCCGGCCGTCCATCGTCGGCCTGCTCATGCGGTCCCGCCGGCAGACGCAGATCCCCGGGGGACCCGAGGGGCCCCAGACCCCCGCGCCCGTGTCCGGGTCCGCCCCGGAGACCCTCGCCCAGCGCTGAACCTCCCGCCCGGCCGGGTCCCGGCCGGGGCACGCCACCGCACCCGATGAGGGGTGCCCAACTGAGGGAAGAGTGACACCACCCATGAAGAAGCTGACTGCGGCGCTGGTCGCCGCCGGAGCCGCCGGAGCGCTGATGCTCACGGGGTGCTCGTCCGAGCGCGGCGGGTCCACCGAGGGGTCGTCCGACGGCTCCTCCGAGGCGGCGGCCGGGTTCGCGGCCGACGCCACCATCGGCGTGGCGCTGCCCCAGAAGACGTCGGAGAACTGGGTGCTCGCCGAGCAGCTGTTCAACGACGGCCTCACCGACGCCGGCTTCGAGCCGATCGTGCAGTTCGCGAACAGCGGCGTCACCGAGCAGCAGAACCAGATCCAGGCGATGGTCGAGCAGGGCGCGAGCGTCATCGTGGTCGGCGCGATCGACGGCTCGCAGCTCGGCACCCAGCTCGAGGCGGCCAAGGACTCCGGCGCCTCCGTCATCGCGTACGACCGCCTGGTGAAGAACACCGACGCGGTCGACATGTACGTGGCGTTCGACAACTTCCAGGTCGGTGTGCTCCAGGGCCAGGCCCTGCTGCAGGGCCTCGAGGAGCGCAAGGGCGACGGCCCGTACAACATCGAGCTGATCGCCGGCTCGCCGGACGACGCCAACTCGACGCCCTTCTTCGAGGGCGCGATGAGCATCCTGCAGCCGAAGATCGACGACGGCACCCTCGTCGTCGTGTCGGGCCAGACCTCGTTCGAGCAGGTCGCCACGCAGGGCTGGAAGGCCGAGAACGCGCAGAAGCGCATGGACACCATCCTCGCCGGCTCCTACACGGACACCGAGCTGCACGGCGTCCTGTCGCCGAACGACACCCTCGGTCGCGCGGCCCTGACGTCGGTCGCCCAGGCCGGCAAGGACACCCCGGTCGTCACCGGCCAGGACTCCGAGGTGGAGTCGGTGAAGTCGATCATGGCCGGCGAGCAGTACTCGACCATCTACAAGGACACCCGCGAGCTGGTCGCCCAGACCATCAAGGAGATCCAGCTCCTGCAGAAGGGTGAGGACGCCGAGATCAACGACACCGAGTCGTACGACAACGGCGTCAAGGTCGTCCCGTCGTTCCTCCTGACCCCCGTCATCGTCACGAAGGACAACGCCGCGGACGTCTACAAGGACGACGACACGCTGTTCCCGCTGACCCAGGGCTGAGTCGTCACGCGGAGGGGCGGGCCCGGTGCGGGTCCGCCCCTCCGTCGCGTCCGTGGGAGCTCCTCCGGACACCGGCTCGTGCCCGGTCCTAGCGTGAGATCCATGCGGATCTCCCCTGCCCAGGTCGCCGTCGACTGCACCGGCCCGTTCGCCCTCGCCGACTGGTGGCGCGACCGGCTGGGCTGGCGGGACGTGTACCGCACCGAGCACCCCGCGCACGCGATCATCGAGGCCGTCGACGGCTCGGGCTGGCGGCTGTGCTTCATCCGCGTTCCGGACCCGACCCCGGGCAAGAACAAGCTGCACCTCGACGTGCACTGCGAGGACCGCGACGTCGCCGCGCGCGAGCTCGTGGCGGCCGGCGCGACGGAGGTGCGGCGCGACGGCATGGACGACTACGGCTGGGTCGTCATGGCCGACCCGGAGGGGAACCTGTTCTGCGTCTCCAGCCCGGGGCGCTGAGCACGCCGGGTCATCCCGCGGCGACCCGCTCCTCCGCGCGCACCGCGCACCGGTACGCGTCGCGGCGCGCACGGCCCGACCGGACGACCGTCGAGCCCCGCTGTCGCCGGGTCTGCGGCCCTCACCGCCCTGCCGGCCCCGGCGCCCGCGCACCGCGGCGGTCCCCCGCCCGCCACAGCCCGAGCGCCACCGCCCCCAGCGCGAGCGTGCCGAGCAGGGTCACCACCCGCCACACCACGGTCGCCGCGAGCACCCCCGCCTCGACCTCCTGGCCCCCGGACGCCGTGAACCAGCCGAGCAGCAGCGCGTCCAGCACGCCGAAGCCGAACAGCGGCAGGATCGTCAGCGGGTAGCAGAGCAGGAACACCCCGAGCACGAGCGTCAGCGGCAGGTCGTCGCCGCGGACGCCCACCGCGCGCAGGGCGAGCAGCAGGATCGCGGCGTCGGCGAGCACCATGCCGGTCAGCGCCGCGAGAGACGGCACGAGCCCCGAGCGCAGCCCGGTCGAGGTCTCCGCCCGCAGCCGCACCGTACGGGCGGACCACTCCCCCGGGTCGGTGCCCCGGCGGACCACCCGGACGGCGCGGCCGGCGGTGGTCCCCACCCACGCCGCGAGCCGCTCGTCCCGCAGCAGCAGCGCCAGACCGGCGAGGACCACCGCGGCCGCCAGCGCGCACAGCGCGCCGACCAGCCAGTGCCGCCGCTCCAGGCCGTGCCCGGCGAGCAGCCCGAGGCCGAGCACCGGCACCGCGAACCGCACGACGTAGAACTGCACCGAGTTGAGCGTGACGCCGGCCATCCCGAGCACCGGGTCCAGCCCCCACGACCGGAACATGGCGACGCGGACCGCGATGTCGGCCGGCGGCGGCGCCAGCGTGGCGACGAGGTTGGCCGTGAGGTCGTTCTGGGTCGACCGCGCGATGCCGAGGCCCGGCAGGAACCGCGTGAGCGGCACCGCGTTCAGCACCTGCCGCAGCAGCAGCGCCCCGACGAGCGGGAGGACGACCCACGCCTCCAGGCTGCCGAGAGCCGCGCCGACCGCCGCCCAGTCCACCGTCCCGACCAGCCGCGTCACCAGCCGGTGCAGCAGCGCCGCGGCGACCAGGGTCACGGCGACGCGCAGCCACCGCCGCCGGCGCCGCGGCGCCCGGGAGGGCGGCAGCGCCCCACCGCCGGCCGGGACGGCGGCGCCGGTCACCGGGCGCCGTAGGCGGTGATCGCCTCCACCAGCAGCCGCGCCCCGAACCCGGTCGCGCCCTTGGTGCGCCACGCGTCGTCGGTCTCGGAGCGCATCGGGCCGGCGATGTCGACGTGCGCCCACGGCGTCGTCCCGACCCACTCGGAGAGGAACAGCGCGGCGACCGTCGCCCCCGCCGACTCCCCGCCGAGGTTCTTGAGGTCGGCGACCTCCGAGTCGAGCCACGGCCGGTAGCGGGCGTCGAGCGGCAGCCGCCACACCCGCTCGTCGGTCAGGTCCGCGGCGTGCTCCACCAGGTGCACCATCGCGTCGTCGTTGCCGATCACCGCGGCGGTCAGCGGCCCGAGCGCCATCAGCGCGGCCCCGGTGAGCGTGGCGACGTCGAGGATCGCGTCGACGCCGGCCTCCCGGACCAGGTCGATCGCGTCCGCCATCACGAGCCGGCCCTCCGCGTCGGTGTTGACGACCTCGATGGTCCGGCCCGACCGGGTCGTCAGCACGTCCCCGAGCTTGGTCGCCGACCCGGACGGCATGTTGTCGGTGCAGGCCAGGTAGGCGGTGACGTGCACCGGCACGTCGAGCTCCGCGAGCACCGTCATCGCCGCGAGGATCGCCCCGGCGCCGGTCATGTCCATCTTCATCGCCGCGTGCATGGCGTTGGACGGCTTGAGGCTGATGCCCCCGGAGTCGTACGTGATGCCCTTGCCGACGAGGCCGAGGTGACCGCCCCGGGCGGGGCCGGCGGGCACGTGCTCCAGCCGGATCATCCGCGGTTCCACCGTCGACCCGGCGTTGACGCCGAGCAGGCCGCCGCACCCCAGGTCGACGAGCGCCGCCCGGTCGAGCACCTCGACGCGCAGCCCGGCGGCGCCGCCGAGCCGCACCGCGACGTCCGCCAGGCCGGGGGCGGTGAGGTGCCCCGCCGGCGCGCTCGCGAGGTCCCGGGAGAGCGCGGCCGCGCGGGCGAGCACCAGGCCGCGCTCGGCCCCGGCGCGCGCCGCGTCGACGCGGTCGGCGGGCACCACCAGCACGATCTCCGTGAGCGGCACGCCCGCGGGCGCGGTGCGCAGCGGGTCGTAGCGGTAGCGGCCGAGCACCGCTCCCTCGACGACGGCCTGCGCGGCCGGACCCGCGTCCCCGGGAGCGGCAGCGCCCACCAGCGACGTCACGAGCGTCGAGCGGTGCCCGACGGTGCGGGCGAGCACGGCCGCGGCGTCCCGGAGCGCGGCCGGCGCGGGCGTGTCGCCGTAGCCGACCAGCACCGCGGGCGACGGGGCGGCCGCGTCCAGCACCAGGGTCTGCCCGGACCGGCCCGCGAAGCCCCAGGTGCCGAGGGCCTCACGGTCGGGCACGCCCTCGGGCAGCGGGCCGGCGGCGGCGACACCGACGCCGTGCGGGCCCACGGGCAGCGCGGGGTCGTCCGGGGTGACGACCCGCAGCCGGGTCGCCGGGACGGACGTGGCGGACGGGACGGGGTCGACGTCGCGCATGGCGGGTCCTCTTCTCTCGTGGTGGGTGTCAGGGGCTGAAGGGCCACACCAGCGGCACCAGGAGGACGGCGACGACCAGCCAGGCGAGCATCGTCACCAGCCCGAGCCGCCAGTAGTCGCCGAACCGGTAGCCGCCCGGCGCCATCACCATCATGTTGGCCGGGGTGGCGATGGGGGTGAGGAAGGACGCGGCGCCGGCGACCGCGACGAGCATGAGCACCGGCGCGGGGTGGACACCGGACGCCTCGGCGGCGGCGAGCGCGACCGGCACCACGATGAGCACCGTCGCCGTGTTCGACACGATCTGGCCGAGCACCGCGGTGAGGACGAAGAGCGCCACCAGCAGCAGCCGGCCGTCGCCGTCCGGCACCAGGCCGACGATCCCGCCCGCGAGCAGGTCCGCCGCCCCGGACGTGCGGATCGCGACGGACAGCGGGATGAGCCCACCCACCAGCACGACGGTCTGCCAGGAGACCGCCCGGTACGCCTGCTGCGGCGTGACCACGCCGGTGACGACCATCGCGACCGCGGCGAGCAGCCCGGCGACCGCCGGTGCCACCACCCCCGTCGCGAGCAGCACGATCGTGACCGCGAGGACCGCCAGCGCCGCGCCGGCCTTCGGCCCCAGCGCCACCGTCTGCCGCCGCACCGAGTCGGGGCTGTCCACCACGAGCACCTGCTCCGACGCGGCCAGCGCCTCGATGCGGTCCCAGCTGCCGTGCACCAGCAGCGCGTCGCCCTCCGCGAGCGCCACCGGGCGCGGCCCGACGTCCCGTCCGCGCCGGCTCACGGCCAGCACCGTCGTCCCCGCGCGCACCATGCCGGGGAACACCGCCGTGCCGACGAGAGCCGACCGTGGCGGGACCAGGACCTCGGCGAGCCCGCGCTGGGCGTCGAGCAGCGCCTCGCGGGTGCGGCGGGTGAGCGGCGTGCGGGCGACGGTGAGGGCCTGGTCGGCCGCGAACGCCGTGACGCCCTCGGCCGGACCGCTCACCACCAGCACGTCGCCCGGCGTCACCGGCCGGTCGTCCGGGCACGGCCCGCCCGCCGGGTCCTGCGCACCGACCAGCACCACGTCGGCCGGCACGGCCACGTCGCGCAGCGCCGTGCCCGCCGGGGGCGAGGCCGCGGGCACCGCCAGCCGGAAGAACCCGTGGTCCAGCCGGTAGTGCTCGACCAGCGTGTCGACGTGCGCGGAGAAGTCCCGGGGCAGCGACGCCGGCGTGCGCTCCGGGAGCAGCCGGTCACCCAGCAGCACCGTGACCGCGATCGTGACCAGCACGAGCGGGAGGCCCACCACCGCGAACTCCAGGTAGCCGAACCGCTCGCCGGTCGCCCCGGCCAGCGCGTCCGAGGCGATGACGTTGACCGTGCTGCCGCTCAGGGTGAGCAGCGCACCGGCGCTCGCCGCGTACGCCAGCGGCAGCGCCGCGCGGGAGGTCGCGATGCCGGAGCGGCGCGCCGCGAGCACCATCACCGGGACCAGCGCGGCCGTGGCCCCGTTGGGGGTGACGACCGCCGCGAGCACCGCCGACAGCACCATGAGCGCGACGACCACCCGCGTGCGCCCCTGCCCCGTGCGCGCGAGGAGCTGCTGCCCCGCCCAGGCCGTCACCCCGGAGGACTCCAGCCCCTCGCTCAGCACGAACAGCGCCGCGATGAAGACCACCACCGGGTCGCCGAAGCCGGCCAGCGCCTGCTCCGAGGTGAGGACGCCGGTGCCCGCGAGCGCCAGGGCGGTCAGCACCGCCACGACCCCGACGGGGAGCCGGTTCCACACGAACAGCACGACGGCGGCCGCCAGGACCAGCAGGCTCAGGGTCGCGTCGGACATGGTCGCGGGTCCGGGTCCGGGTTCCGGTGCCGGCTCAGAGGTAGATGGTGCCGCCGGGCCCCAGCGGGAGGCCGAGCAGGTACCAGACCACCAGCAGCACGCTCCACACCAGCAGCAGCGCCACGGTGTAGGGCAGCATCAGCGAGATCACCGACCCCACCCCGACCTTGCGCCGGTACCTCTCGGCGAAGATCACGATGAGCGCGAAGTACGGCATCAGCGGCGTCACCACGTTGACCGGCGAGTCGCCCACCCGGTAGGCGGCCACCGCGACGTCCGGGGAGATGCCGAGCTGCACGAACAGCGGCACGAAGATCGGGGCGAAGATCGCCCACTTCGGCACGACGCCGCCGATGAAGATGTCGACCACCGCGGTCATGAGGATCAGGCCGACGATCAGCCACACCGTCGGCAGCCCGGCGCGCTCGAGCACGTCCGCCATCTGCACGGCGGCGATGGTCCCGAGCTGGGAGTACGTGAAGTACGCGATGAACTGGCTGATGACGAGCAGCAGGAAGAACAGCCCCGCGAGCCCGGCGATCGTCTTCGTCATCGGGTTGATGACGTCCATGCTGGTGCGGATGGTCCCGGCGCCCTTGCCGTAGCAGAGCCCCATCACGAAGAAGTAGAGCAGGATGAGGAAGATGATCGACCCCATCAGCGGGGAGTCCTCGATCAGGCTGCCGGTCTCCGGGTTCCGCAGCGGCCCCCACGACGGCACGGTGAGCAGCAGCACCAGCGCCGTGACGCCGACGAGCCCCCAGAACGCGAACCGGAGCCCGCGCAGCTGCTCCGGCCCGAGGTCGTGCGACGGCGGGGCCGTGACCTCGCCGTCGGCCGGCACCGGCGCCTCGTCCTCCCGGTAGGTGCCCAGGCGCGGCTCGACGACCTTCTCCGTCAGCAGCGTCGCCACCAGCGTGATGACGAGCGTCGAGACGATCCCGAAGTACAGGTTGCCGGTGATGGAGACGTGCTGCGCCGGGTCGGCGATCGACTCGTTGGTGATCTCGGCGAGCATCCCGTCCACGGGCGTGACCAGCATGTTCACGCCGAACCCGCCCCCGACGCCCGCGAACGCCGCCGCGAGGCCGGCCAGGGGGTGGCGCCCGAGCGAGTGGAACACCGCCGCGGCCAGGGGGATCAGCACCAGGTAGCCGGCGTCGGTGGCGATGGACGACAGCACACCGAGGAGCACGATGCTGGCCGTCACCAGGCGCCGCGGGGTGACCTTGACCAGGCGCGTGATGAACGCCCCGATCAACCCGACCTCCTCGGCGAGGCCGACGCCGAGCATCGCGACCATGATCACGCCGACCACGCCGAAGCCGTTGAAGTTGGCGACCGGCGACGTGAAGATGAACCGGATGCCGTCGGCCGACAGCAGGCTCTGCGCCTCGACGGTGACCAGCTCGACCTCCGGCTCGGCGGACTGGTACGGCTCGTCGCCGATCAGCGCCTCGCCGCTCGGCTCGACCTGCTCGGAGACGGCCGCCTGCTCGAACGTCACGGACGTGCCCGCCAGGGCGAACACGTGCGACGCGACGATCAGCAGACCGATGAGCACCAGGAAGATGATCACCGGGTGCGGGACGCGGTTGCCGGCGCGCTCGACGGCGTCCAGCACCCGCTGCAGACCGGACGGCCGGTGCTCCTGCACCACCTCGGACATGGCGATCCCCTCTCTGGGTCCGGCGGCTGGGTCGGCTTCCGGCGCCGGCGCCCCGACGGGGGCACCGGCGCCGCGGGCGGGTGGCGGGTCAGCCCTCCGCGGTGGCCCAGGCCGGGTCCTGCGACCCGGCGGGCAGCGTCACGTCGCCCCAGGAACCCACCGTGACGGTGAGGTCCGCATCCGGGTCGACGCCGTCCGGCAGCGCCACGACGGACGTCGCCGGGACGTAGTCGGTGGTGCAGGGGTCGCCGGCCGGCTCCGGGAACGTCACCTCGACCGCGGCGTCACCGGTGGCCGTCGCCTCGGGGTCCGCCACCTGCGGGCAGGTGCTCGACCCGAAGGTCACGACGTACAGCAGGCCGGCGTCCGCGGTCCGGGCCGCCCCGGCCGCCGCGTCCGCCGGCGGGCCGCCCAGCCCGGCGGGGACCCCGAGGCCGGAGGACCCGGCGACGAGCTCGACGTCCGCGGTGCCGTCGTCCGCCGGCGGCTCCGTGGTGCCCGACCCGGCGTCGGCATCCCCGGAGGCGCACCCCGCGAGCAGGAACGCGGCCGCGACGACAGGTCCGGCCAGGGCGAGCGTGGCCCGCCCCGGCCGGCCGGGGCGGGTCACGCCGGTCACGCCGTCCCCAGCGCGCGTGCCTTGAGCTGCTCGAACTGCTCGGCGGTGATCACGCCGTCGCGCAGCAGACCCTGGGCTGTGGCGATCTCCTGGGCCGGGGCCGTCCCGGCGACGTCCCGGATGTAGGCGTCGGTGCGCTCGCGCTGCTCGCGGATGCCGGCGACGCTGCGCTCGGCCATCCCCTTGCCCCGCGCGATCAGGTAGACGAGCGCCGCGACCAGCGGGAAGAACACGAGGAAGAGCACCCACGCCGCCTTGGCCACGCCGGACAGCCGGTGGTCGCGGAACAGGTCGCCGATGATCTGGAACATCACCAGCAGGTAGGCGACGAAGAAGAAGATCTCGAGGACAAGGACGAACGACTCCCAGAGGGACATGAGGTGCTCCGATCTCCGACGCTTCCTGACGGATGCCCACGCAGTTGTCATGCCACGGCACCATTGCCGCATTTCTCGGTCCTGCGCCTCCGGTGGAGGTGAGGCTGACAGTACATCCGCCGAGGTCGGACGCCTAGAGGCAGGTGCCACCGCTGCGCGCCCACGGCCGCACGCCGGGCGGCCGGTTGCTGGAGGCATCGAATTCTCCCGTCGTCGCGAGAATTTACGTGACCTGTCAGATAAAACACCTACCCAGCGCCCCGCACGCACGCGGGCCGCACCATTCCGCGGACGTCGCGCGAGCGCACCGGCCCTCGTGCGCCACCGTTGAGTGGACGCCGGCCCACCACTGAGTGGTGCCCTGGGGGGGGGTCGCCCTCCGGCGGCGTCCGGTGGGGTTTTCCGCTCGCAGGCGCGCGCTCCACCTCCGTAGGGTCGGAGGGTGGCTGCCCTCGACCCCGCCGACGCCGGTCCTGTCCTGCACGAGAGCGCCCTGGCCACCGGCCTGAGCGGCGTCGTCCGGGTGGACCGCGGCGAGGAGACCCTGTTCGCCCGCGCGTACGGGCTGGCCGACCGCGCCCACGGGGTCGCCGCGACCACGGGGCACCGGTTCGGCGTCGCGAGCGTCGCGAAGGGGTTCACGGCGCTGGCGGTCGGGGCGCTGCTCGACGAGGGCCGGCTGCGGCTCGACGACCCGGTGCGGCCGCTGCTCGGCGACGACCTGCCGCTCGTGGACCACCGCGTGACGTGGGACCACCTGCTCAGCCACACGTCCGGCATCGGGGACTACCTCGACGAGTCGGACGACGGCGACATCACCGACCACGTGCTGCCGGTGCCCGTGCACCTGCTGGACGACGTGGAGGCGTTCCTCCCGGTCCTGGACGGCCGGGAGCAGGTGTCGGAGCCCGGCGCGGAGTTCGCGTACAACAACTCGGGGTTCGTGGTGCTGGCGCTGCTGCTCCAGCGCCTCACGGGCACCGAGTTCACCGAGCTCGTCCGGCAGCGGGTGCTGGCGCCCGCCGGCATGACGGCGACCGGCTACCCCCGCGGCGACGAGCTGCCCGGCGACGTCGCCCGCGGCTACCTGCACGCGACCGGCCTGCGGACCAACGTGCTGCACCTGCCGGTGCGCGGGAGCGGCGACGGCGGCCTCGTCACGACGGCCGGGGACCTGGCGCGGTTCTGGCGGGCGCTGTTCGCGCACCGGGTGGTCTCCGAGGGGACGCTCGCGACGCTGGTCGAGCCGCTGCACGCGGCGGAGGAGGACCGGCGGTACGGCCGGGGCTTCTGGCTCGGCGGGGACTCGGACGACGTCGAGCTCGAGGGCTACGACGCCGGGGTGTCGGCCCTGACCCGGCACAGCCCGGGGACGGGGGTGACGGTCACGGTCGTC
This sequence comes from Cellulomonas sp. C5510, assembly GCF_019797765.1. Classification (NCBI taxonomy): domain Bacteria; kingdom Bacillati; phylum Actinomycetota; class Actinomycetes; order Micrococcales; family Cellulomonadaceae; genus Cellulomonas; species Cellulomonas sp. C5510. The sequence goes on from NZ_CP081862.1 coordinate 3,603,633, forward strand.
GCGAACACCTCCGAGGGCGCGTGGCCCGTGCTGCGGGCGCTGCGCGACGCCGAGGACGCGTGACGCCTCAGCGCCCCGCGGGCCGCCGGCTCGACCGGGAGACCCCGCGGGTCACGACGTAGACGACCCCGCCCACCGCCAGCAGCACCCCCGCGAGCGCCCAGTGCCCGGCCTCCTGCTGCGTGAGCAGCACCAGGCACGAGACGACCGCCAGGACGGGCACCGCCGTCGGCGACCGGAAGTGGTCGTGCTCGACCCGCTCGCGCCGCAGCACCAGCACCGCGACGTTCGTCGACAGGAACACGAACAGCAGGAGCAGCACGACGGTCGACGCGAGGTCGACCAGCTCGCCCGTGGTCGCGAGGACCACCGCGACGGCCGTCGTCACCGCGATCGCCACGCCGGGGGTGCGGCGCCCGGGCAGCACCCGGCCCAGCACGGAGGGCAGCAGCCCCTGCCGCGCCATGCCGTAGGCGAGGCGGCTGGCCATGATCATCGTCAGCAGCGCGCCGTTCGCCACGGCGACCAGCGCGACCACCGCGAAGAGCCCGGGCGGTACCGCCCCGGCCGCCCGCACCACCTCGAGCAGCGGGCCCGTCGACTCCGCGAGCTCGGCCGGGGGCACCACGGCCGGCGCGACGAAGCCGAGCAGCACGTACATCCCGCCCGCGGTGGCGAGGGCGCCGAACAGGGCCCGCGGGTAGACGCGCGACACGTCGCGGACCTCCTCGGCGAGGTTCGCCGAGGTCTCGAAGCCGACGAACGAGTAGAACGCGAGCAGTGCGCTGCCGAGCACCGCCAGCCACACGCACGAGCCGTCCGGTGCCGCGACCGCGCCGCCGAGGTCCGCGTCGCCGCGCCCGATGACCCAGGCCCCGAGGGCCACCACCAGCACGAGACCGGCGGACTCGACGACGGTCATGCCGACGTTGGCCCACAGGGACTCCTTGATGCCCCACGCGTTCACCAGCGCCACGACCAGCAGGAACACGACCGTGGCGGGCACCTGCGGGACGTCCAGGAACGCGGACAGGTACTCGCCGGTGAACGCGAGCGCGAGGCCGGCGGCGCTGACCACGCCGGCCGCGAGCATGCAGAACCCGACGAGGAACGCGACGAGCGGACTGCGGTAGGCCCGCTCGGCGAACACAGCCGACCCGCCGGCCTGCGGGTACTTCGTGACGAGCTCCGCGTACGAGAACGCGGTGAGCAGGGCCATCGCGAGCGCCACCCCGAAGGACAGCCACACCAGCCCGCCGGCCTGGCCGGCCATCTCCCCGATCAGCGCGTAGACGCCGGCGCCGAGGACGTCCCCGAGGATGAACAGGTACAGCAGCGGCCCGGTCACGGCCCGGCGCAGGCCGGTGCCGGAGGTCTCGCTCGTCGTGGGCGCGGTGGAGGTCACCCGCCCGAGTCTCCGGTGCCCGCCGCCGGAGCGCGCGTCGAGCGGTCGCGGGCCGGTCGCCCCGCCTCAGGCCGCGGGCGTGCCGCCCGTCCCGCTGCCGCTGCGCCCGCCCAGGCCCTGGACGAGCTCGACCAGGTCCAGACCCGTCTGGGCCTTGAGCAGCGTGGCGAGCTCCTGGACGCCGGTCGACACCTGCCCGGGCAGGCGGGACGCGCCGTCCTTGTCGATGACCGTGATGCCGTCGATCGACGCGAGCGCGTCGGCGTAGGGCTGCGCGACCTTCGGCAGCGCGTCGAGCACCATCTGGAGCCGCGCCGACTCGGGGAACGCCTGGTACGCGTCCGACTCGGCCTTGATCGCGGCGGCGCGGGCCTCGCCGCGGGCCTGCTCGGCGGCGGCCTCGGCCTCGCCGCGGGCCTGGATGCCGTCCGCCTCGGCCTTCGCGAGCGCGAGGGCGCCCTCGGCGCGGCGCTGCTGCTCGACGAGCGCGGCCTCCGCGCGGGCGCGGGCGGCGGACGCCTCGGCCTCCGCCTGCGCAGTGGTGCGCTGCGCCTCGGCCTCGTACTTGCGGATCGCGGCGGTCTTCGCGGCCTCCGCCTCCTGCTCCGCGGCGTACTTGCGGGCGTCGGCCTCCTGCTTGGCCTCGTACGTGCGGGCCTCGGCGGGCTTGCGGACCTCCGTCTGCAGCTCCTGCTCGCGCAGCGCGGCCCGCCGCTGGGCGACCTGCTCCTGCTGCTCGAGCACGCCCTGCTGCGCCTCGGCCTCCGCGCGCTCCTGGGCGGCCTCCGCGTCGGCGCGGGCCTTGGCGGTCTGCTGGGCGATCTCGGCGTTGCGCAGCGCGAGGGCCTTGTTGGACTCCGCGATCTGCACCGCCGCCTCGTTGGAGCGCTCGGTGCTCTCCTGCCGCGCCTGCGCCTCGGCGATCTCCGCGTCCCGGGCCACGGCGGCGGCGCGGGGGCGACCGAGGTTGCGGATGTAGTCGCCGGTGTCCTCGACGGTCTGGATCTCGAAGTTCTCCAGGACGAGGCCGCGCTCGGCGAGCATCGGCACGGCGATGTCCTTGACCTCCTTCGAGAACTCCTGCCGCTCGTAGAGGATCGACTCGACCGTGAGCGTGCCGGCGATGGTGCGGAGCACGCCGACGAGGACCTCGCTGGTCTGCTGCTCGATGACCTGCTCCTGGCTGCGGCCCGCGAACCGCTGCGCGGCCGCCCGCACCATGCGCTCCGTGCCCCCGACCTTCACCACGGCGATCGACCGGAGCGTGACGCCGACGCCGCTCTTGGTGGTGGCGTCCTCGGCGGTGACCGGGAAGCTCTGCGAGGCCAGCGACAGGCGCGCGACCTGCTCGAAGATCGGCTTGACGAACGTGCCGCCGCCGATGACGACCCGCTGGCCGGACAGGTCCGTCGTCTCGTCGCCCGTCTCCGGGTTGATGACCGGCGTCCCGCTCTTGCGGCCCGTGATGATGAGCGCCTCGTCGGGGGTGGCGATCTTGAACCGCACCTTGGCGTAGACCGCCCCGATGATCGCGAGCACGATCACCAGCACGACGGCGGCGGCGACGACCAGGACGGTTCCTGCGATCTCCATGGGGCTCCCTCGGGCGTGGCCGGTCGGCCGGGCGGGCGGGTGTGCTCCGACTGTAGAGGTCCGACCAGGTTCGTTCCCGGTGTTCCGAGCAGGATGGTGGCGGGGACGCGGCGTGCCCGTCGACGGCTGGGCGATCGCGGCCTGGTTCAGCATTCCGGCCGGGTCCCTCGACGGACTCAGCCCGCACGAGTGCCTCGCCGACCGCCACCGCGACACCGAGCCGGCGGACCAGCTCGCACGCAGCACCGCTCTCCGGCGGTCGGCGGCGTGACAGCGGCGGGACGTGACCGGACCGCAGCCGTGGCGTCAGCCTGCGCCGCTGACGGCGACGGTCACCACGGTGCGACCCGGGGTCGGCTGGCGCACTGCCGCTCTCGCGGCCGCGTCCTCGACCTGGTCCGAGGCCTGGACGGTGACGATCTTCTGGTCCGGGAACCAGGCGAGCATCAGCACCACCGCGTCCTGTTCGTACTCGGGAGGTCCGTACTGGTCTGCGTGCCCCACCCGCCACGCGTCCAGCGCCTCCTGCGGGGTGAGCTCGACCTCGTACACCGTCACAGTGCTCGCGACGGTGTCCGGCCCCATCCCCAGTCCCCAGGACGACTCCTGCGACACCTGGCCGAGCATCGTGGCGGGGACGGGCGAGTCGAGCATCGGTTCACCCTCCAGCGCCGCCAGACGAGGCGACGGCCCCCCACGCAACGCCATCCAGACCAGGGCCGCGAACCCGGCCGCGACCACGAGGAGGACCCCGCCGGTCACCCAGGGCCAGACCCGGCCCCTACGCCTCGCGCCGACGGCGGACATGCTCACGCGGTCCCGGGCCGGACGAGGTCGACGGAGCCGGACACCCGCAGGAAGCCGACGTCGAGCAGCGCGGACAGGGAGGTCGTCCCGTTGATCACGGGCGCCAGCAACGCCGCGAGACGTCGACGAGAAGAGCGGGTTCTCACAGGCTCCTCCACGATGAGCGACCTGCGGAGGAACCTAGAGGCCGAGTGATCGGCCGCGTGCGCGAACCGATCTGCTTCACCCGAACGGCGCGGTTCACGTCCCCATGCGGCATGAGAGAAGGCAGCTGGATGGCGCTCCTCGAGCTCGCCGGCTGACAACGAGACCGAGTGCGAGCACCCGGGGAGCCTCCCGTCGCACGCCGGCCCCGGGCACCGGCACCGCCCGGTCAGACCGCGCGCACCGACGCCCGCGCGTGCAGCGGCAGCGGCAGCCGGTGCACGACGCCGTCCTCGCCGGCCGGGCCGCCCTGCACCTGCTCGAGCAGCAGCTCGACGGCCCGCCGACCCAGGGCCTCGTGCGGGATCGCGAACGAGGTCAGCCCGGGCCGCAGCCACTCGGCCAGCGGGTAGTCGTCGAACGACACCACCGACACGTCGTCCGGCACCTCGAGGCCCGCCTCGCGCAGCGCCTGGTACGCGCCGAACGCGATGCGGTCGTTGAAGCACAGCAGCGCACCGGGCCGCGGGTGCGCGGCGAGCAGCTCCCGCGTCGCCGCGTAGCCGTGGGGCGGGAGCCAGTCCTCGCAGACGTGGCCCGAGGCGGGGGCCAGGCCGTGCGCGGCGAGCTCCGCGAGGATGCCGGCGAGGCGCTCCGTGCCCGCGACCGTGCCGGGGGCGACGTCGCCGGGGTGCGGGCCGCCGCCGACCAGGTGGATGTCCCGGTGCCCGGCCTCGACCAGCAGCCGCGCCGCCTGCCGGCCCGCCTGCTCCTCGTCGGGTATGACCGCGGGCATCGGCGTCGGCTCGGACGGCACCGTGTTGAGCAGCACCGTGGGGACGCGGCCGGTCTGCGGCGCGGGCCGGGTGCGGGTGAACATCGAGGCGAGCACGATGCCGTCCACCTGCCGGTCGAGCATGGCGTCGAGCAGCTGCTGCTCGGCCTCGTCGTCGCCCTCGGTCTCGCCGATGAACAGCAGGAACCCGTGCTCGCGCGCCGCCTCGATGGCGCCGCGGATCATGTCGCCGGCGAGCTGCGAGGTCGCGACGGTGTCGGAGATGAAGCCGAGGGTGCGGGTGGTGCCCTTGCGCAGCCCGATGGACACGATGTTGGGGCGGTAGCCCAGCTCCCCGGCGGCGGCGCGGACGCGGTCCTGGACGGCGCGCGAGATCCGCAGCTCGTCGCCGCGCCCCGACAGCGCCAGCGACGCGGTCGTCGACGACACCCCGGCGGCCCGCGCGACGTCCGCGAGCGTCACCCTGCGACCCACGTGCGTGTCCCTCCGTCGGCGCGATCCTAGCGGCGGCCGGTGGTCGCGGTGCCACACCCGCGACCGCCTGCGGGAGCAGCGCCTCCTGCGGGAACCGTGACGAATCCGTGACCCTCACCGGCTTGACGCGGGCGGCGTCCCCGACCGACAGTATGCGTGCTAAGTCGATTTAGCACCGGCCTCCGGGCCGCTCCTCGATGAAGGGAGACACCGGTGTCTCGAATGAGCACGAAGGGCCGGCGGGCCGCCGCAGCGACGTCGCTGTGCCTCGCGGGTCTGCTGGCCGTGACGGCGTGCAGCGCACCCGGCGGCGGCACCACCGACACGGACGACTCGGCGACCGGCGGGTCCGGCAGCGCGACCGGGGACGTCACCGCGACCTGCGGCACCGACCCGGTGACGCTCAGCGCGTACATCGAGACGGGCTTCCCCATGCCCAAGGACCTGTTCGACGAGTTCACGAAGCAGTACCCCAACGTGACGTTCGACGTCCGCGAGGACCAGTTCGCGGTCATCACCCAGAACGCCCCCCGCGTGCTGGCCGACGACCCGCCGGACCTCATGCGCCTGCCGCAGATGTCCGAGCTGGCGAAGGACGGCCTGCTGCTCGACCTCGACGGCTACGCGAGCTCGATGGGCTGGGACCAGTGGCCCGCCTCGCAGCTCGTCCAGCTGCGCGTCGACGACGACGGCGCCCGCGGCGAGGGCCCGCTGTACGGCATGGGCCTCGGGTTCTCCATGACGGGCGTGTTCTACAACAAGGACCTCGCGGCGCAGATCGGCGTCACGGAGCCCCCCGCCACGCTCGCCGAGCTCGACGACATGATGCAGAAGGCCAAGGACGCCGGCATCACGCCCGCCGCGCAGTTCAACGGCGGCGCCACCGGCGGCCTCGCGTTCCCGCTCCAGGGGCTCATGGCGTCCTACGGCGACACCACCGAGATCAACGACTGGATCTTCCAGCGGTCCGGCGCGACGATCGACACGGAGACCAACCTCCAGGCCGCCGAGCACCTGAAGTCGTGGATCGACGCCGGCTACTTCGCCGACGACATCAACTCCCTCGACTACTCGATGATGATGAGCCGGTTCATGGAGGGCGAGAGCCTCCTGATGTTCAACGGCGACTGGGAGTCGGGCAACCTCGACGCGCAGATGCCGGGCAAGGTCGGGTTCTTCCTCATGCCCCCGCTCGAGGAGGGCGGCGACCTCGGGGCGATGTCCGCGCCGCTGACCTTCGGGATCGGCGCGCAGGCGGAGCACCCGGACTGCGCGGCGTTCTTCTTCGACTGGGCGGCCACCAACGAGGAGGCCCGCACCATCCAGGTCGAGGTCGGCGGCTCGCACCCCCTGGGCCTGGCGGACGCGTTCATGCCGGAGGTCGACGCGGACTCCGTGACCGCGCAGACGCTGGCGGCCGGCGCGACCATCGGCGAGAAGGACGGCGCGATGGACTTCATCGCCAACGCCACCGGCGCGATCTACGCCAAGGGCTGGACGCCGAACCTGCAGAAGCTCGTCGCCGGCCAGCAGGACCCGGCCGGCATGCTCGCCGACGTGCAGAAGCAGTACGAGAGCGAGATCGGCGGCTGATGATGCAGATGCGGACGACCGGTCGTCCCGGTCTCCGCGAGGTGGCCGAGCAGCCGCACGGCCTGGACGACAGGCGCCGGGGCTGGGTCGCGCTCGCCCTCGTGGTGCCGGCCGCCGTGGTGTACGTGGTGTTCGTGCTGCGGCCCCTGGCGCTGACCGTGCAGTACTCGTTCTACGACTGGAACGGCATCTCCGCCGCCACGTGGGTCGGGATCGACAACTACACGCGCCTGTTCGGCGACTCCGAGATGTTCGGGTCGATCCTCAACGCGCTCCAGCTCATCATCTACTTCAGCTTCGTCCCGGTGCTGCTGGGCCTGCTGACGGCGGCGATCATCCGGAAGTTCGCCACCAGCCGCCTGGCGCTGGTGTCCCGGACCGTGCTGTTCCTGCCGCAGGTCATCCCCCTGGTGGCCGCGGGCATCATGTGGACCTGGCTGATGTCGTCCGACGGCCTCGTCAACCAGGTGCTGCGGGCGGTCGGCCTCGACTCGCTCACCCGGGCGTGGCTCGGCGACTTCCAGACCGCGCTGCCCGCGGTCGGCGTCATCGGCGCGTGGGTGGCGCTCGGCCTGTGCATGCTGCTGCTGCTCGCCGGCATGACGAAGATCGACCCCGCCCTCTACGAGGCCGCGCGCCTCGACGGCGCCGGCGCGGTCCGCGAGTTCTTCGCGATCACGCTGCCGAGCCTGCGCCAGGAGCTGGGCGTGTGCATCACCGTGACGGTGATCGCCGCGCTCGCCAGCTTCGACATCGTCTACATCTCCACGCAGGGCGGCCCCGGCAACGCCACGCTCGTCCCCGGCCTGGAGATCTACTACCTGGCGTTCTTCAGCCGGGAGGTCGGCCAGGCGTCCGCCCTCGCGGTGGCGTTCATGGTGCTCGTCCTCGCCATCGTGCTGCCGATCCAGCGCCTGACCCGGGAAGGTGACCGGTGATCGTCTCCCGCCGCGAGGCGTGGCTGAGCCGCGTCCTGCTGATCCTGCTGATGGTCATCACCATCGCCCCGTTCGTGAGCCTCTTCCTCACCGCGCTGCACCCGTCGGGCTCCTACCCCGCCGGCCTGTCGCTGCCCGAGCAGCCGCAGTGGCACAACTTCGTGGACGCGTTCCAGGCCGCGAACATGCGCGCGCTGCTGTGGTCGAGCGTGCTCATCGAGATCGGCACCGTCCCGCTGTCGCTGCTCATCGCGACGCTCGCGGGGTTCTCGCTCGGGCACCTGCGCCCGCCGGGGCACCGCTGGATCTTCCTGGCGTTCGTGCTCGGGCTGACCCTGCCGTTCCAGGGCGTGATCGTGCCGCTGTACTACCAGATGCGCGACCTCGGCCTGCTCAACACCCGGTGGGCGATCATCCTGCCGCTGCTCGGCCTGTACATGCCGTTCGCGGTGATGTGGATGCGGGCGCACTTCGTCAACATGCCGGAGGACCTGTCCGAGGCCGCGCGCATCGACGGTGCCGGCACGTGGCAGCTGTTCAGCCGCATCCACCTGCCGCTGTCCGCGCCCGCGCTCTCCTCCCTCGGGATCCTGCTGTTCCTGTGGACCTGGAACCAGTTCCTGCTGGCGGTGGTGCTCGTCGACGACCCGACCCAGCGCACGATGGCCGGCGCGCTCGGGGCGTTCCAGGGCCAGTGGGGCACCGACATCCCGCTGCTGTGCGCGGGCTCGCTGCTGATCCTCACGCCGACGCTCATCGTCTTCCTGGCGTTCCAGCGGCAGTTCGTCTCCGCGCTCATGCAGGGGGCGGTCAAGGGATGACGACGCTCTCCGAGCTGCGGCGGCCCCCCTTCGACCCCGAGATCGCCGCGGCGCTCACCGAGCACGCCTCGGACGTGGTCGTCGGGGTCCCGGAGGGCGGGATCGCGTCGCTGCACGCCCGCCACGTCGAGCCGGACCTCGGCCCGCTGGCGGCGCGGTACCGCATCGAGGAGATGACGGTGCCCGCCCCCCGGCCCGGCGGGACCGACGTGCCCGTGCTCGTGCTCCGGCCGCACGGAGCCGCCGCCCCGACGCCCGTGATCGTGCACCTGCACGGCGGCGGGCTCGTCACCGGCTCCGTGCGGGACAACGTGCTCGACGCCTGCGAGCTCGCCGACGAGGTCGGCGCGGCCGTGGTGTCGGTGGACTACCGGCTGGCCCCGGCGCACCCGTACCCGGCGGCGCTCGACGACGCCTACGCGGCCCTGGAGTGGGTCGTCGCCCAGGCCGGGGCGCTCGGCATCGACCCCGGGCGGGTCCTGCTCGGCGGCATCAGCGCGGGCGGCGGCCTCGCGGCGGCCACCGCTCTCGCCGCCCGCGACCGCGGCGGCCCGGTGCTCGCGGGTCAGCTGCTGGTGTGCCCGATGCTCGACGACCGCGACGGCGACGGCTCCCCCGCGCAGATGCGCGGCCACGGCTCCTGGGACGCCGACGCGAACCGGGAGGCCTGGCGCGCCTACCTCGGCGACGCGCAGGGCGGGGACGACGTCCCGGCCACCGCCGCACCCGCGCGGGCCGCCGACCTCTCCGGCCTGCCCCCGACGTTCGTCGACGTCGGCTCGGCCGAGACGTTCCGGGACGAGTGCGTCGCGTACGCGTCCCGCATCTGGGCGGCCGGCGGCGACGCCGAGCTGCACGTCTGGCCGGGCGGCTGCCATGCCTTCGACGTGTTCGTCCCGGGCGCCGCCCTGTCGCAGGCCTCCCGCGCCGCCCGGCGCGCGTGGGTGCGCCGGCTGCTCGGGCCCCGCGGGTCCGAGGGGCAGGCGCCGCCCGCGGCCTCCCCGACCCTGTGAGACCGGCGGCGACGCCGCCCCGACCCGCCCGGCCGCGCCGGGCGGACCGACCGGAGAAGAGATCCCCGTGACCGACCACGCCGCCCCCGTCCCCGCTGCACCGGCCGCGCCCGCCGTGCGGACCGGCCCGCAGCTCATCGCCTACGCCGACCGGATCGGCGGGGACGTCGCCCGGCTGGCCGCGCTGCTGGACGGCCCGCTGGCCGGCGCCTTCGACGGCGTGCACGTGCTGCCCTTCTTCACGCCGTTCGACGGCACCGACGCGGGGTTCGACCCGCGCGACCACACCGTCGTCGACCCGCGCCTCGGCACCTGGGACGACGTGCGCCGCCTCGCGGACGGCCGCACCGTCATGGCCGACGTCATCGTCAACCACGTCTCGGCGGAGTCCGCGCAGTTCCAGGACGTCCGGGAGCGCGGGGACGCGTCTCCGTGGGCGCCGATGTTCCTCACGCTCGGGTCGGTGTTCCCGGACGGAGCCACGGAGGAGGACCTCGCCCGCATCTACCGCCCGCGCCCCGGGCTGCCGTTCACCGCGATGACGCTCGGCGGCGAGCGGCGCCTGGTGTGGACGACGTTCACACCGGACCAGGTCGACATCGACCTGCGGACGGCGCAGGCCTGGGACTACCTCACGTCCGTCGTCGACGCCCTCACGTCCGGCGGGGTGACCATGCTGCGGCTCGACGCCGTCGGGTACACCGGCAAGGAGGCGGGCACCGACTGCTTCATGACGCCCGCGACCGCCGAGTACACGCGTCGCGTCGTCGAGCACGCGCACGCCCGCGGTGCCCAGGTGCTGGTCGAGGTGCACGGCCACTACCTGCAGCAGGTCGAGATCGCGCAGACCGTCGACCTCGTCTACGACTTCGCGCTGCCGCCGCTGGTGCTGCACGCGCTGACCACCGGGGACCTGGGCCCCCTCGGTCGCTGGCTCGGGATCCGCCCGGCGAACGCCGTCACCGTGCTCGACACGCACGACGGGATCGGCATCGTCGACGTCGGCCCCAGCGACCTGCGCCCCGGGGAGCCGGGCCTGCTGCCGCCCGCGGACATCGACGCGCTCGTCGAGCGCATCCACGACAACAGCGGCGGCACCAGCCGGCAGGCCACCGGCGCGGCCGCGTCCAACCTCGACCTCTACCAGGTCAACTGCACGTTCTACGACGCGCTGGGCCGCGACGACCGCCGCTACGTCCTCGCGCGCCTGGTCCAGCTGTTCGTGCCCGGCATCCCGCAGGTGTACTACGTGGGTCTGCTCGCCGGGGAGAACGACATGGACCTGCTCGCCGCGACCGGCGTCGGGCGGGACGTCAACCGGCACCGGTACACCGACGACGAGGTCACGGCAGCGCTCGACCGGCCCGCGGTCCGCGCCCAGCTCGAGGCGCTGCGGCTGCGCACCACGCACCCGGCGTTCCGGGGGACGTTCCACCACGAGGTGTCCGGCAGGTCGGCGCGGTTGCGGTGGACCTCCGGCACCGACGCCGCCGAGCTGGAGCTGGACGCGGCCGCCGGCACCTTCACCGTGCGCACCACCACCGGCGGCGCCTCCCGCACCGTGCTCACGGACGCCGACGTGGTCCCGCGCCCCGCCTGACGGGACCTGCCCGCGGGGCAGGGGTGAACACCCAGCCACGCGGCATCCGCCGCGGCTACGGTGGCGCCCGAGGAGGTCCCCATGGCCACGATGCGGCACCAGGAGCACCGACCGGTCGAGGAGAGACGCGAGCAGCTGCTCGAGGCTGCCTCGGCCCTGGCGCGTGACGGCGGGCTCGCCGCCGTGACCACCCGGACGGTCACCCAGCTGGCGGGCCTCGCCCACGGTGCGTTCCACTACTGCTTCGCCTCGCGGGGCGATCTCGTGGAGGCCCTGCTGGAGCGCGAGGTGCTGGCGGTGCTGCAGCTGGCCGGCGACACCGGGTTCGCGCAGCCCGACCCCCTCGCCGCGATCCGCGGCGCGCTCGAGGGGTTCCTGCGGGCGGTGCGGTCCGACCCGGACCGCCACCTGCTCCTCTACGAGCTCGCGGTGACGGTCGCCCGGCACGCCCCGGCGCGGGCGAGCCGGAGCCGCGCCGAGACGGATCGCGCCGTGGGAGACCTCGTCGCGCGCTGGAGCCACCGGGTGCGCCTGTCCTGGGCGGTCCCCATCGACGCCCTGGCCGGCGCCTTCACGTCGGCCGTCGCCGGCCTGGGGATGCTGTGGCTGAGCACCCGGGACGAGGCGGCGGTCGGTGCCGCGGCGGACGCGGCGGCGCTGGCCCTGGCGTCGCTGTGCATCCCCGGCCCGCCGGACGGCGCGGCCGACCCGGCGGCGGGCAGGGCGGCCGACCGGGCGATGGACGGGGCGGCCGCCTGACCCGCCCCGCCCGTCCGCGCCCGGGTGCGGTCAGACCCGGAACACCGCGGCGTCGCCGCGCAGCGCCTCGGCCATCCGCGCGAGCTCGCCGACCGCCTGGTCGACCTGGTTCAGCGCCTGGTTCGCGGAGTCCGCCTGCTGCGCGACGCCGCTGATGGTCTGCGCGATCTCGCCCGATCCGGTCGCCGCCTCCGCGACCGAGCGCGAGATCTCCGCCGTGGTGGCGGTCTGCTCCTCGACCGCGCTCGCGATCGTCGTCTGGTAGTCGTTGATCGCCCCGACCGTCTCGGAGATCTCGCCGATCGCGGCGACAGCGCCCGTGGTGTCCGTCTGGATGCGGTCGATGCGGCGGGCGATGTCCTCGGTGGCCCGCGCGGTCTCCTGCGCGAGCTCCTTGACCTCGCCGGCGACGACCGCGAAGCCCTTGCCCGCCTCACCCGCGCGGGCGGACTCGATCGTCGCGTTGAGCGCCAGCAGGTTCGTCTGCTCGGCGATGCTCGTGATGACCTTGATGATGGTGCCGATCTCCTGGCTGGACTCCCCGAGCCGCTTCACCTGGTCGGTGGTGGTCTGCGCGACCTGCGTCGCGGACGCCGCGACCTTCGCGGCCTCCGACGCGTTCTGGGCGATCTCCCGGATGCTCGCGCCCATCTGCTCCGCGCCGGCCGCCACGGTCTGCACGCTGCGCGAGACCTGCTCGGCGGAGGCCGCGACCGAGCCGGCCTGGGTCGCCGTCTCCTGCGAGGACGCCGAAACCTGGGTCGAGGACGCCGAGAGCTGCTCGGTCGCCGCGGCCACCGTCTGCGCGGCCTCGACCACCCGGGAGATCGTCCCGCGGAGCTGCGCCTGGGCGGTGGCGAGCGCCGAGGCCATCTGCCCGACCTCGTCGCCGGACACCACCCGCGGGGCGACGGTCAGGTCGCCCTCGGCGATCGCGACCAGCGAGGCCTGGACCGACCGCAGCCCGGCGAGCACCTGGCGGAGCACCAGCACCGCGACCAGGCCCACCGCGGCGAGCGCGACGACCAGCACCACCCACACCACCAGGACGGACTGCCGGACGATCTCCGTGCCGTTCTCGGCGATGTCCTGGGCCTGCGACCCGGCGAGGTCGGACGCCTCGTCGATCAGGCCGTCCGTAGCCCGGCCGGCGTCGCGGAGCTCGCCGTTCGCGAAGGCGGCGGCTCGCGGGTCACCCGCCTGGACCAGCGGCAGGAACTGCTGCTGGCCGACCTCGTCGTAGGCGGCGATCGACGCCACGATCGCGCCGGCGTCGTCGCCCAGCACCCGCGCCAGCTCCTGCACGGCGGTGTCGACCTCCTGGCGCCTCTCCTCGACGTCGGCGAGCGAGGCCGCCTGCTCCTCCCCCTCCTGCATCGCGAGCCGCAGGTACCCGAGCCGCAGCGAGGTGAACGACCGCTGCAGGTCCGCGACCGCGACCAGCGGCACCACGCCCTCGCGGTTCATCTGCTCCTGGCTGTGCGACATCGCCAGCAGCCGCGTCGTCGAGACGCCCGCCAGCACGACGGCGACCAGCGCCAGCAGGGCGAGGCTGCCGCCGAGCTTGACCGCGAGCGGCAAGCCGGCGAGTCCGCGACGGCGTGGCTCGCGGGGGGGATCGGCGGGCTGCTCGGGCATGTCTGCTCCTTCGGAGGCGAGTTGGACACCCGGCCCATTCGGCAGCGGCCGACCGAACTGCGAGTTTTCGCCGAGCGATCTGCACAGACGCACACGATCGGCCCACGGCCGACCGGCGCCGTCACCCGTCCGGGGTTCCGACCACTCCGTCGTGGCCCGCCGAACGGGTGACGGTGTGCGGTGCGCCGCACCGACGCAGCGGGGGTCGGCGGGCGACACCGCTGCGGGACGCGGCCGGGCGACGCCGCTCCGGGACCTCGCGGTGGGGGACGGACCTCAGAGCGCGTCGAGAGCCGCGTGCTCGTGGCGCAGCAGCGGCAGGACGACCCCGTGCTTGGTGTTCGGCTCCAGCTCCAGGTCGCCGTCGGGCACCGGGCGCCAGTCGCCCGACCGGAGGTCGGTGGTCGTCAGCGCGCGGTAACCCTGCGGCAGCTCCGGGTACCGGTCGACCCACAGGTACCACCGGTGCTCGTGGTGCGCCCGGAACACGAGCGGCCCCTCGACGTGCGAGCCGAGGTCGGCGCCGATGTTCCGGGCCACCGTCACGAAGTCGTCCGCGAAGAACGAGGAGCCCACCTGGTGGAACACACCCCAGGAGCCGGGCGCGTCGTCGTCCTGCTTGGCGAACCGGTGCACGGCGTCGCCGGTGACGTGCACCGTCATGTCGATGACGCCGACGGGCAGCTCGAGGTACGTGCGCGGCTCGGTGAACGTCCGGAAGTCGCGGGTGCGGGCCACCATGATCCGGGCCGGGCCGGTCTCACGGCCGGGACCGTCCCCGCGGCCGCCCGCCGGGCCGTCGTCGAGGCCCGACGACCAGTGCACCAGGTAGTCGCCGGACACCGGGTCGTAGACGGCCTCCGGTGCCCACGCCATCCCCGCGGACGGCGGCGCGACGGTGACGTACCGCGGCTCCGACCACGAGAGCAGGTCCGGCGAGTCCCACACCACGAGGTCGCGGCTCCCGCGGTGCCGGTACGCCCACCAGTCCGGTCCCTCCGGCCGCCAGACGCGCAGGTCCGTCGCGACCAGGTGGAAGCCGTCGGGCCCGCGCACCAGGTGCGGGTCGCGGACACCGGCCGTCCCGCCGGTGGACTCGAGCACCGCCTCGCCGCCGTGGAGCCGCCGCCAGCGCAGCGGGTCGTCGCCGACCGACAGGGAGAAGTAGATCTTCTCGGCGTGGCCCACCTGGTCCTCGACGAAGTGGACCAGCAGGTAGCCGTACGGCTCGGTCATGCGGGGCGCTCCTGTGCGTGCGGTCGCCCGGACCGCGGTGGCGGCCGGTACCCGGATCCTCCCAGGTCCGGCACCTCAGCCGTGGTGCCGGCAGGAGTCCCACACGCCGAGCAGGTACTGGATCCCCAGCGCCCGGTCGTACAGCCCGTAGCCGGGACGCGGCGGGTTCGTCGTGTTCTCGTCCCACAGGTGGCGGCCGTGGTCCGGCCGGACCCACCCCTCGTACCCCGCGTCGGCGTACGCCTTCATGATGCCGACGGTGTCGATCGACCCCTCGCACGCCCGGTGCGCGACCTCCACGAAGTCGCCGTTGGGGAAGTGCTTGATGTTGCGCACGTGGGAGAAGTGGATGCGGTCCACGAACGTGCGCACGGCGTCGACCGGGTCGGACCCCGGGTTCGAGCCGTAGGAGCCGAGGCACAGCGTCAACCCGTGGTACGGGGACGGGTGCAGGCCCAGCACCCGCTCGAGGTCCTGCTTCCGGGAGACGACACGGGGCCAGCCGAAGATGTCGAAGGCGGGGTCGTCCGGGTGGACCCCCAGCCGGACGTCGTACTCCTCGCACACCGGGATCACCGCGTCGAGGAAGTCGCGGTAGTGCGCGTACACGTCCTCCCGCGTGACGCCGACGTACGCCTCCTTCAGCTCCTGGAACGAGGCGAGCCTCTCCGGCTCCCAGCCGGGGAGGGTCAGACCGCCGCCCCCGAGGTCCATCGACGCGATCAACGACTCCGGCGTCATCCCGTCGACCACGGCCTTCTCGTAGAACAACGCCGTCGACCCGTCCGGCAGCGGGTGGAACATGTCCGTCCGGAGCCAGTCGAACACGGGCATGAAGTTGTAGCAGACCACCTTGACGCCGGCGCGCCCCAGCCGGGCGAGCGTCGTGCGGTAGTTCTCCAGGGCCTCGTCGCGGGACAGACCCAGGACGTCCTTGCCGAGCTTGATGGACTCGTGCACGTTGACCGACTCGACCACCGCCGCGTCGAAGGTCCGGGTGATGCCGCGGGCGCGGTGCTCGTCGGTCAGCCCGGTGATCGTGGCGACCTGCTCCGCGATCTCGTGCTCCTCCCACACCTCCCCGGCCTGCTTGTGGTGGAGGGACCAGACGATCGTCTCCACGCCGGGCACCTGGCGGATCTGGTCCAGCGTGACGGTGTCGTTGCCGTCGCCGTACCAGCGGAAGCCCATCTTCATGACTGCTGCGTCTCCTCGGAGGTCGTGTCGGGCCGGTGAGGGCCCGGGGGGTGGTGCAGGTGCCCGGTTCAGGAGAGCCGGGGCGCAGGCGCGTCCGCCGGGTCGTCCAGCCACACCGCGACAGTCCGGCGGACGGGGCGGCCGCGCGCCGGTTCGAACAGCTCGGGCATCCGGCGCCGGACGTGCGTGATGTCGTCGAACACCGTGCGCAGGTGGGCGCGCATGAGAGGTCGCGCGGCATCCGCGCCACCGGTGAGCAGCGCGTCGAGGACGCCCGCGTGCTCCTGCGTGAACCGGTGCAGGGACCGCTCGTGGATGCCGAGGCGGCGCGCCCGGTCGAGGTGCGCCTTCGCGGACACGACCGCCGGCCACGTGCCCTCGTGGCCCGCCAGGCGGAGCAGCCCCTGGTGGAACTCCTCGTCGAGCACGAAGAACGCCTGCGGGTCGGACTCCGCTCGCTCCTGCTCCACGAGGTTGGCCCGCAGCACCGCGACGAGGGCCGGGTCGGGCTCCGTCGGCACGTCGTCGAGCGAGGCCAGCTCGACCGCCTCCCGCACGAACTGCGCGTCCGCCACGCGGCCGGCGTCCACGCGGGCGACGAACGACCCGATCTTGGGGAAGACCTGCACCAGGTCGTCCTGCGCCAGCATGATCAGCGCCTCGCGCACCGGCGTCCGCGAGACGCCCAGCTCGGCGGCGAGCTCGTTCTCGGACAACGGCGCTCCGGGGGGCAGCTCGAGGCCGACCACGCGCCGGCGCAGCTCCTCGTACACCGCCAGCCTGCTCGTCCCCCCGTGCCGCCGCGCGGCCGCCGCGGTGGCCGTCACGTGAGCACCGCGGTCATGTCGATGCTCGTGACGTGCCACCGGCCGAGGTTGGCGACGAGCGCCTCGGTACCGCGGAAGACGAGGTTGGTGGGGTTGGACAGGACGTGGCCGATGGGGTCCTCGTACACGGGCGTCACGTCACCCCCCTCCTCCAGCCGGAGGACGACCGACGGGTAGTAGCAGGCGACGTAGAGCCGACCGTCCGGTCCCACGGCGAGACCGTCCGGGACGCGGCGGCCGAGCTCCCACACCCGCTCGACCGCGCCTGCTGACCCGTCGGGGAGGACCTGCACCCGGCTCACCGCGCAGGCTGCCGACTCCGCGACGTACAGCCAGCGGCCGTCGGGGGACAGCGCGACGCCGTTGGCGAAGTGGAAGGGTCCGTCGCACCACAGCCCGGGGCGCCCCTGCGGGTCGATCCGGTACACGCCGCCACCGGGACGGACCGCGTCGCCGTCGCTGTCCGAGAAGTACACGGTGCCGTCGTCCGCGACCTCGAGGGCGTTCGGGTAGACGAGGGGGCGGTCGCCGACCCGGCCGTCGACGACCACCTCGACCGGCCCCCCTGCGGCCACGTCCAGCGAGCGGACCTGGCGGCGGACCGCGTCGAGCCAGAGCACCCGGCGTCCCGGCGCGAACCGCACCCCGAGCGTGAAGCCGCCGGGGTTCTGGTCCACCAGGCGGATCGACCCGGCGTCGAGGTCGATCCGGTAGAGCTGGCCGGCCTCGCCCCCGCACCACAGGCTCCCGTCGACGGGGTCGAGGTCGAGCCCTTCCGCGTGGTCCAGGACCGGGTCGGTGCGGAAGCCGTCGAACAGCACGTGCGCAGCGGACCCGGGCAGCAGGGGGGCGGCGTCAGATCGGTTCACGGTCGGCCTCCTCAGGCGGTGGCGAGGCGGGAGCGGCGGACGCGCGGCTTCCCGGCCGAGACGGACAGCAGCAGGATGCTGACGAGGAACGCACCCATCACCAGCTGCTTGACGCCCGAGGGCAGGTGGTACGTGCTCTCGGCGGTGTTGAGGAACGACGACATCAAGGTCATCATCAGCGCGCCCACGGCGACACCGAGGACGTTCGAGCGCCCGCCCGACGCGGCGGTGCCGCCGACGAACGTCGCGGCGACCGACGGCAGGAAGTACGCGAGCCCCATGTCCTGGAACGCTCCGCCCATGACGGCGGCCGCGAGCACGCCCGCGAGCCCGCACAGCGCGCCCCCGATCACGAAGGCCGTCACGACGACCCGGCGCGACGGCAGACCGGCCAGCGTCGCCGCCGTGCGGTTCTGACCGACCGCGTGGAGCTGCTTGCCGTACGGCGAGCGGTAGAGCAGGACGCCGAGCCCTGCCGCCACGACGACGACGACGAGGGTCTGCACCGACACCGGACCGACGTCCCGCGTCACGAACCGCACGAAGCCGGGATCCGGCAGCACCTTCATGTGCGCGGAGCCCACGAGCACCGCGGTGAAGAAGATGTAGCCGGTGGCGAGCGTCGCCACCATCGCCGGGACGCGGACCACGACGTTGACGAGGCCGTTGACGAGCCCGCACAACGCGCCGAGCAGCACGGCGAGCACGAAGCCGAGCACGGGGTCGGCGTCCATGAGCGTGGTGGAGGCGAACGCGCAGAGGGTGAGGATGTAGATCTGCGAGAGGTCGATGGCACCGTCCCCGCTGGTGACGACGACCATCTGCGCGAGGCCCAGCAGCGCGGCGAAGGTCGCGAGGCGGGCACCGGTGAAGACGACCGTCGGGTCGAAGCTGCCGGTCACGCCTCCGATCAGCAGGTAGAACAGCAGCGCCCCGAGGATCGGCCAGGCAGCGGGGTGCCGTCGCAGGTAGTCCGTTGCGCGGGTCATGCGGTCACGCCCTTCCGACGGGTGACGAGCCGGGAGGCCAGGACCGCGATGATGATCAGCCCGGTCACGGCCATCTGGAAGTTGGAGTCGACCTGCACGAAGACGAGCAGGGACGTGATGAGCGACATGGCGACCCCGGCTGCGACGACGCCGACCGGCTCGACGAACCCGCCCGCCATCTCGCAGCCTCCGACGATCACGGTGGCGATGCTCATCATGCAGAAGGCCGTGGCGCTGTTGGCGTCGGATGCGTAGGTCACGGCGGTGAAGGCCGTGCCGGCGAGCGCCACCATGACGCCCGCCAGGGCGTAGGCCGTCATCTTGCCGAGCAGGTACGACCATCCGGAGCGTTCGACCGCGTCCCGGTTGTTGCCGATCGCGCGCAGGACCATGCCGTACCGCCACCGGAACAGCAGGTACCAGGCGGCTGCGCCGGCGAGGACGCAGATCACCGCGGCCATGGGCACCGGGCCGAGCTGGGTCTGGTAGAGAGAGCTGAGCCACACGGGGCTCGTCCCCCCGGGGAGCGGCGAGACGATCAGCGCCACGCCGAGCCAGACGAACTGCGCGCCCAGCGTCACGACGATGGCCGGCAGCCGACGCAGGTGGATCAGCGCACCCATGGCGGCGTAGGCGCCGACCAGGAGCAGCAGGCTCACGAGCCCCACGAGCGCGCTACCGCTCAGCACCACCGCGACGAGGACGTTGGCCAGCCCGATCGAGTAGCCGTTGCCCATGTCGATGTCGCCGGCGACCACCAGGAACATCTGGCCGAGCGAGGCGAGCACCAGCGGGACGGCCGTGCCGAGCAGCAGGTGGGTGCTGCCGGCGGACAGGACGTTCGGGTTGACCGCGACGGTCAGCCCGTAGATCACCAGCATGGCGACGAGCGGGAGCAGCAGCCGCGAACCGAGCAGCCGGCGCCACGGGGCCTGCCGGCGCTCGACGACCTCGCCGTGCTCGACCTCGGTGAACGACGCCGCGACGATGTTCTGGACGGTGACGTCGTCGCCGCCCAGCTCCTGCGCGACCCGGCCGTCCCGCATGACGTAGACACGGTCGCAGATCTCCATCTCGAGGTCCTCGGTGCTGTGCAGGAGCACTGCGCGCCCGGCAGCCTTGACCTCGGCGAGCAGGCCGTAGATCTCCTGCTTGGTCTCGATGTCGACGCCGGCGGTCGGGTCGTTGAGCAGGACCACGTCGGCTCCCGAGGCCAGCCCCCGGGCGATCAGGGCCTTCTGCTGGTTGCCTCCCGACAGCGCGGTGATGGGGCTGTCGACCCCCTCGGCGCGGAACCGCAGGCGGTCGAACCACCCGCCGGCCACCTCCCGGGACCGGGACCGGCTGAGCAGCCCGTGGCGGGTGACGCCCCGCAGGTTCGAGACGAGGATGTTGTCGAGGATGCTCCACAGCGGGAACACGCCCTCCCGGGCGCGGTCGCCGCTGACGTACGCGACCCGGCCGTCCACCCGCAGCCCGCGGGGCCCGCGGCGCCGGGCGCGGAACACCTCGTGGAGCAGGGCCGTCTGCCCGCCTCCGACGAGCCCCGACACGCCGACGATCTCGCCGCCCCGGACGCTCAGGTGGATGTCGTGCAGCTCGGCCGTGGAGAACCCCTCGGCGGCGACCAGCACCGGGCCGAGGTCGGCCGCGACGTCGCCCGCGCGGGCCGCCCGCTCCCGCACCTCCCCGCCCATCAGCGCGACGAGCTCGGCGGGGGTCGTGGTGGCGGGGTCGAGCTCCCCCTGGTCACAGCCGTTCTTGAGCAGCACGATGCGGTGCGAGATCCGCGAGATCTCGTCGAGCTTGTGCGAGATGTAGACCACGGCCACACCCCGGGAGGACACCTCCGCGACCGCGGCGTGGAGCTGGTCGGCGCGGTTGGCCGACAGCGCCGAGGTCGGCTCGTCGAGCACGAGCAGACCCAGCCCCGGTGTCATGAGCGCCTTGCAGATCTCGACGATCTGGCGTTCGGCGAGGGTCAGGGACGCCACCTGCCGCGTCACGTCGATGCCGTTGCCGGGGAAGTAGTGGTCGAGCAGCTCACGCGCCGCGGCCTTCTGGTGCGCGCGCCAGCGGGGCGGCGCGAACGGCCCGTGCGGCATCGTCAGCATGGCGAAGTTCTCGTAGACCGCCAGGTTCGTGCAGACCGACAGGTCCTGGTAGGCGCAGGCGATGCCGAGCTCCGCGACCTCGCGCGCGGTGATCCGCTCGACCGCCCTCCCGTTGACCTGGATCTGCCCGCCGGTCGGCTCGTGCACCCCGGTGAGGACCTTCATGAGGGTGCTCTTGCCCGCCCCGTTCGGTCCCACGAGCCCCACGACCTCGCCGCGGCGGATCTCGAGACTCGCCCCGGACAGTGCCCGCGTGATGCCGAACGACTTGTCGATCCGGTCCAGCCGCAGCAGCGCGGCCGTCCCCGTGCGCGCGGGTGCGCCCACGGCCCGCTCGTCGATGGAGGAGTCCATCCGTCTGTGCCCTTCGTCCTGTGGTCGTGCCGGAGCGTGCCGGCGTCGTCGCCCGGCGGGCCGCTCACGCGAGCGGCCCGCCGGACGTGGTGCGGTCACGCGCAGGGGACGCGACCGGACCGTCTCACTGGTGGTAGAGGTTCTCCCGCACCCAGTCGCGGTCGTAGGTCGGCGTGGCCATGTCCTCGTCGGCGACGTCGGCGTACTGCGCGACGTCGTCCTGGGTGATGGTCGCGATCGGGTGGATCATCTCGTTGGGGATGTCGTAGCCGCCCGCGAGGATGTCCGCGGTGACGTACACGGCGGTCGCGCCGTCCCAGGGGTTGGCCGAGACGGAGAGCGTGTCGTAGCCCTCCGGCGCCTCGTTCGCCCACCACTTGAGGAAGAACCCTCGGTTGTCGCCGCCGATCACGGGCAGGTCCGCGCCGGCCTGCTGGAACGCCTGGACGGCGGCGTAGGAGTCGCCGCCCTGCGTGACGACCCCGTCGATCGAGCCGTACTGCTGGAGCAGGTTCGGCAGCACCGCCGCCAGCTCGGACTGCGCCTTCGACCCGGTCCAGTCCGTGTAGATCTCGGCGGCCACCGTGATGTCGGGGTAGGACTTCAGGGACTCCACGACGCCCTCGTGCGCCTTGGCGTCGAACGCGTCGCCCTCGGTGCCGCGCAGCTCGATCATCGTGCCCTTGCCGCCCATCCGGTCCGCGATGTAGTCGGTGAGCGTCTTCATCTGGGCGGTCGCGTCGAAGCTGATCTGGTACAGGTTGTCGGCGGACGCGTCGATGGGCCCGTCGTTGACGGTGATGACGGGGATCCCGGCATCCGTCGCCTGCTTGACCACGCCGGTCAGCGCCGTCGCCGAGCCCGGGTCGATGATGATCGCGTCGACGCCCTGGATGATGAAGCTCTGGATCTGCTGGATCTGCTTGTTGTTGTCCTGGTTGGCCTCGGCGAAGACGAGCTCCGTCGGCTCACCCGCGGCTGTCAGGGCGTCGGCGGCCTCCTGCGCGTAGGCCTCCATGGCCTGGCGGTAGGTGTTGCCGTTGAACGAGTTGCTGAAGCCGATCACGTGCGCGTCGCCGGAACCGGTGTCCCCGGTGCCCGACGCACCCGGCGTCGCGTCGCCGCCGGAGCACGCGGCGAGTGCGAGCGCCAGCGCGATCGGGGCCGTCGCGAGCGCGCCCTTGCGCATCCTGGTGACCATCTGTCCTCCTCATTGAGCGTGGTGCCGCCGGTTGCAGGTCCGGCGGAGGCGCCGTCCGCGGCGCACGGCGCGCCCCCGCCGAGGCACGCAAGGTGATGTATACATGGCTTGTATCCGGATGTCCAGGACGAAACCTGTCGACAAGCCGGCGGGCCCACGGCGCCGGACCCGGTGCGGCCCGGGGCGCGGACGGGCACCGGCAGGCGCAGCCGACCCCTCGGGCTCGGGCGCGTGCGCGGGGGTCCGGGCGGCCCGCTACTCCCAGACCGCGACGGACCGGCGCGTGGGACGCCCGGCGCTGGGCGCGAACAGCTCGGGGCTCCGCTCGCGGACGCGCTCGATGTCGTCGAACACCGCCCGCAGGTGGGAGCGCAGCAGCGGGACGGCGGCGCCGGGACCGGAGGCCAGCAGCGCGTCGAGCACGGCCGCGTGCTGCTCGGCGAAGACCTCGGGCGACCGGTTCTCCTCGAGGCCCAGCCGGCGCGCGCGGTCGAGGTGCGCCTTGGCGGCCACGACGGCGGGCCACGTGCCCTCGTGCCCCGCCAGCCGGAGGAGGCCCCGGTGGAACTCCTCGTCGAGCTGGAAGAACTCGTCGTTGTCGGTGCAGACGCGCTGCCGCGCGAGGTTGACGGTGAGCTCGCCCACCACCACGCGGTCCGGTTCGGCCGGGACGTCGGCCAGGGAGGCCAGCTCGACCGCCTCGCGCACGAACTGAGAGTCCGCGACGCGCCTCAGGTCCACGCGCGTGACGAACGAGCCCACCTTGGGGAAGACCTGCACCAGCCCGTCCTGGACCAGCATGATCATCGCCTCGCGCACGGGGGTCCGCGAGACCCCGAGGTCCGCGGCGATCTCGTTCTCGGAGACCGGGCTCCCCGGGGGGAGGGCCAGGGAGACCACCCGGCGACGCAGCTCGTCGTAGACGGTGCGTCGCGTGCTCCCGGAGGTCCGTGGCATGCGCCCGATCCTACGAGGCGGCCGCGCCCCCGCGCCCCGATCCGCCCGCACCACCGTCCCCACGACGGGCGACGGACTTGACACCTCTTGCCGCGGAGCACTTGCATACTAGTTACGTACACCAGCACGGGGCGCGGTCCCGTGCCCTGCGACGAAAGGCCACGGCATGGGCTCCCCGCCTCTCCTCGACCGCACCACGGTGACCCGCCTCGACCCCGCGGCCCGGCCCCTCGTCGACCCGGCCGGGCTCGAGGCGCGCATCGTCCACCTGGGCCTCGGCGCGTTCCACCGGGCCCACCAGGCGGTGTACACCGAGCAGGCGGCCGCGGCCACGGGCGAGCCCTGGGGCATCGTCGCCGTCGAGCCGCTGTCCGAGGAGGCGCCCCGGCTGCTCGCCGCCCAGGACAACCTCTACTCCGTCACCGACCGCGCGCCCGGTGCCCTCACCACGCGCGTCGTCGGCTCCCTGGTGGGCGCGCTGCACCTGCGCCGTGACGCGGCCGCGGTCGACGCGCTGCTCCGGTCGCCCGCCGTCGGGACCGTGACGCTCACCGTCACCGAGAAGGGGTACTACCGCCGGCCCGGCACCGCCGAGCTCGACCTCTCCGCGACACCGGTGGCCGCCGACCTCGCCCGGACGGCGGGCGACGGCGGCACCGACGCCCCCGGCACGGTCGTGGGCCGCCTCGCCGCCTCCCTGCGCGCCCGGTGGCGCGACCACGGCGCCCCGCTCGACGTCGTCTCGTGCGACAACATGGCCGGCAACGGACCGGCACTCGAGTCCGTGGTGCGCGGCTTCGTGGCGGCGAGCGCGTGGGCGGACCGGGAGGCGGTCCTCTCGTGGATCGCGGACTCGGTCAGCTTCCCGGCGACCATCGTGGACCGCATCGTGCCGGCGACGACCGCGGCCGACCGCGAGCTCGCGTCGTCGGCCCTCGGTCTCCGGGACGAGATGCCGGTGCTCGGCGAGCCCTTCCGCCAGTGGGTGCTCGAGGACCGCTTCCGCGCGGCGCGGCCGCCGTGGGAGGTCGCGGGTGCGCTCGTCGTGCCGGACGTGGCGCCCTACCAGCTCATGAAGCTGCGGCTGCTCAACGGCTCCCACTCCGCGATGGCGTACCTGGGCCTCGCGGCCGGGTGCCGGACCGTCGCCGACGTCCTGCAGACGTCCTGGGGCGAGACGCTGGTGCGTGCGTTCGGCGCCGAGGTCGCACCCTCGCTGCCCAGCGCCGGGCCCGACCCGGCGGAGTACGTCGGCGAGCTCGTCGAGCGGTTCCGCAACCCGGCCATGCAGCACCTCCTCGTGCAGATCGGATCCGACGGGTCGCTCAAGATCCCCGAGCGGTGGCTCGCCGCCCTGCGGGAGCTGCGGTCGGCGGGACGGCCGACCCCCACCCTGGAGCTGGCGCTCGCGGCGTGGGTGCTCGCCGCCCGGCCGGGCACCGGCCCCGAGCAGGTGCACGGCACCACGGATCCGCTCGCCCCCGCACTCGCCCGGGTGTGGCGAGGCGCGGCAGGGCCGCGGGACCGGGTCGCGGCGCTGCTGCGCGCCGTCGGAGCCGCCGACCTGGCCGACGACTCCGGCCTGGTCGCCGGCGTCGCCTCCCGGCTGCCCGCCCTCGCGGCGGGACGGATCGAGCTGGACCACGGTGCCGCCGGCACGGCGGCACGGACCGGGACGCCGTACGGCGTCCGCGACGAGAAGGGGAGCACCACAGCATGAGAGCGGTCGTCGTCCACGGTGCGCGAGACCTCCGGGTGGACGAGCTGCCGGACCCGGTGCCGGCTCCCGGGGAGGTGCTGGTGCGGATGGAGTGGGGCGGGATCTGCGGGTCGGACCTGGCGTACTGGCGTCACGGCCGGTCCGGCACCGCGACGCTGCGCCACCCGATGGTGCTCGGGCACGAGGTCGCCGGGCGGGTGGTCGCCCTCGGAGCCGGGGTCGACTCCCCGGCTGTGGGATCCGCCGTGACCTTCCAGCCCGCACAGCTCGTCGGCGACACCCCGCTGCCCGCCCGGCTCGCCGGGCGGACGAACCTCCACCCGCACGTCCGGTACTTCGGGTCAGCGGCGTTCGACCCGCACACCGATGGCGGGTTCAGCGAGCTGAAGGCGGTCCGCGCCGAGCAGGTGCGGGTGCTTCCTGCTGGGGTCAGCACGCAGCACGCCGCCCTCGCGGAGCCGCTCGCCGTCGCGATGCACGCCGTCGGTCGCGTGCCCGTGCGCGGCCGGTCCGCCGTCGTGAACGGCTGCGGACCCATCGGCGCGCTGGTCGTCGCGGCGCTGAAGCACGCCGGCGCCGAACGCGTCACCGCGTGCGACCTGTCCCCCGACGCCCTGGCCATCGCCCGGGCGATGGGGGCCGACGACACCGTGCAGGTCGGCCAGGACACGATGCCCGAGGACGCCGAGCTCGTGTTCGAGGCGTCCGGCGCCCCCGCCGCCCTCGCCGGCGTCCTGCGTGCCGCCGCCAAGGGCGGGACCGTGGTCCAGGTCGGGAACCTGCCGGGCACGCCCGTCGAGGTCACGCTGGGCGACCTGGTGTCGCGCGAGATCACCTGGATCGGGTCCTACCGGTTCTCCGACGAGATCTACGACGCCGTGGCTGCGCTCGGCGCGGGCCTCGACGTGAGCCCGCTCGTCACGCACGTCTTCGACCTGGAGGACGCCGAGCGCGCCATGGCCGCTGCCGCCGCTCCGGGCAGCAGCAAGGTGCTCCTGCGTCTCGCCCCCGCGGCATGAGCGCCTGCCCTCCCCTGCCCGGGCCGTCGGCGCCCGGCATCGTCACCGTCGGCGAGACCCTGGCCTGCCTGGCCCTGCCCGCGCACGGCGCGGTCGGCCGTTCCGGCGGGCTCGGGCTCAGCACCGGGGGCGCCGAGTCCAACGCCGCCGTCGCGGCGAGCCGGCTCGGCGTCCGCACCGCGTGGATCGGCCGGGTGGGGGACGACGACCTCGGGTCGCTCGTCGTCCGGGAGCTCCGCGGGGCCGGCGTCGACGTCGTCGCGCGGCGCGACGACCGCGCGCCGACGGGCCTGATGGTGAAGGAGCACCGCGGGGGACGTCCCGTCCGGGTGAGGTACTACCGGGCGGGGAGCGCGGGATCGCGCCTGCGGCCGGCGGACGTCGACGCCGACCTGGTCGGTGGCGCCGCGGCCCTCCACGTCACCGGCGTGACAGCGGCGCTCGGCGCCGGGCCCCGCGCAGCGGCGATGCACGCCGTGGCCGTCGCGCGGGCGGCGGGCACGCTCGTCTCGGTCGACGTGAACTTCCGGGCGACGCTCTGGAGCGAGCGCGAGGCCGTCGGGCCGCTGCGGGACCTGACCGCTCTCGCCGACGTCGTCTTCGCCGGGGAGGAGGAGGCCTCGCTCGTCCTCGACGGCCGCGTGGGCGCGCCGGCGGAGGCGGGCGGTCCCGTGTGGGACCGCGCGGAGCTGCTCGCGCGGCGGCTGCTCTCCCTCGGCCCGACGACGGCCGTCGTCAAGCTCGGTGCCCTCGGTGCGCTGGTTCTCGGACCGGCCGGGGTGCACCGGCAGGCGGCGTACCCGGTGGCGGTCGTCGACCCCGTCGGCGCCGGCGACGCGTTCGCCGGAGGCTTCCTCGGGGAGACCGTGCTCGGGCGGCCGGCCGCCCACGCCGCCGAGACCGGGGCCAGGCTCGGCGCCCTGGCGTGCGCCGCACCCGGTGACTGGGAGGGCGTCCTCGACTGGCGGGCGGACCGCGCCGGCGCCGAGGGCGTACGCGTCGCCGAGGTCGCCCGCTGACGCCGCCCGTCACCCCAGCCGGTCGAGCGCCACGTTGACCTGCAGCACGTCCACCGCCGCCTGCCCGAGGAACCCGAGGTCCGGCCCGGTGGTGGCGTCGGCCACCACGCGGCGCACCTCGTCGGGCGTCAGGCCGCGCTCCCGCGCCAGCCGCGGCACCTGCAGCTCGGCGTACTCCGGGCTGATGTGCGGGTCCAGCCCGGACGCGGACGCGGTCACGGCGTCCGGCGGCACGGCTGCGGGGTCGACGCCCTCGAACGCCGCGACCGCCTCGCGCCGCTCCTCGACAGCGGCGACGAGGTCCGGGTTCTCGGGGCCGAGGTTCGACCCCGACGAGGCCGCCGCGTCGTACCCGTCACCCGCCGCCGACGGCCGCGGCTGCAGGTACTGCGGCAGCGGGGACCCGTCGACGCCGGTGAACGCCTGGCCGATCAGCGCCGAGCCGACGACATCGCCGTCGGGCCCGGTGACGAGCGAGCCGTCGGCGCGGCCGGGCACCAGGCGGCCGAGTCCCGTGACGAGCAGCGGGTAGCCGACGCCGAGCAGCAGGGTGAGCACGAGCACGGCGCGCAGGGCGACGCGCACGTGCGGCCAGGTGGTGCGAGGGGAGCTCATGGGTCCTTCTCGGGGTCGGGGGATCAGAAGCCGGGCAGCAGGCTGACGACCAGGTCGATCAGCTTGATGCCGAGGAACGGGGCGACCACACCGCCCAGTCCGTACACGAGCAGGTTGCGGCCGAGCAGCGCGGACGCGGCGGCGGGGCGGTACCGCACGCCGCGCAGCGCCAGCGGGATCAGCGCGACGATGACGAGCGCGTTGAACACGATCGCCGAGAGGATCGCCGACGCCGGCGAGCTCAGGTGCATGACGTTGAGCGCCGCGAGGCCCGGGAACACACCGGCGAACAGCGCGGGGATGATCGCGAAGTACTTCGCCACGTCGTTCGCGAGCGAGAAGGTGGTGAGGGCGCCGCGGGTGATGAGCAGCTGCTTGCCGATCCGCACGATGTCGATGAGCTTGGTCGGGTCGGAGTCGAGGTCGACCATGTTGCCGGCCTCCTTGGCGGCCGACGTGCCGGTGTTCATCGCGACGCCGACGTCCGCCTGGGCGAGCGCGGGGGCGTCGTTGGTGCCGTCGCCGGTCATCGCGACCAGGTGCCCGCCCTCCTGCTCGCGCCGGATGAGCGCCAGCTTGTCCTCCGGCGTCGCCTCCGCGAGGAAGTCGTCGACGCCGGCCTCCGCCGCGATGGCCCGGGCGGTCAGCGGGTTGTCGCCCGTGATCATCACGGTGCGGATGCCCATGGCGCGCAGCTCGGCGAACCGGTCGGACAGGCCCTCCTTGACGACGTCCTTGAGGTGGACCACGCCGAGCACCCGGCCCTCCCCGGCGGCGTCCTGCACCGCGACGACCAGCGGCGTGCCGCCGTCGGCGGAGATGCGCTCCACGACCTCCGGCAGGCCGGCCGGCGCCTCCTCCGCCGCGAGCCACGCGAGCACCGCGCTCCCGGCGCCCTTGCGGACCGCGGAGCCGCCGGGCAGGTCGACACCGCTCATCCGGGTCTGCGCGGTGAACGGCACGACCTCCGTCCCGGGCGGCAGGTCCGCGACGTCGGCGGCCACGCCGGCGTCCCCGGCCGGTCGGGCGCCGAGCGCGAGCTCGACGATCGACCGGCCCTCGGGGGTCGGGTCGGCGGCGGACGCCTGCGCCGCGCGCCGCACGAGCTCCGCCTGCGGGACGCCGGCGAGCGGCAGGAACGCCACCGCCCGGCGGTTGCCGTACGTGATGGTGCCGGTCTTGTCGAGCAGCAGCGTCGTCACGTCGCCGGCGGCCTCCACCGCACGGCCGGACATCGCCAGGACGTTGCGCTGCACCAGCCGGTCCATGCCCGCGATGCCGATCGCGGACAGCAGCGCGCCGATGGTCGTCGGGATCAGGCAGACGAGCAGGGCCACGAGCACCGGCACGCTCACCGGCGCGCCGGCGTACGACGCGACCGGGCCGAGGGTCAGCGCGACCACCACGAACACGACGGACAGCGACGCCAGCAGGATGTTCAGCGCGATCTCGTTGGGCGTCCGCTGCCGCGCGGCCCCCTCCACCAGCGCGATCATCCGGTCGACGAACGTCTCCCCCGGCGTCGAGGTGATCCGCACGACGATCCGGTCGGACAGCACGCGCGTGCCGCCGGTCACCGCGCTGCGGTCGCCGCCGGACTCCCGGACCACGGGCGCGGACTCGCCGGTGATCGCGGACTCGTCCACCGAGGCGATGCCCCACACCACGTCTCCGTCGCCCGGGACCAGCTCGCCGGCGGTCACGACGACGACGTCCCCGAGGGTCAGGTCCGGCGAGGCCACCGTCCGGGTGCGGGCGCGCTCGGCCGCGGGGTCGGTCGCCGCGTCGTAGCCGTCGACGACCGTGGCCGTCGTGCTCGACCGGGTCTGCCGCAGGCTGTCCGCCTGCGCCTTGCCACGGCCCTCGGCGACGGCCTCGGCGAGGTTCGCGAACAGCACGGTCGCCCAGAGCCAGGCGGCGATCGCCGCCGTGAACGTGACCGGCGTGGGCGTGCCGCCCGACTCCCCCGGGCCGCCCGTGAACGGCTCGGCGACGGCGAGGAGCGTCGTCAGCACGGCGCCGACCTCGACGACGAACATCACGGGGTTGTGCCACATCACACGCGGGTCGAGCTTGCGCAGCGCGTCGGGCAGGGCCTCGCGGAGCTGTGCCGCGCTCAGGCCGCGCCGGGTGCCCGGGGCCGGTGCCGCCGGCCGGTCGGGCGCCGGGTGCACCGCGCCCTGCTGCAGGAGTGTCGTCATGGGAGTCACAGCCCTTCCGCCAGGGGACCCAGCGCGAGAACGGGGAAGTACGTCAGGGCGGTCACGACCACCGCGACGCCCGTGAGGAGGCCGACGAACTGCGGCCGGTGGGTCGGGAGCGTGCCCGCGGTGGCGGGGACGACGTCCTGCGCCGCGAGCGAGCCCGCGAGCGCCAGCACCAGCACGACGGGCACGAACCGGCCCAGCAGCATCGCGACGCCGAGGGCCGAGTCGAACCACGGCGTGCTCGCGGTGAGCCCCGCGAACGCCGAGCCGTTGTTGTTGGCGGCGGACGTGAACGCGTACAGCACCTCGGAGAAGCCGTGCACCCCGGGGTTGGCCATCGAGGTGCCCACCACGTCGGCGCGCACCCCCGGCAGCGCGAACGACAGCGCCGTGCCCGCGAGCACCAGCGTCGGCGTCACGAGGATGTACAGGGACGCGAGCTTGATCTCCCGCGGCCCGATCCGCTTGCCCAGGTACTCCGGCGTCCGACCGACCATGAGGCCGCCCACGAACACGGCGACGACCGCGAGCACGAGCATCCCGTA
The DNA here is from genome assembly GCF_019797765.1 of Cellulomonas sp. C5510. Classification (NCBI taxonomy): domain Bacteria; kingdom Bacillati; phylum Actinomycetota; class Actinomycetes; order Micrococcales; family Cellulomonadaceae; genus Cellulomonas; species Cellulomonas sp. C5510. The sequence continues at coordinate 3,634,083 of NZ_CP081862.1, forward strand.
CAGGCCGGAGCCGACACCGCCCGGCGCGACCTCGCCGAGCATCATGTTCAGCATCGGGAACAGGCCGCCGAGCGCCGTGAACGAGTCGTGCATCGCGTTCACGGACCCCGTCGAGGTCAGCGTGGTGGCGCCCGCGTACAGCGCGGAGGCCGCGACGCCGAACCGCTGCTCCTTGCCCTCCATGGCGGCGCCCGCGAGCTGCGGCGCGGTGCCGGCTCCGTGCATCTCGACGACCGTCAGCGCCACCGTGCTGACCAGGAAGATCGACGCCATCGCGGCGAGCACCGCGTAGCCCTGCCGGTCGCTGCCGACCATCCGCCCGAACGTCCGGGGCAGGCTGAACGGGATCGCGAGCAGCAGCACCACCTCGAACGCCGACGTCCACGCCGTCGGGTTCTCGTACGGGTGCGCCGCGTTCGCGTTGAAGAACCCGCCGCCGTTGGTCCCGAGCAGCTTGATGGCCTCCTGCGAGGCGACCGGCCCACCCGGGAGCGTCTGGGTGCCGCCCGCCAGCGTCGTCACGTCGGTGAACCCGGACCAGCTCTGCACCACGCCGCCGGCGAGCAGCACCACGGCCGCCACCACCGACAGCGGCAGCAGGATGCGCAGCGTCCCCCGCACCAGGTCGACCCAGAAGTTGCCGATCGTCCCGCTGCGGCGCCGGGCGAGGCCCCGGACCAGGGCGACGGCCACCGCCAGCCCGACCGCCGCGGACAGGAAGTTCTGCACGGCCAGCGCCCCGGCCTGGACCGCGTAGCCGAGCGTCGCCTCCGGGGAGTACGCCTGCCAGTTCGTGTTCGTCACGAACGACACGGCGGTGTTGAACGCGAGGTGCTGCCCCACCCCCGGCAGGCCCAGGTCCCACGGCAGCCACGCCTGCAGCCGCTGCAGCACGTACACGAGCAGCACGCCGACCAGGGAGAACGCGAGGACGCTGCGCGTGTAGGCGCGCGGCGACTGCTCCGAGCCGGGGTCCACCCCGAGCACCCGGTACAACCCGCGCTCCACCCGCAGGTCGCGGTCGGAGGTGTACACCCGCGCCATGGCGTCGCCCAGCGGCCGGTACAGCGCGGCGACCACCAGCACGACGGCCGCCAGCTGCGCGGCCGCGGCCCACCCGGCGCCCATCAGAACCGCTCCGGCTTCACGAGCGCCCACACCAGGTAGACCACCGCCGCGACGCCCAGCACCACGGCCAGCAGGTCGAGCACGATCACAGCCGCTCCACCCCCGCCGCCACCGCTCCCACGAGGGCGAACAGGGCGACCACGGCCGCCACGACAACCAGGTCCAGCACGAGGGGGCTCCCTTCGGACGGGGCCGCACCGGCGCTCGGCCGGGCGGCGACCCCGGCGAGAGCGGGGCCGTCGCCCATCAGACGCCCGCACCACGGGTGGCGGCGGCGATCCTCACGGATCCCATACGGGAGGCGCCGCCGTGCTCACGGATCCCGTGCGGCCACGGCGCCCCCGCCACCTACGCAGGCCCCGCAGGAGCGGCCTAGGTGGTGGATCGGGCTGCGATACAGGACGCGGCGGCGCACCCGTGCCGCCTCCCCCACGCACAGCGAGGAGCCCCGCACGCATGACCCCCGACTCCCCCGTCCGCAGAGCACCGGCCGCAGCCCCGTCGCCGGCCGGCCGTGCCCGCGCTCGGTGGGCGGCGGCCCTCGTCGTCGCCCTCGTGTCCGTGATCGGGATCGGCGGTGGGACCGCGCACGCGGAGACCACGGGTATGGTGCTCGACCAGCAGTTCGTCGAGAACCTGGGCAGCGGGTTCGACGGCCCGGTCTCCGCGATCACGCCGCTGGAGGACGGCGGCTACCTCATGGGCGGCGCGTTCTCCGGCTACCGGGGCACACCCGTCGGCGGCATCGCGCGGCTCGACGCCGACCTGCAGCTCGACGAGCAGTTCAACCACGACCTCGGGGCCGGGATCGTCGGACAGGCCCGCCAGATCGTGCCGATGCCCGACGGCGGGTACCTGGTGGTCGGCACGATCTTCGGGTTCCACGGGCAGTGGGGCACCGGGCACGGCATCCTGCGTCTCCGCCCGGACCTCTCGCTCGACACGGCGTTCATGGACGCGCTCGGTTGGTACCCCTTCGGCCCGTTCGCGACCGTGCGGACCGCCCTGGTCGAGCCCGACGGCGCGATCGTGCTGGGTGGCGAGTTCACGGAGTTCCAGGGGACGCCGGTCGGCCGGCTCGTGCGGCTCACCGCAGACCTCGAGCTGGACGCCGCGTTCGCCGCGGCGACGGGCACCGGGTTCGACGGCGCCGTCCGGGCCGTGCTCCCGGCCCCGGAGGGCGGCTACCTCATCGCCGGGAGCTTCGGCACCTACCAGGGTGAGCGCGCCCCGCGTCTCGCCCTGCTCGACGCCGGCCTGCAGCTGTCGACACCCGTCCCGGACGACCTCGCCGCGGTCCTCGACGACCCGGACGCGGCGGTCAGCGCCCTCGCCCCGACGGGTGACGGCGGCTACGTCGCCGGCGGGTACTGGACGGAGGCCGACGGCACGCCCGGCCGCGGGCTCATGCGGCTCGACGCCCGGCTGCACCGGGACACCGCCTGGGAGACGTGGCTCGGTGCCGGCATCCAGAACTCGGCGATCCCGCCGTCGACGTGATCGTCCCGCGCGCAGACGGTGGCTTGGTCGTCGGCGGGGTGTTCTCGATGTTCCAGGGGAGTCCCCGGCCGGGGCTCTTCGCCGTCGCCCCTGCGTCCGTGGCGCTCGACCCCGTGCCCGCCCTGGAGTCCACGGTCGGCGTCCCGGTCCCGCCGGTCCGTCTCGCCGCCGTCGTCGCGCCCGCGTCGGCCGGGCCCGCGGTGTTCGCCGCGACCGGCCTCCCTGCCGGCCTGGCTCTCGACAGCACGACAGGCGTCATCACGGGCACGCCCACGACCGCCGGCACCGCGCAGGTCGTCCTGACGGCCACCGCGGCGGGGATCTCGGACACGACCACCACCACCTGGACCACGACCGTCCCGGCGCCCAGGCTCGCGGTCGACCACGGGCAGCGCAGCGCGGGGCAGCAGCAGGGCGTCACCGGCGAGGGGTTCGTCCCCGGGGAGGTCGTGACCGTGACGTCCGGGTACGCGCCGGCCGGAACCCCTGCGGCGGGTGACCCCGTGGTCGCCGACGGCACCGGCCGGGTCCGCACGTCCTTCACCGTGCCGCTCGACGCGCCGCCGGGACGGCACACCGTCACCGCGAGCAGCGCCTCCGGGACCGCGACGACGCAGTTCGACGTCGTGGCCGGGGACCCCGGCGCGTCGCCGGACCCCGCACCCGGCCCCGGCGGCGGGGCGGAGCCCGGCCCCGGTGGCGGGGCGGAGCCCGGCGGAGCCGGCGACGGCGCGGGACCGCTCGACCCGGACGCGGCCGGTGGGGGCGCGGACGCGCCCCTGGCCGCACCGGGCGAGGGGACGTCCCCCGGGGCGTTGGCCCGGACCGGCATCGAGCTCGCAGGGCTCGGTCTGGCCGCCGCCGCCTGTCTCGGGCTCGGTGTGCTCCTCGTGCACCGGAGGCGGTCGCGGTCGCGCGTCCAGCCGGTGCCGTAGCGGCGGCAGCGGCGCACCGGCCCGTCCACGCGCTACGGTCCGGTCGTGCCCGCCTCGCTCCCGCCCGCCGACGCGACCGGCGACGCCGTGCGCGTCGCGCAGACCGTGGCGGCCGGGGTCGGCTCGGTCTGGTGGTCCCTCACCGCCGGGCGCGCCGCGTGGTGGCCGGGGCTCCACTTCGCCCCCGTCGCCGGGTCGCCGCTCGTGGAGACGTGGACCGAGGACGGCGCACCGCGGTCCGCGACGGGCGAGGTGGTGCAGTGCGACGCCCCCGCCCTGCTGGCGTTCCGGTGGCGGGAGCCGGAGTGGGCGCACGCCCTCGAGGTGACGATCCGGCTCGCCGCCGCCGGCACGGGAACGGAGGTCACGCTCACGGAAACCGGGTTCGCGACCGCCGGGACCCCGCCCACGCTGCCGGCGGAGCACGCCGAGGGCTGGCGGTACCACCTCGAGCGCCTGCGCCGGGCGTCCGAGACCGGCTCCCCCGAGCCGGCGCCGCGAGCATGATGGGAACCGTGCCCACCGCCCTGCAGGACCTCGACTGGCCCGTCGGCACCGAGCGCCTGACGCTGCGCCCCGCGACCGCCTCCGACGCCGAGGCGGTCTGGCGGTACCGGCGGCTGCCCGCCGTCGCCGAGTGGATGACCGCCCTCCCGGGGGACCTCGACCGCTACGCCGAGCAGTTCGCGGAGCCGGACCGCCTGCGCGTGACCCTGGTCGCCGAGCACGAGGGCGTCGTCGTCGGCGACCTCATGGTCCGCGTCGAGGACGCCTGGGCGCAGACGGAGGTGGCCGGCGACGCCGTCGCCACGCAGGCGGAGCTCGGCTGGGCGTTCGACCCGGCCCACCACGGCCGGGGCCTCGCGACGGAGGCCGCCGAGCGCGTGGTGGACCTCTGCTTCGCGGGCCTCGGGCTCCGGCGCGTGACCGCGGGGTGCTTCGCCGACAACGCGCCCTCGTGGCGGCTCATGGAGCGGCTGGGGATGCGGCGCGAGGCCGAGTTCCGCGCCGAGTCGCTGCACCGGTCGGGCCGGTGGCTGGACTCGTACACCTACGCGCTGCTGGGCGAGGAGTGGGCCGCCGCCCGGGCGTGACGCACCGGGCGGCGGCCCCGCGGCGGACCGCGTCAGCCCAGCGAGCGGGCGAGCAGCTCGAGCGTGTCGACGACACGGTTCGAGAAGCCCCACTCGTTGTCGTACCAGGCGACGACCTTGACGTGCCGGCCGTCGACGCGGGTCAGGAGCGAGTCGAACACCGACGACGCGGGGTTGCCGGTGATGTCGGACGACACCAGCGGGTCCTCCGAGTACTCCAGGACCCCCGCGAGCGGCCCGTCCGCCGCGGCCCGGTACGCCGCGAGCACGTCGTCGCGGCTGACGTCGCGGGACACGGTGGCGTTCAGCTCGACCAGCGAGCCGACGGGCACCGGGACGCGGATCGAGTCGCCGGACAGCCGGCCGTCGAGCTGCGGCAGCACCAGGCCGATCGCCTTCGCGGCGCCTGTCGTCGTGGGGACGATGTTGACGGCCGCCGCCCGCGCCCGGCGGGCGTCCCGGTGCGGGCCGTCCTGCAGGTTCTGCTCCTGCGTGTAGGCGTGCACCGTCGTCATGAACCCGTGCTCGATGCCCGCGAGCTGGTCCAGGACCAGCGCGAGCGGTGCCAGGGCGTTGGTGGTGCACGACGCGTTCGACACCACGGTGTGGACGCCCGGGTCGTACGCGTCGGTGTTGACGCCGTAGGCCACCGTCACGTCCGCGCCGTCGGACGGCGCGCCGACCAGCACGACACGCGCGCCGGCGTCGAGGTGCCCGCGGGCCGCGGACGCCGACGTGAAGCGCCCGGTGGCCTCGAGGACGACGTCGACGCCCAGCTCGGCCCAGGGCAGGGCCGACGGCTCCCGCTCGGCGAGAACCCGGATGCGGTGCCCGTCGACGACGATCACGTCGCCGTCGACGGTGACGGGCCGGCCGAGCCGCCCCGCGGTGGAGTCGAAGGCCAGCAGCCGAGCCAGCGCGGCCGGCTCGGCCAGGTCGTTGACGGCGACGACCTCGAGGTCGCTGCCGCGCTCGAGCAGCGCGCGCAGCACGTTCCGGCCGATGCGGCCGAAACCGTTGACGGCGATGCGGGTCATGGTGTCCTCCCGGTGGTGCGTGATCGGTCACCACCAGCGTGCGCGGGCGCGTGGCCGCCCCGACAGCGGCCGGGGCGCCACGGTCCGCACGGATCTCGCCAGCCCCGGCGGCGCCGGTGCGGCCCCTACTCGCCGCGCGTGAACGTGCGGCGGTACTCGCTCGGCGTGGTCCCCAGGACCCGCTGGAAGTGCCGGCGGAGGTTCGCCCCGGTGCCGAGCCCGACGTCGGCGGCGACCTGCTCCACGGAGCGCTCCGAGCTCTCGAGCAGCTCCCGCGCGGCGTCCACGCGCACCCGCAGCACCCACTGCATCGGCGTGTAACCGGTCTCGTCGACGAAGCGCCGGGAGAACGTCCGCGGGGACACGGCCGCGTGCCGGGCCATGACCTCCAGGGTCAACGGGGCCTCCAACCGGTGCAGCACCCACTCCCGGGTCGCGGCGAACCGCTCGCCCAGGGGCTCGGGCACGCTGCGCGGCACGTACTGCGCCTGGCCGCCGCTGCGGTACGGCGCCGCGACCAGGCGCCGGGCCGCGTGGTTCGACGCCGCGACGCCGAGGTCACGCCGGATGATGTGCAGGCACAGGTCGAGGCCGGACGCCGCGCCGGCGGACGTGAGCAGGCTGCCCTCGTCGACGAACAGCACGTTCTCGTCCACGGTGACGCGGGGGTGCCGGGCCGCGAACGCGCGCGTGTAGTGCCAGTGCGTCGTGGCGCGCCGGCCGTCCAGCAGCCCGGTCGCCGCCAGCGCGAACGCCCCGGTCGAGATCGCCGCCAGGTCCGCGCCGCGCTCGTGCGCCGCGACGAGGGCCGCCACGACGGCGGGCGGCGGGTCCTCCCGGTCCGGGAACCGGTACCCGGGGATGAACACGACGTCCGCCCACGCCAGCGCGTCGAGGCCGTCGGCCACGTGGTACGACAGGCCGTCGCCACCGCGCACCAGGCCGGGTGCGGGACCGCAGACACGCACCTCGTACGGCATGGACGGCCGCGTGGTGAACACCTGCGCGGGCATCCCGACGTCGAGCGGCTTGGCGCCCTCGAGCACCAGGACGGCGACGCGGCGCAGGCGGGTGTCCGGCACGGCGCCAGCGTAGGCGCCGTGCCGGACCGCCGGTCAGCCCGCCCGGAAGCTGCCGACGAGCGTGCGGAGGTCGGCCGACAGGGCCGCGAGCCACTGCACGGCGTCTCGGCGACGACCGCCGACCCCGTGCCGGCCTCGCCCGCGCTGGCCGCCTCGAACGTCGCGTTCGGCGTCAGCAGGTTCGTCTGCTGGGCGATGCTGGTGACGGGCTGGGGCGAGCTGCTTCACGCACCGCCCGCCGCGGCGCGCACCCGCCGGGCGAGCGCCGCGGTCGCCTCGGCGAAGGCGTCCGGCCCGAGCACCGTGAACGGGGCGTCGAACCGCAGCACCCACGCGAGCAGCCCGGCCCAGGACCACGAGCCCGCGGTCACCCGGCACGCCGTCGCCGAGACGGGCACCAGCACGCCGTCGCCGAGCCAGGGCGCCACCGCCGCCGCCGGGAGCTCGAGCAGGACCTCGCCGGTGCACGGCCACCGCCCGGCGGACGCGGGGTCGGACGCGGGGTCGCCGCCCCGGGCGCGGGCGGCGAGGAACGTGACCGCGTCACCGGTGGGCACAGCGCGCGGGACGAACCGTGCGCCTGCCGGGTGCCGCGGCGTCATCCGGTCCAGCCGGTACGTGCGCCAGCCCGCTGCGTCCGGGTGCCACGCGAGCAGGTACCACCGTCCGCCACGGGCGACGACGGCGTGGGGCTCCACCCGCACCGGTTCCGCGCGCCCGGCGTAGTCGAACCGCAGCGTCCGCCGCTCCCAGGTCGCGGCGCTGACGGCCTCCAGGGCCGCGGGGTCGACCCGCTCACGCGGGGGCGATCCGGTGAACCGGATGCCGTCGACGCGGTGCCGCAGCCGGGACGGCATGACCTGCCGGACGGTCGCCAGGGCGCGCGCGGCCGACTCCTCGACGTCCACACCGCTCGAGGCCACGTGGCGGAGCGCGACGGCGACCGCCACCGCCTGCTCGTCGTCGAACAGCATCGGCGGCAGCTCGGACCCCGCGGCGAGCCGGTAGCCGCCGTCGGGGCCGGACGTCGCGGCGACCGTGTAGCCGAGCTCGCGCAACCGGTCGACGTCGCGCCGGACGGTCCGCGTGGTGACGTCGAGGCGGTCGGCGAGCGCCTGCCCCGGCCAGTCGCGGCGGGACTGGAGCAACGAGAGCAGGGCGAGCAGGCGTGTGGCGGTCCCGGTCACCCGCCCAGTGTGTGCGAGGTCGAGGACACGACCTGTCCGCGACGTGGCCCACGGTGAGGGCACGGGCACCGAGCCGGTGCCCCCGACCGCCACGGAGGACGCACCCGATGACGCTCACGACCACCACCCACCTGAACTTCCGCGGCACGGCCCGCGAGGCGCTCGAGCACTACCGCTCGGTGCTCGGCGGCAGCCTCACCGCCGCGACGTACGCCGACCTCGGCATGCCGCAGGACGCCCCCGGCGCCGACCGGCTCGTGTTCGGGCAGCTCGACACCCCGGGCGGCCTGCGGCTCATGGCGTACGACGTCCCCGGCGAGCCCGCCCCAGGCCTGGCCGGGCCGGCGGGCACCACCCGGCGCGAGAACGGCCTGACGCTCACCGACCACCCGTTCTTCCTGTCGCTGCGCGGGCAGTCGCTCGCGGAGGTCACCCCGCTGTGGGAGGGCCTCGCCGCCGGCGGCCGGGTCGTCGAGCCCCTCGCGGCCTCCCCGTGGAGCCCCGGCTTCGGCATGCTCACCGACCGGTACGGGGTGACGTGGGTGGTCGACGTGGAGGCGCCGCACGCGGGGTGAGCCGCGGCACCGGCCGACGCAGCACGTCGCGGCTCGCCCAGGTCCGGGCGAGCCGCGACGCGGATCTGCGGAGTCCCGTTCTCGGCGCTCGCTCCGCGTCGCCGCTAGCTCGCCCGACCCGCTGCGGACGCATCGCGCCGACGCCGACGCCGCGCACGGTCGAGGACCGACACGGCGAGCGCCCCGACGGCCAGGACGAGCGCGACCCCGAGGTCGAACCGCCCGCCGAGGATCGCGAACACGCCGTACATGACCCAGAACGCCGCCAGCGCGACCAGCGCCGTGACCACCCTGCTCGACATGGTTCCTCCCACCTCCGGTCCACCGCCGCTAGATGAGCCCCGACACGATGACGACACCGGCTGCCGTCACGACACCGCACGTCAGGCTGTTGTTCTTGCACCAGTTCTGGGCGGCCGTATACCCCTGCTTGATCGCCGTCCAGACGGGAGACGTCCGGTTTGCCTGCGTCACCGTCATCAGAGGCGTCCCGGCGCTGTTGTACAGCCAGTAGGTGCCGGACGGCGTGCAGTCCTTCGGGTTCTTCCCGGTCCGGTCCCGGGTCGTGATCCCGTTGGTGCAGCGGGCGTAGTTCCCCGCAGCCTCCGCGGGCGGGGCGGTGGCGACGATGCCCCCGAACCCCATCGACGTGGCCACCATCGCAGCCGCCACCCAGCCGACCACTCTTCTCGTCGTTCCTCCCCTGACTCGCAGCGAGCCGGGAGCGCCAGACGGTCGTCACTCGTGCGCGACCGCGCGGCTGATGACGTCTCCGGCAAGGACGGTGTCAGCGTCCCGGCTCCCTGAGCACGGGACAAGGTCTCGGCCACCCCGACGGTGCCCACCGCACCTCGCACGATGTACAGAGATGTACGTTGACAGCCTCGTCGCGCGCCGCACAGCATGCGCACCATGCAGTCGACCTGGGGCGTGGCCGAGGCCCGGGCGCAGCTCGGGACCGTGCTGGACAGGGCCCGGTCCGGTCAGGACCAGATCATCACGAGCCGGGGCTCCGCGCCCGTGAGGGTCACGTCCAGCCACACGCCCACGCCGAGCGCGGACTACGTGCACTACCTCCTGGTCGCCCTCGCGGAGCGCGACGCCGGCACTGTGTTCCTCGCGACGAAGGACGACGCGCGGGCCATCGCGAGCGCGCGGTTCCTCACCGAGACCTCGTCCGACGTCCTGGTCTGGGTGTTCGAGGAGTTCGGCCCCGAGTGGTGCGCCGACTACGCCCGGACGATGCTCCTGACGCTCCGGGCGCTGCAGTCCGCGTTCGGCCTCACGCAGCTCGCCACGCTGCCCGAGGTCGTGGACGGGCTGCGGCGGAGCACGTACAGCTCGCGGCTGGCCGCGATCGTCTCCAGCTCGTCCTTCGCGCGGGCGCTGCGGTCGAGCGTCGCGACGACGTTCCCCGAGCAGCAGCGGCGAGCGGTGATGGGGGACTACTGACCGCGGTGGCAGCCGAGCGGCGCGGGTCCGCCGAGCCCGGTCAGCGCGCCGCGAGCGCCCTCCCCGCGGCCGCGGCCGCGGCCTCGGCCTCCTTCTTCTGCAGCGCGGCCGGCTCCGCGAGGGCGTCGAGGGCGGGGTTGACGCCGACCAGGGTGAGCTCGCGCTCGACGACCGTGAGGTCCGCGCCCCAGACCTCGCCGAGGATCCGGCGCAGGTAGCCGGTGGCGTGGTCCCAGCCCTCCTTGGGGGTGCCGGGGCCGTACCCGCCGCCCCGCGTGGTCACGAGCACGACGGGCGTCCCGTCGAGCAGCCGGTCGCCGGGCGCGCCGCCGGCGATGGCGAGGTCGATCCACGTCTTGACGTGCTGGGAGACGCCCCAGTTGTACAGCGGCAGCGCGAGCACGGCGGCGTCGGCCTCGCGCAGCTCGGTGGCGAGCTGCTGGGCGAGCGCGACGGCGTCCGCCTGCTCCGGGGTGCGCTGCTCGGGGGCCGTCCAGCCCGCGCCGACGGCGGTCGCCCACGCGTGGGCGGGCAGCGGGTCCCGGCCGAGGTGGCGGTGCACGACCGTCTCCCCGGGCCGGGAGGCGGTGAGCTCGGCGAGCACGAGGTCGGCGAGCGCGGCGCTCGCGGAACGGTCGCCCTGGATGGTCGAGTCGACGCGCAGCACGGTCATGGTGGCTCCTGGGATGGGTGTGTTGAAACTTCAAGTCCGCACACTGTACGCACGCTCGCTTTGAAACTTCAACACTCATAGACTCTCCCCATGACGCAGGCGGACCCCGGTGCCACCCCGTGGCTCTCGGGCGAGCAGCTCGAGGACTGGCGCGCCGTCATGGCGCTGGTCATGACGCTGCCCGCCGTCCTCGACGCCCAGCTCAAGCGGGACTCCGGCATGACGCTGTTCGAGTACCACGTGCTCGCTGCGCTCTCGGAGAGCCCTCACGAGGAGGCGCCGATGAGCGACCTCGCGCGCCTCTCGCAGAGCTCCCCCTCGCGCCTCTCGCACGCCGTCTCGCGGCTCGAGGACGCGGGCCTCGTCACCCGCGGGTCGTGCGTCGCGGCCGGGAAGCGGACCAGCGCCCGCCTCACCCCGGCGGGACGGGCCCGCGTCGAGGCCGCGGCACCCGGCCACGTCCGCGAGGTGCGCCGCGTCGTCGTCGACCTGCTGGGCCCCGAGCGGTTCGCGGCGCTCGGCGACGCCGGCCGCGCGGTCGTGCAGGCCGCCGTGCCCGAGCTCGCGGCTGTCGTCGCCACGGCCGACGACCGAGCCGGAGCATGACCGCCACCGCGCACCCGCCGTACACGCTCGAGTCGGTGGCCTGGGACGACCCGCGGGCGGCGGCGCTGCGCGCGGAGATGGACGCCGAGATGGGCGAGCGGTACGGCGACCTCGGCCCGATGTCCGACGCGGCGCGCGAGGCGCTCGCCGTCGATCCCGCCACGATCCGGCACGTCGTGCTGGCGGTGGACCACGACGGCACGCCCCTCGGGCACGCCGCGCTGCGCGACCACCACGGCGCGTGGGAGGTCAAGCGCGTCGTCGTGGCCGCCGGTCACCGCGGCCGCGGGATCGGCCGCGCGGTCATGACGGAGGCCGAGCGGGTGGCCCGCGCCGCCGGCGCCCGGCGCCTCGTGCTGCAGACCGGGGACCGGCAGCCGGAGGCCGAGGCGCTGTACGTCGCGCTCGGCTGGACGCGCATCCCGACCTACCCGCCGTACGAGGCGCTCGCCCAGTCCCGCTGCTACGGCAAGCGGCTGGACTGAGCGCGGGGCTGCGCCCAGCGCTCGCCGAGCGGGCCCGGCACCCTACCGCCGCACCACCGCGACGCCCCCGGCCGCGAGGTCCGGCCCGCCGAGCAGCACGGTCCCCTCGACCCCCCCGAGATCCAGAGTCTCGCCGGACCGGGAGAGCAGGAACCAGAAGTCGCCTCCGTCACCCCTGCGCCGGGTGAGCTCGACGCACCCGCGCAGGTGCTCCGGCAGCTCCGAGACGACGCCGGCTCGCTCGAGCAGCCCCGCCAGGACCGGGCCGCGTCCGGCCGCGTCGAGGCGGGTCGACACGTACGCCGCGCTGCCGCGGCCCACGGGGCGCCAGGTGACAGCCGGCCCCTCCAGCACGCCGGGCGCCGCGTACCGGGCGAGGACCTCGACGTCCGCGGCGATCACGTCGACCGGCTCAGACCAGACCGAGCCGGAGCCGCCGGTGCTGATCGGGAGCGTCTCACCGTCGGGCAGCGGCCCGAACTCCTCCACGCGGATGCCCAGGAGGTCGCGGAACGCGCCGGGGTAGCCGCCGAGCCACACCCGCTCGGCGTCGTCGACGATGCCCGAGAAGTACGTCGTCACCAGGTGCCCGCCGCCGCGCACGTAGGCGTCGAGCCGGTCGGCGAGGCGCTGCGGGACCACGTGGAGCACGGGCGCCAGCACCATCGCGTACGGCGAGAGGTCGGCGCCGGCGGGCACCACGTCGGCCCGGACGCCGGCGTCCACGAGGGCCGTCCACCAGTCGAGCGCCTCCGCGCGGTACCGCAGCCGGTCGGTGGGGTGGGAGTCGAGCTCGCTCGCCCACCACGACTCCCAGTCGAACAGGATGGCAACCGGGGCGGTCACGCGGTGGGAGCCCGCGACGGCGTCGAGCGCCCGCAGGTCCCGGCCCAGTGACACGACGTCGCGGAACAGACGACTCCGGGAGCCGGCGTGCGGAACCATCCCCGAGTGGTACTTCTCGGCACCCGCGGAGGACTGCCGCCACTGGAAGAAGCAGACCGCGTCGGCGCCGTGCGCGACGTGCGCGAGGGAGTCCCGCGCCATCTCGCCGGGCCGCTTCGCGACGTTGACCGGTTGCCAGTTGACCGCACTGGTGGAGTGCTCCATGAGGAACCACGGCAGCCCACCTGCGAGCCCGCCGGTGAGCGACGCGGAGAACGACAGCTCGTCGCGCGCCTGCGGCCCCGGGTGGACGTAGTGGTCGTTGGCGACGAGGTCGACCTCCGAGGCCCACGACGCGTAGTCCATGCCGCGGGTCTCGCCCATGACCATGAAGTTGGTGGTCACCGGCACGTCGGGGGTGTGACGGCGCAGGACCTCCCGCTCGGCGACCAGGTGGTCCCGCAGCGCGTCGGAGGAGAAGCGCGCGAAGTCCAGCTGCTGACCCGGGTTGGGGTGGGACGCGGCACGGCGCGGTGGCAGGACCTCGTCGAACGAGCCGTAGCGCTGCGACCAGAACGCCGTGCCCCACGCGTGGTTGAGCGCCTCGACGTCGCCGTACCGGCGGGCGAGCCACGCACGGAAGGCCGCTGCCGCGTCGTCCGAGTAGTCGTGGACGTTGTGGCAGCCGAGCTCGTTGTTGACGTGCCAGGCGACCAGCGCCGGGTGGTCCGCGTAGCGCTGGGCGAGCTTCTCGGTGAGCGCCAGCGCGTAGCGGCGGAACACCGGCGAGGTCGGTCGCCAGTGCTGGCGCGCGCCCTGCGTGAGGACGGCGCCGTCCCGGGTGACGGGCAGCACCTCCGGGTGCGCGGTCGTCAGCCAGGGCGGCGGCGACGCGGTCGCCGTGGCGAGGTCCACCCCGATGCCGCCGTCGTGCAGCAGGTCCAGCACGTCGTCGAGCCAGCCGAACGTCCACCGGTCGGCGGCGGGCTGCAGGTGAGCCCAGGAGAAGATGCCCACGGAGACCACGTCGACGCCCGCCTCCTGCATGAGGCGGACGTCCTCGGTCCAGACGTCCCGCGGCCACTGCTCGGGGTTGTAGTCCGCACCGAAGGAGATGCGGCGCGGGGTCCCGGCCGGTGTGCGCAGCCAGGTCGGGCGGGTGGTCATGCTCGTGCACCTCCGGGTGCCGCCGCCACGACGGGCGCCGACGGCGTCGCGTGCGTGAGCAGCAGGTAGACGGAAGCCGTCCAGGTCATCGAGCGGTCGCGCAGGCCCGCTCCCGTGACGGCGTCGAAGTTCTCGGCCATGCCGGACGCCGCGCACGTGGCGACGAACCGGGCGGCCAGGTCCTGCGCGAGCTCGACGCGCCCACCGCGGGCGAGGCCGTCGACGAGCAGCATCATGGTCGGGGCCCAGATGGGTCCGCGCCAGTAGCCGTCGGGCTCGTACGGCGCGCTGCCCACGGGCTCCGTGGCGACGCCGTGCTCCGTGAGGTACCCGCCGGTGGTCAGCCTCTCGACGCAGGCGTCGAACACCTCGGCGGGCAGCTGCGGGCCCAGCACCACCGGCATCAGGGTCAGCAGGCTGTCGACGGTGATCGGCGCGCCGCTGTGCGTCTCCCGGGCGATGAACCGGCCGCCCACCCAGAAGTGGGCGAGGAGCCGATCCACGGTGGCGCTCGCCTGCTCCCGCCACACCGCGGCATCGGCGGGGAGGCCCAGGCGGTCCGCCATCCGGCCGAGGGTCTCCTGCTGGATCGCCAGGAAGGCGAGCAGGTCGGGGCTCTGGACGGGCACGACCTCCCCGAACACGGTGGAGTTGTCCCAGCCGCAGTCGTTGCCGTGGTGGTAGGACGGCACCCCGTCACCGGAGTGCACGCGGTGCTCGAACCACCACCGGGTCCACCGGGCCAGCGGCTCGTAGAGCGCGGCGACCGCCTCCGGCGCGAGCGCGTCGCGGTCGAGCAGCCAGCCGACGGTCCAGCCGTGGATCGGGGGCTTGACGAAGTTGCGTTCCACCACCGTGTCGTTGACGTAGTCAGGAAGCCCCCCCGACTCGTCCTGGTGCGCGAAGAAGCCCAGCAGGTGCGACGCCGCCGCCTGGGGGTCGCGCCACAGGGCCATCGCGTTGAAGCAGAGGTCCCAGCTCCAGATGTTCGTCATCCAGTTCTTGGACATGAGCATCGACTCGGCCACGAGCTGTCCCCCCGCCGGTACGAGGGCGGACCACGTGACGTAGGCGGCGAGCCGCGCCGCGTCCTCGACCGGGTCACCCGCGCCGGTCCCGGTGTGCTGCCGGAGCCAGGCCTCGTAGTCCCGTCCGGCCTCCTGCGCGACGGCGTCGAGGTCGGCGGGGACGTCCGTCGGCGCGGCGGTGCGGTGCTCGTCGACGACCAGGGTCACCGGCCCGGAGCGGGCGTCCAGCCGCAGCTCGGCGCGGGTGGTCCGCTCGCCGTCCCAGTCCGTGCTCATCGCCGCGTCCCCGGCCAGCACCCGCAGCAGGTAGTTCTGGTTCGCCCCGGCGTCGACGAACCGCCACGTCCTCGCGTCGAGCGGGACGACGACGTCGAACTTGTCGAGGACCTGCAGCTCGAGGGTGATGGCACCGCGCATGACGCGGACGTGCGCCCGTCCCGCTTCCGACAGGGCGACGTGCACCTCCGCGGACGCCGCCCGCAGCACCAGCAGCCCGGGCGCGACCTCGACGTCGGGCACCCCGCCACCCAGGTCGAACCGGAGGACCTCGCGGTGCGCGACCGAGCCGTGGACGTTGCGCAGGTAGACGCCCGGGACCGGCGCCCGCGGCGGCACGGTCACGGCGTAGTACGACCCGCGCCGGCTGAAGGGCGTCAGCGCGAGGTCCACCGGCAACGGACCGGTCACGTCGACGTCGGCCTCCGCGGGCCGCTCGGCCGTCGCGGTCACCGGCCCGGCTCCTCGGTGCCCGCGGGCACCACCGTGACGGTCCGCCCGGCCCCGACCTCGACGCGGTCGCCCTCGAGCGGCTCGGTGACGCCGTCGCGCACCACCCGGAGCCCGGCGGAGCCGGGGAGGACGGCGCTCAGGTCGAGCCGGAACGTGCGTGCCGCGTCCGCGCGGTTCTCGAGCGTGAACGCCCCGTCACCGACCTCGTAGCGCAGCCGGTACGCGGCCTGGTCGAGCCGGACCGCCCCGGGGCCCGCCAGCCGCGGGGCCACGAGCAGGTCGGCCCCGAGGTCCGGGCGCAGGCCGAGGAACTCGTGGACGAGCACCCAGGAGTAGACGCACGGGTACTCGTAGTAGTGGGCGGCGCCGTGCCAGGAGGTGCCGTCGGTGTAGTACGCGTAGTCCATGTCGTAGCGCTCGCCCATGACCCAGTCCTGCGACGCGCCCATGCGCGCGACCGCGGCGAGCTGGCCGGCCAGCGTCGGGCCGTCACCGCGCCGGTGCCAGTACGCGGCGTCCCAGCACCAGTAGCGCCCGGCGGCGCACAGGTCGTAGGGGCCCCCGTCGCCGATCTCGTCGTCGGTGTAGTCGCCGACGCGGGCCGACATGAAGGTCGGGAACCGCTGGAACTCGTCACGCTCCTGCTCCACCAGCTCGGCGACCGCCGCAGCCTGCTCGGGAGCGGCGGCGCCCACCAGGGTGGGCAGCACGTTCGCCAGCAGGTGGATGTGGTCGTGGACGCGTCCGGACCGGTCGACCCAGTCGACGAACCGCCGGTGCCCCGGGTCCCAGTGCCCCAGGGGCAGAGGTCGGGCGATCGCCTCGCCGAGCCGCTGCGCCAGCGCGTCGTACCGGTCGGCCTCGACCGTGCGCCCGAGCAGGCGCTCCAGCTCGGCGAGAAGGTAGGACGAGCGCATCGCGAGCGCCGCGGCCATGGTCTCGCGCCCGTCCTTGATGACCTGGTCCTCGTAGTACACGTCCGACCAGAGCCGGCCGTGCCGGTCGACGAGGTCCTCGACCAGGGAGAAGGCGCCCTCGAGGTCGGCCAGGTTCTCCCGGAGCCACACGACGTCGCCGGTGCGCGCGACGTACAGCCAGACGGACTCGACGATCTCGATGTTGCCCGTGACGAGGAACATGACCGCGTTCGCGGACCCGTCGAGGCTCGACCGGCGGACGTGGTACTCGCGAGTACCGTCCGGCTGGACGGCGCACGGGTCGCGGTACAGGCCCTCGGGGTCCTCGCGCACCATGCGCAGCTGGAGCTCCATCATCCGGCGCACGACGTCCTGGTCGAACGCCCCGCCCCAGGCCAGGCGGCCCTTGATCTGGAACTCGTGGTCGACGTCGGGGTACGTCCCGGCGTAGGTCGAGGCCAGGGTGCTGAGCACGTACCCCCGGGCGTCCGGGAACTCCGCGGCGCGGGTGCGTTCGACGACGCTCGGCACCATCGTCCCCCAGTAGAAGCCGGCGAACGCCTCCCCCAGCAGCGCGCCGTCCGGGAGGTCGAGCGCGTACCCGTCGCCGTGCACGTCGCACCGCGGCCGCGCCTCGTGGCGGGTCAGCGTCGCCTGTGCTGCGTCGACGACGACGGTCCAGCCGCCGGCCGTGCGGGTCGCCCGGACGGCGGCGTCGGCGGTGACCTGCCAGGCGGGCAGCGGCCCGCGCGGGTCGGCGGGGAGCGCCCACAGGACGCCGTGGCCGGCGACGGCGTCGCGTTCGTCGCCTGACGGCTCGACGACGTGCTCGCCGTCGAGCCGGCCCAGCGCGACGACCTGGCCCGCGGGCAGGTGCAGCACGACAGGGCCGCGGGGCGACAGCGCCCGGGCGGACCACCGCTCGTCGTCGAGCGGGGCCAGCTCCGCGTCGGTGGTGGGGAGGTGGGTCTCGGGGAAGGACATCGACCGTTTCCTGGGTTCGGTTCCACGTGCGGGTCGGACGAGGCTTGCGTCCGCTCCGATCGCGTCGTTACAGTGTGCAAACTTGCAACCGGGTGCCGCAAGCCTACATCAGACCCGCGTGCAGGTCAGCCCCCACCGAAGCGGGTCCACCACCGAGGCGGGTCCACCTACGAAGGATCGGGAGAACAATGACGTCGACGATTCCTCGGCGCGCACGCCGTGCCGTCGCCCTCGCGCTCGGCACGGCACTCCTCGCCGGCACGGCCGCCTGCTCCGGCGGCGACGCCGGCGACGGCGACGGCACGGCCGGCGGCGACGCCGAGCTCACCATCTGGACCTGGGACCAGCCCGGCGAGGGCCTCGAGGCCGCCGTGCCCGGGTTCGAGGCCGCCCACCCCGGCGTGACCGTCACGGTCGAGAACGTCGGCAACCCGGCGATCTGGGACAAGATCACCACCGGCATGGCCGCCGGGGGGCAGGGCCTGGCCGACATCATGAACATCGGCGTCGACTACATGGGCAACTACATCGAGACCTTCCCGGACGGGTTCGCGAACCTGTCCGAGATGGGTGCGGACGACCTCGAGCAGGACTTCCCCGCCACCCTGTGGGGATCGGCCCAGGACGCCGACGGCAACGTGTACGGCATCCCGATGGAGGTCAACACCAACGTCGTGTTCTACCGCGACGACCTGTTCGACCAGGCCGGCCTCGACATGGACGCGATCGAGACCTGGGACCAGCTCCTCGAGGCCGGGATCACGCTCAAGGAGAAGACCGGCACCGACCTGTTCGCGATGGACAAGGCCGCGTCGCAGGCCGACTCCGCCAACATGTGGCAGCTGCTCGCCCGGCTCGAGGGCACGTTCTTCTTCGACGCGGACGGCGACATCGCCCTCAGCGGCGAGGGGGCCGTGCGAGCCCTCGACTTCCTGAAGCGGGCGAACGACGCCGGCATCGTCGCGGACGTCCCCGGCGGCTGGGACAACCTCATGCGGCAGGTCAGCGGCGACGGCAACGTGGCGATCCTCCCCGGCGCGTCGTGGATGGCCGGCGTGTTCCCGGACAACGCCCCCGACCTGGCCGGCAAGTGGGCGGTCCGCCGCCCGCCGGCCATGGAGGAGGGTGGCTACACCGCCGCGTCCGCCGGTGGCACGTTCCTCGCCGTCGCGAGCTCCTCGCCGCACAAGGACGCCGCCTGGGAGTTCGTGCAGTACGCGCTCGCGTCGATGGAGGGCCAGGAGGCCGTCTACGAGGCGTCCGGCCTGTTCCCGAGCTACGCCCCGATGTGGGAGACCGAGGACTTCTCCGCCCCGAACGAGTACTTCGACGGCATGAAGGTCAACCAGCTCTTCATCGAGGCGCTGTCGCAGGACACGCCGCCCGACTACTACACCGCCGACTACGCCCGCGCGCTGCGCGCCTACACCGACGCCCAGACCCGCGTGCTCGTCTCCGGCGCGGACCCGCAGGAGGCCCTCGACGAGGCCGCCGAGCTGCTCGCCGGGCAGACCGGCCGGGACATCGCCGACTCCTGACCCCCCGGCACCGGCGGGCGCGGCCACCCCGGCCGCGCCCGCCCACCCCTGAGAGCGAGCCCCCATGTCCGTCACCGCCGCCGACGCCCCCGCGCGCGCCCGCAGGACGAGGTCACGCCGCCGCCTGCGCGCGCAGGCCACGCCGTACCTGTTCCTGGCGCCGGTCGTCCTGCTGTTCCTCACCTTCAAGGCCTACCCCACGCTGTACGCGCTGTACCTCAGCCTGACCACGCGCAGCGGGGGGCAGGACGTCTTCGTCGGCGCCGACAACTTCACGCGCCTGCTCGGCGACCCGCTGTTCTGGCAGGCGCTGCGGAACACGGTGCTGATCCTCGTCACCCAGGTTCCCGTGATGCTGGTGATCGCCGTCCTGCTCGCGGTGGCGTTCAACTCCGCGCTGCTCAAGGGCCGGGCGGTGCTGCGGGTGTCGTACTTCCTGCCGATCGTCATGGGCCTGGTCGCCTACGGGATCCTGTTCTCGGCGCTCATGAACTACCAGGACGGGCTCATCAACTTCGTCCTGGACGCCGTCGGGCTGCCGAAGGTGCCGTGGCTGGCCGACCCGTTCTGGGCGAAGATGGCGATCGTCGTCGCGATGACCTGGCACTACACCGGCAACAACGCGGTGATCTACCTCGCCCAGCTCCAGTCGATCCCGACCGAGCTCTACGAGGCCGCCTCCGTCGACGGGGCCACCGCGCGCCAGCGCCTGTGGCACATCACCCTGCCCGGCCTGCGACCGGCGCTGTTCCTCACGGTCGTCCTGTCCACGATCGGGACGCTGCAGCTGTTCGACGAGCCGTACGTGCTGACGAACGGCGGCCCCGACAACGCGACCTTGACCATCGGCATGTACCTGTACCAGAACGCCTTCCAGTTCTTCGACTTCGGCTACGCCTCCGCCATCGGCTACGTGCTGACGGCCATCGTCGGCGTCGTCGCCCTCGCCCAGATGCTCATCCTGAGGAGGCGGTCCCGGTGACCGGCACCCCGACCGGACCCCGGGGGGTCCTGCGCACCAAGAGCGCGTTCCTCACCGGCTTCATCGCCCTCGGCGCGATCATCGTGCTGGCGCCGTTCTTCTGGCTCGTCGTCGCGAGCACCTACCCGAGCAGCGACATCTTCGTCACACCCCCGCACGTCGTGCCCGGCACGCACCTGCTGGAGAACCTGCGCAGCCTGTTCACCAGCGCGCAGTTCGGCGCGGCGATCCGCAACTCCCTCGTGGTGTCGGTCGTCGGGACGGTGCTCAGCATGGTCGTCTGCTCGGCCGCGGGCTACGCCTTCGCGAAGTTCACCTTCAAGGGCTCCGGGCTGATCTTCGGCGTCATCATCGCCTCGCTCACGCTGCCGTCGCAGGTGACGCTGGTCCCGCTGTTCCAGATGATGGTGGGCTTCGGCTGGCTGAACTCCTACCAGGCGCTGATCCTGCCGAGCCTCGCGTACCCGTTCGGGATCTTCCTCATGCGGCAGACGATGCAGGCCGTGCCGGACGAGATGATCCAGGCCGCCCGCGTCGACGGCGCCGGGGAGCTGCGGATCTTCACGCGCATCGTGCTGCCCACCATGCGGCCGGCGCTGTCGGCGCTCGCGATCTTCACGTTCCTGGCCCAGTGGAACGACTTCGTGTACCCGCTGGTGGTGCTCCGCACGCAGGACTCGTACACGATCCCGGTCGCCCTCGCGGCACTGCGCGGCATCTCCTCGACCGACTACGGTCAGCTGCTGAGCGGCACGCTCGTGTCGGTGCTGCCTGTTCTCGTACTCTTCCTGTTCCTCCAGCGCCACTTCGTGTCCGGGCTGCTGGCAGGATCGGTGAAGCAGTAGCGCCACAGGGAGGACCGCCGTGACCAGCACCGCCCAGGACTCGTCGTCCTCGCGGAAGAAGAGCGGCCGGTCGCCCCTCGGCAGCACCAGCCTGGCCGTCGTGGCCGAGCTCGCGGGCGTCAGCGAAGCCACGGTCAGCCGGGTGCTGAACCGGAAGTACGGCGTGTCCGCGGCGACGCGGGCGACGGTCGAGGACGCCCTCCGCCAGGTCGGCTACGAGCGCCCGAAGAACCGCGAGCTCGTCGTGCTCCTCACCCCGAACCTGCGGAACCCGATCTTCGCGCACCAGGCCGAACGCATCGAGGGCGAGCTGACGCCCCACGGGCTGAAGGCGGTCATCTGCCCCGTCTACCCCGGCAGCGTGCAGGAGCGCGAGTACGTCGAGTCGCTCATCGACTCCGGCGTCGCGGCGATCGTCTTCCTGTCCTCCAGCAACACGATGGTCCACGCCGACCACCGCGTCGTGCAGCTGGTCGCGTCGCGGGGGCTGCCGTTCGTCAGCATCAACGGCGGGTTCGACGAGCACCCGGCGCCGGTGGTGTCCTCCGACGACTGGAAGGCGGCCGACCTGGCCGTCGGGCACCTGTACGACCTCGGGCACCGGCGCATCGGCCTGCTCGCCGGGCCGGTCGGCAACATCCCGGCGGACCGGCGCGTCGAGGGCTTCGTCCAGGCCATGGAGCGCCGCGGCCTGCCGGCGCCCGAGGACTACGTCGTCCGCCAGCACTTCAACTTCGAGGGCGGGAACCAGGCGGCGTCCCTGCTCCTGCGCATGGGCGCGACCGGGATCATCGGGTCGTCCGACGAGATGGCCCTGGGCGCGTACCGCGCGGTGGAACGCGCCGGTCTGTCCGTCCCCGGGGACGTCTCGGTCATCGGGTACGACGACTCGCCGTTCCTCGACTACACCGCCCCGCCCCTGACGACCGTCCGGCAGCCGGTCGAGCTCATCGCGGAGAACGTCGGGTGGATCATCAGCTCGATGATCCAGAACCGGCCGGTGGACTCCGCCGAGATCCTCGTGGCGCCGGAGATCCGGCTCCGGGGGTCGACGGCGCCGGCGCGCGATGCCGGCTGACGGAGCACCGACCCGCCGCCCCGGCGGTCGCACCCGCCAGGTCACCGAGCGCCTGTACGCCGCCGCGGTGGAGCTGCTCGCCGAGCGGGGGCTCGACGGCCTGCAGTACGACGAGCTGGCCGCCCGGGCGCAGGTCGCGCGCGCGACGGTCTACCGGCGGTGGCCGGACCGGGACGGGCTGCTCGCGGACGTCCTCGCGCACATCGCGGAGACGTCGGTGCCGATCACCGACACCGGCGACGTGATGGAGGACCTCACGGCGTTCGTGCACGCGTTCGCGCAGGCCGCGGCGTCGCCGGCGGGGCGGGTGGTGCTCCAGGTCCTGCTGCGGCGGGCGGACGCGGAGGGCGACCTGCGCCGAGCGGGGGTCGCGCTGCTCGACCGGCGCACCGCGGACCTCCAGCGCCGTCTGGACCGGGCGACCGAGGCCGGCCAGCTCCCTCCGGTGGACGCGGCGTTCGTCAACATGATGCTGGCGGGGCCGGCGCAGTGGTTCACGCTGCGGCGCGGCGTCGGCGTGACGGTCGCGGAGGCCCGGGCGGTCGTCGAGCTCGTCGTGGCCGGGTTGCGGCAGGCCGGGCCCGCGTAGCTCCCAGAACCTGCGCGCCGCGCGCTGCGTCGCCCGTTCCCGGCGCGGCCCCGACGCCCCGCCGGCCCGGGCGCCTTAACGAGATACTTTGTCTCGTCAACGGGCGGGAACGGCTCGCCCCGAGCGAGGGACCTCACCATGGTGGACACGTCGAGCTTCGGGTGGGACGGCCACGTGCCGCCGACGCCCCTGGAGGAGTACGCGCCGAAGTACGCCGACTTCTTCGAGATGCGCCGCGAGGGCGGCATCCTCGAGCTGCGCCTGCACACGGACGGCGGGCCGTACGTGCACAACTGGGCCGCGCACAACGCGTGGAACCGCGTCTGGCAGGACGTCGGCAACGACCCCGAGAACCACGTCCTCATCATCACCGGCACGGGCGACACCTGGTTCCGGGGCGACCCGCGCCAGACGTGGCCCAAGCCGCTCGTCGAGGAGACGCCCGACTACATCTTCCAGCAGACGATCGACGCCTGGAAGCTCATCGAGAACTTCGTCAACTGCATCGACATCCCCACCATCGCCGCGGTGAACGGACCCGGGATCCACACCGAGTTCGCCCTCATGTGCGACGTCACGCTCGCCGCCGAGGACGCCGACTTCATGGACCCGCACTTCATGGTCGGCACCGCCCCCGGCGACGGCCTGTCGCTGGCGCTCCAGCACCTCCTGGGGACCAAGCGGGCCGCGTACGCCATCTACGGCGGCACCTCCATCCCCGCGCCGAAGGCCCTCGAGTGGGGCCTGGTCAGCGACGTGCTGCCGCGCGACGAGCTGCTCCCCCGCGCCTGGGACCTGGCGCGCGACATCATGAAGCGGCCGCGGTTCGCCCGCTGGGCGACGCACAACATCCTCAACCGCCCGTGGCGCAAGCTCGTCACCGAGGACTTCGGGTTCCACTTCTCCCAGCAGTCGCTCGCGACGGTCGCGGCGAAGACCCTCATCCCGGACCCCGAGCTCGTCGCCGACGCGCGCCAGCGGAAGATCTGGTGACCCGGTGACCGGGGGCGAGGTGCGCGGCGCGGAGCTGCGGGGCGGGCGCACGGCGTTCCGCGTGGAGGGACCGGCGGACGGTCCGCCGCTCGTGCTGGTCCACGGCCTGCAGATCGGGCAGACCCTGTTCGACCCCCTGCGCCGGCACCTCGCCCCGACCTTCCAGGTCGTCACGTACGACCAGCGTGACTGCGGCGCCAGCGCCTACCCGCCCGCCGCCTACGGCACCGACGACCTCGCCGACGACCTCGCGGCGCTCGTCACCGTGCTCGGGCACCGCCGCGTGCACGTGCTCGGCACGTCGTTCGGCGGGATGGTGGCGCAGGCCTTCGCGCTGCGGCACCCCGCCCTGCTCGACCGGCTGGTGCTCGGCGCCACCTCGCAGGCGCCGTTCCGTCCGGACCGGGTGGCGGGGCCCGTCGCCGACCTGCTCGCCGCGCTGAGCTCCGGCGACTCCGGGCGCGCTGCCGCGCTGCTCGCGCGCATGGCCCCGGCCACCGGGCCGGCGACGCCCGGAGCCGGCACCGCCCGCGACCGAGGCGACGCGCTCGTGCGACGCTTCGCGGCGACGCGGGGCTTCGACACCCGGGGCGCGCTCGGTGCGGTCGTCGCGCCCGTGCTGGTCGTGCACGGGCGGGAGGACCCGACCGTCCCCCTGGAGGACGTGCTGGCGATGACCGCCGAGCTCCCCGACGCGGACCTGCTGCTGCTGTCCGGCGCCGGGCACGCGTGGGAGAACGAGGTCCCGGCCCGCGCCGCCGCGCAGATCAGCGCGTTCCTCCGGGCCGTGCGCTGAGGAGGGCCGGGCGCCGACGCCCGGCCCTCCTCAGCACTCCACGACGTTGACGGCGAGTCCGCCGAGCGCGGTCTCCTTGTACTTGTGGCTCATGTCGGCCCCGGTCTCGCGCATCGTCGCGATCACCTGGTCGAGGGAGACCCGGTGGTCGCCGTCCCCCCACAGCGCCATCCGCGCGGCGTTGACCGCCTTGGCCGCCGCGATCGCGTTCCGCTCGATGCAGGGGATCTGGACCAGCCCGCCGATGGGGTCGCACGTCAGGCCCAGGTTCTGCTCCATCGCGATCTCCGCGGCGTTCTCCACCTGGCGCGGGGTGCCGCCGAGCACCTCCGCGAGCCCGGCCGCCGCCATGGACGAGGCGGACCCCACCTCGCCCTGGCACCCGACCTCGGCCCCCGAGATCGACGCGTTCGCCTTGTACAGCGTCCCGATCGCCGCCGCGGTGAGCAGGAACCGCTCGACCACGTCGTCCCGGTCGGCGCGACCCGCCGGGGTGGAGTCCAGGGCGTACGACAGCACCGCCGGCACGACCCCGGCGGCGCCGTTGGTCGGGGCGGTGACGACACGGCCGCCGGAGGCGTTCTCCTCGTTGACCGCGAGCGCCACGAAGTTGACGCGCTGCTGCCAGTGCGCCTCGTCGTGGTGCGGGTCCTCGCGCTCGAGCCGCGCGGCCCACTCCCCCGCGCGGCGGCGCACGCCCAGACCGCCCGGCAGGAGTCCCTCGCGGGCCACCGCCGAGCGCACGCACGCCTCCATGACCTCCCAGATGTGTCGCAGGCCCCGCGAGATCTCGTCGTCGGAGCGGCGCGCGCGCTCGTTGGCGCGCATCACCTCGCTCACGGCGAGTCCCGTCGCCTCGCACACCGCGAGCAGCTCGGCGCCCGTGCGGAACGGCAGCGGCACGGGCACGCGGTCGGCGCCGTCCGCCGCGCCCTCGGCGGGGTCCTCCCCCTCGCGCACGACGAAGCCGCCGCCGACGGAGAAGTACGTCTCGGCGACCAGCTCGCGGCCGTCCGCGTCGGACGCGGCGAACGACAGCGCGTTGGGGTGCCGCGGGTGCACGGTGAGCGGGCGCAGCACGAAGTCCTCGACCCGGCACGGCACCGGGTGCCGCCCGTCGAGGTCGACCGCGCCGGTGCGCGTGATCCGGTCGAGCAGGGCCTCCGCCTCGTCGGGGAGGACCTGGTCGGGCAGGGCGCCGGCGAGCCCGAGGAGGATCGCGGTGAACGTCCCGTGCCCCGCGCCGGTGGCGGCGAGGGAGCCGAGGACGTCGACCCGCAGCGCGTGCACCCGCTCGAGCGTCCCCGCGTCCGCCAGCCGCCGCGCGAAGTCGGCCGCTGCCTTCATCGGGCCGACCGTGTGCGAGCTGGACGGGCCGATGCCGATCGTGAACAGGTCGAAGACCCCGACGGTCTGCTGCGTCTCCATGTCACGCGACGATAGGTACCGCGTCCGCTGCCGCCAACGCCGTGCAGGATCGGCGCCTCAGCGAGCGTCGTCGCGCGCGAAGTCATTCAGGAGCGGGACGACGGTGCCGGTCGCGTGCCCGTGCTGGTCGAGCACCCTGCCTTCCTTCTTCAGGCTGCGCAGGACCACGGAGCGGTCGGCGATCGAGACGTCGGGCACCCGCTTGCCGATGGCCACCTCCAGGCGCTGGACGTCGGCGAGCGTCCGCATCCACACCGAGAGCACCAGGTTGTACGGGCCGATCGTCGACACGGCCAGGCGCACCTCCCCGAGCCGGGTGAGCGCCGCACCGACCCGCTCCGTCAGCGCCGCCGGCACCCGCAGGAAGTACCACGCGTGCACCGGCCAGCCCGAGTGCGCCCGCGCGATCTCCGTGCGGACCTCCAGGCGCCCGCGCGCGGTCAGCGCCGCCATCGACTCCCTGACCCGGCGCTGCCCCACGTCCAGCGTCCGCGCGATCGTGGCCACCGTCGCGCGGCCGTCGCGAGCGAGCAGCGTGAGCAGCGCGTCCTCGAGCTGCGGGTCCACCCGCAGCCGCGCCGCGCCCGGCGCCGTGACGGTGCGGCCCACCGCTGCCACCTCCTCCGGGGACAGCGCGCCCAGCCGCCACTGCCCCGCGTCGGTGAAGGGCGACGAGAGCAGGTGCGTGCGCGTGGCCCGCACCCCGTCCAGCTCCCGCATCCGCCCGATGACGTAGTCGCCCAGCGCGGTCAGGTCAGGGGCGCCGACCAGGACGAGGAGGTCGCGGCCGCCCGCGGTGTGGTCGACGGTGAACGACTCGGGGTCCGCGGCGAGCACGTCCGCGATCTGCGGCGTGGCACCGGGCTGCGCCTCCACCTCGAGGATCGCCGCCGGGCCGCGGGCCGCCGCGCCCGGGAGCCCCGCCACCCACGCCAGGCCCTCGGCCGAGAGCCGCTCCCAGCGCCGCGCGAGCGTGACCGCGTCCACGCCCACGACGGGCGCCAGCGCGGCCCAGCGCGCACGCGGGCTGATCTGCAGCGCGTGGATCATGCGCCGGTCGACCTCGTCGAGGCTGCGTCCCTGCACCAGGCTGCGGGTGGCCGTCATGATCCTTCACCCTACCGAGGGCACCCGCACGGGCGGGACATCCTGCACGCGACCCGTCCGCCACGTCGATCGAGGAGCGATGTCCGTCACCCAGCCCCCGCCCGTCCACCGCGCCCCCGACGACGTGCGCGCCGCCGTGCTCGCCTCCCGCGTCGCCTGGGCGGACGCGGTGCTCGGGCTCAGCGCCCGGATCCACGCCGCGCCGGAGCTCGCGTTCGAGGAGCACGGCGCCGCCGCCGCCGTCGCCGGCGTGCTGCGCGACGCGGGGTTCGCGACGACGGTCGGCGCCTACGGCCTCGCGACCGCCGTCGAGGCCACCTGCGGGACGGGTGACATCACGGTCGCCGTCTGCGCCGAGTACGACGCACTGCCCGGCATCGGTCACGCGTGCGGCCACAACCTCATCGCGGCGGCCGGGGTCGGCGCCGCGCTCGCCCTCGCCCGCGTCGCGGACCGCACCGGCCTGCGGGTGAAGCTGCTCGGCACCCCGGCGGAGGAGCACGGCGGCGGCAAGGTCCTGCTGCTCGACGCCGGCGCCTGGGAGGACGTCGACTTCAGCCTGATGGTCCACCCCGGGCCGGGGCACGACCTGCGCTGCGCCGACGTCCGGACCCAGGCCGTCGCGCGCTTCGACATGACGTTCCGGGGACGCGGCGGGCACGCCGGCGCGGCGAACCCCGACGGGGCCAACGCCGCCGGCGCCGCCACGATCGGCCTGGTCGCGCTCGGCCTCCTGCGCCAGCACCTGCCCGACGGCACCCGCGCGAACGCGTACGTGGCGGACGGCGGCGAGGCGACCAACATCATCCCGTCGACCGCGACCGTGCGCGCCGAGGTGCGCGGCGACACGCTCGCCGCCGTCGAGGACGCCCGCCGGCGCATCCTCGCGTGCTTCGAGGGCGGTGCCGTCGCCACCGGGTGCACCTGGTCCTGGACCGACGCCGAACCCACCTACGCGGACGTGGTGCAGGACCCCCTGCTCGCCGGCGCCTGGGACCGCAACCTCGCCGCCCTCGGGCGCTCCCCGCGGCCGTACGCCGGGCCGGCGGGCGGGTCGACCGACATGGGCACCGTGTCCCACGCGGTGCCCGCCATCCACCCGCTCGTCGCGATCGAGGGCTGCGACTCGGCGCCGCACACCCCCGCGTTCGCGGAGGACGTGATCGGGCCTGCCGCCGAGCGCGCCGCCGTCGACGGCGCCCTGGCGATGGCGCTGACCGCCGTGGACACGGTGGCGGCGCTGCGGGCCGGGGAGCGGCTGGGGACGCCGTCCGGGAGGTAGCGCGCGGGCCGCGCCGGGCTGCCCCGTGGCCGCGACGCGCGCCCGCCGGGGCGGCTCACACGCGCAGCTCGGCGCCCGCGAGCGACTCGACCTCCGCCCACACGCGCCGCGCCGCGTCGTCCCCCGGCTCGGCGGTCCGGGCGGGGACGGGGAACCGCGCCGGCACACCGCGCATCCCCTGGGCCGGGGCGTAGTACTCCCCGCCGCGGACGCCGGGGTCCGTCAGCGCGCGCACGCCGGGCCAGGCCGCGGCGTCCTTGCCCTGCGCCCAGGGCGTGTACGGGTTGCGTCGGTACGGGGTGGAGCGGTCGCGGATGCCGGGGCGCTCGGGCGTGCGCGCGTCGACGCCGACACCCGGGTGCGTGACCACCGACGCGACGGGCCGTCCGGCGGCGCGCAGCCGGCGGTCCAGCTCGAACGCGAGCACCTCCGTCACCGCCTTGGCCTTCGCGTACGCCACGATGCCGAGCCTCGGGACCCGCGCGACGTCGTCGAACCCGGGGCGGAACCGGCGGACGAAGCCCGTGGACGCGTGGACGACCCGGCTCTCGCCCCCGTGGGCCTCGGCGGTCGCGGCGAGCGCCGGCAGGATCCCGGCGAGCAGCCGCGCGTGCCCGACCACGTGGGTGCCGAGCAGCAGCGGCAGGCCGTCCGCCGTGCGGGCGCCCGCCCGCATGGACATGGCGCCGCCGTTGAGGAACACGCCGTCCAGGCGCGGCAGCGCCGCCAGCTCCGCGGCCGCGTCGTCGATGGCGGCCAGCGAGCCGAGCTCCAGGACGACCGTCCGCACGTGCGCGTCCGGCGTGCGGGCGAGGATCGTGTCGCGCGCGTGGGCCAGCCTGGCGGCCGACCGGGAGGCGAGCACGACGTCGGCGCCCGCCGCCGCGAGCTGCTCGGCGGCGAAGTACCCGATCCCGGCGGTCGCGCCGGTGACCACCAGCGTCCGGCCGTCCTGGCGCGGCAGGCGGAGCGGGTCCCAGGCGGTGCGGTCGGTGGGTGCGGTCGTCTCGGTCATGGGGCCCTCGTCTCGAAGCGGAGAAGTGGATAGGTCATCCGTTACCCGCACCGTACCGGATGATCCATCCGCTTCGACTAGGGTGGGCGGCATGCCCGCGCTCCGCTCCGACGCCGCACGCAGCCGTGCGCGCATCCTGGCCGCCGCCGCCGACGGGGACCGCGCGACCCTGCGCCTCAACGAGGTCGCCCGCGCGGCGGGGGTCGGCGTCGGCACCGTCTACCGCCACTTCCCCACCGTCGACGCCCTCGTCGAGGCGCTGACCGCCGGCACCGTCCAGCGCGCCCTCGACGCCGCGCGCACCGCACTGCGCACCGACGACCCGGCGGCCGCGTTCCACGGCTTCCTGGCCACGATGCTCGACCTGCTGCTCGCCGACGACGGGCTGCAGCACGTGCTGCTGGCCGCGGACGGCTCCTCCACCGCGGTCGGCGAGGCCAAGGCCGAGCTGACCCGCACCGCCGCCACCCTCCTCGACCGCGCCCAGCAGGCCGGGGCGGTCCGGACCGAGGTCACCCTGGAGCTGCTCATGCACCTCGTGTGCGGGATCGAGCACGCCGTCCGCCTCGGCGCCCCCGAGGACCGCGGCACCCTCACGGCCGTGTTCCGCGCCGGGCTGCGGCCGGACTGACACGACCGGCAGGCCCCGGGGCCGGCCGGCGGTCCCGCGACGGGGCCGGCGACCGGCGCGCTCGGTGACCGACGCCGCGGGCACATCAGACCACTGCATTCGGGACGCGACGGCCCCTTTCTCCACTCACCAGGGCCGCGATCACCACTGAGTGCCCGCGGACTGCCGACGGAGCAGGCGACCGTGGACATCCACGCAGCGCGGAGCTGCGCGCGACCCGGTGCGCGAGAGCGACCCGGGACGTCGCCCGCCACCCGTGGACGCACCACACCGATCTCCCCGCAGCCGGACACCCGGGCCGCTCCTGCTCGCCGCACCCCCGGAGCCCGCCCGAGACCGCCGGCGCACCGTGCCCGCACCCCTCCTGGAGAGAGCCCCGTGAACAAGCAGCGCCGCCTGGCCGCGGTCGTCGTCGTGATCGCCGCCGCCCTCGCGGGCACCTCCCTGCCGGCGGAGCGCGCGGACGCCGCCGCGGTCACCCCGCTCGAGCCGGTGTACAGCGACACGGTCTACGGCGGCGCGACCTCCGTGGGCAACGGCTCGATGCGCTGCCCGACCGCGGCCGACGGCGTGAACCTGCGTGCCGGGACGAGCTTCGCGGCGTGCGCGGACGCCCAGGCCGGCGCCGTGCCGGCGGGCACGCTCACCAACAACAACGACTACTCGATGCGCCACCAGGACGCGGACGGCGACCCCGCCACCTTCAACGCGTCCTCCGCCGTGCTGACCATCCCCCAGGGCGCCGACATCCGGTACGCGATGCTCGAGTGGGGCGGGCACACCGGGGAGTTCCTCCGCAGCACGGGCACCGTCTCGCCGATCCCCTCGTGCAACGTCGTGGGGCAGCAGTACGCCGCGCAGTTCCCGACCACGATGCCCGCGGCCCCGGCCGCGGCGACCCCCGAGGCACAGCAGCCCGGCCTGCAGATCGGCGGCGGGCCCCGCACCACCCTGACCCCCGACGCCGTCACGCGGGACTCCGGCGCGGCGTGGCCCGTGAACAGCGACCGCTTCTACACGGGCTCGGCCGACGTCACCACGCTGCTGCAGGACGCGGGGCACGCGGGCGACGTGACCGTGACGGTCTCCGACATCTGGGCGCCCCAGGGCGTGAACTGCGCGGCCGGCTGGGCGATCACGGTGGTGTGGGCGTTCGACGCCCCCGAGCCCGGCGTCGCCGAGTACGCCAACGCGATCAGCGTGTTCCAGGGGCACGTCCGCCAGGGCGCGGCCGACGCCGCCTCGATCGCCCGGATCTCCGGGTTCGAGGCGGCGTCGTCGACCTCCCGGATCGGCATCGTGGCCTACGAGGGCGACCGCGGGAGCGTCGGCGACCGGTTCTCGATCAACGGCACCGACGTCCTGGAGCCGACCGGGTACGGCACGACCAACGACTTCTTCGTCTCGGCCGCCGAGGGCAGCAGCGATCCCGCGTGGCCGGTGAACTTCAGCACCGACGTGAACGTGTTCAGCACCGGGCTCGTCCCGGCCGGGAGCACCGAGGCGACGCTCGGGTTCCGGACCAACGGCGACGGGTACTGGCTCCAGTCGCTGTGGATGGAGACGCCGGTCGCGAGCGTGTCGCTGACCAAGACGGCGGACATCACCACCGGCCGGCCGGGCGACCCCGTGACCTGGACGATCACCGTGACCAACCCGAGCCCGGCGACCCTGCACGACATCGTGGTCACCGACCCCCTCGAGCCGGCGTGCGACCGGTCCGTGGCGTCCGCGCAGGTCGTCGCGACGTCGTTCTCCTACACGTGCACGGGCGCGCTCCCCGACACCACCGTGGTCAACACCGCCACCGTCACCGCGACGACCGACGCCGGGGCGCCGCTGACCGCCCAGGCCCAGGCCACCGTCGAGGTCATCCACCCGGCGCTCTCGCTCACCAAGACCGCCGACCGCGCCCTCTACCGCGACGGCGAGCCGATGACGTTCGAGCTGGTCGTCGAGAACACCGGCGACACCGACCTCACCGGCGTGCGGGTCACCGACGCCCAGGTCGCGGCCTGCTCCGCCGACCTCGGCACCCTCCACCCCGGCGAGCTCCGGACGACCACCTGCACGGTCGCGGCACCGCTGGCCGGCGGCGTCAACACCGCCACGGCCACCGCCACCGACCCGCTCGGGAACACCGTGGAGGCCGTCGACGCGGTCGACGTCCCGACCGCCGCCCCCGCCCTCGACGTCCGCAAGAGCGTGTCCGCCGAGCAGGTCGAGGCCGGGGACACGGCGACGTTCACCGTCGAGGTGACCAACACCGGCGAGGTCCGCCTGGACGACGTCCTGGTCGAGGACCCGGCCGTCCCGGGCTGCTCGGCGGAGGTGGGGTCGCTCGCGCCCGGGGAGTCGCGCCGCACCACCTGCACCTGGCGCGGCACGACCCCGCAGACCTTCACCAACGTCGCGCACGCCTCCGGCACCGCCGTGCGCTGCGCCCTGGCCGCGCCCGCACCCTGCGAGGACCTCGGCATGCCGCGGCTGACCGCCGAGGACAGCGCGGACGTCCGGGTCGTCGCGGTCGCGGACCCGACCGACGTGCTCGAGGACGAGGGGCGTTCCGGTGACGGCGCGGGCGGTCCCGCCGCGCGGGTGCTGGCCACGACCGGCGTCGGCGTCACGACGGCCGTCGCCGCGGCGGCCCTGCTGGTGCTGGCCGGGGCGGTGCTGCGGAGCCGCCGCCGGGCGTGACGGGCGCGCCGCCGGACCGGCCCCGGACCTGCGGCGCCCCGGCGGTCCGCGCTACGACGCGATGAGCAGCCCGCGCTGGAACCCGTCGGTGAGCCGCCGGGCGGCCGAGGACCGGCCGCCCCCGAGGCGACGCGACCGCCCGACGACGACCAGGTCGGCCTGCTCGACCCGCGCGAGCTCCGCGAGCTCGCCGACGACGTCGCCGGACGGGAGGTGCAGCCGGCCGCGGACCCCCGTGCGGCGGAACGCGTCGGTGACCTCGGCGGCGACCTCGGCCGCGACGTCGTCGCTCGACGCGCGGAGCACGGCGCCGACGTCCCAGCAGAACATCGACATGGACGTCAGCGCGAACGACGACCAGTGCACGAACGGGCGCACGTAGCAGACGCTGAGCGTGGCGGACTCCCGCTCCGCGAGGCCCAGGCTGAAGGCGAGGGCACGGGACGACCTCTCGCGGCCGTCGACGCCGACGACGATCGTGCGCAGGCTCATCGCGCCACCTCGTCCCGCGGCAGCAGGCGGACAGGTGCGGGCGTGCGTGTCGCGGTCATGCCCCGAGTAGACCCGCCGGACGGCGCGGCGCGGAACACGTAAAGTTCTCCGTGATGTCTGTTTCTCGCCATTCGTCCCGGCTGGGCGGAGCTGCTGGAGTCCGAGGCGCGCGGACCGGACGGCGCGCGGGCCGGGGCGTCGGCCGGCGGAGCCTTCCTCATCGAGCACGCGGCGGTCTCCCCGGACCACGCGCACCGGCAGGGCCACCTCGTCCACGCCGCCTCGGGCGTGCTCTCCCTCATGACCGAGCACGGGGCCTGGATCGCCCCGGCGACCCGGTTCGCGTGGGTGCCCGCGGGCTTCGTCCACCGCCACCGCGCTCACGGGCGCACCGACATGCGCATCGTGTACCTCGACGACGCCCTCGCGGCGGAGCTCCCCCCGCGACCGGCGGTGCTGGTCGCCACGCCGCTGGCCCGGGAGGCCGTGCTCGCCGCCACCGCGGGCCCACCCCGTCCGGCGGCCGCGACGGAGCACCTCCTGCGCGTCGTGGTGGACGAGGCGACGGCGGCCCCGGAGCAGCCGCTGCACCTACCGGAGCCCCGCGACCGCCGCCTGCGGGAGGTCACCCGGATCGTCGACCGGGACCTCGCCGCGCCGGTGTCACTGCAGGACGTCGCTACGGCGGTCGGCGTCGGGGCACGGACCCTCAGCCGGCTGTTCCGGGCGGAGACCGGGATGGGCTACCGGCAGTGGCGGCTGCAGCTCCGGGTGCACCGCGCGCTCGTGCTCCTCGCCGGCGGTGCGAGCGTCACCGACACCGCGGCAGCGTGCGGCTGGGCGACGACGAGCCAGTTCATCGCGCAGTTCACCCCGCTCGTCGGCACGACCCCGGGGCGGTACCGGGCCGGCGACGGGACGCGCTGACCGCCCCGGAGAGCACCTCGGGGCCTGTGCCCGCCGCGGTGGACGACGGATCAGCTCGCGCGGCGGCGGTGGCGCACCAGCAGCAGACCGAGGGCGATCACGACGGCGGCCCCGGCACCCCAGGGGGCCAGCTCGGCGCCGGTCGTCGCCAGGACCTCGCTGCGGACAGCCCCCGTCGCGGAGCCGCTGCTGGACACACCGCTGCGACCGGACGGGGTCCCGTCCCCGTCACCGGGGCTGGGCGTCGCCGGCTCCGTGGGCGCGGGCGCAGGGTCGGTCGGGGTCGGGTCGGTCGGGGCCGGGTCGGTCGGCTCGTGCGCCACGACCTCGAAGTCCACCGAGGCCGCCCCCGAGACCGCCGTCGCCGTGACCGTGTGCCGGCCGGCGGGCGTGCCCGCGGGCACGTCGAACTGCAGGCGGATCTCCCCTGCGTCGTCCGCGGCGACCGTCCCCAGGCTGTGCGGGACCGACGACAGCACGAGCTCGACGCCCTCGCCCGGGGCGAAACCCGTCCCGGCGACCGTCTGCTGCTCGCCCGCCAGCCGCTGCGCGTGGGCGACCTCCAGGGCAACCTGCCCGATCGGCGCACGGGTGACGTGCAGCGTGACCGTGCGCCTCGCCGCGGGCTCGACGCCGTTCGCCGCCGCGAGGGTGAACGTGAACTGCCCGGTCCGGGTCGGCACGCCCGCGAGCACGCCGGTGGCGGACAGGGCCAGACCATCCGGCACGGAGCCGTCGACGACCTCCACCGCACCCGGCGCCGGTGCACCGCCGATATCGAAGGCGAACTCGTAGGTCTCGCCCAGTACACCGGGCGCAGGGTCTCCCTGGATCGTCGCCGCCCGGGCAGCCTCCACCGCCCACAGGAACATCTGCTGGTCCGGGGCCCCACCCGGCGTCTTCGCCGAGGCGAACACGGCCCACAAGCCGTCGGTGGTCGGCGTCCCGGAGATCAGGCCCGTCGTGGGGTCGAGCGTCACGCCCGACGGAAGGCCGCTCGCCGCGTACACTACGGCTTCGCCGGCGGGGTCGACGGTCGCGTCGAGCTGCACCGCGACGGGGAAGCCGACGACGTCGTCGCCCTCCGGGGACCCGAAGCGGTCAGGGACGGGCTGCAGGTCGACGGTCACGTACCGGAGCACCACGAGGTTGCCCACCGGCGTCCCCCGGTACTCACTGGTGTCGCCGGCGACCAAGTAGCCGCCGTCGGGGAGCACGACGACCTCCTCCACCAGGCCGCTGGCGTTGCCGCCGAACCGGCCGACCACGGACGTGAACCCGAGGTCCGCCCGCAGCTCGGTGTCCAGCCGCAGCAGCTCCCCGAGCTGGGCCCCCTCCCCAGTCGTGAAGCGGCCCGCGAACAGGTAGCCGCCTTCCACCTCGGAGATCGCCGTGACCAGGGAGTCGGCGCTCAGGAGCCCGGAGGCTCGTGCGGCCACCTCCGTGTCCAGGCGCAGGTCGGCGCCCAGCCGAGCGAACGCGGTCGACGGGGTGCCCTGGAACCCGTCGAAGGATCCACCGACCACGTAGCCGCCGTCCGAGGTCGGGACGATCACCTCGACGCTGCCGTCGAACCCGGTCCCGACCGCTGCCGCGAACTCCGGGTCGAGCCGGAGATCGGCGTCCAGGCGGACCAGCGTCCCCACGGGCTCGCCCCGGAACCGGTCGAACGCACCACCGACCAGCAACCCGCCGTCCGCTTCGGGCGCGATCGTCTCGATGGCGCTGCCGAAGGACGGGTCCGAGGAGTCGAACGCCGTCGGGCCGCCCAGGGCGTCCTGGAAGTCGGTGTCCAGGCGGAGGTCGGCGTCCAGACGGATCAGGTCGGCCAGCGCCACGCCGTCCAAGCTGAAGAGGTCTCCGGCGACCAGGAACCCGCCGTCGTCCAGCGGCTCGACGTCGCGGACGACCCCGGAGAGGCGGGCGTACTCGGTCCCGAACCGCTCGCTGAACTCGTGGTCCAGCTCGAGGTCGGCGTCGAGACGCACGAGCGGGCCCACCGGCGTGCCCTGGTAGCTCCAGAACAGCCCTCCGACGACGTAGCCGCCGTCGTCCAGCGGTGTCACCGTCAGGACCGTCCCGTCGAAGCCGCTCCCCAGGCGCGCCTGGATCGCCTCGTCGACGACCAGCGACGTGCGCGCGGCGTGCGCCGGAGCGGTCCCGAAGGTCAGCACGGCGACGAGCGCCGCGACGACGACGGCGACGGCGCGACGTGCCGGCCCCGTCGCCCGACCCGGTCGGCCGTCACCGACCCGGGTGACGACCGTGCTTGCTGCGGACGCGTTCACGTCTCCGCTCCTTCGTGTCGAGTGCCCGAGGGGCGCACGTCGGCGGGTGTCGACGGCGGGTCTCGAGCGGTGGGGGCGTCGGCCGTGTGCGCACCACGCGCACCCAGGACCTGCACCCGACGGGGCAGGGGGTCGCGGTCGGCGCATCCGGTGGGCGTTCTGCCGGCGGAGCGCTGGCTCGTCGCGTGTTCCTACGGTGACAGGGCGCAGACCACTCAGCCGCGGGGGCCCGGCGCGAGTAAGTGGTCAGCAGGCGGAATTGAGGGGTCGGGGCGCGGAGATGAGTGGAGGCGTCCACCCCACGTCGGCAGCGCGGCTGAGTGGGCCCGGCGGGGAGCACCTGCGGGCACGGCAGAACCCGAGCCGCCCACCCCTGTCGTCGGCACGGCCCCGGGCCGACGACGGAACGCCCTGGCTGCCGCCGCGCTCGGTCCCCCTGCCCACGGGGGTCTTCTCAGTAGCCGGTCACCGGGCCGACGAGAAGCCCCGCAGGGGCTGCTGAGGGAGATGGAACGACGTCGTTCCCGGGATCGGTCGATCGCCGTGAAGATCGGGAGCGTGCCTCGGTCTGCTGGCCACGGTGGCCGCACCAGCGCTCAAGGGTGATCAGGTAGCGGGCGGCGGCGTCCACAGGGTGGGCGTGCCGCCAGGTGTGCACGCCGGTGTTCTGCTCGATCGCGGCGAGCACGACGACCAGGGCGATCACCTGGGAGCGGGGGTGCTGGCCTTGTCCAGCATCCCGGCGATGTACTGCCCGCCGCCCATCGACTGCTTGTGGCCGAGCATCTGCGCGGCGAGGCCGTGGCCCTTGGTGGCTGCGTCCTGCAGCAGCGCGCCGTGGAACGCCACGGCGCGGGCGATGAACTCGGCGGCGCCCTTCGGCGGGGTCCTGCGGGCGGCCAGGGTCGGCAGCCACTCGCGGCGCACCGTCTCGGCGGACCGCCATGCGGCGTTGTTCTCCCGGACCTGGCGCCGTTCGGCCCGCTCCTCCTCGGGCAGGACGTTCGCCGTGGCGGCGGGGGTGTTCGGGTCGGTCCACCGCTGGTGCCCGCTGGCCTTGTAGTCGCTGCACCCGTACACCGGCGCCGCGCTGCGCGTCTCGGGGTCGTACTCGACCCACGCGACGTGCCGAGGGCAGGTGGCGTGCTGCTCGACGGTCAGCGGGTCGCGCTGACCCTTGGCGCGCAGGTCACCGACAGCCCGGACCAGGGCGTCGTAGTACCCGGGTGCGGTGACCACCTTCACGCCGTCGGCCTCCAGGGCGGCGCGGGCGACCGCCACCGCCTCGACCCGGGCGCGCCGGTCGCGGGCCTGCTGGGCGGCGTGGGCGAGCGACCGGCCGCTCTGTGCGGCGAAGGTCAGGTCCCGGGTCGCGGCCTCGTCGTCCTCGAACTCCGCGAACAGGGCGGGTCGCCCCGAGCACCTACTACGCCGCCAAGGGCCGGCCGCCTTCGGCGCGGTCGGTCGCCGACGCGGAGCTGACCGAGGTCATCACTGCCGAGCACGCCGCGAACTACGGGGTCTACGGGGCGCGGAAGATGTGGAAGCACCTGCACCGCCTCGGCCACCCGGTCGGGCGCTGTCGAAGCCCTGGTCGGTGTCAGATGACCAGAGCCTCCGTCGGACCCCGGGGCGGCTCATCGCCGTCCGCCGAAGCGGCCGCGCTCAACTGCCGTGCGCCGTACCCTGAGATTGTGGCTTCAGGGGGACAGAGAGAATTCGCACTGGCAGCAGGCGATCGTGTCGACCAGTTCCTTCGGGAGGTGGATCGGTACTGGAGGTCGACCGGCATGCCGGTTCACGCGCGAGCGAGGCGGCTGAACGCCGCGCGAGTCTCCCTACGGGCACGATCTGTGCCTGCTTCCGATGAGGTGGCTGCTTTCGCCGAGGCTTGGGTCGGACGTGAGACCGAGTCCCGGGTGCGTTGGGCGTACCTGGACGCGGCTGCGGTCCTCACCGCTGGACTAGCCGCAGCATGCGCTATTTCCGACATTGCGGGAGATAGGGTGGAGCTGAGCCTTGTTGTTATCGTCGGGGTTGCGAGCGTGGCCGGGATCCGGCTGTTCACGGCGCTGTCCAGGGCCGCGCGGGCGGAGTCGCTCGCGCAAAGCGTGCGACGGAAGTGGACGGCCGTGATGGCAGTCGCACTGCTCTTCGCAGCAGCAGCGTCGCTTGGATCGACAGCCTTGTTGCTCACGCCCTACTGGACGGTCGGGTTCGCGGTGTTGGCGATTTGCTTCGCCCTATCGGCGCACCGCATTCAGTCGACGTGGGAGTAGTTGGGCGGGGGCAGCGAAGGCACGAGCTCCTCCTCGTAGGAAGGCGTTGACAAGACCTGTCAGCGGTAGCACCGTCTAGTGGTCCTCTAGAGCGACGATCCAGCAGGCGATGTGGTGAGTGGTCGGCGAATGGAGCGGCGACTGGCGGCGATCGGTCCCGCCCTGTTGTGGGTCCTTCCGTCAGAAGGCGTGCTCCGAGACAGTGCAGGTCGGTCCTGGTGGAGGGCGCGGCAAGCGCTCGACCGCCCGAGCGACCTGCTCGAGCACGCTCACCACGACGTGGCGCAACCACGTCGACGTGGACGGGCAGATCGACACCGGTGAGCAGCCGTACGACGCCGACACGATCGCGTGCCGGGTCAACTAGGTGAGGCGAGGGCCCTTGCGCCGTAGCGAACGCATCCCGTCATGGCTGTAGAGCGGGCACGAGATCTGGCAGCGGCCCGCTGGCTCACCCAGTCCGGGGTCCCTGAGGAACTCCTGGTGACCGCTGGCCCAGGGGGTTACGAGGCCTATGCCCGACTTCGGCTGATCCCGGACCCCGACCGGCCGGACCAGCTCGAGTCCGAGGCGGTCGCCGGGACAGGGGGCCTGTCGGACATCGGCAAGATGCGCCGGGCGCTGCTCTCGCTCGCCACCTTCACGAGCACGCCCGAGTCGGTGTACTTCTGTGTCTGGGACGGCTACTCAGACGTCCGCCTGCCACCCGCTCTCTCGCGAGGTCCGCTCCTGACGCTCGCGAGCCGGGAGTACGCGGTGCTTCACGGGCGACTCGAGGACATCGGCGACTGGGAGCGCCTGCTGGGGACCGAGTCCGACCACCCTCCAGCCCTGGTGTGGCCGGACGACCGAGGGTGGTGCGTCGTGTGCGATGTCGATGTGCACTGGGCGGGCATCGCTGCCACCCGTGAGGCGGTCGATCGGCTGCGTGCCGACGACGGACTCGACGTTGTGGTGTGGCGCCCCGAGGATGTGCGGGGGCTGCGCACCTACCTCTAGAGCCGTGGGGAACCCGCGCCCGGGCACGGCGTCTGCTCACCTGGGCGGACCGCATCGGACAGAGGCCAGATCCGATACCGGCCTCAGTGGGACGCGACAACGAGTTGGGGTCTGCTGCACGAGTAGGTGACACCTGATCTGTGGTGCCGGGAGGCGCCGCTGAGAGGATGTCGAACGTGCCCAGACCCCATCCGAAGGAGTTCCGCGACGATGTCGTGGCCGTGGCTCGCCGCGGGGACGCTCCGATCAAGCAGATCGCCCACGACTTCGGGATCTCCGAGTCGTGCCTGCGGAACTGGCTCCAGGCCGCGGACGTCGAGGACGGCAACCGGCCCGGGGCGACGGCGTCGGAGTCGGCCGAGCTACGTGACCTGCGTCGCCGTAACCGGCTGCTGGAGCAGGAGGTCGAGGTCCTGCGGCGGGCGACGGCCTACCTCTCGCAGGCGCATCTGCCGGGAAAATGATGTACCCGCTCGTGCGTGAGCTCGCTGTGGACGGTATCCCCGTCGCGGTGACGTGCCGGGTCCTGAAGCTCGCAAGACAGCCCTACTACCGGTGGCTCGCGGCCCCGTTCACCGACCGCGACCTCGAGCAGGCGCGCCTGGCGAACGCGCTGTTCGACGCCCACCGCGACGACCCCGAGTTCGGCCACCGGCTCCTCGGCGACGAGGGCCGCGAGGCCGGCCACCAGGCGTGCGACCGCACGGTCTGGCGGGTCTGCCGGGACAACCGGTGGTGGTCGGTGTTCGGCAAGAAGCGCGGCAAGAACGGCAAGCGGCCCGGACCGCCGGCTCACGATGACCTCGTGCGCCGCGACTTCACCGCCGCCGCGCCGAACGAGCTGTGGCTGACCGACATCACCGAGCATCACACCGCCGAGGGCAAGCTCTACCTTTGCGCGATCAAGGACGTGTACTCCAACCGGATCGTGGGGTACTCGATCAGCGACCGCATGAAGTCCCGCCTCGCGGTCGACGCCCTGGCTTCGGCGCTCGCCCGCCGCGGCGGCGACGTCGCCGGATGCACGGTCCACTCCGATCGCGGCAGCCAGTTTCGGTCCCGGAAGTTCCTTGCCGAGCTTCGCCGCCACGACCTGGTCGGGTCGATGGGCCAGGTCGCCTCCGCCGGCGACAACGCCGCCATGGAGTCGTTCTTCTCCCTGCTGCAGAAGAACGTCCTGGACCGACGCCGCTGGGCCACCCGCCACGAGCTACGCCTCGCGATCATCACCTGGATCGAGCGGACCTACCACCGCCGCCGACGCCAGGTCCGACTCGGCCGCCTGACACCCATCGAGTACGAGACGATCATGACCACTCAGGTCGCACTCGCCGCCTGAGACCACCTGTCACCTATTCGTGCAGCAGACCCCGCTTGCCGTGGCGCATGATTCGAGCTGGCACGTCGGGCCGGGACTGGTACTGCGAAAACTGAACCAGCAGCGCTTTCGCGTGCGACTCCACCAGCCGGCTCACGCGCCTCACACCGACGACAACCGCCCCCGCACGGTCCACGGTCAACGAGATACTCCCCTCCACGAAACTCGGACCGAACGCCGCCTCGTACAGACGCTGGGCGACCTGATCCCGCTCAGGGAACTCCTTGGCTGAAGGAAGCAGGTCAATGAGCTTCCTCGCTTCCGCCACCCTACCCTTCGCCCAGTTTTGCAACTTTGCGGGACGCTTTACCCATCCAGCCGTCAGGGCGCCAGGGTGGGACATCGACAAGGGAAATCGAGACAGTCCGTCGTCGGAGATGACACACGCGTCGAGAACCTGAGGCGGCAGGTAGACCCGTTTCGCAAGGTTGGCCGCCACGGACGCATCGCTATCATGCACGAGACGACCCACCGGCAAGAGGCGACCACTTTCCGTCTCCGCTGGCGAGTCAATTTCCTCAAGTTGCGCGAGTGTAAACACAGCCGGAGCGTTGGCACGCTCACCCGCTTTCCGGACAACGAGGTCGCAAGCCTGAGCCAGGAGAATCACATGAGTCTTCGTGCCATCGCGGCCCGTGAGCTCGTAGATATCGCCAACCTCGGTAGGACTCTTGCTGTTCCTCAAGTCTTCGCCAGAGTCAAAGCGGTCGCCCCACTCTAGGAGACGAGCGTCTGGGGAGGAAGGGAGAACTTCGGAAATGGCCGCGCCCGTTGCCTTCCGCAAGAGCTGAAGCTCCCTTGCGGGAGGGTCAGCGGCCAAGAGTCTCTCGGTACCCCGGCGAAAATGCGAGCGCGCAAGTCTCAGCAAGCCGTCGCCTTCGAACACCCCTTCGTCGTGCGCACTTGCGGCAGACGCCAGAATCACGTAGTACCCGATGCCGTCCAAGAAAGACTTGGTACTCTCAAACGCAGCAACAAGAGCTTTCTCCGTATGCTTCTTCACCCGCGCAAGCTCGGTGATATGCAGAAAGAACTGGAGGCCCTGCACGAAAGCCTCGGGCGTTCGAATTCGATACTTGCCGATCGCTGGTACTGCGGCATCGACAAGACTTCGAAGCTCTTCCGAGATTCGAGTCTCTTCTGCCAGGTCTGACGCGTCCTGCGTGAGGAGGCCGCAGTACACACCCACGCGGTCCTTTGAATGAAGCTGCTGAACGAGCAGGTCGCCGCCCCGCCTCCCTCCGAGGGCCTCAGACAACTGGCGGTCGAAGAACACGAGCGTGTGGGGATGCCCCTCTTGAAACAGGTCCTCACATGTCGCTTTCCATCTACTCACCGACATCGGCTCGTAACTGATCCGAGCGGGTAGAAAGGGCCTTATCGCATCGAGGGCGGCGAGGTTGTCGGACTCGTGACCCGAGTCAGGGATCAGTGCTGCAAGGATGAGCTTCTCCTCATCCGACAAACGTCCCCAAAGAAGGTCGATGTCGTCGCGAATCTCCTCGCCAAACTCTGACGCATTCCGCAAATCTTCGACCAAGTCGTCCACACCATAAGTCTCCGCAAGTCTCGAGAGTTGCGGGCGCATCGCGGCGAAGTGCGACTTCACCTGGAGCAGACTGCTTTGATCTCCGGACTCGTCGAGATCATCGTCCACGACCACGATACGTGTAATATCGAGTTGGTCGAGCAGCGCGGTGATAGCCCCCTTGATCCGGGAATCAGGTGCCTCGATCGTCACTACCGCATTCCTAACTGCGAAGGTCCACGCGGAATCTGTATCGATTGCCGCGAGAGTTTCGTGTGGGGTCCAGGGAGATAGCAAAGCCTTCGGACTCGAGTAGCTGGCGGACAACGAACAATCCCAACCCCCGGCCGCGGCGTGATGGCTTTCGGGTCACAAAGGGATCAAACAGCAATTCCTCTACGGAGGCATCTACGCCGGGTCCGTTGTCCTCAACTGTGAACCCGTGCCGGTCGACCCTCAGCCGGACCTCGCCGACGTCGATCCACCCTCGTCGCAACGCCTCGAGCACCCAGAACTCACTGTTCAGAACCAGGTTGTCGATGACCTGCGCGAGCTTGCCTCGACTGATCTTGACAGCGAGGGTCTCCTCGACGGTGACGACCATCGCAAGCCGCTGGGCATGCCAACGAGCGTTGAAGTACTCCGCGGACTGCTTCGCGGCGTCTCCGACGTTGACCTGTTCGCGCCGGTCACGCACGTAGCGCATGGAGGAATCGAGGTGAGACACCTGTTTGTGCATTGACTGGGCGGCGGCCTTGACCTGCTCCACGTACTCCCCGAAGCGTGGGTTGTGGACCTCCGCGTCGTTGTACCTGGCGATTTGCCGGCTGCGCTCCCGCAGCCTGTCTGTGACATTGAGGACCTCGTGCGAGACGGCTTCGGCAGTCATTCCGAGGGAAACGACCTCCCACACTTCCTGAACCTGTCTCTCAGCATCAACCAGGCGTTCGAGGAGAAGTTCCACGACCTCCCGTCGATCCGCAATCTCCGCTGACGCGCGCTGCACAAGGTCGAGTCGGGATTCCAGATCGCCCATCGTGCGTCGCAGTTCGCTTGCAAGGTGACTATTCGCAGCAATGAGTTCTGGCGTCACAAGGTAGGACTTGCCAAGCGCGTCTCGTTGTGCTTCGAAATCTTCGACTACCGCTTGAGCTCGGCGGATCGAGTCTCGCGCGGAGTTTGCGCGCGCGTTGACTTCCTGCGCCTTATCGAACTGGGAAGCAATGTCCCGGGCCAACTCCTTCGATGACGAACGCGGGGATATCCCGTTGCGGTCTTGCTTCAGTTCCTTGACATACTCATTGTACCCGCGACGAACCGCGGACTGAAAGAGCTCAGAGAGCGACTGCCATTCGGCGAGAAGTTGCTGGAAATTGCGATAGGCGGGCAGGTCGAGGAACTCTTCCCGATTGCTCGTCTCTTCCAAGGCCGCATTATGCTGCGCGGTCAGGTTGATGTAGCCCACGACGTTGTCGGGACGCAGCGTGTAGTAAGAGCTTCCAGTCGTCCATTGCGCCCCGAGGCGGAGCCAGTCGTCACGCATCCGGATCCCGAATCGATCCCTGTAGAGCCTGACTCCCGTGACGGCCTCAACCCATTTTTCGTAGTCCTTACCGCCTTCGAACATCTCCCTTGCAGTGCGCCTAGCGATCATGTCAACGCGACCGTCGAATGGCCCGGGGTCAGCAGGTGACCCGTCTGGGTTCAACGCCACCTTGGGCATGTCGTCGAGCCGAGTCGACGACTCGAAGCCGCACAGATGCAGGTCGTCACCGTCACTGAGCCGCAGTCGCTCCGACTTCGGCTTGCGGTTCGCTTTGAACCATGCGAGGAAGGCCGCACCATTGTCGGCCGCGATAAACTCGTTCCAGTCTGCCGCGCCTTCAGGGTTTCGATCGGGCTTTAGGTACTCGGCCCTCATCTTCCCGATGACTTTCAGGATCCCGTCACGGTATGACAGCTCATAGCTGACGGGAGAGATTGCGAGTGCCTGATCGGTTACTTCGCGGAGGTCTACGGGGATTCCGTTGACCCGCATCGTGATCCGGAAGCCGTGTTCATCACCGTATGGCGATATCATCTCGG
The DNA here is from genome assembly GCF_019797765.1 of Cellulomonas sp. C5510. Lineage (NCBI taxonomy): Bacteria > Bacillati > Actinomycetota > Actinomycetes > Micrococcales > Cellulomonadaceae > Cellulomonas > Cellulomonas sp. C5510. Next base: position 3,678,504 of record NZ_CP081862.1, read on the forward strand.
CAATGTCGCGCTGAAAGAGCGGGCGAGATTCGTCCCAATGTTCTGGGTGATGCAGTCCGCGAATGGTGATCCGTGAACCCGGCGCGCCCGTCTCCTCGAAACGGCGGATACGAATGGGTACGTCCGACAGCGCGTCAACATCCGTGAAGTCGTCCCAGAACAGGGTCGCGTGAAGACTATCGGTATCGTTGGCGGTGCGTGTGCGCAGATCGAGGACCCGACCCAATCGTTGGGCGCCCAACCGGCCGAGACCCTTGTCGCCGAGCGGGGTCCTTCGGTGCGTCGCGGTGACCTTTCCCTCTGCCTTCATCTGACGTTTGGGGCTCGCGGACACGGTCAGCCAACCGCGACGGATGTCCTCGACCGTCATGCCCGTGCCGCGGTCAGAGACCTCGATGATCCCGCGCACCGGTTCGTCCACCGCCGCGAGGCGCGCCTGAAGGACCAGGATCTCTTCGAGCAACTCGTCGCGGTCGGTGGGCGGGCTGTTCTCGTCCAGCAGTTCCTCGAGGCGTTCTATCCGACCAAGGAGTTGTTCCCGCTCGGCGAGGAGCTTGCGCGCAGCGGTGGGCTCGAGGATTTCGCCGCTGCGCAACTTGGTCCAGACGTTGGTGTCGATGCGGACGCTGACACTCATGGAGTCTGCGTCGTACGCGTTCTTCATCAACTCGGTTAGAGCTTGGACGTCGTCGGTGATGAGGTCCTCACCGAGCTTGAACACCACCGATGGATGAACTGACAGCGCGAACACCTGATCATCGCCGGTGTTCTCGCGCATGACACCCATGGTCGCTCACACTAGCGGCTGTCTCGGTCTGAGTGAGGCGCAGGATCCGCGATCGCGAGTCGGAAGGGTCATGTGCTCGCTGCAAGACCCGCTCGCCATGCCCCGTGTCACGCGTCTCATCGGAGCGTCACGCCAGACGGGGCCCGGCGGCGGGCTAGGGTACGGTCTACACGACCGTCAGAGTGGGAGCGCCGGTGACTGTCACGACCGCCGCGTCTCCGGCGAACCTTGCCCAGTGCATCGCCGCACGCTCAACGGACGACCCTGCGTTCTGGGACTTCGCTGGCGTGTTCGGACGGAGCGGCGGCCACGGCTACTTCCAGTACCCGGCCATGATGGTCCCGGAGTTGCAGCGTGCGTTGCTCGAGGACCTTCGCGCGTCCGATCCGGACGTTAAGACGGTATACGACCCCTTCATGGGCTCCGGTACGGTGCTCTTGGAGTCGCTCTACCTCGGTCTGGACTTCATCGGCACAGACATCAACCCGATGGCAGTCCTACTAAGCACAGTGAAGGCAGCGCCTCCCGCGAGCGACGTGGCGGAGGCGAGCGGTTCCCGAGTGACGAAGCGGGCGAGGGCATCGCGTCGAACGCGACCCTTCGACTTCAAGTTCCGCGACAAGTGGTTCACGGAAGACGTTTCGTTGGGCCTCACACGGCTACGCGCCGGGATCCAGCAAGAGGCGGACCAGCAGGTTCGGCGCTTTCTGTGGGTGTGTCTGGCTGAGACGGTCCGGTTCGTGTCGAACTCTCGACCCTCCACTTTCAAACTCCACCTCTACAGCGCGGAGGATCTCGCCGGCCGTACCCCCGACCCTCTGGCGCAGTTCGAGGCGGTGCTCACCACGAATGTCGAGCGAATTCGAATCCACGAGCTCCTAGCCGCCGGCATGTTGGGGTCTCCCACGCTGATCCGCGCGAGCGTCAATGATCCCCTCCCCGCAGGCACCCCTCTCGCAGACGCACTCATGACTTCTCCGCCGTATGGGGACAACCACACCACTGTCCCGTATGGGCAGTACTCATACCTGCCTCTCCAGTGGATTGATCCGATCGACCTCGTCGGCGACTTCGAACCGTCGCTAATCGAGATTCCCACCCGCCTGGACACCGTCAGCCTCGGCGGTCGCCGACACGTTCCTCGCCCTCTTCCAACGTACCTGGCTGATGAGGTCCCGAGCTTGCGGACGTGGCTGGAGGGTCGCGCCGAGTTGAGCGAAACGACCCAGAAGGTCGTCACCTTCGTGGACGACTACCGGGCGGCGCTACGACATGCGTCCACACGGGTCCGGACCGGGGGTTTCTGCTTCTTTACCCTCGGTGAGCGACGCGTCAGCGGCGCTGACGTCCCGCTGGTCCAGTTCACGAGGGAAATTCTGGAAGCTTCCGGCCATACATACGTAACCCGCGTCGAGCGACTTCTCCCCACGCGCAAGAGGATGGCCAACCGCAACGCAGCCGGCGAGACAATGATCCGTGAGACAGTGCTCGTTGTGCAGAAGACGGCGGGCACAGCCTGAGCGTGCTTCTGGGCCCCTCTCGTGCCACGGATCGGGCGGATCGGACACTTGTGGCGGTCCTCGCGAACCCCTCCGATCGAAGAGGAACACGAACAGAGCGCCAGGTCGATGTGGCCGCCGCTGTCCTGCTTTTCGACCGCGTAAGGATCACGAACATCTTCGCGTACCCTAGTCCCTCTTCCCGCGACATCCTCACGCTCGGTAGGGAGATGGGCGGGTGGATTTTGGCTCGATCGCTGGTCAATGAAGCGCTTGCTCACGCGGACGGCGTCCTTGTCGGCTTCGGGGGCATCCCGGTCAGCGGCCCCGCCCGCCTCCATCTTGCCGACCAGTTGCGGTGGTTGTCCGCAGAACTGCAAAGCCGGCCGTCGCTTCCGGTCTGGCAGGTGGGTTCGGCCCGCCACCCGTCCAGGTGGCATCAGTTCGTGAGCGATCGACACGGCCGGACCTCCGGGGGCTCGTTTCGGACGCGTCTCACAGAGGTGATCCAGCCTGTCCCAGTGGACGATCGAGTCTGGGCCAGCTGACTCATGGCTCCTAGCCCCCGCCGCTCGGCGTAACCGCCCTGCAACTGAGCCACCCCAGGGCACGGCGCCGAGCCGGACCGCGTAGTCGGGAGCCGTCTGGTGTCCCCCGGGTCTCGGACCCGCTCGGTGGACCGCCTCGACAGGGAGCGCGTGTCGGCGGGCTGAGGGGATGCGCGACCAGTCAGTGGGCTGGAGCTCGAGCGCCGTGGCCGGAGACGGCTCGTCGCGCCCCGTCGCCGGCCGCCGCCGGGCGTGGCCTGAGCCCAGAATGGGCGCTCCGGTACCCGGCGGCGGTGTCCTCCAGGTAGGCACCGCCCGGTGTGCGCGCCTACGTTCTGCGCGATCGCGGCGCGGAGCACGACCGCGCGGCTACAGCGGTACCCGGGGTACTGGCCTGGTCGAGCAGGGCGGCGACGTACCTTGCGCTAGGCCTACTTGGCTGAAGCACAATCCCGGGACGCAGGTTCGGCGCTAGGTTGCGCCTAACAAGCGGACACGGACTTTGGGGGCAGCGTGCAGATCCTCTACGTTACGGACTTTGTCATCGAGCCCGCACCCGCGGTCAACATAGATGCGGCAGTCGAGACCACACTCGATGCTCTGAGCGCGTGGGTGAGCGCGGCCAACTCGGTGCTCAATGCCTCGGACCTCCTGAATGACGGGCGGCGGGACCTGCGCGCGACCCACGGCGCGCTACGCAAGTACGCCGAGTGGACCCATCTGCGCTCACCTCTCGGCAACTGGGTCACCCGCTTGGATGTCGTGACGATCGGCAGGGACGGCAGTCACTTCACCGCGCGCGTGAGTGTCGGTCTGCTCAACGGCAGCCTGCGACTTCGCCTCGGCATGGCGCGCGAGGTTGACGCCGCCGGCCTGAGTCCTGTCGCCGATCCACAGGTGCGTCAACCCCACATCCTCGCCGACCTTGTGAACCACCCGAGCCTGCGAGTCTCGAGCGGCGGACAGATCGTCGACGGCAAGTTCCTCCAGGCGCGGGGCGCAGACGCGGCCGCCCTCGTCGCCGACGTGCTGCGGGTGCAGCATCGCCTTCCCGTGCTCTTGGTGCATGCCCGCACCAGGCAAGGACATCAGTCCGCACGCAGGGCTGCCGCCGGCCTGGTTGGCCTGGTTCGCGTTGTGACCGTGGACCTGCCGACCGCCCGCCACCTTCTGGCGCACGAGCCGCGGGCGCGCGTGCCCTACGCAGGCGGTCTGCTGGTGTGGTCAGATCTGGATCTGCCTGCGACGGTGGTCGGCGAGGAGATCGTCAATGCCCGCGAGGTGGACACACTCAGGGCAACAACCATGCGTCAAGTCGCTCCCTTGTCCGTGCTGACGCGCGGGTCGGACGAGCTCTACCGGGCCGTCCGAGAAGCTGGTCGCGTCTCGCGTTCCGAGTTGGCCGCCGCGCGTACTGCCGCGGCGGTCGAGTCCGGCAACTTGACGGCGATCATCGAGGCGCTCAACCAAGAGCGAGACCAGCTCCGCAGCGACCTGAACGACGCCATGGAGGCCTGGGCGGACAGCGATGCCCGCGCCCGTGGGCTCGCAAGCGAGGCGGCTCGCTGGAAGGCGACGGCCGAACAACTGCAGATCGCCCAGCACTACGCCGGAGCTGCACTGATTGACGAGAACACCGACGCAAGCCTCGACGATACCCCGGCTCTCGTCACCGGCGACGCCGAGACCTTCGACGCACTCGCGAGCCACCTCGAAAAGGCAACTGAGGGTCGACTTGTGTTCACCGACGCGGCGCGGACGGCATGGAAAAAGGCCGATCGATACCCCACGCCCGTGGACATGCGGACGGCCTTGGTGAAACTGGCGCAGGTCGCCTGGGACCTCAACGACGGCACCGATCGGACGATCGGGCACGTCGACAAGTGGATCCGTGAGAACTACGACCTGAAGGTGTCGCTCCAAGACGACAAGATGCCTAGGTCGTTCCGTACCTTCACGTTCGAGGGCGAGAAGCACGACCGCACCCCTCACGTAAAGGTCAACGACGGCGTTCCGCCGCACGAGTGTGGCCGGATCTACTTCGCGTTCGATCCGGAGAACGGCCGGATCGTCGTCGACCACGTCGGGCTGCACTACTAAGGCGCGTACCACTTGTCGACTTCTGCGTCGTGACGAGCGTCGAGGACCCCGGCCGGGGACGTCCGTCAGATCTGGCCGTCGGGCCCCGGCGGCAGAGCTGTTCACTGGCCGGATCGTGTGCCCTGCGGCCTTCCTCGCTTCGCACTGGCGTTCCTCGAAGTCCGTGCTCGGCCTCGCAGCACTCGGCCTTGGTTGGGTGGTGGGAATCGGCGCAGCGGTCGTACGGGCACCCGCAGGTGTAGCCGCACCAGACGCCGTCAGCCCAGCGGTACAGCGCGAACTCCCTGACGCGGACACCTATAGCATCGAGCGCCTCCGCGGCCGGCGCGTGAGCGCCAGCTCACGCCCGCTCACCGCGAGCCTCCGACGGGGCGCCCGGCGGGAAGGTTCTCGGAGATGGGCTCGAACGGGAGCCCGCTGTTGTGTTCGCGCTGCACGCGCTCGTTCTCGTGCCGGATTGCGTTCTCGACGAACTGGGCGAAGGTGGGCACGCCTTCGAAGTAGGCGGCCGCTCGGAACGCAGCGCGGGCTTGGTCGCGGACGTCTGTCGCGATCTCGACGTTCACCTGGCCCTTGCTGGCCTTGATAGCGGCGTTGCGTCGCGGGCGCTGGGCATCGCTCTGCGCTTTCGCTGACGTCATCGCCGGCCAGGCGCCCTCGTCTGACTCCAGTTGACGGGTCACAGCTGCCGCCTCGGCCCGCGCGGCATGCTGCGGCTCGGAGCGCTGTCCGCGGATGAGTCCGGCCGCGCCGGGTCGGCGGCGCTGCAGACCGGTGATGCTGCGGTCGGGTGCGGGCTGGTTCATGCGGAGGCCTCCTGGTTCTCGCGATCGTTGAGGCGCGTCACGAGTTGAGTGGTTAGGGCGTGAAGGTCGTCCGCGACACTGGCGGCGGTGCGGGTCACGAGCTCACCTGCTGCGACCACTCCCCTGCGGATCTGCCACCACTCCGGCTGCCTGCGGGCGGCCTCGTCGAGTTCGTGCACGAGCAGGCCACGTCCTCGAGCCTGTTGCGCGACGGAGCTGGAGTGCCGGATCACCGCGTCGAAGATAGCCGCGCGGGTGCCGATCACCTCGGCGATCATGCGTCTGGCGTTCTCTCGCACGTTCGTTGCCTGGTTCTCGACGTCGAACAGGACGACGCCGAGCAGGTCTAGGTCGGGGTTGACGTCGATGACCTGGTCGAGCCTGCGGGCAATCTCGGTCAGTCCTCGGGCGGTTCCCTCATCGGCCTTGGACGGTACGAGGGCCCATCGTGCGGCGGTGATCGCTGCGGACTGGAGGGCTTCGTTTCCGGGCGGGCAGTCGATCAGCACCATGTCGTAGTCCCCGGCGAGTGGTGCGAGGACTCGAGCTAGCGCGAGGCGTGGATCGGTGCGGCCCTTGGAGGCGGCGAGGGCCGCGGAGGCGGCATGTAGAGCATCTCCACCGACGATCACGTCGAGGTTCCTGCGGACGTCGTTCAGCAGCTTGACGTCGCTGCCGAACAGGAGGGCGGCGGCCAGGCTCTTCCCCCGTCGTCGTCCTGGGTGTCGGCGTAGCCGAGGTCCAGGCCGAGGTTGCCTTGGGTGTCGAGGTCGATGGCGAGGACTCGGTAGTCGGACTGCGCGAGCAGACCGGCGACGTTCGCGGTCACGGTCGTCTTGCCGACGCATCCCTTGCCGTTGATGACCGCTATCACGCGATCGCGAGCGACGGGATCGGTGAGGTTTTCCATGGGATCTGCCTTTCCTAGGAGAACTTGCAAGTCGAGGGAACCGAGGATCGATCGGTTTGGTGGTGCCACTAGGTCTACGCGGATGTCGCGGATACCTGTGCAACTAGGTGCAGCAGGTAGCGGTGATTGAGTGGCGAACCTAGGTGAGTTAGGAGGTCGAGCGGACTGTGTGTAGGTAGGCGCCCTAGGATTTCTCGGGTGTCGGCAGTTGACCCGAAGACGGCTTGTCGGTGGCGCCACTGGGGCGGCTCGGGCGGGGCACGAGGTTGGGCGAGTCGAGGTGCCGCGCCGCACGGCGCTACCCGAGGCAGATACCTGCGCCGGCAGAGCACGCAGCGGTGAGGGTTCGGTTCGCCGTGCTAGAGGATCCCGAGAGGGATGCCCTGTTGGACCGTCCAGGTGTGCATGCCGTCGATGACGGTGTTCCGGCCGTCGAGGCCGAGTGACTGGAGGAAGTTGATCGCTTCGTCGGCTGGCCTTCGCGCGCTGCTGTGGGCGAGTTGGACGGTGACGACAGGGTCGAGACGGGGTGTGCTGCGCCGGGGCGGTGGCCGCTGCGACGCCCGCAAGTGCGGCGAGGTCCGCGCTGGCGTAGTGGGGTGAGATCTCGATCGAGGCGATCTCGGTGCGGGCGCGGTCGGCGTCGCGAATGATCGAGGCGGCGAGGTCGAGGGCCGCGAGGATGCGAGCGGTGGATTCCATGGTGCTCCTCCTAGTCGGGCCGGCGGCTTCGGCCTGGAGTTTGGGCTGCGAGGGTTGGGCTCAGGCGGCTGGGGGGGCGTGATTGGGGGATCGGACGTTCGGCGTCCCAGGGGGCGAGCCCGGGTAGGAGGCCCCGGCGGCATAGCGCGCAGCGGTGGGGCTGCGGGTCGCCGTGCGGGCCTTCGGCCGGCGTCGTGGGCGGGTCGGCGTCGTTGGCTCGTCGCGTGTCGGCGCAGTCGCGGCAGGGCGGCGGGATCTGGGCGGCCTGGTGGGCGTGGCACCGGTCGGTGCGCTCTCCGGTCGTGGTTCGGCTGTGGATAACCGCAGGTGAAGTTCCCGACTGGGGTAACCCCTGGGCTTTCATGGGTGGTTCTAGGGGTGGTTTGTCTGAAGACAGCTTCACCCCAGAAGTGCGCTCTCGTTCACCCCAGACCTCCTTCTGGGGTGAAACATGCTTCATCCCAGAATCGGGCTGATCCACAGGGTGGGGTGAAACTGGCTTCACCCCAGCGGGTCGGTTATCCAGAGACTCGCTGCTCTGGGGTGAACCCTGCTTCACCCCAGAGCGGGAGTCATCCACAGCAACGGGCTCTACGGCGCCCGTTCTGGGGTGAAGGAATTTCACCCCAGCCTGACCTGCGGCTTCGCAGGGATCGAGGTCCTTCTCGGCTCCCGCCGGCTCCGGCGTGCAGTCCATGACGAGGTCGTAGACGACGGGCCGGCGGTTCGCCGGTAGGTGGTCCACGAGCTGTTGGTCACCGGGTCGCATGAGGCCGTGCTCGAGGAGCAGGCGGAGCTTGGTGTGCACGGTCCGGGGAGTGCATCGCGCGTAGCTGGCCACGGTTGCGACGGAGGGCCACGCGGCGGTGCCGTCGTCGCTAGCGTGGTCGGCGTAGGCGGTGAGCACGAGGTGCGCGACCGGGTCGTTGGCAGGGACGGGGGCTCTCTTCAGCGCCCACACCATCGTGAGAATCGTCATGGCGCACCACACGGTTCGTGGGACCGAGCACCTGAGGCGGCGTTGGCCGGTACGAGGATCACGCGCTCACCGTTGCACATTGCACCATGACACATCAAGCGTGCCTAAACGCCGACGGCACCTTGACTGACCGAGGTCTTGTCGGGGATCATCGATACATGAGCATGGAGCACGCGCCCGGACAGGCGGGCAGCATTCCGCCCCTCACCCTCGGCTGGCGGCTCCAGATGGCACTGCGTCAGGCCGGGATCTCGGTCCAGGAGATGGCTGACGAACTTGGCATGGCACGCAACAGCCTGAGCCGATGGATGGCTGACCGTGGCACACCGCCTCGTGCCGCGTTCGTGAAGCAGTGGGCGCTCCGCACCGGTGTGCCCTACACCTGGCTCGCGACCGGGGAAGCAGAGAACCCCCGCCCGGGGGACCCGGACGGGGGTTCGACTGCTGATGCTGCGCTGTGCGCCCGGAGGGACTCGAACCCCCAACCTTCTGATCCGTAGTCAGATGCTCTATCCATTGAGCTACGGGCGCCTGGCCCGAGGGCCGCAGACGAGGATACAGGTCCCCCGCCCCTGGCCCAAACCGGCGTCCGGACCCCGCCGCCGACCACCCGTGTCGGGCACCGTCACCCCCACCGTCCGGCCACACAGCGGGCGCAGATTGGACACCCAGAACGCCCACACCGCCACCGGGGCGCCGCTTAGGGTGTCGATGCAGGTCGCGGCGGGCGGACGCCGCGGCCACTGGACGCCCGGCCCCGGCCGGCTCCGGTCACCGCTCCGACACCAGGGGGACACGATGACCCGACCGACTCGCACGCGTCTCGCGCTCGTGACCGTGAGCGCCGCGGCTCTGCTGCTGGCGGGCTGCTCCGGCGGCGGGGGGAACGGCGGCAAGGGCGGCGGGTCGTCGGCGTTCGAGTGGGAGCCGGGGCCGCTGGACGAGTACCAGTCGCGCATCTACGGCTACTCGCTCGACGGCGACGAGCAGAGCCAGGAGCAGATGCAGGCGGAGGCCGACGAGCAGAACCGCCGCGTCGAGGAGCTCGTGGCGTCCTGCATGCAGGAGCAGGGCTTCGACTACCAGCCGAACGTGGGCAACTCGGGCACGGTGGTCGCGAGCGACGACCTGGACGTCGAGTGGGGCACCCGCGAGTTCGCGGAGCAGTACGGCTACGGCATCAGCACCGACCCGTGGGGCAACGAGGACGTCCCGGTGGACGACGGCCAGGAGTACGTCGACCCGAACCAGGACTACGTCGAGTCGATGTCGGAGTCGGAGGCCGAGGCGTACAACGAGGCGCTGTGGGGCCCGCCGCAGGACTACGTGGAGGGCGAGGAGCCGCAGGAGTACGACTGGACGCAGGGCGGGTGCTACGGCGCCGCGCAGCACGAGGTCTACGAGGGCGGCGTCGCGCTCGACGAGTTCGCAGCGCTCGAGGACGAGCTCTCGACGTTCTACGAGTCGGTGCAGGCGAACCCGCGGATGGCGGACCTGCACGCGAAGTGGGGCTCGTGCATGGCGGACGCCGGCTACGACGGCATGACGAACGCCTACGAGTCGCAGCAGCCGCTGTACGACGAGTGGAACGAGCTGCAGGGCTGGGAGGACCCCGAGTACCAGGAGCAGGTGGAGTCCTGGGACTGGGAGGCGGACCCGGACGGCCCGCCCGCGCCGGAGCCCGACGAGGCCGCGGTGAAGGCGTTCACGGAGAAGGAGATCGCGATGGCGGTCGCCGACTTCGACTGCCAGGACACGACGAACTTCCAGGAGGAGGCGATGACGATCGACCACGACCTCCAGCAGCAGTTCGTCGACGAGCACGCGGACGAGCTCGAGGCGTGGGCCGAGGCCGCGACCGCGGCCCGGGACGCCTGACGTGACGGCGGGGCAGCCGGGCACGGACCTCGCGGTGCCGGCGTTCCCGGAGCCGCCGGGCGACGGCGGGGCGGGCGACGGCGCCGGTGACGGTGCGGGCGGGTCGGGGCGCGGCGGCGCGTTCGGGCGGTGGTGGCGCGGCGGCAACCGCACGCTGCCGGTGCTGGGGGCCGTCGCGGTCGTGAGCCTGGCCGCGGGCCTGGGGCTCAGCCGCCTCATCATCAACCCGGCCGACGCGGCCGCCCGCACGGCGCCGCCGCCCGCGGGGCCGATCACCGTCCCGGTGGAGAGCCGCGAGCTGAGCAACGACGTGACGATCCGCGGCGACGTGGTGTTCGACGACGCCGCGGAGGTGCGGGTCGAGACCTCGGACCTCGGGGAGCGCGCGGTCGTCACCGGGCAGGTCCCGGAGGTCGGCGCGACGTTCGACGCGGGCTCCGTCGCCCTGGAGATCGCGGGCCGCCCCGTCATCGTGCTGCCGGGCGGCCTGCCGACGTACCGCACGCTGCGCGTCGGCGTCTCCGGGCCGGACGTGGTGCAGCTCAAGCAAGCGCTCGGCCAGCTGGGCATCGACGCGGGCGACCCCGCCTCGGACGCGTACGACGCGGCGACGGCCCGCGGCGTCGAGGCGCTGTACCAGCGCGCCGGCTACGCGGCCCCGGCACCGTCGGACGAGGAGGCGGAGGCGCTCGGCGCCGCCGAGCAGGGCGTCCGCTCCGCGCAGGCCGAGGTCACGGCCGCGGAGAACGCCCTGGCGGCGGCGGGCCGCGGCGGCACCGCGGCGGGCGACGTCGCGCAGGCCGACGCGGACGTCCGGCAGGCGGAGCGGGCGCGGGACGTGGCCCGCGCGACGCTCGCGGACCGCGAGGCCGCCTGCGGGGCGCCGACGCCCTCGCCGGAGGTCGACTGCAGCTCCGCCGGGCTGCTGCAGGCCCGCAACGCCGTCGCGGACGCGGAGGACGCCGTCGGCGTGGCCGCTGCACGCCGGGCACAGCTCGACGCCGCTCCCGACACCTCCGGGGAGAAGGCGTCCCTGACGTCGGCGCGGCAGTCGCTGGCCGACGCGCAGAAGGCGCTGACCGAGGCGCAGGAGGCCGTCATCACGGTCCTGCCCGCCAGCGAGGTCGTCTACCTGGAGACCCTCCCCCGCCGCGTGGACGCCGTGTCCGTGCAGCGCGGCGGGACCGTCGACGGCACGGTCATGAGCGTGTCCGGCGCCGAGCTGGAGGTCGTCGCGAGCGCCGCGAAGGCGGACGCCGCGCTGCTGGAGGTCGGCGCGACCGGCACGGTGGTGGCGGGCGACCTGGAGGTGCCCGTCACGGTGACCGAGCTGCGGACCGACGACTCCTCCGGCGGGTCCGGCGGGTCCGGCGACGACCAGAGCGGCGACGGCGGCGGGTCGGGCAGTGGGAGCAGCGCGGGCCGCACGACGGTCGTGCTCACCCCCGGCGACCTCACCCCGGAGCAGGTCGCCGAGCTGCAGGGCAGCAACGTGCGGGTGACCATCCCCGTGTCGTCGACGGGCGGCGCGGTGCTGGCGGTGCCGCTCGCGGCACTGACCGCCGGCCCGGGCGGGGAGTCCCGCGTCGAGCTGATGGGCGACGACGGCACGACCGTGCTGGTCGAGGTCGAGACCGGCCTGGCGGCCGGCGGCTACGTCGAGGTCACCGGGGTCGACCGCGACCTCGCCGAGGGCGACCTCGTGGTGATCGGGTCGTCGGGCGAGCAGGACGACCCGACGGCGGACCCGACCGCCGGGTCGGACGCGTGACGGCCCTCGACGTCCGGGCCCCCGGCGCGGACGCAGCGCCGGCGCGGCCGGTGGTCGAGCTGCGGCAGGTGGCCCGCGTGTTCCCGGGCGAGCCGCCGGTGCACGCGCTGCACCCCAGCGACCTGCGGATCGACGCGGGCGACTACGTGTCGGTCGTCGGCCCGTCCGGGTCCGGCAAGTCCACCCTGCTCAACCTGCTGGGGCTGCTCGACCGCCCGACGTCCGGCGAGTACCTGCTGGACGGGGTGTCCACCCGCACCGCCTCGGAGGCGCAGCGCTCGGCGCTGCGCGGCGGCCGGATCGGGTTCGTGTTCCAGGCGTTCCACCTGCTCCCGCACCGCACGGTGCTCGACAACGTCCTGCTCGCCACCCTGTACAGCGGGGTCCCGCGGGCCGAGCGTCGGCAGCGGGCGCTGGCGGCGCTCGACCGCGTGCACCTCGGGCACCGGCTCGGGTTCCGGCCGCCGGTGCTGTCCGGCGGCGAGCGCCAGCGCGTCGCCGTCGCGCGGGCCGTCGTGACGTCGCCGCACGTGCTGCTGGCCGACGAGCCGACCGGCAACCTCGACACCCAGAACTCGGCGGGGGTGCTCGACCTGTTCGACGAGCTGCACGCCGACGGGCTCACCCTGGTGGTCATCACGCACGACGCCGCGGTGTCCGCCCGCGCGCAGCGCCGCGTGCGGATCGCCGACGGCCGGCTGAGCGAGATCGCCTGATGGCCCGCCCCCGCTTCCGCCGCCGCGCCGCGACGCCCCCGGCCACCCCGGGGGACGGCTCCGCGGCGGGTCCCGCCGCGGGCGCCGGCGGCGCGGCCACCGACCTGCTGCTGCTCGACGCCGACGCCCGCCCGGACGGCGACGAGGCCACCGGCGTCCCGGCAGGCCGCACCCGCCCGCCGCGCTCCGACCGGTTCGGGATCCGCGACCTGGTGACCGAGGCGGCCGCGGGCATCGACGCCCGGCCGGGCCGCCTGTTCCTCACGATCCTCGGCACGGTGCTCGGCATCGCGTCGGTGGTCGTGACGATCGGCCTCGCGCAGACCGCCGCCGGGCAGATCGCCAAGCAGTTCGACGCCGTCGCCGCGACGCAGGCCATGGCCACCGCGAGCACCACCCGCACCGCCGACGGGTCGCAGCGGGCCACCGCCGCCCTGCCCTGGGACGGCGACGCGCGTGCCGAGCGCCTCAACGGCGTGACGGCGGCGGGTCTCGTCGCGTCCGTCGACACCGGGGACGCCACCGTGACCGCGGTCCCGGTCAACGACCCCAGCCAGCCCGAGCCGGTGTCGCCGCCGGTGCTCGCCGCCTCGGGCGGGCTGCTGGACGCGATCCGCGGCGAGGTCGTGACCGGCCGGTTCTTCGACGCGGGCCACGACGCCCGTGCCGACCGCGTGGTCGTGCTCGGGTCGCGCGCCGCCCAGCGGCTCGGCGTCTCCCGGGTGGACCGCCAGCCGTCGGTGTTCATCGGGGACCGCTCGTACACGGTGATCGGCATCGTCGACGGCGTGAAGCGCCGCAGCGACCTGCTCGAGGCCGTGGTGCTGCCGCTCGGCACCGCCCGCGCGGACTTCGGGCTCCGGGCGCCGGAGGAGCTGCACCTGCGCATCGCCGTCGGCGCCGGGCCGGTGGTCGGTGAGCAGGTGCCCGTCGCGCTCGACCCGAACGCACCCGAGACGGTCAGCATGCAGGTGCCGTCCAGCGGCTCCCGGGTGCGCGAGTCGGTGCAGGCCGACGTCAACACCATCTTCCTGGCGCTCGGCGGCGTCGCGCTGCTCATCGGCGGCCTCGGGATCGCCAACGTGACGCTGCTGTCCGTCATGGAGCGCGTCGGGGAGATCGGCCTGCGCCGGGCGCTCGGCGCGCGGCGGCGGGACATCGGCCTGCAGTTCATGCTCGAGTCGGTCGCCGTCGGCCTGCTGGGCGGGCTCATCGGGGCGGCGCTCGGCGTGGCCGTCGTCGTCGTGGTGTCCGCCGCGCAGTCGTGGACGCCGATCCTCGACACCGCGGTGGTGCTCGCGTCCGCTGCGGGCGGCGGTGTCATCGGGCTCGTCGCGGGCATCTACCCCGCGCTGAAGGCCGCGTCCGTCGAACCCGTGACGGCGCTGCGCGGCGGGGTCTGACCCACCCCGACCGCGCCGCCCACGGCGGCACCGCGACGCCCCGGACGGCACGCCCCCGCCGTCACGCCGGCGCCACCACGCCGGGGCCGTCACGCCGGTGCGGTGAGCTCCCCGCGCAGGATGCTGTCCCCGGAGTGCGCGGGGTCGCCGTCGTCCGGCTCGGCGGACACGTCCACCACCGGGTACCGCCCGAGGTCCAGGCCGGCGGGGATCGCGAACCGGCCCTCGTCGCCGTCGAGCAGCCCCAGGCTGACCAACCCGGTCACGTCACGGTCGAGCAGCCACACCTCGCGGAACCCGTCGGCCTCGCCGCCCTCGAGCCGCACGACCAGGGTGCGCCGCCCCTCGAGGTCCTCCTCGACGACGGCGTCGCCGCTCGCCGCCCAGCCGGGGAGGGCGTCGAGCACCGTCCGGGCGACGACCTGCTCCTGGTCGCCGCGCTGCAGGCCCGCGACGACGAGCCCGCCCGCGGTCCCACCGACGACCAGCCCGGCGGCGGCCACGGCCAGCAGGGCGCGGCGGGCGCGGCGCCGGGGCAGCGGGACGACGGCCGCGCCGGGCACCGCCTCGGCGTGCGGTCCGACGGCGGCTGCGGGTCCCGCGTCGACCCCGGGGGCAGGTGGGCGCCGGCAGCCACGTCGGCGCCGGAGCCCACGTCGACGCCGGGAGCCACGTCGACGCCGAGGGCCACGTCGGCGTCGAGGGCCACGTCGGCGCCGGGGGCCACCTCGGCGCGACGCCCGGCGCCGGCCACCGCGTCCAGGCCCGGGTCGAGCCCCAGCTCCTCCCGCACCCGCTCCCACACGCCGGCCGGTGCGGGCACGGGGGCGTCGTCGCGGGCGGAGCGCCCGACGGCGGCGGCCGCGGACAGCGCGGCGAGCTCGCGCGCGCAGTCCGGGCACCCGCCGAGGTGCGCGCGGTCGGCGGCGTCCAGCGGCTCGCCGAGGGCGGCGAGCGCCAGCAGGTCGGGGTCAGTGTGCCGCACCGTCCACCTCCAACCGGTCGCGCAGCCGCAGCAGGCTACGCCTGATGTGGCTCTTCACCGTGCCCAGCGGCAGGTCGAGCCGCCGGGCGATCTGGTCGTGCGTGAGGTCCTGGTAGAACGCCAGAGCGAGGATCGTGCGCTGGGGCTCGCCGAGACGGTGCAGCTCGTCCGCGACCACGATGCGGTCGGCGACGGCGGCGACGTCGGGGGCGGTGCCGCGGTCGGCGGTCGCGGCGACCGCCCGCAGGTCCCGGACGTCGCGGCTGCGCCGGCCCAGGGCGTCGGCGACGGCGTTGCGGGTGATCCCGGTGAGCCACGCGCGGAGCGGGCCGCGCCGCGGGTCGAAGCCCCCGCGCCCCCGCCACGCGGAGACGAAGACGTGCTGCGTGACGTCCTCGGCGTCCGCGGTGGACGCCAGCGCGCGGAGCGCGAGCGTGTGGACGAGCGCCGACCAGCGCCGGTACGCCTCCGCCAGGGCGCGCTCGTCGCCGGCGACGAAGGCACGGCCGACGTCGTCGTCGTCCCAGTCGGACGGCGGGTGCACCGGCGACGCCGGGGAGCTGGTCAGGGCGGGCCTCCTCGCCTTCCGCTGGACGGCGTCGTCGGGGGTGGTCACGGACATCATGCGCCGACGGGGGTGGCGACGACCAGCACGTTGTCGGTGTAGGACCGCGCGTCGCGGTCGAACGACCCGCCGCACGTCACGAGGGCCAGCCGGGCGGGGCCCTCGCGGGTGAAGACGTCCGGCCAGCGGGCCTCCGTCTTCGGGAACCGGGTCACCGCGTCCACGGCGTACGCCCGGGTGCTGCCGTCCGCGAGCGTGACCTCGACGCGGTCACCCGGCCGCACCTCGACGAGCCGCACGAACGGCCCGGTCCCGCCGGACGCCACCGAGTCCACGTGCGCAGCGACCACGGTCGTGCCCGCGTCGTCCCCGGGGTCCGCGCCGAACCGGTACCAGCCGCCCCGCTCCGCGAGCGGCGGGATCTCCATCCGCCCGTCGGCGGCCACCCCGACCGGGTCCACCGGGACGTCGATCTGCTGCGCCGGGACGACGACCCGCACCGGTGCGGTCGGGGACGCGGCCGCCACGGGCGGGGGCGTGGCCGCCACCAGCGGGACGGCACCGGCGGCGGAGGTCCCGGGCCGGTCGCCGGCCCGTCCGTCCGCCGCCGGCGGGGTCGGTGTCGCCTCCGGCGCGGGCGACGTCACGGCCGGGTCCGGGCGCGTGGCGGGCGGGGCCGCGCCCCACGCCGCCGCGACCGCCAGACCGGCCGTGAGCAGCGCCAGGACGGCCGCCACGAGCCCGGCCACGCCGCGGGGGCTGCGGCGTGGCCGGGGGCCACCGGGCGGGGCGACGGGGCGCCCGACCGCGGGCTGCTGGGACACGGGAGTGCTCCGGGGGATCGGGCGTGCGCCCCGGTCGGCGGGACGCACGGCGGCGGGGCGGACGGGCCGGGGCGCGGCGCGGGGACGGTCGCCGCGCCCCGACCCCCTCAGCGGCGGCGCTGCTCCGCCGGCCGGCGGGTGGTCAGCAGCACGGCGCCGAGCGCGGCGAGGAGAGCCGCACCGCCGAGCCACAGGCCGGTCGACGGCCCGTCGGCGGCGAGGCCCAGCTCGCCGGACGGCACGCCGCCGGGGGCGGAGTGCAGGCCGTCGATGGTCTGGACGGCGAGCTGCAGGTTGCCGGCCTCGAGCGAGCCCCACGCGTACACGATCGTGCTGACGCCCTCGGCGACGTCGAGGTCCGTCGGGCCGATCACCGGGTCGGTGGTGCCGGTGGCGGCGACGGCGGCCGAGACGGTGCCGGCGGGCACGGTGATGGTCTGCTCGTCGGGGTTGCTGAGGCCGGTGATGACCGGGCTGCCGCCGGCCAGCACGTCCACGGCGGGTGCCGCGGCGGTGTGCCGCACGGTCAGCCGGCCCTCGCCTGCCGCGACGGGCGAGATGTCGTTGGTGAACAGCGTCGCGGTCGGGTCGCCGGCCTCGTCGAGGTGCGCCACGGCGGTGTAGCTGGCACCGGCGTCGAGGGTGAGGTCGACCGGTCCGATGGCGGGCGAGCTGTCGTCGGCCGCGTCGGACGCGGTGATGGCGACGGTGTGCGCGC
This sequence comes from Cellulomonas sp. C5510, assembly GCF_019797765.1. Lineage (NCBI taxonomy): Bacteria > Bacillati > Actinomycetota > Actinomycetes > Micrococcales > Cellulomonadaceae > Cellulomonas > Cellulomonas sp. C5510. Next base: position 3,695,695 of record NZ_CP081862.1, read on the forward strand.
CGGCCGGCAGGTCGAGCGGCCCGGCGAGCGTCCCGGGTGTGAAGTCGTCGAGCGTGCGCTCACCGTCGACCCAGACGTCGACGGTGAGGTCGGGGACCCCGTGCAGGACCGCCAGCGAGGCGGTGCTCGTGGTGGCCGCCGAGGCGGGGAGGGCGGCCGCGGCGACGGCCACGGCGGTGACGGCGATGCCGGCTGCTCCGGCGGCGAACGGACGGTGACGCATGGTGGTGCTCCTCGGTCCGTGCCCCCGTCGTCGGGGGCTGCGTGTGCTGACACCTCCTCTACGCCGCGGACCGGCCCGCTGGATGCACCCGCGTGCCACGACCTCCCGGGGCGGGCGTCGTCAGCGTCGACCGGCCGCCCGGTACGTCCACCCGGCAGCCCGCCACCGTGCCGGGTCCAGGACGTGGCACGCGTCCAGCACCCAGGGGCGGGCGACGAGGGCCGTCAGCGGACGCGGGTCGAGCGCGGCGTACTCCGGCCACGGCGTCGCGAGGACGACCGCGTCGGCGCCGGCCACGCACGCCGCGACCGTGGCGGCCGGGTCGAGGGCCGGCGCGACCGCGCGCACCGCGTCGAGCGCCCGCGGGTCCGTCACGGTCACGTGGGCGCCCTGGAGCTGCAGCTGGGCCGCGACGGACAGCGCCGGGGAGTCGTGCACGTCGTCGCTGCCGGCCCACGAGGCCGCACCGAGCACGGCGACCCGCCGCCCGGCGACGGCACCGCCGCACGCGTCCCGCACGAGGTCGACCAGGGCCACCCGGTGCCGGACCGTGACGGCGTCGACCTCCCGCAGCAGCGCCGTCTCCCGCCCCACGCCGAGGCCCTCGGCGGCCGCCACGAGCGCCCGGACGTCCTCGGTCGGTCTCCCGCCGCCGGAGGCCCGCCCGGGGTCGAGCCACCGCCGCCCGATGCGTGTGTCGTGGCCGAGGGCGTCCGCGAGCGCCGCGACGTCGGCGCCCGACGCCTCGCACAGCACGGTCACGGCCGCGACGAACGAGGCCTTCACCGCGAGGAACGCACCGGTCGCGAGCGCGGCCAGCTCCGCGGTGGCGTAGTCCGTCACGACCGCGGGGAGCTCGTGCGCCGGCGCGTGCGGCTCGAGCCCGGCGAGCAGCGCGCGCGCCTTCTCCCCCTCGGGCGTGACGACGCCGTCGGCATCCGTCGGCAGCCCGTAGACCACCCTCCCGGGGTCCAGCGCGTGCGGGACCGCGGGCCCGGTGCGCAGCAGGTCGGGCTGCACCACGAACGTCGCTCCGGCCCGCTCCACCCGGGCGGCGAGTGCCCGGGAGGTCCCCACGGGCACGGTCGACCGCCCGACGACCACGTCGCCGGGCTGCAGGTGCGGGACGAGTCCCGCGAGCGCCGCCTCGACGCCGCCCCGGCGGGCACCGGCCCCGGCGTGGCGGGTGGACGTGCCCACGCAGACCAGGTGCACGCGGGCGCCCGCGGCCGCGGCGACGTCGGAGGTGAACCGCAGCCTGCCGCCCGACAGCCCGGCGGCGAGCGGGGCGGCCAGGCCCGGCTCGTGGAACGGCACGTCCCCGGCCGCGAGCGCGGCCACGCGGCTCTCGTCGACGTCGACGCCGACCACGTCGTGGCCGGCGGCGGCGAGCAGCGCCGCCTGCGTCGCGCCCACCCGCCCGCAGCCGATGACCGCGACGCGCAGGGCCCCCTCCGGGGAGCGTCCGGGCGGGGCGGCCATCAGTACGCGCCCCGGCCGGCGACCATCGCGTGGGCGGTGCGCGCGAGGATGCCGAGGTCGCTCAGCAGCGTCCAGTTCTCGACGTAGGCGACGTCCATCCGGACGCCCTCGCCGGGGTCCAGGTCCGAGCGGCCCGACACCTGCCACAAGCCCGTGCACCCGGGGCGGACCAGCAGCCGCCGGCGGGCACGGTCGTCGTACAGGGCGACTTCCGCCTCGATCTGCGGTCGCGGCCCCACGAGGCTCATGTCCCCGCGCAGGACGTTGACGAGCTGCGGGAGCTCGTCCAGCGAGTAGCGACGCAGGAACCGCCCCACCCGCGTGACCCGGGGGTCGTTCTTGGGCTTGTAGAACAGCCCCAGGTCGGTGACGCCCTCGGCGGCGAGCACCTCCCCGAGCCTGTCGTGCGCGCCGACGACCATGGAGCGGAACTTCAGCATCTCGAACGGCTGCCCGTCGCGGCCGATCCGTCGCTGGGCGTACAGGACGGGCCCCGGGCTGGAGAGCTTGACGGCGACGGCGACGGCGACCAGCACCGGCAGCAGCACCACGAGCGCGGCGAGGGCGCCGGTGACGTCGAGCAGCCGCTTGGCCACGTAGCGGTGACCGCGGAAGGCCGGCAGGTCCACCCGCGCCAGCGGCACCACCCCGCCGGACGGCCGGCGCAGCCGGTGCACGCCCACGTCGACCAGCGGGAGCGCGAGCGCCATCCCGGCGTGCGTGCGCTCCACCTGCCGCCCCACGACCTCCACGGTGTCCGGGGGCGTCCCGGGCGCGAGCACGACGAGCTCGGCCGCGACGAGCGCCACGGCGTCCTCGACGCCCGACTCGCGGCCCAGCACCGGCACGCCGTCGACGTCGCCCGGCGTCTCGCCCTCCGCGCCGGTGAGGCAGACACCCACGGCCGCCGCCCCGCTGCCCGGGTGGGCGAGGCCGGCGAGCACCGCGGGGATCCGGGCCGGCAGCCCGACCACGAGGACGCGGTGCGCCCGCGTGCCCGCCCGGCGTCGCCGCGCCCACCCGCGGCGGGCGAGCCGCAGGGCGGCGAGCAGGCCCGTGCCGGCCGGCAGGCTCACGACGAGCACCGTGCGGGCCGGACCGGGCGCGACGAGGACCCCCGAGAGCGCGACCGCCCAGGCGACGACGGCGGACGACTCCGCGACCGGCACCAGGGACCACCGGGGGACCCCGCGCCGTGCCGCGGCCGCGTCGCGCGCGAGGAGGAGTCCGGCCCAGCCCGCGGCGAGGGCGATCGCGGCGGAGGCGGCCGGGCGCGGTCCCGGCCAGAACGCCGCGACGGCGGCGGCCGCGGTCACGGCCGCGAGCTCCGCGGCGCGGCCCGCCGGGTATCCCCGGCGCGGACGGCGCCGGGCGGCTCCTGCTGCCCCGGCGGGGCCTGCCCCGGCGGGGCCTGCCCCGCGGCTGGTTCCCGGCTCGGGCGGGGCGGGCGCCGGGCGCGGGCCGCCCAGGCGCCCCGGCGCCTGGTCGTCGGCCGGGGGTCGCGGCCGCGGCACCGTCCCGGAGGTCACGACCGAGCCCGACGGCGACGCCGGAGGAGCAGGAGCACCGCTCCCCCGGTGAGGAGCACCGCCACGACCGCGACGGCCGGGCCGGCCACCGACGGCTCGCCGGTCGCGGCCGGGCCGGCGCTGGTCTCCTGCTGGGCGGCGACGACCTCGACGACCTGGTCGAACAGGACCTCGCCGGTGGCGGTCGCCAGCACGACGCGGCACTGCGCGGGGCGGTCCACCTCCACCTGGAACGCGATGTGCCCGTCCCTGTCCGTGGTCCCGTGGGACGTGGTCGTCTCGCGGCCGTCGATGCGCACCACGGGGGTGCCGGGCTCCTCCCGCGTGGTCAGGGCCGCCGGTGAGACGGGCGCGCCGGCGGCCTCCACGGAGAGCACCACGACCAGCCCCGGATCGGCGTCCAGGGTGACCTCGAACCCCTCGCCGGCGAGCGGGCGCGCGGTGGAGACGGCGGCCCGGTACTCCTGGGCCGTGTAGGCGTCGGGGTCGGTGGCCGCGGGGACGGGGGCCGCGAGGGCGGCTGAGACCAGCAGAGCGACGGCGACGAGCGATGGCATGGGCGCCCCTTGCGCGAGTTGGTCCCTCAACCCTAGAGAGATGATTCATCAACGCGCAAGTGATGTTCGCCGGTCGAGGAGAACCCCTCCGGCGTGTGAACCCCCTCGCTCAGGTGCCGCGGCCGGACACGACCTCCCCGGAGATCCGGTCCTGGTCGATCGCCGACGGCTCCGGCTCGGACCGCAGCTCCTCGACGATGCCCAGCACGAGCGCACGCTGCACCACGCTCAGCCCCGACAGCGGGTCACCGGCACCAGGACCGGCCTCGCCCTCCTCGAGATAGCCCGTGTCGCGCAGCGCGGCCATCAGGACATCCGCATACGGCGCACCGAGCACGCGGGCGAGCGAGCGCAGCGTGTCCGGGTCGGGCGGCGTCTTGAAGCCGCGGTGCTTCCACGAGTTCAACGTCTGCGGCTTCAGCCCGACCTGGCGCGCGAGCGCCGCCTCGGAGCGGTCAGCGCGAGTCAAGTAGTCGTCCACCAGTGCCCAGAGCTGCCGGCCCATGCTCCACCCCATCAACTTCGACATGACGATCTGTGTCATCGTCATGCACCGTGCGAGGGCGCGCAACCAGCGGACAGCGCCATCGGGCGGTCGACCATGCAGAGAGTCTTGACGATGCGACAACGGCGGTGTGATAGTGAGCGGGTGGACGCCTCGGCGCCGCAGTCACCGGAGAGGGCAGCTGACCACGCAGGGGGGGCACACGCGCATGAGGTCGACGGCTCCGGCCCCGCCCCGGCGGGTGGCGGCGTGAGAGATCCCGGCGTCGGCCCCGCGAGCTGGACCGACGCGCTGATCGCGGAACGTACCGCCTCCACCCTCTTCGACCCCGTCACCGGGACCCTCAGCCTCCGCGGGGCGCGCGGCCGGCTCCGGGAGGGCCGGAGGACGCACGTGACAGCCGTCGTGGTCGCGCGCCTGCCCCGCAGCCGCCGGCCCGCGGGCAGGTTCTCGCGGCTCGACCAGGACGACCGGTCGCTCAGCCGCATCCTCATCCCGTGGGCCTCGGGCCTCGGGGCGCCGGTCACGTGGATCGCGGACGGTGTCGCTGCGGTCGGCGTCGAGACACCGGAGCGGTCGGCGCGGGACACGGAGCGGATCAGGGCCGCGGTGCACGACCTCGACGTGACGCTCCGGCACGCGTTCGACGACTCCCCCCTGACCTCCGTCTCCAGCGGTCCCGGCGACGCCCCGTCCGAGGTGCTCGGTCGCGCGGTCGCCGCGCTGGTCCGCCGGGCCGGCTCCCTGACCGGTCCGGCCGACCCGGGCCGGATCCCCACGCAGCGCCGCCGCGGCGAGCTCCGGGACGCGGGGACGGGAGAGCTGCTGGGGCGCGAGATCCACCTGCACCCCCGCGCCGGGACGCTCCTGGGCCGGGACTGCGACCCGCTGCTCACCGCGATCACACGGGCCCCCGCCGTACTCGGCGCGGCCGAGCGGCTGCGGGCCCGGTGCCCCCAGTGGTCGCCGGTGACGCGGCTCGAGCACCCGCTCCTCGTCGACGTCACCGCCCTGCTGGCGCTGCGGACGGGCGACGCCGCGCGCGTCGACACCCTGCTCGACAGCCTCCCCGCCGGGGCGCATCTCGGCGTCGACGCCTGGGCCGCCGCCCAGCTCCCCTTCCTGCACCCGGCGATGCAGGCCGCGCGGCGACGCGGCCGGACAGTCGTGCTGACCCAGTACGGCAGCGGTCGGGAGCCCGTCACCCCGCTCGACGAGCTGCCGGTCGACGCCATCAGCCTGGACCCGGCGCTGGAGCGCGGGGCCGTGACCTCGCGGGCGGACCGCGCCGTGCGCTGGGCCCTGCTCGAGACGGCGCGCCGCCACGACGTGCTCGTGCTCAGCCACCTCGACCGCGACACGCTCTCCCTCCTCGCCCCGGTGGCACCGCGCCGCACCGACGTGCCGCAGCCCGGACCCGTCCGGCAGGTGCTGGACGACGCGTGGGTGGCGGGGCTGACCCCCGCCGAGACCGCGTTGATGATCAACGCCGGTCGCGTGGAGCAGCCGGGCCGGCGGCGCTGGGACCGGTACCAGGTGTCGCTCGCCTGGGCGGGCCTGCGCCACCACGGCACAGCCGGCTGGTGACCGGAGGGGACCCGCCCGGTCACGGCAGGCCCGCGAGGCGCGCGGCGGCCCCCGGCCTCACGGGACGCACCCGTCCTCCACGGTGACGACCGCCGGCCGCGCGGTCGGCGTCAGGGCCACGACCGGCGGCAGCCCCGCACCCGCCGCGGTGGTCAGCGTGACGACGAGCGTCGTGGTCCCACCGGGCGGCAGCACCACGGACGTGCCGCCGACCTGCAGCCCGTCGTGCCGCTGCGCGAGCAGCCCCAGCGGGTCGCCGTCCCGGTCGGCGGTGACGACGTGCCCGCCCTCGGGGGCGTACACCAGCACGTTCACCGCCACCGACCCGGCGTGCGGCCCGCCACCGGCCACGCGCTCCGGGAGGTCCGCCGTCGCCGCGGCCCGCGACGCCAGGTGCAGCCGCAGCTCGAGCTCCGAGGAGGCGCCGTCGCCGCACCCCACGCGCCGGACGTCAGCCGCCACGTCCAGGTCGTACCCGGTCTTCGCCGCCGTCGTGGCGTTGAACGCGACGCCGACCACGGGGGCGGTCCCGGCCGCGGTGGTGCGCGAGCCGGTGAGGGCACCCCCGACCACGGAGCCCTCCAGCACGGCCTGCTCGTCCTCGTGCGCGGACCACAGCACGAGCCGCCCCTCCGCGACGACCGCCCGCAGCGCCACGGCCAGGCGCGGGACGTCCAGGCCCTCCCGGGTCAGCCGTGTCAGCACCTCTCCGGCCGCGGCCGCGAAGACCGCGTCCTGCGCCGCCGCGTCCGGCTGCTCGAGGTACACGCCGCGCAGCAGGTAGGCCTCCACGTCCTCGGGCTGCAGCTCGACGGCGGAGGCGCCTGCCACCGGGTCGGCAGGCAGCCGCAGCGGGCCGGTGACCTGCAGCGCGGCGGCGAGCACCGCCGGGTCGACGAAGAGCACGCCGTCCACCTGCTCGCCCGTGCGGTCCGCCCAGAGAGCAGCGGCGAGCTCCGCGGCGCGCGGGTGGTCCGGCGTGAAGCCCACGTCCCGCAGGTCGGCCGCGATCCGCGGCCCGAACAGCGCGTCCTCGCCCGGGGTGAGGGGCAGGACCGGATCCGGCACGACGACGTCTCCCCCGGCCACGACCTCCGCGAGGTGCACGGCGCCGTCGGCCACGTCGAGACGCAGCGCTGCTCCCACGAGCCCGCCGGACGCCCGGGGCTCCGCGGGGCTCTGGACCAGCACCAGGTACGACCGCGACCCGCCGGGCGCGAGGGCGGCGGGCAGCACCTGGGCGACCGCCTGGGCGGCGTCCACCGCGGGACCGGCGGCGGCGAGCGCGTCCAGCAGCTCGGCGCGCGCGCCGGCGACGGGACCGACGACACCGTCCGGGTCCACGGCGACCACGCGCGCGGTCGCCTCGTCGAGGGCGTGCGCCAGGCTCTCCAGCGAGGGCGCTGCCGCCGCGAGACCACCCGCGTCCAACCCGTCCGGCCCCGCGCTCACGAGGTCGCCGACCGACGGCGCCAGGTCGTCCGCGACGGCTGCGGTCTCGGCCAGCAGCCCCGCCCCTGCACCGAGCACCTCGCGGGCCGCGTGGACCTGCCGGCCGAGCCACGGCGCCCGTTCGAGCAGGTCCCACGGGAAGCCGGAGACGGCGCCCTGCGCCGCCCGGGCGTGCGCGGCAGCCTCGGTGAGCAGCCGTGCCGCCTCGGGGGCCGTCCCCACCGGGTCGCCACCGTCGCCGGCCGCCGCGGTCCCGAGCCGGGCCAGCTCCCGGCCGTCCGCCACCAGCGCCTCGAACTCGCCACGCGCCCGGAGCCCCTGCACGAGCACGACCACGAGCAGCGCCACCACGGCGAGCGCCAGGGCCGCGGCCCCCGTGCGGAGCGCGGGGCGCCACCGCCGATGACGGTCCCGCCGGCCGCCGGTGTCCCGGTGGGCGCGCCGGGCCGGTCGCGCGTCCTCCGTCACGGCGGCACCCCCTCGACGAGGTCGACATCAACGTGACGATGCTAGATCATTCATCCCACCTTGATATTCGAGGGTGGCGGGAGGGGCCGCGGCCCTCACCCCTCCACGCTCCCGTCGCGCCACCGCGGGGTCACGGGGGCTGCCGGTGCAAGCGCTCCCAGAGCGTCGCCGACCCCCGGGTGCCACGACGCCCAGCACCAGCCGCACCGGAAGCCGGCCCCGGTCACCCGCCTGACGTCGAACGACCAGCACGCCGGGCACGCCGGGTGGCCGGGGGCGGTGTCGCGCAGCGGCACGACGTCCTCGGGACGCTCGAGGAGGAGCGGCAGGGGGACGACGCGCGACCGCGGCGGGCGCCAGGGACCGGTCAGGTGCGCGGCTGCGCGGCGACCCGGCCCGCCGCGCAGCTGCCACAGCCGGACCCGCTGCCACGGCGCGCCGACGTCCCGCGCCCGGTCGAACGCCCGCTCGGCCTCCTCGCGGGTCCGGTGCCGGGTCACGCCGCGGGGCGTCAGCACGCCGTCCGCACCCGTCACGCCGACGACCCAGCCACCGGCCGGGCCGCTGTCCGCCACCACCCGTGCCCGCTCCGGCGTCTCCACCAGCGTCCGGCGCACCCGTGCCGTGAGGGCCGTCGCGCCGAGACCCGGCGGGACGGCGACGCGCCACAGACGCACCCGCTGGCGCGCGACCAGCCGCACGCCCTCCTCGTCCACGGCCTGCCACCGGTACGTCGCCCGGGCGGTCGCGGCGTCGGGGCAGACCGCCACGAGCCGCGCGCCGCCCAGCACCGGCTCGACGGAGACGGCGGACACCGCGCGTGCGACGCTGCGCACCGGGACGACGACGGACCCCGAACCGGGCCCGGCGCACGCCAGCCACGCGGCCGGACGCGCCCCCGTCACCGGCACCAGGCCGTCCGGCGCCACCCCGAGGCTCGCCGCAGCGGCGGCGCGCTGGGCACTCACGGGCGCCCCGGCCCCGTCACGGGCTGCGACGACCGCCACGACGCCGTCCCGCGCGGCGAGCACGTGGCCCGGGGTGGACGGCGGCAGGTCGCGCAGCACGACGAGCGGGGCGTCGGTGCCGAGCCAGCGGCGGACGAGAGCAGGGGACGGGACCGGGGCGTTGTTCGCAGGATTCACGCGGTCAGACTCGGGCACCGGCACCCCGGACCCCGACCCGGCGACGGGGCGGACGGCCGCAGCACCCCCTCCGGCGCGCCCCGGCGCGGGCCGCCACCCGGAGGAGACGGCGTCCGCGGCCACGACGAGACCCCCCTGCCCGGCCGCCGCGTCGCGGCCGACAGCGCGACGCTAGCAGCGCCGGAGGAAGCCCACCCGGGACGCGCGACAGCCCGGACCCTGACGGGCCCGGGCCGGCAGCGGCGTCCGGACGACGCCGGCGAGCGGAGACGGTGGGATTTGAACCCACGGAAGGGTTGCCCCTTCACGACCTTAGCAGGGTCGCGCACTAGACCTGACTATGCGACGTCTCCAGGTCGGACCAGGGTACCGGGCGTCGGCGGCAGGCGGCAAAGCGCCCGTCAGTGCTCGAACGCCCACTCCCGGTCGGTGAGCATCCGGGCCACCGCGAGGCCCACCGCGAGCGCCACGACGACCAGCCCGGCCTGCACGCCGTACGCGAGGGCCTGCGTCGTGTCGCCGTTGGACAGGTGGAACACCGCCCGGTACGCGGCGACGCCCGGGACCATGATGACGACGGCGGGCACGGAGACGGTGATGCGCGGGACGCCGAGCCGGGGCGCGATCACCGCGGCCAGCAGCCCCACCAGCAGCGCGGCCCCCGCGGCTGCGGCCTGCGCGGCCACGCCGGTGTCCGCGAGGTACAGCCGGCCCGTGTTCGCGACCATCCCGACCGCGGCCGCGCCGAGCGCCATCCGCCACGGGCTGTTGAACATGAGCGCGAACCCGAGCACGCCGACGAAGCTCGCGACCGTCCGCAGCGCGAGCTGCACCTCCGGGCCGAGCGCAGGGCCGGCCGCCGGGTCGGGCGAGAGCCCGACGGCGATCGACACGCCCCAGACGGCGAGCGCGGCGGACGTCAGGATCATCAGCGCGTACGTCAGGCGGGCGACGCCGGCGGAGAAGTCGAGCTTCGCCAGGTCCAGGCCACCGGTCACGAGCGGGAACCCGGGGACCAGGAACAGCACCGCGGACACGTAGCCGGCGGCGTGCCGGACCTCCGTGGCCCCGAGGCCGTGCAGCACGGACACCAGCCCCAGGTACGCCAGGCACGCGACCGCCGCTGCGAGCATCGTCACGCCGAACTGGTTGAACCCGCGGTGCAGCAGCAGGCGGCGTGTGAGCTGCCCGAGCCACGCGGCGACGAACGCCCCGCCCATCTCGACGGGGCCGCCGTGGTTGAGGAACGCGAACGCCGCGCACGCGACCGCCGCCCACAGCGCGTTGACGACGTCCGGGTACAGGGGCGGCTTGCGCTCGATCCGGTCCAGCTCGGCGCTGACCTGCTCGACGGTCGCGCGGCGGGGCGAGGCGGCGAGCGTGCCGGCGAGGCGCTCCAGCTCGGCGAGCCGGTCGGCGTTGATCCCGACGGACCGGACCTCGGCGACCTCGGTGCGGAAGCTCGCGCCCCGGTGCGAGGTCGTCGTGATCTCCGTGAGCGTCACGTGCGCCTCGTGACGGTCGACGCCGATGGCGCGGGCGACACGGGCCATCGACGACTTCACGCGGTACGACCCGGTGCCCGCGGACAGGCTCAGCCGGCCGACGCGCAGGGCGACGCCGGACTGGCGGATGAGCTCGAGCTCGTCGTCCGTGGGCTGGGTGGGCACGCGCACCATGATGACGGGCCGCGGGCTGCGGTGCCGGGACGTCCGTCGCACCCGCCGGCCGTGCGAGCCCGGACCGGACCGGGCCAGGGCCGGGCCGGGGCGGGCCGGGCCGGGATACTGGACCGGTGCCCGCCCCCGACCGCTGCCCCTGCCTGAGCGGCGACCCGTACGACGCCTGCTGCGGGCCGCTGCACCGGGGCGACGCCGTCGCCCCGACCGCCGAGCAGCTCATGCGCTCCCGGTACAGCGCGTTCGCCGTCGGCGACGCGGCGTACCTGCGAGCCACCTGGCACCCGCGCACCCGGCCGCGCGACCTCGACCTCGGCCCGGACGTGCGGTGGTACCGGCTGGACGTCCTCGCGACCGCCGGCGGCGGCCCGTTCGACACGACGGGCACGGTCGAGTTCCGCGCGCACCACCGCGGCCCGGGCGGGCGCGGCAGCCTGCACGAGGTCAGCCGGTTCGTCCGGGAGGGCGGGGCGTGGCTCTACGTGGACGGCGACGCCACGGACGACTGACCTGGCACTGCCTGCACCGTCTCCCGCGAGCACACCCTCTCGAGGGGTGACGCGGGGGGGCAGGGAGGTGCGGTGGGGGCGTCCTCGTCGACGTCTCCTGGCGGAGGGCAAGGGATTCGAACCCTTGAGTACGGGGTCACCGCACTAACGGTTTTCAAGACCGTCGCTTTCGGCCGCTCAGCCAGCCCTCCCGGATCCCGGTGGCGCGCCGGATCCTGCGGCACGCTACCAGGACCCGTTCCCCGGTCAGCGGGTGAGCCTCGCGACCCCGTCGACCGACGCGACCTCCGCTCCGTGGCCCAGCCGCGCCCGGAAGGCCGTCGCCGGCGTGGCGGTCACGGTGACCGCGCCGCCCGCCTCCACCACCTCGAACGTCACCCGCGCGCCCGACGCCGGGTCGGTCACCGCCGCCGTGCGCCGCGCCGGCCCGCCGGGGTACACGGTCACCAGCGGGTCGACGGTGTGGTCGTGGTCCGGGCGGTCGTCGCGGTCCGTCGTGACGAGCACCGCGCCCTCGCGCACCCAGAGCGGCACGCTCAGCACGTCGTGCACCTCGTCGCGCCAGCCGCCGGTGGCCTCCTCCCCCGTCAGCAGGTGCGTCCACCGGCCTTCCGGCAGGTAGTACCGCACGCGCCCGCCGGGCTGCAGCACGGGGGCCACCAGCAGGTCGTCGCCGATCAGGTACTGGCGATCGAGGTGCTCGACGGCGGGGTCGTCGGGGAACGCCAGCACCATCGGCCGCGTGAAGGGCAGCCCCTGCTCGTGGACGGTCCGGCCGACGTGCAGCAGGTACGGCATGAGCCGCATCTTCAGCCGCGTGAAGAACGCGGCGACCGCCACGGCCGACTCGCCCTCGGGGGTGCCGTCGTCGTCGAAGGCCCACGGCACGCGGTAGCTCGACGACCCGTGCAGCCGGCTGTGCGAGGACAGCAGCCCGAACGCCAGCCAGCGCACGAACACCTCGCGGTCCGGCATCCCCTCGAACCCGCCGATGTCGTGGCTCCAGAACCCGTAGCCGCTCAGCGACAGCGACAGCCCGCCGCGCAGCGTCTCGGCCATCGACTCGAACGACGAGGAGTTGTCGCCGCCCCAGTGCACGGGCATCGTCTGCCCGCCGGCCGTGCCCGACCGCGCGAACACGACGGCCTCGCCGGTTCCGCGCTCGGACTCCAGGACGTCGAACACCGCGCGGTTGTACAGGTGCGCGTAGAGGTTGTGCATGGCCTCCGGGTCCGAGCCGTCGTGCCACACCACGTCCGTGGGGATGCGCTCGCCGAAGTCGGTCTTGACGGCGTCGACGCCCTGGCGCAGGAGCCGGCGGACGTAGCCCTGGTACCAGGCCGTCGCGGCGGGGTTGGTGAAGTCCACGAGCCCCATGCCGGCCTGCCACATGTCCCACTGCCACACGGACCCGTCCGGCCGGCGCACCAGGTACCCGGCCTCCCGCGCCTCGTCGAACAGCGGCGACGCCTGCCCGATGTAGGGGTTGACCCACGCGCTGACGCGCAGCCCGCGGTCGTGCAGCCGCGCGAGCATGCCCTCGGGGTCGGGGAAGACGCGCGGGTCCCACTCGAAGTCCGTCCACTGGAACTCGCGCATCCAGAAGCAGTCGAAGTGGAACACGGACAGCGGGATGCCGCGCTCGGCCATGCCGTCGACGAACGACGTCACGGTCTTCTCGTCGTAGTCCGTGGTGAAGGACGTCGACAGCCACAGCCCGTAGGACCAGGCCGGCACCACCGGAGGCCGCCCGGTGAGCGCGGTGTACCGGCGCAGCACGTCCGCGGGGGTCGGCCCGGCGACGACCAGGTACTCCAGCACCTCGCCGCGCACCGCGAACTGCACCTGCCCGACGGACTCGCTGCCGACCTCGAACGACACGTGCCCGGGGTGGTTGACCAGCACGCCGTACCCGCGGTTCGTCAGGTAGAACGGCACGTTCTTGTACGCCTGCTCGCTGGCGGTGCCGCCGTCGGCGTTCCAGGTGTCGACGCTCTGGCCGTTCTTGGTCAGCGGCCCGAACCGCTCCCCCAGCCCGTACACCAGCTCGCCGACGCCCAGCCCGAGCCGCCCCACGAGGTAGGTCCCGGCGGGCGCCCGCCCGTCGGGGCTGACACCGGTCTCGCCCACCGGCTCGACGGCGACGGCGGCGTCCGCGCCGAGCCGCACGCGCGCCACCCCGTCGGGGCCGGTCCGCGTGAGCGGGGCGCCGTCCTCGGCCGTGAACGCGATGCCGAACGGCGCGCCCTGGCGCACGTGCGCCGTCAGCGGGCCGGACGTGAGCGTCGCCCCGTCGGCGTCGGAGCCCGTGACGCCCACCGAGCCGCGGGAGCCCGGCAGCCCGAACCCGGGCGCGGGCGCGCCCCCGCGGTGGTTCTCGACGCGGACCCGGACGACGCCCTCGAGCGGGGAGTCGAGCGTCACCGTCAGCGCCGGCCGGTTCAGCGTGTCGCCGCGCCGCCCGATCACCTTCGTCGGGGCGAGGACGCGCAGCGCGTCGCCGCGGTCGTCGATCGCGTACGCCTCGCGCGCGAGGAGCCGCTCCACGCCCGGGCGGGCCTGCCAGAAACCGTCGGTGAACTTCATCGCCTGCTGTCCGTGTCGTCTACGTCGTCTGCGTGCATGGGGGTGGGGCGCGGCGCTGTCACATCTTCACGGCACCTGCCGAGAGCCCCGACTTCCAGAACCGCTGCAGGCTCAGGAACACCGCGATGATCGGGATCACCGACAGCAGCGCGCCCACGACGACCAGCGTCTGGAGGCCCGGCACCGTGATGGCCGCCTGGCTCCAGCCGGACAGGCCGACCGTGACGGGCTGCAGCCGGGTGTCGCTGAGCACCAGCAGCGGGAGCATGAAGCTGTTCCAGCTCGCGATGAAGGCGAACAGCAGGATGGTGACGCCGCCCGTGGAGAGCATGCGCAGCCCGATCGAGAAGAACGTCCGCACCTCGCCCGCGCCGTCCAGGCGCGCGGCCTCGACGATCTCCTGCGGCACCGACGCCTGGGCGTAGGTGAACGCCAGCAGCACGCCGAACGGGTAGGCGATGGTCGGCAGCAGGACGCCGAGCATGGTGTTGTTCAGGCCGATCTCGACCAGCAGCTGGTAGATCGGCTGCGCCAGGACGGTCTGCGGCACGAGCATCGAGCCCAGCACGAGCGCGATGACGAACGCCCGCCCGCGGAACCGGTAGATCGCCAGCGCGTACCCCAAGGCCAGGCTCACGAGCGTCATGAGGACGGAGCCGAGGCCCGAGTACACCAGGGAGTTGAGCATCCAGCGCCAGAAGATGCCGCCGTCGTACGTCGACAGGTCCACGAGGTTCTGGACCAGCTGCATGTCCGCGAACCAGAACCCGGGGGTGCCGAACAGGTCGGCGGTCGACTTGGTGGACGCGACCACGAGCCAGTAGATCGGCACGAGGAAGTACAGCGCGACGACGACCATGACGACCCCGGCCAGCACCCGGGAGCGCGCCGAGGGGCGCTCGCCCTCCTGGGTGGCGCGAGGGGCGCGACGGGCGCGACGGGACGCGGTGGTGGCGCGCGGCGCGGTGGCGACGCTCATCGGTCTGCTCCGTTCCGGCGCCGCGAGACGCCCTGCACGACCAGCGACAGCACGAAGATGACGAGCCCGAGCACGACCGCCATGGCCGAGCCGAGGTTGACGTCGCCGCCGAGCGTGGTCGCCTGGAAGATCGCCATGTTGGGCGTGTAGTCGCCGCTGATGTTGGACGTGACGGCCCGCATCGTCATCGGCTCGTTGAAGAGCTGCATCGTCCCGATGATCGAGAACAGGAACGTCAGCGTGAGCGACGGCATGATCATCGGGATCTTGATGGACAGCGCGGTGCGCAGCTCGCTCGCCCCGTCGATGCGCGCGGCCTCGTAGATCTCCCGGGGCACCGACTGCAGCGCCGAGAACAGGATGACCATGTTGACGCCGGTCACCGACCAGACGGCCACGTTCGCCAGCGACCACAGGACGACGTCGGGCGACAGGAAGCTGACGTCCCACCCGACGGAGCGCAGGCCCTCGACGATCGGGCTCACGCGCGGCTGGTAGAGGAAGCCCCAGATGAGGGCGGCGACGACGGACGGCACCGCGTACGGCATGAAGACGCTGAGCTGGAAGAACGGCTTCCAGCGCACGAGCGCCGTGTCGAACAGCAGGGCCAGCACGAGCGCCAGGCCGAGCATGACGGGGACCTGCACGACGCCGTACCCGAGCACGCGGCCGAAGCCCGCGACGAACCCGTCGTTCGACAGCGCCCGCACGTAGTTGTCGAGGCCGGCAAACACGACCTCGCCCTCGCCGCCGAAGCCCAGCCCGCTGCGCTTCGTCTGGAAGAAGCTCGAGTACACGGCGAGCACGATGGGCGCCATCGTGAACACGGCGAACAGCACCAGGAACGGTGCGAGGAACAGGTACGGGGCCCGGCGCTGCCCCCCGCCGGCGCGCGGGCGCCGGCGGGGGGTGCGACGGACGGCCGTGGCCGTCGCGGTCGTCACTTGACGTTCAGCCCCTGCTGCTCGAGCTGGGTCCGGGCGTACTCGGCCGCGGCGTCGAGCGCCTGCTCGAACGTCTGCGCGCCGTTCCCGACCTTCGCGAACTCGTCCTTGATGGTGTCCTGCACCAGGTCGTAGACCGGGCCGTCGACCCAGGACGCGGGCACGTTCTCCGCGGCCTCCGCGAAGACGTCGTTGACGACCTGGCCGCCGAAGTACGCGTTCGGCTGGTGCAGCGCGTCGCTCTGCAGGCCGGACAGCGCCGCCGGGAACATGCTGTTCTCCCCGACGAGGATGTCGAGCGACTCCTCGGAGGTGTTGAGCCACGTGAGGAACTGCGCGGCCTGCGCGACGTCCTCGGTGCCGGTCGGGATGACGTCGACCGAGGAGTCACCCGCGCCCGCGGCCGTCGAACCGGCCTCGTACACCGGGCTCGGCGCCACCGACCAGGAGCCGGCCAGGTCGGCCGCGTTGGCCTCGAGCATGGCCGGGAACCAGGCGGCGTAGTTGATCGTCGCGATGGTGCCGGCGTTGATCTCCGCCCAGTACTCGGGGGTCCACATGTCGACGACCTTGACCAGGTCCTCGTCGAGCAGCGTCTGCCACCGCTCGGCGACCTCCTGGCTGGCCTCGTCGTTCACGTCGACGGTCCACGCGTCGCCGTCGATGCCGAACCAGGAGCCCTCGTTCTGCCAGACGTCGGCGATCCAGTAGCCCGTCTCGTTGGGCGACATCTGCGCGATGTAGAGGTTCGGGTCGGCGGCCTTCAGCGCGCGGGCCGTCTCGAGGTACTCGTCCCAGGTGGTCGGGACCGTGAGGCCGTGCTGCTCGAAGATGTCGCTGCGGTACATCAGGGCGTTCGGCCCGAAGTCCTGCGGCACCGCGTAGGTGCTGCCGTCGAACGTGACGTTGGCCCAGGACGCGTCGGTGAAGTCGTCCTCCAGGTCGCCGACGTACTCCGTGAGGTCCGTCAGCCGGTTGGCGATGACGTGCGACGGGATCGAGTGCACGGACATCTGCACGACGTCCGGCGCGGTGCCGTTGTCGATCGCCGCGGGGATCTTGTCGCCGTCGTCGCCGGTCATGCGGAAGAAGTCGACCTGGATGTCGGGGTTCTCCTCGTTCCAGAGGGCGACCGCGTCCTCCAGGCCGGTGGCCCAGCCCCAGAACTCGAGGGTGACGGGGCCTGCCGCGCCGGAGCCGCCGGAGCCGCCGGAGTCGTCGGACGAGGACGAGCACGCGGTGAGCGCGAGGGCTGCTCCCACCACGACCGAGGTCGCGGCGAGCAGGCGGGAGGAACGTGCCATCGTTGGCTTCCTTTCAGGGGGTCGGCTGGACGGGGTCGACCGGCCGGGCTGGGACGGGCGTGCGCGCGGTCTCCCGCAGCACGAGGTGCGCGCCGGGGGCGAGGACGACCTCGCCGGCGACGGGACGGTCGGCGAGCAGGTCGTGCCCGTCGACCGTGAGCGCGCGGGGGACCTCGTCGTGGTTGACGGCGAGGAGGTAGGTGCCGGGTCCGGCGTGGCGCCGCACGACCTCGAGGCCGTCACCCGCCGCGGGGTGGTCGCGCGTGACGCCGGCGCGCGCGACGACGTCGGCCAGCAGCCGGCGCAGGGCCCCCGGCTCCAGGCGGGTGCCGACGTGGTAGGCGGCGCCGGCACCGACGTCGTGGCGGGTGATCGCGGGGACCCCGTCGAGCACGCCCCCGGTCAGGTGGGCGAGCGCCTCCGCGCCGCGCAGCTGGACGAGCTGCGACCAGCAGTCGCCGGTCGTGCCGTCGTCGAGCGCGACGGTCTCGCCGGGCGCGAGCGGGTGGAGCTCCTCCACCCGGATGCCGAGCAGGTCGGCGAACGCCCCGCTGAAGGAGCCCTGGCGCACGCGCAGGTGCTCGTCGGTGGAGCCCGCGAAGTACCAGACGACGGCCGTGCCGCCCTGCTCGACGAAGGTGCGCAGCGCCTGCGCCTCGTCGTCGCTCACGGCGAGCTTGCTCGGCACGAGCACGACGTCGTACGCGCTCAGGTCGTCGCCCAGGCGGACGGCGTCGCAGCCGATGCCCTCCCACCACAGCGCGCGGTGGGCGGCACGCACGGCGTCCAGGAAGCTCAGGTCGTCGGTCGGCAGGGCGCGCGTCTCGGAGGACCACCAGGCCGTCGAGTCCCACACGAACGCGACGCGGTTCCGGTTGACCGGCCCGCCGTCCGCGGGCGGGGCCGCGAGCTCGCCGAGCCGGCCGAGCGTGGCGCCGAGGTCGCAGATCTCGCGGAACACCCGGGAGTCGGGCCCGGTGTGCGGAACCATCGGCGAGTGGAACATCTCGGCGCCGCCGCGCCCGTTGCGCCACTGGAAGAACAGGCTGCCGGTGGCACCGCGCGCCAGGTACTGGATCGTGTTCCGCTCGAGGCGGCCGGGCTCCTTGGCGAAGATCCGCCCGGCGGCGTAGTCGTAGACGGTGCTCGTGGCCTGCTCCATGAGCGTCCACGGGCGGCCGCCGTTGAACGAGCGCGCCAGGTCCGCGCCGAACGCGGCGTGCACCTCGCCCTCCACGTCCCGCGCGGCCGGGTAGTGGTCGATCGACACCGTGTCGATCTCGGCGGCGAGGTCCCACTCGTCGTAGTGGTGCCACGACGGGAGCATGAAGTTGGTGGTGACCGGCACGTCGGGCGTGACGGCGCGGACCACCTCCACCTGGTCGCGCAGGCAGTCGCGCAGCAGGTCGGCGGAGAACCGCTTGAAGTCGAGCACGTGCGCCGGGTTCGGCAGGTACTGCGTGGCGCGCGGGGTGAGGATCTCCTCCCAGGCGCCGTAGCCCTGCGACCAGAACGCCGTCCACCACGCCGCGTTCAGCGCCTCGAGGGTGCCGTACCGCGCCCGCAGCCACACCCGGAACGCCTCGTCGCTCACCGGCCCGTGCGAGACGGTGCCGTACTCGTTGTGCAGGTGCCACATCCGCAGCGCCGGGTGCTGCCCGTACCGCTCGGCGAGCATGCGCGTGATCCGCACGGCGGCCTCGCGGTACGCCGGCGCCGCGGGGTTGTACGTGTCCCGGCTGCCGTGCACCAGGCGCACGCCGTCGGGGCGGACGGGCAGCGCCTCGGGGTGCGCGAGCGAGAACCACGGCGGCGGTGACGCGGTGGGGGTGGCGAGCACGACCCCGATGCCGGCGTCCGCCAGCTTGTCCATGATCGTGTCGAGCCACTCGACCTCGTACTCGCCCTCGCGCGGCTCGAGGCTCGACCAGGAGAAGACGCCGAGGGTCACCCGGTTCACGTGCGCCTGGCGCATGAGGCGGATGTCCTCGTCCCAGGTCTCCCGCGGCCACTGGTCGGGGTTGTAGTCCCCGCCGTAGACCAGCTCGTTGTCCTCGGTCACCGTTCCCCTCTCTGCGCGCGTCGTTCCCGAAGCGCTTCGCATCGACGCCGTGCGGCGCCCCGACGTGGTGCTCATGGGTGCTAGCCGGCGTCCGGCGCCGCGACGGAGCCGCGCTCGACGTAGGTCGGGGCGAGCCGCTCGACGACCGGCTCGCTCGCCCCCTCGATGCGGTCGACCAGCAGCTGCACGGCGCGCGCGCCCATGGTCGCCGCCGGCAGCGGCACGGTGTCCAGCGGGACGTCGTCGTCGCTGGTGTCGAAGCTCGCGCCCGCGACGACGAGCGACAGGTCGCCCGGGATGCGCAGCCCGGCCTCGAGGCAGGACCGCACGAACCGGTGCGTCGTCAGCTCGCTCGCGTTGAGCACGACCGCGCTGACGTCCGGCAGGAGCCGGCGCAGCCGGGGCAGCGCGGCGTCCGCGCCGAGGCGTCCCGGCTCGGGCGTCACGACCTCGCACCGCAGCCCGGTCGCCGCCGCGTGCGCCACGAAGGCGTCACGGAAGACCCGCGCGTAGTTCGTCCCGCGCTCGTACGTGACCTCCGGCTGACCCACCAGGCCCACCGCGCGGTGCCCCAGGCCGGCCAGCCGGTCCAGGCACAGGCGCGCGGCCGCCGCGAAGTCCAGGTCGACGCACCGCAGACCCGTCGGGTCGTCCGGGACGCCGAGGAACACCGCGGGGTACCGGCCGGACCGCAGCTGGTCGGCCCGGCGGTCGCGCGCGTCGACGTCCATGACGACGATGCCGTCGGCGAGCGCGCTCGCGCTGACCCGCTCGATGCCGGCCGCCGCCTCGTCCTCGACCAGCAGCAGCGTGTCGTAGCCGTGCGCCCGGGCCGCCGTCGTGACCGCGAGCACGAAGCGCATGTGCGCGGGGGTCGAGGTGTCGGCGTGCAGCGGCGCGGACAGCGCCAGCATCTGGGCGCGCGTCCCGGCGAGCATCCGGGCGCCGGCGTTGGGGTGGTAGCCCATCGTGCGGGCCACGGCCTCGATGCGGCTGCGGGTGTCGCTGGCCACGTGCCGCTTGCCGCTCAGCGCCGCCGAGACGGTGCTGATCGACACCCCGGCGACCCGGGCGACGTCGCTGATCGTGGCCACTGCTGTCCTCACCCTCGAAGCGCTTCGGGACGAGAGTACGGGGCGAGGGGCCGGGAGACAAACACGCTCTTCAGCGCTGCCGTGACGACCCCCGCGTGGTGAGGGATCCTCACGTCACGCCCGCGGTCGAGCCGACGCCAGCGACAGCGACAGCGAGTACCAGCGGCAGGAGCCGGCCGGAGCTCGTGCCGGAGCCGCGGACCTCGCAGCGCTGGCGGTCAGGACTCTCGCATCGCTCGGGCTGTCGGCCACCGGCCCGCTCGCGCTGACGACGGGACCCTGACAGCCGCCGGGCAGTCTCGTGCACGCGTGCCGGTCGCGTGCTCAGACCCACCACTGCGGCGGCAGCCCCGGCGACACGATCTCCAGGCCGTGGATCGCCGCGACCGCCACGAGCCGGTGGTCGTACGAGGCGAACGCGGTCACGTCCGGGTGCGTGGCGGCGACCCCCAGGTGCAGCGCCGCGAACGGCGTGAGGACGCCCGTGGTCATCGACGCCAGCTTGAGCGCCTGGTCGTGGTACCGCACGACCTCGAGCCCGTCGGCGACGTCGTGCGCGAGCGCGCGGACGTCCGCCGGTGCCTCGGCGACCGCGGCGCGCAGCTCGCTCAGGGACAGCGACGTGACGAGGAGGCCGGACCCGCGCCGGTCCGCCCACCTCAGCCAGTCCTCGTGGTGCTCCGATCCCGGGAGGTAGCGGACGAGCGCCGACCCGTCGGCGTAGACCCGCACGCCTGGCACCCTATCGGGCGGGGCCGGGCGCGCGGAGGCCCACGACCTGCGGCGTCACGCGCCCCGGAGCCGCTCCATGGCGAGCTGCACCAGCGCGATGAGGGTCTGCTTGGTGGCGGTCCGCGAGCGGGCGTCCGTGTACAGCACCGGCACGTGCGCCGGGATGGCGAGCGCCTCGCGGACGTCCTCCAGCCGGTGCTTGGCGATGCCGTCGAAGCAGTTGACGCCGACGACGAACGGGATGCCGCGGGACTCGAAGTAGTCGACCGCCGGGAAGCACTGGTCGAGCCGGTCGGTGTCGACCAGCACGACCGCGCCGATCGCCCCGCGCACCAGGTCGTCCCACATGAACAGGAACCGGTCCTGCCCGGGCGTGCCGAACAGGTACAGCCACAGCGAGCCGGGCAGCGCGATGCGGCCGAAGTCCATGGCCACCGTCGTCGACGTCTTGCGGTCGGACACGCCGCCCGCGTCGTCCACGCCGACGGAGTGCTCGGTCATCGCGGCCTCGGTGTTGAGCGGCTCGATGTCCGAGATGGACCCGATGAAGGTCGTCTTGCCGACCGCGAACCCGCCGGCCACGACGATCTTCACGACGGTGGGCGCGGCCCCGAGCGTGCCGGCGGCACCGGCCTGCCGGGCGGTCGGCACCGTGGACGACAGCGCCGGGGCGGCGTCAGAGGGCGGAAATGCCATTGAGAACACTCTCCAGGACGCTGAGGGACAGGGCGGGCGACTGCCCGGTGCGGACCTCGACCGGGTCGGAGGCGTGCACGCGGACGTAGCCGGCGTCGACCAGGTCGGACACCACCACGCGGACGACGCCGATCGGCAGGTGCAGCAGCGCGGACAGCTCCGCGACCGAGATGTAGCCGTGGGAGGCGTGCTGGAGGATCGCGCGCTTCTCCGGCGTCAGGCCCTGCCCGGCCACCCCGTCGGGGAGCAGCTCGACCAGCGCCTCGAGGGGGTAGTCGGACCGGTCGGACCGCACCCGGCCGCCGGTGAGGGCGTACGGGCGGACCGTCCGGGTCTCGAACTCGCTCTCGCTCATCCGGCGCTCACACGGTCGGAGCGCGGGTCGCGCCGTCGACGGGCAGGCTGCCGCGCATCTCGGAGATGAGCTGCGGCGTGAGCGTCGCCTCCGTGCGCGACACGAGCATCGCCATCTCGTACCCGATCAGGCCGACGTCGCACGTGGCGTCCGCCACGACCGCGAGCACGGAGCCGTTCGAGACGCTCATGAGGAACAGGAACAGGTTGTCCATCTCGACGATGGCCTGCCGGACGTCCCCGGCGCGGAGCTGGCGGGCGGCGCCGCGGGTCAGGCTGGACATGCCGGCGACGATCGCGGCGAGCTGGTCGCCGCTGGTGCGGTCGAGCTGCTCGGACATCGCCATGAGCAGACCGTCCGCCGACACCACGAGCGTGTGCTGGGTGCCGGGCACGGTCCGGACGAAGTTGTCCAGCAGCCAGCCGAAGTTGGCGGCCTCGGTGCTGAGGGTGGTCACGCATCCTCCTGACGTGGTGCAGGCCCGCGGTTCGCGGCTGCGGGAACGGGTGTCACCATGACGGCGACGGCGGGACGGGCTGCTGGTCGGTGGCGGCGGACGGCGACGGCTCGCCGTCCGCGTCAGGAGCCGCGAGGGCACGACGGCCCCGGCGGGTCCCGGACTGGAAGCTCGACAGGCGGTCACGCAGCCCGTCGGCGTCCCGCGCGGCCGCCCGGCCCGGCTCGGGCGCGGACAGCTCGGGGGCTGCCGGGATCGAGGTCGGCACGCGGCGCGTCAGCGATTCCCCGGCCGGCCGCGCGTCGATCTTCGGCCGGTACGCGGACAGCTGGCTCAGCTCGCTCAACGCCTGCTCCTGGATGTCGGCTCGCAGGGCGAGCATCGCGGCGGCCTCCGGGTCCATGCCACCCTGCCGCCGGGCACCCTCGGGGCCGCCGGACTGCGCGGACGCCGTCGTCTGCGGACCGCCCGGGCCCTGCGGCGACCAGGCCGACGCCCACGTGCTGATGTCCCGCGGCGGACGGCGCTCGCCGGCGGGCACAGCGACGGGCTCGGGGGCGGGCGGCGGGACCACACCGGGCGTCCGCCGCAGGAGCGGTCCGGCGTCGTCGGCCGGAGGGGCGATCGACCACGCGACCTCGCCGTCGGCGTCGGGCTGCGCCGCGACGGGCGCGAGGTCGGGCAGCGGCGGGGCGAGGTCGGCGGGGCCGGCGGACGGGCCGGGCAGCGGCACCGGCCCGGCCGGGGCGACCGGGGCGGGCAGCGCCGCATCGTGCCCGTGGGCGTCCGCGGCGGGCGACGACGGGGCGAGGAACGGGTCGACGGGGAACGCACCGGCGGGCGCCGCGTCGTCGGGGGTCGGCGTGTCGAGCGGGTGCCACCCCGCGGCGGGCAGCCAGGCGGCGCCTCCCGGGGCGGGGGCCGCACCGGGCGCGGCCCCCGCGGCGTCGCCGGGCTGCTGTGCGGGGGCTCCGGGGCGGCGTGCGCGCCACGGGCGGACCGCCGGGCAGGAGCCGCCGGGGACGCGGCCGGCGCGGGGACGGCCGGTGCTGCCGGCGCCGGCTCGGCCGGGGACGCGACGGGAGCGGACGTGGCCGGTGCGGCCGCAGCCGGCGAGGCGGGGGGTGCCTCCCGCCGGCGGCGCAGCGAGAAGAACGAGCGTCGGGCGCGCTGCCGGCGCGGCCGCTCGGCGGGCGGGGCCGGGTCGTCGCCGCGCACGAGCTCCGCGAAGTCGGGCAGGGCGGGCGGCGCGACGGGCGCGTCCGGCAGGAACGCACCCGGCGCCGCGCCGTCCGTCGCGGGCCCGTCCGGCAGGAACGCACCCGGCAGGGCGCCGTCCGTCGCGGGCCCGTCCGGCAGGAACGCATCCGGCGCGATCGGGCTCGGCGGGAACGGATCCGACGCCACCAGGTCCGGCACGGACGGCGTGGACGGCTCCGGCGCGGCGGGAACCGCTCCGGAGCCCAGGAACGCCTCGGGCTCCCCCGACCGCCAGGCGGGCTCCACGTCCCACGCGGCGCCGGGCACGTCGCCCCGGGCCGGCGTCGTCGCGGGCGGGGTGTCCTGCGGCGGGAGGACCTGCGTCTCGTCGGACCAGCGCGACGGGTCCGGCGGCGCGAACGCCGTCCCGGCCCAGACCTGCGAGTCGAGCGCCGGGTCGTCGGGCACGAGGCCGGGGACCACGAGCGGCTCCGGCTCCGCGGGGGCGGCGACAGCGGGGTCGTCCACCACCGCGGGGACGTCGGCCCGCGGCCACGCGGACGCCGCACCGTCGTCTCCCGGGACGTCCGCGGGCCACCCGGGAGCGGGGACGTCCTGCGGGGACGACTCCTCCGCGGGCTCCGCGGCCGTGCCGGGAGCGAGTCCGTCCGGGCCGGGACCGGCGGTCACCGGCGCACCGCCGGCGGCGAGCGCGTCACGTCCGCGGAAGCCGGCGAACAGACCGCCGCGCGGGGCTGCGGGCATCCGCTCCGCGACCGTCCGGTCCTCGCCGGCACCGGGGGTCTCGGTTCCACCCGCGGCGGGGCCGCGGGTCGGCAGCGCCGGGCCGCGGCTGGGGAGCGCGGCGGGAGCACCGCTCGGTGCGACCATCGGCGTCCAGCCGCCCGCCTCCGCGGCCACCTCGGGGGCCAGGGTCGCCTCGGCGGGCGCGGGCAGCACCACGTCCTGCTCGGCGGGCGCCCCGTCGGGCGACGCGCCCGGCGTGCGTCGGCGCGGCAGGCCCGTGGGGGTCGCGCCGTCGGTCAGCGCGGCGAGGTCGACGGGCACGGCGACGGGCGGCTCCGCGACCGGCAGCGCGCCCGTCTCGGGCCCGGCGGCACGCTGCGGCCCGGCGAGCCCGCCGGCGAGCGCCGGGTCGTGGGCCGTGAACAGCGCGACGGGGAACTCGACCACGGCGAGCGTGCCGGACGACGAGGTGGAGCGGGAGCGCTCCAGCCGGACCCGCGCACCGAGGCGCTGCGACAGCCGGGCGACCACGTACAGGCCGAGCCGCTGGGCTCCGAGCGCCTCGGTGGGCGACGTCGACCGGATCGTGGTGTTCGCCGCGGACAGCTCGTCGGGGGCCATGCCGAGGCCCTGGTCGGCGATGCGCACCACGACGTGGTCGCCCTCGACCGCCGTGGCGACCAGCACCGGCGTGCCGGGCTCCGAGAAGAGGGTGGCGTTCTCGAGCAGCTCCGCGAGCAGGTGCGCCGCGGCGAGCGCGTTGAACCCGTGCATCAGCGGGTCGGCGCCGAGGTCGAGCTGCACCCGGTCGTACTGCTCGATCTCGGAGGACGCTGTGCGGACCACGTCGGACAGGGGCATCGCCTCGCGGAGGCGGCGGCCGGAGTCGATGCCGGCGAGCACGAGCAGCGACTCGGCGTTGCGGCGCATGCGGGTGGCGAGGTGGTCGAGGCGGAACAGGTTCGCCAGCGTCGCCGGGTCCTCCTCCGACCGCTCGAGGGAGTCGATGAACGCCAGCTGGCGGCCGAGGAGGACCTGGTCGCGACGGGCGACGTTGACGAACATCTCGGCGATCGACCCGCGCAGGGCCGCCTGCTCGCGGGCGACCTCGATGGTGGTCGCGTTGACGTCGTTGAACGCCTGCGCGAGCCGCCCGACCTCGTCCCGCGACTCCACGGGCAGGTTCGCCAGCGTCAGGTCGGGGGTCTCGCCGGGCACCGCCACCTGCTCGACCAGGCGCGGCAGCTCCTCGCGGACCTGGCCGGCCGCGACGGTCAGGCGCCGCAGCGGGACGACGATCCCGCGGGAGACGACCAGCGCGATGAGGATCGACAGCGCGGCGGCGACGGCCGCGATGCCGCCGGTGATGAGGGCCTGCTCCCGGGCCTGGCTCGCGATGGTGTCGGCGCGGTCGCCCGCGGCGGTGAGGACCTGCGACGCGACGGGGCGCAGCACCGCGAGCTCGGCGTTCACCAGCGAGTTCCACCGCGTGGCGTCGACCTCGGCGATCGTCGCCGGGTTCCCCGACTCCAGGGCGAGCTGCATCGCCGTCAGGTCGGCGTCGCGCGAGGCGAGCTGCAGGCCGGGCAGACGCAGGGTGTTCGTGATCGACCGCGCGTCGTCGCGCGCCTGGTCCTGCACGGCGAACAGGGACGAGAGCTCGCGCACCTGGGCGCCGTCGGCACCGTCGGTCGCGATGACCTCGGCGGCCACCGGCTGGGCGCGCAGCACCTGCTCGATCGTGTCGGCGACCGCGCCGAAGGCCGACATGCGGCTCGCCAGGGACCGCTCGGACAGCGTCTCGGCGACCGTGACGGGCACCTGGTTGTCCGCCCGGACGATGTCGGTGTAGTTGCTGTCGACCAGCGAGGGCGGGATGGAGCCCGCGTCCACGCGGTCGCGGATCTCGATGAGGCGGGTGTGCTGGTTGCTCGCGTTCTTCACCGCGTCGGCCACGCGCGCGTCCAGCCCGGACAGGTCCACCGACCGCAGCGCGACGCCCAGCGCCGCCACGGCGTCGTCCGTCGCGGAGCGCGACACGGTGAGGTTGCCGCCGAGCGCGCTGTCGCTGGCCTGCTGCACGGACAGGGTGCGCTCCTGCTGCAGCGCCTCGGCCGCGCGGGAGTACTGCGGCAGGGTGGCCACGATGTCGCGGACGGTCGCCGCGGTCCGGGCCTCGGCGACGGACTGCGCGGCGATGTACCCCGCGGCGAGCAGCAGGACGAGCACGGGCACCGCGAGGACCGCCAGCACCTTGGCGCGGATGCCGAGCCTGCGCAGCATGTCGACCTGCCTCCCGAGTCCCTGGTCGCCCGCGGGGGCCCGTGACGGCGCCCCCCGTCCGACATGCATCGGCGCGCCGAGGGGCGGACATGAGGGCTCCGGGCGGATTGCTCCCGGTCCGGGGGCGCGGGAGACGTGCCGGGGTCGCCCGGACGGGTGACCCGCTCCGCCCGGCGGGCCGGTGGCGGTCACCCGTCCCGTGCGTAGCCTGGGCGGGTGCGCGTCGTGGAGGTCGTCCGTCCGGGTGGTCCGGAGCAGCTCGCGGTCGCGGACCGCCCCGACCCGGTGCCCGGCCCGGGCGAGGTGCTGGTCCGCACCGCCGCCGCGGGCGTGAACCGCGCGGACGTCCTGCAGCGGCAGGGGCACTACCCGCCGCCCGCCGGCGCGCCCGACTGGCCGGGGCTCGAGATCTCCGGCGAGGTCGCCGGTCACGGCCCGGGCGTCGACGCCGCCGCCTGGCCGCTCGGCGCCCGGGTCGCGGCCCTGCTGCCCGGTGGCGGGTACGCGACGGCCGCGGCCGTGCCCGCCGGCCTGCTGCTGCCGGTCCCGGAGGGGATCGAGCTCGTCGACGCCGCCGGGCTGCCGGAGGCGGTGTGCACGGCCTGGTCGAACCTCGTGGACGCGGGGCGGCTGCGTGCCGGCGAGACGCTGCTCGTCCAGGGCGGCTCCGGGGGCGTCGGATCCGTCGCGGTCCAGCTCGGCGCCGCGCTGGGGGCGCACGTCGTGGCCACCGCCGGCGGCCCCGACCGCGCTGCCCGCTGCCGGGAGCTCGGCGCCCGGACCGTCGTCGACCACCGCGCCACCGACGTGGGCCAGGCGGTGCGCGAGGCCACCGGGGGGCACGGCGCGGACGTGGTGCTCGACGTGCTGGGGGCCGGGGGCCTCGCCACGAACCTGGGGGCGCTCGCCACGGGCGGGCGCCTGGTCGTCATCGGCACGCAGCGCGGCACCCGCGGGGAGATCGACCTGGGCCTGCTCCTCGCCCGGCGCGCCAGCGTCATCGGCACGACCCTGCGGTCCCGCCCGGTCGCCGAGCGGGCCCGGATCGTCGCCGACGTCCGCGCGCACGCCTGGCCGCTGCTGACGGACGGCCGGTTGCGACCGGTGGTCCACGCGCGGCTGCCTCTGGAGCGGGCGGGCGACGCGCACCGCCTGCTCGACTCCGGCGAGGTGTTCGGCAAGGTCGTGCTCACCGTCTGAGGGCCGGACCGCGATCGCCCGAGCGCCCGCGCCCGTGGGTCCGGCGCGCGGGGCGCGTGCCGGGCGGGGCCACGCGCGAGAGGATGGCGGCATGAGCGAGCCCAGCGTCCCCGGCCGGAACCCGCGCATCGTCGTGCTCGGCGGCGACGACCCCGGCGCGGAGCAGGCACCCGGTGCGACGGACGGCCCGTCCGGCCCGTCCGGCCCGGCGGACGACGCCACCGAGGACCCGGCCGCGGTCGTCGGCCAGCCGGCGAAGGTCATGCGGATCGGCACGATGATCAAGCAGCTGCTCGAGGAGGTGCGCAGCGCCCCGCTCGACGAGGCGGCACGCGCGCGGCTCGCCGAGGTGCACGAGCGGTCCCTGCACGAGCTGGAGGACGGCCTGTCCCCCGAGCTCATCGACGAGCTGCACCGCATCACCCTGCCGTTCGCCGACGAGCAGACCCCGAGCGACGCGGAGCTCCGCATCGCGCAGGCCCAGCTCGTCGGCTGGCTCGAGGGTCTGTTCCACGGCATCCAGACCGCCCTGGTCGCCCAGCAGATGGCCGCGCAGGCGCAGCTCACGCAGATGCGGCGGGCCCTGCCGGGCGGGCGGCCGGTGCCGGGCGGCCCGGGCGTGCCCGGCGCGGCGGGCGGCCCCACGGGCGACCCCGGACCCGGTCAGTACCTCTAGGCCGCCGGCCGGTCCGAGCGGCCCGAGCGGCCCGCGACGTCAGCCGTCCGCGCGGCCCGGGTCGCGGCGGGTCGCGGTCAGGACGATCGCCACCGACACGCACGCCAGCCCGACGACCTCCCACCCGTGCGGCCACTGCCGCAGGGCGACCGCCCCGACCACGGCCGCCGTCGCCGGGAGCATCGCGAGCAGGACCGCGAACGTCGCGGCGGTGACCCGGCGCAGCACCACCTGCTCGATCGCGTACGGCACCACGGACGACAGCACGGCGATGCCGAGCACGGCGAGCGCCAGGCGCGCGTCGTGCAGGACGGGCGCGGAGGGCGCGGCGAGGAACGGCGCCCCGACGAGGGCGCCCGTGGTCATGCCGACGGCCAGCGAGGTGATCCCGTCGGGCCGTGCAGGCGAGGTGCCTGCCGCGGCGGCGCCGACCTCCCCGTCCGCCCCGGCGGGCCGGCGGGCGCTCCCCTGCGCCACGCGGCGCCCGAGCACGATGTAGCCCGCCCAGCACGCCGCGGCCAGGCCGATGGCGACGAGCCCGCGCAGGCTGTCCTCGCCGCCGCCGCTCAGCTCCACGCCGGCCAGCGCCACGACGCCGGCCGCGGCCACGACGATGCCGAGCCGCTCCCGCCACGTCCGCCCGGTGACGGCCGCCACGGCGACCGGGCCGATGAACTCGATCGCCACGGCGGTGCCCAGGGGCAGCACGTCGATCGCCACGTAGAACGTCACGTTCATGGCGGCGAGCACCACCCCGAACAGCGCGGCCGCGCCGAGGTCCGCGCGGGTCCAGCGCGCGCGCCACGGCCGGCGCCACGCGAGCAGCACGAGCGCCGCGACCGCGATCCGCAGCCACGCCACGGTGGGGGACGGGACGACGGCGAACAGCGCCACCGCCAGGGCGGCGCCGCCGTACTGCGCGAGGCCGGAGACGAGGAACAGCGCCGGCGCCGGGACCCGGGCGAGCGCACCGCCCGGACCACCGCCGAGGCGGCCACCGCCCGCGCCGTCGCCACCCGTGCCGCCCGGGCCGGCGTCCGTCCGCGACCCCGGCGCGGCCGGCTCCCCGGGGGCCGAGGGCGTCCCCTCCGTCGTCGCGCGCATCGACGTCGCACTCTACGCACCGCTCGGGCAGCACGACGCCCCGGTGCGGACGTGCGCACCGGGGCGTCGTCGCGTCAGCCCTTCACGGACCCCGCGAGCAGGCCGCGGACGAAGTACCGCTGCAGCGAGATGAACACGATCAGCGGCACGACCATCGAGATGAACGCGCCGGCCGTGAGCACGTGCCAGTCGCCGCCGCGGGTGCCCGCCATCTCGGCGACCGCCACCGTCAGAGGCCGCGAGGTCGGGTTGGCGAACGTGAGGCCGACGAGCAGGTCGTTCCACACCCACAGGAACTGGAAGATGCCGAACGCCGCGATGGCCGGCACCAGGAGCGGCAGGAGCACCCGGAAGAAGATCTTCACGTGGCCCGCGCCGTCGACCCGCGCCGCCTCGACGAGCGACGACGGGATCTCCTTCATGAAGTTGTGGAGCAGGAAGATCGCCAGCGGCAGCGCGAAGATCGAGTGCGACAGCCACACCGTCCAGAACGACCCCTCGACGCCGACGCTCACGTAGTCGCGCAGCAGCGGGACGAGCGCGACCTGGAGCGGGACGATCTGCAGGGCGAACACGGCGACGAACAGGAACTCGCGACCCTTGAAGTCGATCCACGCGAACGCGTACGCCGCCAGCAGCGCGATCGTGATCGGGATGACCACGGCCGGGAGCGTGATGACGAACGAGTTGACGAAGTACGTCGCCAGGTCCGCGCCCGACCCGAACAGCGCCTGGTCGTAGTTGTCGAGCGTGAACTCGGCGTCACCGGAGAACAGCCCGCCGAACACCGTCCACCAGCCGGAGCGCCGGATGTCGAGCTCGGGCCGGAACGACGTGACGAGCAGGCCGATCGAGGGGATCGTCCACAGGACCGCGATGAGGATCGCCGCGAACGAGGCCCAGGGCGACGACAGCTTGCCCTTGGTGGCGATGGCCCGGCGCTCGAGGCGGCTGAGCCGGCGCGAGCCGACTGACGTCGAGCCGGTTCCCGAGGCCGCCTCGTCGATGGCGGCGGCCGTGGGGACCACAGGGGGCGGGGGTGTGGACGTCATCGGATCTCCTCCGCCTTCCGCAGCTGCCGCACGTTGTAGATGACGATCGGGATCACCAGGATGAACAGGATCACCGCGAGCGCGGCGCCCAGGCCCTGGTTGTTCTGCCGGAAGGACTGCGTGTAGAACTCGTTCGCGATGACCTGGGTGTTGAACTGCCCGCCGGTCATGGTGCGCACGATGTCGAAGACCTTGAGCGTGCCGATGGCGATGGTGGTCAGCACGACGACCATCGCGGGGCGGATGGACGGCACGGTGATGTACCGGAACATCCGCATGCCGCCGAGACCGTCGAGGCGCGCGGCCTCGACGATGTCGTCCGGGATCGCCTTGATGGCCGCGGAGAGCACGGTCATCGCGAAACCGGTCTGGATCCACACCATCACGACGATGAGGAACATGGTGTTCCACGGCGAGTTGATGAGGAACTGCTGGGGTTCGAGGCCGATCCACACCAGCACCTGGTTCAGCAGACCCGTCTGCTTGACCCCGGGCTGGTTCGGCTTGAACTCGTAGACGAACTTCCAGATGATCGAGGCGCCCACCATCGAGATGGCCATGGGCACGAACACGAGCGCCTTGGCGAGCTTCTCGAACCGCGTCCGGTCCACCAGCACCGCGTAGACCAGACCGATGCCGGTGGACAGCAGCGGGACGAGCACGACCCACATCGCGGTGTTGACGAGGACGTTCTGGAACTGCCCCTCGGTCAGGGCGCGCTGGTAGTTGTCGAGCCCGATGAACTCGTTGCCGCGCTTGTCGAAGAACGAGTTCCAGAACGTGATGATCGCCGGCCGCACCAGCCCGAAGGCCAGCAGCAGCAGCGCCGGCCCGGCGAACGCCGTGGCCACCACCCAGCGCGGGATCCTCTTGGGGCGGTCCACCAGGAAGAGGATCGCGCCCATCACGACGACGAACAGGACGATGGCGAACCCCATGAGGGCGAACTTCTCGCCAGGCGTCGATGCTTGCGTCAGCCAGTCCATGTGCCCCTCCGAGCCACGTCGGCCTGCCCGGCCGGCCGGGGCGGACCCCCGGCCGGCCGAGCAGGCCGCTTGCCGATCAGGTGATGTCGACCGTGCAGGTCAGGACGACGGCCAGGAGGCCTCGATCGCGTCCGTGACCTCCTCGGTGGAGGAGCCCGTCAGCCAGTTGACGATGCCGGTCCAGAAGGTGCCGGCACCCACCTCGCCGGGCATCAGGTCGGACGCGTCGAACCGGATGACGGCGTCGGGGTCGGAGAGGATCTCGGCCGACAGCTTGTCGAAGTCGGTGGCGAGGTTCTCGGTGTCGAGCCCGTTGTTGGCGCTGACCCAGCCGCCCATCGGGGTGGCCTTGGCCTTGGCGTTGGCCCAGTCCGCGGAGGACAGGTAGGTCTGGAACGCCTGGACCTCGGGACGGTCGTTGAAGGCCGCCACGAACTCACCGCCGCCGAGCACCGGCTTGATGTCGGTCTGGTTGGTCGGCAGGTAGAACGCGTAGACGTCACCGTCCGGCGCGACCTCGGTGCCCTCCGGCCACTGCGTGGCGTAGAAGTTCGCCGCGCGGTGCATCCAGCAGGTGCCGTCGAGGATCGGGTAGCCCGCGTCCGTCCACGGGGTGGTGGCGATGGAGTCCACGCCGCCGAGGCCCGCGTTCACGTAGTCGGGGTTCTTGAGGATCTCGCCGACCGTGTCGAAGGCCTCGTTGACCTGCGGGTCGTTGAACGGGATCTCGTGCGAGTACCACTGGTCGTAGACGTCCGGGCCCGCGGTGCGGAGCATGACGTCCTCGACCCAGTCGGTGCCCGGCCAGCCGGTGGCGTCGCCGGACTCCACGCCCGCGCACCACGGCATGGCACCGGCGTCGACGATCTGCTGGGACAGGTCCATCATGTCGTCCCAGGTCTCCGGGATCTCGTACCCGGCGTCCTCGAACATCGCCGGCGAGTACCAGACGAACGACTTCGCGTTGGCGCCGAGCGGGGCCGCGTAGAACGTGCCGTCGACCGACCCGTAGTCCTTCCACGACTCGGAGAAGAACTCGTCCACGTTGGCCGCGGTCGCGTCGGGCGCCGGGACGATCGCGTCCGGGAAGTCCTGGACGATCGTCTTCAGCAGGCCGGGCTGCGGCAGGTACGCGATGTCCGGGGCGTTGCCGGCCTGGATGCGGACCAGCAGCTGGGCCTCGAACTCACGGGAGCCCTCGTACTCCACCGTGACGCCGGTGCACTCCTCGAACGGGGTGTACGAGTCCTCCTGGGTCTTCTGCTCGGGCTCGACGATCGACGTGTAGACGGTCACCGTGGTGCCGTCGAGGTCGCCGAACTCGTCGTAGGCGGAGCAGTCGATCTCGGACGACGCGCCGGTGTCCCCGCCGCTGCCCCCCGTGCTCTCGTCGCCCGAGTCGCCCCCGGAACATGCCGTCAGCGCGAGCGCGAACCCGAGCCCGCCGGCGACGACGACGCCTGCCCGGCGTCGACGAATCCTGGTCATGCTGTGCCTCCACCTCGTCGTGGTTGCCGACCGGGGCGGGTACGCCCGGTCCGTGCTCCCTATGCAAGCGTTTACATGGCCGGTGCACAACCGGTTCCGGGCTACGGACCGGTCACGATTTGGTCACGCACCCGGGCGGTCGACCCGCGCTCCACCAGCGTCGTCGGGAACAGCACCTCCCGCGGCACCGGCGCGCCGGTGATCATCTCGAGCAGCATCGAGGCCGCGGTGACGCCCTGGTCGTGCGCGTTCTGCGCCATCGTCGTCAGGTCGAGGTGCTCGGCCATCTCGTGCCCGTCGACCCCCACCACCGACACGTCGTCCGGCACCCGCAGGCCCCGGTCGCGCAGCGCGAGGATCGCGCCCATCGCCATCTCGTCCGACGCCGCGAACACGGCGGTGACGTCCGGGCGGCGGTCGAGCAGCGCGTGCATCGACGCCCGCCCCCCGGCCACGTCGAAGTGCCCGTGCACCTCCAGGCCCTCGACCGCCAGGCCACGGGCGGACATCTCGGCGCGCCAGCCGGCCGCGCGCCGCACCGCCGGGGACCAGGGCAGGCAGTCGTCGGGTTCGCCCGACAGGTGCGCGATCGTCCGGTGCCCCAGGTCCGCCAGGTGCGCGACCGCCGTGCGCGCGGTCGCCACGTCGTCCAGCCCGACCGTGACCCGGCCCGGTGCCCCCGCGCCCACGAACACCAGCGGGTAGCCGAGGTCCTCCAGCGCCGCGACCTCCTCGGCCTCGAGCGGCAGGCCGACCACGAGCACGCCGTCCACCCGCCGCCGCAGCACGTCCGGGTCCACGCGCAGCCGGCGCACGTCGCGGCTCAGCTCGAACGTGTAGAGCAGGGCGTCGAAGTCCTCGACCCGCAGCGCCCGCTCCGCGCCCTCGATGACGTGGGCGAAGAACCAGTGCGCGACCCAGGGCGTGATGAGGCCGATCGTCCGCGTCCGGCCCGAGGCGAGCGACGCGGCCGACGGCGACGGCACGTAGCCGAGCTCGTCCGCGGCCCGGCGCACCCGCTCGCGCGTGGCGGCGGTGACGTTCGGCAGGCCCCGCAGGGCGCGCGACACGGTCGCGGTGGACACCCCGGCTGCCCGGGCCACGTCGACGATGCCGTGCGCCATGGCGGGGATTGTGCTCCGCGGGCCCGTGCCCGGTCCACCGTGCGACCCCGTGGGAGCGCTACCGCTTTTGCCGCGCCGCAGGACGGCCGGGGCCGCGTCCGCCGACACGGGCCGGCGGTGTCAGTGGCCGATGCTGCGCAGCACCGCGACGACGCCGTCGTCCGCGATCGTGCCGGTGACCTCGTCCGCCGCCTGCCGCACCGCGTCGGGCGCGTGCCCCATGGCCACCCCGCGCGCCGCCCAGCGCAGCATCTCGACGTCGTTGCCCCCGTCGCCGACCGCGACGGTCGCGAACGGCTCCACGCCGAGCCGCCGGCGCAGCTCCTCCAGCGTGCTGCCCTTCGACACGCCACCGGGGGTCAGGTCCAGCCACGCGCTCCAGCCGACCGCGTACGACACCTGGTGCAGGCCCACTCGCTCGACCAGGGCGTGGAACTCCTCGGGCGTGCTGCCCGGGTCGCGGATGACGACACGCGTCGCCGGGCTCGCGCACAGCTCCTCGAACGTCGACACGCGCTGCTCCCCCGTCAGCTCGCCGTCCGGGAACGGCCGGGACACCAGGAACCCGCGCCCCAGGTCCTCCACCGCGAAGAACGCATCGGGCAGCTCCATCTGCAGCACCCGCAGCACGGGCTCGGGGTCGAACGTCGTGAGCTCGACGACCTCGTAGCCCTCCGGCCGCTCCGGGGCGACCCGTGCGAGCACCGCCCCGTTCGAGCACACCAGCCAGCCGTCGTCGATGCCGAGGTCGCGCGCCACCGGGACGGTCGCCAGGACGGCGCGGCCCGTCGCGAGCACGACGTGGGCGCCCGCCTCCCGCAGGGACGCGACACACGCGCGCACGTCGTCCGAGACGACGCCGTCGTAGGTCATGAGCGTGCCGTCGACGTCCAGGGCGACGAGCGTGCCGGCCACGGTGCGCGGGTGGGTCATCGCGACCCGCCCCCCGCGGCCGCCGCGGCCCGCACCGGCTCCAGGACCTCCAGGCCGCCGAGGTACGGCCGCAGCCCCTCCGGCACCCGGACCGAGCCGTCCGCCTGCTGGTGGTTCTCGAGGATCGCGACGATCCACCGCGTGGTCGCGAGCGTGCCGTTCAGCGTCGCGACCGGGCGGACCTCGCCGTCCGCCGTGCGCTCCCGGACGCCCAGACGGCGGGCCTGGAACGTCGTGCAGTTGGACGTGCTCGTCAGCTCGAGGTAGCGCTGCTGGCTCGGCAGCCACGCCTCGCAGTCGAACTTGCGTGCGGCGCTGGACCCGAGGTCGCCCGCCGCGGTGTCGATGACGCGGTACGGCAGGTCGACCAGCGCGAGCATCTCCTCCTCCCAGCCGAGGATGCGCCGGTGCTCCGCCGCGGCGTCCTCGACGGTGGTGTAGGAGAACGCCTCCACCTTGTGGAACTGGTGCACGCGGATGATGCCGCGGGTGTCCTTGCCGTACGACCCGGCCTCGCGCCGGTAGCACGCCGACCAGCCCGCGTACCGGCGCGGCCCCGCCGACAGGTCGAGGATCTCCCCCGAGTGGTAGCCCGCGAGCGCCACCTCGCTGGTGCCCACCAGGTACAGGTCGTCGGCCTCGAGCCGGTAGATCTCGTCCGCGTGCGCCCCGAGGAACCCGGTGCCCGCCATGATCTCCGGCTTCACCAGGGTCGGCGTGATGACCGGGGTGAAGCCCACCGCCAGCGCCCGGTCCACGGCCGCGTTCAGCAGCGCGAGCTCCAGACGGGCGCCGATGCCCGTGAGGTAGTAGAACCGCGCGCCGGAGACCTTCGCGCCGCGCTCGGTGTCGATCGCTGCGAGCCCCTCGCCGAGCTCCAGGTGGTCCCGCACCGCGAAGTCCGGCCCGTACTCGGCGGCGAAGTCGCGCGGCGTGCCCTCGTGCCGCAGCACCACGTAGTCGTCCTCGCCGCCGGCGGGCACACCCTCCTCGACGACGTTGCCGATCCGCCGCGCGAGCTCGGTCGCGAGCGCGTCCGCCGCCTCCGCGTCGGCCTGCAGCGCCTTCACCTGCTCCGCGAGCGTCTTCGCGCGGGCCAGCAGCGCCTGCTTCTCGTCGCCCTGCGCGGACGCGACCTGCTTGCCGAGGGACTTCTGCTCGGCACGGAGCGTCTCGAAGTCGGTGAGCGCCGCGCGGCGGCGGGCGTCGGCGTCGAGCACCTGGTCGACCAGCCCGGGGTCGTCGCCGCGGGCCACCTGGCTCGCACGCACGACGTCCGGATCCTGGCGCAGCAGCTTCAGATCGATCACACGGCGAGCCTACCGACCGCGGGCCCCGACCGGCGGAGCCGGCCCCGACCGGCCCGGTCCGCGCCCGCTCCGGCGCGGACCGGGCCGGAGCGTGGGCGCGACCGGGCGCCGCGCCGTAGATTCCTCGCATGACCTGGGAAGCCTGGCTGTCCGTCACCGCTCTCGTGCTGTCGGTGGTGGCCACCGGGGTCGCGGTGGCCGCGTGGCGGGGCGGCGCCGCGCGACGCACCGGGGCCGGGCGCCCCGCCCCCGCCCCGGGCACCCCGACGGGCGGACGCGACGAGCCGGACCGGCAGCCCCCGCTCGTCGCGTTCGTCGCCAACCCGTCCAAGCCGGGCGTGCCGGACCTGCGCGCGACCGTCCGCCGGGCGTGCGCCGAGCAGTACCTGCCCGAGCCGCTCTGGCTCGAGACCACCCCGGAGGACCCGGGCATCGGCCAGGCGCGGGACGCCGTGGCCCGGGGCGCGGACGTCGTGGTCGCGCTGGGCGGCGACGGGACGGTGCGCGCGGTCGCCGAGGCCCTCGTCGGGACCGGCGTCCCGATGGGCCTGGTCCCGGTCGGCACCGGCAACCTCCTGGCCCGCAACCTCGACATCCCGCTCGGCGACCCGCTGGCGGCCCTGCAGATCGCGCTCGACGGCACGGACCGGACCATCGACGTCGGCTGGCTCCGCGTGATCCGGTACGAGTCGCTGGTGGACGACGACATCGCGGAGGCCGCCGACGAGCTGCCCGCGGACACCGACGTCCCCCGCGACCACATCTTCCTCGTCATCGCCGGGCTGGGCTTCGACGCGGCGATGGTCGCCGACGCGGACGACGAGCTCAAGGCGCGGGTCGGCTGGATCGCGTACTTCGTCGCCGGCATCAAGCACCTGCACGGCCGGCGGCTGCGGACCGTGCTGCGGCTCGACGACGCCCCGCCGGCGAACGCCCGGGTCCGCTCGCTGCTGATCGGGAACTGCGGGCGCCTGCCCGGCGGGATCACGCTGCTGCCCGATGCCGAGCTCGACGACGGCTGGCTCGACATCGCCGCGATCGACACCCGGGGCGGGGTGGCCGGCTGGGCCCAGCTGTTCGGGGAGGTCGTGCTGCAGGGGGTCGGCGTCCGCAACCAGCTCCCGGCCAAGATCGGCCGCATCGACCACACCCGCGCCCGCGAGGTCCACCTCACGGTGGCCGGCGGCGAGTACGTGCAGGTCGACGGCGACGTCCTCGGCCACGTGACGGAGCTGTCGGCGCGCGTCGACCCGGCTGCGCTCGTCGTGCGGGTGGCGCGCGCCTGACGGCCCGGGCACCCCGCCCGTCAGACGCTCGTGCCGCCCCGCACCGACCGCAGCCACTCCCGGGCGCCGCGGAAGTCGGCGTCGGACGTCCCGAGGTGCACGTCGGCGGCCTGCCCGTCCGCCCGCGGGTAGGAGCCGAGGTACCGCACGTGCGGGCACACCCGGTGCAGCCCCATGAACGCCTCGCCCATGCGCTCCTCGGCGATGTGCCCCTCGGCGTCCATCGAGAACGAGTACCGGCCGAGCGAGTCCCCGATGGGCCGGGACTCGATGCGGGACAGGTTGACGCCCCGCGCGGCGAACTGCTCGAGCATCGTCAGCAGCGCGCCCGCCTCGTTCGACGGCAGGTGCACCACCAGGGTCGTCTTGTCCGCGCCGGTGGGCGCCGGCACCGCGCCGGGCGTGCCCACGACGACGAACCGGGTCACGGCGTGCGGGTTGTCCGCGACCCCCTCCGCGAGCGCCGCCAGGCCGTAGTGCGCCGTCGCCGCCGGCGGCACGAGCGCCGCGTCGAAGCCCAGCGCCCCCTCGGCGCCCGCGTCCGCCAGCAGGGCGGCGGGTGCCGTGTTCGAGGCCGCCGGCACGTGGACGGCACCCGGCAGGTGCTGCGCGAGCCACCGGCGGCACTGCACCCACGCGTGCGGGTGCGCGGCGACGCGCCGCACGTCCGCGAGAGCGACGCCCGGCCGGCCCACCAGCGAGAAGCCCACCGGTACCAGCACCTCGCGCTGCAGCACCAGCGGGGTGCCCACCGCGAGGGCGTCCAGCGTCGCGGTGACGCCGCCCTCCACCGTGCTCTCGATCGCGACGACCGCGTGGTCGGCCTCCCCGGAGCGCACCGCCTCGATGGCGGTGACGACGTCGGGCTGCGGCAGGTAGACGGCCTCCTCGGGGCTCGCCACCTGCCGCAGCGCCACCTCCGTGAAGGTGCCCGCGGGGCCCA
The DNA here is from genome assembly GCF_019797765.1 of Cellulomonas sp. C5510. NCBI lineage: Bacteria > Bacillati > Actinomycetota > Actinomycetes > Micrococcales > Cellulomonadaceae > Cellulomonas > Cellulomonas sp. C5510. The sequence goes on from NZ_CP081862.1 coordinate 3,734,372, forward strand.
GGTAGGCGTAGCGGGGACGACCGGGCATGGGGACCTCCGGGTCGGGCGGTGGCGGTGCGGCGGGACGGACGGGGCGACAGGGACGGGCGGACGCGTGGGACGCGTGGGGACGGCGTGAGCACGCTGTGGGGCGGGCGTGCACGTGCCGACCGGGGGCGCCCTGGCGACCCGCCCGAGCGTAGTGCGCCCGTACGCTGGGCCGGTGCCCCTGCCCACGCCTGCCGCCGCCCTGCCCGCCGCCCGGGCGCCCCGGGGGACGCGCGCCGCCCGGGTGGCGGCGCTGCTCGCGGCGCTGCTGGTGCTGGCCCTGGGGTGGTCCCCGGCACCGGCGGTGGCCGGCACCGGCACGACGGCCCCGGCCGCCGCCGACGACGAGCACCCCGTCGTCCTCGTCGGCGCGACCGGCCTGCGCTGGGACGACCTCGGCTCGCTGACGACGCCGGCGCTGTGGCAGCTCTCCCGGGAGGGTTCGCTCGGCACGACCGTCGTCCGGTCGGTGGGGTCGTACACGTGCCCGAGCGCGGGGTGGCTCGCGGTGTCGGCGGGCGGTCGCGCGGACGACCTCCGCGTGCCGGACGGCACGTGCCGGACGCTGCGCGACCCGCTCGCGAACGGCGCCGTCCCGGGCTGGGCGGACTACGTCGCCGCGACGGACGCGTCCTCGTACGCCTCGCGCCTGGGGCTGCTGGGCGACACGCTCGCGGACGCGGGGGTCCCGGTCGCCGGCATCGGCCCCGGCGCGGCGATCGCCCTGGCCGGGTCGGACGGGACGCCGGTGGGGACGCACGTGCGCAAGCCGGCGGACGCGCGGGCGCTCGAGACCGCCGTCACCGCCGCGCTCGCCGACGCGCGCCTGCTCGTCGTGGACGTCGGGACGGTCCGCGACCCGGGCTACCAGACCCGTGGCAGGGTCGAGTCCGACGGCACCGCCGACCCGGACGCCGAGCAGGAGGTCCCGGACCTGTCGGGGACGGACGTCGTCACCGCGCCGACCCGCGCCGAGCAGGTGCAGGACATCGACTCCCGCGTGGGCGCCGTCGTGGCGGCGACCCGGCGCGCGGACCCGGACGCGACCGTCCTGGTGGCGTCCGTCGCGGACTCCAGCCGCCGGGCGCACCTGCAGCTCGCGCTGGCCACGGGGCCGGGGTACGAGGGCGGGACGATCGGCTCGCCGTCCACGCGCCAGACCGGGTACCTGCAGGCCACGGACCTGACCCCGACCCTGCTGGACGCGCTCGGGATCCGCGACCGGGCGCCGTCGGGCGCGCTCGTCGGCTCCACCGTCCGGCAGGCACCGGACGACGCCCCCGCCGGGCAGCGCGTCGCGTACCTCATCGACCAGAACCGGCACGCGCAGGCCGCCAAGCCGCTCGTCGGCGGGTTCTACGTGTTCTGGGTCGGGATGAACCTCGCCCTGTACCTGCTCGTGATGGTCGGGCTGAACCACCGGGTGCGCACGGCCTGGTCGGCGCTGCTCCACCGGTTCTGGCCGCGGCGGGTCACGGGCTCGGCGCACCCGGCGCGCGTCCTGCACGGCCTGCGCATGGGTGCGGTCGTCGTGGCGGCGGTCCCGGTGTCGACGTTCCTGGCGAACCTGCTGCCCTGGTGGCGGGCCGCCACCCCCGGGTGGGCGCTGGCCGGCGCCGTCGCCCTGTCCGCCGCCGCCGTGACCGCCCTGGCGCTGCTGCCGCCGTGGTGGGGCGGGCGGCTGCTCGGACCGCTCGGCGTGGTCAGCGGCGTGACGGCCGCGGTGCTGGCCCTCGACGTCGCGACCGGTGCGCGCCTCGCGCTCGACTCGATGATGGGCCCCGGGTCGCTGGTGGCCGGGCGGTTCTACGGCTTCGGCAACCCGGCGTTCGCCCTGTTCGCGACGGCGATGATCCTGACGGCCGTGGCGCTCGCGGACCCGCTGCTGCGGGCGGGCCGCAGGGGCCTGGCGGTCGGCGTGGTCGCCGCCACGGGCCTGGTCGCGACGGTGGTGAACGGCCTGCCGTCCCTCGGGGCCGACTTCGGCGGACCGCCGGCGCTGGTCCCGGGCTTCCTGATCCTGGGCCTGCTCACCGCGGGACTGCGGCTCAGCTGGCGCCGGGTGGTGGCGGTGCTCGGCGCGGGCGCCGTGACGGTCGTCGGCATCGCGGTCGTGGACTGGATGCGGCCCGCGGACGACCGCACCCACCTCGGGCGGTTCATCGAGACCGTGCTCGACGGCGGGCTGACCACCGTGCTCGCCCGCAAGGCGGAGACGAACCTGCGCATCCTGTTCGGCAGCGAGCAGACCCTCCTGGCGATCGGCGGCCTGCTGCTGGTCGTGCTGCTGGTCGGGCGTCCCGCGCGGTCGGCGGTGCGCGCCGACGACGGCGGACCGTACGCGTGGCTGTCCGCGGGCGCCCCGCTGCGGCGCCTGGCGACGGACGCCCCGGTGCTGCTCAAGGGCCTGACGGCGCTGGCGGTCACGCTCGGCATCGGCTTCGCCCTGAACGACTCGGGCGTGGTGGTGCCGGCCACCGGCATCGGGCTGGCCGTCCCGCTGCTCGCCGCGACGTGCGCCACGTGGATGCTCTCGCTCCAGCCGGCCACCGCCGCACGCCCCGGCGGTGGCGGTACGGGTCAGCGGCCGCCGGCCGTCCCTGCCGCGTCGCCCGCGGGGACGGAGACGGACGACGCCGCGGGGACGGGCCCGTCCACGACGGCCGGCGGCCGCACCGCGTCGGCGAACGCGCAGGGCCGCCCGAACAGGTAGCCCTGCACGAGGTCGCAGCCGAGCTCCCGCAGCGCGACGTACTGGCTGCGGTCCTCGACGCCCTCGGCGATGACGTCGGCGCCGAGCGACCGGCCGAGCGCGACCACCGCCTCCACCACGCCCGCCGCGCGGGGACCGACCGGCCCGGAGCCGCCGAGGCCGTGCACGAACGACTGGTCGATCTTCAGCAGCGTCACCGGGTAGTCGTGCAGGCGGGACAGGGAGGAGTACCCGGTCCCGAAGTCGTCGACCGCCACCCCGACGCCGAGCTCCCTCAGCGCGCGCAGCATCGGCACCACGCGCGTGTCGTCGGCCAGCGCGCTCTCGGTGACCTCGATGCCGAGCCACGCCGCCGGCGCGTCGTGCGCCGCGAGCAGGTCCACCACGAGCGTGACCAGGTCGGGGCGGTCCTTCTGGCCGACGAACTGCCGCGGGGAGACGTTGACCCACACCCGCAGGTCGGCCCCGGTGCCGCGGTTGTGCGCCACGACCTCGCCGAGCGCACGGTCCAGCGCCCACGCCCCGAGCTCGCCGATCAGCCCGGTCTCCTCCGCGACCGGGATGAACTCCGACGGAGGCACCGGGCCGCGGGAGCGCCTCGTCCAGCGCATGAGGGCCTCGACGCCCTCGACCCGGCCGTGCGCGAGGTCGACCTCCGCCTGGTAGACGAGGGCCATCTCGCCCTCCGCGACCGCACGGCGCAGGTCGGCGGCCATCGTGAGCCGCTGTCGCGCGCGGTCGGCGGTGTGCTCCTCGTACCACTCGTGGCATCCGCCGCCGGCGGCCTTCGCCCGGTACATCGCGACGTCCGCGCAGCGCAGCAGCTCGTCCCAGGGCATGGTCCCCGGCGGGGCGTGGACGACACCCACGCTGCACCCGACGGCGAACTCCTCGTCGTGCAGCGCGAACGGCTCGTCGAAGGCGGCGACCAGGCGGGACGCCACGGCGTCCGCCACCGCGGGGGTGGCGTCCGGCAGCAGCACCACGAACTCGTCGCCGCCCACCCGGGCGGGCGTGGCGCGGTGCGGCAGGCCCCCGGCGACCCGGGCGGCCGCGCGGCGCAGCAGCTCGTCACCCACCACGTGCCCGTAGGAGTCGTTGACGAGCTTGAACCGGTCCAGGTCCAGCAGGAGCAGGGCGGTCCCGACGCGCGAGGTGGCCAGCGCCGCCACGGCCCGCTCGCGGGCGACGTCCCGGTTCGCCAGCCCGGTGAGCGGGTCGTGGGTCGCGGCGTGCGTGAGCCGGTCCTGCGCGTCCCGGAACCGGGTGACGTCCCGCGCGACGACCAGCACCGAGTCGACGGTCCCCGCCGGGCTCCGCTCGGGCACGGCCCGCACCTCGTACCAGCTGCCGTCGTGCGCCGCGGACATGCTGATGAGGCGGCGCGGGTCGTGCTCGACGTCGACGCCCGGGTCGGAGGCGAGCGCGAGCATGTGGTTCGCGAGCGCGCGCACGGCGTCCATCACCGGGGAGCGGGACGCGAGCTCGGCCGCCCGCACGCCGATGTCGTCCTCGGTGAGCTGCGCCGCCCGGCGCATGGCGACGTTCGCGAACCGCAGCCGGGCGTCGCCGTCCACGCGGGCGATCGCGTCCGGGGTGTTGCGCGTGATGGACTCCAGGTCGCGCGTCCGGTCCGCGAGCGCGCGGGTCCGCTCGGCGGCCAGATCGACAGCGCGGTTCTCCGCCGCGGCGCGGGACGTCAGCAGCCCCACGACGAGGGCGGTGAGCACCGACCCCGCGAGCAGCGGGAACCACGTCAGGGGCCCGGGGACGTCGGACTGCGCCGCGACGAGGGTCCAGGTGCGCCCCGCGACGGGCACGTCCCGGGTGCGGATCACCGGGGCCTGGACCGCGGCGGAGCCCGTCCCCGCGGGCACCGCCCCCAGCAGGCGGTCGCCGTCCAGCACCGCGGTCGGCTCCTCCGGCTCGTCCAGGAGGGCGAGCAGGGAGTCGAGCCGCACGGTCGTCACCGTCCACCCCAGGAGGCGGCGGACGCGCTCGTCGCGCCCCACCGGGGCGTCCGGGCCGTCGAACACCGGCGTGACGGCCGCCGTCTCCAGGCCGCCCACGGCGCCGGCCCGCGCCACCAGCCCCGCGTCCGCCGGGCCGTAGGCGGCGCCGACGTCGGCGGGGTAGGGCTCGGACACGACGAGGTCCCCCCGGTCGCGGGACGCGGCCAGCGCCTCCTCGACGGCCTGCACGGCACCGGGGTCCGGGGTGCGACCGGCGGCCAGCTCGTCGACCAGCGAGGCCGGCCCGAGCCGCACGACCCGGGTGGCCGCGACGGCATCCGGCGACGGCTCCGTCCCGCCGCCCACGAGGTCGACGAGCCCGGCACGGTCCGCCGGGCTCGCCGGCGCCGGGATCCAGGCGACCCCGCCGACCGCGTCGGTCCGGCCGCCCGGGCCGGCGAGCACCCGCAGGTGCGCCTCCCAGGCGCCGCCGGCCTCGGCCCACGCGTCGTCGGCGCCCGGCGTCAGCATCAGCGCCGAGGTGCGCGCGAGGCGCAGCTGCATGTCCCACCGCGCGAGCAACGCCTCCGCCGTGACGGCCAGCCGGGCGCGGGCCTCGTCCGCCGCGTGGTCGCGGCGCTGGTGCCCGTCGAACACCGACACCGCCAGGGACAGCACCAGCCCGACCGGCACGGCCACCGCGACGATCCCGCGCACGCGCGCGCGGGCACGGCGGCGCGCGTCGAGCGGCATGCCCACCTCCTTCGCGACCGGCGTCTCCCTCCCATCGGCCGGTGCACGCCCGCGCGCGACCAGGCACGGGCACATTCACCCGATGCGCTGCTCCGGCGCCGCGGTTCGTCCCCGCCCCGCGAGCCGCAGCGCGGCGCCCCGCGGCTCTCACCTACACTCGCCAGCGTGATCTTCAAGTCGGTGGGCGAGGGCAGGCCCTATCCCGACCACGGGCTCGTGACGCCCAAGCAGTGGGCGGACGTGCCCCCGCGGCAGGTGCGCCTCGACGAGCTGGTCACCACCAAGCGCACCCTGAACCTCGACAACCTGCTGTCCGAGGACTCCACGTTCTACGGCGACCTGTTCGCGCACGTCGTGCAGTGGCGCGGCGTGCTCTACCTGGAGGACGGCCTGCACCGGGCGGTGCGCGCCGCGCTGCAGCAGCGGCCCGTGCTGCACGCGCGCGTCCTGGTGATCGAGACCGATGAGCACTGACCGTACGCCCGCCGCCGCACGGCAGCGGCGCCGCCGGCACACCCGTGAGCGCCAGGCCGTCGTGTTCGGCGTGCTGCTGGCGGGCCTCGGCGTCGCCGCCGCCGGCGCGGGGGCCGTCTACGCGGGCAACCTCGAGCTGCCGTTCCTGGCCCGCGACTTCTCGTCGCCGGAGCCGACCGGCCTGGCCGTCGCCGACTCGCCCTGCCCTCCCGAGGGCGCGACGCCGGTGCCCTACGGGCAGATCACCGTGAACGTCTACAACAGCACGAACCGCATCGGGCTGGCCGGTGACACCGGCGACGCCCTGGAGTCCCGGGGCTTCGTCATCGGCGCCGAGGCGAACGCCCGCGGCGCCGGCTACGCCGCGTACTCGGACACCGCGCTCATCCAGTTCGGCTCGCAGGGTGTCGCCGCCGCGTACACCGTCGCCGCGCAGTTCGACTCGCCGCAGCTCGTGCTCGACACCCGCGAGGACGCGACCGTCGACGTGGTGGTCGGCGCCGCGTTCAACAACCTGGTCGCCGCCGCGGACGTCGTCCTGGAGCCGGACCAGCCGTTCGCCGTGCCGGAGGGCTGCATCGCCCTGGACCAGGTCACGGCGCGTCCGCAGCCGACGCCGACCGCCCCGGCGACCACCCCGCCGCCCGCGGGCTGACGCCGGAGCGGCACGCGGCGCGGACCCGCCGGGGACCCGCGCCGCGTGCCGTCGTCAGCGAGCCCTGCCCTCGAGCTCCGTGCCCCCCGGCACCGACGCCGGCGACGCGGGCTCCTGGCTCGTCCCGCGCCACCGGGCCACGGCCCGCATGACGTGGTGGACGCCGATCGCCGCGGCCGTGCCCAGCGCGATGCCGGCGAACTGCAGGTCGCCCGCCGTCCACGTGAAGTTCGCGATGCCGATGACCAGCGCGACGGCGGCGGTCGTGAGGTTCACGGGGTCCGAGAAGTCGACCTTGTTCTGCACCCAGATCCGGGCGCCGAGCACGCCGATCATGCCGTAGAGGACCGTGGTGGCGCCGCCGAGCACCCCGGGCGGGATGGTGTTGATGAGCTCGCCGAACTTGGGCGACAGGCTGAGCACCAGCGCGGTCGCGGCCGCGACCCAGTACGCGGCAGTCGAGTACACCTTGGTCGCCGCCATGACGCCGATGTTCTCGGCGTACGTGGTGGTGCCCGAGCCGCCGCCGAGGCCCGCGAACGTGGTGGCCAGGCCGTCGGCGAGCAGCGCCCGGCCGGTGAGGTGGTCGAGGTTGCGGTCCGTCATCGCGGCGACCGACTTCACGTGCCCCACGTTCTCCGCGATCAGCACGAAGACGACCGGGAGGAACAGGCCGAGCAGGTGCGGCTCGAACGTCGGCGTGACGAAGTCCGGCAGGCCGAACCAGGCCGCGTCGCCCACGGCGGTGAAGTCGACCTCGCCGCGCAGCCACGCCACGACGTAGCCCACGACGACGCCGACCAGGATGGACAGCCGGCCGAGGATGCCGCGAAACAGCACGGCCGCGAGGACGATCGCACCGAGGGTCGCGAGCGCCGTGACGGGGGCCGCGCGGAACCCGCTGCACACGCCCTCCGCGTCGCACGAGCCCCACGCCGTCGGCGCGAGGTTGAAGCCGATCAGCGCGACGACCGTGCCGGTCACCACGGGCGGCATGACGACGTCGATCCACCGGGACCCCGCCAGGTGCACCACCAGGCCGACGACCGCGAGCAGGACACCGGTCACCAGGATGCCGCCGACGGCGGCGGACTGGCCGCCCGAGGCGGTCGCCGCGACGATCGGGCCGATGAACGCGAAGCTCGACCCGAGGTAGGACGGCAGCCGGTTCCCCGTGACGAGCAGGAACGTCACCGTCCCGATCGCCGAGAACAGCAGCGTGGTCGCCGGCGAGAACCCGGTCAGCAACGGCACCAGGAACGTCGCGCCGAACATCGCGACGACGTGCTGCATGCCGATCCCGATGGTCCGGGGCCAGCTCAACCGCTCCTCCGGGGCGACGACCGCCCCCGGGGCGACGCTCCTGCCGTCGCCGTGCACCCGCCACCCGAACGCGCTCACGCGGTCCCGCCTCCTCGCTGCCCGGCCCGGTCCGTCCGGGCGCGCCGGACGGCAGGCTAGCGGCTCGCTCCCCGGGCCCGTCGGGACGGTCCGCCGCGTAGGGTGTCCCGCGCCCTGACTCACACGCGGAGGTGCACCATCGACCGCCTGCTGCGCTCCCGCGCTGCGCTGTGGACCGCGTTCGTCGCGGTGCACGCCTGGATCGGGTACGTCGGGACGGTGCTGATACCGGCGAAGGCGTTCTGGGACGTCGACCTGTACCGCTGGTGGATGTGGCAGGGCCTGCACGAGGGCGTGTGGCCGGTCCTGGGCGGCGACTGGGTGTACCCGGCCGGCGCCGTGCTGCCGATGCTGGCGCCGGCGCTGGTGGTCGACGCCGTCGACACCCGCGCGTACGCCGTGGCGTGGACGCTGCTGGTCGCGGGGGCGAACGCGGCGGCCGTCGGGGTGCTGCTGCGGGGTGCGCGCGCGACGGACCCCGGGGCGAGGCCGGCGGCGGACGGCGCCGTCTCGGGCGTGGTCGCCGGGCCGCCCCGCCACGACCCGGCGCTCGGCGCGTGGTGGTGGCTGGCGTTCGTGCTGCTGCTCGGCCCCGTGGCGGTGGGTCGGCTGGACGCGGTGGTCGCGCCGGTGGTGGTCGTCGCGCTCACGCTGGCGCTGCGCCGGCCGGCGGTCGCCTCGGCCCTCCTGACGGCCGGCGCGTGGATCAAGGTCGCCCCGGGCGCCCTGCTGCTGCCGCTGGTGCTCGTGGTGCGGCGGCCGTGGCGCGACCTCGTGCTGCCCGCCGCGCTGGTGTGCGCCGCTGTGTCGACGGCCGTCGTCGCAGGCGGCGGGGCCGCGCACCTGACGTCGTTCCTGACCGAGCAGGGCGACCGGGGGCTGCAGGTCGAGGCGGTCGCGGCCACGCCGTGGGTGCTGGCCGGGCTCGGGTCGCCGGACGTTCGGGTCGTGCTCAACCAGGCGATCACGACGTGGGAGATCACCGGACCGGGCACGGCCGCCGTGGCCGGGGCGCTCGGCGCGCTGCTGCCGCTGGCCCTCGCTGCGGTCACCGCCCTGCTCGCGTGGGTGCGACGGCGCGCCGGGGACCGGCTGGACACCGCGGGGTTCCTCGCCCGTGGCGCACTGCTGGTGGCCGTGACGCTGATCGTCGCGAACAAGGTCGGGTCGCCGCAGTTCGTCGGCTGGCTCGCGGGGCCGGTGGTCGTCGGGCTGGCCCGGCCCGGCGCCTCGGGGGTGCGCCCGTGGCGCGTGCCGGCGGTGCTGGTGCTGGTGGTCGCGGCGCTCACCCAGTGGGTGTTCCCGCTGACCTACGACGGGATCACGGCGCAGCAGGCCGGGCCGTCGCTCCTGCTCGTGCTGCGCAACCTGCTGCTGGTGGCGCTGGCGGTCGTGGTGGCGCGGGACGTCCTCCGCACAGGACGCGCCCCGGCCACCACGACCGAGCGGCTCAGCGCACCTGCGGCATGACCTGCGAGGCCACCAGCTCCAGGTGGTCGAGGTCGTGCAGGTCGAGCACCTGCAGGTAGACGCGGCCCACACCCAGCTCCGCGAGCGCGCCGAGCCGGTCGACGACGGCCGTGGGCGTGCCGGCGACGCCGACCTCCCGGAGCTCCTTCGGGTCGCGGCCGATGGCGGCGGCGCGACGGTCCACCTCCGCGTCGTCCTTCCCGACCGCCGCCACCAGGGCCACCGACATCGTGAGGGACTGCGGGTCACGCCCGATCGCCCGGCACGCCTCCCGCACCGTCTCCAGCTTCTCGCCGACCTGGTCCAGCGGCGGGAAGGACAGGTTGAACTCGCTCGCGAACCGGGCGGCGAGCGCCGGCGTCCGCCGCGGGCCCAGGCCGCCGACGATCACCGGCACGCCCGCACGCGACGGGTCGAGGGGCGAGCGCTGCACGGGCTTGGGCAGGGCCGGGCTGTCGGTGAGCGTGTAGTGCTCGCCGTCGTAGGAGAACCGCTCCCCCACGGGCGTGCCCCACAGCCCGGTGACGACCTCGAGCTGCTCGGTCAGCGGCCCGAAGCGCTTGGCCGGGAACGGGATGCCGTACGCCGCGTGCTCCTGGGCGAACCACCCGGCGCCCAGGCCGAGCTCGACGCGGCCGCCCGACATCTGGTCCACCTGCGCCACCTGGATCGCGAGCACGCCGGGGTGCCGGAACGTGGCCGACGTGACGAGCGTGCCGAGCCGGATGCGGCTCGTCTCCCGCGCCAGGCCGGCGAGCGTCGTCCACGCGTCCGTCGGGCCGGGGAGCCCGTCGCCGCCCATGCTCAGGTAGTGGTCGGAACGGAAGAAGGCGTCGAAGCCCAGCTCCTCGGTGGCGCGCGCGACGGCGAGGATGTCGTCGTACGAGGCGCCCTGCTGCGGTTCGGTGAAGATCCTCAGGTCCATGCCGCCGAGCCTTTCACGTCACCGGCCCGTGGTCGTCCGCACCGGGACCGCGTCCGCGAGGTGCAGGTCGCAGGGCCTCTGGATGCCGCCGCCCGGCGGCGCGTGAGACGGTGAGGGCATGGTGACGCAGCTCGGTCTCGCCCTCGACGTGCTGGCCGTCGTCGACTGGCGGCGGCGGACCGCGCAGACGTACGCGGACGTCCGCCGGATCGCCGCGGACGACCCCGCCGCCGCGCACGCCGAGTGGGTGGCACGCCGCGACGAGCTGTTCGCCGAGCACGCCGCCTCCCCGCTGCGCCCGGCCGCCAAGGCGGTGTTCCGCGGCCTCGACGTCGCGCCCTACGACCCGGCCTACCGGTTCGAGGTCCGGGTGCGCTCCACGTCGGCGCAGCGGCTCGAGGTCACCACCGGGACGGACGGCGTCGTGCCGTTCGACCGGGTCGGGCGCGTCGAGCTCGAGGGCCTGGGCGGGCTGTCGGTGTGGGCGCTGCGCACGTACGGCGGCGGGGTCTTCGTGCCCGTGAAGGACCGGACCTCCGGCCGCGGGAGCTACGGCGGCGGCCGGTACGTCCTCGACACGGTCAAGGGCGCCGACCTGGGGCGCGCGGCGGACGGCAGCCTCGTGGTCGACCTGAACTTCGCCTACAACCCGTCGTGCGCGTACGACCCCGCGTGGGCGTGCCCGCTCGCCACCCGCGGCAACGTGCTCGACGCCGAGGTGCCCGTCGGCGAGCGGCAGCCCGACCCGATGCTGGTGATCGACGTGGAGGGCGAGGACGGCTGACCGCGGCCGCCGGGCGCGCCGCCTGTCCGGACGCGCCGCGTGTCCTGGTGCGCCGCCTGTCCTGGCAGGCGCCGCCTAGGCTGACGCGGTGCCCGACCAGCCCCGCCGGCCCGACGCCGCCGCGTCCGTCCCCGCGTCCGTCCGCACCGTCCGCACCGTCCGCGCCGGCGACCTGGTGGTCGAGACCCGCACCGCCGCCGACGTCACCGCTGCCGAGCTGTACCCCCTGCTGCGGCTGCGCGTCGACGTGTTCGTGGTCGAGCAGGCGTGCCCGTACCCGGACCTCGACGGCCGGGACCTGCTGCCGGACACGCTCCAGGTCTGGGCGCACGACGACGGAGAGGTGCTGGGGTGCCTGCGCGTGCTCCGCGCCGGCAGCACCTCGCCCGCGATCGGCCGCGTCGTCACGGCGCCGGCAGCCCGCGGGCGCGGGGTGGCCGCGACGCTGATCGAGCACGCGGTGGCCCTGTGCGGGCCGGACGCGGCGATCGACCTGCACGCGCAGGCGCACCTCGAGCGCTGGTACGCCCGGTTCGGGTTCGAGCGGGCGGGCGCGGGCTACGACGAGGACGGCATCCCGCACGTGCCCATGGTCCGGCGGCCCGCCTGACGCGACGGCTGCCGCCCGGCGGGACCCGGCGTCACCGCTGGCAGGTCGGGCACCAGTACAGCTTGCGCCCGGCCATCTCCTCGACGGCGACCGGCGTGCCGCACGTCCGGCACGGCTCCCCCGCCCGGCCGTAGACCCAGTGCCGCTCGGCCGGGTCCGCGAGCGCCGCGGCCCGGCCCGCCTGGTCGAGGTCCTCGCGCGTGAGCATGACGCCGGTGCGGATGCCGTCCGCGAGCAGCAGCGCCCAGTCGTCCCACAGCGCCCGGGCGGTGCCGGGCGGCACCCGCGTCCCCGGGGTGTGCGGGTCGAGACGCGCGCGGTACAGCAGCTCGGCGCGGTAGATGTTGCCGATGCCGGCGACGACCGCCTGGTCCATGAGGAGCTGGCCCACGGGCGTGCGGCGCGCGGTGAGCCGCTGCACCACGACGTCGGCCGCCGCGGGGCGGGAGGTGTCCGGCGGCGTGCCCGTGACCCGGGCGCGGACGTCGTCCTCGACCGCCGGGTCGGGCCCGAGCCGGTCGAGAGCGGCCGCCGTCGCGACCGGGTCGAGCACCTCGCACACCGTCGGGCCGCGCAGGTCGGCCACCGTCGCGTCCGTGGCGATGCGGACGCGCACCTGACCGACCGGCTCCGGCGGGAAGTCCTCGACCTCGGCGCCGACGTCGCCCTCCCGCTCTCCCTCGCCCATGCGCAGCCGGCGACGGACGCGCGGGGCACCGAGGCTCGCCACCGCGTCGGCGCCGTCCTCCAGCGGCGACACGACGCCCGCGAAGTCCCACGCGCCGTACAGCCCGAGGTGCACCCGCAGCACGTGGCCGCCCTCGAAGCCGAGGAACAGCTGCTTGCCGACGGCGGCGGAGGTCAGCAGCTCGCGGCCGTCGAGCAGCGCGGCCCCGGCGGCGAAGCGCCCCTGCGGGGACGACACCGCCGGGCGGCGCCCGACGAGGTCGCGGGCGAACTGGCGGGCGATGCGGTGGACGGTGTGACCCTCGGGCATGCGCCCAGGCTAGGTGCGGGGTCGGACGTCAGTCGTCCCAGAACGCCGTCCACGCGCCCAGCACGAGCGCCACCGCGACGAGTCCGAGCGCCGGGCCCACGACCGTCCACGACCACGCGGCCGCGAGCTCCGTGACCGCGCCCCGGCCGGCGACGACGCGCTCGACGAGCGCCGAGGCGAGGCGCAGCACGATCTCCACCAGCGCGTCGGTCGACCCGCTCAGCACGGGCCCACCAGGCGCGCGGGGACGTCCGGGCTGGTCATGGCGACCATCCTGTCAGCCACAGCCCGCTCTCAGGAAGTCCTCGGGCGCGTGTCGGCGGAGGTCCCCCGCCACCAGCCGCCCCGAGGGGGGAGGATGGTGTCCTCCCGGACCCGAGCCGCAGGACCCGCATGCCTCCCACGACGCCCGCCCCCGACCCGGCCGCTGCGCCGCCGGAGCCGCCCGCGCCCAGCGAGCGCGGCCTCCGCGCGACGGCCCTCGTCGCGCTGCTCGTCCTCGCGCTCGCCGCCGGCGGGGGCGCGTGGCTGCTGCGCCACCAGCAGCAGGTCGCCCACGAGGAGCGGGCGCTGGCCGCGGCGCAGGAGGAGCTCGGCGCCGCGGTCGCCGACCTGGGAGCGGCGACCGCGGCCGGGGAGCAGGTGCTGCTCAGCACCGCCGGGCGGGTCGAGTCCGACGCGACGCGCGCCGCGCTCGCCGAGGCGCTCGAGGAGGCCACCGCGCTGGGGCCGGGCCCCGGCACGACCGGGTCGCGCGCGGAGCGCGCCGCGGCCGCCCGGGACCACGCCCGCGCCGCCGGACGCCGTGCCGCCGAGGTCCGTGCGGCGTCCGCGGACGCCGCGGAGTCCTCCGCCGCCTGGGAGCTGGCCCAGGCCGTCACGGGGCTCGCGGCCGCCCGGGACGCGCTGCGGGGCGCGGTGGCTCCCGCCGCCGCAGCGCTGGCCGAGGGGCGCGGGACGCCCGGGCAGCGCGCGGCGCTCGGTGCGGCGCTGACCGGGGCCGAGAGCGTCCTCGCCGCGCCGGTCGACCTGGCCGACGTCGACGCGGTGCTGGCCGCGACGCGCGAGGCGGACGGCGCCCGCGGGGCGGTCGAGCAGGCCGCGGGGCCCCTGCACGGCTGACGCCCGGCCCGCCGCCGGGGGTGTCGGCCGCCTGTGGCACGATCGCCCGGTGCCTGAGCCCGCCACCTCGCCGGAGCCGTGGCACGCCGTGCTCGACGGGTTGCTGGCGTGGGGCGGCACCCAGGACGCGGCACGCTCCGGGCGGGCGGCGCTCCAGCTGGAGGTGCGGGAGCTGACGCCCCGGACGCGGGACCGCTGGAACGGCCCGACGTCGCGCGCGGCCGGCCGGCGGGCTCCGGCGGACGGCGCCCCGGGCAGCGGCGAGCTGCGCCTCGGCGCCCGGCCCGTGGTCCGCACCACGCGCGGCTGGGCTCGCGCCGGCCTGACGTGGTCGAACCTGCCGCACCTCCAGGAGCGGCTCGACCTGGACGACGCGCAGCACCGGTGGCTGTGCCAGCTCGGCGCGCTGCACCGGGCGGGGCGCCCGCCCCGACCCGGGGACGACCCGGGCTGGCTGTTCCTCGACGACTTCGTGAACCCCGTGCTCTGGGAGCTGCTCGCGCAGGCGGACGCCCTGGGGCTGCCGCTCGTGGGCGCCTCCGCGCGGGCCGTCGTCCGCGTCGGCGCCCGGGCCGCAGTGGGCATCGACGCCGCCCGGGTGGCCGGCGGCATCCGGCTCGGCGCCCGCGTGACGGTCGACGACGTCGCGGTGCCCGTCCGGCACGCGCACCCGGTCGGCACGCACGGCGTGTGGGTGGCCGACCCGACCCGACCGCGCGACGTCGTGCTCGCCCCCGTGGCCGAGCCGCTGACGCCGCAGCACCTCGCGCTGCTCGGCGCGGCCGGCGGCAGGACCGTCGGCCACGCCCTCGGGGCCGGCGTCGTGGTGCCCGACCACGAGGCGCCCGCGTTCCTCGCCGAGCACCTGCCGGCGCTGCGGGCCGGCATGGAGGTCACGAGCGCGGACGGGACGGTGGACCTGCCGCCGCCCGCCCCGCCGACGCTGGTGCTGACCGCGACCCACTCCCCCGGCCACGTGCTCGACCTGGCGTGGCGCTGGGACGCCGGGCGTGCGGCGGCTCCCGCGCCGGACCCGCGGCGGCTGCTCGCCGGCGTGGTACCCGAGGAGTGGTGGCCGCGGGACCCGGCCGGGGGCCCCGCTCCGGCCGGCGTGCTGCCCCGGCGGCTCACCCTGCGCGACGTGGACGCCGCGGAGGCCGCCACGACCGTCCTGCCACGGCTCGCGGGCCTGCCGGGCGTGCGCGTGGACGTCGTCGGCGACGCACCGGCGTACCGCGAGCTGAGGGGGACGCCCGTGCTCACCGTCACCGCGCAGCCGACCGAGCAGAACGACTGGTTCGACCTCGGCGTCACCGTCACGCTGGAGGGCCGGACGGTGCCGTTCGTCCCGCTCTTCACGGCGCTCGCGAAGGGCCGGCGCAGGCTCCTGCTGGTCGACCACACCTACCTGTCCCTGGACCACCCCGCGCTCCAGCCCCTCGTCGAGCTCATCGCGGAGGCCCGCGACCTCGCCGAGTGGGAGACGGGGCTGCGGATCAGCCGGCACCAGACGTCCCTGTGGGAGGACCTGGCCGGGCTCGCGGACGAGGCGGAGGCCGCCCCCGCCTGGCAGGCGCTCCTGGCCGAGGCGCAGGACCCCGCCGGCGGGACGGTGCCGCTGCCCGCGGGGCTGCAGGCGGAGCTGCGGCCGTACCAGGCCGAGGGGTTCCGGTGGCTGACGTTCCTCTGGCGGCACCGGGTCGGGGGCGTGCTGGCCGACGACATGGGACTCGGCAAGACGGTGCAGACCCTCGCCCTCGTGCAGCACGCCGTCGAGCAGCGCGGGCCCACGGAGCCGCGCCGGCCGTTCCTCGTGGTGGCGCCGACGTCGGTCGTCCCGAACTGGGTCGCGGAGGCGGCGCGGTTCACCCCGGGGCTGACCGTCCGCCGCGTGGCCGGCACCGAGGCGACCGCGCCCGTCCCCCTCGCGGACGTCGCCCGCGGGGCCGACGTCGTCGTCACCAGCTACGCGCTGCTCCGGCTCGACGCTGACGCGTACGCCGGGGTCGCGTCCGGCGACGGCTGGGCGGGCGTCGTCCTGGACGAGGCGCAGCAGGTGAAGAACGCCGCCTCCCGGGGGCACCGGGCCGTGCGGGACCTCGGCGTCCCGTTCACGCTGGCCGTCACGGGCACGCCCGTCGAGAACTCGCTGACCGAGCTGCACGCGCTGCTGGCCCTCACGACACCCGGCCTGCTGCCGTCCGCGCGGCGGTTCGCCGAGCAGTACGTCCGGCCCGTCGAAGGCGTCCACGCGGGCATCAGCACCGGCCCCGGGGCGGGTGACCTGCCCGCGAGCGCCGAGCGTCTGCGGTCCCAGCGGCTCGACCGGCTCCGGCGCCGGGTGCGGCCGTTCCTGCTGCGTCGCACCAAGGACCTGGTCGCCGCCGACCTGCCCGACCGCCAGGAGCAGACCCTCGCCGTCGAGCTGTCCCCGGAGCACCGAGCGGTGTACGACCGGTACCTCCAGCTCGAGCGGCAGAAGGTCCTCGGGCTCGTCGACGACCTGGACCGGCAGCGGTTCATCGTCTACCGCTCGCTCACCCTGCTGCGGATGCTGGCCCTCGACGCCTCCCTCGTCGACCCGGCCCTGGCCGGCGTGCCGTCGGCGAAGACCGACGCGCTGGTGGAGCAGATCGCCGACGTCGTGGCCGAGGGTCACCGGGCGCTCGTGTTCAGCCAGTTCACGTCGTACCTGGCGCTCGTCGCCGAGAGGCTGACCGGTGCGGGCGTCGAGCACGCCTACCTGGACGGCTCGACGACCCGGCGCGAGGAGGTCGTCGACGGGTTCCGCACCGGCGACGCCCCCGTGTTCCTGCTGAGCCTGCGCGCGGGCGGCACCGGCCTGAACCTCACCGAGGCCGACTACGTGTTCCTGCTCGACCCGTGGTGGAACCCGGCGGTCGAGCAGCAGGCCGTCGACCGCGCGCACCGCATCGGGCAGCACCGCACCGTCATGGTCTACCGGCTCATCGCGGCCGGCACGATCGAGGAGAAGGTCGTGGCGCTCCAGCGCCGCAAGGCCGCCCTGGTCGACGCGGTGGTCGACGACGGCGACCTGTTCGCGGCGGCGGTCACCGCGGCGGAGGTGCGGGAGCTGCTCGGGTGACCCGGCACCGCGCTGCTCCGGGCGGGTGACGGCGGCGGGCGGCGCTCCCGTCCGCCGCCGGGCCGCCGGTAGGGTCGGCAGGTCTGCGACCAGGACCTTCATCCCTTCCGATTCGGATCCCCATGCCCCGCGCCCTGACCGTCCCGGCCACCGCCTGGCGCCGACGCGTCTGCGCCGCCGCCCTCGCCCTCGTCGCGGGAGCGCCGCTGGCCGCCGGTCCCCTCGTGCACGCCGCCCCCGCCGCCGCCCTCGCGGTGCCCCCGTCCGGGGACCCGGCCGTCGACTCGCTGCTCAGCGGGGCGCGCTGGTCCGGTACCGCCCTCACCTACGCGTTCCCGGAGGACGCCGCCGCCCTCACCGACGTGGACGCCGCGTACGTGACGGCGCTCGACGCGGACGAGCGCGACCGGCTCCGCCAGCAGCTCGACCGGTGGGCGCGCCCGTCCGGTCTGACGTTCACCGAGGTCACGGACCCCGCCGCCGCGGACATCCGGGTGTACTGGTACCGCTCGCCGGACAACCTGACGGCCCGGGTGCCGCAGACGCCCGGGGACGGTCCGGTCGACGTGCAGCTCGGAGCGGGGCTGACGAGCGGTCAGCTCGCCGGCGCGGGGACCTACACCGGCTTCACCGTGCTGCACGAGCTGGGGCACGCGCTGGGCCTGAAGCACCCGCACGACGCCGTCGGGGGCTTCCCCGCGGCCGAACCCGGGACGCACTCCGTCGCGACGACGGTCATGAGCTACTCGAGCTGGCCCGGCGCCCCCGCGGGTGCCTACAGCATCGCCGACGGCAGCTACCCGTCGTCCCCGATGCTGCAGGACGTCTCCGCGATCCAGCACCTCTACGGCGTGGGGGCGAACAACGCCTGGGACACCACCTACATGTTCGACCCCGGTGCCGAGGTCGTCTTCACGACGATCTGGGACAGCGCCGGCACGGACACGTACAGCTTCGCGTCGTACACCACCGACCTGCGCGTGGACCTGCGCCCCGGCGGCTGGACCGACCTCGGGGGGCAGTACCCGGTGCTCGACACCGACGACGTCACCCGCCGGTCGCCGAACATCGCCACGGCGCACCTGCCCGCCGGCAGCACGGAGGGCCTGATCGAGGACGCCGTCGGCGGGTCCGGCGACGACGTGCTGATCGGCAACCAGGCCGACAACCGGCTCACCGGCAGGGCGGGCGCGGACGTCGTCGTCGTGCCCGCCGCCGGCCCGTCCGGCACCGACACGATCACCGACCTCGGGGTCGAGGACGCCGTCGAGGTGCGCGACCTCGCGACGCCCGGCGAGCCCCGCGTCCCGCTGACCGCCGTGCTGGGCGAGGGGGACGGCTCGGCGCTCGGGGCGGGACAGGTCCAGGTCCAGGCCGACCCGGGCGGGACCCGCGTGCACCTCGGGATCGACGCCGCCGCGGGAGCGGACGCCACCCTCGTCGTGCCCGGGTCGGCGACCCCCGCGTCGTACGTCGTGGTCGACGGCCGGCTCCGGCTCTCCCCGGCCGCGCCGCCCGCCCCCCGCGCGCTCCGGCTCGACCCCGCGAGCGACACCGGTGGCGCGGGCACGCACACCTCCGACACCACCCCCACCGTGACCGGCACCGCGTGGCCGGGGAGCACCGTGACCCTGCTGGACGGGGGCACCGAGCTCGGCACCGGCACCGCGGACGCCGCGGGGTCCTGGACCATCACCGCGCCGACCCGGCCGGAGGGCGAGCGCACGTTCACCGCGCGGGCGACCGCCTCCGTCCTCGGCAGCGTCCTGACCTCCTCGGCCGGCGAGCCGCTGACGGTGGTCGTCGACACCACGTCTCCCGAGGCCCCGCGTCTGGTGCCGGCGACCCTCCGGGCGAGCGCGGCGCCGGACGCCACCGCGGGGACGCTCGTCGCGCAGGACGCCCACGGGCCCGTCGCGTTCACCCTGGTCCCGGGCGCGGGCGACGCCGACAACGCCCTGTTCCGGGTCTCCGACGGCACCCTCCTGCTCAGCGATCCCGCCACCGCCGGCCCGGGCGAGCGCCGGGTGCGGGTGGCCGCGACCGACCGCGCCGGGAACCGCGGCGAGGCCCCGCTCGTCGTGACGGTGCTGCCCGCGGCGACGCCGGTCGTGTCGGCCCAGCCGGGCGACACCGGACCTGTCGTCCCCGGCGGCTCCGCGACGTTCACCGTCGCTGCCGCGGACCCCGCGTCGGTCGGGTCGGTGGTCTGGGAGACCGCCGCCTCACCGACGGCCCCCGACGCGGCCTGGCAGCGGGTGCCGGGTGCCGCCGCGCTCACGCTGCGGGTGACCGCCGGCCCCGGTCCGGACACCTGGTTCCGCGCGCGGCTCGCCGGGAGCGACGGGACGGAGGCGGTCACGCGCGCGGCCCTGCTGCGGGTGTGGGACGTCGCCACGGAGGTGGCCGCCGACACCGCCGGGCTCGTCGCGCGCCACCCCGACGCGCCCGGGCTCGCGGACGTCGCCCTCGGCTTCGACCCGGCCGCCCTGCCCGGGACGGTGGACCTGACCGTCCCCTGGGCGGAGGCCGACGCCGCGGTGACCGTGTACGCGTACTCGACGCCGCGGCTGCTGGGGACGTTCCCGGTCCGCGACGGCCGGGCCGTCCTGGCCGGTCTGGACCTCGAGGCCGGCGCCCACCACCTGGTCCTGGTCGGCGTCGACACGACCACCACCGTCGTCCTGCGGTACGACACGGCGGCACCCGCCGTCCAGCCCGCGGCCCCTCCGGTGGCGGTCGGGCCGGCCGGCGCGTCCCCGGTGACCGCGCGCGTCCCGCTGGCCGTCACCGGGACGACGGCCGCCGGGGCCGCGGTCCCGGCCGTCCTCCTGGTGGGTGCGGGCCTGCTGCTGCGGGCCGCGGCCACGCGGCGGCGGCGCGCGAGCTGACGCCGCGCCGCCTCACACCTCCACCCGCGGCAGCACCCGGTCGAGGCGGCGCGGCAGCCACCAGGTCCAGCGGCCCATCAGCACCATGACCGCCGGGCCCAGCACGCACCGGACCAGCGTCGCATCCACGAGCACCGCCACCGCCAGCCCGACGCCGAACACCTTGATGGTCGGGTCGTCGACCCGCACGAACGACACGAACACCGCGAGCATGATGGCCGCCGCCGCCGTGATCACGCGCCCCGTCGACGCGACGCCCCGGCGCACCGCGAGCGTGGTGTCACCCGTCGCGCGCCAGTGCTCGCGCACCGACGACAGCAGGAACACCTCGTAGTCCATCGACAGGCCGAACAGCACCGCGAACAGCATCATCGGCACGTAGGCGTCCACCGACACCGGACCGTCCAGGCCGAGCAGCCCGACGCCCCAGCCCCACTCGAACACCGCCGTGACGACGCCGTACGCCGCGGCCACCGACACCAGGTCCATCGCGGCGGCCTTGAGCGCCACCGCGACCGACCGGAACGCGAGGACCAGCAGCAGCGCCGCCACCGCGACCGTCGCGAGCACGAGCCACGGCAGCCGCGCGGCGATGCGGTCCGACAGGTCCAGCCGCACCGCGGTCTGGCCGCCGACGTGGACCTCGGCGCCGTCCGGGTCGAGCGCCCGCAGCCGCGTGACGAGGTCGGCCGTCGCCGGGTCGGTCGGGTCCGTCGTCGGCGTGACACGCAGTGTGAGGGCGGAGCCGTCGGCGGCGAGCTGCGGCGCGGCGACGGCCGCCACGCCCTCGACCGCAGCCACCTCCTCGCGGACGGCAGCCACCCGCGGGTCCTGCCCGTCGCTCACCGCCGGGTCGAGCGTCGCCGCGACGACGAGGGTCGCGTTGGCCCCGGCCCCGAGGTGCTCGGCCGTCAGGTCGTAGGCCGTCCGTCGCTCCGTGCCCGGCGGCCGGTCCCCGTCGCTGCCCTGCCCGAGCGTCATCGAGGCGGCCGGCAGGGCCATCGCCCCCAGGACGAGGGCGCTGACCGCGACGGACACCCACGGGCGGCGCGTGACGAGCCGCGCGAAGCCCGCCCACCGCGTCGCGTCGAGTGCCGCGGCGGGGTCGTCCGCGCCTGCCTGGCCGGGCAGGGCGGCGGACCCGGGCAGGGCGACCGGGTCGGTCCGGGTGGCGGGCTCCGCCGGGACGGTGCCGTCGGTCCGGGCGGCGGGACCCGCCGGCGCGGCCCGGTCGGCCGCCGCGACACGTCGCCGGGCCCACCGGCGTCGCGGCCGCACCAGGCGGGGGGCCAGCGTCGCGAGCAGGGCCGGGGTGAAGGTCAGCGCCGCGAGCAGCACGACGAGCACGACCACCGCCGTCCCGAACCCGAGCCAGGAGACGAAGTCGACCCCGGTCACCGCCAGCGCGGAGATGGCGACCGCGACGGTGAGGCCGGCGAACGCCACGGCGGAGCCCGACGTCGCCGCGGTGACCGCGGCGGCCTCGACGCGGTCGGGAGCCGCGCGCAGGCTGTCGGTGTGCCGGGCGACCTGGAACAGCGCGTAGTCGATGCCGACGCCCAGGCCGATCATCGTCGCCAGCGTGGGGACCACCGTCGGGATGGTGACCGCGTGCCCGAGCAGCTGCAGGGCCGACAGACCGCTCACCACACCGACCAGCGCGGTCGCGATCGGGACCGTCATGGCGACCGCCGAGCCCAGCGCGACGAGCAGCACCAGCACGGCGGCGGCGAGCCCGACCAGCTCGCTGACGCGCGAGTCCGCGGCCGGTTCGAGATCACGGACCAGCGGCTGCCCGACGCCCACGTCGAGCCCGGCCTCGCGGGCGGCGGTGACGGCGTCGCGCAGGGCCGCGTCGTCGACGTCGTCCTCGGCGGTGACCCGGAGCGTGACGGCCCGGCCGTCCGGGCTGACGCCGGCGGGCCGCCCGCCGTCCGCGGCCGCCGCCAGCGGGTCGGTGACCTCGGTGACGCCGTCCACCTCGCGCAGGGCCGCCGCCAGGCCCGAGACGTCCGCCGCCCGGGAGGTGATCGGGTCGCCGGACGCGACGAGCACGCTGGACGTCGACGCCCCGGACGGTGCGCCGTCGGAGCCTCCGACGGTGCCGGCGATCCCGGTCGCCACGGCGCTGTCGCTGCCGGGCACCTCGAGGTCGTCGTCGAGCGCGGAGCCGAGCGCACGGCTCCCGGCCAGCAGGGCGAGGGCGAGCAGCACCCAGACGGCCAGCACCAGGCGCCGGTGGCGGGCGCTGAACCGGGCGAGGGCGATCACAGGACGGGGCACGGGAGGACCTCTCGAGAGCAGGAGCGGGCGGGGGGAGGGGGCGGGCGAGGGACGGGCGAGGGACGCGTGAGGGACGGGCGGGGGCTACGGGGCGGGCGGCTCCGGGACGGGCGCCGTCGCCCTCGGAGCCGCCGACGACGGCAGCGCGTCGCCGGGGACGGCGACCGCGATCGCCACCCCCTCCGCGGTCACGGAGGCGGAACGCACCTCGGCACCGTCGAGCCGCTCCGGCGCGAGCGCCCCGACGTCGACGCGGCGGGGCTGGAGCAGGTCCCCGAGACGGGCCGGCAGCACGCCGGCGGCACGGTCGACCGGGAGGGTCACGCCCGACACGGTGACCGTGCGCGGCGTGAGGACGAGGACCCCGTCGGCCGCGGAGACCTCGGACGCGACCGCGACCGGCAGGGTCAGCGACCGGCGCGTCAGCTCGCCGCGTGCGACGAGCAGGCCGTCCTCGCCGGACCACCGCAGGCCGTCCAGCGACCCGGCAGCCCCGGAGCCGGAGCCGCCGCCCCAGGGCAGGACCGCGGCGTCGAGCACGTCGAACGGCACCAGCGCCGAGACGACCACCCCGTCGAGGTGACCGCGGAGGAGCTGCGGCAGCACCAGGACGCCGCCGAGGTGCACGTCGACGTCCCGCAGCCCGCGCCCGGCGAGCTCGGTGGCGAGCCGGTCGGCGGCGCGACCCTCCGCCCACCACCGGACGGCGACGTCGGCTCCGGCCACCACGACGAGCAGCCCCGCGAGGACCGCGCCCAGGACCGCCAGCCGCCGCCGGGGGCGGGGACCGGCGGGCCGTCGTCGTGGCGCACGGTCGGGCGCCGTGGCGCGGGCTCGGTCGGGACCGGGGTGTCGGGTCACGTCGCGCAGCAGACCAGGGCAGCCTGCGCGACGGCTCCCGCGGACCTGACCGGACGCTGACCTCCCGCCCCCGGCTCCCTGGGAGCGGCGTCAGCGGAGCAGCGGCAGCTCCACCGTCACCGTCGTCCCCTCGCCGGGGACGGAGTCGAGGCCGACCGTCCCGCCGTGCGCCCGGACGAGGGCGGCGACGATCGCCAGACCGAGCCCGGAGCCCTCGCGGCGGGGACCGCCGGCCGCGTCCTCCGGGTCGGTCCCGGGCGTCCCGCGCGACCGCACGAAGCGGTCGAAGGCCCGGGAGACGAGCTCGGGCGGCACGCCCGGTCCGTCGTCGTGGACGACGAGGCGGGCGGTGGGGCCCGGCGCGGCGAGCGTCACGGTGAGGCACGCCGTCGCCGGGGTGTGCCGCAGGACGTTGCCGACGAGGTTCTGCACCACCTGCACCAGGCGGTCCCGGTCACCGGCGACGACCACCGGCCGCGCGGGCGCTCGCCACACCACCGGGCGCCCGGGCGCGAGGACGCCGAGGTCGGCCACCACCTCCCCCACGACGTCGCGGAGGTCCACCGGTCCGGTGCGCAGCGGGGCCTCCGCGTCGAGCCGCGCGAGCAGGGCCAGCTCGTCGACGAGGTGCCGCATCCGCGCGGTCTCCCGCCCGATGCGCTCCATCGCCCGGTCCAGCCCGTCCTCGTCGAGCGCGCCCTGCAGGTACAGGTCCGCCCAGCCGTGGACGCTGGTGAGCGGGGTCCGCAGCTCGTGCGCTGCATCCGCCACGAAGTCCCGCACCCGCTGCTCGGCGACAGCCCGCTGGTCGAGGGCGTCGTCGAGCGCCGTCGCGAGCAGCCGCGTCTCGCTGGGCGCGGCGGGCTCGCGGATCCGCACCGTCCGGTCGCCGTCCGCGATGCGCTCGGCGGACGCGGCCATCCGCCGCAGCGGGCGCAGGCCGGCGCCCGCCGCCCACCAGGCGAGCACCACGCCGACGACGGTCGCGCCGGCGCCCGCGGCCAGCTCGATCCGCGCGAGGGTCGTGACCGTCCGCCGGTCCTCCGAGACGTCGGCGACGAGCACGACCTCGTCCACAGCGGTCTGCGCGTCCCCCTCCGCCACCGTCAGGCCCGGGGTCTGCACGGTGAGCGCCCGGAGCGCGGGACCACCGGGCAACCACCCGGGCCCGTCGCGCAGGGCGTGCGCGTCGGCGACGGCCACCGGCGCGGGGACGGCACCGGACGCGGCGATCGTCTCCACGACCCGGTCCCCCGCGACGAGGTGCACCGCGAGGTCGGCCGTCGAGGCCTCGAGCAGCACCCGCACCCGGTCGTCCCGGACGAGCAGGCCGTCGTCGCCGGCTGCCGCGAGCGCCTGCCGGACCGTCCCCGCCCCGTCACGCAGCCGCTCGTCGGTCCGCGCGAGCAGGGAGGCGCGCAGCGCGACGACGCTGAGCAGCCCCGCGGCCAGGACCGCGAGGACGACCGCACCCGCGACACCCGCCACGACCCGGCCGCGGATGGACCGGGGCAGCCGCGGCCGGGCCATCAGCCGCCGTCCCCCGCCCGCAGGGCGTACCCGAAGCCCCGCACCGTCCGCACCAGCGGCTCCTCGTCCGGCGGGTCCACCTTGCGCCGCAGGCGGGAGACCAGCTTCTCCACCACGGAGGTGTCGCCGCCGTAGTCGTACGCCCACACGCGGTCGAGCAGCTGCGCCTTGGACAGCACGCGCTCCGGGCTCGCGGCGAGCGCGGCGAGCAGCCGGAACTCGGCCGGGGACAGGTCCAGGTCCCGCCCGCCGCGGTGCGCCACCATGCGCGCCGTGTCGACGCGCAGGTCGCGGTAGCGCAGCACCTCGTCCGCCGCCGACGCCCCGTCCGGCACCGCACCCGGCGTCCCCGCCGCCCGGGTGCGCCGGAGCACCGCCTCCAGGCGGGCCACGACCTCGCTGAGGTCGAACGGCTTGGTCACGTAGTCGTCGCCGCCGACCGCCAGCCCCGCCACCCGGTCCGCCACGGCGTCGCGCGAGCTGAGGAGCACCACCGGCGTCCGGTCCCCGGACCGGCGCACGACGCGCAGCATGTCGACGCCGTCCGCGTCGGGCAGCACCACGTCGAGCACCACCACGTCCGGCCGCTGCTCGCGCAGCGCGGTGAGCGCCGCCGCGACCGTGCCGACGGCCGTCACCTCGAAGCCGCAGAACGCGAGACCCGCGGCGAGCAGCTCCCGGATGCCCGGGTCGTCGTCGACGACCAGGACGTGCGGACGGTCGGCAGGCACGGACCGATCCTGCCAGGCCCGGACCGCTCCGGCCGGAACGCGTCCGGACCGGTCGCTGCCCTGCACGCCGCCGATCGGGCGAACCGAGGGTCCGAGAGGCGAGAGGGCGAGCGCGAGCGGCTGTGACCTGCTGGGATGTCGGCATGACGTTCCCTGTGCACCACCTGTCCCGTCCCGCCGGCGTGCTCGCGGGTGCCGCGGCGCTCGTGCTGTCCGTCTCCGCCTGCGGCGTGCTGGGCGGCCCCGACGACGCCCAGCGCGACTCCGCCTCCGGTGAGATCACGGAATCCGCCGAGGCCAGCGTCTTCTCGCTCGAGGTGAAGGACTGCCTCGTCATGCCGTCGGCCGACGAGACGATGGTCGAGTCCCTCCAGGCGCTGCCGTGCGACCAGCCGCACGACGGCCAGATCTACGCCGAGCAGACGCTCACCGAGCTGCCCGAGCAGACCGAGCTGGACGCGATGGCCCAGGAGTTCTGCCTCACGGAGTTCGAGCCGTTCGTCGGCGCGGCGTACGAGAGCTCGGTGCTCGAGGTGACGTTCCTGTACCCGACCGAGGAGAGCTGGGACCAGGGCGACGACGCGCTGCAGTGCGTGGCGCAGCACCCGTCCGAGATGGTGACGCAGTCGTTCGAGGGCTCCGCGCTCTGACGGTGCTCCGCCGGTCGTCCGGCGTCACGGCCGGTCCGGCCGCACCCGCTCCCGTGGCGCGGCGACGGAGTCCCTGCGCACCAGCCGTGCGCGCAGCGCACGCGTGCTGGACCCGGCCGCCCGCCCCTCGATCCGCTGCACGAGCCGCCCGGCGGCTGCCCGCCCGAGCTGCCGCACCGGCTGCTCGACCATCGTCAGCGCGGGCACGGTGACGGTCGCCCACGGGTTGTCGTCGAACCCGACGACGGACAGGTCCTCGGGCACCCGGAGACCGAGGTCCCGGGCAGCGGCCAGCGTGCCGAGCACGGCGTCCGTCTCGGTGGCGAACACCGCCGTCGCGGGGTCGTCCCCGCCCAGCTGGCGCGTGACGAACCGGCGCACGCCCTCGATCGTCTGGCTGCCGGTCATCACCAGCGCCGGGTCGGGGTCGTGGCCGGCCTCGGCGAGGGCGTCGGCCCAGCCCAGCAGGCGGGCCCCGCTCGTCGGGAGGTCCCGGCGGCCGGCGTCGAGCAGCGTCCTCAGGGTCCGCGGTCGGTGCGGGAGCGCCGGCCCCCACGCCAGGGCGACGCGCCGGTGCCCGGCGGACGTGAGGTGCCGGACGGCCTCCGCCGCGATGTCGTGGTTGTCGATCACGACCGCGTCGACGTCGAGGCCCGGGAGCTCCCGGTCGACGGCGACGACGGGGACGCCGCGCTCCACGGCGGCCCGCAGGTGCGCGGGGTCCTCGGCGGCCCCGACCGCGGAGGCGACGATCAGGCCGTCGATCTGCTTCCCGAGCAGGACGCGGACGGCGTCCCGCTCGCGGTCGGCGCTCTCGTCGGTGTTCACCACGATGGTGTCGTAGCCGGCGGAGCGCGCCGCGTCGGCGATGCCCCGGACGACGCCGGCGAAGAAGGGGTTCCCGATGTCGGCGACGACGACGCCGATCGTGTGCGTGACGCCCGTCGCCATCGACCGGGCGAGGGTGTTCGGCTGGTAGCCGAGCGCGGCGGCGGCTTCCCGCACCCGCTCCTGCAGCCCGGCGTGGACGGAGCCGTAGCCGCCGAGCACCCGGGCCGCCGTCGCACGGGCCACACCTGCCGCCTGGGCGACGTCGGTGACCGTGACTCGGGAGGGTGACGCGCCGGACACGCCGGTGAGCCTATCCGACGCGTCACCCCTGATCACGACTCGTGCACCACGGTCCCGCCGGCGACCGTGAGCACCGCTGCCGCCCCGGCGAGCCCGTCGGCGGGCACGCGCAGCAGGTCGCGGTCGAACACCGCGACGTCCGCACGCAGACCGGGTCGCAACGCCCCGGTCCAGCCGTCGAGGCCCATCGCGGCCGCCGCCGTGCCCGTCCAGGAGTCGACGACCTGGGCACGGCTCAGCCCGCGCTCCGGGTGCCAGCCGCCGGCCGGTCCGCCGCCCGGGAACCGCCGCTCGGCGGCCGACAGCATCGCCTCCCCGAGAGACGGGAAGAACAGCGGCAGGTCCGTCCCGGAGGTCAGTCGGGCGCCGGCGGAGAGCAGGCGGGCGTGGTTGCCGAGGCGCTGCTCCCGCTCGGGTCCGAGGATGTCCCGGACCAGGTCCGGGGTGTACCCCTCGATGAGCAGGAGCTGCGTGTACACCTCGCAGAACACGCCCAGCGCGCCGGCCCGCCGGGCGTCCTCGTCGGTGATCAACGAGACGTCGGACAGGGAGAGCAGGTCCGGCAGGGCCATGCCGTCGAGCAGCATCTCCTCGATGACGTCGAGGCAGCGCCCGACGGCACCGTCCCCGTCGGCGTTGAGCGCGAGGTTGTGCCCGGCGGCCACGATCCTCCGGGCCTCGCGCCGGAGAGCGGCGTAGTCCACGGTGGGGTGCTGGCGCGCGGTCCACTCGTCGGCGGGTCCGGCGAGGTCACCGGTGTACTCGTCGAAGGAGCCGTCGGTCATGAGCTTGAACCCGTGGAACCGCAGACGGGGAGACGCGTGCGCGGCACGTGCCCGGTCCCCGAAGGCGAGGTCCGCCGGCGCCTGCACCGGCTGCGAGGCGAAGCTGATCCGCAGGTGCACGTCGCCGGAACGGGTCAGGTCGTCGAGGACGGGGAGCATGCCGAGGTAGTCGTCGAACGCGATCTCCTTGACGGACACCACGCCCTGGGCCGCCATGCGCCGGGCCGTGTCGGTGTAGGTGCGTCGCACCACGCCGGCGTCCCGGGCGAGGGCCGCGTAGAGCGGGGCGAGCGCCTCGTTCGATCCCGGGTCCAGCCCGTCGCCGAGCTCGGCCCGGGCGGCGCGTCCGGCGACCAGCCACTCCCGGCCCGCCCCCAGCACCACCGCGGCGCTGCCGGGGAAGGCCGCGTCGAGCGCGTCGGGCAGACCCGCCCGCGCGGCGTCGCCGAGGACCGCGTCCCGGGCGAGCAGCACCCCGCCGGCCGGTGGTTCCGGCGCGGACCGCAGCGCGTCGACGACCTCGGACGCCGTGGTGCACCCGGAGACGTCCGCACCCGCGTGCTCGAGCATGAGGGCCGTCACGAACGTGTGGTTGTCGTGCAGCCCCGGCACCACGAGCCCGTCACCGGCGTCCACGACGCGGGTGCGGGGGCCGACGTGCTCGTCCCCCGGGCCCCGGCCCGCCGACAGGATGCGGTCGCCCGCGACGGCCACGTGGCCCGGGGACGCCGTCCCCGTCGCCGCGTCGTAGACCGCCTCGGACCGGATGATCAGGTCCACGGCCATCACGCACCCACCAGTCCGACCACGGCGAACCCGGCCGCCGCCACGACGAAGGCGATGGCCTGGTACGGCAGGTTCGTGATCCAGTGCCGGAAGAGGCCCACCTCGGTCGACGAAGCCGTGAGCAGGCCGACGTCGGAGGAGATCGATGCCGTCAGCCCCCAGGTGCCGGCGCTCAGCAGCGCGGCCACGGTGGCCCACAGGTTGGCGCCGGTCTGCTCGCAGAGCGGGACGAGCACCGGGATGAGCAGGATGTACAGGCTCCAGTTCAGCGTGACCAGGAGCTCGGTCACGCCGAACACGAGGAACACCGCGAGCGGCAGCCAGGCCGGGGCGACGACGCCCGACACGTGCTGGATGACGAACCCGGCGAAGTCCAGGTCCGCGATGAACGAGACCAGGATGTAC
The DNA here is from genome assembly GCF_019797765.1 of Cellulomonas sp. C5510. Classification (NCBI taxonomy): domain Bacteria; kingdom Bacillati; phylum Actinomycetota; class Actinomycetes; order Micrococcales; family Cellulomonadaceae; genus Cellulomonas; species Cellulomonas sp. C5510. The sequence goes on from NZ_CP081862.1 coordinate 3,763,414, forward strand.
GCGATGGCCATGAGCAGCACGAGGGAGAAGATGTCCTTCATCCCCTCGAGGACGGCGTCCAGGTAGCCGCTGGGCGAGGTCAGCCGCTGCGCGAGCAGCACGACGCCGGTGACGACGAGCGCGATGATGAAGGCATGCTGCACGCTGCCGGTGATCAGCATGCCGACGATGACGGCCGCGATCGAGGCGACCATGTTCAGCCAGTGCGGTGCGCGGCCGGCGGGCTCCGTGGCGGACGACGGCCCAGCCGCTTCGGCCCCAGCCGTCTGCCCGGCCTCCTCCTGTGCCTCGGCGGCCGCCGCGCGGCGCATCGCGCTGAGCATCGGGAGCACGCCGGCAGCGGTGAGGAGGGCGACCAGCACGATCGCCAGTGAGAAGAACAGGTACGGGAGGACGTGCAGGTAGGCGGAGACCTGCTCGTCCGCGCTGACGACTCCCGCCGTGACCAGGAGGCCCGTCACCAGGACCGGGGTGGAGCCGATCGGGTTCAGCGTGCAGGCAGGCTCCGCGGTCGAGCGGATGAGCATCGCGCTGTACGCGCGCGGCAGACCGAAGCCCTTGTTCACGGGCGTCATCGAGACGCCGACGCCGGATGTCGACAGGTAGGAGTCGTTCGAGAGCAGCCCGGTCGCCACGACGGTGACGAGCGAGGACCGCTTCGGACCGCGGGCCAGCCGCGCGGCGGCCTCGGCGAACGACGCGGCGAGCCCCATGTGCTCGAACACCCCGATGAGCCCGCCGATGAGCAGCAGCAGCACCAGCAGCTGGAGGTGATCGGCCACCGCCACCTCGGTGAACAGGCGGTCGATCCAGAACCCGAAGAAGGCGCCACGCGCGAGCATCACCGCGCCGAGGAGCGATGCCCAGATGAACCCCTCGAGGACCTGCTGCGTCATGAGGATGAAGATGAACAGCGTCCCGGCGGGCAGCAGCGACCACGCACCGTACGTCGCGCCCTCACCCTGCGGGGCGAAGGCGAGGACCAGGAGGAAGATGACGGCCAGGCCGGCGTAGGCGAGCAGCGTCCGGCGGTCGCCGAGCCGCCGGACCAGGGCGGACCACGGCCCCTGCGGCTGCTGCGGCGCCCCGGTCATGGAACCCTCGGAAGCGAGTGTCGAGCTCATCTCAGAACTCCTTCCCGTAGCCGAACGCACCCTCGACGAGGCACTGCTTCGCGGCGAAGTCGGCCGCGAGAGCGAGTGCCTCCTGAAGGTCGACCACGGGCGGGAGGGCGCCCCGGCGCCACCCGGACCGCAGGCAGCTCACCGCGAACGCCGTGGAGAACGCGTCCCCACACCCCATGGTGTCGTACGCCTCGATGGGCGTCGCCGTCCCGTGCAGCGTCCCGCGTCCGTCCACCAGCACGGATCCGTGCATGCCGCGCGTCGCGAGCACCAGGGCCGGGCCCCGGCGGCGGACGTCGTGCGCGAGGGAGATCGTGTCGTCCAGGGTCAGGTGCTCGCACGACAGGAGCGCCAGGTCGACGGCCGGGCACACCTCATCCAGGTACGGGGCGGTCCGGAACTCGTCCTCGTCGGAGAAGTCGAAGAACACGAGCGCGGACGTGGAACGCAGCTGACCGAGCTGGTCGGCCACGCCTCCGTAGACGCCGGAGTGCACGAGGTCGAAGCCGGCCAGGTAGGCGATGTCGTCGCTCTCGAGCCTGAACGGGTCGGCGGTGGTGACACCACCCTCGTTCCAGTCGCCGAACACGCGGTCGCCGTCGACGACGGTGACGTCGCAGTACCCGGTCTCGCCGGGCTTCTCCTGGCACCGGTCGAGGGCCACGCCCTGGTCGACGAGCGCCTCGCGGACGTGTGCGGCGGCCTCATCGGTGCCGAAGACGCCGAGGTAGGCCGCCTCCGCCCCGAGCTGGCCGGCGTACACAGCGAAGTTCACGCTGTTGCCGCCGGGGTACATGACCCGGCGGTCGAGGAAGCGGTCGACGACGTTGTCGCCGAAGCCGACCACGCGAGGGGGCGTGGCCGCCTGCGTCGTTGCAGACATGGGGAGGTCCTCTTCTCAGTACTCGACGACGCGGTAGTAGCGCCGGGTGTCCAGGGGGTGGTTCCGCACCTGCTCCAGGTGCTTGGAGATGCGGATGGTGATGGAGTCCATGACCAGCGGCGCGAACAGCCCGCGCAGGTCGGCGTCGACGCCCTCGAGCGGGTAGTCGGCGGAGTCGAGGACGGTGACCTGGTCGGAGTAGGTCTCGGCGAAGCGGCGCACCCGCTCCATGAGCGGCCGGCTCTCGTCCTCGCCGACGAACAGCATGAGGCTGGTGTCCTTCTCGACCAGCTCGAGCGAGCCGTGGAAGAACTCCGCCCCGTGCACACGCGTGGTGTGCAGCCACTGCATCTCCTCGAGAATGCACATCGAGTAGTTGTAGGCGAAGCCCCACAGGTTCCCGGCTCCGACGAGCATGTGGTAGCCGGTGTCCCGGTGCCGTTCGGCGAACGCCGCCGCGACCGGCTCCGCCTGCTGCTGGATCGCGAGCAGGATCTCCTCGGACCGGTCCACGGCGGCGGCGAGACGGGGGTAGCCGTCGAACTCGCCGCGGCGCGCGAGGATCGCGGTCATCAGCAGCGTGAGCTGGATGTCGTAGGACTCCGACGCCGTCTCGTCGTCGGCCGGGTTCACCAGCACGTGGTCGACGATCCGCGCCAGCGGGGACTCCGGGTCGCCGGTCATGCCGATCGTGGTGACCCCTCGCTCGCGGCAGTACTCGGCCGCGGCGACCGTCTCCTTGGTCGTGCCGGAGAGCGACGCCAGCACGACGACCGACTCGGCGGTCAGGTGGCGGTCGCCGGAGACGACGAGCTCCGCCGCGATCGGGGTGCGGGTGAGCAGCGTCGAGCGGGTCGACATCAGCAGGGCGTAGGGCCACATCGCGGCGTGCGAACCGCCGGAGCCGATGAGGAAGAGGGCGTTCGGGTCGCGGTCCACGACGAGCTCGGCGAGCTCCTCGATGCGCGGGCGGAGGCGGACGGCGCCGCCGACCACCGTGGAGAACCGGTCCGGGTCGAAGCCGAGCATGGAAGACCTCTCTGTCGGGTGGAGACCGCTCTCTTTGAGAGACCGGTCTCTGGCGCGCACAAAGTAGCGCCCACAGCCGCGGACGGTCAACACGCCCGCGGTCGTGGGCGCCAGGTCCAGGTCCGGGTGGGCGGCGAGCACCTCGTCGCGGGCGCGCAGCACCGACGCGGGGTCGGTGACGTCGACCTGCACCTGCTCCAGGCCGTCGACGGGGGCGGGCCGGCGCCCCCCGACGACGACGGTGCTGCCCAGGCGGGCCAGCCGGTGCGCGAGGCCGAGCCCGATGCCGGACGTGCCGCCGACGACCAGCGCGGTGCGGCGCGAGACGTCCATGGTCGTTCCTTCTCTCCGTGTGGGGGACCTCCAGGTTCGGCGCGGCCCCGCGCGCGGGGGACGGCCCCGCGGTTCCTGGGAGTGCCGGGACCACCCCGGGGGGCGCGCAGCGCGCCTACCGTGGTCCGGTGAGCACCGACGACGGCACCCGGCGGCTCGGCGCGTACCTGCGCGCCCGCCGCGCGCTCGTCACGCCCGAGCAGGCCGGCATCCCCGGCGGCGCGAACCGGCGGGTCGCCGGGCTGCGCCGCGAGGAGGTCGCACTGCTCGCCGGCATCAGCGCCGACTACTACCTGCGGCTCGAGCAGGGCCGCGACCGCAACCCGTCCGCCCAGGTGCTCGACGCGCTGGCGCGGGTGCTGCGGCTCGACGACGTCGAGACCGCGTACCTGCGGGACCTCGCCGCACCCCGGCCCCGCTCCCGGCCCCGCCGCCGGCCGCCCGAGCGGGTGCCGGAGCGGCTGCACCACCTGCTCGCGGCGCTCGACGTCCCGGCGTTCGTCGAGGGCCGCGCGTTCGACGTCCTCGCCGCCAACCCGCTCGCCGTCGCGTTCTCGCCGCGGCTGCGACCGGGCGAGAACCGGCTCCGGTCCCTCCTGCTCGACCCCGAGGAGCGGGCCTTCCACACCGACTGGGACGCCGCCGTCGCCGGGTTCGTGGGAGCGTTCCGGCAGAGCGTCGGGGACGACGCCGACGACCCGCGCGTGGTCGAGCTGGTCGGCGAGCTGTCCCTGTCCAGCGCCCGGTTCCGCTCCCTGTGGGCGCGCCAGGACGTGCGCCCGCTCACCGGCGGCACGACGGTCGTGCACCACCCCGTGGTCGGCGAGCTGACGCTGCACCGCGACAAGCTGCCGGTCGAGGGCGTGGTGCTCGTCGTGTACTACGCCGACGCGGGCAGCCCCAGCGCGGAGCGGCTGCGGCTGCTGGGGGCGCTCGCGGCGGAGGCCGCGGGGGTGCCGGGGGACGTGGCTGGTCGTCGTGGAGGTGGCGCTGCTGGCGCTGGCGCTACGGGCGGGGCGGCGTGAGCAGGCCGGCGCTGTGGGCGGTCGTCGTCGGCAACGCGCTGCTCGGCTCGGCCCTGACGTTGCTCGCCGTCGCCCTGCTGGTGGCCTCGCCAGGCACGTGGGCTCCCGCGACCTGCGTGGTCGTCGCCGGGGCGGGACTGCTGTGGGTCGGCGCCGGCGCGGTCGGGTTCCACCGGACGTACCTGCGCCGACCGCCTCTCGACGGCCGGCGCGTGACGGTCGAGACGCTCCCCGACGGCAGCCGCGCCACCGTGCTCACGTGGTCCACGACCCTGCTCACCGTGCCCGCGGCGACGATCGGCGGCCTCGTCGTCGTGCTGCTCGCGGGGGCCACGCTCCAGCTCGGCGATCCCGCGCCGATCACGTGGGTCATGATCGGCGCCGCCGTGCTGCTCGCGCTGCCGCTCCCCGACAGCCTGCTGCGCCTGCGCCGCCGTCCGCACCGCCTCGTCCTGGACGCCCGCGGCGTCACCGTGCACGGCTGGGACGGCGACGGCCACCTCGCCTGGGACGACCTCGCGGACGTCCGGCTCGGCGACACCGGCTCCTGGCCGGTGCTCCACCTCATCGCGAGGCCGGGCGCCCGCTCGGCCCCCTGGCGGCGGCGCGGTCGGTTCCTGAGCGCCCCGGTGCCCGGAGGGCTGGGCTCGCCCCAGGGCGCGGTGCTCGGCGTGCCGACCCCGGTGCTCGACGTCGACCCGCTGTTCCTCGCCGGGACGCTGCTCTTCTACGCCGCCACCCCGGGCGCCCGGCACGAGCTCGGCGACGGCACGGGACGGACCCGCCTGGTCGACCGCGTGCGGCCCGTGGCCTGACGGCCGGCGCCTCCGCGGTGACGCCCCTCGGCCTCGTCTCGGTCAGCGACGACGCCGGGGCCCCTGCTCCGGTCCATCGTCCCCACACCGGGCGTCATCCGACGTCGCCACACCCAGACCGCGAAAAGCGGCGCCTCCTCACAGCCACTTCGCCGACACCCACAAATCAGCAGCAGACGGCCATTCGTCCGGCAGGTCGTTGGAGTACCATACCAGCTCGATTTCGCCGACTTCTCCGGTGTCCTTGACCCAGAAAATCATCTCGCCCATCGGAAATCCAGAGTCATCGCGTCCACAGAAAAGCTGGCTATCGGCCGGAACAGGCCGCTGAACAGAAGAGTCGTCGGGGCCGAGCCGAGCGAAGGTTGAGACCTCTTCCTGCACCACCTCGGAGATGCCCGAATAAGGGGACATGGATTCGAACCCGAGCAGTTCACGGGCGCGCTCAATCAACGCGATTGCTCTTTGCGTGGAAAGCAATCGGGGAGCCATCACTTCCCCTTCCGGAATATGCTCCCGATTAGGAGCCGTCCCTCCATCACGGAGCCTCGCACTTCGAGTTGGTAGCCGTAGACCCGCACGATTCGCGCGAACGGACCTCGAGCGGGTAGAGACGGGCGAACGGCGCCGATCACGGCACGCAGGAGGGCTCGCTCAGAGCCCGCACGTGTCAACACGGGACCCAGAAGGTGTTTAGCGCGGAAGATGTGCCCGTACCTCTGAGGTGTCATCGCGTAAGCGATGGCATCATCCGTGAAGGTAGCAGCCGAGGCGCCCGACGCCTTCGGTGGCGCCTGGGTGGCGTGAGATCCAGACGTCACCTGGCCCGACCGACCCACGGTCGACCGTCCGCTCGGATTACGCCTCGCGGCGGCCTGGGCTGCACGCTGAGCTTGCGCTGCCCGGTGTGCTGCGGTGATGCGGTTACCCACCGCTCGCAGCCCCGACGTCACCCCGTAGCCGAGACCGCCGGTTGCTGCCCCGGCGGCGGCTCCGAGGCCGACTTGCGTGCCGAAGCCGCCCCAGGAGTACTGCCCGTTGCTCCCGGTGACGGCGTAGCTGGCTGCCGCCCCGGCTGCTCCGGCTGCAGCACCGCCGGCAACCGCGACCGCGACACCCGCGACCACGCCACCGCAGATCCCGGCGGTCGCGGCGATGCACGCGCCGACAGCGACGCCCACCGCGATACCCGCGGCCACGCCTGCGACGGCTCCCCCGACCTCGCGCCAGTTCACGTCGTCCAGCCAGTCCGGCCAGTACCCGAGCACGTCGACTGTGGTCAGCGGGTCGGCAAGGACGTAGGCGTAGGCGTTGAGGGTGCCGGGGGCGGTGAGGAGTCCCTCCCAGGCGTCCTGGGTCGTGAACGTCCCGGTGGTCGGGTCGAACGTGCGCGCGTAGAACCACACCTCACCGAGCCCGAGGTCGGCCGTCTGGGAGGTGTACCCGTGATCGGCGTCCCACCCCGCGGTGCGGGTAGTGGCGTCGCCCCACGGGTCGTAGGAGGCGACCTGGGTGATCGTGTCCCCCACCGCCTGGGCGATCACGGAGCCGAGGGCGTCCGTCAGCTCCCACACCGCCCCGGACGTCACCCCGCCGGGCAGGACGGTCGGGTCGTTGTTCCCCACGCCACCCGTCGTCGCCGTCCGGGCCGACGACTGGACCGCGAGGTCCCCGGTCACATCCCGCGCGTACGTGGTGGTGCCGAACTGGTCGTCGGTGGTGGCGACCTGGGTCAACCCGTCCCACGTCGCGGTGGCGGTGTGCGTCACGAACTCGGTCGCCGTCGTCGTGGTCACCGTGCGCCCAAGGCCGTCGCGGGTGAACGCGACGGTCCGGTCCAGGTCGGTGACCTGTCCGAGGCGCCCGTCCGGCCCGTAGACGTAGTCGCGCACGAACGTTCCCGCGGTGAGAAGGCCCCCGCCGGCCGGGGTCGTGGCCTCGCGGGTGCGGTTGCCCGCCTCGTCGTACCGGTACTCGGTCACCGACCCGCCCCGGGCGGCTGCCATCAGCCCGGACAGGACGTCGGCGCCGTCGTCCTGCTGCGTGGTGGTGTCGGTGGTGCGGGTGAGCCGGTCCGCCTGGTCGAAGACCGCAGCCCGGGTACGGGTGGTCCCGTCCGGGCCTGTGGCCCTAGCGGCGGTGCGGTTGCCGGCCGCGTCGTAGGCGTACGTCAGCTGCGTGGCCGGCGTCTCGGGAGCCGTCTCGCCCGATCCGGCGTCCGAGGCCGCGGGGGTGTCCGGCGCGCGCGGAGCCGGCACCACGGGGACCTGCGCGAGGTCCCACGCCTCCGCCTCGTCGGTGGCTTCAGGACCGGGGATCCGGTCGGTCTCGGTGCCGCCGGTCAGCCGCCCGAGCGGGTCGTAGGTGTACGCACCGGACAGGGTCCGTCCGCCCGCGTCGACACGGGTGCGCGTGGCGACGTGGCCGGTGGGCGTGTACGTCTGGTCGATCTGGATGTCCCAGACCCCGGACCCGGATGTGCCGGTCCCCGGCAGGGTGCGTCCGGCGAGGTAGTCCGGCCCCGGCAGGCAGGTGTCGCACGTCAGCGCCACCTCGCCGGGCTCGGGCGCGATGAACGGGTCGACTTCGGTGACGCGGTGGCGGATGCCGGTGGTGCGCCCCGCGGGATCGTAGGCGAAGGCGGTCATCGGGCCGGGCGTGCCGTCCGCGTTGGTGCGGCTGATCGCGGTGACCTGGTCGGTCTGGTCGTACGCGTAGGTCATGACCCCGGCCGGGGTGCCCTGCTCGGCCACGCGGCCTGCGGCGTCGTGCGCCCACGTCTGCGTCGTCCCGTCGGGGGTGGTCAGGCTGACCTGACGGCCCGCAGCGCTGTAGGCGGTGCTCACCGTGCCTGCGACGGTCCGCTGGGCGGTGCGGCGGCCCTCGGCGTCGTAGGTCCACCCGGTGACGCCCGTGGGGTCGGTCATCGCGATCGCGTTCCCGGTGGCGTCGTACTCCAGCTCGACCCGCAGCGGCTCGTCACGGGCGGCACGCGCCGCACGACGGCCCTGGGTGTACTCCACCGACCGGACCCGTCCCGCGTCGTCGTACGCGTACGTGACGGTCCGGGCGTCCGGGTCCGTCTCTCGCGCGAGCCGTCCCGCGTCGTCGTAGGCGGAGGTCCAGGTGTGGCCCAGCGGATCGGTCTCGGCCACGAGCCGCCCACCGGGGGTGTAGGCGTACCTAGTCACGGCGCCGCGCGGGCCAGTGACCTGCGACAGGTCCCCGACGGGGGTGTAGGCGTACGTGGTGGTGACGTTCTCGTCATCGGAGGCGTCGCCTGTGCCGGTGGCGTTCTGCACGACCTCGACGAGCTGCCCGGCCCGGTCGTAGGAGTACGCGGTCACCACCCCGTCGGGGTCCGTGGTCGCGGTCTGCCTCCCCGCACCGTCGTAGGCGAACGTCGTGACGGAGCCGGTCGGGTCGGTGACCCCCATCAGCTGCCCGGCCGGGTCGTAGGAGTACGCCGTGGCGGCACCCAGGCCGTCGGTCTCGGCGGTCACCCGACCAGCGGCGTCGTAGGTGTACTCCCGCACCGCGCCGCCCTCGACACCGGCGGCCAGGACCCTCCCCGCGAGGTCGAGGTTCCCGGTCTGGCGCACACCGTCGGCGTCCAGGGTCGCGACCTGGTGACCGTCTGCGTCGTACTCGAAAGCCGTGGTGGCTCCGGTCCGGTCGGTGACGGCCGTGACCTGCCCGGCGGCGTCGACGGCGACCTCGGTGGTGCGCCCCGCCGGGTCCGTGGTCGCGATGAGCCGTCCGACCGCGTCGTAGGCGTACCGGGTCGTCCCGGCCGGACCGGACTCGGCGACGACGCGGCCTGCGGCGTCGTAGGTGAACGTCGTCGTGGCACCGGCCGCGTCGCGGGTCTCCAGAAGCCCGCCACCCGGGGCGTAGGCGAAGGCGGTGACGACCCCGTCGGGATCGCTCTGGGCGATGAGCCGCCCGCCCTGGTCGTACTCCCAGGTCGACACCCCGCCGCCCGGGTCGGTCTGGGCGACCACGTTGCCGGACTCGTCGAGGGTCCGCTCCCAGACTCCGCCGTTCGGATCGGTCACAGCGACCACCCGGTGCGCGGCGTCGAGGGTGTATGCGGTCGTCGCACCGGTCGGGTCGGTCTCGCGCACCACGACGTCCTCGCCGTTGTAGGCGTACGTCGTCACCCCGCCGTTCGGGTCGGTGACACGGGTCAGGCGCCGGCCGGTGTCCCAGGTCTGGCGGGTCACGGCCCCGGTGGGATCGGTGATCCGGGTGAGGTTGTCGTTCGCGTCGTACCCGTAGGTGGTGGCCGCCCCGGTGGGGTCGGTCTCCGACACCAGACGCCCCACCGCGTCGTACCCGTATCCCCAGGTGGCGCCGGAGGGCAGAGTGCGGGCAGTCAGGCGGTTGCCGGCGTCGTAGGCGAACGTCGTGGTCCGCCCGAGCGGATCGGTGCTCGACGTCTGGTTCCCGCGGGCGTCGAATGTCGCCGTCCAGGTCTCGTCGGCGGCATCGGTGAACGCGACAGGGTTACCGGCGGCGTCGTACCGCGTGACCTCGACCACCCCGTCGGGGTGCTGCACCTGGGTGGGCCGCCCCGCCCCGTCCCGCTCGATGCGGGTCGTCACGGCGGCACCGCCGGCGCCAGGTGCGGTCACCTGCGTGACCCGGCCGAGCGCGCCGAGCACCAGCTCCGTCGCACCAGTCCCGGGGACGTCGACGGCTGTGGGCCGGCCCTGGGCGTCCAGCTCGTAGGTGATGCGTTCCCCGTCGGGGCCGACCACGGCGGTCGGTGCGTCGAGCGCCCCGTACTCCACTCTGGTGGTGTGCCCGAGGGGGTCGGTGAACCCGGTGACCCGGGACCGCGCGTCGACCTGGTACCGCCAGACGGACCCGGCGGCGTCGGTGTAGTCCGTCCCGCCCGTGCGGTACGCGAAGGTGCGCGTCCCACCGACGCCGTCCCCCTGGGACACCACACGGCCGGCCGCGTCGTAGCTGTTCGTCAGGTACACCGCTCCCGCGGCGTCCCGGGCGACCGTGATCCGGTGGGCGGTGTCGTAGTCGAAGCCGCGCACGCGCCCGTCAGGCAGGGTGATCGTGCGCAGGTCGAGGGCGTCGTCGTACCCCAGCCGCCAGGCCCTCCCGTCGGGTGCGGTCAGCGCCGTCACGAGCCCGCGCGCGTCGGACTCCACGGCGATCCGCTGGTCGCCGGGCAGCACCACGGCGGTCAGCGAGCGGAACAACGGGTCCCCCGACAGTGGCGCGTACTCGAACCGGGTGACCGCGCCGGTGGGGTCGCGGCGCTCGACCACGTCCCCGACGCCCTCGGGATGGGACGTGTCGAACCGCCACCTGGTGCCATCGTCCACGGTCAGGACCAGCTGCCCGCTGCCGGCCTCGGCCAGGGCCGCCCCGGTATTGGGGTCCGCGCTGTACCCACCGGTCCCGTCGGGCGTGAAGACGAACGACGCGCCGTCGCCGCGCACGACCATGACAGACCCGTCGGCGAACCGCTGGGCCCTCGCGGTCAGGTCGCTCGTCCACCCGGCCCCGAACCGGCTGACCCGCCCGTCCTGGGAGTTGTGGATCAGCGCGATCTGCGTGTCCGACCCGCCGGGGCCGGTCAGGTGGAACAGGTCCTCGAGCTCGACCAGGTTGCCGGTGGCGAAGCTGACGGGGTCGGCGCCGTAGGCGGCGTAGTTCTTGAACCCCAGCTGCATCCACGTCGCGACCTGCGCCGCCGACGGCGGTGACGGCCACCCGCCCCCGCGGTCGGGGTCCGAGCAGTCGAACCCTTGGTTCTCCAGCTGGAGGCCCAGCGAGGTGAAGACCCCGTCGACGATGAAGGAGAACCCGTTGTCGATGACGGGCCGGTCGAAGTTGTGGTCGAGGAACAGCGCCTCGAGGTGGATCAGGGCGCCCGGAAGGCCCGCGTACTCGGGGTAGGTCAGGTTGACCCGCGACTTCGGGTTCGCCGGGCGACCGGTGTAGACGGGCAGGACGTTCAGCATCGTGGCGCGGGCCTGCTCGTCGAGGCCGCCGCCGCGCGAGTACACCTCGGACCCACCGTTGCCGACGTTCCCCCACGCGTCCCCGTCGTTGCCGTTGAACCCGAACGTCACGGTCAGGTCCGGGTGGTGGGCGACCGCCATCCCCGCCCGGATGTCGCGCCCCAGGTCCGGGATCGGAGTGGTGCGGGTGACGACGACGTCGGCGTTGCAGGTCTGGGTGAGTCGGGCCGCGACCTGGTTCGCGAGGGCGACGTTGTACCCGACCTCCGTCACGCGCGGACCCGGGGAGTTCGCGAACGCCCGGTCGTTGTCCGGGTCGAGCACGACGCGCGGGCGTGGGTCGCCGAGGTCCTTGCCGCCGATGACGACGAACTGCGACAGGTGGTCCAGCTCGCCCACCACCACCGACCGCGCGGCGTCGAGGTACGACGGGACGACGGTCCACCGGTCGGCGTCGGACTCACGGGTCATCAACCGCACCGACCCGGGACGGATGCCGTCCAGCTCGGTCGGCGCGACCTGCACCTCGATCCGGACGCCCGGCGTGGTCTCGCCGTCGTCGCCGGCCATCGCCTCACCCAGCCCGGCGTCCAGGTTCGCCGCGTCCGGGTGCGGCGCCTGCCCCACGGGCAGCCCGCCGATCAGCGTGGAGCCGTCCTCGGCCTGCGTCACCGGCAGCCCGGAGGCACCCGCTCGACGAGCTGCCGCGGCAGTGCCAGGCTCCGGGGCGTCCGGGGAGTCGTGGGGGAACGCAGTGACCTGCTCGCCGTCCGGGTCGAGCGCCGTCACGTCGAAACCCGGCGCGAGGACGACGGTGGTGTCCCCATCGGCCGCCGTCGCCGCCACGGCGTCGTCCAGGGCCGTGACGATCACGTCGACCGGAGCGGTCAGTCCGTGGCCCGAGAACTCGACCGAGGCCACGTCGCCGCTGACCTGCCCACCCGCACCCGGCGTGACCGCGCCGGTCCCCCACACCGGCGCGGGGGCGTCGCCGGTGTGGTCAGGAGCGGGCCGGGGCTGCGGGTCGGGAGCGGGGTCGGTGGCGGTGGTCGCGGCGTGGGCGTTCGAGCGCGCCCACGCCAGCACCTCCGCCGCGGCCTGCGCCTGCTGGTGCGCCGCCGAGGGTTCCGCGGGGACCAGCATCACCGCGACCAGGGTGCCCGCGGCCACGGCGGCGACCACGCCGCGCCCGGTCCACCGGGCCAACGCCCCCTCGACACCGCCGCCGACCGCGCGGACCCGGCTGCTCGTGCGGGTGGTGTTCACGCCGCCATCCCCTCCGACGACGTCCCGTCCCGCTCCATCCGCAGGTCACGCCACCCGCGCAGCACCAGCCCCGCCCCACAGGCGACGCACGCGGCGGCCAGCAGCCACCACACCTCGGCACCGGTCGTCGCCAGCCTGTCGACCAGACGCAGGCACTCCATCAGCGCCGCCTCGTCCGCGATGCCGTCCCCGTCCAGGTCCTCCTGACCGGTGGCCCCCGTGGCGTCCCCGGCGATCAGCGCCTCGACCCAGTTCTCCACGCCGTCGCCGTCGACATCGCCGCGCAGCGTCCCCGCCGGGCACCCGGCCTCCCCGCACAGCAGCACGCCCACGAAGTCGGGGATCCGGTCGGCGTCCGCATCGACTCGAGCGTCCACGCAGCCCGCGGTCCCGCAGACCAGCACGTCGGCGGCGTCCGGAACTCCGTCGGCATCGACGTCCGCCCACGGGACCGCGCACGTGGCCGAGCCGCACAGCGCCTGCTCGACACGGTCCGCGACGCCGTCCTCATCGGCGTCCGCCCACGCAGCGCGGTCGACGAGGCCCGTGCCGGCCAGCGACACGACGGCCTCCGGCGTCGCAGCCGAGGAGGTGCGCTCCCAGCCAGGCAGCAGCTCCGCCGCCTCCCGTGCGCCGGACTCCCTCGGAGCTGCCGTGGCAGTGACTGCGGCAACGGCCCCCAGGACGAGGAGCACGACGCCGGCCGCCACCACGGCCCTCGTCCGGGACAGCGCCCCCGTCGCGGCGGCGGACAAGCCGGACGGTCGCGGGCGTGCTGGAACGGGCAGCGGACGGCGACTCGGGTGCACGCGGAAAGGGCCTTCCCCCTGGAGGCGAGCGGCGGTCCGGGCTCGGTCCGCCGGATCGCGACGCTAGGCGGGGGCACCACGCACCCACGGCCGACTCACAGCTTTCAGGTGCCCGAGTGCGGACGTTGAGTGGCGGGGAACCGCTGACCAGGTGGAGGCTCCCGCTCGGCGTTGAGTGGACCTGCGCGCACCGGCCGGCCACCTACCCGGCGAGCCTCTCCGCCGCCGTGCGCGGTCTGTGGCAGCGGCTGGCCGTCCGCCCCGGAGCCGGGGAGGTGCTCTGCGGTGGCCCGCGCGGATCGGACTGCCCCCGCGCGCCTGGAAACCACGACAGCCCGAACCCTGACGGGCTCGGGCTGTCGTCGACGTCCTGCGACGTCTCGCGCGGTAGCGGTGGGATTTGAACCCACGGTGGACTTTCACCCACACACGCTTTCGAGGCGTGCTCCTTAGGCCGCTCGGACACGCTACCTCGGCAGGAGAGACTACCGGATGCCGGGACGAACTCCCGCATCGGCGGACGTAGCGTGGACCCGTGACGTCCCCGGACCCCGTGCCCCCCGCCCCCGCGCTGCCCCTCCCGCCCGTGACGCCGGCGCCGCCGGTGCGCCTGCCGGTGCCGGCGCACGACGACGTGCGGCCGAACCCGGGGACGGTGGACGACGTGGTGGCGCTGCTGCGGGGCAGCCGGGTGGCGGTGCTGACGGGCGCGGGGTTGTCGACGGACTCGGGGATCCCGGACTACCGGGGGCCGGACTCGCCGCCGCGCAACCCGATGACGTACCAGCAGTTCGTGGGGGACGCGGCGTTCCGGCGGCACTACTGGGCGCGCAACCACGTGGGGTGGCGGTACGTGCACCGGACGCACCCGAACGCCGGTCACCGGGCGCTGGCGTCGCTGGAGGCGCACGGGGCGGTCGTCGGGGTGATCACGCAGAACGTGGACCTGCTGCACGAGCAGGCGGGGTCGCGGCGGGTGATCGACCTGCACGGCCGGTACGACCGGGTGGTGTGCCTGCGGTGCGGGCGCACCGTGTCGCGCGCCGAGCTGGCGGAGCGGCTCGAGGCGGCGAACCCGGGGTTCGCGGAGTCGGTCGGCGCCGTCGGGGACGTGGAGATCGCGCCGGACGCGGACGCGGTGATCGAGCAGACCGCGCACTTCCGGGTCGTGGACTGCTGGCTGCCGGACCCGGACGGCGGCGACGGCCCGTGCGGCGGGATGCTGAAGCCGGACATCGTGTACTTCGGGGAGACCGTGCCGGCGCCGCGGGTCGCCGAGGCGTACGCGCTGGTGGACGACGCGGACGCGCTGCTCGTGGCCGGTTCGTCGCTGACGGTGCAGTCCGGGCTGCGGTTCGTGCGGCACGCGGCGGCGGGCGGCAAGCCGGTGGTGATCCTCAACCGGGGGGCGACGCGGGGCGACCCGCTGGCGACGCTGACGCTGGACGCGGGCGCGTCGGAGGCGCTGACGGAGCTCGCGGCGCGGCTCTGACGCCGGGGTCGGCGGCGCGCCGGGTGCCGTGCCGGCGGCGTGGCCGGCACTCCGGTCGTGGGCCGGGGCGTGTCGTGCCACGCTGCCCCCGACAGCGCCCGTGAGGTAGTCCGCGGGCTCCGGCCGGTGTCTTGCGGCAGCACCCCCTGCGCCCTATAGTCGCGGCATGTGGCATCGTTGCCACATCGCCGGGCAACGGAGCAGGGGCAGGCCTCGACCGGCGATATCGGTCGACTGGAGGCCCCGATGACGCAGCTCAGAGCCGACGCCGCCCCGGCGGTCGCGCGCTCGCCCCGGGCCCCGCGCAAGCGGCGGGACAAGGTGCCCTACAACAAGCGCGAGGCGCTGTCCGGCTACCTGTTCATCTCGCCGTGGATCGTCGGGTTCCTGATCTTCACGGCCGGGGCGATGGTCTACAGCCTCGTGATCTCGTTCAGCCACTACAACCTGGCAACGAACACGGCCCGGCCCGCGGGGTTCGAGAACTACGCGCAGCTGTTCACCGACCCGCGCGTCGCCACGGCCCTCGGCAACACGCTGTTCTACGCGGTGCTCGCGGTGCCGCTGGAGATCCTGGTGGCGCTGGGCCTGGCGTCGCTGCTCAACCAGGCCGGTCGCGGCGCCGGGTTCTTCCGGACGGTGTACTACCTGCCGAAGATGACGCCCGCCGTGGCGACCGCCGCGGTGTTCTTCCTGCTGCTCAACGGCAACACCGGGGCGCTCAACCAGTTCCTGCGGATCTTCGGCATCGAGGGGCCGCAGTGGCTCGTCGACCCGGCGTGGATCAAGCCGTCCATCGTGCTCATGACGTTGTGGGGCGTCTCCGGGACGATGGTGATCTTCCTGGCCGCCCTCAAGAACGTCCCGCGGGAGCTCTACGAGGTCGCGGAGCTCGACGGCGCGGGCATCTGGCAGCGGTTCCGCAACATCACGCTGCCGATGATCTCGAGCGCCATCTTCTTCAACGTGATCGTGCTGTCGATCGCCGCGTTCCAGGTGTTCGACCAGGCGTACCTGCTGTTCTGGCGCGACCAGTCCAACGCCTCGCCCGAGGCGTCCCTGTTCTACGCGATCTACCTGTTCCAGCAGGCGTTCCGGCAGTTCAACTTCGGGTTCGCCGCCGCCATGGCCTGGCTGCTGTTCCTGATCATCATGGCCATCACGGCGCTCCAGATGAAGTTCGGCAACCGGTTCGTCTACTACGAGGGGGGCAAGGACTGATGGCCAGCACCGGCACCACGAACACGCCCGTCCGCCAGGTCCCCGGCCTCCCCGAGGACGCCGCCGGGCACGGCGACCGCCCCATCGACCCGACCGGTCCCGCGCCCAGCGAGGTCCGCGGCGGCGGGCGCACCGGCCGCAGGATCAGGCGCGGCGTCGTCATCGCGCTCCTCTCGGTCATCTCCCTGATGTTCCTGTACCCGTTCGCGTGGCTGCTCTCGGCCAGCCTCAAGGGCCGCGGGCAGGTGTTCGACAACTCGCTGTGGCCCGGGACCTTCCACTGGGACAACTACGTCCGGGTGTTCGACGAGCTGCCGCTCGGCAGCTGGATGGTCAACAGCATCGGCATCGCGGTGCTGGCGGCCGTGACGGTCGCCGTGTCGTCCTCGCTGGTGGCGTGGGGCTTCGCGCACTTCCGGTTCCCGCTGCGCGGCCCGCTGTTCGGCCTCGTGCTCGCCACGATGATGCTTCCGGGCGCGGTCACGATGATCCCGATCTACCTGATCTGGAAGGAGCTCGGGTTCCTCGGGACCTGGGTCCCGCTGTTCGGCGCGAACCTGTTCGGGTCGGCGTTCTACATCTTCCTGCAGCGGCAGTTCTACCTGGGGCTGCCGCGGGAGCTGTTCGAGGCCGCGCGCATCGACGGCGCGAACCAGTGGCGCACGTACTGGCGGATCGCGTTCCCGCTGTCGGTGCCGTCGTTCATCATCGTGCTGCTGTTCGAGTTCCAGGCGTCCTGGAACAACCTGCAGGCCGCGCTGATCTACCTGAACGCCGGCAGCCCCGACGAGTTCACGGCGCCGCTCGGCATCGCGTACGCGATGACGAAGTACTCGCCGACGGCCGGCGGGCAGGGCGACTACCAGTACGTGATGGTCGCGTCGCTGCTGGTCACGCTGCCGATGCTGGCGCTGTTCGCCTTCGGGCAGCGGTACTTCATCGAGGGCGTGGCCACGCAGGGCCGCAAGGGCTGACGCCCCGCACCGACGACGAAGGGCCGGGTCGCCCGTCGCGACCCGGCCCTCGTCGTGCGGCCCTCGTCGTGCGCGGGGGCGGCTCAGACCGGGTCGGGCAGCAGACCCGGCCGCGCCAGCACCTGCTCGCACGCCAGCAGCAGCACGCCCACGGTCCAGGCGTGCGACAGCGTGAGCAGCATGCCCTTCGGCTGGAAGCACGCCGTCTGGTAGTACCGCTCGGACGTCATGCCGCGGTAGGCGTTCATGTCGCCGTCGAACCGCGCGACCATCTGCCGGAAGCACGCGAGCGTCTCGGCGGCGCGCTCGGCGTACCAGGGGTCGCCCAGCGCCGCGGACAGCTCCGCGAGCTCGGCGGTGCACACCAGCCCGTACGCGTGCAGGTGCTGGTTGGACGGCGAGGCGTTGTCGGCGCCGCGGGTCGCGAACCCGTAGCGCTCCAGCATCGTGCCCGAGGGGAACCGTGTGTTGTACGAGTACCGGAACGTCAGCATCCAGTCCGCCGCGCGGCGCGCGAGGTCCAGCCAGCGCGGGTCGCCGGTGCGGCGGTGCAGCGCGACGTAGGACATCACGGCCACGTACCCGTCCTCGGACGTCGGCGCGAGGTCGACGTCCTCCGGGGCGCCGTGCAGGAACTCCCGGTCGACGAACTGCGCGTAGTACTCCCCCGCCCGCAGCGCGGCGTCGAGGTACGCCCCGCGCGCGCCGTCGGCACCGTCCCAGCGCTCCGCCTCCGCGAGCGCCGCGACCCAGGTCAGGCCCGCGGCGCCCTCCCAGGACAGCACCTCGCCGGTCTGCGCGTGGTGGGCGGAGCCGAGGTTGCCGTCGGAGCGCTGCCGGCGCACGACCGCGTCGAGGTTCGACCGCAGCGCCGCCTCCCACCCGGGGTGCGCGGCGCGCACGTCCGCCCCGAGCTCGAGCGAGCGCGCCAGGAACAGCGCCGCCTCCGCGAGCGTGCGGGAGTGCAGGGCGCCCTTGATGTGCGACCACGACTGCGACCAGCCGTGCTCGGCGTACCAGACGCCCCAGAACGTGCCGCAGGGCGCGAGGTTGTCGCAGATGACGTCGATGACGCGCGCGGCCGCGGCACCCGCGTCGGGGCGGTCGCGGCGGCGGGCGTGCGCGAGCAGGGCGTGCGCCCACGGGATGCCGCTGACCCAGCCGACGTGCATCGCCTGCCGGTCGACGGAGAGCCCGTCGCGGCCGCTGACCTCGCGGTCGAAGCCGACGGTCTCGAGCAGCACGCCCGGCTCGGCGTAGTGCCAGCGGTGCAGGCCCTCGGCCGTCAGGTCGGCGGCCTCGTCGACGCCCACCCACGGCGCGAGCGGCGAGCCGGCGCGGGTCCGTTCGTGCTCCTCCCGCAGGACGGCGGCGTACGCGTGGCGGTCCGGGCCGGTGGGGTGCACGGCGAACCGCAGCGACACCCGCTCGCCGGGCGCCCAGCGGTGGGTGGTGACCTCCGCCGGGGCGGGGGTGCCGGAGCCCGTGTACGACACGGGACCCTCGCGGAACGGGAACGTCAGGTGGACGCTGCCGACACCGGTCGCCGCGTCGTGCGCCAGGCCGAGCCCCGTCATGCCGAGCGGCGTCGTCTCGGGCGCGAGCAGCGCGACGCCGCCTGGACCGGCCCAGGCGAGCACCGCGGGCGTCGCGGCGCGGTCCGCCCGCAGCTCCCAGTGGTCGCTCACCATGCCGGCCGGGTCGTCGGCCCCGACCTCGAACCGCGGGAACGCCCGCTCGCAGCCGACGGGCCGGTTCTCGCCGTAGAACGCGCCGGGCACCAGCCACCACGGCGCCTGCGGGGCGGCGGGCAGCAGCACGCGGACGCGCAGGCACGCGTCCCGCTCGCTGCCGCCGCGGTGCTCGACGTCGAGCCGTACGTCCACGCGGCCGGTGGCGCTGGGCGGCGACCACCAGGCGGTGGCACGGAAGCCGGCGGCCTCGCCGGCGACCGCCCCGGGGCCGGGGGACGAGGCGGGCGGCACGGGCGTGACGGTGCCGTCCGGTGCCACCACCTCGACGACGTGCGGGACGGTGCCCACCACGGGCGCGTCGCCCCCCGGCCACCGGGTCCCGGCGGGTCGCAGCAGGACGCCCTGGTGCACGGCGGTGGTTCCTCTCGACTCGGGGAACGCGGTCAGGCGGTGGGCGCCTCGTCGGCGGCCCAGGCGTCCACCATCTCGCTGATGACGTGCAGCACCAACGTGTGCATCTCCTGGATGCGGGGGGTGGTGGCCGACGGCACCAGCAGCAGGTGGTCGGCGTGCTCCCGAGCCGGCCCGCCGTCGCCGCCGGCCAGCAGCAGCGTGGTCGCGCCGTTCGCGCGCGCCGCCGCCAGCCCCCCGACGACGTTCGGGGACCGGCCGCTGGTCGTGAACGCCACCACCAGGTCCCCGGGCCGGGCGAGGGCCTGCACCTGGCGGGCGAACACGTCGTCGTAGGCGTAGTCGTTCGCGATGCAGGTCATGGACGTCGGGTCGGTGCTCAGCGTGACGGCGGGCAGCGGCCGGCGGTCGCGCTTGTAGTGGCCGACGAGCTCTCCGGTGAGGTGCTGGGCGTCCGCGGCGCTGCCGCCGTTGCCGAACGTGTAGAGGGTGCCGCCGGCGGCGAACGTGTCGCGCACGAGCTCGCCCGCGGCGCGGATCTGCTCCGCGAGGCCCGACATCGCGTGGGCGACGTCGGTGTGCGCGGTCAGGTGGGCGTGCAGCCAGTCAGACACGGGCGGCCTCCGGGGCGGTGTGGGGCGGGGGTCCCGCGGGGGCGGTCCCGGCGGGGGGGGGGGGGGCGGGGGGGGGCGGGGCGGGCGGCTCCGCGCCCACGGCGGGCGCGGTGGCGTCGACGGGGGCGTCCGGCGCTGCGGGCGGCAGCACGTCGAGGGCGATCGCCCCGGCGCCCACCACGCACACCACGTCGCCGAGCGCCGCGAGCGTCACGGTGGCGGCGCGCGCGGCCGGCGGCATGGCCTCGCGGGCGACCAGGTCCCGCACGGGGTCCAGCAGCATCGCGCCGGAGCGGGTGACCCCGCCGCCGAGGACGACGAGCTCCGGCTCCAGCACGTTCACCAGGTCGGCGACGGCGCAGCCGAGCAGGTCGGTCGTCTCGTCCCACAGGCTCCGGGCGAGCGGGTCCCCCGCGGCGGCGGCCGCGCTGACGTCCGCGGCGGTGACCGCGGGCAGCCCCGCGAGCGACGAGGCCGGGTCCGCGGCCAGGGCCTCCCGGGCGCGCTGCGCGATCGACGTGCCGGAGGCGTAGGCCTCGATGCAGCCGGCGCGACCGCAGGAGCACGCGCGCCCGCCGCGGCGCACGGTGATGTGGCCGAGCTCGCCGCCGTTGCCCGCGGCGCCGCGGTGCAGCCGGCCCTCGAGGATCACGCCGCCGCCGATGCCGGTGGAGACCGTGAGGTAGACCAGCGACCGCAGGCCCCGGCCGGCGCCGTAGCGGTGCTCGGCGACGGCGGCGGCCGTCGCGTCGTTCTCCAGCGCGAACGGGGCGCCGAACTCCTGCGACGCCAGCGGGCCGATCGGGATGTCGTCCCAGCCCGGCAGGTGCGGCGGGGACTGCAGCAGGCCGGCGGGGGCGTCGAGCGGCCCGCCGCACGCGATCCCGACCGCGCCGACCGGACCGAGACCGGCCTCGGCGACGGCCTCGTGACCCATGTCGAACAGCCGGCGGATGACGGCCTGCGGGCCCTCCTCGCGCCGCGTCGGCCGGATGCGCAGGCCGTGCACGGCGCCGTCGGCGGTGACGACCGCGACCGCGAGCTTGGTGCCGCCGATGTCGAGCGCCAGCACGGGACCGGCGCCGGCCGGGGCCAGCGGGGCGGGCACCGGCGCGGGGTCCGGTGCCGCGTCGCGGGCGACCTGCGCCGTGCGGGCAGGCGCGAGCGGTCGATCCGTCGTCATGCACGTCCTCCAGACCCCCGACGGCGCGCGACGCGGCAGGCGCGGAGCGCGGGACCCCGGCGGTTGGCTCGGCGGCTCCTGTGCAGCCGATCCGGCCTGGGATCGATTCCAGAACGAGCATAGGAGGATGCTCGATCGACCGTCAAGCCGCAGGGCCGCGATGCGGGAGATGAGCCGGTCCGCCACGCGACACCGGCATGGGAACGAGTCCAGCCCGGCGGAGTGACCGGTGCCGCGACGCCGACCCGCCACCCCGTTCGGAGGCTCCCCACGTTCTGGGAGGTCTCCGCGCGTCATCGGAGGGCTCCGGGGAGGTCTCCGATGACGCGTGGGGGTCTCCGTGCGCGTTCGGAGTCTCCGACGGGGGCATCGTCAGTTCCCGCGCGCGCACGTCAGGACGCGCACGTGAGGACGGGCCGCGCGCCGCCGGGGACGGCCCCGGGTCAGGCGCTGGCGGGCGGGGCCGTCGAGCCGCGCTCGGCGACGGCGGCGGACAGCATCACGGTCCGCACGGGCGACTCGGGGCTCTGGATGCGGTCGAACATCTGGGCCACGGCGGCCTCGCCGAGCGCGACGGCGTCCTGCGCGACGGCCGTCACGCCGGGACGGACCATCGTCATCCAGGGGGCGTCGTCGAACGACACCAGGCTGAGGTCCTCGGGGATGCGCAGCCCGAGGCCCTGGGCGGCGCGCCACACGCCCTCGGCGAGCACGTTGTTCGCGGCGAACACCGCGGTGGGCCGGTCCGGCGACCCGAGCAGGTCGCGCGCGACGCCCTGCGCGGCCCCGACGTCCCACCCGCCACGGACCACGAGCCGGTCGTCCAGCGGAAGGCCGGCCGCGAGGAACGCCGAGCGGTACCCGACCAGGCGGTCGCGGCCCGTCGTCCAGTCCATCTCGTCGATGAGCAGCGCGACGCGGCGGTGGCCCTGCGCGAGCAGCCCGGCGGTGACGCGCTCCGCGGCGGACTTGTTGTCGACCACCACGGCGTCGCAGGTGCCCTCGGCGAACTGCCGGTCGACCTCGATGACGGGGATGCGGTGCCGGGCGAGGTACTCGGTGACCTCGACGGACAGCGGCGTGAGGATCACGCCCGCGACGCGCAGCGCGACGAACGTCTCCGCGGCCTCGAGCTCGGCCTCGACCGACCCGTTGTCGTCGGCGAGCATCATCGCGTAGCCACGGCGGCGGGACTGCTGGCTGACGCCTGCGGCGAGGTCCGCGTAGAACGAGTTGCGCAGGTCGGACACCAGGACGCCGATGGAGCGGCTGACCTGCTGGCGCAGGTTGCGGGCCATCGCGTCGGGCACGTAGCCGAGGGTCTGCGCGGCACGGCGGACCCGGTCGCGCACGGCGGGGGCGACGTAGCCGCGGCCGGTGAGCGCGCGGGACGCCGTCGAGCGCGAGACGTCGGCCGCCTCGGCCACGTCCTTGATCGTCGCGCGACGCCCGGCGGTCACCGGGCCCCGCGTCCCCTGCGCGACGGCGTCCATGCGTGCTCCTCGAGCGTCGTCCTCAGTCCCCCGCCACGTCCACGAGCGCTTCGGCGTGCTGACCCAGCCGGAGGTCCCCGATGCTGACGTCGACGGCGAGCCGCCGGCGCCTCGCCCCGGGGCCCGTGGGCACCACCTCGAGGTCCAGCTCGGCCTGCCCGGAGGGCGGGAGAGCGACGACGGCCTCGTCGGGGTGCGCGCGCCAGCCTACCGGCAGCACCGGACGCACGGTCGCTGTGCAGTCCTCGCGGGTCGGGTTGCGGACCGTCACGGTGAACCGCGCCGGCTCGCCGGTCCGGGCCCGCGACACGTACGGCGCGATGTGCGCGAGCCGGCCGTCGGCGCCGAGGTCGTACTCGTCGAGCGGCAGCAGGTCGTGGTGGATCTGCACGAGCTCGTCGCCCTCCTGCGCGAGCATGTCGAGGTACGCCTCGTCGACCCAGCGCGGCTCCCAGTGCCCGGAGACCATGACGCCCGGGGCGATCCGCCGGTACAGCGCCGCGGAGTCCCGGTAGTCGGTGATCCGGAACAGGTTCCGGTACTGGTAGTTGAGGATCTCGCGCCGGTGGCCGGGGATGCCGAGGCCGTCCTGCTGGTCGCCGGTGACGAGCACCCGCACGCCGTCGACCTCGACCTCGAACGCCGCGGCGTACAGCGTGTGGCCGGGGAGCTCGTGCACCGTGATCTCGTACTCGTGCCACCGGAACGTCTCCCCCAGCGGCAGCACGCGGTCCACGGGGATCGGGTCGTACCACTGGCACGGCAGGTCGTGCCGGAGCGGCTCCTCCAGCACCGGCGCGACGTTCGCGGGCGCCCAGATCTGCGTGCCCTCGACCTCGCGCAGCAGGTTCATGCCGGCGACGTGGTCGTCGTGGTAGTGCGTGGGCAGCACCACCTCGACGCCCGTGACGCCGTGGTCCCGTCGCAGCGCGGGCAGTGACGCGAGCCAGGGCCGTCGGGACGCGCGGTCGGTGCCCGTCGGCAGCCCCGTCGTCATGTCGTAGCCGTAGTCCATGAGCAGCGCGGCGCCGTCCCGGGACACCAGCACGTACGAGCAGGCGTTGGACGACACGTTGAGCAGGAAGTGCTCGGTGATGCGCTGGAACGGCTCGGTCAGGCGGGTGCGCAGGTCCCACGGCTGCGGGCGGCGGGAGTCGACGTAGCCGCGCATGCGCGTGGCGAGCAGCCCGAGCGCGTGCTGCGGGTCGTCCATGGGCGCGCCGTGCGACGGCAGCAGCAGGTCGAGCCGCTCGTCCATGAGCAGGTAGCAGGACAGGACGGTCATCGCCGGTCCTTCGTTCTCCGTGTACGACCACTGGGTGGCGGCGAGCGACCAGACCTTGCCGGGCGCGTAGACGAGGTCCCCCGTGAACGCGATGCGCCGACCCGCACGCTCGACGACGTACGTCACCGACCCGGTGGTGTGCCCGGGTGTCGGCACCACCTGGACGGCCACGCCGCCGTACTCGCGCACCCGGTACTCGGGGACGACGTCGCTGACGGGCACCGGCTCCAGCAGCGAGAACCGGTCCTGGCGCAGGTTGTAGTCGTTGACGACGGGCCGGGTGCGCCACATCTCGTCGACGTGCTCGAACAGGTCGCGCTCCACGGGCGGGACGTGCACGGCGATGCCGGCCTCGACGGCGCGCGGCAGCCCCTGGCCCTGGTCCCGGTGGTGGTGGGTCATGAGCACGTCGGTGATGCGGTCGACGCCCATCTCGGCCAGGTGGTCGAGCGCGGCACCGGACCCGAAGTCCACGGCCACCGCGGTGCGGGTGCCGTCCGGGGCGGGCTGCTCGGCGCGCACGACGTAGACCTGGCACGTGTCCGCGATGCGGAACACCCCGGGAGCGACCTCGGTAACGGGGGACATCGCCCTATGGTATCGATTCCAGTCGAGGCGGGACAAGAGAAGCGCTGCTCAGGGCGACCCCCGAGCCTCGTGGACGGCGCGGACCGCACCCGCACCGGTCGAGGCGGGGGCTCGTCGAGGTCGGGTGGGCGAAGAGCCGGGACCCCTCCGGGACGCCGGCCGCCGCTGCGGGCCGGTCAGGGCAGCGCGAGCACCTGACCGGCCGCCCGCAGCTCGACCTGGAGCGACACCACGTCCACCGCCTGCACCGCGCGCCCGGACGCCACCGCGCGCGCCGCGGCGAGACCGGCGACGTGCCCGAGCATCTGGTACTGCGGCTCCATCCGGACGGACGAGAACGCGACGTGGGAGGCCGAGACGCAGACCGGGACGACGAGGTTGGTGCAGTCCTCCCACCGCGGCACGAGCGCCCGGTAGGGGATCGGGTACGGCGGCACCGGGACCGACAGGTAGCCCTCCGTGACCACCATGCCGACCGGCCGCGGGTGCTCGTGCACCCAGCGCCACGTCCGCTGCACCTCCCGGACGTCCAGGTGGTACGACCCCATGGCGACCACGTCGTGCCAGCGCGCCGGGCGGCGCAGGTCGTGCTCGGTCAGCACCACCTCGCCCTGCATCCGGCGGGCCTCGCGCACGTAGAGCTGGTGCGGCAGGTGTCCGGTGTCGGCGAACTCGTCGCGCGGCAGGCCCCAGCGGCCGAGCTCGCGGCGGACCGACGCGGGCACGGCGGGGTCGTGCGTGAGGAACCACAGCAGGTCCTGCGCGTGGTGCAGGTGGTGCAGGCGGATCTCCTCGCGCCGCTCCCTGCCGGCGGTCGGGTACTCCCACGCGGTGCCGTCCAGGACGCTCAGCGAGAACGGGCCGAGCGAGTTGCCGTCGGCCTTGCCGCCGGGCAGGTTCGGCTCCAGCCCCAGCAGCGCGCCCGCGGGCGGCTCGTACCCCTCGGCCGCCCAGTGCCGGAACAGCCGCCGGCCGAGCTCCCAGTGCGCCGCGTCGTAGCCGGGGCGGCGCTCGACGGGCACGCGGTCGGGGGCGGTCGTCAGGCACAGCCGGTAGCCGTAGGACATCACCCCGCCGTCGCCCGCCCCCACGGGGGCCATCGGGACGTCGCGCACCTGCGGCAGCACCGCGCCGGCCGTCCCGCCGCTCGGGTCGTCGGTGAACGGCGACACCCACGCCGGGAACGCGTGCCGCCCCGGGACCGGCTCGCGGCGCCCGGCGAACGCCTCACCGTGCAGCGACCGGTCCTCTCTCCCGACCGACGACGGCACGCCCGCGAACGCCAGCAGGTCGCCCTCGTAGGTGGCGTCGACGAACGCCCCGCCGGTCCACGCCCGCCCGTCCCGGGTGCGGACGCCCACGATCGTGGCGTCCCGGACCTCGGCTGCCTCGAGCTCGGCGTCGTGCACCACCTGGATCCGCGGGTGGTCGAGCCAGCGCCGGAAGATCCCCTCCGCGACGTGCGGCTCCGGGCCGGCGTACGTCCCGACCGGCACGCCGTAGTGCGCGGCCACCTCGGCGCGGAACCGGGCCGCCATGCCGCCCAGCACCCGCACGTCGCCGACGTCGGTGTAGCCGAGGCCGCCCGACGTCATGCCGCCGACGTGCCGCCCGGCCTCGAGGAGCACGACGGACGCGCCGGCCTCCGCGGCGGCGAGCGCGGCGCACACCCCGGCGGAGGTGGCACCGGCGACCACGACGTCGGCGGAGGTCATCGGCCCGCCTCCGCCGGCGCGGCGGCCACCGGCGCGGCACCCGCCGGCGGGGTGGCGGGTGCCGCCGACCGGGCGGCGCGGTACGCCCGCCACGCGTCCGCGACCAGGGCGAGGTCGTCCGCGGCGAGCTCCTCGCCGCTCCGGTCGATCCGCTCCGCGTAGTACAGCGCCGGCACCCCGCCCTCGGCCTGCGCCGCCACGTACGCGCGCCACTGCGCCGCGTCGAGCATCGGCCACTGGTCGGTGTCCACCAGGTGCCCCGGCAGCGCGGTGCCGGCGATCGCCCGCCGCACCCTCATCTGGTCGGCGAGCGGGACGACGCGGTGCGCGGTGTCCCGCTCCAGGACGTCGTTGAGGCGGACCATGTCGCAGACGTCCGCGAACGCGGGGTGCGGCGTGTGGGTGACGACGAGCGCGTCGGGCTTCGCCGCCTTCGCGGCGGCGTACAGGTCGGCCAGCAGGGCGTGCAGCGCGGCGACACCCCAGGGCGCGCCCGGGTCCGCGCCCGCGTGCGGGTGCACCGTGTGGCCCGCGGGCGCGCGCTGGGTGAAGTCGACCTTGAACCCGTCGGCGTCGACGCCGTCCGGGCCGAGCAGCGCGGCGACCACGCGTCGGACCCGCTCCCGGTACGCCGGGCTGGCCGGGTCGACGGCCACGGGTCGGCCGCCGGCGTCGACCAGGCACTCCTCGACGGGCAGGCCCTCGGGGTCCCACGCCTTCCACCACAGCAGCACCCGCTGGCCCGCGGCGTGCCGGGCGGCGACCCACGCGCGCAGGTCCGGCCACCGTTCGGTGTCCGGCTCGCCCGTGCCGTAGGCGGCCTGCCACTTGTCGTCGACGACCACCGTCCCCGGTACGACGTCGTGCGCGGCGAGGTGGCCGAGCAGCTCGTCGTACACGTCCTGCCGGGCGAGGTCCGGCGCGACCGGGAGACCCACCGGGACGACGGCGGGGCCGAGGTCCTGGAGCCGGTACGGGTGCGACGCGGGCTCCCCGGGCAGCGGGGCGCGGGCGCACTGCGCGCCCCAGCCGCAGAAGACGGGCTCCGCCCACCAGGGCGCCGACGGGGCGACCGGCCCGGCGGGGGCGCCGGCGCGCACCGCGTCCTCCCGGTGGTCCGCGAGGGCCTGCCACGGGTCGGCGGCGGGGCGCAGCACCAGGACCGGGCTGGTCCAGCGCCCGGAGACGCGGGTGTGCGCGTCGTGGTCGAGCTCCAGCAGGAACCCCCCGTCCAGCGGCTGGTAGCGCAGCTCGGTGAACCGCAGGTCCGCCACGGGCGCGACGACGCCGATCCCGAGCCACTCCCCCGCGGGCACGTCGAGCGCCGACGCGGCCGGCTCGCGGCCGAGCACCAGGCAGAGCGGCGGCGGCGAGAACACGGCGTGCAGCCGCCCCGGGGACGCGTCGCCGACGACGCCCAGGGTCGCGGCCGACGCGGCCGGGCGCACCAGGTCCACCGGCTCGGTCGGCGTCGGGACGAACACCGACCGGTGCTCCGCGGACGAGCGGAACGTCCCCCCGGCGCCGTTCGGGAGCACCGCCCGGCCGCCCAGCAGGCGCACGTCCGTGAGGACGCCCTCGCCCTCGACCTCCACGACCAGCTCCAGCCGGTCGGGCAGGCACCGCAGCGTCACCGTCCGGCGCGCCCAGGCGGTGCTCGTGCACTCCAGCCGCACCTCGGCCGCGTCCGACTCGACCGGATCCGACCCGACCGGCGAACCGTCCGCGGCGTGCACCGTCGGCGCCGCCACGTCCAGCGACTCGTCGACCGCCCCGACGCGGTCCACCGACGCCAGCAGGGACAGGTGCGACCAGATGCGGCCGTCGGGGCCTGCGAGCACGGCGCGCGGCGGGGTCGACCGCACCTCCAGCAGGTAGGTGTCGGCGGCGACCGTGCGGGTGCCGGGTCCGGCGGTGATGCGCATGGGGTGGGTCCTCGGGGTCGGGGGCGGGTGTCAGCCGAACGGCGGGATCTCGGGCAGGGCGGTGGGCAGCGTGCCGGTGCGGGCGATCTCCGCGTAGACCCGGCCGGAGTCCTTCACGGTCCGCGTGCCGGTGGCGTAGTCCACGTGCACCAGACCGAACCGGGGCCGGTAGCCGAGCGACCACTCGAAGTTGTCGAGCAGCGACCAGTGCAGGTAGCCGACGACGGGGGCGCCGCCCTCGACCGCCTCGTGCACCGCCCGCAGGTGCCCGAGCAGCAGGGCGGTGCGCCGGACGTCGTGCACGCGGCCGTCGTGCGTGGGCCCGTCACCGAAGACGCCGCCGTTCTCGGTGATCATCAACGGCGTGCCGGGGTTCTCGCGGTGCAGCCGCAGCAGCAGGTCCCGCAGGGCGCCGGGGACGACCTCCCAGCCCTCGTCGGTCCGCTGCACGTCACCGGACGGGCCCACGACCTGCCACGGGAACGGCCGGCCGGGGCCGGGCTCCGCGGCCGCCACGACGCGGCGGGTGTAGAAGTTGACGCCGATCCAGTCCTGCCGGCCGCCGATCCGCTCCTCGTCGCCGGGGCGGATGATGTCGTCCAGCGACCGTCCCAGCGCCCGCTCGTAGTGCGCGCGGGTGTCCGCCGGGTAGCCGCGGCCCGCGAGCGGGTCGAGGTACCAGCGGTTCACGTAGCCGTCCGAGCCCCACGCGGCGGCGGCGTCCTCGTCCGACCCGGTCGCCGGGTCGCACGGGAACAGGCTGAGGGCGCAGCCGGTGCGGGCCGCGGGCGCGTGGGCGCGGATCGCGTCGGCGGCCGCGCCGTGGCCGAGCAGCACGTGGTGACCGGCGGCGACCGACGCCGCCAGGTCCGCCACCCCCGGGGCGTGCAGGCCGAGCTGGTAGCCGAGCAGCTGCACGATCCACGGCTCGTTCTGGGTCACCCACCACGTCACCCGGTCCCCCAGGCGCGCGGCCACCGCGTCGGCGTACTCCGCGAACGCGTCGACGCTCGACCGCCCCGCCCAGCCGCCGTCCGCCATGAGCGCCTGCGGCATGTCCCAGTGGTTGAGGGTCAGCACCGGCTCGACCCCGCGCTCCAGCAGCGCGTCGACGAACCGCTCGTAGTGGTCGAGCCCGCGGGACTCGACGCGCCCGCGGCCCTCCGGGACGACGCGGGACCACGCGACGGAGAACCGGTACGCCCCCAGGCCGAGGCCGGCCACGAGGTCGACGTCCTCACGCCACCGCCGGTACGAGTCGCAGGCGCGGGAGCCGTCGCCGCCGCCCTCGACGGCACCGGGCCGGGACGCGAACTCCTCCCACACGGACCGTCCGCGACCGTCGGCGTCGAGGCTGCCCTCGACCTGGTAGGCGGACGTCGCGGCGCCCCACAGGAACCCGGGCGGGAAGGTCACGGTCACGGCAGGGGCTCCAGGGTGGTCGGGGTGAGGTTCCATGCCTCGAGGGTCAGCGGACGGTGCGGCGGGCCGGCCGCGGGCGACCCGCCCTCCGGCCGCTCGCCGCGCCACCGGGCTCGCAGCCGCCGGGTGGCGCCGGGCAGCAGCGGCCGCGGGTCCCCGTCGAGCACCGCCCAGCCGGGCGCGTCCACAG
The DNA here is from genome assembly GCF_019797765.1 of Cellulomonas sp. C5510. NCBI lineage: Bacteria > Bacillati > Actinomycetota > Actinomycetes > Micrococcales > Cellulomonadaceae > Cellulomonas > Cellulomonas sp. C5510. The sequence goes on from NZ_CP081862.1 coordinate 3,792,895, forward strand.
GGCGGGCGTCGAGCAGCGCGAGGCCGACCACCGCCGGTCCGGCGCGGTGGGTGACGGTGACGACGGCACCGTCGGGGCCGTCCGGCCCGATCCCGGCCTCGACGGTCGCGGGCGCGAGGTCGAGCAGCGGCGCGAGGTCCGCCGCGGAGGTCGCGACGACGACCTCGTGGTCCAGCGGCGTGCCGTCGGGCGCGGTCCACTCGACCTCCCACAGCAGCACCTCCGCCGGCGGCAGCACCGCGGCGGGGCAGCGCAGCTCCCCCGCCGGGCGCGGGTCGGCCACCGGCTCCGGGACGTGCCAGCGCCGCTCCGCGAGCACCGCGCCGTCGGTCGCGCGCCGCAGCCGGGCCGCCACGCGCGACCCGGGCGGGACGCCGGCGTCGGACCACAGCCAGACCTCCGCGACGGCGTGCGACCGCCCGCCCCAGGCGGTGGTCGCCGTCCGCAGCGTCGCCCGGTCCGGGGCGAACGCCCGCGCGACCGCGTGGTAGGCCGGCTTCGGGTCGCCCAGGTGGTCGACGACGGCCGTGCACCAGGTGTTCGGGTACGACTCCGCGAGCTGCCACGGGAGCACCAGCGAGCAACGCGGCCACCGCCGCCGGTCCGCCTCCACCGCGTACGCCAGGCCGGTCGACTGCAGGTGCTGGCTCGCGCGCCGGTAGCCCTCGACGTCCGCGAGCCGGCCGCCGAAGCACTCCTGCACCAGTGGCGCGTTGTCCCACCACTCCCCCAGGTGGCGGTGCACCGGGTTCGACCGGTCCAGCGGCCAGACCTCGGACGCGGGCACCAGGTCGTCCAGCAGCCGGCGGTTCGCCATGCCCTCGACGCCGAACTCGCTGTGCGCCAGGCAGGTGCCGGCGTCCGCGAGCGCCTGCTGCCCCGTGAGGCCCTGGTGCTCCCACGGCCCGTGGACGTCGTGCTGGTCGTCCGGCGCGGCGGCGATCACGTCGGCGCGGTGGTGGAACGCCGGACCGGTCGGGGACGTCGGCAGCCAGGACCGGCCCGGGTCCAGGCGGGTGACCTCGTCGCGCAGCGCCGCGAGCGCCGGCGAACGCTCCTCGTCCAGCGGGACGCCGCCGTCGTCGAGCTCGTTGCCGCCGCCCCAGAGCAGCAGGCTCGGGTGGTGGGTGCGGGCCGGGACCAGCGCGGCCGCCTCCCGCCGCAGCAGGTCCACGAACGCGTCGTCGGTGGCGGGCGCGCTCTGCATGCCCGACGACGACTGGGAGAACTCCTGCCAGACCAGCAGACCGGCCCTGTCGCACGCGTCGTAGAACTCCTCGGTCTCCACCAGGCCGCCGCCCCACACCCGCAGCAGCGCGGCGCCGGACCGGGCGGCGAGGTCCACCAGGTGCCGGACCCGCTCGGGAGGCACGGCACCGTACTGGGCGTCGGCCGGCGCCCAGTTCCACCCGACCAGCGGCAGGCGGACGCCGTTGACCTCGGCGGTGTAGCCGCGGGCGCCGGCAGGAGCGCCCGCGTTCGCCACCAGGTGCGCCGTGCGGAATCCGACCGTGCCCGACCAGAGCGTGCGGCCGGCCGTGCGCAGCCGGACGGTGTACGTGGTGGGCTCTCCCAGCCGACGGGGCCACCAGCGCGCCGGGCGGTCGACGGGGACGGCCAGGCCCAGCGGCCGCTCGCCCACGGGGCCGGGCAGGTCCGCGGCGGTGCTCGCCACGACGCGGCCCGCGGCGTCCAGCACCTCGGCGAGGACGCGCGCCGGACCGTCGTCGGCGACCTCCACGCTGCCGGTGACGCGGACCAGGCCGTCGGCGTCGGGTGCGGGCAGGCCCGCCGGACCGGGCACCAGCTCCGCGCGGACGCCGGCCGACGCCAGGTGCACCCGGTCCACCACCACCCGGGCGCTGCGCCACAGCCCCTGGTGCGGCAGCCGCGGGCAGAAGTCCCAGCCCTCGGTCATCCGCGGTCGGTGCGTGCGGACGCGCTCCGTGCGCCCGACCTGGGGCTCCGACGGCGGCAGCGGGTCCACGACGACCGCGATCCGGTGCGGCCCCGGGGTCGCGCGGGGCGGTGGGACCTCGGCGCGCAGCCGGTGGTAGAGGCCGTCGACGCGGCCGACGGGCTCCCCGTCCCAGAACAGCGTCCCGGACGGGTCGACGCCGTCGAGCTCGACGACGACCCGGTGCCCGGCGGGGACGGGCGGCAGGTCCACGACGCGGCGGTGCACCCACGACCGAGCCCCGGTCCACTCCGCGGCGCGGCTGCTGCGCCCGCGGTACGGGTCGGGCAGCTCGCCGGCCGCGGCGAGGGCGGTGACGACCGACCCCGGGACGGTCGCCGGCCACCAGCCCGGGGTCGCCGCGGCGGCGCGGGCGGCGTCGGCGGCGTTGTTGAGGCTGTGCGCCCCCGCGTCGACGTACCACTGCCACGTGTCGCCGAGCGCCTCACGCAGGAGCCAGCCGTCGCCGTCCAGGTCCAGCACCCACCCGGGGGCGGGGGCCGTGTCCGGCGAGGTCAGGGGATCTGGCATCGATGCCATATGAGAACGAAACCACATGCCTCGGAGGCGGGGCAAGGCCGGGTGCCGCGGCGGCGGCGCGGGCCGCCGGTCAGCCGGCGAGCTCCGCCAGGTCCGCCACGGACGCGTACCGCCGCTCCCCCTCCGGCCCGCCCGCGACCTCGACCAGGAACCCCTGCCGTCCCGGCGTGACGTCGACCGTGAGCACCGCCGAGGCCCCGGCGTCGTCCCGCCACGCCAGCTCGAGCCGCCCGTCGCCCGCCGCCCGCGCCGCGAACGTGCCGGCGAACGCCGGGTGCCCCGTCCGGAGCGACACCAGACCGAGCTGGGCGCGCGTGACCTCACCGGCGAGCGCCGCCTCGAGCTCGCCCGGCGTGTAGACGTGGCGGTTCACCTCGCGGCCCTGACCGGTCGCGGCGTACCGCGGCATGTCGTTGGCGCCGGCCAGCAGCCCCACGTAGTAGATCTGCGGCCGCCCGGGCACGAACAGCTGCACGCACCGGGCCAGCAGGTACGCGGTCGCGTCCGCGCCGAGCACCGACCAGAACGTCGAGTTGACCTGGTGCGGCAGCGCCGCCCACGCGACCCGCGCCGACGCCTGCGCCGACTCGCCGCCGGTGCGGCGCTCCGCCTCCGCGAACACGCCGGCCATCTCCTCCGTGCTGAGGATGCCCGGGCGGTCGCCCGACGGTCCGGCGTCGATGACGCCGATGCCGTCGTGCGTGTCCAGCACCGTGACGGCGTTCGCCGGGCGGATCTCCAGCCAGTGCGCGAGGCGGTCCGTGGCGCCCGTCGCGAGCGCGTGCAGCAGCAGCGGGGGCAGGGCGAAGTCGTAGACCAGGTCCACCAGCGGAGCGATCGCCGCCTGCTGCGTGTGGTGGGCGTGCACCTCCACGAGCACCTGCAGGCCCTCCGCGTGCGCCAGGGCGGTGATCTCCTCGACGAACGCCAGGGTGTGCTCGGTCATGAACGAGTCCGTGCCCGGCGTCTTGACGGCGTACCCCACGGCGTCGAGCCGCACCGTCGACACGCCCCCCTCGCGCAGGGTCCGCAGGATGCGCCGCAGGTAGTCGCGCGCCGCCGGGTGGTGGACGTCGAGGTCCACCTGCGTCGGCATGAAGGTCGTCCACACCAGCCGCCGCGTGCCGTCGGCCCGCTGGTAGGGCGTGAACGGCAGCCCGAGCCGGGGCCGGTAGAACGCCGTGATCGCCGCCTCGTCCGCGCCGTCGGGGAACACGGTGTCGAACGTGAGGAACATGCCGTCCGACGGGGACTGCGGGCCGCGCGCCAGCCAGTCGCGGAACTCCGCCGAGTCGGCGGAGACGTGGTTGACGATGAGGTCCGCGGTCACGTGCACGCCCGCGGCGGCGAGCGCCCGCACGTCGTCCCAGGTGCCGAGGCGCGGGTCGACGGTCCCGTGGTCGACCGGGTCGAACCCGGCGTCGTCGCCGTCGAACGGCACGAAGAACGGCAGCAGGTGCACGCCGCTGAACGCCGCCAGGGGGCCGTCCGCGAGCAGCGCCCGCACGCCGGCCAGGTCGGGCGTCGGCCCGCCGAGCCGCTCGGTGTACGCCAGCAGGTGCACGCCGTGGTCGTCCACGTCCGTCCTCCTCACCGTTCCCCGGGCTCGCGCCCGGTCGTCGTCGCGAGCGCCCGGACGAGCGCCGCCACCCCGCCGGCGGGCGAGGTCAGCACCGGGACCGCGGGCCGCGCCAGCTCGGCGGCCCCGGCCATCGACGCCTGCGCCAGCACCACCACGTCGGCGTCGCGCGCGGCGTCGGACACCGCCTCCGCGACCAGCCGGTCCGCCCGCCCGCCGTCCCCGGAGTCCCGCGCGGCGGCGGCCCCGTCGACCACGCGGGCCGCGACCTCGACGCCCGCTCCCGCGTCCGACGCGGCGCGCTCCACGAGCCGCCCGGTCGGTCCCAGGGTCGACGCCAGGGTCGCCAGCACCGCCACCCTCCCGCGCGCGCCCGGGGCGGACGCGAGCGTCACCGCCTCCCGTGCCATCGGCGCGTCGACGCGCAGCACCGGGACGGCCACCGTCGCGGCCGCCGCCTCCGCGGCCTCGCCGACCGACGAGCACGTGACGAGCACCGCCGACGCCCCGGCGGCCACCAGGTGCTGCACGTGCGCGGCGACCGCGGCCTCGACCTGCGGCGTCACACCCGCGGCCACCGCGGTGGCGAGCAGCCAGCCGTCCACCACGTGCAGCCGGCGCAGCAGCGGCGCGGCGGCGTCCACGTCGGAGTCGAACCGCTGCGCCAGGGCCGGGACGGTGTGCAGCAGGCCGACGGTGCCGGCAGACCCGGGTGCGACGGACCCCGACCCGGCGGTCACGCCGCGCTCCACGGGCGCGCCTCCGCGTCCACCAGCTCGACCAGTGCGCGCAGCCGCGGCACCGAGACCTCCGCGAGCGCCGCCGGGACGTCCGGCCGGCCGACGACGTCGCTCCACAGCGCCCGGCCCGCGAGGAACCCGCTCGCCCCGCCGCGGCACGCCGCCCGCACCGCCCCGGCGAAGTCCTCCCGGTCCACGCCCTGCGACAGCACCACCCAGGGCCCGGTGATCGACTCGCCCAGCGTCGCGCACGCCCGCTCCAGCTCCGCCGCCGGCGCCCGGCCGCCCAGCGGCACCTGCACCTTGTACAGGCTCGGGCCGAGCGGGGACAGCTCACGGGCCGCCTCGGCGATCGCCGCCTCCTGGTCCCACGTGCCGGCCGCCAGCTCCTCGGGGGTCGCCCGCACGACGGGCTCGAGGACCGACAGCACGCCGCGGGACGCCGCCACCTCGACGAACCGGCGCGCGAGCTCCACGCGCCGCTCCCTGCGCGCGTCGCGCCGCCAGATCACCAGCAGCTTGAGCGCGACCGCGCCGTGCAGGTCGGACTCCGGGGCCACGACGACGTCGTCCAGCCCGGTCTCCTCGACCGGACCGCCGGGCTCCTGCTCCAGCGCGTCCGCCGCGAGGATCAGCCCGCAGGACGCGGGCAGCAGCGGGGCGGCCTGCTCGACGCCCATCTCCCGGTCGATGAGGAACCCGGACGCCAGCGGGGACAGGGCGCGGGCCACGGCGACCTTGAAGTCGACGAGCGTCGCGTGGTCGGGACGGCCGGCACCGGCCTGGTCGAACATCGTGCGCAGGCTCTCGCGCTGGTCCATCGCCACCATGGCGAGCGCCCCGGACGGGCGGGCGATGGCGTCGAGCGTGGGCGCGGCGGCGGTCGGGTGGGTCACGGGCGGGCCTCCTGGCGGTGCGGTGCGGGAGCCGCGCGACGGGGCGCGGGTCCGGTGGTCGGGGCCCCGGGCGCGGGTGCCCCGGGGACGTCGGTGCCGAGCGCGGCACGCACGAAGCGGTCGAGCGCCGCGTCGGCGGCCGGGACCGGTGCCGGCACGGGGCGGCCGTCGGGCAGGCCCGGGAGCAGCGGCAGCGTCGGGGCCGCGCCCCCGCCGAGCAGCCCGGCGCGGTGCAGGGCGAGCAGCGCGGCCCCGGCGGCGACGGGCTCCGCCCCGTCCACGAGCCGCACCGGGACGGGTCCGGCGAGCGCCTTGGCGCGCATCCACGCCGTGTTCCGCCCCGCGGGCCCGCCGAGCACGCGCACCTGCCGGGGCCGGTGGCCGTCGCCGGCGAGCCCGGCCTGGACCTCGAGCATCCACCGCGCGTGCAGCGCCAGCCCGTCCACCATGGCCGCCGCCAGCGCCACCGGGCCGTGGTTGCCGCGGTGCAGGACGACCGGGCGGGCGCCGGGGTCGGGCGCCGGCGTCTGCCGCCCGCTCACGTAGGGCAGCACGACCACGTCCGCCGGGTGCTCCGCCTCCGGCAGGGCCGCGACGGCCGCGAACAGCGCGTCGGCCGACCAGCCCGGGGCCTCCTGCTCCAGCCACCACCGCACCATGGCGCCGGCGCTCGACGACCCGGCGAGGAGGGCGGGCAGGCCCGCGACGGTCCGCACCAGGCTCATCCCCGCCCGGGCGACGGCCGGGCGGACGGGGTCGTCGGCGAGCACCGTGCACACCGCCTCCGCCGTCCCGATGGAGTCGGCGACGTCACCCGGTGCCCGGACGCCGGCGGCCCACGCGCCCACAGCGTGGTCGTGGCCGGCCACGGTCACCGGCGTGCCGCTGCGCACACCGGCGGCGACCCACGCGGGGGCGTCGACCCTCCCGGCGACGGCGCCGGGCCGCGCGACCCGGGGCAGGTGGTCCGGGCGCAGGCCGACCTCGGCGAGCAGGTCGGCGTCGAGCTGCTCGGGCAGCGGGTCCCCCGCGGGCGGCAGCCGGTACGCCATCGTGCGCCCGGCGAGCGTGTGGTCGGTGACGAGCTCGCCCGTGAGGTGGAGGCAGGCCAGGTCGGCGACGCCCGCCCACCGGCGCAACGCCGCGCGGGTCGCCGGCTCGTGGGAGCCCAGCCACGCGAGCGTGGCCAGGGGCACCTTCGCGCTCGGGCGCACCCCGGTCGCCTCGAACAGCGCGATCGCGCCGAGCCGGTCCGCGAGCGCGGCGGCCTCCGCGGCGGCGCGGTGGCCGTCCCACCGCAGCCACGGCCCGAGCGGCCGGTCGTCCGCGTCGAGCGGGACGCCGGTCTCGGCCATCGACGCGATGCCGACGGCCTCGGGCTCGACGGCGGACCCGGTGCGGCGCGCGGCCGCGGCGAGTGCACGGACGCCCAGCTCCCGCAGCGTGCGGTCGAGGCCGGCGGGGCCGGGCGTCGGAGCCGACGCGACGGCGAGCAGCACCGGCGCGCCGGAGCCGTCCTCCGGCACGCCGACCACCGCCACCTTGGCGTTGGTGGTCCCGACGTCGATGCCGAGGCCCACCCGGCGGCGCTGACGACTCACCCGCCCAGTGTGTTCGTCATCGAACACTTTGGTCAACCATGTCCGACGATTGACAACCCGTGACCGGCCCCGTTGGATGACGTCCGTGCGCTACTCCGCCGCCCCCCGCCGCCGCGACGAGCTGCTGCGCCGCCTCGAGGAGACCGGCTACGTGTCGTCCAGCACGGCCGCCGCGGAGCTCGGCGTGTCCGAGATGACCATCCGCCGGGACCTCGGCCAGCTCGCCGCCGAGGGACGGGTCCGACGCGTCGTCGGGGGCGCCAGCCTCGTGGACGGCAGCGCCGCCCCCCCGTTCGAGCTGCGGCGCACCGAGGCCGCCCGGGAGAAGGACGCGGTCGCGCGCGCCGCCCTCCCGCTGCTCGCGGACGCCGGTGTGGTCGCGCTCGACGCCGGCACCACCGTGGCCGCCCTCGCGCGGCGGCTGCCCGGCGGGCTCACCGTGGTCACCCACTCGGTGCCCGTCATCACCACCTGCACCGCGCGCGACGACCTGGAGGTCGTCGCCCTCGGCGGGACCTACCACCGGCTCACGCGGTCGTTCGCCGGGCCCAGCACCCGGGCCGGGCTCGCGGACCTCGCCGTCGACGTCGCCGTGCTCTCCGCGACCGCCGCCGGACCGGCCGGGGTGTTCTCCGCCGACCAGTGGGACGCCGACACCAAGCGCGCCATGGCTGCCATCGCGCAGCGCGTCGTGCTCCTGCTCGACCACCGCAAGCTCGACGCCCGCGCGCCGATGCGGGTGCTGGGGCTCGAGCAGGCGCACGCGGTCGTCGTCGACGACGCCGCGACCCCGGACCAGCTGGCGCTGCTGCGCGAGCGGTGCGAGCGGGTCGTCGTCGCGGCGACCGCCGGGCCCGGCGAACCGGGCGGTGCGGCGGACGAGGGCGGTGACGCGGACCGCGCGACCGCCGGCGCGGCACGGGCACCGGCGTGACGGGGCGACGGGCGGCCACCGGCGCGTCCGGCCCGCGGCTCGGCGTCGTCGCGGACGACGTCACCGGGGCGTGCGACCTGGCGGACGCCGTGCGCGACGCGGGCGGCTCGGCGGTCGTCGTCCTGGGCGTGCCGGGCCGGGACCTCGACCTGCCGTCCTGCGACTGCGCGGTCGTCGCGCTCCGGACCCGCACCGCGCCACGCCCGCAGGCCGTCGCCGAGTCCGTCGCGTCCGCCCGCCGGCTGCTCGACCTCGGCGCGCAGGCGCTGTACCAGAAGTACTGCTCCACCTTCGACTCGACCGACGACGGCATGATCGGCCCGGTCGCGGACGCGCTGCTCGACCTGCTCGGGCCGGACGCCGTCGCCGTCGGCACCCCCGCGACGCCGCGCGCCGGGCGGACGCAGTACCAGGGCCACCTGTTCGTCGGGGACCGGCTGCTGTCCGAGTCGCCGCTGCGCGACCACCCGCTCACACCGATGCGCGACCCGGACCTGGTCCGGGTGCTCGGACGGCAGACGCCGCGCCCCGTGGCGCTGCTGAGCCGGCAGGCGGTGCTGTCCGACGACGCGGCAGCGGCGCTGGAGCGGCTGGCCGCCGACGGCGCGCGGCACGTGCTCGCGGACGCGCTGACCGACGCCGACCTCGACGCCCTGGCCGAGGTGCTGGCGGGACGGCGGGCGGCGCCCGGGCGGCCCGTGCTGCTCGGCGGGGCCGCCGGCCTCGCTGCCGCGCTGGCGCGGCTCTGGGCCCGCGCCACGCCCGCCTCCCCCTCCGTCCGGACGTCCGCGGGCGCCCCGGGCCTCCCGCCCGCCGCCGGCGCCCGGGCCGACCGCCGCGCCCTCGTCGTCTCGGGCTCCTGCTCCGCGCGGACGCTCGAGCAGATCGCACGGTTCGACGGTCCCCGGATCGCGCTCGACGCGACCGCCCTCGCCGCCGACCGGGAGGTCGCCCTCGACGGTGTGCTGCGCGCCCTCGCGGACGCCTACCGCGCGGGCCCCGGCCCCGTGCTGGTCGCGTCCTCGGCCGAGCCCGCGGCCGTGCGCGCGACGCAGGGGCGGCTCGGCGCCCGCCGGGCCGCCGCGCTGCTGGAGGACGCCGCCGGGGAGGTCGCGGCGCGGGCGGTGCGGGACCTCGGGGTCGGGAGGCTGCTCGTCGCCGGCGGCGAGACGTCGGGCGCGGTGGCCACCGCGCTCGGGCTGCACGTGCTGCACGTCGGCCCCGCCGCCGCCCCGGGGGTGCCGTGGATGGTGCCCGTCGGCCGGCCCGGCCTCTCCGTGCTGCTGAAGTCCGGCAACTTCGGCGGTCCCGACCTGTTCCGCACCGCCTGGGAGGCCTGCCCGTGACCACCCCCGCCTCCGCCCGCGAGGCCGTCGTCGCCGCGTGCCGCCACCTCGCCGCCCGCGGGCTCTCGCCGGGCGGTTCCGGCAACGTCAGCGTCCGCGTCGGCGACGACCTGCTCGTGACGCCGACCGGCTCGAGCCTCTCCCGGGTGCGGCCGGAGGACCTCGCGCTGGTCCCGGTCGCCGACGCGCCCGGCGGTGGCACGGTCACCGGAGGCGGGCCGCGGCCGTCGAAGGAGTTGCCCCTGCACCGCGCCGTGTACGCCGCCCGGCCCGACGCCCGCGCGGTCGTGCACCTGCACTCCCCGGCCGCCGTCGCGGCGTCCTGCCTCGACCCGGCCGCGCTCCCGCCCGAGGCCGCCACCGGCCCGCTCCCCGCCACCACGCCGTACCAGGTGATGCGGCTGGGCGACCTGCCGGTCGCGCCGTTCGCCCTGCCGGGCAGCACCGAGCTCGCGGCGGGCGTCGCGGACCGGGCCGGCACGGCACCGGTGCTGCTGCTCGCGAACCACGGCTCCGTCGTCGCGGGGACGCACCTCGACGCGGCCGTCGACCTCGCCGAGGAGCTGGAGGCCGCCGCCCAGGTGGTCCTCCTCCTGCACGGCGTCCCGCACCGCCGCCTGACCCCCGCCCAGGTCGCGGCCCTCCGCTCCCGCTGACCCGCGCCCGCCACCGGCGCCCCCGCGGCTCGGCTCCCCGGTGGCGAGGTCGCCCCGGGGAGGTGGCTCCGGGCGGGGTCAGGCCGCCGGGGGCGGGAGGCGCAGGTGGCCGCCGAACTCGCGGCAGTGCCGCCCGACGCCCTCGAGGGTCGCCCAGCCGGCGTCGTCCGTGACGCGCACGGCTGTCGCGTCGACGGTGAGCTCCTCGCCGCTGGCCTCGAGCAGGCAGTGCAGCGCCTCGCGGAGCGCGGACGCGGTGTGCACGTCCAGCTGGCCGCGCACCGAGATCACCGACTCCTGCGAGGGTCGTCCCAGGTCGATCGTCACCTCCACGGCGCACCTCCCCTGCAGCCGGTCCGGCCGTTGTGCCACAGCCCGCCGTGGTGAGGGTAGGAGCGGTTCTCCGGTGGCGCGAGGGGAAGCGCCACTCATGAGGAGCGCACGGACCGCAGGACGTCACCCCGTGCCCCTGGTGTGCGAACTCGCACATTCGCTAGTGTGGCAACGTTCCTACATCCGTCCGGCGCCGCACGGAACCCTGCCCGGGAGCCCCCGCGCGCGCGGTCCGACCGAGGAGAGCCGTGCACCGCACCCTGACCGACCTCACCGCCCGCATCGACCGCACCGTGAAGGAGCGGATCCTCCCCTGGGTGCACACCCAGCGGACCCCGCTCGAGGTGACGGTCGCCCACCTGCCCGGAGAGCCCGTGCCGTTCGCGGAGGCGGTGCGGCTGCCGTTCACGCCGACCGCCGTCGGCGAGCCGTGGGGCCGCGCCTGGTCCACCTCCTGGTTCCGCCTGCGGGGCGTCGTGCCGCCGGGCATGGCCGGCCGGCGCGTCGAGGTGCTCGTCGACCTGGGGTTCCGCACCGGCGGCCCCGGATTCGAGGCCGAGGGGCTCGTGTACACCCCCGACGGCACCCCGCTGAAGGGCATCGAGCCGCGCAACCTGTACGTCCCGGTGGCCGACCCCGCGACCGGCGGAGAGGTGGTCGACCTCTACGTCGAGGCCGCGGCCAACCCGTCGATCGGCGGCGAGCCCGTCACCGCGCTCGGCGACCTCGACACGGTGCCGGACACCCTGCTGTACCGGCTGGCCCGCGCCGAGGTCGCCGTGCTGGAGGAGGAGGTCCAGGCGCTGGCGCTCGACGCGCAGGTGCTGCACGAGCTGGCGCTGCAGCTCCCGGAGAACGACCCCCGCCGCGAGCGCATCCGCGCGGGCCTGGAGTGGCTGGTCGACACGCTCGACGTCCGCGACGTCCCGGGCAGCGCGGCCCGCGCCCGCGCGCAGGTCGCGGACCTGCTCGCCCAGCCCGCGGCGCCGAGCGCGCACCGGGTGTCGGCGGTCGGCCACGCGCACATCGACTCCGCCTGGATGTGGCCGGTGCGCGAGACGATCCGCAAGTGCGCGCGCACGTTCTCCAACGTGGTGTCGCTCGCCGACCAGTACCCGGACCTGCGCTTCGCGTGCTCGTCGGCGCAGCAGTACGCGTGGACGAAGGAGCACCACCCGCGCGTCTTCGACCGGATCCGGGAGAAGGTCGCGTCCGGGCAGTTCGTGCCGGTCGGCGGGATGTGGGTGGAGTCCGACACGAACCTGCCGGGCGGCGAGGCGCTGGTGCGGCAGTTCGTGCAGGGCAAGCGGTTCTTCGACGCGGAGTTCGGCGTCGAGCCGCGCGAGGTGTGGCTGCCGGACTCCTTCGGGTACACCGGTGCCCTGCCGCAGCTCGCCCGGCTGGCGGGGTTCCGGTGGTTCCTGTCGCAGAAGATGTCGTGGAACACCACCAACCGGTTCCCGCACCACACCTTCTGGTGGGAGGGCATCGACGGCAGCCGGGTGTTCACGCACTTCCCGCCCGCCGACACGTACGGCGCCAAGCTGTCGGGCGAGCAGCTGGCGTACGGCGTGGCGAACTTCGCCGACGCCGGCCCGGCGAACCGCAGCCTGCTGCCGTTCGGGTACGGCGACGGCGGCGGCGGCCCGACGCGCGAGATGATGGAGACCGCGCACCGCGTCGCGGACCTCGAGGGGTCGCCGCGCGTGGTCGTCGAGACGCCGGCGGAGTTCTTCGCGGGCGCCGAGGCGGAGTACCCGCAGGCGCCCGTGTGGTCCGGGGAGATGTACCTCGAGTTCCACCGCGGCACGTACACCAGCCAGCTCGCCATGAAGCAGGGCAACCGCCGCACCGAGCACCTGCTGCGGGAGGCCGAGCTCTGGGCGGCGACCGCCGCGGTGCGCGGCTGCGCTGACTACCCGTACGAGCAGCTCGACCGGATCTGGCAGGAGATGCTCCTGCTGCAGTTCCACGACATCCTGCCGGGCAGCAGCATCGCCTGGGTGCACCGCGAGGCGCGGGCGACCTACGCGCGGCTGCGCGAGGAGCTCGAGGCGCTGGTCGGCGACGCGCTGCGCCGCGCGGCCGGTGACGGCGACACCGAGGTGGTCGCGAACGCGGCGCCGCACACCCGCGCCGGCGTCCCGGGGCTGGGGGCCGGCCCCGCCACCGCGCCGCCGGCACCGGTCGCGGTCCGGCGCGACGGCGACGCCGTCGTGCTCGACAACGGCCTGCTGCGGGTCCGGGTCGACGCCGACGGCACGGTCGGCGCCGTGCGGGACCTGGTCGCCGACCGCGAGGTCCTCGCGCCCGGGGCGTCCGCGAACGTGCTGCAGCTGCACCCCGACCAGCCGGTGCGGTTCGACGCCTGGGACGTCGACGAGTTCTACCGGCACTCCGTCCGCGAGGTCCGCACCGTCGAGGACCTGGTGCTCGACGACGCCGACCCGGCCCGTCCGGAGCTGCGCGTCACACGGCGCGACGGGGCGTCGACGTACGTGCAGACGATCGCCCTGGCGGCGGGCGAGCGCCGCGTGGACCTGGCCCTGGACGTCGACTGGCACGAGCGCGAGACGCTCTGCAAGGCCGCGTTCCCGCTGGCGGTCCACGCCGAGCGGTCCGCGAGCGAGACGCAGTTCGGGCACGTCCACCGGGCCACGCACACCAACACCTCGTGGGACGCCGCGCGGTTCGAGATCTGCGCCCACCGCTGGGTGCACGTGGCCGAGCCCGGCTACGGCGTGGCCGTGGTCAACGACTCCACGTACGGGCACGACGTGACCCGCCCCGGGCCGGGCGACGCCCGCGGGGCCGGGGCGACGACGGTCCGGCTGTCGCTGGTCCGGGCGCCGCGCTACCCCGACCCGGAGACCGACCAGGGCCGGCACACGATGCGGTACGCGCTGGCGTGCGGGGCCGACATCGACGACGCGGTGCGCGAGGGCTACCGGATCAACCTGCCCGAGCGGCGCGTGCGGGGCGCCGCGGCGGTCGCCCCGCTGGTCGAGGTCACCGGCGGCGGCGCGGTGGTCGAGGCCGTGAAGCTGGCGGACGACCGGTCCGGCGACGTCGTGGTCCGGCTCTACGAGTCCCGCGGCGGCCGCGGCCGCACGGTGGTCCGGCCGGGGTTCGCGACGACGGGCGCGTCGGTCCGGGACCTGCTGGAGTGCGAGGACACGGACGTCGCCGCGCTCGCGCCGCTGTCCGACGCGGGCGACGGGGCGGTGGCGCTGGACCTCGCGCCGTTCCAGGTGGTGACGCTGCGCTTCGCGCGGGCCTGACGCCCGGCCCGGGACGACCGGGGACGACGGGGAGCGGGCGGCCGGTGCAGGTGGCCGACCGCCCGCTCCCGGGCACCAGCGCGCAGGGGGCCCCGGCGCCGCCTCAGGACCGGGCGCCCGCCGGCTCCACGGCGTCCGGGCCCCCGGGCAGCAGCCGGTCGAGCGCCGCGTCGAGCAGCGACCACCCGGCGTCGGTCAGCAGCCAGCGCGCCGCGCCGTCACCGGTCAGGAACGTCACGGTGCGGGCGGCCGGCGCGGGCGTGCCGTCCGTCAGCGGGGTCCCGGTCGCGACCTCGACGAGCACCGGCCGGGGCTCCGGCTCGGGCGCCCGGGCGACGACGCGGGCGCCGGCCACGGGCTCGCACCAGGTGAGCCGACCGGGCCCCCGGTGCACGACGACCTCGTCCTCGCCGGTGCGCACGCGGTCGCGGTCCAGCAGCACGCCCGACTCCCGCGCGACCCCGAGGGTCACGAGCCGGCCGGCCGCGAGCACGGGGACCGCGGACGCCGCCACGGCCCGGGCGGCGGGCAGCGGGGCCCCCGGGGTCAGCACCACGAGGTCGGAAGCGTCCCCGGGCGCCCAGGTCGAGCGCACCTCCACCGCGAACCCCCGGCGGCGCAGCCACGCCTCGGTCGCGCGGTCGCCGGCACCGGGCTCCGGGCCCGTGACGAGCACCGCCCGGCGGCCACCGGCGACCGGGGACGCGGTGACGGCCCCGCACGCCGCGAGCGCCCGGCGCACGAATCCCGCGACGTCCGCGCGCAGGACGTCCGGGAAGTCGGTCTCGACCCGGTCGAGCGCCTCCCGCGCCGCCGCGACCTCCTCGGCCGTCGCGTCGTCGCCCCTGCCCAGCAGGTCGCACGCCGCAGCTCCGGCGGCCCCCGCGTGCGCCGCGGCGTCGAGCCACGGGCGGAGCGCGACCAGCAGCGCGCGCCCGCGCGCGGGGGCGACGTCGTGCGGTGCCCCGGGGTCCGCCGCGCGGGCAGGCGCGTCCGCGCCGCCGGGGTGCTCCTCCAGCGGGCCCGGCGCGCACCCGCGCAGCTCCTGCATCCGCCCGCGGACGGCCGCGAGGGCGGCCGCGTCCCCCGCGAGCGCGCCGTCCAGGAGCGCGGTCAGCCCGGGGTCGCGCGGCGCCGAGGGCGGCCAGGACGAGCAGGCCCGCACCAGGGGCGCGACCTGCGCCGCGCGGTCCCCGGCGACGGCCCGGAGCGCCTCGGCGCCCGCCCGCCCCGGGTCGTACGCCGCGGGGTCCCGCGCCCACGCGCCGACGGTCGCGAGCGGCAGCCGGGACGGCAGCGCCTCGATCATCGCGTTGGCGACCACGCCGTCCAGGGGCAGGCCGGTGACGTCCGCGGGGCGTCCGGGCAGCGGTCCCAGGAACAGCCGGGTGCGGTCGAAGTCGTTGACCGGGTAGTTGTCCCAGAGCACCAGGCGGCGCCCGAACGCCGCGGCCGCAGCGAGCACGTCGTCGCGGGTGACCTCCCCGACCACGATGTCCCGTCCCGTCCAGAGCACGCGCGCGTCGGCGGGCAGCGTCTCCGCGAGCCCGGCGCGGTAGGGCGAGGGCCCGCAGCCGGCGTAGTCCGTGGGGCAGACCGTCATCGGGTGGTCGATCCCGTGCGGCAGCAGGAACGCCTCGCGGAAGCGCGCGGCCGCCTCGCCGTGCGCCCGGCCCGCCCCGTCGGGCCCGTCGCCGTACCGGGTGACGTCGGCGGGGTCGGCGAGCCGGTCCGGGACGTCGTCGAACAGCAGCCAGACGTCCGGGACGCCGGCCGCGCGCACCTGCTCCGCCTTCGCCGCCAGCGCCGCGTGGTCGGCGTCGTCGGCGTACCGCATGGACAGACCGGGGGCGACGGACCAGACGAACGCGACCCCTGCCTCCCGCGCCCGCTCCGCGAGCTCCCCGAGCCGGGCGAGGGCGTCCGGCGGGTACGGCTCGCGCCAGCGCTCGCGGTGCCACGGGTCGTCCTTCGGCGCGTACAGGTAGGTGTCGAGCCCGAGGGACGGTGCGGCGGCGAGCAGGTCGAGCCGCTCCCGGTGGCTCCACGGCGGGCCGTAGAACCCCTCGACGACACCGGCCTGCAGACGTCCTCCGCGACGTGACATGGCGCCCATGCAACCGGCCGCTCGCATCACGTGTCAATCGACGCACACATGTGCGGTGCCGCACATTCCACGTGCGGGGACGTCGTGGGTTGACACCGCCCGGTCCCTCGATATGGGATCGATTGCAGCGTACGATCGTGCGCACAGGACCGGACCCGCGCGACGACGCACGAGGAGCGACATGAGCAGGCCCCGCCACACCACCGGCGCACCGTTGTCGAACGCACCCGCCGGTGCCCAGCCCCGGGACCTGCCGGCGGCACCCCGCCCGCACGCGACGCCGGACCGCACCATCCACATGATCGGCAACTCGCACATCGACCCCGTGTGGCTGTGGCCGTGGCAGGAGGGCTACCAGGAGGCGCGCGCCACGTTCTGGTCCGCGATCCACCGCATGGACGAGTACCCGGACTTCGTCTTCACGTGCGACCAGATGGTGCTGCTGTCGTGGGTCGAGGAGTCCGACCCCGAGCTGTTCGCCCGCATCACCGAGCGCGTCGCCGAGGGCCGGTGGGTCAACGTCGGCGGCTGGTGGGTGGAGCCCGACTGCAACATGCCGATGGGCGAGTCGTTCGCCCGGCAGGGCCTGTACGGCCAGCGGTACCTGGTGTCCCGGTTCGGCAAGCCCGCGACCGTCGGCATGAACGCCGACCCATTCGGCCACAGCGCCAGCCTGCCGACCGTCCTGCGCGGCCAGGGCATGGACTCGTACCTGTTCCTGCGGCCCGGCCCGCACGAGAGCGAGCTCGACGACACGCTGTTCCGGTGGCGCGCGCCCGACGGCTCGGAGGTGCTCGGCTACCGCATCCCGTTCGAGTACTGCTCTCCGCCCGGCTCCGTCGACGGCCAGGTCGACAAGGCGCTCGGCACCCTCGACCGCTCCCTCGGCGACGTCATGGTGCTGTACGGGGTCGGCAACCACGGCGGCGGGCCGACGATCGCGAACATCGAGTCGATCCACCGCTACGACCGCATGGGGTCCTTCGGCCGCCTGCGCATGTCGTCGCCGCGCGAGTACCTCGACGGGGTCCACGCGCGCGGCCCCGAGTTCCGGGAGGGCCTGACCGTGTGGACCGACGACCTGCAGCACCACGCCCCCGGCTGCTACTCGGCCCACTCCGGCATCAAGGCGTGGCAGCGTCGCGCGCAGTACGCCCTGCTCTCCGCGGAGCGCTGGGCGGCCGTCACCGCGGTGCACGACGGCACGCCCTACCCCCGCGAGGACCTGGAGCGCGCCTGGAAGCAGGTGCTGTTCAACCAGTTCCACGACGTGCTGCCGGGGTCCGCCATCGAGCACGCCTACGACGACGCGCGCGACCAGCTCGGCGAGGCCGTCGCGATCGCGAAGCGCCTCATCACGCGCGCCCACAACACGATCGCCCGGCAGGTCGACGTGCCGCTGGAGGAGGGCAGCCAGCCCGTCCTCGTGTTCAACCCGCACCCGTGGCCGGTGTCGACCGACGTCGAGCTGCACTACGGCTCGCACCCCGGCGCGGTGCACGTCGTCGACGACGAGGGCCGGGTCGTCGTCTCGCAGCCCACCCAGTCCCGCGCGACCACCAACCAGACCGGTCGCGGCGCGCTCGTGCTGCGGGCCGACGTGCCGCCGCTCGGCTACCGGCTGTACCGCGTCCGCATGGCCGCCGAGCCCGCCGCC
Source organism: Cellulomonas sp. C5510 (assembly GCF_019797765.1). NCBI lineage: Bacteria > Bacillati > Actinomycetota > Actinomycetes > Micrococcales > Cellulomonadaceae > Cellulomonas > Cellulomonas sp. C5510. Next base: position 3,810,522 of record NZ_CP081862.1, read on the forward strand.
CCCGAGTGGAGCGAGGGCGCGCCCGGTGGCCTGACGGTGTCCGGCACGGTGCCCGGGACGGTGCTCGAGAACGACCTCGTCCGCGTCGAGCTGGACCCCGCGACCGGCTGGATCACCTCGTACCTCGACAAGCGCACGGGCCTGGACGTCATGCGGGGCGTCGACGGCGCCCCGCACACCCAGGTCTGCGACGACCCGACCGACACCTGGGGTCACCGCGTCGTGTCGTACGCGTGGGCGGGCGACACGATGGCGACGGCACGGATCGTCGTGCGGGAGACCGGCCCGCTGCGGGCGCGGGTCCGCGTCGAGCGGGAGTGGGGCGCCTCCACGATGATCGAGGAGCTGCTGCTCGACCACGACTCCGCCGTGCTGCGCGTCGACGTGACGCTGGACTGGCGGGAGCCCGCGCACCTGCTCAAGCTCCGGTTCCCGACGGCGCTGACCGACCCGCGCGCCACGTACCAGATCCCCTACGCGGAGCTGGAGCGGCCGGTGGACGGCGCCGAGGAGCCCGGCCAGGGCTGGGTGGACCTCACCGGCACGCTCGACGGGCGGCCCGCCGGCCTGACCGTCGTCATGACGAACAAGCACGGCTACGACGTCTCCCCCGGTGACCAGCCGAGCATCGGCGTGACGGCCGTCCGCAGCCCCGTGTACGCGTGGCACGACCCGCGCCTGCTGGACGGCGACGACGTGTACGCCTACCAGGACATGGGCATCCAGCGGTTCTCCTACGAGCTCGTCGTCCACGGGGGCGACCGGCACGCCGCGGACCCGGGGCGCCGCGCCGCCCTGCTCGGTTCCCCCGTGCGGGCGATGCTCGAGTCGTTCCACCCCGGCACGCTGCCGCGGACCGGCTCGTTCGCGTCCGACCAGGCCGGCCCCGTGGCCATCACGGCGCTCAAGGGCACCGAGGACGCGACCGCCGGGCCCGGCGGGGCGGACCTCGTGGTCCGGGCCGTCGAGACCCGCGGTGCCGCCGCGGTCGCCCGGCTGGAGCTCCCGGTCGTGGGTCGCACCGTCGAGGCGGAGTTCGGGCCCTACCAGCTCCGGACGTTCGTCGTGCCGGCGGACCCGGAGGCGCCGGTGCGGGAGGTCGACCTGGTCGAGCGGCCGCTGACGGAGAGCGCTGACGGCGCTGACGGCGCGGAGGGCCCGGGCCGCCCCGCGGGCGTGCGCACCGCCGCCGTGGCCCCCGACGTCCCCGCGGCCGGCGGCGACGTGCCGGACGCGGACGCGCAGCGGGCCTCGGCGGGCCTGACCCCGACGCAGGGCAGCCACCCGGACGCCACGGGCCGGCCGGTGCCGGCCGAGGCGGCCTCCGAGGACGACCCGGCCTGACGCGCTCCCGGTGCCGGCGCTGACCTGCTACGCGCCGGCACCGGGGCCGCCCGGGCGCCCGGTCCCCGCCGGGTGCTCGTGCGGCTCGCCGTGCCAGCTCGCCCACAGGGCGGCGTACTGCCCGCCGGCGGCGACGAGCACGTCGTGCGGGCCCTGCTCGACGATGCGGCCCGCCTCGACGAGCACCACCCGGTCGGCGTCGTGGGCGGTGTGCAGCCGGTGGGCGACCGCGACGACGGTCCGCCCCGCCAGCACCGCCGACAGGGAGTCCTCGAGGTCCCGCGCGGCGCCGGGGTCGAGCAGCGACGTCGCCTCGTCGAGCACGACGGTGCGGGGGTCCAGCAGCACGAGCCGCGCAAGCGCGAGCTGCTGCGCCTGCGCGGGCGTCAGCACCACGCCACCGGAGCCGACCGCCGTCGCGAGGCCGTCCGGCATCGCGTCCACCCAGCCGAGCGCCCCGACGACGCCGAGCGCCCGCCGCAGGGCGGCCTCCGGGGCCCCGGGGGCGGCCAGCCGCAGGTTCTCCGCGAGGCTGCCGACGAAGACGTGGTGCTCCTGGGTGACGAGCGCGACGTGCCCGCGCAGCTCCTCCAGCGGCAGGTCGACCAGCGGGACGCCGCCCACGGTGACCGAGCCGCCGGTGGGTCCCGTGATGCCGGCCAGCAGCCGCCCGAGCGTCGACTTGCCGGAGCCGGACGGGCCGACGACGGCCAGCCGCTCGCCGTCGCGCAGCCGCAGCGACACGTCACGGAGCACGTCCACGCCCGGCCGGTACGCGTACCGCACCCGGTCGACCACCAGCTCCTCGGACGCGGGCTCGGCGCCGGACGGCGTGCGGTCCGGCGGCACGGTGCCCACGCCGACGATGCGGGACAGCGCCGTGGTGCCGACCTGGATCTCGTCCATCCAGCCGATCAGCTCGTCTACCGGGCCGGTGAGCTGCATCGCGTACAGCGCCACGGCCGTGACCGCGCCCGGCGTCGTGCGGTCCGCCGCCACCAGCCACGCGCCCCACCCGACGACGGTGACGACCGGCAGCAGGAACCCGAGCGTCGTGCACGGGAACCACCACGACCGCAGGCGCAGCGTGTACCGCTCGGCGTCCCGGCGCTCGGCCAGCGCGCGGTCGATGGTCCGGCGCTGCGCGCGCGCCAGGTCCAGGGCCTCGATGGTGCGGGCGCCCTCGACCGTCTCCGAGATCACGCCGGACAGGAGCGCGTAGGACGCCAGCCGGCGGCGGTACCCCGGGCCGGCCCGGCGCAGGTAGAGCCGGGTGCTGACGACGATCAGCGGGACGCCCACGACGAGCCCGCACGCGAGCAGGGCGTCGGTGAGCACGGCCGCGACGAGCGTCAGCGTGACCGTCATGCCGGCGACGAGGATGCGCGGCACCCCGAACCGCACGGTCCGGGCGACGCTCTCGATGTCGTTGGTGGTGCGGGACAGCAGGTCCCCGGTGCCGGCGCGCTCGACCGTGGACAGCGGCAGCCGCCCGACCGTGCGGAGGAACTCCTCGCGCAGCGCCGCGAAGACCGTCTCGCCCAGCACCATCGCGGCGCGCTGCGCGAACCGCGTCGCCACGGCCTGGACGACGAGCGCGGTGAGCAGCACCGCGGCGGTGCGGTCCACCGCCGCCGTGCCGATGGTGCCGCGGGTCGCGGCGTCGACGAGCCGCCCGAGCAGCCACGGCCCGGCGAGCCCGCACACCGCGGCGCCGCCGTGCAGCGCCAGCACGCCGGCGAGCTCCCGGGCGTGGGCCCGCACGAGGCGGGCCCCGGTGCGGCGGACGGTGGGGCCGTCAGCGATCGGCAGGAGCATCGGTGCCCTCCGGGGCGTCGGGGTGCGGGTCATCGGCAGGGGTGCCGGGCGGGGCGGCCGGCGGCTCCGGCGGCAGGGCCTCGTGCCGCCCCGGCGGCGGCAGCACCACGTGCCCGTCCCGGCGCCGTGCAGGGGGCGGCACGCGCTGCGCCGGCGGCGCGGGGGCCGGCAGCGTGCCGGCGTGCACGCCCTCGTCCCACAGGGCGTCCACCCCGCCGGCCTCGGCCCCTCCCGGGTCGACCCCCGGCTCCGGCTCGGCGGGCGAGCTCGTCCGCGCCACGACCGAGCGGTACAGGTCGCCGACCTCGTCGGCGCGCCGCAGCAGCTCCCCGTGGGTGCCGCTGCCGACCACCCGGCCGTGGTCCATCACCTGCACGACGTCGACGCGGTCGAGCAGCAGCGGGCTCTCGGTGACGACCACCGTGGTCCGTCCCTCGCGCGCCCGCCGCACGCCGCCCGCGATGAGGGACTCGGTGTGCGCGTCCACCGCGGACGTCGGCTCGACCAGCACCAGCACCTCCGCGTCGGTGAGCAGCGCCCGGGCCAGGCTGAGCCGCTGCCGCTGCCCGCCGGAGAAGGTCCGGCCGCGCTCGGCGACGGGCGCCCCCAGCCCGCCGGGCAGCGCGTCGACCGTCTCCCGGGCTGCCGCCGCGTCCAGCGCCGCGTCGATCCGCCCGTGCCGGGGGTGCGCGCGGGCGCGGTCCGGCTCCCGCACGGCCAGGACGTCGAGGCCGTCGCCGAGCGGTCCCGCGAACAGGTGCGGCGTGGTGTCGCTGACGACGATGCGGCGGCGGACCTCGCGCACCCGCACCGCCCGGTGGTCGACCCCGCCCCAGAGCACGGGTGCGTCGCGCAGCGCCGCGTCGTCGAACCGGCCCAGGCGGGTCGCGACCGCGGCGGCCGCGTCCGGGTCGGTGTCGACGACCGCCGTGAACCGGCCGGGGGCCACGACCAGGCCGGACGCGGTGTCCTCGAGCCCGGCACCGCGCGGCGGTGGCTCCACCGGGTCGCCGGGGTCCTGCACCGCCGGCCGGATGCGCAGGACCGCCAGCACCCGGCGCGCCGCCACCACGCCGCGCGTGAACACCTGGGCGGCCTCGGCCCCGGTGCGCAGCGGGACCACGAGGAACGTCGCGTAGCCGTAGAGCGTCACGAGCTCCCCCGCCGTGAGGGACCCGGCCGCCACCAGCCGCGCGCCCGCCCACACGAGCGCGGCGACGAGCACACCGGGCAGCAGCACCTGCATGCCGTCGAGCCACGACTGCGTGCGGGCGACCTCGACGGCGGCGACCCGGGCACGCTGCGACTGCCGGGCGTACCGGTCGACGAACGCGTCCTCGCCGCCGATGCCGCGCAGCACCCGCAGCCCGGCCACCGTGTCCGCGCCGAGCGTCGTCAGCAGGCCGGTCTCGTGCCGGTACGCCTGCTGCCGCCTCTGGAGCGGGCCGATCAGCAGCGAGAGCGCGGCGGCCAGCACGGGCACGCCCACCAGCACGAGCACGCCGAGCGCGGACGACCGCGCGGCGACGACAGCAGCGACGCACAGGTACGCCACGAGCCCTCCGGCGAGCCGCGCGACCACGTCGAACATCTCCCCGAGCCGCAGCGTGTCGCCCGACACCGTCGCGACGATCTCGCCCTGCGCCGTGGTGGCGGTGATCGCGTGCCCGGTGCCGGCCGAGTGGTGCCCGACGAGGCGCGCGACCCCCAGCGACGAGCGCAGCCAGTTCGTCACGGCCATCCGGTGCCGGAGCGTGGTCGTCGCCGCCTGCGCCACGGCCACGGCCAGCAGGGCGCCGCACCACCCGAGCACGTCGCGGGGCTCGCCCGTCACGCCCTCGTCGACAGCCCGGCCCAGCAGGTACGGCCACGCGACCTGGCAGAGCATCCACAGCACGCCGAACAGCACGCCGCCGACCAGGGTCCCTGGCTGGCGTGCTGCCTGCCAGAGCAGGAACCGGGGCACGGACGACAGCGGCGGGACCTCGCGGTCCCGCCGTCTGCCGCTCACCTCGGGACGCGGTGCAGCACGACGTCGGCGACCCCGTGGGCGCCGAGCGCGACCCGCTGCCCCCCTTCCACGTCCGGCCCGTCCCACGACACCGTCGCCTCGACGGGCCCGGCACCCGGGTTGCGGAGCCGCACCCGGACGCCGCCGGCGGTGGCGCCGTCCGCGGGTCCGGCGAGCGGCCGCACCTCGGCCAGCACCCGGTCGGCCGGCTCGACCCGCAGGCCCGACCCGCCGGTGAACGCCACCGGGCCGTCGTACGCGCGTGCCTGGAGCGGCTCGGCCAGGTCCCGCCCGAGCACCCGGACGGCCTCGCGCGTCACGGCCTCGGTGGCGGCGAACCGGTACCGGTAGGTGCGGGTGCCCTCCTGCCGCGCCTGGAAGTTCGTGAAGTGCAGGTTGTTCATGAGCCACGAGGACACGTGGCCGCTCGTGGCGCGCAGGGTGCGCGCCCACTCCCCGGTGTGCAGGCCGCCGAGCTGCACCAGGGGCGCGTCGACGGTGCCCCAGAGCACGCCCGGTCCGCCCGCCGCGCCGTGCACCCCGACGGCGTGCTGCACCGAGTACCAGTCCTTGCTGGTGTCGGGCAGCTGCTCGGTCTCGGCGGCGTACACGGCGCCCGCCGTCTCGAGCAGGAACTCCGGTGGGCCGTCGACGCGGAACGGGAACGCCACGTGGATGCTCTCCGGTCCGAACGACTCGGGCTTCACCAGCGCGACGGCGAGGTCCACCACGTCGACGTCCCGGTAGAGCGTCAGCGAGGTCGTCGCAGCCGGCAGGCCCGGCGGGGTGGTCCGCCACGAGATCCGCGCCCAGCCGTCGCCCTCGGTGACGACGGGTTCCTCGTCGCCGGTCGCGTGCCGGCGGTCGAAGTCCGGGCCGGGGAAGTCCGGGTGGAAGTCCTTCGGGTCCCGCACCACCATCGGGTGGGTGCTGCCCGCGACGACGGTCTCGGTGACGACCGCTCCCAGTCCGTGCCCGGCGCCGTCGTCCACGAGCTCGCGACCCGACGGCAGGTGGACCAGCGAGACGACGCCCCCGCGCGCCGGGTCCACGACGACCCGGTGGGCGCCCCAGGTCAGCTCGCGTGCCGTCCGGGACGCGCCGGGCTCCGCGGGCAGCGGCACGACGGCGACCCCGAAGGGCGGGACGGTCGCCACCGTGCGGGCCCGGGTGCGACCCGCGACCTCGACGTCGACCGGCTCGGTGCGGGTGCGCTCGGTCGGGTTGACGACCAGCACCCGGGTCCCGCCGGCAGCCGGCGCGGCCCCGTCGCCCGTCGCCGGCCCGCTCGCCGCGAGCCGGAACAGCCCCTCGACGGCCAGGTCCCGCGCGAGGTCGAACGCCCCGTAGGCGAAGCCGGCCTTGGCGTTCCAGTGCGAGTGGCTGAACGTGGAGTACGGCTTGGAGTAGGTCTCCCAGGAGCCCCAGGTGTGCTCGGCGAACAGCAGCAGCTCGTGGTCGACGCGCTCCAGGTCGCGCGCCACCTCGGCGTCGGACCGCAGGCGCACGGGACCGCGTCGGTAGCCGACGACGTCCGCGAGCGCCGGCCGGCCGTCGCCCCGCAGCCGCGTGAGGCCGAGCGTGGTCTGGGCGGCGCGCGCGAAGCTGCGGGCCTCGCGGTAGACGGCGACCTCCCGCGCGGTCGAGCCGTGGCCGTGGGCCCACCAGTCCGACCACTCGCCGCGGGCCACGGGCACGTCGGCGGCCTCCGCCTGCGGCTGCAGCACGTCCAGCGCCTCGTCGACCGTCGCGGTGCGCATCGGGAGCTCCGGGTGGCGGGCGTTCCAGTGCCGGACGACGTCCAGCCACAGCGCCGTCGGCCACCGGTTGTCGTTCGCGGCGTGCACGACGGCGGTGTCGTACGGGTAGTCCGCGCGCGCCTCGAGCTGCGCGACGAAGGCCGCGACGTGGGCCTCCGCGGCGGTCACGTCGCCGTCGACGATCCCCCACTCCTCGCCCACGCCGTAGTGCGTGGACAGCCACACGAACACCCGCCCGCCGGAGGGGCCCTCCCACCAGAAGCCGGTCGGCTGCGTGTAGGGCGGCCTGCCGTGGTCGGGGTTCAGGGCCATCACGAGCCGCTCGACGCCGGCGCGGCGCATGCCGTCGACGGTGCCCCACGCGGTGCCGTTGACGTCGCCGTGCTGCTCGGTGCGCACGGGGATCCCGGCGTCCCGCAGCCGGTCCAGCAGGTCGTAGGCGGTCCCGAGCTCCGCGTCGGAGAGCAGCTGGGTCATGTTGAGGTAGCCGCCGGTCACCGCGACCCGCCCCTCGGCCGCCCGCCGGCGCAGCCGCTCGGCGTCGGCGGCGGAGGCCCGCTCCAGGAACCGCAGCACCGGCCGGGCCACCTCGAACGTCCACCGGAACGCGTCCGGGCCGTCGCCGTCGTCCGTGTCGCACAGGTCCAGGACCCGCCGTACGGTCTCCGCGTGCAGGTCGTCCACCAGGCGCGGGCTGTTGGTGTAGCCGACGTCGTGGTGGGTGTGGCCCACCAGGAGGACCTGCCGCAGCCGCCGCCCCGGGGAGGGGTCGGGACCGGCAGGGCCGTCGGGGAGCGAGCGGCCGGGGCCGCCGTCGTCCAGGAGGTCGTCTCGAAGGTCTTCACGCGGGGAGGGCATCGCCAAATCCTCGTCTTTGTGGCATCGTTGCCATATGAGCCTAGTCACAGACCGGGCGCCCAGTCCATGGTCAGCACGCGCCGGACAGGCGTGATCACACCGTGATCCGCCCGCTCTTGCCGTCGCCGACGGCCCTGAACTAGCGTCCGATGTGGGAAGGTTTTCATCCATCTCGGCACCGATGCCGAGGGTTCTCCCGTGGGTCTGCGACGACGCAGGCCCACCGGCCGAGGAAGGGAACACGTCAATGACCAAGAGGAGCCGTCGCGCAGCGATCGCCCTGCTGCCCCTCACCGCGCTCGCCCTCGCGGCGTGCAGCTCCGGCGGTGGGGACGAGGAGGGCGGCGGATCCACCGACTTCAGCACCGAGGCCACCGGCACGCTCAACGCCTGGGGCTTCGAGAACGCGGACGACGTGGGCCAGTCGCGGCTCGACTACGCCGCCGAGCAGCTCTCCGACGTGGACATCGAGCTCGACGCCACCGCGTTCGACGCCCAGAAGTTCACCACGCGTCTCGCCAGCGGCGACGTCCCCGACGTCGTGCAGATGGACCGCCGGTACGTCACGACGTACGCCGCGCAGGACCTGATCATGCCGCTGGACGCCTGCTACGCCGCCCACGACGTCGTGCCGGAGGAGCAGTACTACCCGTCCGTCGTCGACGACGTGCGGTACGAGGACCAGGTCTGGGCGGTGCCGCAGTTCTACCAGCCGCCGGCCATCATCCTGAACAAGCGGGTCATGGACGCCGCGGGCGTCACGAACGACCAGATCGACACCTCGAAGCCCGACGTCCTCATCCCGGCCATCGAGAAGATGTACGCCGAGAGCGGCGGCGTCCCGACGACCCTCGGCCTCGACCCCGTGGCCACCGGCCAGGGCGGCCTGTGGATCCTCGGGCAGGGCGGGCAGCTGACCGACGCGGACGGCAAGCCGACGCTCGACGACCCGTCCAACGTCGCCGGCATCGAGCTGCTCAAGCAGATCACCGACGCCCAGGGCGGCTTCGCCAAGGTCAAGTCGTTCACCGACTCGTTCGACACCTTCGGCGACAACAACCAGTACGTCGCGGACCAGGTCGGCGCCCAGGTCAACGCCCAGTGGTACCCGAACGTGCTCGGCGCCTACGTCGGCCAGATCGAGATCGAGGCCGTGCCGTTCCTCGACCAGGACGGCAACCCGTTCTCCGTCGCCTCCGGCACGGCGTTCGTCATCCCGGCCGGCGCGCAGAACAAGGACGCCGCCTGCTCCTGGATGCTCAACCTCACGTCCTACGACGCGTGGATGGCGGCCGGGGCGGCGCGCGCCGACACGATCGCCACGGACGGCGGCCTCAACACCGGCCTGTTCACCGGCTCGCCGGAGGCCGACCAGGCGATCCGCGACGAGTACGTCAAGGAGACCGGCGACGCCGGCTTCGACCAGGTGATCTCCACCTACTACGACGTCGTGGACTACGGGCAGACCTTCGGGTCCTCGCCCGCCGGCCAGGACATCCAGAACGAGCTGAACAACGCCATCACCGCGGCGCTGCTCGGTGACAAGTCGCCCGAGGACGCCCTGGCGGACGCCCAGACCGCGGCCATGCGGGCGTACGACAACATCACGGGCGGCTGACCGACGCCGTCCGCCCCCTGCAACGAGGGCCCCCGCCGGTGCACCGGCGGGGGCCCTCGTTCGTGCGCCGTGCGCGGCGGGACGGGCGTCCCGGTGCCGTGACCGGCGCGCGCAGGACCCGCGCCACGGGGGCGCCGACCGACGCCGTCAGCCGTCGGCGCGGTGCGGCGCGAAGAACGCCCGCAGCAGCGCCCCGCACTCCTCCTCGCGCACGCCACCGACCACCTCGACGCGGTGGTTCGACCGGGAGTCGCGCACCACGTCCCACTGCGACCCGCACGCGCCGGCCTTCGGGTCCCACGCACCGAGCACCAGCCGCGGCACCCGGGCCAGCACGGTCGCGCCCGCGCACATGAGGCACGGCTCGAGCGTGACCACCAGCGTGCAGTCGTCGAGCCGCCACCGGCCCAGGGCCGCCGACGCCGCCCGCAGCGCCAGGACCTCGGCGTGCGCGGTCGGGTCGCCGTCCGCCTCCCGCCGGTTGCGCCCCGCCCCGACGACCGCGCCGTCCGGACCGATGACGACCGCCCCCACCGGCACGTCGCCCGACGCCGCGCAGCCGGCGGCCTCGGTGAGGGCCAGGCCCATCGCGGTCAGGTCGTCGGGGCGCGCGAACATGCGGCCCATCCTCGCGCACCGCCCGCGACGGGGTCGCGCGGCGACGAGCGCGGCAGCCGGCGGCCGCGACCGGGCGCGGCGGGGGACCGGCGCGCGGGTCCCGGCAGGGGCGCGGGTCCCGGCAGGGGCGCGGGTCCCGGCAGGGGCGCGGGTCCCGGCAGGGGCGCGGGTCCCGGCAGGGCACGTTTCGCGCCACCGGGCGCCTCACCGGACCGGGCGCGCGACGGTGCGCGTGCGGCACGGGACGTGGGTGCGCGGCGGCGACGACACAGGCAGGGGGTCCTCGTCGTCGCCGCGCGCTCGGGCTAGCCTCGCGCCCCCGCGGCACCCGCACCCGGGACGTTGGACCCACCTGCCGCCCGTCCGGCGCACGGGTCGGCGGCGGGGCCCCGCGTCCCGGCGTCCTCCCGGACCGGCCCGTCCGCCGGGACGCGGTGACGCGGTGCCGCGCACGGTAGGTTGACCCCATGCGCCTGCACGTCGCCGACCACCCGCTCGTCGCCCACAAGCTGTCGGTGCTCCGCAACAAGGACACGTCGTCCCCGACCTTCCGCAAGCTCGTCGACGAGCTCGTGACCCTGCTCGCCTACGAGGCGACGCGCGACGTGCGGACCGAGCCGGTCGAGATCGAGACGCCCGTCGCCCGCACCACCGGCGTCAAGATCGCCGAGCCGCTGCCGCTCGTGGTCCCGATCCTGCGCGCCGGCCTCGGCATGCTCGACGGCATGACCCGGCTGATGCCGACCGCGGAGGTCGGGTTCCTCGGCATGCAGCGCGACGAGACGACGCTCGAGGCCATCACCTACGCCAACCGGCTGCCGGAGGACCTCACCGGCCGCCAGTGCTTCCTCATCGACCCGATGCTGGCCACCGGTGGCACGCTCGTCGCCGCGATCGAGTACCTGTTCGCGCGCGGCGCGCGCGACGTCACGGCGGTGTGCCTGCTCGCGGCGCCCGAGGGCCTCAAGGTCGTCGAGGACGCCGTCGGCGACCGGGTCGACGTCACCGTGGTCGTCGCCGCCGTGGACGAGCGCCTCAACGAGAAGGCCTACATCGTCCCGGGCCTCGGCGACGCCGGCGACCGCCTCTACGGCGTGGTCTGACCGCGACCCGCCCGGTCGTCCGCGCCCCGGCCGCTCCCGTACGCCTACGCAGTCGCTGCGCGGTGGGGCACCGCGACCCGCTGCACCCCTCAATCCCCACCGGTCCACCACCTGGTTCCACCGCCGCGCGCTACTCATCGGTGTGCACGACCGCTGACGCTCCCTAGCCTGGTCGAGCGCCGCCGCACCGCGCACCGGCACACCCGCGCCGGTGCGCGCGGCACGCGGCGCCGACGTCGGGCACCGTCACCCCCCCTCGGCGACCGGCGTCACGCCCCGGGCCGCGGCCCCCTCCGCGGCCCGGGGCACCTCGGACCGGGGCACGTCGGTCCGGGCCGGCCGTCCCGGGCCGCACGGCTGCGACCCTGTGGCGGGCGGGCCCGCGGGCTCCTACCGTGGACGGATGCGCATCGTCATCGCCGGGGGCCACGGGAAGATCGCCCGACGCCTGAGCCGGCTGCTCGCCGCGCGAGGCGACGCACCGGTCGCCGTCGTCCGGAACGCCGCCCACGTCGCGGACGTCGAGGCCGACGGAGCGGCCGCCGTCCTCCTCGACCTCGAGCAGGTCGGCGCCGCCGAGCTCGCGCCGCACCTGGACGGCGCCGACGCCGTCGTCTTCGCGGCCGGGGCCGGCCCGGGCAGCGGGACGGCCCGCAAGGACTCCGTCGACCGCGGGGCCGCCGTGCTGCTCGCCGACGCGGCGGCGGCCGCCGGCGTCCGGCGCTACCTGCTGGTCTCGTCCGCCGGCGCAGGAGCCGAGCCGCCCGCCGGCACGGACGAGGTCTTCGCGGCCTACCTGCGCGCCAAGACGGCCGCCGAGGAGGCGCTGCGCGACCGCGACCTCGACTCGACGATCCTGCGGCCGGGCGCCCTCACCGACGACCCGGGCACGGGACACGTCCGCCTGGGCACGGGGATCCCGCACGGGGCGGTGCCGCGCGACGACGTCGCCGCCGTGCTCGTGGCCCTGCTCGACGAGCCGCGCACCGCGGGCCTCACCCTGGAGCTGTCCGGCGGAGCCGTCCCGGTGGCGGCCGCGGTGGCCGCCGCCACCGAGCGGGAGGACTGACCCCGCCCGGCGCGGCGGATCAGGCCGGGGCGTACGTCAGGCAGTCCGCCAGGTCGTGACCCGCGCCGATGCGGACCGCGTCGGCGGCGCACGTCAGGTGCTCGTTGTGGGAGCAGTCCGCGCGCTGGCAGGCGCCGACGTGCGAGACGACACGGTCGAGCCCGCCCTTGACGCCCAGCGGGATGAACGTGGAGCACTGCGCGTCGCCGGTGGTGCTGCCGCCGACGGTGATCGCGGCCGCGCTGCACGCGTGGTCGTGGTTGTACGAGCAGCCGTCGACCGAGCACTCGGAGACGGGCGGCTGGTCCAGCAGCGTGCTCATGGGAACCTCCGCGGGGGGTGGGGCGTGCTGTCCCGTTCGACGCTAGGCCCGGCCGGGCGGGGCGTCTAGGCAGGAAGGCCTGGCTCACCCGCCGCGGGCGACCGGCCGTGACTCCTCCCCGGGCTCCGTCCGCGCCCCGGGGAGCATCTGCTCCGGCAGCTGCTCGACGGGCACCACGACCAGGTCCTGGACCTTCCAGTCGAGGGCCGTGACGCCCTCGCGCAGCGCGTCGAGGTCCGCGGGGCCCGGGGACGTCCCGTCGCGGGGCACGACGAACGACTCCACGTGGAACACGTGGCCCTGGTCCCTCACCCGGGACCGCGCGGCCGCCACCCACGGCACGGCGCGCAGGTACTCGTCGACCCGGCCCACCAGCGGGTGGACGTCCGCGCCGTCGACGGTCGTCGCCCGGGCGTCCATCAGGGCGCTCGCGGCGACCCGCAGGTTCGTGACGCCGTCGCGCAGGATGCTCCCGGCGATGAAGAGCGCGGCCGCCGCGTCCGCCCACCACAGACCCGCCCCGATGCCGAGCACGCCGACGACCGTGCCGAGGGCCGTCATCCAGTCGGCCTTGTTCATGTCGGCGTCCGCGTACAGGACCCGGTCGTGCAGCGTCCGGGCCAGCGGCAGCTTCGCCCGGCCGAGCAGCACCGGCGGCAGGCCCGTCACCACCATCGCGGCGATCATCGGCCACCCCGCCCAGAAGACGTGACCGCCCAGGTGCATCACGCCGACCGGCGGGTGCTCCGCCTTCAGCAGCCCGCTGCCGGAGTCGACGACCAGGAACGCGCCCATCGCCAGCAGCGCCGTCGCGGCCACCAGGTGCCCGATGCCGACCGAGCGGTGGTACCCGTACGGGTGCTCGGGCGTCGGTCGGCGCCGGGCGTACCGCACGGCCACCAGGAAGCTGATCGGCGGGATGAACGACAGCAGGTCCTCGGTCCACGCCGCCTTCATGGCCTGCGAGCTGCCCATCACCAGGTACACGAGCGTGACACCCACGACGAGGAACCCGATGGTCCCCCACGCCAGGCGCACCGCCCGGCGCAGCGCCCGCGACTGCACGGGCGGCAGCTCGGTGTGCCCGAAGGTCACGCTCACGGCAGCACGTCCTTCTCGTGCTCGAGCAGGTACGTCTCCAGGCGCACCAGGAACGCGTTCTCCCCCATCCGCGCGGCCATGACGTGCGGTTCGGGGTCGCCCCGCGGCCCCGGCACGGTCGTGTAGGGCGTGGTCAGCGCGGCCTGGCCGGCCCACGGCGAGCGCCCGGTGAGCCCACCGACCACCAGGTCCAGCCGTCCCCGCTCCAGGTCGCCCACCAGTGACTCCTCGCCCCCGGTCGTCCACTCCACCCGGGCGTCGAGCGTCCGGGCGAACTCCGCCACGATCTCCACCTCGAGCCCCGACGGCCCGGCCCCGGGTCGGACCTCCGTCCACGGCGGGTTCGGGGAGACGCCCACCCGGAGCACGTCGCCGGTGACCCGGTCGAGCGTGCCGTCCGGGTCCGCCGGGAAGGAACCGCCGCACCCCGCGAGCAGCAGGACCGCGAGCGCCACCGCAGCGATGCGCCTCATACCGCCGAGTGAAGCCGACGGCGCGCCGCTCCGCACCCGGGCGGCTCCGCACCGGGGCGCGGCCGGCGCGTCACCCGGGGTCCCGGGGCGGGGCCGGCCGCGGACCGCCTCCCGCCCCGGGGACGCCGGCAGGAGGCTCCGCACGGCCCCCGCCGTGCGGGTGGCCGGGTCCCCGTCCCCGCTGCGCGTGTCCCGCGCGCCCGTCCTGCTCGGCGTCGAGCTCCGCGACCAGCACACCCCCGGCGAGCACGGCGACGCTGCACAGCCACAGCCACAGCGCGCCCGCCAGCACCAGCCCGAGCATCTGCGCCGCCGCCTGCACCACGGCCTCGCTGCCGGGGGACGCCCCGGGGGTGTCCGGCACCGCGACCCGCACGTACGACAGGTACCCCGCGGACACGAGCAGCACCCCCGCGGTGCCCACCACCGCCCCGGGGAGGCAGCGCCGCCACGTGGAGTCCGCGCTCGGCGCGTACCGGTACAGGAGCGTGAGGAACGCCGTCGTCACCGCCAGCACGGCGGGCCAGCGCAGCAGGTCCCAGGCCGTCCGGAACGCGTCGCCCAGCCCGAGGCGGTCCGCCAGGCTCGCGCCGCCCCCGAGCAGCGGGCCGACGACGACCAGCAGCAGCGCCGTCACGACCGTCACCAGCGCCCCGACCGTGAACGCCAGCCCCAGGGCGTACTGCGCGACCACCCCGCGCCGGCTCCGCACCTGGTAGGCGTCGTCGAGCGCGCGCACCGCCGCCCGGAACACCCGGCTCGCCAGGTACAGCGTGAGCACCAGGGCACCGACCGCGAACCCGCCACGCTGCTCGTCCAGCAGGCCGTCGACCAGCGGCACCAGCACGTCGCCGGCGACCTGCTGCGCGAACACGGCCGCGAGCGTGTCCACGACGCTCGACCGCAGCTGCTCCACCTGGTCGTCCCCGAGCACCGGCCGCAGGTACCCCAGGCTGGCGCCGAGGGCCGTCGTGATCGGCACCAGCGAGATGAGGGCGTAGTACGTCATCTCGGCGGCGAGCCCGGTGACGCGCACGTCGCCCGCCCGCAGTCCCGCACGCACCGTCGTGCCCACGACGTCGTGGCCCGCGACCCGCACGGGGTGCCGCCCGGCGAACGCCACCGTCCGCTCCCGGAGCGTCGGCTGCCCCTCGCGGCGGCGCCGGCGGCGGTCGAGCGGCCCCCGCAGCCGGCCGGTGACCCACGCGGCCGCGCCGACCGCCACCGCGGCCGAGGCGGCAGCGAGCGCGCCCCCGGCCACCGCGCGCCACCCCGCCGGGAGGCCCGCCACCGCCAGGGCGCTGCCCGCGGCCGCCAGCCACGCCGCGGTCGTCGACGCGGGCACCGGCAGCCGGGTGCGCACCCACGGCACGCGACGCGCCAGGACGGCCGCGAGGAGGCCGACGACGAGCACGGTGGCGGGCACGGGGCCTCCTCTCCGGGCGGGCGACGCCCCCGGTCGAGTGAAGCCGAGATGCGCGTGCGGCGCACGGTGGCCCGCGACGGCCGCCGTCGTGCGCCGGCGGGCGTCGGATCACGACCGGGCGCGACCCCCGGGGTCCGGCCCGCCGGGCGGCGGCGTGGGAGTGCCGTCGGGCGCCCCGGGCTGCGTGGGCACCGTGGGCGGCGTGGGCGCCGTGGGCGGCGTGGGCGGCGACGTCGGTGCCGCCGCGGGCACCGTCGGGGGCCCCGCCGGGCGACGGGCAGCCGCCCGGCGGCGCCGGACGACCAGCAGCACGCCGCCCGCCACCAGCACGACGAGCGCGCCCGCCGCGACGGCCGCCCGTGCGGGCGCGGAGGCGAGCGTGCCGGACGCCCGCTCGGCCGCGGCCGTGGCCTCCTGGTACCGGCCGGCGTCCAACGCGGTGCGCGCCGCCTCGAGGTCCCCGTCGACGCCGCCGGCGAGCATCCCGAGCCGCGTCACCGGGTCCGCTGCCTCCCGCGCGCCGGTGGCGGCGACGAGCGCCGCGCCGGCCTCCCCCGCCTGCGCGACGAGGCCCGCCGCCTGCGGCACGGACGTCGCGTTCTCCACCTGCTCCTGCAGCGCGGCCGGGACGTCCGCCCCGATGCCGGCGAGCTCGGCCTCGAGGACGTCCCGGTCCTCCAGCAGCGCCAGCACCCCGGGGACGGCGGCCGTCGCGTCGTCGAACCGCCAGTCCGCCATCGCGTCCCGGACCCCTGCCGGCGGTGCCCACCCGTCGCCCGCGTCGAGCAGCCGCCGGTACTCGCGCCGGGCGCCGTCCCGGGCGTCGAGCAGCGGGAGGTCCTCCTGCCGCACCACGACGTCGCGGAACACCTGCGCGGCCCGTTCGGAGCCCCCGGCCTGCTCGAGGAGGTCGAGCAGCCGCTGCCACCCGGTGGGGCCCGGCGGGCCCTCCTCGTCGGTCGGCGCGGGGTACGCGTCCTTCCCGGAGACCGCCGCACCGACGGCGACGGACAGCGCCTCCGGCCCGATCTCCGCGGCGATCTCGTGCGACACCCACCAGGACGCCGCGTAGCCGTACTCGTCGTGCGCGCCCCCCTCGGGCCCGTCCGCACGGGCGTCCTCCCAGTCGACCAGGCGGATCGCGTCGGGCCGCGCGACGTCCAGCGGTGCGGGCTCCGGCCGCTCCTCGCCGAGGGCCTCCACCGCGATCGCGGCGTACTCGTCGGCGAGCGCCTCGCCGATCCACCGGCCCTCGAACGTCGTCCCGTTGAACCACGCGTGGGCGAGCTCGTGGAGCGTCACGTGGGCGTCGAGCATGTCCCCGACCTCGATCGTGCCGCGGTCGTGGTCGTACCAGCCCGCGTACCCGTGCGCGCTCGGCGTGGCCGCCTCGAGGATCGTCAGCTCGCCCGTCACCGTCCACGGGTGCCCGATCACCTCCTCCAGCGCCGGCAGGCCGCGCCCGGCCAGGTCGGTGGTGAACGCCAGCCACTCCTCGTCGGCTGGCCAGCCGAGCACCCGCACGCCGTCGCCGTAGTCCACGTCGGCCGGCACCAGTGCCTCGTCGTCCCGCACGACCACCTGCGCCTGCCACGCGGCGGGGTCGGCGACGGCGTCCGCGCTCCACGTCGTGCCGTCGCCGGAGGGCGTCGGCGTCATCGGACCGCCGACCACCTCGACCTCCGGTCCCCCCGGCACCACGACGCGCGCGGCGGCCAGACCCGGGTCGCCGTCGAGCACCACGGGGAACGTCGCGAACGCCGGGTTCACCTGCGCGTACGTGGCGACGCGCGGCGGCTGCGCCGGCAGGTCGTACGTGACCCGCAGCGTCCGGGTGTCCCCGTACGTCAGCACCGGCCGCAACCCGACCACGACCGCCGGCAGGTACTCGTCCGTGCCGGGCTCCAGGGTGAACGCCAGCGGGGTCCCGTCGTCCCATGTCGCGCTCACGCCGGTCCCGCCGGGCAGGAACGGCACCGCGTACTCCTCGAACGTGTAGTACCAGCCGCGCGACGGCGGGGTCTCGTGCGTCAGCGTCGCCACGTGCTCGACGTGCACGACGCTCGCCGCCAGATCCACGGAGTACGTGGCGGAGGTCGCGACGCGCAGGCCCTCCGTGCGGTCCTCCGCTGCCGGCAGGGGCCCGAGCGCCGGGAACGCCGGCGCCTCGGCGAGAGGGGGCGCGGCCACCGCGGCCCACCCGGGCCGGCCGGGCGTCGCGGGCGGTGCGCCGGCGGGGGCCGGGTCGGCGCCGCCGGGCACGAGGAGCGGCAGCAGCAGAGCGGCACCGACGACCGCGAGCAGACGGGGCGAGGGCATGCGGGCATCCTGGCAGCGCGCGGCCGGGGCCGGGGACCGGTTCGCACGGCGAGGACCAGCGACCACCCGGACGCCCCGGGGGACGGAGCGCGTGGTTCAGCCGATGATCGGCGCGCTCTCGGGGTGGCGGAACAGCCGGCGGCGCTCGCGCAGGGCGAGCGCGGTCCCGAGCGTGATCGGACCGAGACGTCCGACGAACATGAGGCCGATCAGCAGGACCTGGTGCCAGCCCGCCAGGTCCGCGGTGATCCCGGTGGACAGGCCGACGGTCGCGAACGCGGACACGACCTCGAACAGCACCTGGTCCCCGCTGAACGACGAGGTGAGCGTGATGAGCACCGCCGGGCCCACGACGGCGGCGACCCCCAGCAGAGCCACCGAGAGCGCCTGCCGCTGCGTGGTGGTGGAGATGCGGCGGTCGAACACGGTGACGTCGGGATCACCGCGCAGCTCGGACCAGATGACGAAGAGCAGGACGGCGAAGGTCGTGAGCTTGATGCCACCGGCCGTGCCGGCGCTGCCACCCCCGATGAACATCAGGACGTCGTTGCCCATCCACGTCCCCGGGTTCATGCCCGCGACGTCGACCGTGTTGAAGCCCGCCGTCCGCGGCATGACGCCGTGCACGAACGCGTTGAGCAGCTTCGTCGGCGTGCTCATCGGCCCGAGCGTGGCGGGGTTGGACCACTCGCCGAGCAGCACGAGCAGGGACCCCGCCGGCAGCAGGACGGCGGTGAGCAGCAGCGTGAGGCGGGTGTGGAGGGACCACCGCCGGGGACGGCGCGGGTTGCGGTGCAGCTCCAGGAGGACCGGGAAGCCGATCCCGCCGACCAGCACCGCGGCGGTCACGGGCAGCGTGACCCACGCGTCGGAGGCGAATCGCACCAGGCTGTCGGGGTACAGCGCGAACCCGGCGTTGTTGAACGCCGACACGGAGTGGAACACGCCGAGCCACAACGCGCGTCCCACCGGCTCGTCGTACGCCACGGTGAGCCGGGCCGCCAGGACCGCGGCGGTGCCCACCTCGACGACCGCCGTGATGACCCCGACCCCGAGGAGGACGCGGCGGACGTCACCGAGCCCGACGCTCCGGGTGGCGGCCGCGGCCGTCAGGCGGGTGCGGAGCCCGAGGCGGCGGGACAGCAGCACGCCGAGCAGCGAGGCCAGCGTCATGATCCCGAAGCCGCCGACCTGGATGAGCACCAGGATCACCACCTGGCCGAAGCCCGACCACGCCGTCGCGGTGTCGACGACCGCGAGGCCCGTCACGCACACCGCGGACGTGGCCGTGAAGAGCGCCTCCAGCAGCGACGCCGCGTGACCCGGCCTCCCCGCGGCGGGGAGCGAGAGCAGGACCGTGCCGACCGCGATCGCCGCGGCGAAGCCGAGCGCCACGAGCTGTCCGGGTCCCCGGTGCACGCTCAGCCGGGACCGCAGGCGCAGGACGGCATCGGGCACGAGAGGCTCCTCGGTCGGCGGGGGCAGGTCGGCGGGAGGGCGGTGGGCAGGGCGGCGGCGCGGCGGCGCCCGCAGGCATCCCACCGGGTCACCGGTGCCGCGGCGCGCGGGGCGCGCCGATCCTGACGGAATCCTCACGGTCGCCGGGACGGACCGCGCCGGGCACCGGGACGTCCGCGCCGGCGGCGTCGGGGGGCGCGACCAGGTCGTGCACACCGTGCTGGGGACCGGCGGGACGTGCGGCGTCGCCCTCCCCTCGCAGCTGGGCGACGGCACCACGGGGGAGCCGGAGCGCCGCTGACCCCGAGCGGCGCCGGGGCCCGGTCGCGCGTACGGTGAGAGCGTTCCAGGACTCGACGCCGCACGCACAGAGGAGTGACCGGCATGAGCACCTCAGATCCGCACGAGCGCACGGGCGCGGCCATCCCCACGTCGCCGGGTCACCGGGCGAGCCCCGGGCCGAACCCCGACGACATCAACCAGGGGCAGGAGCACGAGGGCCACGGCGACGAGGGGCCTTCCGCGCACGACGACCCCGACGCGCCGGCGGCCTCGCCGACCACCCCCGGGCCCGACCCGGACGACCTGCGCGACCGCTGACGGCCGCACCGGCGGCACGGTGCCCGAGGTCAGCCCTCCGGCACGAGCGGGCGCACGACGCGCGCCGGGTTGCCGGCCACGACCACGTCCGGCGGCACGTCCTTCGTCACGACCGACCCGGCACCGACCACCGACCGCGCGCCGATGGTGACGCCCGGGCAGACCACGACGCTGCCGCCCAGCCACACGCCGTCCTCGATCGTGATCGGGGACACCCGCTCCCATCCCTGCGGGCGCAGCTCGGGGTCGAGCACGTGCGTCGGCGTGTACAGGCGGACGCTCGGGCCGATCAGCACGTCCGCACCGATCCGGATCTCGCCGCCGCCCAGGGTCAGGAAGTCCGCGTTGACGAACGTCCGGTCCCCGAGGTGCAGCCGGTGCCCGTAGTCGAGGTAGAACGGCGGCCGGAAGTCGACCCCCTCTCCGACCGTGCCCAGCAGCTCGCGGAACAGCGTCTCGGCCGCGGGCCGGTCCTCGTCGTACAGCGCCGTGATCCGGCGGCACGTGCGCTGCGTGCTGGTCGTCATGTCCGCCAGCTCGGGCCCGGACCGGTAGCGGTACCAGTCGCCGGCCACCATCTTGTCGTACTCCGTGCGGCCGTCCGCGAGCGCCGTCGCCAGGTCGAGCTCCACCCTCAGGTCCTCCTTCGTCGTGTGGGGCGAGTGTCCCAGACCGCGCCGGCGGGCAGCCGGGACCCCGGGTCCGCCGCCGGGCCTGGCTAGTAGGTTGTCTGCCCATCTAGTCAGCCGTACGATCTAGACGTGACCGACGACCGCGAGTGGCCCGGCGAGTGGCTGCGGGGCGTGCTGCCGCAGGCGGTGCTGCGCGTGCTCGACGACGGCCCGACGTACGGGTACGCCATCGCCACCCGCCTCGCCGAGGCCGGGATCGGCGAGATCAAGGGCGGCACGCTCTACCCCCTGCTCGGCCGCCTCGAAGCCGCCGGCCACGTGACCGTCGAGTGGCGCGCCGGTGAGGGCGGCCCCGGACGCAAGTACTACGAGATCAGCCCGGAGGGGCGCCGCCACCTGCTCGACCTGGTGGCGCGCTGGACGCGCTTCGCGGCGGTCGTCGACGCCCACCTGGCCGCACCCGCCCCCGGAGGAGAGGACCCCCGTGCCTGACACCCGCCACCCGACCGACGCCCAGCAGATCGCGTCCGCCGTCGACCCGGGCTGGGTCGACGCGTTCGTCCTCGAGGCGCGGCTGCGCGACGTCCCGGGTGAGCGCATCGGCGACGCGCTCGCCGAGATCGACGCCCACTGCCGGGACAGCGGCGAACCCGCGCACGTCGCCTTCGGCGACCCCGCCGCCTACGCCCGGACGGTCGCCGAGACGTTCCCCACCCCGCGTCCCCGGTGGTGGCCGCACCTCGCGCCGCTGGCCGTCGAGCTCGCCGGCATGACCACCGTCATCACGGCGGTCGGCGAGATCGCCCGTGGCGGCGACGTCACGCTCACCTGGGGCCACCTGGCGATGCTGGCGGTCGTGGCCGCCGGGTGCGGGCTCCTCGCCCGGGGCGCGGACCGCCTGCTGGAGCTGATCGTCCGCAGGCCGCTCGTCGCCGCGGTGGCCGTCGGCGCCGGCGTCACCGCTGCGCTCGTCCCGTCGGCGCTGCTGCTGCGCATCGAGGCGCCGATCGCGCACCTGCCCGCGCCCGCGGCCCTGGGCGCCGGCCTGCTGCTGCTCGCCACCGGCGTCGGGGCGGACGTGGTCCTCGGGCGTCGCGGCCGGACCGCCGACCCCGTGGTCGGCCCGCGCGAGGAGGCGGCCCCGCAGCGCGTGAGCATGCTGCTGCCGTGGACGGTGCTGGCGTGGACCGCCATCGGCTCCGTGGTCGTCGCCGTCATCGGGGCCGGGTCCGGGGGCTGAGGTCCCTCCGCACGACGACGGCGGACGCCGGAGGTCCGGCGTCCGCCGTCGTCGCGCGCGGGTCAGGCCGGGATCAGAAGTCCCAGTCCTCGTCCTCGGTGTTCACGGCCTTGCCGATGACGTACGAGGAGCCCGACCCGGAGAAGAAGTCGTGGTTCTCGTCGGCGTTCGGCGACAGGGCGGCGAGGATCGCGGCGTTCACGTCCGTCTCGTCGCGCGGGAACAGCGCCTCGTAGCCCAGGTTCATCAGGGCCTTGTTGGCGTTGTAGCGCAGGAACTTCTTGACGTCCTCGGTGAGGCCCAGGGGGTCGTACAGGTCCTGGGTGTACTCCACCTCGTTGTCGTACAGCTCGAACAGCAGCTCGAACGTGTAGTCCTTGAGCTCCTGGCGCTCCGCCTCCGTGAGCTTCTCCAGACCCTTCTGGAACTTGTAGCCGATGTAGTAGCCGTGCACCGCCTCGTCGCGGATGATCAGGCGGATCAGGTCGGCCGTGTTGGTGAGCTTGGCCCGCGAGGACCAGTACATCGGCGCGTAGAAGCCGGAGTAGAACAGGAACGACTCGAGCATCGTCGAGGCGACCTTGCGCTTCAGCGGGTCGTCGCCCCGGTAGTAGTTGAGGACGATCTCGGCCTTGCGCTGCAGGTTCGGGTTCTCCTCCGACCAGCGGAACGCCTCGTCGATCTCCCGCGTGGAGATGAGGGTCGAGAAGATCGAGGAGTAGGAGCGGGCGTGCACCGACTCCATGAACGCGATGTTGGTGTACACCGCCTCCTCGTGCGGGGTCAGGGCGTCGGGGATCAGCGAGACCGCGCCGACCGTGCCCTGGATGGTGTCGAGCAGCGTCAGACCCGTGAACACCCGGGTGGTCATCTGCTTCTCGGTCTCCGTGAGCGTCGCCCACGACTGGATGTCGTTGGACAGCGGCACCTTCTCCGGCAGCCAGAAGTTGCCCGTGAGCCGGTCCCAGACCTCGAGGTCCTTGTCGTCCTCGAGCCGGTTCCAGTTGATCGCCTGCACGCGGTCGATCAACTTCAGCTTCTCCGCCATCACTGCTCCATCGTCGTGTCGTGGTTCGCCGCGCCGACCGCGGCTGCGGGCCGGGGCCCGCGACGTCCTGCTCCCCATCCTGCACCCCGGGACCGACGCGCCGGCCGGGCCCGCAGGCACGGCCGGCGCCGGTCGCTCAGAGCATGCAGGACACGCAGCCCTCGACCTCGGTGCCCTCGAGCGCCATCTGCCGCAGGCGGATGTAGTAGAGCGTCTTGATGCCCTTGCGCCAGGCGTAGATCTGGGCCCGGTTGATGTCGCGCGTGGTGGCGGTGTCCTTGAAGAACAGCGTCAGCGACAGGCCCTGGTCCACGTGCTGCGTGGCCTCGGCGTACGTGTCGATGATCTTCTCGTAGCCGATCTCGTACGCGTCCTGGTAGTAGTCCAGGTTCTCGTTGGTCATGAACGGCGCGGGGTAGTAGACCCGGCCGATCTTGCCCTCCTTGCGGATCTCGATCTTCGACACGATCGGGTGGATCGAGGAGGTCGAGTTGTTGATGTACGAGATGGAGCCCGTCGGCGGGACCGCCTGGAGGTTCTGGTTGTAGAGCCCGTGCTCGCGCACCGACTCCGCCAGCGCCCGCCAGTCGTCCTGCGTCGGGATGTGCACGCCGGCCGTCGCGAACAGCTCCCGTACCCGGGCGGTGCGCGGCTCCCACGTGCCCTCGACGTACTTGGCGAAGTACTCGCCGGACGCGTACGTCGAGTCCTCGAAGCCGAGGAACGCCTGGCCGCGCTCCTTCGCCAGCAGGTTCGACGCCCGGATCGCGTGGTACGCCACCGTGTAGAAGTAGATGTTCGTGAAGTCGAGGCCCTCGTCGGACCCGTAGTAGATGTGCTCGCGCGCCAGGTAGCCGTGCAGGTTCATCTGCCCGAGGCCGATGGCGTGCCCGCCGCGGTTCGCCTTCTTCACGGACGGCACCGACTCGATGTCCGTCTGGTCCGACACCGCGGTCAGCGCGCGGATCGCGGTCTCGACCGAGCGGCCGAAGTCCGGGGAGTCCATCGCCAGCGCGATGTTCATCGAGCCGAGGTTGCAGGAGATGTCCCGGCCGACCTCGGCGTAGGACAGGTCCTCGTTGAAGGTCGACGGCGTCGACACCTGCAGGATCTCCGAGCACAGGTTCGAGTGCGTGATCTTGCCCTTGATCGGGTTCGCGCGGTTCGCCGTGTCCTCGAACAGGATGTACGGGTAGCCGGACTCGAACTGCAGCTCGGCGAGCGTCTGGAAGAAGTCGCGGGCGTTGATCTTCTTCTTGCGGATCTCGCCGTTGTCGACCATCTCGCGGTACTTCTCGGAGACGTTGACGTCCGCGAACGGCACCCCGTAGACGCGCTCGACGTCGTACGGCGAGAACAGGTACATGTCCTCGTTGTTCTTCGCGAGCTCGAACGTGATGTCCGGGATGACGACGCCCAACGACAGGGTCTTGATGCGGATCTTCTCGTCCGCGTTCTCCCGCTTGGTGTCGAGGAACCGCATGATGTCGGGGTGGTGCGCGTGCAGGTACACCGCGCCGGCGCCCTGGCGCGCACCCAGCTGGTTCGCGTACGAGAACGAGTCCTCGAGCAGCTTCATCACGGGGATGACGCCGGAGCTCTGGTTCTCGATGTGCTTGATGGGCGCGCCGTGCTCGCGGATGTTCGACAGCAGCAGCGCCACGCCGCCGCCGCGCTTCGACAGCTGCAGGGCGGAGTTGATGCCGCGCGCGATCGACTCCATGTTGTCCTCGATGCGCAGCAGGAAGCAGGACACGGGCTCGCCGCGCTGCGCCTTGCCGAGGTTGAGGAACGTCGGCGTGGCCGGCTGGAACCGGCCGGAGATGATCTCGTCGACGAGCTGCAGGGCGAACGTCTCGTCACCGGCCGCCAGCGTCAGCGACACCATCGCGACGCGGTCCTCGAACCGCTCGAGGTACCGCTTGCCGTCGAACGTCTTCAGCGTGTACGAGGTGTAGTACTTGAACGCGCCGAGGAACGTCTGGAACCGGAACTTCTTCGAGTACGCGTGCTTGAAGAGCCGCTTGATGAACTCGTGGTCGTACTGGGCCAGGACCTCGGCCTCGTAGTACTTGTTCGTGACCAGGTAGTCCAGCTTCTCCTCGAGGTCGTGGAAGAAGACGGTGTTCTGGTTGACGTGCTGCAGGAAGTACTGCCGCGCCGCCTCCCGGTCCTTGTCGAACTGGATCTCGCCGTTCGGCCCGTACAGGTTCAGCATCGCGTTGAGCGAGTGGTAGTCCATCTCGGGCGTGATGGTGACGACCTGCGTGCCGTCGGTCAGGCCGGCATCCGTGACTGTCGCTGCCAAAATCGTCCCCATCCCTCTCGGACGCGCGTGACGTCCTCGGTCGTTCCCATGAGCTCGAAGGCGTACAGGTACGGGACCTGGCACTTCGCGGCGATGATGTCCCCGGCGATGCAGTAGGCAGCGCCGAAGTTGGTGTTCCCCGCCGCGATGACGCCGCGGATGAGGGAACGGTTCGATGCGTCGTTGAGGAACTTCACGACCTGCCGCGGGACCGCGCCGCCCTCGTTGCCGCCCCCGTACGTCGGGACCACCAGCACGTAGGGGTCGGTGACGCGGAGGAACGGCTCCGTCGGGCGGAGCGGGATGCGCGCGGCGTCGATGTCCAGCTTGTCGACGAATCGGCGGGTGTTCTCCGAGACGCTGGAGAAGTAGACCAGTGAGCTCATGGCTCGTCGATCCCCCTCGCCCCGGTCGGATCGTGGATCGTGCAGGGTCGCGGCCGGGCCGCCCGGGTCAGCGGGCGGCGGGCGGCGACGTCAGGCGACGGAGACCGCGGCGCGGTCGGCGATCGCCTTGATCTGGTCGGGGCGGTAGCCCGACCAGTGGTGGCCGTCCGCCACGACGACGGGCGCCTGCAGGTGGCCGAGCGACATGACGTAGTCACGGGCGTCGGCGTCCTCGGTGATGTCGACGACCTCGTACTCCAGCCCGGCCTTGTCCAGGGCGCGGTACGTCGCGTTGCACTGGACGCACGACGGCTTGCTGTAGACGGTGATGGTCATCGTGTCTCCCCGGTGTGAAGGCCTCGCTGGTACGTGCGCCCCCGCGCCCGCCCCGCACTGCTGGTGCTCGTCCTGGGCCGCGTCGGCGGGTCTCCCGGGTGGCCGGGGCCCGCGTCGAGCGGCGAGTTAGAACACTACACCTAGTGGTGCGCCCGGCAAGGGACCACAAGTGCTGGTGTTACACGCGTGTCGTTCTCCACAGGCTGTGCACGGAGCCGTGGTGTCCGGCTTCATCCACAGGTTACGACCGACCACTGACACACAGCCCGCCGGGCGGCGACCCGCGGGACCTGCTGCGTCGTCCACAGGGACCCCTTCGTCGTCCCCAGTCCACCCACACCGGGGTCCACCTGTGGACGACGCGCCGCGGACCTGCCGCGGACGTGATCCGCGTCCGGCGTGTCGCGCCCGCCGGCGTGTCGCGGGTCCCCGCCGACCCCCGCGCGACGCCCTCCACCCCCACCCCCGCACCCGTTCGGATCCCCCCGACCCGACACACCCGGCGTGTCCGCGCGAACGGATCCGATCACCATCACAGCCACCGGGGCGCCGGGTGCCGCGGTGCCCGAGTGCGGCGGCGCCGGAGCGCCGGAGCGCCAGAGGGCCAGAGGGCCGGGGTGCCGGGGTGCCGGGCGGCCGGGGCGCCGGGTGCCGCGGTGCCCGAGTGCCGCGGTGCCGGTGCCCACGTGCCCCGGGCCGCTCGTGCGCCGCGCGCGCGTCAGACCCGAGGCGCCTCAGGGTCGGCCGGCGTCTCCGGGGCGCCCGGGGCGTGGTCGGGGCCGTCCGCGGGGTACCGGTGGTCCGTCCGGGCCGCCGCGCGCGGTGCCACGGGTCCCTCGCCGCCGACGGGCACCCGCCGTCCCACGACGGCTGTGCCGGGCAGGCCGTCGCCGCCGCGCCGGTGCGGCAGGCCGGGCATCGCCCGCGACGCCGACAGCCCGAGCAGCACACCGAGGGCGATCCCGAGCATGGTGGCCGCCGTCGACACGAGGGTGGACAGCGCGCCGCTCCCGCCGTCGAGCAGGGTCGCGACGCCGACCAGGCCGAGGGCACCGGGCACGAGCATCCAGAACGCCGGCAGGAACGACACGAGTGGCGACGGGCCGGACGGGAACCGCGCGACGGCGAGCGCCACGGGCGTCATGACGAGCGCGCCCACGAACGCCGACAGCACCCCGCCGAGCAGTGTCCCGCCGACCACCTGCGCCCCGTAGGCCACCGCGAGCACCAGGACGACCCAGCCGGTGGTCCGCGGCCGACCGCACCGGAACACGACGGTCCCGACGCCGAACAGCACGACGCCCGCCCACGGTGCGAGCGGCCCGAGCGGCTGGGACGACGCCGTGAGGTCCAGCTCGGGGACTCCGACGAGGGCTCCGGCACTGACGATCCCGCCGGCCAGGAGGGCGAGCTGCATGGTCCCGGCGGCGAGCCGCCCGCCGCCGGACAGCATCTGGCCGGCCGCGAGCTCGATCACCCCGGTGGTCAGGAGACCGCCGGGCAGGAACAGCGCGAGCGGCGCGACGACGGACGGCAGCACGCCGAGCCCGGGCACGACGCGGGCGAGCAGGAGCACGGCGAGCGCCACCCCGAACGCCGCGGCGATCGTGAGCGCCACCTGGGGACCGCTGGACAGCGGCGGGACGGCGAGCTGCACCGCCCCGACGGCCACGCCCAGCCCGCCCGCCACGAGCAGGTCCACCCAGGACCCGCCCAGCAGCGCGGCGAGGCCGACGGACAGCAGCAGGTAGCCGGCGAGCCGGGCCACGGGCCCGAACGGCCGCGGCGCGACGCGCAGGTCCGCGATCCGGTCGACCAGCGCCCCCGGGGCCGCGGGTGCGGCGGCGTCCGCGGGCGCGGCGGCGTCGCGCAGCACGTCGGCCAGGTCGTCCACCTGGTACAGGTCGAGCGGACGGCGACCCGTCGACACCGCGGCGGTGGCGACCGTCGACCCCTGCGGCACCGACACCAGCAGCGCCGTGGGGAGCACGACCGTCTCCGCGCCGGGGACGCCGTGCGCCGCGGCGATGTCGTCGAGCGTCTCGGCGACCGAGGACACCGTGTGCCCGGCGTCGATCATCGCCTCGCCGGCGGTGACCATCAGGCGCAGGACATCCTCCGGGCCCGGGGCTCCGCCCGTGGGAGCCACCGACGGCGGCGAGGACGACGCGGAGCCCGCCGCCGGGCCGCGGTGTGCGGCAGCTGCGGCCGCCGCAGCCCGCCGGCGCGCCGAGAGCACCACGACCGCGACGGCCCCCGCCAGGACGACCGCCAGCGCGCCGAGCAGCTGCCCCCACGGCGTGGCGGCCGTCGTGACCGCGGGCGGCGTGGCGGGGCGCCGTCCGGGCGCGGGCTGCTCGTCGTCCGTCCCGGATCCTTCGGGGACGACGGACGTCGGCGAGGGCGAGGGCCCCGGCGACCCCGGCGTGCTCGGGCTTGGCTGCGGTGCGGGTGCCTGGGTCGGCGTCGGCGTCGCCTCCGGCTCCCCGGACGGGCTGGGGTCGGGCGTCGGCGCGGGCGCGGAGGTCGGCGCGGGGGTCGACGTGGGCTCGGGCGTCGGGACGGGCTCGGGTGCCGCGGCGTCGCCGCCCGACCCGCCGCCCGCGGCGGTACCGTCCGCCGTGCCGCCGGCGGCTCCGCTCCCGACCGCCGCACCGCCTCCTCCGTCGACGGTCGCCGCCGCTGCGGGCCCGGGCCCGAGCACCGTCAGGACCGCCACGAGCAGCGCGGCGCCCGCCGCCGGGGTCCTGCCTCGCATGGTGCCCGCCTCGTCCGTCCAGCCCGTCGCCTGCCACCGTAGGCGACCTCGCCCGGACCGCGCCGGGTGACGTCGCGCGTCAGCGCCCGGACGGCCGCCAGAGCACGATCGCCCCGCGCGCCCCGGCGGCTCGCGGGTCCTCGGCGGAGGCGGCGGACCGGCGCTGGCTGCGTCCGAGCGGTCCCATCGCCACAACGTCGCCGGAGGGGTGTGCGGTGAACACGCGCCGTCCGGGCTCGGCGAAGGCCCGCAGGTACTCGACCTGCCGGCGCAGCCGCTCGACCTCGGACTCGAGCTCGAGGATGCGCTTGATGCCGGCGAGGTTGACACCCTCCTCCTGGGAGAGCCGCTGCACCTCGCGCAGCGTGGCGATGTCCCGCAGGGAGTACCGCCGCCCCCGGCCGCGCGTGCGACCGGGCTGCACGAGGCCGAGCCGGTCGTACTGCCGGAGGGTCTGCGGGTGCATGCCGGCGAGCTCGGCGGCGACCGAGATCACGTAGACCTGCGCGTCCTCCGAGACCATCCCCACCACCTCCTGCCGTCGGGCGCCGGACACCGGGGACCGTCAGGCCCCGGGCGCCCGGCGGTGCCTCACTCCTGGGCGCGCGCCAGCAGCTCGGCGCGCGGGTCCTCGCCGGACGTCGCGATGCCGAACGCCTGCACGGCCTCCTTCGCGGCGGCGTTGAGCCGCTGCGGGACGACCACCTGCACGGTGACCAGCAGGTCTCCCGTGCCGGACGTCGTGGTGACGCCGCGACCCTTGACGCGCAGCGTGCGACCCGACGGCGTGCCGGCCGGGATCTTCAGCCGCACCGTGCCGCCGTCGAGCGTCGGCACGGGCACCTCGGCGCCGAGCGCGGCCTCGTCGAACGCGACCGGCAGCGTGACGCGCAGGTTGTTGCCGTCCAGCGCGAACACCGGGTGCGGCGTGACCCGCACGGTGACCTCGAGGTCGCCGGGGGGCGCCCCGTGCTCACCGGGCCGGCCCTTGCCGCGCAGCCGGATCTTCTGCCCGTCCCGGACGCCGGCGGGGATCCGCGCCTTGACGGTGCGGCCCTCGACGCCGAGCGCGACGGTCGAGCCCTCGACGGCCTGCCGGAACGGCAGGGTGGTCACCGCGGACAGGTCGGCGCCGCGCCGCGCGGCGCGGGTCTGGCCGAAGCCTCCGCCGCCGCCGAACAGCCCGCCGAGCAGGTCCTCGAACCCGCCGGCACCGCCCGCACCGCCCGCGGCACCACCGCCGCCCTGCGGGAACCGCACGCGTGAGCCACCGCCGGTGAACACACCGCCGAACAGGTCCTCGAACCCGCCCGCCTGCGCGCTGCCGGGGTCGCCCGCACCCGCGCGGAACCGCGCGCCGCCGGCCATGGCCCTCAGCTGGTCGTACTGCTGCCGCTGCTCGGGGTCGGACAGCACGGCGTACGCCTCGCCGACCTCCTTGAACTTCGCCTCCGCGACCGCGTCCCCGGGGTTGTGGTCCGGGTGCATGGTGCGGGCGAGCTTGCGGTACGCCTTCTTGATCGCGGCCGCGTCGGCGTCCTTGGGGACGCCCAGCACGGCGTAGAAGTCCTTCTCCAGCCAGTCCTGCCCGCTCACGACGCCTCCCTCCGCTCTGCTCCACCGGTCCTGGCCCGCGTCAGGGCCCGGGCCGGGCGGGACCCGGCCGCGCGGTCACGCGGCCGGGCCCTCATCCTGCTCGTCACGCCTCCGGGTCGACGACCGCCACCCGGGCGGCGCGGATGATGCGCTCGCCCATGCGGTAGCCCGGCTGCAGCACCTGCTGCACGGTCGGCTCGGAGACGTCTGCCGAGTGCCCGTGCATGAGCGCCTCGTGCACCGTGGGGTCGAACGGCTCCCCGGCCGCGCCGTACCGCTCGATGCCGAACCGCCCGAGGGTGCCCTCGAGCTTCTCCGCGATCGACGCGAACGGCCCGACCAGGTCGCCGTGCTGGCGCGCCAGCTCGATGTCGTCGAGCACGCTGATGAGCGCCTCGGCGACGGACGCCACGCCCTGGTCGCGGGCCGTGAGGGCCTCGGACTTCGACCGCTTGACGTACGCCGAGTACTGCTGCTCGAGGTTGTAGTAGTCGGCGTTCCGGCGCTGGAGCTCGTCCAGCCGCTCGGCCGCCAGCTTCTGCGCCTCCACCAGCCCCTCCAGCATCACGGTCTCCTCGGCTGCGGTCGCGGCGTCCTCCGCCTCGGCCAGCACCGCCTCCTCGGGCGTCGGCTCGCGCAGCTCGCCCGTCTCCGGGTCGATGCGGCGCTTGTCGGTCACGCGCGGGGCGTCCTCCGGGTCACGCCCCTGCGGGGTGGGCTCGTCCGTCACTTCTTCTCGCTCTCGTCGTCGACGATCTCGGCGTCCACCACGTCGTCGTCCTGCGCCGACGCGCCGGAGCCCGCCGCGCCGTCCGCCGGGGCGTCGCCCGCGGGCGCCTGCTGGTTCGCCGAGTACAGCGCCTCGCCGATCTTCTGGCTGGCGGTCACCAGGGCCGCCTGCTTCGCGGTGACCTCGGCCAGGTCGTCGCCCTCGAGCGCCTTCTTCAGGTCGCCGACGGCGGACGTCACCTCGGTCTTCACGTCGTCGGACAGCTTGTCGTCGTTGTCGGCGAGCAGCTTCTCCGTGGAGTAGACGAGCTGCTCCGCGGAGTTGCGGGTCTCGGCCTCCTCGCGGCGCTTCTTGTCCTCGGCGGCGTGCGCCTCGGCCTCCTTGACCATGCGGTCGATCTCGTCCTTCGGCAGGCCGGAGCCGCCGGAGATCGTCATCGACTGCTCCTTGCCGGTGCCGCGGTCCTTGGCGGACACGTGCACGATGCCGTTCGCGTCGATGTCGAAGGTGACCTCGATCTGCGGGACGCCGCGCGGCGCCGGCGCGATGCCGGTCAGCTCGAACGTGCCGAGCGGCTTGTTGTCCCGCGCGAACTCGCGCTCGCCCTGGAACACCTGGATCAGCACGGACGGCTGGTTGTCCTCGGCGGTCGAGAAGATCTCGCTGCGCTTGGTCGGGATGGCCGTGTTGCGCTCGATGAGCTTGGTCATCACGCCGCCCTTGGTCTCGATGCCGAGGGACAGCGGGGTCACGTCGATCAGGAGGACGTCCTTGCGGTCGCCCTTGATGACACCGGCCTGCAGCGCGGCACCGACGGCCACGACCTCGTCCGGGTTGACGCCCTTGTTGGGCTCCTTGCCGCCGGTCAGCTCGCGCACGACGTCGGCCACAGCCGGCATGCGGGTGGAGCCGCCGACGAGCACCACGTGGTCGATGTCCGAGACCTTGATGCCCGCGTCGCGGATGACCGCGTGGAACGGCGCCTTGGTCCGCTCGAGCAGGTCGGCCGTCATCTGCTGGAACTGCGCCCGGGTGAGCTTCTCGTCCAGGTGGATGGGGCCGTTCTCGCTCATCGAGAGGTACTGCAGGCTGATGTTGGTGCTGGTCGCGGACGACAGCTCCTTCTTGGCCTGCTCGGAGGCCTCGCGCAGGCGCTGGACGGCGATCTTGTCCTTGGACAGGTCGACACCGGTCGAGTTCTTGACCTGGCCGACCAGCCAGTCGACGATCCGGTTGTCCCAGTCGTCGCCGCCGAGGCGGTTGTCGCCGGAGGTCGCGCGGACCTCGATGGTCGAGAAGTCGTCGTCCTTGCCCACCTCGAGCAGGGAGACGTCGAACGTGCCGCCGCCGAGGTCGAAGACGAGGATCAGCTCGTCCTCCTTGCCCTTCTCCAGGCCGTAGGCCAGGGCCGCCGCGGTGGGCTCGTTGACGATGCGCAGGACGTTGAGGCCGGCGATCTGGCCCGCGTCCTTCGTCGCCTGGCGCTCGGCGTCGTTGAAGTAGGCCGGGACGGTGATGACCGCGTCGGTGACCGGCTCGCCCAGGTACTCCTCGGCGTCGCGCTTCAGCTTGCCGAGCACGCGGGCGGAGATCTCCTGCGCGGTGTACGTCTTGTCGTCGATCTCGGTCGTCCAGTCCGTGCCCATGTGGCGCTTGACGGACGCGATGGTGCGGTCGACGTTCGTGACGGCCTGCCGCTTGGCGACCTCACCGACGAGGACCTCGCCGGTCTTGGAGAACGCGACGACCGACGGGGTCGTGCGGGCGCCCTCCGCGTTGGCGATGACCGTGGGCTCCCCGCCCTCGAGGACGGCCACCACGGAGTTGGTGGTGCCCAGGTCGATGCCGACTGCTCGTGCCATGTCTGTCGCTCCTTCGTCGTGCTGCGTGGGTCCGGCGCCGCGCACCCCGGAGCGGGGCCGGTCGCCTTGAGCCTGCTGCGCTCAAGTCTGCGTCGCTCCGGGCGCTGTGGCAACTCGGCGCGGGCGAACTTGAGTCCATCTGGCTCAACCCTGGACGGCGGCGGAGCATTCCGCTGCCGCGGCAGATGAGGGCCGACCAGGAAGGACGGCGTCGTCCCCCGGACCGGGCCTCGTCCGGAGACGTCGAGCTCGACCTCGAGGACCTGGTGGCCGGCGTCGTCCCAGCGCTCCGCGAGTGCGCGATCGCGATGGCCCTGTTCATCGACGAGATCAGGACTCCGACGGCACGGTGCCCCTCATGACGGACTGCATCCAGCGGCGTGGCGCGACGCTGGAGGGACCCGCCCCCGCTGGCGCGCGCTCAGCCGCGCAGCCGCGCCGCGACCTCCGCCACCACGTCCGGGTCCCCGACGATCTCCAGGTGCATCTCGTCCGGCCGGTCGGCGTAGTCGCCGCCCCAGGCGACCGCGGGCGCGACGTCCGCGAGGATCGCCCGGATCGCCGCGACCTGCTCGTCCGTGAACGTGCCGCGCACGCCCAGCGGGTGCAGGGGGGCGTTGAGGTCGATGGCCGTGGCGGAGGCGTGGTTGGACAGCGTCGTCCCGCCGCGGACCGGGCGGTGGGCCCAGCCCCAGGAGGCGTCGGGGTCGACGGGCTCGACCTCGGCGTCGAACCGCTCCGCGACGTACCCGAGGACGGTGGCGACGTCGCCGCCCAGGACACGGCCCGTCACCCAGGGCAGCCGCACGAGGCGGGGGTCGTCGCCGGACGTGATCTCGGGCCAGCCGTTCTGCGACGTGCCGGCACTGCGGTCGCCTCCCGGCGCGAGGGCCTGGAGCGCGAGCGCCGCGGCGACGGCTACCGCCACGACTGCGAGCACCAGGGCGACGGCGTGCCGCCGGGGACGGGAGGGACGGGAGGGACGGGAGGCGCGGACTCGCCGGGCCGCGTGACCGGGGTGGGCCGGCCGGGACCCGGAGTCCGCGTACGCGGCCGGGTGGGCGTGGGGGGCCGGGTGGGCGCGGGGGGCCGGGAGGGCGTGAGGGGCGGGGGTGCCGGTCAGGGTCGTCATGCCCTCGACGCTAGGAAGCGGCGACCCCCCGGGACATCGGCTCCCGGGCCGGTCCCGGCGGCCGCGCCGCACCACCGAAGGGTCCGGTCACGTCACCCCGCAGGGGGAGCCGGACCCGCCCGGACGACCGAGGGGATGCCGCCGGGGGTGGGTGCCGGGGGCGCGGTCACGGCGCCCGGGTCACCAGCGCGACCGCGCGCTCCACCTCGGCGATGCCGTGCGGCTCCGTGTCCAGCGCCCGGTGGATCGACAGGCCCTCGATGAGGGCGTCCAGCAGCCGGGCGGTCGGCGGGTCGAAGTGCCGCTCGAGCGCGGCGCGGCTGCGGGCCATCCAGGCGTGGGTCAGGCGCCGGTACCGGGGGTCGCGGGCGGCCAGCGTGTAGAGCTCGTGGGTGAGGACGAGCTCGCGGGGGTCGGTGAGCACGTCCGAGCCGATGAGGTGGACGACGGCGGCGCGCGCCTCGTCGAGGGTCGCGGCGCCCGCCATCGCGGCCTCGAACCGGTCGCTGACGCGCGTCGCGAACCGCTCGAACGCCTCGTGCAGCAAGGCGTCGACGTCGGCGAAGTGGTACGTGATCGACCCGAGCGGGACGTCCGCGGCGGCCGCGATGCGACGGGTCGAGGTGCCCGCGACGCCCTCCGCGCCGATGACCTCCAGGCACGTCTCGACGATGCGGTCGCGCCGGTCGGGGTCGTGCCGGCGCCTGCGGGGCTGCCCGGCGGCGGCCACCTCAGACCTGCTCGCCGGGCTCGTCGAGGCGCCGCACCACGCGCGCCGGGTTCCCGACGGCCACGACGCCCGCCGGCAGGTCCCGCGTGACGACGGCACCGGCCCCGACCACCGTGTCGTCCCCGATGGTCACCCCGGGGCAGACGATGACGCCGCCGCCCAGCCAGACGTTGTCCCCGAGCGTGATCGGCTCGGCGGCCTCGAGCTTGTCGCGCCGCGGCTGCGGGTCGAGGGGGTGCGTGGGGGTCAGGAGCTGCACGTCCGGGCCGATCTGGCAGTCCTCGCCGATGGTGATCGTCGCGACGTCGAGCGCCGTCAGGCCGGAGTTCACGAACGTCCGGGCGCCCACGTGGAGGTTCTCCCCGTAGTCGACGGCGAGCGGCGGCTTGATGAACGCGCCCTCGCCGAGCGAGCCGAGCAGGTCCGTCAGCACGCGGCGGGCGCGGGCGTCGTCGGCCGCGATCACGGCCAGCCGGTACTCCTCGACCAGGACGGTCGCCCGGCGCGCGATGCGCTCGCTCTCCGGGTCGTCCGCGATGTACAGGTCACCGGCGAGCATCCGCTCGCGGTTGGTGCGCGGGTCGCCGGCGAAGTAGTCGCGATCGCTCATGTGTACGAGCGTACACATCGTGTGTACGCTCGACGACGCACCCCGCCCGCGGGCGCCGACGCCGGCACCCGGACCCACCGCCGGAGCCCCATGCCCGCCTCCCCTGCAGCACCCTCAGCAGCCGTCGTGACGCCGGTCGCCCGGCGCGCCCGCGTCGCCGTCTCGATGGTGTTCCTGGTCAACGCCGTGCTGTACGCGAACCTCGTGCCGCGGCTGCCCGAGGTGAAGGCCGACCTCGGCCTGAGCAACGCCGCGCTCGGCACCGCGATCGCCGCGATGCCGCTCGGCGCCCTGCTGGCCGGGCTGCTCGCGCCGCTGCTGATCCAGCGCCTCGGGTCGGCCGCCGTCGCGTCGTCCGGCCTGGTCACGCTCGCGGTCGCCGTGGCGCTCGTGCCTCTCGCCGGGAGCTGGGCCGCGCTGGCCGGGCTGCTCCTGCTCGCGGGCGCCCTCGACGCCGTGATCGACGTCGCGCAGAACGCGCACGGGTTCCGGGTGCAGCGGCTCTACGGGCGCTCCATCGTCAACGCGTTCCACGGCCTGTGGAGCGTCGGCGCGGTGCTCGGCGGGCTGGTCGGGTCGGCAGCCGCCGGGCTCGGCGTGCCGCTGCCCGCGCACATCGCCACCACGTCCGCGGTGTTCGCGGTCGTCGCCGTCGTCGCGCACCGGTTCCTGCTGCGCGGGCCCGAGGACGCCGAGCGGGCCGCGGCCGACGCCCCCGCGGCCGACGCCCCCGCAGCCGACGCCCCCGCACCGGCGCCCCGGCGGCGCGTCGCGGGCCACGCCGTCCTCCTGCTCGCCGCGCTCGGCGTGCTCGCCGCCTGCGGCGCGTTCGTCGAGGACGCCGGGTCCTCGTGGGGCGCCCTGTACCTGCGCACGGAGGTCGGCACCGGCGCGGCCGCCGCCGGGCTGGCGTTCGTCGCCCTCCAGGTCGCGATGACCGTCGGCCGGCTCACCGGAGACCGGGTCGTCGACCGGTTCGGGCAGCGGCGCGTCGCGCGCGTCGGCGGCCTCGCGATCGCGGTCGGGGCCGGCGGGATGCTCGCCGTGCCGTCACTGGCGACGACGCTCGCGGGGTTCGCGCTCGCGGGTCTCGGCGTCGCGACGCTCGTGCCCGCCGTCATGCACACCGCGGACGAGCTGCCCGGCCTGCCCGCCGGCGTCGGGCTGACCGTCGTCAGCTGGCTGCTCCGCGTCGGGTTCCTGGTGTCGCCGACCGTGGTGGGCGTGGTCGCGGACGCCTCGAGCCTGCGGGTCGCGCTGCTGAGCGTCGTCGTGTCGGGACTCGTCGTCGCCGGGGTGGGCCGGGTGCTGCTGACGCGCGCGGCCGCGCCCGAGCCGGACGAGGAGCCCGTGACCGCCTCGGGTGGGCCGGCGGCGTCGCCCGGCGCCTGACCGCGCCTGACCGCGCACGACGAGCCCGGCGCGGCCACGCCGGGCTCGGACCGGCGCGGCCGCGCCCCCGGCCGGACCAGCCGCCCGGCCGGAGCCGTCAGGCCGGGTCGGCGTCGGTTGGGCGCGCCGCGAGCGCGTCCAGGTCCCGCAGCGCGAAGCGCAGGTGCGACCACTCCTCGTCGAGGATCGTGTGCAGGCAGGACAGCACCGTCTCGAGGTGGTCGGGCCCCCACGGGTTCGGCCGCACGCCCGTCAGGTCCGCCGGCGTCACGGAGGCGAGGTGGTCCCGCACCATCGCCTGGCGCTCGGCCCGCACGGCCAGCACCCGGTCGAACGTCGGCGACGGCTCGGAGAACACCGCGGGGACTGCCAGCCGGGCGACCTGCTGCGCCACGTGCCCGAGGAGGTCACCGCCCCGGCGGGCCGGTGACCTCCTGCCGGTCAGAGCAGGTCGACCCGGTCCGCCTGGGGACCCCGGTCGCTCTGGCGCACCTGGTACCGCACCCGGTCGCCCTCGTAGAGCTCCTCGCCGTCCCGCACGACCGACACGTGCACGAACAGGTCCGGCCCGCCGTCGTCCGGGGTGATGAACCCGAAGCCGCGCTCCGCGTCGTAGCGCGCGACGACACCCTGGCCGCCCCGCTGCGAGCCGCGGGACGGTGCCGGGCCCCGACCGGGGTCGCGCCGGTCCGACCCGCCGCGACCGCCGCGGCCGCCTCGGGACGGGCCCCCGACCAGCCGGACCCCCTGGGCCTGCAGGCCCTTCTCGCCCTCCGAGGCGCGGTAGCTCACCCGGTCGCCCTCGACGAGCTCGGTCAGGTCGCCGTGCAGCGAGCGCGCGTGCACGAAGACGTCCTGCTCCCCGGAGTCGGGGGTGATGAAGCCGAAGCCCTTGCCCGCGTCGTACCAGGTCACGGTGCCGTCGGCGCCGTCGTCCGTCACCGCGGCGCGGCCCGGGCCCGCGGCGGCGTGCGCGCCGAGCGGCAGGAGGTGGTCGGCCTGCGGCCCCTTCTCCCCCTCGACGACGAGGAACGCGACGCGCTGGCCCTCGGCGATCACCCCGCCGCCGACGATGGCCGAGCTGTGCACGAAGATCTCGCCGTCGCCGGTGTCCGGCGTGAGGAAGCCGTAGCCCTTGGCCGGCTCGTACCAGCTGACGGTGCCCAGCACGCCGAGCGCGGCGTCCACCGCGGCGTCACCGGTGACGCGCACCTGGCGGGCCTGCGGGCCGCGGTCGCCCTCGCCGACCTCGAACTCGACGGACTGCCCCTCGCGGAGCGTCGCAGGGCCGTCCTGGCCGACGACCTCGGAGACGTGGACGAACAGGTCCTCGGCGTCGTCGCCGAGCGCGAGGAAGCCGAACCCTCGCTCGGCGTCGAACCAGCGGACGGTTCCCTGGGGCACGGTGACTCCTCGTGGTGCTGCGGTGACGGTTGCTGCCTCCCAGTGTCCCCCGTCCGGGGCGCCGGGGCGTCACGCCGGCCCCGGCCTGGGTACCGGCAGCGCGCGCCGCGTACGATCCTCCGGGCCCCGCGCGACCGCGGCGCCCTTCCCCCACCCGAGGACGGACGGCGCTATGAGCGCGCAGACGACCACGCCCCCGCAGCACCCGGACGCACCCGGCGACGGCACGGAACCCGCCGCGGACGTGCCCGGCGTCGACCCCGCGGAGTTCGCGACGTTCCTGCGGGTGGCCGACCAGGTCGCCGCCCTCCCGCAGACGCACCCGCAGCACGCCGCCGCCCGGCGTGCCGCGTCCGCCATGTTCAAGGCCGCGAAGAAGCACCGCCGCGGGGAGAAGCGCCGTCTGATCGCCGAGGCCGACGCCGCCGTCGTCGCCGCCACCGCGACGGGCAGCCCGGGCCGGATCGACGACGAGACCGCCGGCATCCCGATCACCTCGTCGGCCACCGGCGCGATCGCCGGGACGCTGCTGCGGCCGCGCGCCTGCTACGTCTGCAAGCAGGACTACACGCTGGTCGACGCGTTCTACCACCAGCTCTGCCCGGACTGCGCGGCGCTGCACCACGCCAAGCGGGACGCCCGCACGGACCTCACCGGCCGCCGCGCGCTGCTGACGGGCGGTCGCGCGAAGATCGGCATGTACATCGCGCTGCGGCTGCTGCGGGACGGCGCCGACCTGACGATCACCACCCGGTTCCCCCAGGACGCGGTCCGCCGGTTCCGGGCGATGGACGACTCCGCCGACTGGATCGACCGGCTGCACGTCGTGGGCATCGACCTGCGCGACCCGGCGCAGGTGGTCGCGCTCGCCGACCACGTCGCCGCCCAGGGGGCTCTGGACGTCCTCATCAACAACGCCGCGCAGACGGTGCGGCGGTCGCCGGGGGCGTACGCGCGGATCGCCGAGGCCGAGGACGCCCCGCTGGACGCCGACGCCGCGCGGATGATCACGACGTTCGGCCGGACGAGCGACGCCCACCCGCGCGCGCTGGCGGGATCGGTCAGCGAGCTGAGCAGCCCGGCCCTGGCGATCGAACGAGCCGGGCGCGCCGCCGCGGAGGCGCTGACCGCGCAGTCCCTCACCGCCGAGGCGGCGAGCCTCGAGCGGCTGGTGGCGGGGACGTCGATCGACGCCGGCGGGCTGATCCCCGACGTCGCGGAGACGAACTCCTGGGTCGCGACGGTCGAGGACGTCGACCCGATGGAGCTGCTCGAGGTGCAGCTGTGCAACCAGACGGCGCCGTTCATCCTCATCAGCCGGCTGCGGCCCGCCCTCGCGGCGTCGCCGGCCCGCCGGACGTACGTCGTCAACGTCTCCGCGATGGAGGGCGTGTTCGCCCGGGGCTACAAGGGCCCGGGCCACCCGCACACCAACATGAGCAAGGCGGCGCTCAACATGCTGACGCGCACGAGCGCGGGCGAGATGCTCGCCGACGGCATCCTCATGACCGCCGTCGACACCGGGTGGATCACCGACGAGCGGCCGCACCCGACGAAGGTGCGGCTCGCCGAGGAGGGGTTCCACGCGCCGCTCGACCTGGTGGACGGCGCGGCCCGCGTGTACGACCCGATCGTGCGGGGCGAGGCCGGCGAGGACCTGTACGGCTGCTTCCTCAAGGACTACGCCCGCTCGGCCTGGTGAGGGCCCGGGGCGCGGTGGCCGGTCAGGCGCCGGGCTCCCACCGGGAGGGCACGAGGTCCGCGAGCAGCGCGCCGTGCGCCCACCGCGCCCACGCGAGGGCGCTCCAGCCGCCGCGGCGCACCAGCGCGTTCCACGGCTCGGGGCCCAGCAGCAGCGTCAGCAGGTCGACGGCGTGCAGCGGCTCCAGGCCCGGGCGCAGCGACCCGTCGGCCACCAGCGTGCCGACCAGCAGGCCGTGCACCGTCCGCCGCCGCGTCTCGTCGCGCTCCCACGCGTCCCGGAGCACCGCGTCGCCCGGCGCCGCCGACCGCACGAGGTCCTGGACCGCGGCGGCACGGCCGAGCAGCTCGGCGAACCCGCGCACGTGCAGGAACACGCGCCGCGCCGGGTCGGCCTCGGCGACGACCGCGCGGACCCAGGCCTGGTCGGCCAGGTCGTGCTGCGCGTCCCGGCGGTCGGCACCGTCCACCGCGTGGTCGAGGCAGCCGACGAGGATGTCCGCCTTGGTGGGGTACGAGTAGTAGACGGTCTGGACGCCGACCCCGGCGGCACGCCCGACGGCCGTGATGGTGGTGGGGCCGTAGCCGTCGGCGAGGAACAGCCGCGTCGCGGCCTGCGCGACGCGCGCCCGGGTCGCCACGGCCCGCAGGGTCCGCCCGTCGCCGCTGGTCACACCGCTGGTCACACCGCTGGTCACACCGCTGATCGTAGCGCCGCTACGGAAAGGTTCTCGTACCGCCGCTCCGGAAAGCACCGCCCGCCCGGCGGCCGCGGCACCACGGCCAGGGCCCACCGACCCCCTCCCGGCCGGTCCGCGGTGCCGAGCGGACGCGGGGACTCGCCGCGTCAACGCAGGTCGCCGCGGGTTTCGGGAGCCGCGCTCCGACTACTCAGGCCCCGGCCGCCAGCAGCACCAGCAGCGCCAGGTTGAGTGCCACCACCAGGGCGACGACCACGACCAGGACCGCCTGCAGCCGCGGGCCGTTCGCGTACGCCCCCAGCAGGCCCCGGTCCCGGTTCAGCCGGACCAGCGGCAACGCGGCGAACGGGATGCCGAACGACAGCACCACCTGGCTGACCACCAGCGTCCACGTCGGGTCGGCACCGACCGCCAGGAGCACGAGCGCCGGGACGAGCGTGATCGCCCGGCGGAGCAGCAGCGGCACCCGGCGGTGGATGAGGCCCTCCATGACGGCCGCACCCGCGTAGCAGCCCACGGACGTCGAGGCGAGGCCCGAGGCGAGCAGCCCGACCGCGAACACCACGCCGATCCCCCCGCCGAGCGCGTCGCTGATCGCCGCGTGCGCCCCCTCGATCGTGTCCGTGCCCTCGACGCCGCGCAGGTTCGCCGCCGCCAGCAGGAGCAGCCCGATGTTCACCGTCCCGGCGACACCCAGCGCCGTCCCGACGTCCCAGCGCGTGGCGCGCAGCAGGCCGGCGCGCAGCTCGGGGGCGGGCGACCGGCCGAACCGGTCCCGGCTCAGCGCCGAGTGCACGTAGATCGCGTGCGGCATCACCGTGGCGCCCAGCATCGACGCCGCGAGCAGCACCGAGTCGGTGCCCGCGAACCGCGGGGCGAGGCCGGCGAGCATGCCCGCGGGGTCGGGCGGCCCCAGCAGCAGGCCACCCAGGAACCCGACGACGATGACGACCAGCAGCGCGACGACGAGCCGCTCGAACCGCCGCTGGCCGTAGCGGTCCTGCGTGGCCAGCAGCAGCATCGACACCACGCCGACGACGAGCCCGCCCGCGACGAGCGGGAGACCGAACAGCAGGTGCAGCGCGATGGCGCCGCCCACGACCTCGGCGATGTCCGTCGCGGCGGCCACGACCTCCGCCTGGGCCCAGAACGCCAGCCGGGGCCCGCGCCGCATCCGCCGGCCCAGCAGCCCGGGCAGCGACTCACCGGTGACGATGCCGAGCTTCGCCGACTGGTACTGCACCAGCACCGCCATGGCGTTCGCGGCGACGAGCACCCAGAGCAGCAGGTACCCGTACCGGGCGCCGGCCGTGAGGTTCGCCGCGACGTTCCCCGGGTCGACGTACGCGATCGCGGCGACGAACGCCGGACCGAGCAGCGGCAGCACGCGCCCGCGCGACACCG
Organism: Cellulomonas sp. C5510; assembly: GCF_019797765.1. Classification (NCBI taxonomy): domain Bacteria; kingdom Bacillati; phylum Actinomycetota; class Actinomycetes; order Micrococcales; family Cellulomonadaceae; genus Cellulomonas; species Cellulomonas sp. C5510. The sequence goes on from NZ_CP081862.1 coordinate 3,852,390, forward strand.
CGGCACGATCCTGAGTGCTGGTCACCACACCTCCAATTTCGGTCGTCCGAACTCATCCTAAGCACACCCCACCCCCGCCGCCGCCCACCCCCTCCCGCGAGTTCGGCAGGTCGTGTGCGAGGTCGGCACCCGGAGCTGCCGACCTCGCCTGGGACTGCCGAACTCGGCGGACGGGACCGGACGGGACCGGACGGGACCGGACGGGGCCGGACGGGCGGGGGTCAGGGGGTGGCGGGGGCGACCTCGCGGCGCCAGCGGCCCGCCTCGTGGGTGAAGCCGACGCGGCGGAGGTAGTCGCCGGAGTCCTGCGCGTCGTCGACGACCACCAGCAACCGCAGGCCCGACCCGGCGAACGCCCCGCTGCGGCGGTACACGAACTCGCCGGGCGCGAAGTCGCGGAACCGGGGCGTCACGTAGTCGAGCTGCACCTCGCCGACCCCCTCGCCGGCGTCGCGCACGACGACGACGCCGACCGTCTCGTCGCCGTGCAGCACGAGGTACGCCCACCGCGCGCCGGGGTCGTCGAGCGCGAACGACGGGTAGTACCGGGCGATGTCGTCGGCGTGCACCCCGAGCACGTGCCGCAGGTAGTCGTCGCGCGGGCCGACGGGCACCACCTGGTAGACGTCGGCGTCGTGCCGCTCGCGGGTGAGCCGCCACAGCCAGTAGGCGTCGATCACCGCGATCACGCCGTTCATGGCGGCGAACGGCCAGATCTCGACCACGGCGTTGTAGCCGGCGGCGACCACGGAGCCGGCGAAGTTCATCCACCGGAACCGCAGCACGCGGGCCTGCATGAGGGACACGACGACGAGGACGGACCCGGTCCACCCGATGATCTCCAGCCACGGCATGGCGTGACGCTACCGCCCGGTAGCGTCACCGCACGATCCTGTAGCGCGACTACCGGAACGTCGTGGCCGCCGGATGTGCGGGCACCGGCCCCGGCACGTCAGCCGCCGAGCACCGCCACCGACCCCTCGTCGGCCGCCACCCGCACGCGCGCGCCGTCCGCGGGCACGCCGCCGCGCGCCGGGGTGGCGGCGACCGCCACGCCCTCCGGCTCGATGACCGCGACGAGCTCCAGGCGACCGCGGCGCGACCGGCGCCCGGTGACCCGCGCGTCCCGCACCGGAGCGCCCTCCCCCGCGGACTCCCCCGGGGCCAGCACGCGCCAGCCGCCCGGCGCCACGGCGAGCGTCCCCGCCAGCAGCGGGCCGTCGGCCGGCGGGGCCGCCGAGCCCCGGTCCGCGGCGGCGAGGAACGTCCGGTACCCCAGGAACTCCGCGACCTGGCGCCCGGCGGGGCGGTGCCACAGCTCCTCCGGCGGTGCGACCTGCAGCAGCCGGCCGGCCGCCATCACCGCGACCCGGTCCGCCACGGCGAACGCCTCGTCCTGGTCGTGCGTGACGAACAGCGCGGTCGTCCCGGTGGTCACCAGCACCCGCCGCAGGTCGTCGGCGAGCCGCTCGCGCAGCGACCGGTCGAGGGCCGAGAGCGGCTCGTCCAGCAGGAGCAGCCCGGGGCGCGGGGCCAGCGACCGCGCGAGGGCGACCCGCTGCCGCTCACCCCCGGACAGCGTCGCCACCGGCCGCGGGCCGTAGCCGGGCAGGCCCACGAGGTCCAGCAGCTCCGCCACCCGGGCGGTGCGCTCCGCGCGGCCGAGGTCCCGCAGCCCGTACGCGACGTTGCCGGCGACGTCGCGGTGCGGGAACAGCTGGCCGTCCTGGAACACCAGGCCGAACCCCCGGCGGTGCACCGGCACGGGTGCGAGGTCCTGCGCGTCCCACAGCACCCGCCCTGCCGTCGGCGGCTCCAGCCCGGCCACCGCGCGCAGCAGCGACGACTTCCCGCAGCCCGACGGGCCGAGCAGCGCGAGCACCTGCCCCTGCGGCACGTCCAGGTCGACGCCCGCGACCGCCGTCACCCCCGCGGCACCCCGGGTCGCCCCCGGGTACCGCACCTCGAGGCCCCGTACCGCCAGCCCGTCCGTCACAGCTCTCCTCCCACCGGGCCGCGCAGCCGCTCCGCGACCGCCATCACCCCCGCCGTCAGCAGGGCCAACACGACCCCGGCCGCGAGCGCCATGCCGTAGTTGTCCGCACCCGGCTGGCCGATCAGCCGGAAGATCACGACGGGCAGCGTCGGACGGTCGGGCCGGGCCAGGAACGACGTCGCGCCGAACTCGCCGAGCGACACCGCGAACGCGAACCCCACGGCGAGGCCGGCGGAACGCACCGCGAGCGCCCCGTCCACCGTCGCGAGCACGCGGCCGGGACCGGCACCCAGCGTCCCGGCGGCCTCCCGCAGCCGCGGGTCGACGGCGCGCAGCACGGGCAGCACCGTGCGCACGACGAGCGGCACCGCGACGACCGCCTGGACGACCGGCACCAGCACTCCCGTGGTCCGCAGGTCCGTCGCGATGCCGAACGGGTGCCCGAGCGTCAGCAGCGCCCCGAACCCGACCGTCACGGCGGACACGCCCAGCGGCAGCATGAACACGCCGTCCAGCACCCCGACGGCGCGGCGGGCCGCCGTGCGCCGGGGGCGCCGCGACACCAGAAGCGCCACGAGGCAGCCGACGACGAGGGCCAGCACCGTGGCGTCGACCGCCGCGCGCAGCGAGTTGCCCAGCGCCTCCCAGACCGTGACCGTCAGCGCGTTCCGTCCGCCCGTGGTGCCGAGCGCGCGGTAGTGGTCCAGGCCCCAGCCGTCGCCGGTGCGCAGCGACCCGAGCAGCAGGGCGGCGAGCGGCAGGGCGAGCAGCACCAGCACCACCGCCGTGACGACCGCCGGCAGGGGGTGCGGGCGGCCGACCGCCCGGACAGGCGTGTCGACGAGCGACAGCGCGCGCTCCCGCCGGGCCCGCGCGCGGCCTGCCACGGCGAGCGCGGCGACGACCACCACCACCTGCACCACCGACAGCACCGAGGCGGCCCGCAGGTCCAGGAACTGCGTCGTCTGGATCCAGATCTCCGTCTCCACGGTGCCGAACCGCATGCCGCCGAGCACCAGCACCGTCCCGAACGCCGTCGCGCAGAACAGGAACACCAGCGAGGCCGCGGACGTGAGCGCCGGGGTGAGCGCCGGCAGCGTCACCGTCAGGAACGCCCGCGCGGGCGACGCGCCGAGCGACCGGGCGGCCTGCTCGGGCCGCGGGTCGAGGCGCTCCCACAGCCCGCCGACGGTCCGCACGACGACCGCGTAGTTGAAGAACACCAGCGCGGCGACGATCGCGGCGAACGTCCCGTCGAGGTGCAGGAACCCCAGGGGCCCGTTGTCCCGCAGCAGCGCCCGGAACGCCACGCCCACCACGACCGTCGGCAGCACGAACGGCACCGTCACGAACGCGCGCAGCACCCCGCGCCCCGGGAACCGGCTGCGGTACAGCACCGCCGCACCGGGCACGCCCAGCAGCACCGAGATCACCGTGCCGAGGGTCGCCTGCGCCAGCGTCAGCCCGACGATCCGCCAGGTCCGCGGTCGCCCGAGCACCTCCGCGAACCCGGACAGGTCCAGCGACCCGTCGACGACGAGGCCGCGCCCGACGAGCGTCAGCACGGGCCACGCGAAGAACACCCCGAGGAACAGCAGCGGCACCGCGGCCGCCACCGCCCACGCCGTCCCGCGCGCGACCGCCCAGCCGCGCCCGGGCGCGGTGGGCGCGGTGGGCGCGGCCGGGGGCGGCGCGGGGACCCCCGGAGGGGTCGCGCGCGCACCCGTCCCCGGCCGGCCGGAGCCGGTCGGGGACGGGTGCGTCAGCGGGCGGGTCACGGCGTCAGCCCGTCACCAGGTCCGTCCACTCACGGACCCACGTCTCCCGGTTCGCCGCGATCTCGTCGAGCGGCACGGTGTACGGCTCGTCGGCCAGCGGCGCCCACTGCGCCCAGTCCTCCGGCAGGTCCACCGCCGAGCTCACCGGGTACATGTACATCGACCCGGGGATGTCGCCCTGCACCGCGTCCGACAGCAGCCAGTCCACCAGCCGGCGCGCGCCCTCGGGGTTCTGCGCGCCCGCGAGGACGCCGGCGTACTCGACCTGCCGGAAGCAGGTGCCGAGCAGCGCGCCGGTGGTCGGCTCGCCGCCGCTCTCGGGGATCGTCTCGGGCGGCGACGACGCGTAGGACAGCGCGATCGGCCGGGAGCCGCCGCCGCCCCCGCCGGAGAAGTCGGTGTAGTACGCGTCCGACCAGCCCTCCGCGACCTTCAGGCCGTTCGCCGTGAGGTCACGCCAGTACTGCTGCCAGCCGTCCTCGCCGAACGCCCCGACGGTCGCCAGCAGGAACGCCAGCCCGGGGCTGGACGTCGCGGCGTTCGTCACGACGGTCAGGTCCCGGTACGCGGGGTCGGTCAGGTCCTCGAGCGTCGCCGGCTCCGGGACGCCCCGGTCGGCGAACCAGGCGTGGTCCACGTTGAGGCACACGTCGCCGAGGTCGACGGCGGTCAGCGACCCCGAGTCGTCCGGGGCGTACGGCTCCGCGTCGGCCGCGGCCGGCACCTGCGACGTGTAGGGCTCCAGCACGCCCTCGTCGATCGCCCGCGACGCGAACGTGTTGTCGATCCCGTAGACGACGTCGCCCAGCGGGGCGTCCTTGGTCAGGATGAGCTGGTTCACCAGCGCCCCGCCGTCACCGGGCGCGACCTGCGTGACGGTCAGCCCGGTGTCCGCCTCGAACTGCTCGAGCAGCCCGTCGCTGACGTGGAACGAGTCGTGGGTGACCAGCGTGACCGACCCGCCCGCCGTGCCGTCCCCGCCCGCGGACCCGCCGGACGGCGACCCGCCGGTGGCCGAGCAGGCCGTGAGGGCCAGGGCCGCGACCCCCAGGGCCGCGGTGTGCCGGATGGTCCGGCGTGCTGCGCGCGTGCGCGCCATGCGTCCTCCTCGATGTGCAACCGAGGGGGTCGCCGCGCGTCGTCCGCCCGCGCGCGCTGCCGCACCCGTGCCGACGACACGAGGCGACTGAGATCCCGACTCCCTACGCCGGTGCTAACCGGATCAGGTGCGAGGGTCTGCGGTTCCGTCCGCACTCTCAGCGTCGGTCGGGCGCCACCTCGCGGCGGCGGTCCGGGACGCTCCCCTGTCGTTCGGGGCCGACCCTACACCGCCGTCCCCGACGCCCCCAGCCGCCGCCCCCGCGCGACTGCGTGCGCCGGGGTGACCTGCGGTGCGGCACCCGCGGGGCTAGCGTGGGGCGCAGCACGCACGCGCCCGCACGACACCGCACCGACGCAGCAGGAGGAACCGTGGCCGACGAGGAGACCCAGTCCACGTTCGCGAAGATCACCGGCCTGGTGGTGGCGGGCGCGGTCGCGTGGCTCGCCGGGAAGGCCGTGGACGCCGCCTGGAAGGCCGCCGTCGGCCACAAGCCGCCGAAGCCGGAGGACGACGCCGACGACATCCGCATCGGCGAGGTGGTCGCGGCCTCCGTGATCACCGCCGGCGCCGTGACGCTGGCGCGGGTGTTCGCCACGCGCGGGACCAAGAAGTTCGTGCAGCGCGTCGACAGGAACCGGCGCCTGCCGCACGCCTGACCAGGCACGGAGGTCCCCCTCCGACCGACCTGCGCCCCGCTAGGCTCGAGCGTCCCGCTCGCCGACGAATGCGCAGGTCAGCCCGCCATGCCCGCGACGCCAGCCCGGCCCGCACGCCGCTGTGTCCAGACCGTCGACGACGTGCTCGACCTCATGGACCACCTGTTCGCCGAGCAGGCCGACCGGTGGTCGGACCGGGGCGGCGCGGACTTCTGGGACCGGTTCTACGCCGACCGCGGCCGGGGCGTGCCGTTCTTCCGCTGGGCCCCGGACGAGAGCCTGGTGGCGTGGCACGCCGACGGCCGGCTGCCCCTCGGTCCGGGCACCCGGGTGCTGGAGCTCGGCTGCGGGCCCGGCCGCAACGCCGTCTGGCTCGCGCAGCAGGGCTGCACCGTCGACGCGCTCGACCTCTCGCAGGCGGCGCTGGACTGGGGACGGGAGCGGGCCGACGAGGCCGGCGTCGACGTCCGGTTCGCCCGCGCGGACGTCCTCACGTGGCAGCCGCCGGCGGAGCAGTACGACCTGGTCTACGACTCCGGCTGCTTCCACCACCTGCCGCCGCACCGCCGGCTGACGTACCGCGGGCTGCTGGAGCGGACGGTGCGCCCCGGCGGGCGGTTCGGCCTGGCCTGCTTCGCGACCGGGCACGACGGGCGCGGCGGCACCGAGGCGGACGACGCCGACCTGTACCGCGAGGGCGGGCTCGGCGGCGGGCTCGCCTACGGCGCCGACGACCTGCGGCGCGCGTTCGGCTGGCTGGACGAGGTGGAGCTGCGCCGCATGCGGTCCGGCGACCCGGCGACGTTCGGCGAGGACTTCCTCTGGGCGGCGATGTTCCGCCGGTGACGGCACACCGCCGGGGCGGGCACCGGACGCCCGCCGCCGGGGTCAGCCCGGGCGGCCGGACGCACCCGGGGCACCGTGCGCGTCGTCGTGGTCGTCGTCCTCGTCCCCGTCCTGCGTCCCCTCGCGCTCCGACGCGCGCTCCTGCGCCTCGGTGAGCTCGTCGACGACGAGCAGGTCGCGGCGCACCTTGCCCGTGCGGTAGCCCGCCCGCCCGACCAGGTGGGCCGCGACGGGCGCCGTGAGCATCTGGAACAGCGCCACCAGGATCAGCGCCCACACCGCGCCGCCGGACCGCAGCCGCAGCGATAGCCCGATGAGCACCAGGACCAGCCCGAGCACCTGCGGCTTGGTGCCGGCGTGCATCCGGGACAGCAGGTCGGGGAACCGCAGCACGCCGATGCCGGCCGCGAGCGCCAGCAGCGCGCCGCCGAGGAGGCAGACCGCCGCCACGACGTCCGCGAGGGTGTCCGTGCTCACCGTGCGCCTCCCTCCTGCTCCTCGTCCGCGTGGTCCTCGTGCCCGTGCGCGGCGTCGTCGTGCGTCACCTGCGCCTCGGCCTCCTGGGCGCGGCGCCGGCGGCGCTGCTCCTCGGCCTCGTCCTCGGCGCGCATGCGCTCGGCCTCCTCCTGGGCGATCTCCTCGCGGGTGCGCACGCGGCCCTCGCCCTCGGGCTCCACGGACGCGAACCGGGAGATGGTCACCGAGCCGACGAACCCCACGAGAGAGAGCACGACGAGGACGGGCACGACGTCGGTGCGCCGGTCGATCGAGGCGTACAGCGCGACGCCGGCGACCACGACGGTCACGACGATGTCGAGCGCCACGGTGCGGTCCAGCATCGACGGGCCCCGCTCCGCCCGGACCAGGGCCAGAGCCCCCGCGACGGCCAGCAGCGCGGCGCACACCAGGTACACGGCGGTCACGCGCCCACCTCCGTCCCGGGGGTGCCGCGCCGGGCGGCACGGCGCGGGTGGGGCTCGAGGCCGGCCCCGCGCAGCTCGGCGTCGGAGGCGAACGCCCGCAGCACACGCTCCTCCTGGTCGAGCACCGCCTGCCGCGCCGCCTCCACGCCGCCGGACTGCTCCACGTCCAGCACGTGCAGGTAGAGCATGCCGGTCAGCCGGTGCGCCTCGACGACGAGCGACCCGGGGACGAGCGAGCACAGCTCGGCGGTCATCGTGAGGTACAGGTCGGAGTGGCTGCGCAGCTGCACGCCGATGACGGCGCCTCGCGGGGTGTGGCGCGGCCGCAGCGCGACCCACGAGACCTCGGCGGACGCCACCACCAGGTCCCACGCGAAGCGCACGACCAGCACCACGAGACCCCACGGGCGGAGCCGACCGTGGAAGTCGATCGGCGTCATACGCAGCGCCCCGGTCACGCTGACGGCCACGACGGCGCCGGCGAGGACGTTGGCGACGGTCAGGTCGCCCCACAGCAGCACCCAGACGCCGACCAGCCAGAGCATCGTGGGCCACTGCGCGGCGAGCCGCCGGCGGCGCGGGTGCAGGCTCATCCGTCCGCCTCCGCCCGGGCGGCGTCCGCCGACTCCCCCTCGCCCCGGCCGCCGTCCGGCAGCACCGACTGCACGTACACGTCGCGGTCCGCCAGCGCCTCGGCAGCACGCTCCGCGTAGCCGTACAGCGGCCCGGCGAACACCGTGAGGCCGAGACCCAGCGCGACGAGGGCGGCCGCGGGGCCGACCATGCCCGCCGGGAGCGTGGCCTCGGGCAGCGGCTCCGGCGGGGTCTGCCAGAACGCCTTGTTCCAGGCCTTGATGAGGGCGTACAGCGTGAGCAGCGACGTCAGCACACCCCCGACCACCAGCGCGAGCGCGAGCGGGCGGGCGTCCTGCACGCCGGCCTGCAGCAGGCCGACCTTCCCGAGGAACCCGGACAGCGGCGGGATGCCGCCCAGGTTCATCGCCGGGACGAAGAAGAGCACCGCGAGCACGGGCGCGAGCTTCGCGAGGCCGCCGAGCGACTCCAGCGACGTCGTGCCGCCGCGGCGCTCGATGAGCCCGGCCACCAGGAACAGGCCGGTCTGCACGGTGATGTGGTGGGCGACGTAGTAGATCGCCGCGGCCCACCCCGCCTGCGAGGACAGCGCGATGCCGAAGATCATGTAGCCGATGTGGCTGACGAGCGTGAACGACAGCAGGCGCTTGAGGTCGTCCTGCGCGACCGCACCGAGGATGCCCACGACCATCGTCGCGAGCGCCGCCCACAGCAGCACGTCGTCCATCCGCCCCTCGGGGAACAGCAGCGTCTGCGTGCGGATGATCGCGTACACGCCGACCTTGGTGAGCAGGCCGGCGAACACGGCGGTGACGGGCGCCGGCGCGGTCGGGTAGGAGTCGGGCAGCCACGCGGACAGCGGGAAGATCGCGGCCTTGATGCCGAACGCGAGCAGCAGCAGCACCTGCAGCAGCAGCCGCACGCCCGGGTCGATCTCCGGGAGCCGCTCGGCCAGCTGCGCCAGGTTCACGGTGCCCGTCGCGGCGTACGTCAGCGCGATCGCGATGAGGAACAGCAGCGAGGACAGCAGCGCGACGACCACGTAGATGCTGCCCGCGCGGATGCGCTCCCCCGTGCCGCCGAGCGTGAGCAGCACGTAGGAGGCGGCCAGCAGGATCTCGAAGCCGACGTAGATGTTGAACAGGTCGCCGGACAGGAACGCGTTCGCGACGCCGGCGGCCAGGATCAGGTAGGTCGGGTGGTAGATCGACACCGGCGCGGCCTCGTCGCCGTCGGCCTCACCCTGCGCCAGCGAGTACAGCTGGACGCACAGGGTGACCGCCGCGGAGACGGTGAGCATGAGCGCCGACAGCCGGTCCGCCACCAGGTCGATGCCGACCGGGGCCGCCCAGTTGCCGATGTCGACGACGAGCGGGCCGTCGTCGACGAGGACCAGCAGCGACGCGGCCGCCACCAGCACGATGCTGAGCGCGACGACGCTGATGATCCGCTGCGCCTGGGGCTTGCGGTACAGCGCGAGCGCCAGGCCCGCGCCGAACAGCGGCACGACGACGGGCAGCGGGACCAGCCAGGTGTAGTCCGTCACGCGCCCTCCCGCTGGCCGGTGGCCGGCTCGGCTGCGGTGCCCGCGGGCACCGGCCCGCCCTCGTCGGTCTCGTCGCGGGTCTCCGCGGCCTCCTCGTCGAGCGACGTGATGGTGTCCTCCGTGTCGGCGTCCTCGAACGCGCGCTCGTCCCGGGCGGCCAGCCGCGCGATGCGGCGGTCCTCCACGTCGTCCTGCACCTCGTCGTGCCGGTGCAGCTGCCAGGACCGGTACGCCATCGCGAGCAGGAACGCCGTCATGCCGAGCGTGATGACGATCGCGGTCAGGACCATGGCCTGCGGCAGGGGGTCCGCCATGTCGCGCTCGAGCTCCAGCCCGACGATCGGCGGCCGGCCCGCCGCGCCCCCGGCCACCAGGAAGAGCAGGTTGGCGCCGTTGCCGATGAGGATGATCCCGATGAGCACGCGGGACAGGCTCCGCTCGAGCAGCAGGTAGACGCCGGCGGTCACCAGCACGACGATCACCGCGACCAGCGCGAGGTTCGGGCTCATGTCGATCATCGCGGCCCCCCGGAGGTAGTCGTGTCCGCCGGGCCGCCGGTGCCGCCCCCGCCGCGCCCGACGAGGCCCGCGGCGGCCGCGTCGACCCGGATCTCCTCGCCCGGGTCCGCGTCGCCGCCGACGGGCTCGGCGTCGCCCTCGGCCTCCGCCTGCCGGTCGATCTCCGCCCCGAGCGACCGCAGGATGTCGAGCACCAGCCCCACCACCACGAGGTACACGCCGACGTCGAAGAACAGCGACGTCACGAGCTTGACGTGGCCGAGCAGCGGCAGGTCCGCCTCGAGGATCCAGGACTGCAGCACCGTGCCGCCGAACACCAGGGCCCCGAGGCCGACGCCCGCGGACAGGAACAGGCCGCTGCCCAGCAGCAGACCGGGCTGCACCGGCGCCGCCTCGCCCAGCTCGTACCGCCCGCCGGCCAGGTACCGGACGATCAGCGCGATGCCGGTCACGAGTCCCGCCGCGAACCCGCCGCCGGGAGCGTTGTGCCCGGAGAACAGCAGGTAGAGCGAGTACACGATCATCGTGTGGAACAGCAGCCGGACCACGACCTCGAACACCACGGACCGGCGACGCGGGGCGAGCGTCCGCCCCGCGCGCAGCCACTCCCGCGGCTGGTACGCGCTGCGCGCCTCGACCGGCCGGCGCACCACGGCGAGCGGGTCGTCACCACCGCCCCAGACCTGGCGCTGCTCGGGGGCATCGCCCGCCCGGAAGATCGCGCCGGAGCGCCGCCGGAGGAACACCAGGGAGGCGACGCCGGTCGCGGCGACCAGCACGACCGAGATCTCGCCCATCGTGTCCCACGCGCGGATGTCGACGAGCGTGACGTTGACGATGTTCTTGCCGCCGCCGTACGCGTAGGCCTCCTCGGCGAAGTCCACCGAGACGGGCGTGTGCACCCGGGCGGCGGGCACCACGAGCGCCAGGCCGCCCACCGTCAGCCCCACGGACAGCGCGATCGCGAGCCGGACCCAGCGCGACCCGACGAGCGGCCGGTCCGAGAAGTACGGCGGCAGCCGGCGCATCACCAGGACGAACACCACGAGGGTGACGGTCTCGACGAGCACCTGCGTGAGGGCGAGGTCCGGTGCGCCGTGCAGCAGGAACAGGGCCGCGACGCCGTAGCCCGAGACGCCCATGAGGATCACGGCCTTGAGGCGCCGGCGGGCGCGGGCGACGAGCACCGCGGCCACGGCCACGAACGCCCCGACGACGACCTGCGCCGGGCGGTCCCACGGCCGGGTCTCGGCCGGGAGCCGCGTGTACGTCAGCAGCGGGATGCCGACGGCGACGACGAACACCACGAGGATCCCGCCGAGGTACACGGGCAGGGAACCGCGCTGGGTCACGGCGGTGACGTCCGCGGCCACGTCGTCGAGGCGGCGCATGAACTTGCGGTAGACCCGGTCGGCCTCCGGCACGCGCGGCGCCGCGGCCTGCGCCTGCTCCACGGGGCCGCGCACGACGAACAGCAGCACGCCGGCGGCCAGCACGGCGACCGTGATCGCGAGCGTCGGGGTCAGGCCGCCCCACAGCAGGAGGTGGCCGGGCTCCCCCACCGGGTACGCGTCGGCCTGCGGCGCGAGGAGCTGCTCCCCGAGGCCCGGCAGCAGCGCGACCGCGAGCCCGAGCACGGCCAGCAGCATCGCGGGCCACACGAGCAGCAGGGACGGGCGGCCGACGGGCGCGGGCTCGGCGCGGTCGTCCTCCGGGCCGGGTTCGGGCGACTCGCGCGGTACGGGCTCCTTGCCGGTCGCGTCCTTCGCGGCCGCGAGCTCGCGCACCGCGGCCGGGGACAGCACCTGCTTGGACCAGAACGCGCCCCACCACAGCCGGATGCCGTAGGCGACGGTGAGCGCGGAGCCGACCGCGACCAGCACCAGGACCGTCGGGCCGAACGGGTCGCCGTCGTGTCCGAGCGCCTCGAGGGCGGCCTCCTTCGCGACGTAGCCGGCGAACGGCGGGGCGCCGATCATCGACAGGGTGGCGAGCGCGCCGGCCGTGGCGGTGATCGGCAGCGCCCGCCCCACCCCCGACAGCCGCCGCAGGTCGCGGGTGCCGGTCGCGGCGTCGACCACGCCGACCACGAGGAACAGCGCCGCTTTGAACATGGCGTGCGCGCCGATCATCGCGAGGCCGGCCAGGGCCGTGGCCCGGGTGCCGAAGCCGATGAGGAGGATGATGAGGCCGAGCTGGCTCACGGTGCCGAACGCGAGGATGAGCTTGAGGTCGTGCTGCCGCAGGGCGCGGTAGCCGCCGAGCAGCAGGGTGCCGCCGCCGAGCACGACGACCAGCCACCGCCAGGCGCTCAGCTCGGAGTACGCCGGCGCGAACCGGGCGACCAGGTAGACGCCGGCCTTCACCATCGCGGCGGCGTGCAGGTACGCGCTGACGGGGGTCGGCGCGGCCATCGCGGCGGGCAGCCAGAAGTGCAGGGGGATCAGGGCCGACTTGCTCGCTGCGCCGACCAGCAGGCAGACCACGCCGGCTGTGACCATGGCACCGTGCGGCGGGTCGGCGAGGATCTCCGACAGGCGGTACGTGCCGGCCGCCTCGCCGAGCAGCACGACGCCGACCAGCATCGTCAGGCCGCCGGCCGTGGTCACGACGATGGCCTGCATCGCGGCCCGCCGGCTGGCCTTGCGGTCGTGGTAGTGCCCGATGAGCAGGTAGGAGAAGACCGTCGTCAGCTCCCAGAACACGAACAGCAGCAGCGTGTCGTCGGCGGTGACGAGGCCGAACATCGCGCCGGCGAACGCCACCAGCACGCCGCCGAACCGCCCGAGCCCGCTCGCGTTCTCCTTGAAGTAGGCCGAGCAGTAGACCAGCACCACCGCGCCGACACCGCCGACCAGCAGCGTCATCAGCCACGACAGCGTGTCGAGGCGGAACGCCAGCTCCAGCCCCAGCCCGGGGATCCACTCCACCCGCTGCGTCGGACCGCCGCCCTCCATGACCTCGCCGGTCAGCGTGAGCGCCCACACGGTCACCGAGGCGGGCGCCAGCGCGAGCACCCAGAACGCCCTGCGGCCGATCCACGCCACCAGGGCAGGGGCGACCAGAGCAGCCAGCAGGTGCACCGCGAGGAGCTGCAGCACGTCCGCTCCGTCCTGTCGTGGGCGGGTGGTCGGTCGGTCGGTGACGCCGTCGTGGCCCGGGCCGGGGCGGCACGGACGGCGGTCGGCGGTCGTGTGGTGTTGTCAGCGGGCAGGTACAGGGACGCACGGCGACGCCGCGCGCGCAAGGGCCGCCGGCGCCGACCGAGGTCGAGGGATTGCCGCAACTGTACCAAGCGGTCACCACGCACCGCCGCGGATGTGCAGGACGCCACACTCCCGGGGGGACCTCGGGTCCGGACGGGTCACGGGACCGTGCGGCTAGCGTGTGCGCGTGGACGCGCTCCGGGTGACCTGCCTCGTCGTGGTGCTCGCGGCCACCGTCGTGGGCGTCGCGGTCTTCGCCCGCGGCGCCGTCCGGCTCACGCGCACGATCCGCTCGGGCCGCCCCGCGCCGGGGAGGCTGCGTCCCGCCGGGCGGCGGACCTGGCTGGTCGTGCGGGAGATGATCGGCCACGGGCGGTTCCAGCACCGACCGGTGGTGCGCGTCGCCCACTGGTCGGTGATGGTGTCGTTCCCGGTCCTGTTCCTCACGCTCGTCACCGGGTACGTGCAGGTGGTGGACCCGGGCTTCGTGCTGCCGGTGCTCGGCGGGTTCGCGCCCTGGTCGTGGCTCACCGAGGGCATCGCGTGGCTGTCGCTCGCGGGGATCCTCGCCCTGGTCGCCGCCCGCGTCCGCACCACGCCGCGCGGCGCCCCGGCGACGCCCGCGCGGGCCGTCGCGGCCGCCGGGGCGGGCGTCGGCGACGGCAGCGGGCCCGCACCCACCGAGCCGGCGCGGCGGTCCCGGTTCTTCGGCTCCCACACCGGGCAGGCCGCCGTGGTCGAGGCCACCGTGCTGCTGGTCATGCTGGCCGTGCTGCTGCTGCGCGGCCTCGAGCACGAGCTCGCCGCGCGCGACGGCTCGGCCCTGGCGAGCGCCTGGCACTTCCCCACCACGGGGTGGATCGGCGACCTGTGGGCCGGGGTCCCGACCGCGACGCTCGAGTCCGCCGTCGTGGTCTGCGCGACCGTCAAGATCCTCGTCTCCATGGCGTGGTTCGTCGTCGTGGGTCTGCAGCCCACGATGGGGGTCGCGTGGCACCGGTTCCTCGCCGTCGTCAACGTGTACGCGCGGCGCTCCCCCGACGGGGACGTCGCGCTCGGCCCGCTCGACCCGGTCCGCGTCGACGGGCGCGAGCTCGACGTCGCCGCCCTCGAGGACCTGCCGGACGACGCCCGCCTCGGCGCGCGCGCCGTCGAGGACCTCACCTGGAAGCAGCTGCTCGACGTCACGACCTGCACCGAGTGCGGCCGCTGCCAGGAGCAGTGCCCCGCGTGGGCGACCGGCAAGCCGCTGTCCCCCAAGCTCCTGACGCTCGCCCTGCGGGACCACGCCGCCGCCACCGCCCCGTACCTGCGGGCGGCCCGCGCCGGCACCGACGTCGAGCCCGGCCACGTGGACGTCGACCTCGTCGCCTCCGGCGTCATCGACGCGGACGCCCTGTGGGCGTGCACCACCTGCGGGGCGTGCGTGCAGCAGTGCCCCGTCGACATCGAGCACGTCGACACGATCGTCGACATCCGCCGCTACCAGACGCTCATGGAGTCGGCGTTCCCCGCCGAGCTCGGCGGGACGTTCACCAAGATGGAGCGCCGGGGGAACCCGTGGGGGCTGCCCGCGCGCCAGCGGCTGGACTGGGCGAAGGACCTGCCGTTCGACGTGCCCGTGGTCGGCGCGGACGTCGAGTCGGCGGCTGAGGTCGACTACCTGTTCTGGGTCGGCTGCGCCGGGGCGTACGAGGAGAAGGCGCGTCGCACCACCCGCGCCGTGGCGGAGCTGCTGCACACCGCCGGCGTGACGTTCGCCGTGCTCGGCGACGGCGAGGGCTGCACGGGCGACCCCGCACGCCGCGCCGGCAACGAGGTGCTCTACCAGATGCTCGCCTCCGCGAACGTCGAGACGCTCGCCGCCGCCGGGGCGCGCGCCGTCGTCGTCACGTGCGCCCACTGCTTCAACACCCTGTCCCGGGAGTACCCGCAGCTCGGCGGGCACTACGACGTCGTGCACCACACCGAGCTGCTCGACCGGCTGGTCGCCGAGGGCCGCCTCACCCCGGTCGACCCGGGTGACGGCCCGCAGCGCGTCACCTACCACGACCCCTGCTACCTCGGCCGGCACAACGACGTCTACGAGCCGCCGCGCGAGCTGCTGGCCGCGCTGCCGGGCGTCGAGGCCGTCGAGATGCCGAGGACCCGCGAGCGCTCGTTCTGCTGCGGCGCCGGCGGGGCGCGCATGTGGATGGAGGAGTCGATCGGCACCCGCATCGGCACCGCCCGGGCAGCCGAGGCCGTCGCCACCGGGGCGGACGTCATCGCGACGGCGTGCCCGTACTGCACCGTGATGCTGACGGACGGGGTCGCGGCGGCGGCCGCCCCGGCGGCGTCCGCCCCGGCGGGGACCGCCCCGGCCGGGTCCGCCCCGGCGGCGTCCGCAGCGCCCTCGGGCGCAGGTGCGGCGAGCGCCACGCGCCTCGACCGCGCCGCGGTCGGCGTCCCGGAGGTCACCGACATCGCGCTGCTGCTGCTCGACCGCGTCCGCGCCGGCACCGTCGGAGGCTCCGAACGCTGACGGAGACCCCCGCGCGGGATCGGAGGTGTCCGCGGAGACCTCCGATCCCGCGCGCACCCCTCCCTCGCCGTTGGGAGCCTCCGAACGCACACCATGAGGTCCGGCCGCGCACGCCCTGACGCCGCCCGCCGCCCCCGCCGCCGCTCCGAGCGCCCCGCACGCTCGCCCTCCCGGGCCAGCCCGCGCCACCGTCGGAGGCTCCGAACGCTCTCGGAGACCCCCGCGCGCCATCGGAGGTGTCCGCGGAGACCTCCGATCCCGCGCGCACCCCTCCCTCACCGTTGGGAGCCTCCGAGGGAGCCCGCCGGAGCGCGTCGGGTGCGTCAGAGGGCCGTCGCGCGGCGCAGCGCCACGAACGAGACCACGGCGGCGGCCACCGCCACGAGCGCCCCGACGGCGGCGGCGTGCTGCGTGCCCGCGTCGAACGCCAGCCGGGCGGACTCCAGCAGCGCGCCGGCCGCGTCCGGGCCGAGCCCCTCCGCCACGCCGACCGCGCCGCCGAGCGTCTCCCCGGCGGCGTGCGCCTGGTCCGCCGTCAGGCCGTCGGGAACGGCGACACGGGCCCGGTAGGTCGCGTTGAGCAGCGAGCCGAGCAGGGCCACGCCGAGGGTGGTGCCGAGCTCGTAGGCGGTCTCCGAGATCGCGGACGCCGCCCCGGCCTTCTCCGGTGGGACCACCGTCGTGATCTGGTCGTTCGTGAGGGTCTCCGCGAGCCCGACGCCGGTCCCCATGATCACGAAGGTCACGCCGACGGTGACCGGGGTCGGCACGTCCCCGACGAGGGTCAGCACGCCGTACCCGGCGGCGGCGAGCAGGAACGACGACCCGATCAGCGTCCCCGGACGCACGTGCCGCACCAGGCGGACCGCCAGGAGGCCGGCGGCCACGGACGCAGCGAGACCCGGCACCAGCACGAGCCCGGCGTCCATCGGGCTCAGGCCCGCGGCGAGCTGCAGGAACTGCGACACGACGACGAGCAGCCCGGAGAACCCGAGCACGGACAGCAGGTTGGCCGCGACCGCGCCGGAGAACGTCGGCCGGGCGAACAGGCGGACGTCGAGCATGGGTGCCGCGAGCCGGCGCTGACGGCGGACGAACGCCGCGCCCGCCGCGAGGCCGACGAGCACACCCGCGACGGTGCCGCCTGTGACCCCGTGCTCCCCGACCGCGATGATCGCGTGCACCAGCGGCAGCATCGTGGCGAGCGACAGCACGATGCTCCACGGGTCGAGCGGCCCGGGCGCCGGGTCCTTCGACTCCGGCACCAGCAGCAGCGCCAACGGCAGCAGGAGCAGCAGCACCGGCACGTTCAGCAGGAACACCGAGCCCCACCAGAAGTGCGTGAGCAGCACCCCGCCGACGACCGGGCCCAACGCCGCTCCACCGGCGAACCCGGACGCCCACACCGCGATGGCGAGACGACGCTGCGACCGGTCCAGGAAGACGTTCCTGATGAGCGACAGCGTGGACGGCATCAGCGTCGCCCCGAACACGCCGAGCAGCGCGCGCGACGCGATCAGCACCTGCGGGGAGGTCGACCACGCCGCCAGCAGGGAGACCACGGCGAAGCCGGTCGCCCCGACGAGCAGCAGCCGTCGCCGGCCGATGCGGTCCCCCAGGGAGCCCATGGGCACGAGCAGGCCGGCGAGCATCAGCGGGTAGGCGTCCACGATCCACAGCAGCTGCGACCCGGACGCGCCGAGCGCGGCGGTGATCGAGGGCAGCGCGAACGACAGCACGGTGTTGTCCACGGAGATCAGCAGGACGGGCAGCATGAGGACCGCGAGCACGCCCCAGGGCCGGACCGGCTGGCCTCGGTGCAGCAGGACGGCCGCGGCCGCGGTGGGGCCGGTCGCGGGGCTGGTGGCGGGGTGGCCGGTGGGGGCCGGGGCAGACATGGCAGAGACCTCGTTCGGTGAGCGGACCCGACGACTGTACCGTCCGGACGGTACAGTCGTCGAGACCGGTACGGTCGTCGCCATGTCCGCCACCCGCGACCGGCTGCTCGACGCCTTCGAGGGCCTGCTCATCGAGCACGGCGCCCGCGCCGCCACGCTCGACGCCGTCGCCGCGGCCGCGGGCGTCTCCAAGGGCGGGCTGCTCTACCACTTCCCCAGCAAGGCGGCCCTCGTCCAGGGTCAGCGCGAGCGCCTGGCCGCGCTCGGGGACGCCGACGTCGAGGCGATGCGCGCCGCGCCCGAGGGGCCGGTCGAGTACTACCTGCGCAGCTCCACGGAGTCCGGCGGCCCGCTGGACCGGGCGCTCGTCGCCGCGATCCGGCTCGCGGAGGAGTCCGACGGCGACGCGTCGTCGGTGCTGGACCGCATGCGCGCAGCCTGGTACGACGCCCTCGTCGAGGAGCTGGAGGACCCGGCCCTCGCGCACGTCGTCGAGCTCATCGGCGACGGGATGTACCACCACGCCGTCACGGGCGTGAAGGACGACTCGGCGCTCGCGGACGCCCGCGAGGTGATCGGCCGGCTGCGCTCGCGCTGACGGCGTGCTGCGGCGTCCCGCCGCGGTGCCCGGACGCACGAGGACCCCGCGACCTGGCGGCCACGGGGTCCCGCGGTGGTCGCGTCAGATCCGCACGCGCCGTGGGTTGCTCACCGACGTCCACGCGATCTCGTCGCGCTGGCCGTCGGCGGTCTGCTGGTCCTGCGAGGTCATGTCCATCGTCGCCCCCTCGTCGTGGTCCCGGGGCAGCAGTCTGCGGGTGCACCGCGAGCGGCGCACCCCCTGGGGGTGAACGGCACGTAAAACCTCACGGGACGACTCACCCGGGGCCCCCGCGCGACGTCGTGGGACCCCCGTCCCACGGCCGCCGGGGACCCGCGTGCGAGACGCGTGCGCGACGTGCGAGGCGTCGTCCCCAGGCCCGGGGCGGGGGCTCGATCCTGCCGGGGAGGCGTGCCACGATGGCGTGGACGCCGACGACCAGGTGGTGACATGACGACCTCCGCACCCGCGACGCCCTCACCCTCGCCCACCGACGGGGCGGCGACGCCGCGGCCCTACGCCGAGCCCGCGGACGCGGTCCTCGCCGGTCTCGACGCGACTCCCGACGGTCTCGGCGGCGCGGAGGCGGGACGCCGGCTGGCGGAGCGGGGCCCGAACCGGCTGCCCACGCCGCCACGGCCGAGCGCCCTGCGGCGGCTGCTCGGACACTTCGACGACATCCTCATCTACATCCTGCTGGCGTCGGCCGTCCTCAAGGCGATCCTCGGCGACTGGATCGACTTCAGCGTCATCCTGGCGGTCGCGGTCATCAACGCCGCCGTGGGCTTCCTCCAGGAGGGCCAGGCCGAGCGGGCGCTCGACGGCATCCGCACCATGCTGTCGCTCGACGCGCAGGCACGCCGCGACGGCGAGTGGCAGGTCGTCGACGCGGAGACGCTCGTGCCGGGCGACGTCGTCCGGGTCCGTTCCGGGGACCGCGTGCCCGCTGACCTGCGGCTCCTCGAGGCGACGAACCTGCAGGTGGAGGAGGCCGCGCTCACCGGTGAGTCGGTACCCGCCGCCAAGGACGTCACGCCGGTCGGCGCGGACGCCGGGCTCGGTGACCGCGCCTCGATGCTGTACTCCGGGACGATCGTCGCCGTCGGGACCGGCACCGGTGTCGTCACCGCGACGGGCGCGGGCACGGAGATCGGCCGCATCCAGTCGATGATCGCGGAGGTCGACCACCTCGACACC
This sequence comes from Cellulomonas sp. C5510, assembly GCF_019797765.1. Lineage (NCBI taxonomy): Bacteria > Bacillati > Actinomycetota > Actinomycetes > Micrococcales > Cellulomonadaceae > Cellulomonas > Cellulomonas sp. C5510. Next base: position 3,871,775 of record NZ_CP081862.1, read on the forward strand.
CCGCTGTCCCGCCAGCTCGCGGCGTTCGGCAAGACGCTCTCGCTGGGGATCCTCGGCATGGCCGCGCTCATGCTCGTCATCGGGCGCGTGATCCACGACTTCGACCTGCCCGACCTGGTCTCGGCGGCCATCGGCTTCGCGGTCGCCGCCGTCCCCGAGGGCCTCCCGGCGCTGGTGACGGTGACGCTCGCGCTCGGCGTGCAGCAGATGGCACGGCGCAACGCCATCACCCGCAAGCTGACCGCGGTGGAGGCGCTCGGCTCGGTCACGACGATCTGCTCGGACAAGACCGGCACCCTGACGAAGAACGAGATGACCGCCCGGACGGTCGTCACCGCCGTGGCGACCTACGACGTGGAGGGCCTGGGGTACGCCCCGGAGGGCCGCGTGACGCTCGACGGCCGACCGGCGCCCCTCGACTCGCACGACGACCTGCGGGCGCTGCTGACCGCCGCGGCCGCCTGCAACGACGCGCGAGTGGTCCCCGAGGGCAACGGGTGGCGCGTCGTCGGGCAGCCGACCGAGGGGGCGGTCGCGACGCTCGCGCTCAAGGCGGGCGCGGACGTGTCGGAGGTGCGACGGCACGCCGTGCTGCCGTTCGAGTCCGCGACGAAGTTCATGGCCACGCTCGACGAGGTGCCCGGCACCGGACGGCGGGTGCGCGTCGTCGGCGCGCCCGACCGGCTGCTCGACCGGTGCACCCACCAGCGCGGGGCGGACGGCGCCCCGGAGCCGCTGGACCGGGAGCGGTGGGAGGCCGTCATCGACCGGATCGGGGGCCAGGGCCTGCGGACGCTGGCCGCCGCCGAGCGCCCCGCCGCCGACGACGCCGACACGCTGAGCCCCGAGGACGTCGAGGACGGCCTCGTGTTCCTCGGGGTCCTCGGCATCGTCGACCCGCCGCGTCCCGAGGCCGTGCAGGCGATCGCGGACTGCCACCGCGCCGGCATCCGGGTCAAGATGATCACCGGCGACCACGTGGGCACCGCGACCGCCATCGCCCGCGAGCTCGGGATCGTGGCCGCCGACGGTGACGTCCGCGCGCTCACCGGTGCCGACCTCGAGGCCATGACGCAGGAGCAGCTGCGCACCTGCGTGCGCGACGTCGACGTCTACGCGCGCACCAGCCCGGAGCACAAGATCCGCATCGTGCGCGCGCTCCAGTCGCACGGGGAGGTCGTCGCCATGACCGGCGACGGCGTCAACGACGCCCCGGCACTCACCCGCGCGGACGTCGGCATCGCGATGGGCATCAAGGGCACGGAGGCCACCAAGGAGGCCGCCGAGATCGTCCTCGCGGACGACAACTTCGCGTCCATCGAGCGGGCCGTGGAGGAGGGGCGGCGGATCTACGACAACATCCGCAAGTCCGTCGTCTTCCTGCTGCCCACCAACGGCGCGCAGTCGCTCGTGATCCTCGTGGCCGTGCTGTTCGGTCTCGCCCTGCCGCTCGCCCCCGTGCAGATCCTGTGGGTCAACCTCGTCACCGCCGTGACCCTGTCGCTCGCCCTGGCGTACGAGCCCGCGGAGCCGGGTGTCATGGCGCGGCCGCCGCGCAAGCCCGGCGGGTCCGTGATCTCCCGCGACGCCTTGCGTCACGTCGTGGTGGCGTCGCTGCTCATCGGCGGGGCCACGCTCGCGGTGTTCAGCATCGAGCGGGCGCGTGGCACGGCGACGGACGTGGCCCAGACCACGGCCGTCACGATGCTCGCCCTCGGACAGCTCGCCTACCTGTTCAACTGCCGGTTCCTGGGCGAGTCGAGCATCACGACGCGGGTGCTGCGCGGCAACCCGGTGGTGTGGATCGCGACCGGCGCGCTGCTGGTCCTCCAGCTCGTGTTCACGTACGTGCCGTTCATGAACGCGTGGTTCGACTCGGCGCCGATCAACCTGCGCGAGTGGGGCCTGACCCTCGGGTTCGCGATCATCGTGTTCCTGCTGGTCGAGGCCATGAAGGCGATCACCCGGACGCGTGACCGGGCCCGCACCACCGGCACCGCGCGGACGACCGCGGGGACCGCCGGGGCCGGCACCGCCGGGGACCACGCAGCGACGGGCACCGCCGACGGTGTGCACGTGGACGAGGCCGCTGCGCGCCTGCCCGACCTGGTCGCCGCCGCCGAGCAGGGCGACGAGATCGCCCTGGTCCGCGACGGGCGCACCGTCGCCCGGCTCGTGCCCGCCCGCGACGGCGCCCGCCGGGCCAGCGGGCGTCGTGGCGGGGTCGACGCGACCGCCGCGGCCACCACGGCGATCCAGCTGACGCCGCCCCCCGCCGAGGCGGGCGCGCAGGACGCCGGAGGCTCGCCCGGCACGGGAGAGGCGGACGACTCGGGCGACACCGCTGTCACGGAGCCCACGACCGACCCGGACGACACCATCGTGCTCGCCCCCGTCGACGACGCGGCGACCCCGGACGTCACGCCCCCGACCCGGCGCAGCAGCAGGCGGGACGTCGACCCCGGCGCGGCTCCCTGAGCCCGACCCCCCGCGCCGGGTCGAGCGCGCCTCAGATCGTCGCGACGGAGCCCGCGTCCACACGGTAGTTCGACCCCGTGACGAAGCTCGCGCGCTCCGACACCAGGAACCCGATCACCGCCGCGACCTCCTCGGGCTCGCCCCGGCGGCCGCTCACCATCCCGGGTCGCTCCTCCTCGAGGAACGACGCGATCGCCTCCGCGCGGTCCGTGCCCCGCTGCTCCGCGCGCGCGTCCATCATCGCGTCGGTCATCGGGGTCGCGATGAACGCCGGCGACACCGCGTTCACGAGCACGCCCTCGGCCCCGTACGCCTTGGACAGCCCCTTCGCGAGCGAGAGCACCGCCGCCTTCGACGCGCAGTACGGCAGCTCGTCGACGTAGGGCTGCACGCCGTCCTCCGACGCGAGCAGCACGATGCGCCCCCGTCCCGCCGCGCGCATGCCGCCGAGCACCGCCCGGACGACGCGCACCGCGGCGAGGAGGTCCACCTCGAGCGTCCGCGCCCAGCCGGCGTCGTCGATCTCGTGGAACGGGCCCTGCGCGCCGGTCACCCCGGCCGAGTGCACGAGGATCTCCGGGTCGCCGAACGCGGCGCGTGCCCGGTCGAGCAGCCCGGTCACGTCGTCGGGCACGGTGAGGTCGGCGACGACGGGCAGGAGCCGGTCCTCGCCGGCCCCGAGCTCCGCGGTCGCCGCGGCCAGCCGGTCCGGGACCTGGTCGGTGAGCACGACGCGCACGCCCTCGGCCAGCAGCAGACGGGCGGTCGCCAGCCCGATGCCGGAGTCCCCGCCCGTGACGAGCGCGATGCGGTCGGTGATGCCCAGGTCCATGGGGTCCTCCTCGGTGTGCTCCGCGGAACCGGACGGGACCCGCGGTGACGGTCGTGGTGGTCGTGGATGGTCGGCGGTGGTCGTGGGTGGTCGGCGGTGATCCGTGCCGGTCGGTACCGGTCAGCCGTCGGCTCAACCGTCCGCGTGCCCGAGCGCCGGCGCGAGCGTCAGCGCCGCCTGCACGAGCGCGAGGTGGCTGAGCGCCTGCGGGACGTTGCCCAGGAAGTCGCCGGTGCGGGCCTCGACCATCTCCGGCCAGACGCCGACGTCGTTCGCGAGGGCGAGTAGCTCGTCCATCCAGTCGCGCGCCTCGTCGGTGCGGCCCACGAGCGCCAGCGCGGCCACGCCCCAGAACGCGCACGCCACGAACGCCCCCTCCTCCTCGGCCGCGCCGGAGCAGCGGTGCAGCAGCGGCCCGGAGCCCAGCTCGGCGCGCAGCGCGTCGACCGTGCTGCTCATGCGCTCCCCGGTGTCGAACCCGCTGCGGGCGTGGAGCAGCACCGACGCGTCGAGCGCGTCCGATCCGGGGTGCATCACGTACGCCCCGCGCGCCGGCGACCAGCACCGGTCCTCGACCCACACGCGGATGCGTTCGGCCTCCGACCGCCAGCGGTCGGCGTCCCCGGGGATCTGTCCGAGGTCCGCGAGGTGCACGGCGCAGCGCAGCGCCTGCCAGCAGCCGAGCTTCGAGGACGTGTAGTGCTGCTCCTCCGGCAGCTCCCACATGCCGGCGTCGGGCCGGTGCCAGGCGTCCGCCGCCTCGTCGGCCACGGCGGCGAGCATCCGGCCGGTGTCGGCGTCCAGCAGGTTGCCCGCGTCGACGTAGCCGCGCACCACCGCGAGCAGGTCGCCGTACACCCCGAGCTGCAGCTGACCGTCGGCGCGGTTCCCCGCGACCACCGGTCCGATGCCGCGCCAGCCCGGCACGTCCCGGGTCACGCGCCCGGGCGGCAGGTCGCCGTCCAGGGTGAAGAACACCCGGGTGCCGTGCCGGCGCAGCGTGCGCAGCACCCAGGAGATCGCCGCGTGCACTTCCTCGCGCAGCCCGAAGCCGATCCACGCGTCGAGCGTGTACGCGGCGTCGCGCACCCAGGCGTACCGGTAGTCCCAGTTCTTGCCACCGGCCCGGCTCTCGGGCAGCGACGTGGTGCCCGCGGCGGCGATCGCCCCCGTGGGTTCGTGCAGCAGCAGCTTGAGCGCCAGCGCGCTGCGCTGCGCTGCCTTGCCCCACGGTCCGTCGTAGTGGAACTCCCGCGTCCAGGCCCGCCAGTTCTCGATCGTGCGGTCGAGGCCCCGGTCGACGTCCTCGGGGTCGGGCACGGGCACGGGCTCGCGCTCGGTGCCGGCCACCGCGACGAGGTGCCGGGACCCGGCGGTCGACGTGAACGCCCCGGAGCAGGCCTGGTCCTCGGCGACGACCGTCGTCGCGCCGAGCGTCCGGACAGCGAGCGTGACGCCGTCGTCGCGCAGGACGGGCCCGTGCACGGTGTCCTGGACCCACGGCGACGCGGTGCCGAGCACGGTGCCCGGCGCGATGCGCCACGCCATCGGGACCGCCCCGGAGAGGCCGTCGACCCGCCGCGCGAGCTCGCTCCACGGCAGCCGTCCGGCGACTCCGGTGTTCATCGCCTCGGTGACACGCACCGAGCCGCCGTCCGTCACGTACGTCGTCTCGAGCACGTTCGTGCCGACCACGTACTGCCGGCGCAGGCGGTAGGGCACGGCCGGCGCGAGCTCGAACGACCCGCCGCCCTCCGCGTCGAGCAGCGCCGCGAACACGGGCGGCGTGTCCAGGTCGGGCACGGGGAACCAGTCCACCCGGCCGTCGTCGGCCACCAGCGCGACCGTCCGCCCGTCGCCGAGCGCGGCGTACGCGCGCAGGTCCACGTACCCGCCGGTGCGCGGGGTCGGGGCCCGCAGCCGCTCGGCGGCCGCGTGCCCGGACCCCGCGGTCGCGTGACCCGCGTCGCCGTCGAGGTTCTCCAGGCCCTGCTGCTCCGTCACGCGCGCCCCTCGCGCCGCGTCACGGCGTCGGCATCCCGCCGTTGACGTTGAGCGTCTCGCCGCTCACGTAACCCGACTCCGGGGAGGCCAGGAACACGTACGCCGGCGCGAGCTCGGCCGGCTGCCCCGCCCGTCCGAACGGCGTCTGCGACCCGAAGTCCGGCAGCGCCTCGGGCGGCTGGCCGCCGGCGGTCTGCAGCGGCGTCCAGATCGGCCCGGGCGCGACGACGTTGACGCGGATGCCCCGCGGCGCGAGCTGCTGCGCCAGCGCCTTCGACATCGTGTTGATCGCGGCCTTGGTGGTCGCGTAGTCCACGAGGATCGGCGACGGCTCGTACGCCTGGATCGACGACGTGGTGATGATGCTCGCGCCGCGCGGCAGGTGCGGCACCGCTTCCTGCACCAGCCAGAACAGCGCGTGGACGTTGGTCCGGAACGTCTGGTCGAACGACTCGGACGTCAGGTCCGCGAGGTCCTCGACGTGCTGCTGCCGTCCCGCGATCACGGCGAGGACGTCCAACCCCCCGAGCTCCTCGAGCGCGGTCCGCACCAGCGACCGGCTGTACGCCTCGTCGGCGACGTCGCCGGGCGCGAGCACGACGGTCCGGCCGGCCTCACGTGCCACGGCGGCGACGTGCTCGGCGTCCTCCTGCTCCTCCGGCAGGTAGGACAGCACCAGGTCCGCGCCCTCCCGCGCGAACGCGATCGCCACGGCGCGGCCGATGCCGGAGTCCCCGCCGGTGACCACGGCCTTGCGGCCCGCCAGGCGGCCCGTGCCGCGGTAGGTGTCCTCACCGTGGTCGGCCTGCGGCCGCAGGTCCGCGTCGAGCCCGGGACCGTCCTGGCTCTGCGCGGGCGGCGCGGGCATCCGGTACTGGGCGATCGGGTCCTGGAACGTGTACTGGTCGGCCATCTCGCGTCCTGCCCTCCGTGCGGCTGCGGGTCCGGGTACGCCGACGCCCGCCGCCCCGGGGGCGGCGGGCGTCGACCTGCAGCCATCGTCGGACGGCCCCGGGAGGCCCGCAACAGGAGCGGGGGCGGGCCCTACAGGTCGACCGGGTCCACCAGGAACCCGGCCTGGTCCGCGATCTCCCCGCCGACGTCGGCGTGGACCTCCCGCGCCACGGAGCGCACCACCCGCGCCGCCCGCCCGCGGGCCACGCGGTGCGCGAGCGACGGCCGCTCGGCCTCGAGCTGCTCCACGTCCGGCGCCTCCCAGCGGACCCGGTACGCCACCACCTCGCCCTGCGCCCACGGCAGCCCGGCCAGCACGACGGGCACGTCCCGCTCCGCCGAGACCTCGACCGCGACGATGCCGTCCACGCCGAGGTCCACCTGCAGCCCGAACGCCTCGGCGGCGGGCGGGTGCGCGCGCATCCACGCGTCGAACGCGTCCGCCTCGGCGTGCAGGCGGCGCCGCTCGGCCTCGTCCGCGACGCCCGCACCGACCTGGTCGCGGGCGACGAGCACGGCGCCCGTCTCCTGCGGCGAGGGCCGCGGGACGTCGGGGCCGGCCCCGGGGCCGGTCGCCGCGCCGGCGCCGTCGAGCCGGGCCTGCGGGGCGACGCGGCGCGCCGCGGCCAGGACCGTGGCCGGCTCGACCCACCGGTCGGTCAGCACGACCAGGTCGAGCGCGGCGTCCATGTCCGGTTCCAGCACGACCCCGGAGTCGACGCGCAACGCGCCGCCGAGCCGGCGCGCCGCGGCCACCAGCCACTGCACCACCCGCAGCTCCTCGCGGACGGGCCCCGCGGCGCCGAACGCCCGCCGCAAGCCGTCGCGGTCGCCGCCGAACCTGGGCCCCTCCTGGCGTTCACGCGGGCAGTCGACCACCCACGCCACGCGGCTGTCCGTGGGCAGACCCCAGGCGGCGACGCGCGCCGGTTCGAGGGCGTACGGCCCGGTCAGCGTCGAGAGCCGTCCCACCCGGAGGACGCCGGGCGTGGCGGAGACGGTCGGCGCCCGGGTCGCGCCCGTCGAGCGGCGGCCCGACGGGATGCGCGGCGGGCGCTCCCAGCGGGCCGCCGGGAACCGGCTGGCGGCCAGCACCTCGACCTCGTCGGTCGCCACGCCGTCCGGCAGCACGAGCAGGTGCCGGCCGGGGGGCGGCGCGACACCGGCACGGTCGGGGGCGGTCCCGGTCGGCAGGGCGGGGAGCAGCGTCATGCGGGCCGGAGCCTCAGACGTCCGTCCGGTGGAAGCCCTGCCACGACCGGGACGCCGTCGGACCGCGCTGACCCTGGTACCGCGACCCCGCGGCGCCCTGGCCGTACGGTCGCAGCGCGGGCGACGACAGCCGGAAGAAGCACAGCTGGCCGATCTTCATGCCCGGCCACAGCGTGATCGGCAGCGTCGCGACGTTCGACAGCTCGAGGGTGACGTGGCCCGAGAAGCCGGGGTCGATGAACCCGGCCGTCGAGTGCGTCAGGAGGCCGAGCCGTCCGAGCGACGACTTGCCCTCGAGGCGCGCGGCGATGTCGTCGGGCAGCGTGACCTGCTCGTACGTCGAGCCCAGCACGAACTCCCCGGGGTGCAGGACGAAGGGCTCGTCCCCCTCGACCTCGACCAGCCGCGTGAGGTCCGGCTGCTCCGCCGCGGGGTCGATGACGGGGTACTTGTGGTTGTCGAACAGCCGGAAGTACCGGTCGAGCCGCACGTCGACGCTGGACGGCTGGACCATCGCCGGGTCGTACGGGTCGAGCAGGACCCGTCCGGAGTCGAGCTCGGCGGAGATGTCGCGGTCGGAGAGCAGCACGGGGACACGGTACCGACCCCGGCCGTGCGTCCGGGGGCCGGGCACCGCGCGGCCCGGGACCTGGTGCCGCGAGGGCCCGGGACGCCGGACGCTATGCTGACCGTCGGCGTGCGTGGGAGCGCTCCCGCGCGCCACGATCATCCTGACACCGAGAGGCGCGACGATGCGGTACGGCCACTTCGACGACGCGGCACGCGAGTACGTCATCACGACTCCGCACACGCCGTACCCGTGGATCAACTACCTCGGCTCCGAGGAGTTCTTCTCCCTGCTGTCCCACACGGGCGGCGGGTACTCGTTCTACCGCGACGCCAAGATGCGGCGGCTGACCCGGTACCGCTACAACAACATCCCCGCCGACGAGGGCGGTCGCTACTTCTACGTCAACGACGGCGGCGACGTCTGGACGCCCGGCTGGCTGCCGGTCAAGGCCGACCTCGACCACTTCGAGACCCGCCACGGCCTCGGCTACTCGCGGATCACCGGCGAGCGCGGCGGCCTGCGCGTCGAGACGCTGTTCTTCGTGCCGCTCGGCGAGACCGCCGAGGTCCAGCACGTCACGCTGACCAACACCTCGGACGCCGAGAAGACCGTCTCGCTGTTCTCGTTCGTCGAGTTCTGCCTGTGGAACGCCCAGGACGACCAGACGAACTACCAGCGCAACCTGTCGCTCGCCGAGGTCGAGGTCGAGCTCGACGGCCCGTCCGGCTCCGCGATCTACCACAAGACCGAGTACCGCGAGCGCCGCGACCACTACGCCGTCTACGGCGTCAACACCCGCGCCGCCGGCTTCGACACCGACCGCGACACGTTCGTCGGCCCCTGGAACGGGCTCGGCGAGGCGACCGTCCCGCGCACCGGGAAGGCCACCGGGTCGGTCGCGTCCGGCTGGTACCCGATCGGCTCGCACCAGGTCGACGTCACGCTCGCCCCGGGCGAGAGCCGGTCGCTGACGTACGTGCTCGGCTACGTCGAGAACCCGCACGAGGAGAAGTGGGCGCCGGCCGCCGACGGCGAGCTGCCGATGCAGCGCGTCAACCGCGAGCGCGCGCACGCCCTGCTGTCCCGGTTCGCGACCACCGAGCAGACCCTCGCGGCCTTCGAGACGCTGCGGGCGTACTGGACCGACCTGCTGTCGACCTACTCGGTGACCTCGTCCGACGAGCGCCTGGACCGGATGGTCAACATCTGGAACCAGTACCAGTGCATGGTCACGTTCAACATGTCCCGGTCGGCGTCGTACTTCGAGACCGGCATCGGCCGCGGCATGGGGTTCCGCGACTCCAACCAGGACCTGCTGGGCTTCGTGCACCTCATCCCCGAGCGGGCGCGGGAGCGCATCATCGACATCGCGTCGACGCAGTTCCCCGACGGGTCGGCGTACCACCAGTACCAGCCGCTCACGAAGCGCGGGAACAACGACATCGGCTCCGGCTTCAACGACGACCCGCTGTGGCTGATCCTCGGCGTCGCCGCCTACATCAAGGAGACCGGCGACTGGTCGATCCTCGACGAGGCCGTGCCGTTCGACAACGAGCCGGGCTCCGAGGTCCCGCTGTTCGAGCACCTGACGCGCTCGTTCCAGTTCACGGTGCAGAACCGCGGCCCGCACGGCCTGCCGCTCATCGGCCGCGCCGACTGGAACGACTGCCTCAACCTGAACTGCTTCTCCACCGAGCCGGGCGAGTCGTTCCAGACGACCGAGAACCAGGCCGGCGGTGTCGCGGAGTCCGTCTTCATCGCCGCGATGTTCGTGTTCATCGGCCCGGAGTACGCCGAGCTCGCCGAGCGCCGCGGGCTGACCGACGTCGCCGCGCAGGCCCGCGCCGCGATCGAGGAGATGCGCGCCGCGGTGCTCGAGCACGGCTGGGACGGCGAGTGGTTCCTGCGCGCGTACGACTTCTACGGCAACCCCGTCGGCACCGACGCCAAGCCGGAGGGCAAGATCTGGATCGAGCCGCAGGGCTTCGCGGTCATGGCGGGCATCGGCGTCGACTCGACCGACCCCACCACCCCGGAGGCGGCCGCCAGCCCGGCGCTGCGCGCCCTGAACTCCACGCGCGAGCACCTGGCGACCCCGCACGGCATGGTCCTGCAGTCGCCGGCGTACACGAGCTACCAGATCGAGCTCGGCGAGGTCTCCACGTACCCCCCGGGCTACAAGGAGAACGGCGGCATCTTCTGCCACAACAACCCGTGGGTCATCATCGGCGAGACCGTCGTCGGCCGCGGCGAGCAGGCGTTCGACTACTACCGGCGCATCACCCCCGCGTACCGCGAGGAGATCTCCGACGTCCACCGGCTCGAGCCGTACGTGTACGCGCAGATGATCGCCGGCAAGGAGGCCGTCCGGCACGGTGAGGCCAAGAACTCCTGGCTGACCGGCACCGCCGCGTGGAACTTCGTCGCCGCGTCCCAGTACCTGCTCGGCGTGCGGCCCGGCTACGACGGCCTGGTCGTCGACCCGCAGCTCGGCCCGGACGTCCCGACGTTCACCGTCACCCGCGTGGCCCGCGGCGCGCGGTACGAGATCACCGTCACCAACTCCGGCCGCCCGGGCGCCCGCGCGGCGCTCGTCGTGGACGGCACGCCCGTCGAGGGCCGCACCGTCCCCTACGCGCCGGCCGGGTCGACCGTGCGGGTCGAGGTCACCGTCTGACACCCGCGGCGGCTCCGGGCGACCCGACCGGGCGTCCGGAGCCGCTATGCTGGGTGCGCGCTCCCGCAGGCGGGGGCGCTGCGCGGGTGTAGTTCAATGGTAGAACTTCAGCTTCCCAAGCTGACAGCGCGGGTTCGATTCCCGTCACCCGCTCCATCCATCGCAGGGCCGGGCCGGGCCGCACGTTCCGGCCTGGCCCTTCGCGTACCGTCAGGAGTGGTCGCCGCCCGCGAGCTCGGGATCCGTGTCGTGACGACGGCCCGTCGCCTCCGCCCGCGCGATGGCCTCGATCGCCCGGAGGATGTCGCGCAGCCTCAGGCGACTCGTCCGGGTCACAGCGGCACCGCCTCGGCGAGCGCCGACTCGGCGACGTGCGGCGCCAGCGCACCCGCCGGAGCGACGTCGACCCGCTCGCCCAGCAGGGCGGACAGCTCGTCCGCGATCGCCCCGAGGGGCAGCAGACCCCGGCGGCGGACGTCGAGGTCCACGAGCAGGTCGACGTCGGACTCCGCCCCGTCCTCGCCTCGTGCGACCGACCCGAACACCCGGACGTTCGACGCACCGTATCGATGGGTCACGCGGCGAATGGCGTCGCGGTGCGCACGCAACCGGGCCATCCTCGGGGTCCTCACGTCCAGGCGGCGGGGAGCCTCGTCGGCCCGCAGCTCGAGGCGAGCCCCCATCGCCGCGAGCAACCGGTCCAGCGTGTCCACCGCGGGTGAGCTCACGCCCGACTCGTACCGGGAGACCGCGGGCTGCGAGGTCCCCGCCCTCCGGGCGAGCTCGAGCTGGCTCAACCCGGCACGCTCGCGGGTGGTGCGGATCAAGGTGGCGGCATCCACGGTGCACAGCACACCGGTCACAGCATGCGCTGCCGAAACCCTCACTCCTCCCGCGCCCGCACCACTCAGTGGTCACCGAGTGGTGCTCGGCGCCGGTTAGCGTGCCCGTTCCTGAGCAGAGGGAGGCACCACATGGACCGCCAGATCGTGTCGATCGACCTGCAGCTGCCGGAGCGCTGGCGCGTCTGGCGACCGGGCGACGGTCCCCGTGCCGCCCGGCGCGCGGCGGACGAGCTGGCCAGTGGGCCCGTCGCGGGCGCCAGGCTGCGGGCGGCGGTCGAGGCGGTCGACCGGGCGGTGGTCGACCTGCACAGCCGGCACGTCCGCGCCGGGGTGTGGGTACCGGAGCCGACCGGCGACGTGGCCGCGTCCCTGGCGTGCGAGCTGCTCGTCGAGTCGCCCGAGGGGCCGGACGCGGCCGACACCTACCTGGGACGGGTGCGGCGCAAGATCTACCGGTCGCGGCGCACGACGACGCGGATCGCGCACCATGCCGCGAGCCGCTCGCAGGTGCCCGCGGGGACGGCGGTCGTCGCGCTGCGCAGCGAGGGCGCGGCGCGGCACGAAGTGGTCTGGACGGTGTTCCCGCCAGGAGCGCACCAGGCCGTGCAGCTCCGGTTCGACACCCGCGGCAGCCAGCGGTACCCGGAGCTGCTGCGGCACGCCGAGTCGATCGCGACGGCGATGCGGGTCCGGTTCGCGGCGCCGTCACGGGCCTCCGTCGCCACCGCGGCGGGCCGCTGACCCCCGGCCCGTGCACACCAGGTCCACAGCCCCGTGGGCGTGCATCCACAGGGCGCGGACGCGTGGTGCGCCTGACCTGGGACCCGGTGCACAACCTGGGGATGAATCCTGTGGATAGAGCCGGACATATCGCCCGAACGGGTGGCGCCGCCGCACGACATCCGGGGTCGAGCACTGTGGACAACAACCCGGCGGTTGTGGACAGAGGCGCCCGGGCACGGAGAAGGGCCCCTCGGAGTAAGCGTCCGAGGGGCCCTTCCCGTGGCCGTCGACCGGCTTCCCCCGACGAGTCGGGGACCGGCGGCCGCTCTGACGGTGCGGCTCCGTCCCGGCACCCGGTGGGCACCCCCGAGAGGGCACCTCCCGCAGGCGGGACGGCGGCGACCAGGCCGTCGGGGTCCCACGAGGACTCTGCGTCGTCATCCGCAGCCCTGCCGGTCTCCCGGCCGGGGCGTCCCGTCGTTCTCCCTCTGGCCCGACCTCTCCGGTCCCGCTCCGAGGGCGTCCGGCGAACCGGTCGTCCTGCGGTGACGGGCTGTCCGTCGAGGTCGATGGAGCAGTTCTAGTCCTGCCCGGGAACACCCCGCAAGGCCCTGGAGCAGGCAGTTTTCGTCCACCGGTCGATGCACATGTTGTCCACACGTTCACCTGCGTGATCGCGCGGAACCCACAGGGCTGTGCACAGAATCTGTGGACGACGACGGCGTCGGCGCGCCTCCCTCGGCGTGCGGGGGCGGCCCCGTAGCGTCGTCCACGGATCGAGGCCCCTCGGAGTAAGCGTCCGAGGGGCCTCGCCGCGTCTCCGGTGCCGGTGCTCAGGCCCCGACGTCGTGCAGGTGGTGCACCACGTCGTGCAGGAAGTACTGGCCGAGCGTGGTCACGGTGAACGCGGAGCCGTTCGAGCGGAGCCCGGTGCGCTCCCACTGGTCGGCGCGCACGGTCTGGAACCGGGCGGCGAGGGCGGCGGCGGCGTCGGCCAGCTCGTCGGCGACGCGGCCCGGGTCCTGGAGGTCGTAGCGGTCCTCGACGGCGGTCGCGTCCTGGTCCCAGCTGGGGAACTGCGGGCCGTCCTCCTCGAGCATGAGCCTCAGCCGCTCGTCGAACACCCGGTGGACGTCGCGCACGTGCGCGCCGTACTCCAGCGGGGACCAGACGGCCGGGTCGGGGCGGTCGCGGACGTCGATCCGGCCGAGCGCCGCCCGCCAGCGCGGGACGAGGTCGTGGATCGTCGCGGCCAGCTGCGGGCCGGCGACATCGGTCCCGGCGAATCCGCACTCCGGGCACCGTTCGCGCAGCACCCACGTCCAGTCCTTCGCGTCGGGCGCGGCCGGCGCGTAGGCGGGGACGGCGTCCGCGGTCGCGGGTTCGTGGGGTTCGTCGGGCTCGGTCGGGGCGGGTGCGGCGTCAGCGGTCACGCCCTCGACGGTAACCCGGGAGGCGCCTGCGACGTCGTCATCCCGCGGGGCCGTCAGCCGGGCGGGCGCCCTCGGCGCGACCTGAGGTCGACACGACGACCCCCAGGGCTAGGGTAGGCAATCCTAACTTCGTCCGGTACGTTTGCTGACACGGCGTCAGGACGACGCCGCACCACCACGTCCGGGAGTCGCGATGACCGCCACGCACGACCTGCCCGCCGCAGCGACCCGCGCCGACGACGACGCCCGCGCACCCCTGTCGACGATGCTGCGCGAGGGCACCCGCGCCGAGCACGAGGCCGCCGAGGGATCGGCATTCGTGGACGACCTGCTCGCCGGCCGCCTCACCGTGGCCGCCTACGCGGACCTCGCGCTGCAGCTGCACACCGTCTACCGGGCGCTGGAGGAGGTCGGCGACGCCGTGCGCGGCACCCCTGCCGGTGCGGGCGTCGTCTTCGACGAGCTGCGGCGCGTCCCCGCCCTCGAGTCCGACCTGGCCCACCTGCTCGGCCCGGCGTGGCGGGCGGCAGCCGACCCGCTGCCGGCCACCGCCGCCTACGCCGCGGAGATCCGGGACGGCGGCGCGGACGCCGGGGCGTACGTCGCGCACGCGTACACGCGCTACCTGGGCGACCTGTCCGGCGGGCAGGTCATCGGGCGGATGGTGCAGCGCCACTACGGCGTCCCGGACGCGGGCGTCGGGTTCTACGCGTTCCCGGCGGTCCCGAAGCCCAAGCCGTTCAAGGACCTGTACCGCGCCCGGGTCGACGCGCTGCCCCTGACCGACGCCCAGCGGGACGCCGTCGTGGACCGCGCCCGTGCCGCGTTCCGGCACAACAGGGCGCTGTTCGCGGCGCTCGGCGAGCGGCACCGCCCGGCCTGACGGCCCGCCTCGGAGCGTGCTGACGCTTCGTGCGAGAATGTCAGCATGCCCAAGATCATCGGCGGCTCGCTGCACGAGCACCGCGAGCAGACCCGGCTGCGGTTGTTCGGCGCGCTGTCGCGCCTGATGGGCGAGCGCGGCTTCGACGCCATCACGCTCGCCGACATCGCCCAGGCCGCCGGCGTGGGACGCACCGCGGTGTACAACCACTTCGCGGACAAGGAGTCGATGCTCGTCGGCTTCATCCTGCACGAGACCGAGCAGTACGTCGCCGCCCTGGAGGCCGAGCTCGCCGGCGTCGACGACCCGACCGCCCAGCTGCGCGCGTACGTGCGCGCCCAGTGCGAGCTCAAGCGCGACTACCACCTGGCGCCCGGGCCGGACCTCCGCTCCGTGCTCTCCCGCGGCACCCAGCAGCGCGTCCGCGAGCACGTCGTGCTGGTCGAGTCGCTGCTGCGCCGCATCCTGGCGGCGGGTATCGAGTCCGGCGAGTTCCCGGAGCAGGACCTCGGCACGACGGTCTCGCTGGTCAACGCCTGCCTGAGCAGCCGAGGGCTCCCGGACGACCCGGAGGCCCGCGAGCGAGCCGTGGAGTCCACCGTGCTGTTCGTGCTGCGCGCCGTCGGTGCCGGCGAGCGCGCCGAGGTCGCCGCGGCGGAGCCGGTGCCCGCCTGACGCGCCGCACATCACCCGCCTGCGCGCGCCCCGGTGCGCGGAACCCGTGTGGGCAGGGCCGCGGTCGGCGATGATGTGCGCGTGACCGACGCACCGACGCCGGCCCGGGCAGCCGCACCCCGGGGTGACGGGGACGACGCCCGGCAGCTCGCGCTGCTCGCGCACCGCCTCGGCGGGCTGCTGACGCTGGCCGACGCGCACGAGGCCGCCGCCGCCGCCGCGCGCGACGTGCTGCGCGCCGGCGTCGCCGCGGTGACGCGGCGGGAGCAGGACCAGTGGCAGGTGCTCGCGGCGGACCCCGCGGACGAGGCGGACGCCGTGCTCGACGCCGTCCGCGACGGCGAGGCCGCCCGCGCGCTCGGGCACCGGCAGGAGACGTGGCGCCGCAGCCCCGGAGACGCCGCCCGCAGCCGTCCCGCGCTGGTGGCGCCCGTGGTGGTCAACGGCGAGCTGTGGGGCACGCTGTGCGCCGTCCGGGACGAGCGCGCGCTGCCGTTCACGCGCGACGACGCCGCGCGCGGCGAGGTGCTGGGCACGCTGCTCGGCGCCCACATCGCCCGGCTCGACCTGGCGGAGCAGGTCCGCCACCTGGTGTCCGACGACGCGCTGACCGGCCTGGGCACCCGCCGTGTCGCCGACGAGGCCGCACAGGCCGCGATCGACTCCGGCGACGAGACGTGCATCGTGATGTGCGACGTCGACGGCCTCAAGCGGGTCAACGACGAGCTCGGGCACGACGCCGGCGACGACCTGCTGCGCGCCGTCGCGGCCGTGCTCCGGCGCGCCAGCAGCGGGCTGCCCGGGTCCACCGCCGCGCGGATCGGCGGTGACGAGTTCTGCGTCGTCACGTGCGGCATCCCGCGGACCACCGTCGTGCAGGTGATGGACGCGACCGTCGGCGACGCCACGTTGCCGCACGGGTCCTCGCTGTCCTACGGCATCGCCTCGTCGGCCCGCGGCTCGCTGGGCGCCGCCCCGACGCCGCGCTCCCTGTTCCGGCGCGCGGACGCCGCGCAGTACCACGCGAAGCGGAGCCACGCCGCGGCCCGCGCCCGCCAGTACCGTGCGGACGACCCGGGCGCCGTCCTCGGGCGGGCGGTCGCTGCGGGTGTGACCGCCCTCGCCGCGACCGGGCCTGCGCCGCTGTCCCGCCTCTGCGCGCTCGCGGCCGCGCTGACCGAGGCGATGGGCGGCTCCGGGTGGTCGGTGTCCCGGGACGCCGGCCCGTCGGGTGACGGTCCGGTGGTGGTGGCGCGCGGCGGCACGGCCTCGCTGCACGTCAGCGGCATGCGGCAGGTCGAGCTCGCGAGCGCCCCGTGGACCGTCCAGCTGGAGTCCACGCTGTCGTCCACGGACCGCACGGTCGGCACGACCCTGCAGACGCTCGTGTCCCTGGCGGTGCTCGGCGCGTCCTGAGGCGCCGCTGCCGTCGCGTCAGCCGTGCAGCGGCAGCGTCAGCGCGGCCGGCGCACCGGCGACGACACGGACGGGCACGCCCCAGTCCTGCGAGTTCAGGTGGCACGCCGGGAACTCGACCGCCGGGTCGTCGTCGCAGGACGCCGCGCGGGCGGTCACGTGCAGCACGCCGTCCGCGACGTCGGGGTTGATCCGCAGCGTCCGGGTCAGCGGCACGTCGTCCCCCGCGCCGTCGAGCAGCAGCTCCGCCGGGGTCGAGGAGACGCGCAGCAGCGTCGACGGGCCGTAGCGGTCGTCGTACTTCTGGCCCGCTGCGGGGGTGAACACCACGTCGAGGGCGAGGTCGCCCGGCGCGATCTCGGTGACCGGCCGCTGGGTGCGGTGCGCGCCCGCGTCGAGCACCTCCCCCGCGAGCGTCGCCGGGAGGGCGAGACGGGTCAGCCGGTGCGCGGCCGACTCCACGACGACCAGCGTGACGCCGCCCGCCTCCGGGTCGACCTGCACGACCACGCCGCTGGGCTCCGCCAGGCCGGTCGCGAGCGTCGACACCTCGCCCGCACCGCCGCCGGATCCCGGCGCCCAGCGCCGTACCGCGCCGTTGTAGGTGTCGGCGACGACGACCGAGCCGTCCGGCAGGGCCGCCACGCCGAGCGGGTGCTGCAGCAGCGCCTGGTCCGCGGCACCGTCGCGGTGGCCGAAGTCGAACAGCCCCGCCCCGACCGCGGTCCCGACGGTGGCAGCGGTCCAGGCGTCCGCGGGGCCGGCGCCCGGCGAGCCGGGGACCTCACCCGGGTCGATCCACCGCAGCGCCGAGACCTCCGCGTCGGCCAGCCACAGGCGCCCGCCGGCGCCGAGCGCCACGCCGGACGTCTGCGCGAACCACGCCTCCCGCGGGTCGCCGTCGACCAGACCCTCGTTCATCGTGCCCGCGACGGGCTCGACCGCGCCGGTGCGCGGGTCGAACGCCCAGAGCTGGTGGTCGCCGGCCATGGCGACGAGCGCGGTGCCGGTCTGCGGCGACCACACGACGTCCCACGGCGAGGACAGCGGCACCGACGTCCCCGCGCGCGGCGCCCCGTCGGTGCGCCACAGGTCCGGACGCCCGGGCAGCGGCGACGGCACGGTCGGCTGCCCGACGAGGTACTGCTCCCCCGTCCCCGCGACCGTCGTCACGTGGCCGTCCGCCAGCCGCACGCCGCGCAGGGCGTGGTTGACGGTGTCGGCCACCAGCACGTCGTACCCGGCCTCCGCCGCCACGTCGCCGGGCAGCAGCGCCAGGCCGTTGGGCTCGCTGAACCGGGCCTCGTCGGGGCCGCCGTCGGCCAGCCCGCGCTCGCCGGACCCGATGCGGCGCAGCAGCGTCTCGCCGTCGGCGGCCAGCTCCGCCAGGCCGTGGTGCCCGGCGTCCGCGACCAGCAGCGAGCCCCCGGGCAGCTCGACCGCCTTCGCCGGGAACCGCAGCGTCCCGGCCGTCGGCTCCGGCGGCACGTACGGGCCGGACCCCCGGTGCAGCGTGCCCTTCGCGTCGTGCTCCGCGACGAGGTCGGCCACCAGCCGCTCCACGTTCGCCCGGTGGCCCTCTCCGGCCATCTGCGCGACGACGTAGCCCTCCGGGTCGACCACGACCAGCGTGGGCCACGCCCGCGCCGTGTAGGCGGACCACGTGACGAGCTCGGGGTCGTCCAGGACGGGGTGGTGCACCTCGTACCGCTCGACGGCGGCGGCCAGGGCGACCGGGTCGGCCTCGTGCACGAACTTCGGGGAGTGCACGCCGACGATCACCAGGACGTCCCGGTACTGCTCCTCGAGCTCGCGCAGCTCGTCCAGGACGTGCAGGCAGTTGATGCAGCAGAACGTCCAGAAGTCCAGCAGGACGATCTTGCCGCGCAGGTCGGCGAGCGAGACGTCCCGGCCGCCGGTGTTGAGCCAGCCGCGGCCGACGAGCTCGGACGCGCGGACCTTCGGGAGACGGGTGGGGCTGGTGGTCACAGGAGTAGTGAACACGACCGGGCCCGGCGGTCGTCCCGCCGTGTCCGGCTGGTGGTCGTCGTCGACCGGACGCCGACCGGCGGCACGCGACGCGCCGTCCGGCAACGGGCGGTGCAGACGCGCGCCGCACCGCCCGCCGGGTCAGGCCGTCACGCCGCGGGGGGCGGCGTGCGGTCCTCGTAGCGCTCCACGACCTCGCGGTGCGAGGTGTTGGCGCGCTGGTTCGTGAGGACCAGCGCGAGGATCAGCGCGAGCACGCCCGCGCCCATGCAGATGTAGCCGATGACCGTCAGGTCCACGCCGGAGATGTTGTCGCTCACGCCGAACGTGAGGATCGCCCCGATGACGATCAGCGCGATGCCGCTGCCGATGCCCATGGTCGCCACTCCTTCCACCGGCCCGGGCGCGGGGGTGCCCCGGGTCTGGGAACCGAGTGTGGTGCGGGTCGGGCCGGCGCGCGCGTCGAGAACGGCGCACGGAGGCCCCAGACGGGATGAACCTCACGGTTGCGCAACCGCTGGGTTGCGCAACCGTGAGGTTCAGACCGTGTCCTCGCTGGGCGTTCGGGCCTAGCCGAGCACCTCCGGCAGCGGCGGCACGTCCTCCCCGGACAGGCCCAGGACGTGCTCGGCCAGGAACGCCTCCACCACCTGGTACCAGACCTTGGCGTGCTGCGGCGTCAGCACCCAGTGGTTCTCGTCCGGGAAGTAGAGGAACCGGTGCGGCGTGCGTCCCTCGTCGTCCGCCGCGAGCGCCGAGCGGGACAGCAGCTCGTACCAGAGGCGCAGCCCCTCGCCGATCGGGACCCGGTAGTCCTTGTCGCCGTGCACCACCAGCATCGGGGTGACGATCTTCTCGACCGACAGGTGCGGCGAGTTCGCGAGCGCCATCTCGGCGGTCATCTCGCGCTCCCAGTAGTACGAGCTGTCCGTCGTGGGCCCGAACTGGTCCAGGGCCCACAGGCTCGCGTGGGTGACGATCGCCCGGAACCGGTCGGTGTGCCCGGCGACCCAGTTCGCCATGTAGCCGCCGAACGACCCGCCCATCGCGGCCGTGCGGGTCTCGTCGACGTCGGCGCGTGCGACGGCCGCGTCGGTGACCGCCATGAGGTCCGTGAACGGCGCAGCCCCCCACGCACCCCAGCCGCGCTGCACGAAGTCCTGCCCGTAACCGGTGGACAGCGCCGGGTCGGGCAGCAGCACCGCGTAGCCGCGGGCGGCGAGGATCCACGGGTTCCAGCGCCACGACCAGGCGTTCCAGGAGCCGAGCGGGCCGCCGTGGATCCACAGCGCGAGCGGTGCCGGCGAGGCGGCGGACGCGCCCTCCGGCAGCACGAGCCACGCCCGCACCGTCGCGCCGTCCTCGGCCGTCGTCGTGACCTCGGTGAGGGTGCCGGGCAGGGCGGGCAGCGGCGCCGGGGCGGGCAGGGCGACGGCCTCGACCGGTGCACCCGAGGCGAGCGCCGCGGCG
Organism: Cellulomonas sp. C5510; assembly: GCF_019797765.1. Taxonomy (NCBI): domain Bacteria; kingdom Bacillati; phylum Actinomycetota; class Actinomycetes; order Micrococcales; family Cellulomonadaceae; genus Cellulomonas; species Cellulomonas sp. C5510. The sequence goes on from NZ_CP081862.1 coordinate 3,891,937, forward strand.
AGGTCGACCCGGACCGGGTGCGGCGGGGCGGCGTACGAGCTGCGCAGCGCGTACAGCGCGGCACCGTCCGGGCTGACGAGCAGGTCCGTGAACGCGGCGTCGTCCGCCGTCACCCGGGTGACCGCGCCGGTGCCGAGGTCGACGTGGAACACGGGGCTGCGCCCGCCGTCGTCGGCGACCACGATCAGGCCGGAGCCGTCGCGGGTCCACACGACCTGGCCGGGCCAGCGGTCCCAGCCGGGGGCGACCCGCTGCGGCGCCGGTCCCTCCGCGTCGAGCCCGACGACCCACAGCTCCTCGCGCGGCGCGGTCGTCGGCGTGGTGATCGTCTCGCGCACGTAGGCGACGCGGCGCGAGTCCGGCGAGATCACGGGGCCGTACACGTCGGCGCCCGGGTCGTCGACCAGCACGCGGCGGCTGCCCGTCGCGACGTCCACGGCGACCAGCCGGTGCCGCTCGACGCCGCGCGCGGCCGGCCGCGTCCACGTCGTCACGAGCGTCCGACCGTCCGGCGACAGCACGGCGTCCTGGTGCCGCAGGCCGGTGCCGGGGTCGGGCGTGACGTCGCGGAGCTCCAGGCGCGTCGCGGGCTCACCGGCGGCGGCGGGCGCGGCGGCGGGCGCGGCGACGGCGGACAGGTCCGCGGCGAACAGGTGCGGCACGGCCGGCCCGAGGTCGTGGTCCCAGTAGCGCACCGGGTAGGAGCTGTGCAGCACGGCGGACACCTTCGCGTCCTTGCGCAGCCCGATGAGGCGCGCGTCCGAGGCCTCGTCGGTCGCCCGCGGCAGCACGTCCGACGGCACGACCACCACCGGGGCGTCCTCGGCGACCACCACGCCGTCGATCCCGGCCTTGCGGGCGGCGACCACCCGCGCCTCGGCACCGTCGGCGGGCAGCAGCCAGAGCGCGGCGGGGGCCTCGTCGTCCGGGGCCTCCGCGTCGGCGTCCGGGCGGGCCGAGGTGAAGAGCAGGTCGCCCGTCGACGCGAACCGGGCGGACGACTCGCCCTTCGCCGAACGGGTGAGGCGGCGCGAGGGGCGCTCGCCGGCGGGGTCGACCTCCCACAGGGCGGTGACGTAGCGGGTGCGCTTCGCGTCGAGCGTGGCGACCGCCGTGACGAGGCGGGTGCCGTCCGGCGACAGCGTCAGCCCGGACAGCCGCGGCAGGGCGACGTAGGCGTCGAGGTCGTGGAACGGGGTCGGCGGGGCGGCCGCGGACGGGGAGTCGGAGGTGCCGGGGACGGGCGTGGTGTCAGAGGCGTCGGTCACCCCGCCGTCCTATCACGCGTCCGCGCGATCGCCCTCGGATTTCCCGCCGCCGACGCCGCCGTCCCGGGCCGCCAGGCGGGCGAGCATGGCGTTGTACTCGTCCATCTCGGTGTCGCCGTCGCGCTCGACGCGGCGGTCCCGACGGCGCGCCGTCCGCTCGTCGTCCCGCGCCCAGGCGATCGCGACGCCGACCGCGAGCGCGAGGGTCGGGAGCTCGCCGATCCCCCACGCGACACCGCCGCCGCGCTGCTGGTCGACGATGGCGGACGGCCCCCACTCGCGGCCCATCAGACCGAACCAGTCGGGCACCAGCAGCACGTCGCCCGTGGTCAGCGCGACGCCGAAGAACGCGTGGAACGCCATGGTCGCGAACAGCAGCAGCAGCCGCTGCGGGTAGGCGGGTCGGGTCGGACCGGGGTCGATGCCGACCAGGGCGTTCACGAACAGGTACCCGGCGAGCGAGAAGTGCACGACCATCGCGTAGTGGCCGAGCTCGGAGGTCAGCGCCCACCGGAAGACGTCGGTGTAGTAGAAGACCACCATCGAGCCGGCGAAGTTCACGGCGGCGACGACGGGGTTGGCGAAGAACCGGCCCCACCGGCTGTGCACGAGGGCGAGCAGCCACTCCCGGGGACCGCGCGAGGCGTCGGGCTCGCCGCGCCGGGCGGCGGAGGACCGCGCCGGCAGGGCGCGCAGGGCGAGCGTCACGGGTGCCGACAGGGCGAGCAGCACCGGCACGACCATCGCGAGGATCATGTGCTCGACCATGTGCGCGCTGAAGAGCACGTGCCCGTACATGGCCGGTCCGCCGGACGTCGTCCAGAAGAACAGCACCATACCCGCCACCCAGGACGCGGTGCGGGCCCACGGCCAGGCGTCCCCGCGGCGGCGCAGGCGCAGCACCCAGCGCAGGTAGACCACGAGCCCCGCGACGGCCGCCGACGCGAGCAGCACGTCCCAGCGCCACTGCGTGACCCACGCGAGCGTGTCCGGTTCGGGCGGCAGCGCGTGCCCGGTGACGATCTCCGCGGGCGTCGGGTCCGTGATCGGGTCGTCCGGCACGGGCGGCGGGGAGGCTCCCAGCGCGACGGCGACGCCCGAGACCGCCCCCATCACGGCGAGCTCCACGAGCACCAGCCGCCAGAACAGCCACGCTGCGGGCGCGCGCTGGTCGCCGGCCAGGCGGGACACCACGCGGCGGCGGTGCGCGAGGCCGATCAGGCCGAGCACGCCGAACAGGGCGACCTTGACGAGGAGGAGCAGCCCGTAGCGGGTCCCCAGGTCGGACCAGGTGCCGAGGCGGACCACCGAGTTGACGACGCCGGACACCGCGACCGCGGTGAGCGACCAGCCGGCGACGACCGAGAACCGCGCCACCGCGGGTGCCAGGTCGGCGCCCAGCCGGTGGGCGAGCGGCGAGAGCGCCACGAGGGTGCCGATCCACAGCGCGGCGCCGACCAGGTGCAGGAACATCGACGAGGTCGCCAGGTCGTGGCTCGCCGCCCCGGCCGCGTGGCCCGTCTGCGCGGCCTGCCACAGGGCGGTCAGGACGAGTACGGAGATCCCCGCGGCACCGAGCGGGGACGTCGTCATGAGGGCGAGCGCCGTGACCACCGCCGCGACGACGGCGACGAACAGCAGCACCCGTCCGAGCTCGAACTGCGTGACGAACTGCCCCAGCTCCCCGCCGAAGGCCGGGTCGTCGAGCCGCAGCCCGGCGACGTTCGCGTAGGTGAGGACGAGCTCCACGACCGCGGCCAGCGTCCACACCGCGGCAGCGGCCGCCGTGACGCCGGAGGCCGCGCGCACCACGGACCCGTCCGGTCGGCGCACGAGGACGGTCGCGAGCAGCACCAGGCCGCCGAGTGTCGCGGACGCGGCGAGCTCCGAGACCGTCGACGCGACCGGCAGGCCCCAGCGCACCAGCGCGCCGGGGTCGCGCAGCGCGGTCGGCACGGCGGCGCCGGTGAACGCGAGCCCCGCGACGACGGCGGCCACCGCCGCGACGCCCAGCGCCGTCAGCCGCAGGACGCGCGCGGTGGTGCCGGTCCCGTCGGGGACCGGTCCGGGAGGCGCCGCCCGCGGTGGGCGGGCGGTCGTGGCACCGGCCATCAGCGCTCCGCCCGGCCGTCCCGGTCGGCGTCGCCGTCGTGCCCCTCGTCCTCGCCGCCGCCGTCCCCGCCGGACGCCGCCCGGCCCGCGGCGGAGCGACGCCGCTCGCGCACGACGAACACCGCGACGGCCCCGGCGGCGAGCACCGCCACCACCACGACCGCCACCACGCCGGCCTCGAGGCCGGCGTCCTCGTCCTCCACGACCTCCTGCTGCGGCGACAGCGTGGCCGCCGTCGCCCCGGGGCCGCCCGCGGTCGTGCTGGTGGGCTCCGGCTCGGCGGGCGGCGCCGACGAGGGAGCCTCCGGCTCGGCGGCCTGCGGCGGGGTGGGCGCGGACGCCGTGAACGTCAGCTCCCCGGACAGCGGGTGCCCGTCCGCCGACGTGACGCGCCACTGCACGGTGTAGACGCCCGCCGGCAGGTCGTCCACGAGCGCCTGGGCGACCGTGCTGTCGACGAGCTCCGGTGTCCCGGTGCTCACGGTGCCGCCGTCCGGACCGAGCACCACCACCTCGGTGCCGATCGCCTGCGCGGGCTGGTCGAACGTCAGCGTGACCCGCGCCGGCGGAGCGGCGACCGTGGCGCCGTCCTCCGGGTCCGTCCCGAGCAGGGAGTTGTGCGCGGCGGCCCGCGGGGCGGTCGCCAGCAGCGCGACGAGCGCGAGCAGCAGCGCAGCCAGGACCGGGCCGGCGGCGCGGGGCAGGGTGGTGCGGCGCAGGGCAGCCGCGGGAGCGGTGGGAGTCACGCCCCCATCATCACCCGCCGCGCGCCGCCGCGCCGCCGCCCTGGGGACGACGTCCCCGTCCGGGCACCTGCGCAGCCGGGCCTGTGGACAACGGCGGTGGGCCGGTGCCCCGCCCCTAGCGTGGAGGACGTGACGCCCCTGATGCTCGCCGACCTCGAGCCCGACCAGCGCCCGCGGGAGCGCATGCTGCGCCTGGGGGCGGACGCGCTGTCCGACGTCGAGCTGGTGGCGCTGCTGCTCGGGTCGGGTCGGCGCGGGTCGAGCGCGCTGCAGACGGCGCGCGACCTGCTCGCGGCGCACGGTGGGCTCGCCGGCCTCGCGCGGTCCGCGTCCACGGACCTGCTCGCCCTGCCCGGGGTCGGCCCCGCCAAGGCGACCCGCGTGGTGGCGGCGCTGGCGCTCGCCCGGCGGTTCGGCAGCTCCGCGGACCGTCGGGAGACGGCCCGCACGCCCGCGGACGTGGTGCGGGTCGCGGCGCCGCTGCTGGCCGGTCCGCCCGACGGGCGCCTGGTCGTCGTCGCGGGCGACCGTGCCTCGCGGGTGCTGGGCGCCGTGGTGGTGCCGGGTGCGGACGTGCACGCGGAACCGTTCGACGCCCGCGACGTCCTCGCGGAGACGCTGCGCCGCGGGGGCGTCACGCTCGCGCTCGTGCACCGGCACGCGCCCGGGGACCCGGCGCCGCACGCGACGGACCGGGCGGCGACGGCGGCCGTCGCGGCGGGCGCGGCGCACTGCGGCATCCGGCTGCTCGACCACCTGGTGCTGGCGGGCGACGCGTGGACCAGCGTGGCGCCGGACCGCACCGCGGGGGCAGGATGACCGACCGTGCCCCTCGTCGACTCCTCCTCCGAGCCCTCCCCCGCGCACCCGCCCGTGATCCGCGTCGCCGCCGCCGTCATCACCGACGCGCACGGCCGGTGGCTGCTGGTCCGCAAGCGCGGCACCACCCGGTTCATGCAGGCAGGCGGGAAGATCGACCCCGGCGAGGACCCGGCCGGCGCCCTGGTGCGCGAGCTCGGCGAGGAGCTGGCCGTCGTCGTGGACCGCGCGCAGCTCCGGGAGGTCGGACGGCGCGAGACCGCTGCCGCGAACGAGCCCGGCCACCACCTGGTCGCGCACGTCTTCGTGGTCGACGGGGTCACCGACGCCGTGCCGACCGCGGAGATCGAGGAGGCCGTCTGGGTCACGCCCGAGGACGCCGCTCGGCTGCCGCTCGCCCCGCTCACCGCGGACCTGCTCGCGGAGGCCGTGCGGAGCTGACGACGCCGCACCCGCGCGGCGGCGCCCGCACCGGCGCACCCGGTGCGGCTCCCGCAGCACGACGGCCCGGCGACGACCGCACCGACCGCCTAGGGTCGGACGCATGGCCCGATCCATCGCGACGACCCGCACCGTCGACCTGCCCGAGCTCCTCGAGTTCGTCCGCCCGCGACACCACCTGCTGCTCGTGACCGCCCGCCGCGACGGCCGCCCGCAGGTGTCCCCGGTGAGCGGCGGCGTCGACGAGGCCGGGCGCGTCGTCGTGTCGACCTACCCGGGCCGGGCGAAGACGGTCAACGCCGAGCGCGACCCCCGCGTCTCGGTCGTGGTGCTGTCGGACGAGTGGGACGGCCCGTGGGTGCAGCTCGACGGCGACGCCGAGGTGCTGCACATGCCGGAGGCCGAGGACGCGCTCGTCGACTACTACCGCTGCATCGCCGGTGAGCACCCGGACTGGGACGAGTACCGCGCCGCGATGCGCGTGCAGGGCAAGTCGCTGATCCGCGTCACGCCGACGCGCTGGGGCCCGGTCGCCACGGGCGGCTTCCCGGCGGACGTCGCGGCCCGCCTGGACGGCTGAGGAACCGGGCCCCCGCAGGCGGGGACGCCGGCCCGGCGCCGACCCGGCACCCGGGCCGGCGCCGGCTCCGAAGCCGGCGTCAGCCCCAGACCAGCGCCTGCGCCGGGTCCGCCAGCACCGCGGCGACGTCGGCCAGCACCCGCGACCCGAGCTCCCCGTCCACCAGCCGGTGGTCGACGGACAGCGCGAGCTGCGTGACGTGGCGGATCTTGACCTTGCCCTTGTGCACCCACGGCTGCTCCCGGATGGCGCCGAACGCCAGGATCGCGGCCTCGCCGGGGTTGAGGATCGGGGTGCCGGTGTCGATCCCGAACACGCCGACGTTCGTGATGGTGATGGTGCCGTCGGACATGTCGCGTGGGGTGGTCTTCCCCGCACGGGCGGTCGCGGTGAGGTCCGCGAGCCCGAGCGCGAGGTCACGCAGGCCGAGCCGGTGCGCGTCCTTGATGTTCGGCACGACGAGCCCGCGCGGGGTCGCGGCGGCGATGCCGAGGTTCACGTAGTGCTTGTAGACGATCTCCTGCGCTGCCTCGTCCCAGGACGCGTTGACGTCCGGGTGGCGACGGACGGCGAGCAGCAGGGCCTTGGCGGCGATGAGCAGCGGCGTGACGCGGACGTCGCGGAACTCGCGGTCCTCCCGCAGGCGGGCGACGAGGCGCATCGTGCGGGTGACGTCGACGGTGTGGAACACCGTGACGTGCGGCGCCGTGAACGCGGAGGCGACCATCGCCTCCGCAGTGCGCTTGCGCACGGACTTCACGGGGACGCGGGTCTGCCGGCCGTCCGGGGAGACGGTGCCGGACGCGAGCCACGGCTGGTCGTCACCGGGGTAGGTGGCGAGCTGCCGGGCCTCGGCGGCGGCCTGGTGCGCGAGCACGTCCTCACGGGTGACGATGCCTCCCGGACCCGTGGGCTGGACGGACTCGAGGTCGACGCCGAGGTCACGGGCGAGCTTGCGGACCGGCGGCTTGGCGAGGGCGCGGGCGCCGGGGCGCAGCGCGGCGTCGCCGGGGGCCGCACCGGGCGCGGCGGCCGGCACGGGCACCGGGTCGGCCGACCGGGACGCGCCGGGGCCGGCGGTCGAGGGCCGCACGTCGGCGTCCGCGGGGGCGGGCGCCGCCGCACCGGCGGACGGGTCGCCCTCGGCTGAGGTGAACCGCGCCCGGCGCCGCGTCGGCGCGGCGGCCGTGCCGTAGCCGACGAGCACGGCGCCGCCGGCCTCCTCGGCGTCCGGCGCCGGGGCGTCCCCCGCAGCCGCCGCAGCCGCCTCGACCGGCTGCGCGTCCGACGTCGGGTCCTGCACCGCGACCTCCGGCCCCACGCCGGTGGCGCCGGGCGCGCCGCCCTCGGGCGCCGACCCGGTCGGGTCGGTGTCGATCTCGATGATCGGGGTGCCGACCTCGACCGTCTCGCCCTCCGCGACCAGCAGCCGCGTGACCACGCCCGCGTACGGGGACGGGAGGTCGACCAGCGACTTCGCGGTCTCGATCTCGACGATGGTCTGGTTGATCGCGACGGTGTCCCCGACGGCGACGTGCCAGGCGGCGATCTCGGCCTCGGTCAGGCCCTCGCCCGCGTCGGGGAGGCGGAACTGCTGGTAGGACGGCACGGGTGCTGCTCCCTGGGTGGGGGTGGGACGTCGGGCGGGGTCAGTGCGCGAGCACGCGGTCGACGGCGTCGAGGACGCGGTCGAGTCCGGGCAGGTACTCGTGCTCCAGCTTGGCGACGGGGTAGGGGGTGTGGAACCCGCCGACGCGGAGCACCGGCGCCTCGAGGTGGTAGAAGCACTCCTCCGTGACCCGGGCCGCGACCTCCGCCCCGGTGCCGTACAGCACGGGGGCCTCGTGCACGACCACGCAGCGGCCGGTGCGGCGCACCGACTCCACGACGGTGCCCACGTCCAGCGGGGAGATCGCGCGCAGGTCGACGACCTCGACCGACCGCCCCTCGGCGGCGGCCGCGTCCGCGACCTTGAGCGCGGTGGCGACGGTCGGGCCGTGGGCGACGAGCGTGACGTCGGTGCCGGGTCGCAGCACGCGCGCGCCGTCGAGGGTCGAGGGCGCCGCGACGGCGTCGGCGTCCGTGTCGACGTCGCCCTTCTCCCAGTACCGGCCCTTCGGCTCGAAGAACAGCACCGGGTCCGGCGAGGCGATCGCCTGCTGGATCATCGTGTACGCGTCCTGCGGGTCCGACGGGCTGACGACCCGCAGCCCGGCGGTGTGCGCGAACAGCACCTCGGGCGACTCGGAGTGGTGCTCGACCGCGCCGATCCCGCCGCCGTACGGCACCCGGATCACGACGGGCAGCGTGAGCCGCCCGCGCGACCGGTAGTGCATCTTCGACAGCTGCGTGGTGATCTGGTCGAACGCCGGGAAGATGAACCCGTCGAACTGGATCTCGCAGACCGGCCGGTACCCGCGCAGCGCGAGGCCGATCGCGGTGCCGACGATGCCGGACTCCGCGAGCGGGGTGTCGACGACGCGGTCCGTGCCGAAGTCCTTCGCGAGCCCGTCGGTCACCCGGAACACGCCGCCCAGGGTGCCGATGTCCTCGCCCATGAGCATGACCTTCGGGTCGCGCTCGAGCGCCTTGCGCAGGCCCGTGTTGATCGCCTTCGCGAACGTCATCCGCTGGCTCACCGGTCACCCCCCGTGAACGACGCCTCGTAGTCCTCGAACCAGGCACGCTCCGCGTCGACCACCGCGTGCGGCGTCGCGTACACGTGCTCGAACATGGTGCTCGTCTCCGGCCGGCCGAGCGCGCGGGCCGTGGTGCGGACCCGCTCGCCGAGCGCGTCGGCCTCGGCCGCCACCTCGGCGCGGAACGCGTCGGACAGCTCCCCGGTCGTCGTGAGGTGCGCGTCGAGCCGGTCGATCGGGTCGCGCTGCCGCCAGTAGTCCTCCTCCGCCGCCGACCGGTAGCGCGACGGGTCGTCGGAGGTGGTGTGCGCGCCCATGCGGTACGTGAACGCCTCGATCAGCGTGGGACCGCCGCCGGACCGCGCGCGCTCGGCGGCCTCCGCCGTGACGGCGTAGCAGGCGAGGACGTCGTTGCCGTCGACGCGCACGCTCGGCACACCGAAGCCCGGGCCGCGCGCGGCGAGCGGGACGCGCGCCTGGCGCGTGGTCGGCTCGGAGATCGCCCACTGGTTGTTCTGGCAGAACAGCACGAGCGGCGCGTTGTTCACGGCGGCGAACACCAGGGCCTCGTTGACGTCGCCCTGCGAGGTCGCCCCGTCGCCGAAGTACGTGACGACGGCCGTGTCCCGCTCGGGGTCGCCGGTGCCGACAGCGCCGTCGCGCTGCACGCCCATGGCGTAGCCCGTCGCGTGCAGCGTGTGCGAGCCGATCACCAGGGTGTACAGGTGGAAGCCGAGCGCGTCGGAGTCCCAGCCGCCGTGGTCGACGCCGCGGAACAGCGGCAGGATCTGCGTGAGGTCGAGGCCGCGGGTGTGCGCGACGCCGTGCTCGCGGTAGGACGGGAACACGTAGTCCTGCCGGGCGAGCGCCCGGCCGGAGCCGACCTGCGCGGCCTCCTGCCCGAGGCTCTGCGCCCACAGGCCGAGCTCGCCCTGCCGCTGCAGCGCGGTGGCCTCGGTGTCGAACCGCCGGACCAGCACCATGTCGCGGTACAGGCCGCGCAGCGCGTCGGCGTCCAGGTGGGCGACCCGGGGTGCGTAGTCGGGGTGGTCCACGCGCTCGCCCGCGGGCGTGAGCAGCTGGACCAGGCCGTCGTCGGTGAGCGGACCGCTGGGGCTCACGCGGTACTCCTTCGCCTGGGGGGCGCCCTCGGAGGACCGGGGGCCTGTCGTAACCTACGCCAGCGTAGGCTACGCAACCGTAGGTCCGAGGGCCCGGGGCGCGTCAAGACGGGCGGTCCCCCGTTGTGGGGTCCCGACAACCCCCGCCCCGCCGTCAGCGCGGGTAGCCGCCGCCCCCGACCCGGGCGCGCAGCTCGTCGACCTCGCGCTGCACCGGCCACCGGGAGTACGCGAAGACGAGGAACATCACCACGTTCACGACCGGCACGAGGCCGATGAGGATCCACCAGCCCGAGTAGCCGGCCTTCTGGATGATCCGGATGTAGGCGATCAGGACGATCAGCCAGACGGCCACCGCGACGACGAGCCCGACGCCACCGGTCAGCCACGCGACGACGTCGTTGTCCTGCCAGTCCGTGGTGTCCATGACGCCCAGCATGCTCGCCCGCGGGCGCGCGGGCGAGGGGTCGGGTGCCGGCGGGTCAGCGCTGCGGGAGGCGCACGACCTCGACGAAGAACTCGTCGATCTGGCGGACGACCTCGATGAAGCGGTCGAAGTCCACCGGCTTGGTGACGTACGCGTTGGCGTGCAGCGCGTAGGACCGCACGACGTCCTCCTCGGCCTCCGAGGTGGTCAGGACGACCACCGGGATGCTGCGCAGCTCCGCGTCGTTCTTCATCGCCTCGAGCACCTCGCGCCCGTCCACGCGGGGGAGGTTGAGGTCCAGCAGCACCAGGTCGGGCGTGCGGGCGTCGGCGTGCTCGCCCTCCTTGCGCAGGTACGCCAGCGCGCTCGCGCCGTCGGACACCACGGCGAGCCGGTTGGCGACCTTGTTGTCCTCGAACGCCTCGCGCGTCATGAGGACGTCGCCCGGGTCGTCCTCGACGAGCAGGACGTCGATGACCTTGCCGGTGCGTGCCACGCTCACTCCGTTCCGTCGGTGGGCTCCGGTGCGGACGCCTCGACGGCCGGCAGCGTCCAGCGGACGCTGGTGCCGGGACCGTCGGGCTCACCGAGCCAGATGCGACCGCCGTGGTACTCGACGATCTTCTTGCACAGGGCCAGGCCGATGCCCGTCCCCTCGTACAGGTCCTTCGGGTGCAGCCGCTGGAAGATCACGAAGACGCGGTCCGCGTACTGCGGGTCGATGCCGATCCCGTTGTCCCGGCACTCGACCTCCCAGAAGTCTCCCACCCGCTCGGCGGTGATCCGGACCACCGGCGGGCGCTCCGGGTCGCGGAACTTGATCGCGTTGCCGACGAGGTTCTGCAGGAGCTGGACGAGCAGCGGCCGCTCCCCGCGCACCACGGGCAGGTCCGCGTGCTCCACCACGGCGCCGGTGTCCGCCACCAGCTCCGCGAGGTTGTCCAGCGCGTCCGCGAGCGCGCCGTCGAGCGGCACGTCCGCCAGCTCGCCGCCGAGCCGGCCGACCCGGGAGAACCCCAGCAGGTCCTGGATCAGCTGCTGCATCCGCTTCGCACCGTCGACAGCGAACGCGATGTACTGGTCCGCGCGGTCGTCGAGCTGCCCGCCGTAGCGCTTCTGCAGCAGCTGCGTGAACGAGGAGATCTTGCGCAGCGGCTCCTGCAGGTCGTGCGACGCGACGTACGCGAACTGCTCGAGGTCCCGGTTCGACCGTCGCAGCTCCTCCGCCTGCTCGCTGAGGCGGTCGTGCGCCTCGCTGATCTCCGCGCGGGACGCCTCGACCTCCTGCACCTGCGCCACCAGGTGCAGCCGCATCCGCTCGACGGCCTCCGCGAGCTCCGCGATCTCGCCGGGCCCGGTGGTCCGCACCTCGTGGTGCAGGTCGCCGCCGCTCACCACCCGTGCGTCGGACGCGAGCGCGTCGAGCGGGGCGGTGACCCACCGGCGCAGCGTGCCCCACAGCGCGACCCCCGCGACGGCTCCGGCGACGACGAGCGCGAACAGCGAACCGATGACGATGCGCGTCCAGGCGGCCAGGTCGGAGGCGGCCTCGTCACGGCCCACGCGCAGCACGTCCAGGTACGCCTCGACGGCGACGCGCGTGCCGTCGAAGAGCACGCGGCCCTGCTCGACCTCCTCCGGCGTCACCGCCGACGGCCCGTCCGCCGCGACGGCGGCGATGGTCGGGGCGGCGAACTCCGCGTCCCAGCGCTCGGCGGCGGCCACCGCGGCGTCCGCCGCCTCCCGCACCGCCGCGTCGCGCGAGTCCGAGCGCAGCGCCGAGGTGGCACCGGACGCCCTCTCGTAGGGCTCCAGCGTGCCGTCGAACCCGGTCAGCGCGTAGCCGCGCACCGCCGTCTCGGCGTCGACGAGGCGGGTGTAGGCCGACTCCGCCTCGGTGATGGCGACGAAGTAGCCGTCGGTCACCAGGTCCTGGCTGTCCAGCATCCGCCACAGCGCGACCGCGGCCCCCACCGTCACCAGGCCGAGCACCACGGCCCCGGCGACCAGCGCACGGCCGAGCCTGCGCCGCAGCGTGACGGTCGTGCGCACCGCCGCCTGCGAGGCGCTCACGCGGGTGCCCCCGACCAGCCGAGGACCACGACCGCGGTGTCGTCCACCAGCTCCCCGCCGTGCCGGCTGCGGACCTCGTGCAGCACCTCGTGCACGACCTGGTGGGGCGGGGCCGTCCTGACCGCGCCGTCCACCACGTCCAGCAGGCCCTGCTTGCCGATGCGCTCGTGGGTGCCGTCGACCGTGGCCTCCAGGACGCCGTCGGTGTACATCATGAGGCGCCAGGACTCCCCGAGGTCGAGCCGCCGGGGCGACCACGTGCCGTCGACGGGGATGCCCAGCGCCCGCCCCCGCAGGTCCGTCGGCAGCAGGTCGGACGGACGCGACCCTCCGTCCCCGACGAGGATGGGCACCGGGTGCCCCGCCAGGTACAGGTCCACCGAGCCGCGGTCCGGGGCGACCTCGACCATCGACATCGTCGTGAACACCTCGGCGCGGGTCCGCTCCGAGAGGAGCACCCGCTCCAGCAGCGGCAGCAGCTCGCCCGTCGGGACGTCCGCCAGCACCAGCGTCCGCCAGGCGGTGCGCAGCACGGCGCCGAGCGCCGCCTCGTCCGGCCCGTGGCCGCACACGTCCCCGACGACCGCCAGGACGGTGCCGTCCGGGCGCTCCACGACGTCGTAGAAGTCGCCGCCGAGCACGCCGTCCCGTCCGGCCCGGTACCCGACCAGCACCTCGAGCGCGTCGTCCCGCACGGCCGGGCGCGGCAGCAGCGCGCTCTCGAACCGCACGGTCTCCTCCGCGCGCACCATGCTGCGGTACAGCGCGCGGTCGACCGCCTGCAGGCGCCGGCGCTGGACGGCGTACCGCACGGACCGGCTGAGCAGCTCGCCGTCGACCTCACCCTTGACCAGGTAGTCCTGCGCCCCCGCAGCCACCGCCCGCAGGCCCGTCCCGGTGTCGGACCGTCCGGTGAGCACGACCACCGCCGGGGCGCCGGCCGCGAGCAGCCGCTCGAGGGCCCCGAGCCCCACGGCGTCCGGCAGGCCGAGGTCCAGGAGCACGCAGTCGACGTCGAGCAGGGCCGTGGCCTCGTCCAGCGTGCGGGCGCGCGCGAGCCGGACGTCGAGCCCGGCGTCCGCCAGGTGCTCCTCGACCAGCAGCGCGTCGCCGTCGTCGTCCTCGACGAGCAGCACGGCGATCGGACCGCCGATCGCCGGGTCGGCCGGGTCGGGTGCGGCGCCGGGCCAGCCCGACGGGGTCGCACCGTCGGCGGTCGTGCTGTCCGTCACCGGGCCCCCTTCGTCGAGCTGGTCGCAGCATAGGCGAGCCGTGGCGGGCCGCAACGGGAGGTCAGTGGCGGAACTCGGCCGCGACCTCGAGCACCACGTCCGTCGCCTCCGGCTCCCCGACGCTGATCCGGACGCCGTCGCCCGCGAACGGCCGCACGAGCACGCCGGCGCGCGTCGCCTCGGCGGCGAAGCGCGCCGCGTCGTCCCCCACGCCGAGCCAGACGAAGTTCGCCTGGCTGTCCGGGAGGTCCCAGCCGTGGGCGCGCAGACCCGCGAGCATCCGGGTGCGCTCCCGCACGATGCGGTCCACGCGGTCGAGCAGCTCCGCGGATGCGCGCAGCGACGCCACCGCGGCGAGCTGCGCCAGGTGGGAGACCCCGAACGGCGTCGACGCGGCGCGGATGCCTGCGGCGAGCCGCGAGTCGGCCACCGCGTACCCGACCCGCAAGCCGGCGAGCCCGTAGGCCTTGGAGAACGTGCGCAGCAGCACCACGTTCGGGCGGGCCGCCAGCACCGCCAGCCCGTCCGGCGCGGCGGGGTCGCGGACGAACTCGGCGTACGCCTCGTCCAGCACCACCAGGACGTCCCGTGGGACGGCCGCGAGGAACGCGTCCAGCTCGTCGGCGTGCACCGCCGGGCCCGTGGGGTTGTTGGGCGTGCAGACCAGGACCACCCGGGTGCGGTCCGTGACGGCCGCGGCCATCGCCGGCAGGTCCAGCCGCCCGTCCGCCGCCACGGGGACCGGCACGCCGGTCGCGCCCGCCAGCGTGACCATGATCGGGTAGGCCTCGAACGACCGCCACGGGTGCACGACCTCGTCGCCCGCGTCGCAGAACGCCGCCAGGACGTGCCCGAGCACCGCGACCGACCCGCACCCCGCGACGACCTGGTCCGCGCCGACGCCCAGGTGGCCCGCCAGGGCCTCGGTCAGCTCCGTGGCGTACATGTCCGGGTAGCGGTTGACGTCCACCGCGCCGTCCGCGATCGCCGCCACCACCGACGGCAGCGGCGGGTACGGGTTCTCGTTGGAGGAGAGCTTGTAGGCCGCCGCACCGACCGGCACCCGCGCACCCGGGACGTACGGGGGCAGCGTGGCGAGGGCGGGACGCAGGGGGACGCGCTTCACGCCGCCAGGATGCCACCGCACGCCCGCCGCCCGGCCGGGCGGGTCACTGGGCGGGACGCTGGCGAGCCGGATCCCCTGCCGCACCCGCGCAGGGGATGGCACGATCGACCCATGAGCTTCCTCCTGCGCGTCCTGATCAGCGGCGTCGCCCTGTGGCTCGCCGAGGTGCTGCTGCCGGGCATCTCGATCGTCGGGGCGGACACCACCGGCGGTGAGATCGGCGTGCTCCTCGCGGTCGCGCTGGTCTTCGGCATCGTCAACGCGATCGTCAAGCCGATCGTCCACGTGCTGTCGATCCCCCTGTACATCCTCACGCTCGGGCTGTTCACGCTCGTGGTCAACGCGCTGATGCTCATGCTCACCGCGTGGATCACCGAGCAGACGTCCTGGGGTCTGCGGATCGACGACTTCGGCGACGCGTTCGTCGGGGCGCTGATCGTGTCGGTCGTGTCGTTCGCGCTGAGCGTCGCGATCCCGCGCAGCCGCCGGGACTGACCCCGACCGCCGAGGGCAGCCGCGTCGACGCAGGCCACGCCCTCGCCGTCACCCGACCGGAGCAACCTCCTGTTGCCGCGCCCCACGGGCGTGCCTAGCGTCGATGTGGTCCGGGCCACACCGATGACGGTGCGGCCCACGCCGGAGGCTTCAGGGGGGAGTCGCCATGTCGACGCGACAGCGCAGTGCACCGCAGGTGCGCTCCGTCGCGTCCCGGTGGCTCCGCCGCGGGCTGTTCGCCGCGGGCGGGCTGACGCTCGCCGGCTCGGCGATGATCGCCCTCGCGCCCGCCGCCTCCGCCGAGGAGGCCCCGCCCACCGGACCCGTCGGGTCGCTGCTCGGCGGCGTCGGCGGCCTGGTCGGCGCGGTCGTGGAGCCCGTCGCGGAGCAGGTGCTGGCACCGGTCGTCGAGGCCGTGACGCCGGCGGCGCCGGCTCCCGCGCCGGCCCCACCCGCCCCGGCTCCGGCACCCGCTGCACCGGCGCCCGCACCCGCCGCGCCGCCGGCCGCCGCGCCGCCCGCGACCACCGCGCCCGAGGCACCGGCCTCCGGCCCGGGCGGAGCCCTCGCCACCGTGACCACGCCCGTCGGGGAGCACGTCGTGACGCCGGTGGCCGAGACCCTCGCACCCGTGACCGAGGCGCTCGCGGACCAGGTCGTCGCGCCGCTGGCCACCGCGACCGAGCCGCTGGCGCCCGTGGTCGACCCGCTGGTCGAGCGCGTGGTCCGGCCGGCGACCCAGGGGCTCGCCGGCCCGCTGCTCGGCGCGCTCGCGCCGGCCGCCACGCCCGTGCTCGACGGGATCGCCCCCGCGCTGCTGCCGGTCACCGGCCCGCTCGCGGGCGTGCTCGACCCGGTGCTGGGCGCCGTCGACGGCACCCCCGTCGGGTCCGTCGTCGACCCGGTCGTCGAGCTGCTCGACCCCGTCACCGGTGGCCTGCTGCCCACCGCGCCCGTCCCCGGCCCGCCCGTCGAGCCCGGCCTGCCCGCGCCCCCCGGGGCGCCGTCGCCGCACAGCCGGGGCGCGGCCGGGGTCCTCGACGCGACGGCGGGGGCCACGGTCACCGGCACCTCCGGACCCGCGGCCGCGACCTCGCGGACCGGAGCCGGCTCGGTCGGGGTCGGCGGCGCGACCGCGGGCGACGACGACGCCGGTGTCGCCCCCGCGGACCTCGTCGCGCCGCTCGGCGGCCGTGACGGCGTGCCGAGCGCACCGCTCCCGGGCGCACCGGCCCCGGCCGGCACGGGCCTGTCGGGCAGCCAGGTCCGCGGCTCCGCCGGGTCGGACACGGCGGCCGTCCTCGTCGGCGGCGTCGTCGCGCCGACCGCCTCCCGTCTTCTCGCCGTGGCCCGCGGCCACGTCACGCTCCCCCTCCGCCTCCGCGAGGTCCCCGTCTCCCCTGCCTGAGTCCGGCCCGGCGCCGACGACGTCTCGTCGCCCGCGCACCGAGGCCCCGCGCCGCACGGCGCACACCGACTCACCGCAAGGAGCAGGACCATGCACGCATCCGTTCGACGAGCGCTCCAGACAGCGCTCCTCACCGGCGGCCTCGTCGTCGCCGGGGCCGCCGCGGCCCACGCGGCCGACGACGACGGCCTCCTGGCCGGCCTGGGGGTGGACGCCCCCGTCGACGTCTCCGTGGACGTGAGCGGCCTCGCGGCCGGCGTCCTCGGCGACGCCACCGTGGACCAGGCAGCCGCACCCGCGGCGACCACCACGCCCGCACCGGCGACCACCGCCACCACGACGGGCGGCGACTCCGACGGCCTGGCCTCCGGGGCGGACGTCGCGGCACCCGTCCAGGTGCCGGTCGACGTCTCCGCCGTGGCGGTCGGCGTCCTCGGCGACGCCTCGGTCGAGCAGGCCGCGGCACCCGCGGCGACCACCGCCGAGCCCGCCGCCCCGACCGCGACGGTCGAGCAGGGCGACAGCGAGGGCGCCGCGTCCGGCGCCGCCGTGGCCGCCCCGGTCCACGTGCCCGTCACGGTCGACGACGTCGCGCTCGGCCTGCTCGGCGACGCGGCGGTGACCGACACCGCCGGCACCCCGGGCACCGGCACCACCGATGCCCCGGAGGCCACCGTCGACAGCGGCGACTCCGACGGCATCGCCTCCGGTGCCGGCGTGGCCGCGCCCGTCTCGATCCCCGTCACCATCGGGGACGTCTCCCTCGGGCTGCTCGGCGACTCCGCGGTGACCGGCGGGTCCGGCACCGGGGGCACCGGCACCGACGCCCCCAGCGCCGAGGTCGGCTCCGGCGACAGCGACGGCGCCCTGGCGGGCACCGGCGTGGCCGCACCGGTCTCGATCCCCGTCACCGTCGGGGACCTCGCGCTCGGCCTCGTCGGCGACGCCACCGTCGTCGGCGGCACCGGCACCGCCGGGAGCTCCGACGCACCGGACGCCGCTGTCGGCGGCGGTGACTCCGACGGGCTGCTGGCCGACCTGGGGGTCGCCCTGCCGGTCTCCGTGCCGGTGACCGTCGGCGACCTCGCGCTCGGCCTGATCGGCGACGCGACCGTCACCGACGCGACGCAGCCGGGAACCACCGACCCCGGCACCACCGACCCCGGCACCACCGACCCGGGCACCACCGACCCCGGCACCACGGAGCCCGAGGCCGTCGCCCCGGTGTCCCTCGTGTCGTCCGAGGTGCTGGCCGCAGGCGGCGTGGTCACGGCGGTGGAGGCCGCGACCACCGGAGCCCGCAGCGCCATGGTGCCGGCGGCGCTCGCGTCGACCGGCGCCCCGGCCGGCATCCCGGTGCTGCTCGCGGTGGGCCTCCTGGCCCTCGGCGTGCTGCTGCGCCGGCTCCCCCGGGTGGTCCTGCGCTGACCGCCCCCTGACGCCACCGGCCGGTGACGGGTGCGGGCCCGTCACCGGCCGGTGGTCGCGCGCAGACGCGCTACGAGGCCCGGAAGGACCTGGCCATCTCCCGCTGCTCGTCCAGCACCTCGCCGATCCGGGCCTGGACCTCGTCCATGCGCCGGATCGTCGTGCTGACGGAGTCGATGCCGCGGGACACCGTCGCGGTGTTGGCCTGGATGTCGGCGACCTGCTGCTCCACGCGGGACGTCGCCGCGGACGTGCCGCCGGCGAGGTCCTTCACCTCGGTGGCGACGACGGCGAAACCCCGGCCCGCCTGCCCGGCCCGGGCGGCCTCGATCGTGGCGTTGAGGGCGAGCAGGTTGGTCTGGTCGGCGATCGAGGAGATGACGCGGATGACGTCCCCGACCGCGGACGACGACGCCTCGAGCGTGCGGACCTCCTCCGCCATGGCCGCCGTCTGCGCAACCGCCTCCTCCGCGACCCGCACCGCCTCGGACGCGCTCTCGGAGAGCCGGGCGACGCTGCCGAGCAGCGCCTCGGACGCGGCGCGGTCGCGGGCGGCGGCCCGCAGGATGTCGAGGCGCTGGGAGACCAGGCGGGCGACGTTGCGCAGCGAGCCGCGACGGCTGTCGGACAGCTCGATGCTCTCGCTGGTGAAGAAGTCCATCGTGCCGAGCACCTCGTCGCCGACGACCACCGGCAGGCAGACGCCCGAGCGGACCCCCGCGCGCTGGGCGGCGGGCGCCCGGACGCAGTCGGTGAGCTCCCCGAGGTCCCGCACGAACACCAGGTCGCGTGCGCGCCACGCCCGCCCGGCCAGCCCGACACCCTCGGCGAAGCTCGCCGCGAGGGTGACCTCGCGGAACTCCTCGCCCGCGGTGCCGGACTCGACCTGGAACCGCAGCACCCGCGCCTCCGGGTCGACGGCCCAGTACGAGCCGTACTCCCAGCCGAACTCCTCGCGCACCGTGTCGAGCGCGGTCCGCAGCGCGTCCTCCTCGTCGGTGCACGCGCCGACCCGGGTGACGGACGTCGTGACGGCCTGCTGGTCGCGGGCGACCTCGGCGATCGCCTCCGCGCCGCGCCGCGCCTCCAGGACCTGGGACACGGTGCGCGCGAGCACGTCGAGCACGAGCACCTGCTCCGGGCCGTCGTCGCGGACGTCGCGGGACAGGAAGTCGAGCACCGCGACCACGGCGCCGTCCCGCCACAGCGGCAGCGACATCGCACCGCGGGCGCCGGCGCGCAGGAACGCCTCGCCGCGCACGCAGTTGGTGGCGTGCTCCCGCAGGTCGGCCACCGGCAGCACGCCGTCCCGCTGCCACGCCACACCGCAGAGCCCGACGCCCTGCGGCATCCGGTAGTCCGGCGTCATGCGCGTCAGCTCCGCCGACAGCTCGCCGCGCTGGGCCACGAACGCCAGGTCGCGGTGCTCGGGGTCGACGCGCCAGGCGGAGGCGTAGTCGAAGCCCAGCCCCGCGCGGACGGCCTCCAGCACGTCCGCGAGTCCGCCGTCCGCCGGCCCGTCGACCGCGCCGACGCCGGCGGGCCGCAGGGCGCCGAGCGCCCGGACCACGTCGTCCAGCGCCTGCAGCTCGCGCCGGACGTCCGCCCCGCCCCGCTCCGCGTCCTCGGCGGCACGGCGGCGCCGACCCCACGATGCACCCATCCGTCGTCCCCCTGCTCGCACACCTCCGGCGCGCGTCTGCTCCGCGCGCCCACCCCCTCAGTCGTCTCCCGATCGGCGCGGCCCGGGGCGGACTGAGGGTTCGGGCGCACCCGGCCGCCCCCGGGGCGACCGCACGACCGGTCCCGGGCGGGGCGTCCGTGGGAGGATGCGGCCCATGCCCGCGCCCGACCGCACCCCGTCCGCCGCGCCCGCCGCCGCGCCGACCGCGCACGCCACGCGCGTGCCGCTCGCGGAGATCGACCCCCCGCTGGCCCTCGGCCCGCTGGACGGACGGTACCGGCGCACGGTCGCCCCTCTGGTGGACCACCTGTCGGAGGCGGCGCTGAACCGGGAGCGCGTGCACGTCGAGGTCGAGTGGCTGATCCACCTCACGTCCCACCGGGTCGTGCCGGGCGCCCCCGAGCTGTCGGCGGAGGAGCAGGCGTACCTGCGCGGCGTGGTGACCGGGTTCGGCGCCACGGACGTCGCGCGGCTCGCCGAAATCGAGCGGACCACGGTGCACGACGTGAAGGCCGTCGAGTACCTGCTCAAGGAGCGCATCGCCGCGGCACCCGACGTCCTGGGCCCCGGCACCGTGCTGCCCTCCGTCTCGGAGCTGGTCCACTTCTGCTGCACCAGCGAGGACGTCAACAACCTGTCGTACGCGCTCATGGTGCGCGGGGCGGTGCAGGACGTCTGGCTGCCGGCCGCCACGGGCCTGGTCGACGACCTCGCGACGATGGCGCGGGACCTGGCCGACGTCCCGATGCTGGCGCTGACGCACGGGCAGCCCGCCACGCCGACGACGCTCGGCAAGGAGCTCGCCGTCCTGGCCCACCGGCTCCGCCGCCAGCTCCGTCGGGTCGCCGGCGCGGAGTTCCTCGGCAAGCTCAACGGCGCGACCGGCACCTACGGGGCACACGTCGTCGCGGTCCCGGGGGCCGACTGGCCGGAGGTCAGCCGCACGTTCGTCGAGCACCTCGGGCTGACGTGGAACCCGCTGACCACGCAGATCGAGTCGCACGACTGGCAGGCGGAGCTCTACGCCGACGTCGCGCGCTTCAACCGGGTGCTGCACAACCTCGCCACGGACGTGTGGACGTACATCTCGCGGGGCGTCTTCGTGCAGATCCCGGTCGCCGGCGCCACCGGGTCCTCGACGATGCCCCACAAGGTGAACCCGATCCGCTTCGAGAACGCCGAGGCCAACCTCGAGCTGTCGTGCGCGCTGCTCGACACCCTGGCCTCGACGCTCGTCACGAGCCGGCTGCAGCGCGACCTCACGGACTCCACCACGCAGCGCAACATCGGCCCGGCGTTCGGGCACTCGCTGCTGGCGGTCGACAACGTGCGCCGCGGCCTGGGGGCCCTGTCCGTGGACCGCGAGCTGCTGGAGCGCGAGCTCGACCAGAACTGGGAGGTGCTGGGCGAGCCGGTGCAGTCGGCGATGCGCGCCGCGGCCGTCTCCGGGGTCACCGGGATGGAGAACCCGTACGAGCGGCTCAAGGAGCTGACGCGCGGCCGGCGGCTCACCGCGGACGACATGCGGGAGTTCATCGCCGGGCTCGGCCTGCCCGAGGACGTGGCCGCGCGGCTGACCGCCCTCACCCCCGGCGGCTACACCGGGCTCGCGGCCGACCTGGTCGGGTACCTGGACGACTGACCGGCGGGGCCGGCCGCTCAGGCCGGGCCGGCCGCTCAGGCCGGGGCGGGCGCCAGGTCGCCGGCGGGCACCGTGACGGCCGCGAGGTCCGCGAGCGCCGCGGCGTACTGCGCGGCGTCCCCGTCCGCGGCGGCGGCCCGTGCCCGGACCGTCGGTCCGTGCAGCGCGGACCGCACCCGACGCCGCAGCGCGCGGGCGGGCCGCTCGTCCAGGCCCTCGACGGCGGCGGCGAGCTCCTCCAGCACGCGGCGGCGCTCGGCGACGACCGGAGGGTTCCACTCCCGGGTGCGCCGGGTGCGCTCGAACGCCTCGGCCTGCTCGGCGACGAGGGCGTGTGCCTCCGCCACCGTCGCGGAGTGCCCGTCCGGGGCGTGCGCGGCGACCGTCGTGAGGCTGACGAGGCGCACCCCGGGCAGATCGCCGACGGCCGGGTCGACGTCGTGCTGGAGGGCCAGGTCGACGACGGCCAGCGGCCGCGCACCCACCGACGCCTCGGCGGAGCGCGACCGGATCAGCGCGTCGACGTCGAGGACCGCGCCGGAGGCGCCGCTGCACGCCACCACCAGGTCGACACCCGCCAGGCTCGCCGCGAGGTCGGAGGTCGCGGCGGTCACCCCGCGCTGCGCGGCGAACTGCCCGGCGCGCCCGCTCGCGGAGTAGACCAGCACGTCGCCGCAGCCGCGCGCCTTGAGGGCGGCGAGGCTCGCGCCCGCGTACGAGCCGGTGCCGATCAGCAGGCAGCGCACGTCGTGCCAGTCGGGCAGGCCGTCGGCGACGAGGTCGAGCGCGACGCCCACGACGGAGCGACCGGCGCCGCCGAGACCGGTCCGGCCCTCGACCGCGCGGGACGCCCGGGAGGCCGCCTGGAACAGCGCCTCCAGGCCGGAGGTCGTGGTGCCGTCCCGGCGGGCCGCCGTCAGCGCGCGGCGCACCTGGCCGGCGATCTCCCGTTCCCCGACGACCATCGACTCCAGGCCGGAGGCGACGGCGAACAGGTGCTCGACCACCCGCCGGCCGGTCGCGGGCGCCAGCGACGCGGCGACGCGGGGGGCGGGGTACCCGGAGCGGGCGGCCACGGCGGCGGCGACGGCGGCACGGGCTGCGTCGGCGTCCGCCGCGTCGGCGACGTCCAGGTACAGCTCGAAGCGGTTGCAGGTCGCCAGCACGACCGCCCCCGCGACGGGGTCGCAGCCGGTCACGATCTCCCGTCCGACAGCGTGCGTGTCGGCGGACAACCGCTCCAGCACGGACAGGTCGAGGTCGTGATGACTGGCCACCAACGACAGCATCACCACGCGCACGATTGAATCACTCCAGGGAAGACGGGGCACAATCACGGGTGATGTCGACTTCGTCACGCCCCGCCCCTGCCCCCGCGGCGCCGCTCGCCTCGCTGCCCGACGGGACCGGCCTACCCGCCGGCCACCCGCTGGTGGACGGCCGCACCGCCGACGCCCCGCTGCTGGCCGCGTACCGCGGCCGGACGCCCGCGCGCCGGCCCGTCTGGTTCATGCGCCAGGCCGGCCGGTCCCTGCCCGAGTACCGCGCCGCCCGCGCGGGCACCGCGATGCTCGACGCGTGCCTGGTGCCGGAGCTGGCGTCCGAGATCACGCTGCAGCCGGTGCGGCGCCACGGCGTCGACGCGGCGATCTTCTTCTCGGACATCGTGGTGCCGCTGCGGCTCGCCGGCGTGGACGTGGACATCCACCCGGGTGTCGGACCGGTGCTCGGCGCCCCGGTCCGGACCGCCGACGACGTCGCGCGGTTGCGGGACGGCTCGCCGGCCGCGGCGCTGACCCCCGAGGTCCTGGCCCCGGTGACCGAGGCCGTCCGGCTGACCACCGCCGCGCTGGGTGCCACACCGCTCATCGGGTTCGCCGGCGCGCCGTTCACGCTGGCCGCCTACCTCGTCGAGGGCCGGCCGTCCCGCGACCACCTCGCGGCGCGCACGCTCATGCACGCCGACCCGGCGACGTGGCGGGCGCTGACCGAGTGGGCCGCCGACGTGACGGGGACGTTCCTGCGGGCGCAGGTGCTCGCCGGCACCAGCGCGGCCCAGCTGTTCGACTCGTGGGCGGGGTCGCTCTCCCTGGCCGACTACACGACGCACGTCGCCCCGGCGTCCACCCGGGCGCTGTCCCACGTCGCCGACCTCGGCGTGCCGCGCGTGCACTTCGGCACCGGCACGGGCGAGCTGCTGGCCGCCATGCGCGACGTGGGCGCGGACGTCGTCGGCGTCGACCACCGCATCCCGCTCGACGAGGCCGTGCGGCGGCTCGACGGCCGCGTGCCGGTGCAGGGCAACATCGACCCCGCCCTGCTGGCCGCACCGTGGCCGGTGCTGGAGGCGCACGTGCGCGACGTCGTCGCCCGGGGCGCCGTCGCGCCGGGGCACGTGGTCAACCTCGGCCACGGCGTCCCGCCCGAGACGGACCCCGACGTGCTGACCCGCGTCGTGGAGCTCGTCCACTCCCTGTGAGAGCGGCCGGGGGTCCCACGCGCGGCGGGCCCCCGACCGGCACAGTGGTGCCCGACCGACGCGCGACGACGAGCCGAGGAGCAGCCACGAGCGACGAGGACACCCGACCCGCGGGCCGGGACACGCAGGGGACGGCACCCGATGCCGTGGTGGTCGGCGGTGGCGTCGCGGGGCTGGTCGCCGCCCGGGAGCTCGCGATCGCCGGGCTGAGGCCGCTCGTGCTGGAGGCGTGGACCTCGCCGGGCGGTGTCGTGGGCCGGCACGAGGTCGACGGGCTGCGGCTGGACGCCGGTGCGGAGTCGTTCGCGACGCGCGGCGGCGCCGTGGCCGCGCTGGCCGACGAGCTCGGGCTCACGGACCGGGTCGTCGCCCCCGAGCCGCACGGCGCGTGGGTGCGGCTGCCGCACGGAGCGGGGCCGCTG
The DNA here is from genome assembly GCF_019797765.1 of Cellulomonas sp. C5510. Lineage (NCBI taxonomy): Bacteria > Bacillati > Actinomycetota > Actinomycetes > Micrococcales > Cellulomonadaceae > Cellulomonas > Cellulomonas sp. C5510. The sequence continues at coordinate 3,916,079 of NZ_CP081862.1, forward strand.
CCGCGCACCGGCCTGCTCGGCATCCCGGCCGACCCCTGGGCGGCGGACGTCCGCCGGACCCTGGGGACCGTCGGCGCGCTGCGGGCGTCGCTCGACCGCGTGCTGCCCGCGTCGGCCGGACTGCGGCCGGGCGACGGCACGGGCCCGACGCTCGGCGGCCTGGTCCGGACGCGGATGGGCCGCCGGGTGCTCGACCGGCTGGTGCGGCCCGTGGTCGCCGGCGTGCACGCCGCGGAGCCGGACGACACCGCGGTGGACGCCGTCGCGCCCGGCCTGTCCGACGCCGTGCGCCGCGCGGGCTCCCTGGCGGGTGGCGTCGCGGCGCTGCGGGCTCTGGCGCCGGCGGGGTCGGCGGTCGCCGGCTTCCGCGGCGGCCTGCACGTGCTGGTCGACGCCCTGGTGGCGGACGTCACCGCGCGCGGCGGGGAGGTCCGCACCGGGGTGCGGGCGGTCGCCGTGACGCGCGAGGCCGGGGGGTTCCGCGTCACCGTGTCCGGCCCCGGCGGCGAGCACCAGGTCACCGCACCCCGGCTGGTGGTCGCGACCCCCCGCGCCACGGAGCTGCTCGCGGGCGTCGCCCCCCGGCTCGCCGGGCTGCACACCGACCCCGGTGCCGACATCGTGCTGGTCACGCTCGTGCTGGACGCCCCGGAGCTGGACGCCGCACCGCGGGGCACCGGCGTCCTGGTGGCCCGCGCCGTCCCGGGCGTGCGTGCGAAGGCCCTCACGCACGCGACCGCCAAGTGGGGCTGGCTGGCCCGTGCCGCCGGCCCCGGGCGGCACGTGGTGCGGCTGTCGTACGGCAGGGCGGGGGACGTCGCCGGCACCGACCCGCTCCCCGCGGACCTGCCCGGCCTGACGGCGCTGGCCCTGCGCGACGCCACCGCCGTGCTCGGGGTGCCGCTGCGGGCGGAGCAGGTGCGGGCCTCGGCCCGCGTCGGCTGGCGACAGGGCCTGCCGGTGCCGACGGCAGCCCACCGGAGCACCGTCAGCGAGGTCCGCGAGGCGGTCGCCGCGGTGCCCGGGCTCGCCGTCGTGGGCGCCTGGGTGTCCGGGAACGGGCTCGCCTCCGTGGTCCCGGACGCCCGCGCGGCGGCGTCCGCGCTGGCTGCGGCGCCGACGGCGTGACGGACCCGGCGGACCGCCCGCGACCGGTTTCGACAACCCCTCCGGAGGTGACCGAGACTGGGGGCATGTCCCCCGCTGTCCGTGTCGGCACCCGCGCGAGCGCGCTCGCGCTCACCCAGACCGGCCACGTGGCGGACGCCCTCACGGCTCTCGGCGCGGGCGACCACGAGCTGGTGCGGGTCCGGACCGACGGCGACCGGCTGACCGGCTCGCTCGCGACGCTCGGGGGCACCGGGGTCTTCGTGACGGCCCTCCGCGACGCGCTGCTCGACGGCCGGTGCGACGTCGCCGTGCACTCGTTCAAGGACCTCCCCACCGCACCCGCGCCGGGCCTGGTCGTCGCGGCGGTCCCCGTGCGCGAGGACCCGCGCGACGCGCTGTGCGCCCGCGACGGCCGCACCCTCGCCACGCTGCCGGAGGGCGCCGCGGTCGGCACGGGGTCACCGCGTCGCGCCGCCCAGCTGCGGGCCGCCCGCCCCGACCTGGTGGTCGTGGACATCCGCGGGAACGTCGACACCCGGCTGCGTCGCATCGAGGACGACCTCGACGCCGTGGTGCTCGCCCGCGCCGGCCTCGCGCGGCTGGGACGCCTGGACGCCGTGACGGACGCGCTGCCGCTCGACGTCATGACGCCCGCGCCGGCGCAGGGCGCGCTCGCCGTCGAGGTGCGGGCGTCCGACGCGGCGGGCGACGGGCCGCTCGGCCGGGCGCTGTCCGCGCTCGACCACCGACCCACCCACCTCGCCGTGCTGGCCGAGCGGGCGCTCCTCAACCGCCTGGAGGCGGGCTGCGCGGCCCCCGTCGGGGCGCACGCCGAGCTCGGGCGGGACGACGTCCTGCGCCTGGAGGCGGTGGTGCTCCGCCCGGACGGCACCGCGTCCCTGCGCCGTGCCGGCTCCGCCCCGCTCCCGGCTGCGCCCGCCGACGACCCGGCGGGGACGGCTCTCGCCGCCGCGGCTCTCGGCACCCGGCTCGCGGAGGAGCTGCTCGAGGCGGGCGCCGCCGCGCTCGCGGGGCTGGCCGCGTGACCGGCCTCGACGGCCTGCGGGTGCTGGTCCCCCGGGAGACCGCCGGACCGGACCCGCTGGTCATCGCACTGCGCGCGGCGGGCGCGGAGCCCGTCGTCGTCCCCCTGATCCAGACGGTGCCGCCGCACGACCCCACCGAGCTCGACGACGCCCTGCTGGCGCTGGAGGTCGGCTACTACGGCTGGGTGGCCGTGACCAGCGCCGCGGCGGTGCCCGTGCTGGTGGACCGCGCCGACGAGACCGGCCACACGCTCGCCGGGCTGCTCGCCGGCGCCCGGGTCGCGGCGGTCGGAGGGTCGACCGCGCGGGCGCTGCGGGAGGCGGGCGTCCGGGTGGACCTCGTGCCGACCGGCCGATCGTCCGCCGTCGCCCTGCTCGCCGCGTGGCCGCCCGCGGGCGGCGAACCGCAGCGTGTGCTGCTGCCGCTCGGCGACCTCGCCGCCCCGACGCTCGCCGACGGCCTCGCCGCGCGCGGCTGGCCCGTCGACGTCGTGACGACGTACCGCACCGTGCCCGGGCCCGCCCCGGAGCCCGAGGTGCGCGACGCCTGGGCCGCCGGCGAGGTGGACGCCGTCCTGCTGACGTCCGGCAGCACCGCGCGCAACCTGCTGACCATGCTGGGCGCGCCGCCCCCCGGGACGATCGTCTGCTGCATCGGCGACTCGACCGCGGCCGAGGCGCGCCGCGCCGGCCTGAGCGTCGCCGCCGTGGCCGAGCACCAGACGCCGGGCGACCTCGTCGCGGCGCTGGCGGCCGCGGTGGTCGCGCGGGCCGCTCCGCCCGCCGCGGCCACGTCGCCCACCCCACCCCCGATCCCCGCCCCGCCGACGGGCCCCGTCCACCCGGCGGGTCCGTCCCCGGAGCCCCGCACCGCCGCCGCACCCCGGGCGGCCGACCCCGACGGAGGGCACGCATGACGAGCCTCGACGACCACGGCGGCAGCACGCCCGGCAGCACCGGCGCCGCCGGCACGTCCGGCGCCGCCGGCACGTCCGGCACCACCGGCACGACGACCGGCACCGTCCCGGCGGGTGCCGCCGAGGCCGCCGTCGCGGCATCGCGGCCCGGCCGCGTCAGGCCCCGTCGCCTGCGCGCGACGGCGGCGATGCGCCGCTCGGTCTCCCAGACCCGCCTGCACCCCGCCGAGCTGGTCCTGCCGCTCTTCGTCAAGGAGGGCCTCGCCGAGCCGCAGCCGATCGCGTCGATGCCGGGCGTCGTCCAGCACACGCGCGACTCCCTGCGCCGCGCGGTGGTCGAGGCCGCGGCCGCGGGCGTCGGCGGTGTGAACCTGTTCGGCGTGCCGCTGGCCCGTGATGCCGTCGGGTCGGGCGCCACCGACCCCGACGGCATCCTCAACGTGGCGCTCGCGGACGTCCGCGCCGAGGTGGGGGACGCCCTGGTGATCCAGGCCGACCTGTGCCTCGACGAGTTCACCGACCACGGGCACTGCGGCGTGCTGACGGCCGACGGCGTGGTCGACAACGACGCCACGCTGGTGCGGTACGCCGAGATGGCCCTCGCGCAGGCGGACGCGGGCGCCCACATGGTCGCGCCCAGCGGCATGATGGACGGCCAGGTCGGCGTGATCCGGGACGTCCTCGACTCCGCCGGGCGGACCGACGTCGCCGTGCTGGCCTACGCCGCGAAGTACGCGAGCGTGCTGTACGGGCCGTTCCGGGACGCCGTGGAGTCGACGCTCGACGGCGACCGCCGGACCTACCAGATGGACCCCGGCAACCGCCGCGAGGCGCTGCACGAGGTGGCGCTCGACATCGCGGAGGGCGCCGACGTCGTCATGGTGAAGCCCGCCGGGGCGTACCTCGACGTGCTCGCCGACGTGGCCGCCGCGAGCACGGTGCCCGTGGCGGCGTACCAGGTGTCCGGCGAGTACGCGATGGTCGAGGCGGCCGCCGCGCAGGGCTGGCTGGACCGCCGGCGGGCGATCACCGAGTCGGTGCTGGGCATCCGCCGCGCCGGCGCGGACCAGGTCCTGACGTACTGGGCCGTGGAGCTGGCCCACTGGCTCCGGGAGGAGTGGCGATGACCTCGTCGGAGGAGCTGTTCGAGCGGGCGCAGGGCGTCATCCCGGGCGGGGTGAGCTCGCCGGTGCGGGCGTTCGGCTCGGTCGGCGGGGCGCCCCGGTTCGTGGCCTCGGCGCGCGGCGCCTACGTCACCGACGTGGACGGCCGTGAGTACGTCGACCTCGTCGGGTCGTGGGGGCCGGCGATCCTCGGCCACGCGCACCCGGAGGTCGTCGAGGCCGTGCGGGAGGCGGCCGGGCGCGGGCTGTCGTTCGGCGCGCCCACCCTCGCGGAGGTCGAGCTCGCGGAGGCCGTGCGGGCGCGCGTGCCCGTCGTCGAGCGGCTGCGGCTGGTGTCCACCGGCACCGAGGCGACGATGACCGCGATCCGGCTCGCCCGCGGGGTGACCGGCCGGGACCGCGTCGTGAAGTTCGCCGGCTGCTACCACGGCCACTCGGACGGCCTGCTGGCGGCAGCGGGGTCGGGCGTCGCCACGCTGGCCCTGCCCGGCTCGGCCGGGGTGCCCGCGTCCGTCGCCGCCGAGACGATCGTGCTGCCGTACCACGACCTGCCGGCCGTCGAGGCGGCGTTCGCGGAGCACGGCCCGACCATCGCGGCGATCATCACCGAGGCGGCGCCCGCGAACATGGGCGTCGTCCCGCCGGAGCCCGGCTTCAACGCCGCGCTCGCCCGGATCGCCCACGCGCACGGCGCCCTGCTCATCCAGGACGAGGTGCTGACCGGCTTCCGCGTCGGCCCGGCCGGCTGGTGGGGCCTGGAGGCGCAGCGCGAGGGCTGGAGCCCGGACCTGCTGACGTTCGGCAAGGTCGTCGGCGGCGGCATGCCCGTCGCGGCGCTCGGGGGCCCGGCGGCCGTCATGGACGCGCTGGCGCCGACCGGACCCGTCTACCAGGCGGGCACGCTGTCCGGGAACCCCGTCGCCACCGCGGCGGGCCTGGCCACGCTGCGGCTGGCGGACGACGCCGTGTACGCCCGCGTGGACCGGGCCGCCGCCGTGCTGCGCGAGGCCGTCGACGAGGCGTTCCAGGCCGCGGGGGTCGCGCACGCGGTGCAGCACGCGAGCAACCTGTTCTCCACGGTGCTCGGCACGGACGCGGGCGCGCGGGACTACGCGCAGGTGCTCGCCTCCGAGGCGTGGCGCTACCCGGCGTTCTTCCACAGCCTGCTGCGTGACGGGGTGTACGCGCCGCCGTCGGCGTTCGAGGCGTGGTTCGTGTCCGCCGCCCACGACGACGCGGCGCTCGACCGCGTCGTGTCCGCGCTCCCCGCGGCGGCCCGCGCCGCCGCGCAGGCCACCCCGCCCACCGCCTGACCGACCCGCGCTCACCCGACCCGCCCGCGCTCACCCGACCCGCGCCCGCTCACCCGACCCGCGCCTCGCCTGGTCGAGGTTGCAGCAGATGCCGGCTTCGCGCGCCTGAACCCCGCATCTGCTGCAATCTCGACGGCTGGTCGGGGCGGGCGTGGGCGGACGGGGCGAGGCGGGCGCGCGCGGGCGGACGCGCGGCGGGGCGGGTCGCAGGCCGGACGGCCCCGGAACGGGTTCAGAGCGCTGACCTGCACCGTGACCGGACCGCAATCCGCCCGTTACACGCGGATGTCCTGTGAACGCACACACTGTGCTAGTCCTATGTCCCACGTTGCGGGCACATGTGCTCGGCACGCGAGACAGACACCGCCGCCGTGACGGCGGGCAGGGGCTCCACTCAGGGAAGAGGTACACGCATGACTGCGGTTCCCCACGGCCGCCGACGCGGCCTGGCAGCCGGCGCCGGTCTGGTCGCCACCGCACTCGTCCTCGCCGCGTGCAGCGGCGGCTCGGGCGGCGACGACGAGACCGACGGCGGCGGCGACAGCGCGGGCGGCGCGCTGCTCATCGGCACGACGGACAAGATCACGACGATCGACCCGGCCGGCTCGTACGACAACGGGTCGTTCGCGGTGATGAACCAGGTCTACCCGTTCCTCATGAACACGCCGTTCGGCAGCCCGGACGTCGAGCCGGACATCGCCGAGTCGGCCGAGTTCACCTCCCCGACCGAGTACACCGTCACCCTCAAGGAGGGCCTGACCTTCGCGAACGGCAACGAGCTGACCTCGTCCGACGTGAAGTTCACCTTCGACCGGCAGCTCGCGATCTTCGAGTCCGGCGCGGACGGCGGCAACGGCCCCGGCTCGCTGCTGTACAACCTCGACAGCGTCGACGCGCCGGACGACACCACCGTCGTCTTCCACCTGAAGTCCGAGGACGACCAGGTGTTCCCGCAGATCCTGTCGAGCCCCGCGGGCCCGATCGTGGACGAGGACGTGTTCGCCGCCGACGCACTGACGCCGGACGACGACATCGTCGCGGGCGAGGCGTTCGCCGGCCCGTACACGATCACGGACTTCAGCCAGAACGACCTGGTGGTGTACCAGGCCAACCCGGACTACCAGGGCCTGCTCGGCGCGCCGAAGAACGAGGAGGTGACGGTCCAGTACTACACCGACGCCTCGAACCTGAAGCTCGACGTGCAGCAGGGCAACGTGGACGTCGCGTTCCGCAGCCTGTCGGCCACCGACGTCGAGGACCTGCGCGGTGACGACAACGTCAAGGTCGTCGACGGCCCGGGCGGCGAGATCCGCTACATCGTCTTCAACTTCGACACCCAGCCGTACGGCGCCACCACGCCGGAGGCCGACGAGGCCAAGGCGCTGGCCGTCCGCCAGGCGGTCGCCGACCTGATCGACCGCGACGAGATCGCCGACCAGGTCTACAAGGGCACCTACACGCCGCTGTACTCGTTCGTCCCCGAGGGCCTCACGGGTGCCACCGAGTCGCTCAAGCCGCTGTACGGCGACGGCGACGGCGGCCCGGACGCCGACAAGGCGGCCGAGCGCCTCGAGGCCGCGGGCGTCGAGACCCCGGTCCAGCTGTCGCTGCAGTACAGCAACGACCACTACGGCCCGTCCTCCGGCGAGGAGTACGCGCTGATCAAGGACCAGCTCGAGGCCACCGGGCTGTTCTCGGTCGACCTGCAGACCACCGAGTGGGTGCAGTACGCCAAGGACCGCACGACCGACGTCTACCCGGCCTACCAGCTCGGCTGGTTCCCGGACTACTCCGACGCGGACAACTACCTGACGCCGTTCTTCCTCACGGACAACTTCCTGGGCAACCACTACGACAACCAGGAGGTGAACGACCTGATCCTGCAGCAGGCCGTCACCGCCGACGCCGGCGAGCGCACCGCGCTCATCGAGCAGATCCAGGACGCGGTGGCCCAGGACCTGTCGACGGTCCCGTACCTCCAGGGCGCGCAGGTGGCCGTGGTCGGCACCGACGTGACCGGCGCCGAGGACACCCTCGACGCGTCCTTCAAGTTCCGCTACGGCGCGCTGGCCATCGGCTGACGCACCGCCCCCACCCGGCCCCCGGCGCGGGTCGCTCCACGCGAGCGGCCCGCGCCGGGCGTCACGGGCGATCAGAGCGAGAGACATGACCTCCACCTCCGTGACCGGACCGCAGCAGCCCACCGGCCTGCCGTCCGCCGACGGCGACACGCCGTCCACCCAGCGGGCGCGGCGGCGCTCGGGCGGGGGCGGCCTCGGCCGCTACCTCCTGGTCCGCTTCCTGCTCATCATCCCGACGGTCTTCATCCTCGTGACCGTCGTCTTCCTGCTGATGCGGGCCACCGGCGACCCGATCACCGCGGCGCAGGGCGGCCGGCTGCCGGCGGCCCAGCTCGCCGAGCGGATCCACCAGGCCGGCTACGACCGGCCCGTGCTCGTGCAGTACGTCGAGTACCTCGGCGACCTGCTGCGCGGCGACTTCGGCACCACGCTGAGCGACACGCGCCCGGTCACCGAGGTGCTGACGACGTTCGGCACCGCGACCCTCGAGCTCGCGTTCTACGCCCTGATCGTCGCGTTCGTCGTCGGCATCCCGCTGGGCCTGGCCGCCGCGTACTTCCGCGACCGGGTGCCGGACGCGCTGCTGCGGGTGTTCGCGATCGCCTGCTACGCCACGCCGGTGTTCTTCGCCGGCCTGCTGCTCAAGCTGATCTTCTCCGTGCAGCTCGACTGGCTGCCCGTCGCGGGGCGGGCCTCGACCCGCTCGGAGATCGCGATGCGGCGCCTCGACGACCCGACGGGCATCTACCTGATCGACGCGATCCGCACCGGCAACCCGGACGTCGTCGTCGACGTCCTGCAGCACGCGATCCTGCCGGCGGTCACGCTCGGCCTGCTGACCGCCGGGGTGTTCCTGCGCCTGGTGCGCACCAACGTCATCGGCACGCTCGGCTCGGGCTACGTGGACGCCGCGCGGTCGCGCGGCGTGCGGGAGTCGCGGCTGCTGCGCAAGCACGCCTACCGCCCCGCGCTGATCCCGATCGTCACCGTCATCGGCATGCAGATCGCGATGCTGCTGGTGGGCGCGGTGCTCACGGAGACGACGTTCGAGTGGCGCGGCCTCGGCTTCCAGATCTCGGAGTACCTCCAGGCCCGCGACTTCGTGGCCGTGCAGGGCATCGTCGTCATGCTCGCCGTGATCGTCGCCGTGACGAACTTCCTGGTCGACGTGATCGCCGCGCTGATCGACCCGAGGGTGAGGTACTGACATGGCGACCGCCACCACCGAGGGCGGGCGGGCCCGGCGCACCTGGCGCTCGCTGCCCGTCGTCCACCAGCTGCGCCAGAGCGTCGGACTGCAGCGCGGGATGCTCGTCACGGGCCTCGTGCTGACCGGGCTGCTGCTGCTCACCGCTCTCCTCGCGCCGCTCCTGGCGCCCTACGGCTTCGCGCAGCTCCGCGGCGCCGACGGGCCGTTCGGCGCGCAGCAGCCGCCGTCCGCCGAGCACCTGCTCGGCACCACCGTCGGCGGCTACGACGTGCTCTCCCGCGTCATCTGGGGCTCGCGCACCGCGGTGCTCGTCATCGTCATCGCCATCGCGGCCTCGCTGTTCCTCGGCGTGCTGCTCGGCCTGGTGTCCGGCTACTTCGGCGGCTGGCTCGACCGGGTGCTCGTCGTGGTCGCGGACGCGATCTACGCGTTCCCGTCCCTGCTGCTCGCGATCGTGCTGGCCATCGTCATCAGCGGCGGCCAGGCCGACATGATCGGCGGCGTGCTGGCGGCGGCGTTGTCGATCATGGTGGTCTTCACGCCCCAGTACCTGCGGGTGGTGCGCGCCGAGACGATCCGCATCAAGTCCGAGGCGTTCGTCGAGTCCGCGCGCGTCATCGGGGCGGGCAACGGCCGGATCATGTTCGTGCACGTGCTGCGCAACGCGACCCGCACGCTGCCGCTCATCATCACGCTGAACGCGTCGGAGGCCATCCTCACGCTCGCCGGGCTCGGGTTCCTGGGCTTCGGCATCGAGCCGACGCAGGCCGCGGAGTGGGGCTACGACCTGAACCGCGCGATCGCGGACGTCACGTCCGGCATCTGGTGGACCTCCGTGTTCCCGGGCGTCGCGATCGTGCTGTCCGTGCTGGGCATCACCCTGGTCGGCGAGTCCCTCAACGACCTGGCCGACCCGCGGCTGCGCACCCGCCGCGCCGCGGCCGACGTCGGCGGCGACGTGGCGGCGACCTCGGTCGTCCCCGGCGGCGCGCTGACCGCACCGGGCGGGGTGACGGGCCTCGAGCCCGGGACGGAGGACGCCCGATGACCGCGGAACCGCAGACCGGCGCACCCCGCGGCGACGCCGCGCCGGTCGTCGAGATCACCGACCTGTCCGTGTCCTTCGCGACCGACGCGGGCGACGTCCGCGCGGTCGACGGGGTGTCGCTGACCGTCCACGCCGGCGAGGTGCTGGCCGTGGTCGGCGAGTCCGGCAGCGGCAAGTCGGTCACCGCGAAGACGATCCTGGGCCTGCTGCCGTCGACCGCCACCGCCCGCGGTGCCGTCGTCCTGTCGTCCCGGGACGGCACGACCCGCTCGGACGTCACCTCGCTGGGCGGCGCGGCGCTGCGGCAGGTCCGCGGCCGGGACGCCGCCATGGTGTTCCAGGAGCCGTCGACCGCCCTGAACCCGGTGTACCCGGTGGGCTGGCAGATCATCGAGGGTCTGCGCGCCCACGGGCGGATCAGCCGGGCCGACGCCCGGGCGAAGGCCGTCGAGATCCTGCGCAAGGTCGGCATCCCCGACCCGGAGCACCGGGTCGACCACTACCCGCACCAGTTCTCCGGCGGGCAGAAGCAGCGCATCGTCATCGCGCAGGCGCTCGTGCTCGACCCCGGCGTGATCATCGCCGACGAGCCGACCACGGCCCTCGACGTGACGGTGCAGGCCGAGATCCTCGACCTCATCCGGCGCTGCCGGGACGAGTTCGGCGCCGCCGTCGTGCTCATCACGCACAACATGGGTGTCGTCGCCGACCTCGCCGACACGGTCGCCGTGATGTACCAGGGCGAGATCGTCGAGCAGGCGCCCGTGCGGCAGCTCTTCTCCGCACCGGCGCACCCGTACACGCGGGCGCTGCTGGACGCGGTGCCGCGGATCGGGCAGGGCGGCGCGCACGCCCGGGCCCGCGCCGAGGCGCGCCCCGAGGGCTGGGCCTCGGCGACGCCGGTGGTCGAGGCGCGCGACCTGGAGATCACCTACCCGGGCCGGCTCCGGCAGCCCGGGTTCCGGGCCGTCGACGGCGTCTCGCTGGCGATCCGCCCGGGCGAGGTGGTCGGCCTGGTCGGCGAGTCGGGCTCCGGCAAGACCACGATCGGCCGGGCCATCGCCGGGCTGACGCGGGTCACCGGCGGGTCGCTGCAGGTGCTGGGCGTCGAGATGAACGGCGTCAAGGAGCGCGCGCTGCGCCCGATCCGGCCGCGCATCGGGTTCGTGTTCCAGGACCCGGCGACGTCGTTCAACCCGCTGCTCACCATCGCGGAGTGCGTGGCCGAGCCGCTGGTGGTGCACGGCCGGGCGGACGACGCCCGCGCGGCGCGCCCGCGCGTGGACGAGCTGCTGGAGTCCGTGCAGCTGCCCCGCGCGTACGGCGACCGGTTCCCGCACGAGCTGTCCGGCGGGCAGCGGCAGCGCGCGTCGCTCGCCCGGGCGCTCGCGCTGGACCCGGAGCTGCTCATCGCCGACGAGCCGACGTCCGCCCTGGACGTGTCGGTGCAGGCGCGGGTGCTGGAGCTGTTCGCGGAGCTGCAGGAGAGCCTCGGGTTCGCCTGCCTGTTCATCAGCCACGACCTCGCCGTGGTCGACCTGCTCGCCGACCGGATCGCGGTGCTGCACCGCGGCCGGCTGGTCGAGGAGGGCACCGGCGAGCAGGTGCTGGGCAGCCCGCGCGAGGAGTACACCCGGCGGCTGCTGGCGTCCCTGCCGGTGCCGGACCCGGACGAGCAGGCCGCACGGCGCGAGGCCTGGCGCGCCCTGGCCTGACCCGCAGCGGCCGACCGCCGAGCGAGCGCGTCCTCCCCCGCCGGGAGGGCGCGCTCGCTGCGTCCGGGGGACCCGCGCCGGGCGGTGCGGGAATACCCCAGGGGGGTATACGGTTGGGTGCTGACGGAGGGGCCCGCACGCGACCCCCCGCGACGACAGGGAGCAGCGCGATGCACGGCTACACCAGCGACAAGGACGACTACCTCAAGCGCCTCAAGCGCATCGAGGGCCAGGTGCGCGGCATCGCCCGCATGGTCGACGAGGACGTGTACTGCATCGACGTCCTCACCCAGGTCGCCGCCGTCACCAAGGCGCTCCAGGCGGTGAGCATCGGGTTGGTCGAGGACCACCTGGGCCACTGCGTCGTGGACGCCGCCCGCCAGTCGCCCGAGGCCGGGGCCGAGAAGGTCCGCGAGGCCTCCGAGGCGATCGCCCGGCTCGTCCGGTCCTGACACCCGCACACCGAGAGGAACACCCCCATGAGCCAGACCACCACGTTCTCCGTCGACGGCATGACCTGCGGCAACTGCGTGCGGCACGTCACCGAGGAGCTCACCGCGATCCCGGGCGTCACGGACGTGCAGGTGCAGCTCGTCGCCGGCGGCTCGTCGCCCGTGACCGTGACCTCCGACGCCCCGCTGTCCGACGCCGCGGTCGCCGCCGCCGTCGACGAGGCCGGCTACGCCGTCACCCCGCGGGGGTCGCTGCTGTGACAGCCGACGGCACCCGCCCCACCGCCGGCGTCAGCGCCGGCCTGCCCGTCGCGCCCGCCGGCACCGTCGACCTCGCGGTCGAGGGCATGACCTGCGCGTCCTGCGTCGCCCGCGTCGAGAAGCGGCTCAACCGCGTCCCGGGCGCCCGCGCCACCGTCAACCTCGCGCTCGAGTCCGCGCACGTGGAGCTCGCGCCCGCCGAGGACGGCACGGTGCCGGACACCGACGCGCTCGTCGCGGCGGTCCGCGCCGCGGGGTACGACGCGCGCGTGACGTCGCACCGCCCCGCGCACGACACCTCGCACGACGCCGGGCACAGCGCCGGGCACGACGCCGCGCACGCCCACGCTGCGCCGGCCGACCACGCCGGCATGGACCCGCGCGAGCACGCCCTCTCCGGGCACACCATGGCGCCGGGGCACGACATGGACCCGGACGAGGACACCTCCGCCCCGACCGACGCCCGCGGCACGGACCTGCGCCGCCGGCTGCGGGTCGCGACCGTCCTGACGGTGCCCGTGCTGCTGCTCTCGATGGTCCCCGCCTGGCAGTTCCGCGGCTGGCAGTGGCTCGTCGCGGCGCTCGCCCTGCCCGTCGCGACCTGGGCGGCCTGGCCGTTCCACCGCGCCGCCGTGCGCGCGGCCCGCCACGGCGCGTCCACGATGGACACGCTGGTGTCGATCGGCATCGTCGCGGCGACCGGGTGGTCGCTGTGGGCGCTGCTGCTCGGCGGGGCCGGGACGCTCGGCATGACCATGACGCCGACCCTCTGGCCGGCCGCCGACGACGGCACGGGCGCGCACATGCCCGAGCTGTACTTCGAGGTCGCGGCCGTCGTCACCACGTTCCTGCTGGCCGGCCGGTACGCCGAGCACCGCTCCCGCCGCCGCGCGGGCGACGCCCTGCGGGCCCTGCTCGACCTCGGCGCGAAGGACGTCGCACTGCTGGTCACCGGCCCCGACGGCCGGCGCACGGAGCAGCGCGTGCCCGTCGACCGGCTGCGGGCCGGCGACGAGTTCGCCGTCCGCCCCGGGGAGAAGCTCGCCACGGACGGCGTCGTCGTCTCCGGCACCAGCGCCGTCGACACCAGCCTGCTGACCGGCGAGCCCGTGCCCGTCGACGTCGGCCCGGGCGACGAGGTGGTCGGCGCGACCATCAACACGGGCGGCCACCTCGTGGTCCGCGCGACGCGCGTCGGGGACGAGACCCGCCTGGCGCAGATCGGCCGCCTGGTCGCGGCCGCCCAGACGGGCAAGGCACCGGTGCAGCGGCTGGCGGACCGGATCTCGGCGGTGTTCGTGCCGGTCGTGCTGGTGCTCGCCGTCGTGACGCTCGGCGTGTGGCTGGCGACGGGGGCGTCCGCGCAGGCCGCCTTCACCGCGGCCGTGGCCGTGCTGATCATCGCCTGCCCCTGCGCCCTGGGCCTCGCGACGCCGACCGCCCTGCTGGTCGGCACCGGTCGCGGCGCGCAGCTCGGCGTCCTCATCAAGGGCCCCGAGACGCTCGAGCAGACCCGCACGGTCGACACGGTGGTGCTCGACAAGACCGGCACCGTGACCGAGGGGCGCATGGCGCTGGTCGACGTGCTCCCGGCCGCGGGCGAGGACCGCGCGGAGGTGCTCCGGCTCGCCGGCGCGGTCGAGGCGCTCGCCGAGCACCCGATCGCCCGGGCCGTGGCGGAGGCCGCCGCCACGGGGACCGCCGCGACGCGGACCGCCGACGGGACGGACGACGACACCGGCGCCGCGCCGGCTGCCGTGGGCGCCGACGGCGTCGGCATCGGGTCGGACCAGGTGCACGAGTTCCGGGCCGAGGCCGGCCACGGCGTCAGCGGCGTCGTCCGTGCGGCGCACGCCGGCGTGGGCCTGTCCCGCCGGGTGCTCGTCGGGCGGCCGCGCTGGCTCGCCGCGCAGGGCGTCACCCTGGACCAGGACCTCGCGTCCCGGTTCGACGCCGCGGAGGCCGACGGCGCGACCGCCGTGGTCGCCGCCTGGGACGGTGCCGCGCGCGGCGTGCTGGTGCTGCGGGACCCGGTCAAGGCCACCTCGCGGCAGGCCGTCGCCGAGCTGCGGGACCTCGGCCTGCGGCCCGTCCTGCTGACCGGCGACAACGCGGGCGCGGCCCGGGCGGTCGCCCGGGAGGTCGGCATCGCGGAGACCGACGTGGTCGCCGAGGTGCTGCCGGCCGACAAGGTCGACGTCGTCGCGCGGCTCCAGTCCGAGGGGCGCCGGGTCGCGATGGTCGGCGACGGCGTCAACGACGCGGCCGCCCTCGCCACCGCCGACCTCGGGCTCGCGATGGGCACCGGCACGGACGTGGCCATCGAGGCCGCCGACGTGACGCTCGTCCGCGGTGACCTGCGGTCCGCCCCGCAGGCCGTCCGGCTGTCGCGGAGCACGCTGCGCATCATCAAGCAGAACCTGTTCTGGGCGTTCGCCTACAACGTCGCGGCCATCCCGCTCGCGGCGCTCGGTCTCCTGAACCCGATGATCGCGGGCGCCGCGATGGCGTTCTCCTCGGTGCTGGTCGTGGGCAACTCGCTCCGCCTGCGCCGCTTCGCCTGACACGCCGCCCCGGTCCGGGTCCGGTCGGGCCCGGACCGGGGCGTGGGGCCGCTACCGTTCGCGGCATGGCCCCGGACCCCGCGCCCACCGCCCGCCGCACCGCGCTCGAGATCGCCGTGCAGGACCTCGCCGGCTACCGCGTCGCCGCCGGGGCGGGTGCCGCGCGCGCCGAGCTCTGCGTCGCGCTCGCCGCGACCGGCGGGCTGACGCCCAGCGCGGGCCTGCTCGCCGCGGTCGTCGCCGAGCGGGACGCCCGCGCCGCCCGGGGCGCGCACGCGACCGGCGTCCACGTGCTGGTCCGGCCCCGGCCCGGGTCCTTCGTCTACGACGCGGCCGAGGTCGACGTGCAGGTGCGGGACGTCCGGGCCGCGGTGGCCGCGGGGGCGGACGGCGTCGTCGTCGGCGTCCTCACGCACGACGACCGGGTGGACGCCGGGGCGCTGGCCGCGCTCGTGGAGGCGGCCGCCGGCCGCGAGGTGACGTTCCACCGGGCGGTCGACGCCGTCGCGGACCCGGTGCCGGTGCTCGACGCGCTCGCGGCGGCCGGCGTGACGCGCGTGCTGACGTCCGGCGGCGCGGCCCGCAGCATCGACGGCGTCCGGCGGCTCGCCGCGATGGTCGACCACGCCCGGGGCGCCGTGCAGGTCATGGCCGGCGGCGGGGTGCGGCCGGCCGACATCGGGGCGCTCGTCGCCGCCGGGGTCGACGCCGTGCACCTGTCCGCGAGCCGCCCCGTCGCGGGGGACGGCGGGCCGGGCGGCGGCGGCGCGGCGGGCCACACGGTCACGGACCCGGACGTGGTCGCGGAGGCCGTCGCGGCGCTCGCCCGCGCCTGAGGGCGCACCTCGTTCTGACCCCCCGGGAACGCGAACCGATCGCAGTCCACGCGGGACGTGCAGACAGGACCCTCGCGCGGGGTCGCGGCGTCGGTCAGCGGAACCGGCGGCCCTCGTCGCGGCGGTAGGCGCCCACCGCGAGCACCCCGAACACCGCGGTCCACGCCAGGAGCACCGGCAGCGCCGCGGGCGAGCCCTCCGCGCCGGTGGTCACCTGCACCACCAGGTCGCGCGCGGCCCTCGAGGGCAGGCCCTGCGAGATCAGGTCGAGCCACCGCGGGAAGATCTCCGGCGGCATGAAGAGGCCGCCGGCGAACGCGAGCGGGAACAGCACCGCCTGCACGACGGCGATCGCCGCCTTCGACGACAGCGCGTACCCGATCGCCAGCCCGAGCAGCGTGAACGGCACCGCGACGACGGGCACCATGGCGAGCCCGCCGAGCGCGCGCCCGGGCGAGGTCGACGCCGACGTCAGCAGCACCGCGATGAGCACCACCGGCACCTGCGCCAGCAGGCAGAACAGGACGGCGTTCGCGATCCGGCCCGCGAGCCGCGGCCCGGCACCGGCCGGCAGCGTCCGCACGTACGGGTCGAACGCGAGCTGCCGGTCCTCGGCCACGCCGGCGCCGAGCGTGAACAGGCACGCGGACATCACCGCGAACGTCCCGAGCTGGGCCACCGCGCCGACCGACGCGAGCGGGTCGTCCGCGACAGCCCGCTGCGGCACCACGAAGAACAGCAGAGCCAGCCCCGGGAACAGCAGGTTGCCGATCAGGGCGATCGGGACGCGCACTGTCTCCAGCACCTGGAACCGGGTGTGCAGCCAGGCGAGCCGGAGCCACGGGCGGGTCGTGGCGGCGGGCGGGGTCATCGCGCCTCCTCCGGGGTCGTCCGTGGGCGGTCCGGCCCGTCGGCGGTGAGCGCGAGGAACGCCTCCTCGAGG
This sequence comes from Cellulomonas sp. C5510, assembly GCF_019797765.1. Taxonomy (NCBI): domain Bacteria; kingdom Bacillati; phylum Actinomycetota; class Actinomycetes; order Micrococcales; family Cellulomonadaceae; genus Cellulomonas; species Cellulomonas sp. C5510. The sequence continues at coordinate 3,932,699 of NZ_CP081862.1, forward strand.
GACGCACCGCGCACCTCCAGGTCGCGGAACGGCACGTCGGCGCGCACGAGGTCTCGCACGACGGCGTCCGCGTCGGACGCGAGCAGCACGGTCCGCCGGCCCTCGTGACGGACGTCCAGCACGCCCGGCAGCGCGGCGACCCGCGCCTCGTCGGCGGGCGGCAGCTCGATGAGCACCCGGCGCGCCGCCGCCATCGCCAGCACCGCCGGCAGCGTGTCGTCCACCAGCACCCGCCCGGACCCGATGACGACCACCCGCCGCGCGAGCGCCTCGATCTCCTCCAGGTAGTGGCTGGTCACGACCACCGTGGCGCCGCCCGCCTGGTAGTCGCGCAGCGCCTGCCACAGCACGTGCCGCGCCTCGACGTCCAGGCCGGTCGTCGGCTCGTCCAGCAGCACCACCCGCGGGCGCCCCACGAGGGAGAGCGCGACCGCGAGCCTCCGCCGCTGCCCGCCCGACAGGCCACCGGTCTGCCGGCGCGCGAGGCCCGTCAGGTCGAACCTCTCCAGCACCTCGTCCCGCGGCATCGGGTCCGGGTAGTGCCCGGCCACCAGGTCCACGACCTCACCCACGCGCAGCGTCGACGGCAGGCCCGTCTCCTGCGGCGTGGTCCCGAGGCCGGTGCGCGACGCGGGGTCCCGCGGGTCGCCGCCGAACAGCCGCACCGTGCCGGAGTCCGGTCGGCGCAGCCCGCCCAGCAGCGACAGGAGAGTCGACTTGCCGGCACCGTTCGGGCCGAGCAGCCCGACGAGCTCCCCCTCGCCGACGGTCAGGGACACGTCGTCCAGCGCGGTCACCGTGCCGTAGCGGCGGGTGACGTGGTCGACCTCGATCACGGCTGTCACGACCGCGAACCTACGGACCTCGACGGCGGCGGCACAACCCGCTCGGCCCGGGCTGGCCCGCCACTCCGCGAGGCCCGGACCGGAACCGGACCGACCTCGCCCAGCGTCCCCCCGGCGGACGTCCAGCCGCGCCCCCTACCCTGCCCGGGTGACCTCCGACCAGTCGCCCCGGCTGCCCGCACCGGCCGTGCCCGGCACGCCCCCGGTGTCCGACCGCGCGTGGCGCCGCCGCCTCACGGCCGAGGTCTGGATCGTCCTGGGCCTGTCGCTCGGCAAGTCCGGGGTGTACGCCCTGGTGAACATCGTGGCGCGGCTCACGGCCGACACGCCGCTGGCGCAGCAGCAGGCGACGCTGAACGCGAGCCGGTCGGAGCGGCCGTACCTCGACCTCGTCTACCAGCTGCTGTCCATCGGGTTCGCCCTGGTCCCCGTCGCGCTCGCGCTGTACCTGCTGTCGGCGAACGGCCGCAGCGCGGTGCGGCGGATCGGCCTGGACCGCGCGCGGCCCGGCCGGGACGTCGCGGTCGGCGTGGGCCTCGCGGCGCTGATCGGGCTGCCCGGCCTGGGGCTGTACGTGGCGGGGCGGGCGATCGGGATCACGGTCGAGGTGCAGGCGGCGGCCCTGAACGCCGCCTGGTGGACGGTCCCGGTGCTGATCCTGGCGGCCCTGCAGAACGCGCTGCTGGAGGAGGTCGTCGTGGTCGGCTACCTCATGGAGCGCCTGCGCGAGCTGCGCTGGCGCACGCCGGCGATCCTGGTGGCGAGCGCCCTGCTGCGCGGCTCGTACCACCTGTACCAGGGCATCGGGCCGTTCGTCGGCAACGTCGTCATGGGCCTGGTGTTCGCGGAGTACTACCGGCGGCGACAACGGACGTTCCCGCTCGTCGTGGCGCACACGGTGCTCGACGTGGTGGCGTTCGTCGGGTACGCCCTGATCCCCGCGGAGTGGCGCGAGGCGCTCGGGATCCGCTGACCGGGCTGGCCCGGCGCGCTCAGGCCGGCGTCGACGGCCCGGACGCGGCGGACCCGCCCCGGCCCGCGGCGGCGAGCTGCCGCCCGAACGACCGCGTCGCCAGTCCCGCGACCACCATGACGACGCCGGCGACGAACGCGAACAGCCCGTAGACGGTGACGATCACGTCGGCGGTCCCCTGCGGGCGGATCGCCAGCAGCAGGCCGAACAGGAACGCGATCAGACCGAACACGAGCGTCCCGGCCCACGCCAGGTCGCGCGCCCGGAACTGGGAGACGGCCACGACCACCGCGGTCACGCCCAGCACGAGCAGCCAGAGCGCGAGCAGGTAGAACAGCACGAGGGCGGTCGCACCGGGCCACAGCATGATGAGCGCGCCGAAGCCGATCCCGACGACCCCTTCGGCGACGAGCCAGCCGAACCCGGGCCGGCCCCGCGCGAGCAGCGCCTGGAGCAGCACCACGGCCCCGTCCACGACCGCGAACACGCCGAAGACCCAGATCAGCGCGACCAGCGTGCCCAGCGGTTCGACGAGCAGCAGCAGCCCGAGCACCACGAGCAGCACACCGCGCAGCACGGGCAACCACCACACGGACCGCAGCACCGCCGCGAGCCTGCCCTCCAGGTCGTCCGCCACGTGCGCCTCCCGAGCTCGGGTCCCCGGCGCGCCGGCGGTCGCCAGGCGCCTGCCGGTCACGCTAGACCCCGGGAGTCATCCCCGCGACGGAGACGCGGTCCCGCGGCACTCATCCTCGAGGACGGAATCGCACCGCGAGCCCCCGGAGTGCCCGGTGCGGCGGGTGGCCGCTGCCTACACTCCAGAGCATGTCCGACGCCTCGACCAGCGCGCCGGCGGCGCCCGGTCGGCCCGACGGACCCGCCGCCGGGCCTGCGCCCGCAGCCACGCCGGGCCGCGGGCTCGAGCGACCCCTCGTGGTCGACAGCCCCGAGGTGCGCGTCCACCACCCGGGCGACCTGCTCGGCGTCGTGGCCAGCGTGCTGGGCGCGGTCGCTGTCATGGTGCTCGCGACCTACGCCCACAACACCACGTCCGGCGTCGCCGAGGACGTGCAGGGCTTCTCCGCGCTGCTGCGGCAGATCCTCATCGTGCCGGTCGCGCTGCTGGAGACCGTGGTGACGTTCGTCGTCCCGGTCGCGGTGCTCGCCGAGCTCGCGGCGCGCCGGCTCGGCCGGCAGATGATCGAGGCGTCCGTCGCGGCGATCCTCGCGGTGCTGGTGACGTCCGCGAGCGCGTGGCTGATCGAGAACCTCGGCTCGGACCAGCTCGTGAACGGGCTGTCGGTGCGGCTGCGGGGCGAGCTGACCCTGACCGTCCCGGGCTACATCGCGCTGATCGCGGGCCTGCTGACGGCCACGGGCCCCCGCACCCGGCGCCGCACGGTCGCGTGGTCGTGGAACCTCGTGTGGGTCGCCGTCGGGATCATGGTCGTCACGGCGGGGGTGTCGCTGCCGGGCGTCGCGGTCGCCCTGCTCATCGGCCGGGCCAGCGGGCTCGCGGTGCGGTACGTGTCCGGCGCCCGGTCCGAGCGCGCGTACGGCGCGAGCCTGGTCGCGGGCGTCCGGCGGGCGGGCTGGCAGCCGCGGCAGCTCGTCCGGGTGACCGCCGAGGACGACGCGACCGCAGGCGACGGGCTCCGGCCCGGGACCCCGGCGGCGCGCGCGCTCGTCCGGTCCGCCGACCACCGCGTGTACGAGATGACGACCACCGACGGACGGCTGCTCGACGTCGTGGTGCTCGACGGCGACCGGCAGGTCGTGGGCTTCCTCAGCCGGCTGTGGCGCTCGCTGCGGCTGCGCGGCATCGACGGGCGTTCCGTGGTCTCGCTGCGGCAGGCCGCGGAGCGCGCGGCGCTGCTGTCCTACAGCGCGACGGCCGCCGGGGTGCGGGCACCGCAGCTCCGGGGGGTCGCCGAGGCCGAGTCGTCGATGATCCTGGTGCAGGACCGCGTGTCCGAGGCGACGCCGCTCGCGGACCTCGACCCCGAGCGCATCACGGACGAGGTCCTGGAGGAGATCTGGGCGCAGCTCGGCACCGCCCACGAGGCGGGTCTCGCGCACCGCGCCCTGACGAGCGACGTGGTGCTCGTCGACGACCGCGGTGACGGGCCCCGCGTGTGGCTGGTCGGCTGGGAGCTGGGCGACGTCGCGTCGTCCGAGCTCGCGCAGCGCATGGACCGCACGCAGATGGTCGCCCTCCTGGCGCTGCGGGTCGGTCCGGCGCGTGCGCTGGGGTCGGCGGTGGCGGTGCTGCCCGAGGCCGACATCGCCGCGATCGGTCCGCTGCTGCAGACCGTCGCCCTTCCGCGCCGGACCCGTGAGGAGCTGCGCGCCCACAAGGAGGTGCTGGCCGAGCTGCGGTCGGCACTGGTCGCGTGGCTCCCCGAGGCCGACGTCGAGCCCGTGCAGCTCATCCGGTTCGGCGCGCGCACCGTCCTCACGATCCTGCTGACCACCGCCGCGGTCATCATCGTCCTGACGTCGATCAACCTGCAGACGATCCTCGACGCGCTGCGGACGACCGACTGGCGGCTCAGCGTGCTGGCGTTCGCGCTCGGCATGACGACGCTGTTCGGGGCCGCGCTGAGCCTCGTGGCGTTCTCCCCCGTCAAGCTGTCGCTCTGGCGCGCGTCCGTCGCGCAGTCGGCGGCGACGTTCGTCGCGCTGGCGGCGCCCGCGGGCATCGGGCCGGCGGCGCTGAACCTGCGGCTGCTGACCCGGCGGGGGACGTCGGCGTCGCTCGCGACCGCGACGGTCGCGCTGGTGCAGGTCGCGCAGTTCCTCGTGACGATGCTGCTGCTGCTCGGCCTGTCGGTCGCGTCGGGCACCAACCAGCTCGAGCGGTTCACCGTGTCGCCGACCGTCATCATCGCGATCGGCGTGCTGGCAGCCCTGGTGGCCAGCACCCTGCTCGTGCCGAGGGTCCGCCAGTGGGTCGCGGCCAAGACGCTGCCGACGCTCCGGCAGACGTGGCCGCGGCTGATCGAGGTGCTCGGGCAGCCGTCCCGCCTCGCCCTCGGGCTGGCCGGCAACGTCCTGACGACGTTCGGCTACGTCCTGGCGTTCGAGGTCTGCCTGCGCGCGTTCGGCCAGGAGCTCTCGCTGGTCCAGGCCGCCATCGTGTTCCTCGCCGGCAACACCGCCGGGTCGGTCGCCCCCACGCCGGGGGGCATCGGCACGACCGAGATCGCGCTCGCCGCCTCGCTGACGGTCGTCGGGGTCAACCCGGGTGTGGCGACGTCCGTGGCCGTGCTGTTCCGGGTGCTGACGTACTGGCTGCGCATCCCCGTCGGCTGGGCGTCGATGCGCTACCTGCAGCGGGTCGGCGAGCTGTAGTCCCGCTCAGGAGGCGGAGGTGCACTCCCGCTGGGCGGGGACCCGGTCCCCGGCGGCGGCGAGCGTCGCGGCGAGACGGGTCCAGGCGGAGAGGCGGGACGCGGTGCGCGTCCCGTCCGCGAGGAGGTCGGCACCGCTGCGGTCGCGCTCGGCCGGCTCGTAGAAGCCGCGCTGGTCCATGGTGAAGTCCTTCGTTCGGCAGCCCGGCTGACCTGCGGGGGTCCCGTGGCTTTGCGTCCCCTCCTCGCGGAGGGTTTGCCCTTGTCGCTGACGTCGTCGACTGTAGGACGCCCGCCCGCACGGGGGAAGGCCCCTCGGGTGAACTCCCGGGTGAGGTCCCACATTTCACCCACTCGGGTCAAAACGGGCAATTCCCCCTCGGGCAGGAGGACGGGGCCGTCAGCTCTGCGGCACGGCGCGGAGGAAGTCCTCCAGCAGGGGACCGGAGGTGGTGGAGCCGTAGTCCCCCGTCTCCACGAACACCGCCACCGCGAGGTCGCCGTAGCCCGCGATCATCCAGGCGTGGTTCTGCAGCGCGTCGTCGGCGCCGTACTGCGCGGTGCCCGACTTCGCGATCACCTCGGCCCCGGGCACGTCCTGCAGGAAGTCCCCACCGCCCTCCGTGACGACCGCGCGCATCATGGCGCGCAGCGCGTCCGCCTCGCCGGACGTCAGCGGCTGGTCCGGCTCCGCGGCCGGCGCCGGCGTGCCGTCCTCCCGCACCAGCCGCGGCGTGACCCGGTGCCCCGCGACCACCGACGCGGCGACCGTCGCCATCCCCAGCGGGGTGGCCTGCACCCGCGCCTGCCCGATCATCGACGCGGCGTGGTCGGTGACGCCGGCGTCGTCCGCGGGGACGGAGCCGAGCGCGGCCGCGAAGCCCAGCTCGGCCCCGTCGACCAGGCCCAGGGTCGACGCGGCGTCCGCGAGCGCCTGCTGGGGGGCGGCGCCGGCGGCCGTCAGGAACGCCGTGTTGCACGACTCGGCGACGGCGGTGCGCAGCGGGATGTCACCGAGGGCGTCCGCCGGGTAGCCCGGGTAGTTCTGGAACTCGCGGCCGCCCACGGACGCGGTCGCCGGGCACGTCACCGTGCTGTCGGGCGTGAGCCCCGCCCGGAGCAGCGCCAGCGAGCTGACCACCTTGAACGTGGACCCCGGCGCGTAGAGGCCGAGCGTCGCGGTCGAGGTCCCGTCGCCGCCCGGCCCGCTCGCGGCCGCGAGCAGCTCGCCGGTCGAGGGCCGGATCGCGACCACCGCGGACGCGCTGTCGGTGACGCGGGCGACCACGTCCTCCGCCGCCTGCTGCACGGCCGGGTCCAGCGTCAGGCGCAGGGGCTCCCCCGGCTGCGGTTCCACGTGGAACAGCTGCCGCTCCTGCGCGCCGCCCGACGTCGCGACCACCGTGAGACCGGGCAGGCCCCGCAGCTGCGCGTCGAACTGCTTCTGCACCCCGCTGAGCCCGGCGAGGTCGCCGGGCCGCACCGCGCCGTCGGACTCCTCGACGACCTCGGCGGTCGCGTCGCCGACGGTGCCGAGCACCGGCCGGGCGAACGCGCGGGTCGGGGCGAGCGGCAGGGTCGTGCTGATCGCGTTGACGCCGGGCAGCCCGGAGAGCGCCGCGACGTCGTACGCCGGGTCGTCCGCCCGGACCACGATGGCCTCGACGTAGGCCTTCTCCCCGGCGGCGGCCACCTGCGCGGCGTACGCCTCCGCATCCATGCCCAGCGCCGCCGCCAGCCCGCGCGCCGCGCCGTCGGCCTCCTGCGCGGTCACCCGCGTCTTGTCGATGCCGATCCGGTACACCGGGCGGGCCTCCACGAGCACCGCGTCGCCGACACCCAGCACGTCGGCCCGCTCCGCCTGCTCCCGGTGCACCGCCAGCACCTCGGCCGTGGTGAGGTCCGGCGCGAGCGTCATCGTGCTCCACCGGGCGCGCCACTCGTCGTCGACGCGGACCAGGGACGCGTGCGTCGAGTACGTCCAGTCGTCGTCGCTGCTGTCGACGTCCCAGGCGAACGCGAGCTCGACCGTCGCCGCGTCCTCGTCGTCGGCCGCCGGCCGGACGTCGCCCGCGGTGACGGCCGGCACCCACGGGTCGAGCCCCTCGTACGCGGTCGCGCGCTGCTCGCCGGCCTCCGCGGCGGTCGCGCCGTCCAGCGGCACGTCCGCGAAGTCACCGGAGGCGATCGCGGCGGCGAGGGCGTCGGCGGTGTCCTGGCCGTCGTCCGACCCGCCGGAGCACGCCCCGAGCGTCACCACCAGGCCCGCCACGGCCACGACGGCGCCGGTGCGCGACCGGCGGCGCGCGCCGGACGTGCGCCGCCCCGGCACCTCACCGCGCCCCGGCACCTCACCGCGCCCCGTCCGGACGTCCGCCCGTCCCGTCGCCCCTGCCACCGCTCCCCTGCGCCGCACCGGTCCCACGCTCGTCCCTCCGTCGCCGCCCCGCCGTGGGGCACCGCCAGCCTAGGCAGCCTGACCAGCGCCGACAGGCGGTTCCGGACCCGCGTTCGCGGGGGTGCTGTGCCGATCCTGTGCACGACGCCGCGCAGCGCCGTCCCCGGTTGACGGCGGGACCCGCGCTGTCTGGAATGGGTGCATGTCACCTCCCGACCAGCCCTGCAGTCCCGTGCGGCGAGCCCGCACCCCGCGCACCACCGGCCCGCGCACGACCGGTGAGGGGGCTCGCCGCTGATGGACTCCGCGACCTGGGGCAGCATCGGCCTCGTCCTGCTCTTCATCCTGCTCGGCGGCGTCTTCGCCGGCACGGAGATCGCACTGGTCTCCCTGCGCGAGAGCCAGATCAACCGCCTCGAGCGCCAGAGCGCGCGCGGGGCGCGCGTGGCGTCCGTGGCCCGCGACCCGAACCGGTTCCTCGCCGCCGTGCAGATCGGCGTCACCGTCGCCGGGTTCTTCTCGGCCGCGTACGGGGCGTCGACCATCGCCCCGTCCTTCGCCCCGGCACTCGAGGCGCTCGGGCTCTCCGACGCCCTCGCGGGCTCGATCGCGCTCGTCGTGCTGACGCTCGTCATCGCGTACCTGTCGCTGGTGCTCGGCGAGCTGGTGCCCAAGCGCATCGCCCTGCAGCGCTCGGCGAAGGTCGCCCTGCTGGTCGCCCCGCCGCTCGACCGGTTCGCCACGCTCATGCGCCCGGCGATCTGGCTGCTGTCGGCGTCGACGAACCTGCTCGTCCGGCTGTTCGGCGGCGACCCGCACGCCGCCGGCGAGGAGATGTCGGAGGCCGAGCTCCGGGACCTGGTCATCGCGCACCAGGGGCTCCCGGAGGACGAGCGGCGCATCCTCGGCGACGTCTTCGAGGCCACCGACCGGTCCGTCGCCGAGGTGATGCGCCCCCGCGGCGAGGTGCGCTTCCTCGAGGCCGACCTGCTGCTGACCGAGGCGCTCGACCGCGTCCGCGACCAGCCGTGGTCCCGCTACCCGGTCACGGGCGAGGACTTCGACGACGTCCTGGGGTTCCTCCACATCCGCGAGCTGCTCGACACCCCGGCGCGGCCGGACGTGCGGGTGCGCGACGTGATGCGGGAGATCGTCGTGCTGCCGGGGACCAACAAGCTGCTGCCGTCCCTGTCCCGGATGCGGCGTGAGGGCGTGCACATCGCCGTGGTCGTCGACGAGTACGGCGGGACCGACGGCATCGTCACGCTGGAGGACCTCGTCGAGGAGCTCGTCGGGGACATCCGCGACGAGTACGACATGCCCGGGTCCTCCGGCCCCGAGGCCCGCGAGGGCGGGTCCCCCGGCTCGTACGACGCCGGCATCACCATCGAGGAGTTCACCGAGCTGACCGGTGTCGTCCTGGCCGACGGCCCGTACGAGACGGTCGCGGGCTTCGTCGTCGCGCGCCTCGGGCGGCTCGGCGCCGTGGGTGACTCCGTCGAGGTGGACGGCCACCGCCTCGAGGTCACGGCGGTCGACGGCCGGCGCATCGCCCGGATCCGGGTGGTGCCTCCCCCGGAGGAGCCCGCGGCCGGAGCCGCGGCGTCCGTCGGGGGCGCCCCCGACGAGGAGCCCGGCGGCGGCGAGGGCCACGACGCCGACCACCGGCCGTCCCGAGGCGACGCGGCCGGGTGACCCCCCCGCCCGGGCTCGCGTGCACCCCGGATGCGGGCCCGGGCGACGTGGCGCACCCTGGAGCCCACGCGACGCCCGGAGGACCGGGCGGACGGGGCACGGGAGCGGGAGGAGGGCACGGTGACCGACGCGCACCGCCTGCTGCTGGACCCCGCCCCCCGCTCCGTCGCGACCGGTCGGCACTGGGCGGTCCGGGAGGCCGCCCTCGCCCACGCGACACCGGAGGCCGCCCGCACGGTCGAGCTGCTCACCAGCGAGATCCTCACCAACGCGGTGGTGCACTCGCGCCCGCTCCGCCGGATCGCGGTCACCGCCGAGTGCCGCGACGGCTGCGTCCGGGTCGCGGTGACCGACCCCGACCCGACGCTGCCGCTGGTGCGCCCACGGCGGGCCGACCGCCCCGGAGGGAACGGGATGCGGATCGTCGCGCAGCTCGCGAGCAGGTGGGGCATCGACCTCCACCCGGGCGCCGGCAAGACGGTGTGGTTCGAGACCCCGATCGTCCCGATGGGGCTCCGGCCGGCCTGACCTCGGCCGCGATGACGGCCCCGCGGATGGAATGCCCCCGGCCGGACCGTCGTTCGCACCGGGTATGAAGGCTGTCGCGTACGAGACGTTCGGTGGTGCCGAGGTGCTGCGGGTGGTGGACCGCCCGGAGCCGCACGTCGGCCCCGACTCGGTCCTGGTCAAGGTCGTCGCCGTGGGGCTGAACCCCGTCGACTACAAGATCCGCGAGGGGTACCTGCAGGGGCTGATCGACACGCACCTGCCCGCCGTCCCCGCGTGGGACGTGGCGGGCGTGGTCGTGAAGCCCGGGCTGGACACCCCGGAGCTGGTCGCGGGCGACGAGGTGCTGGCCTACGCGCGCAAGGACGTCGTGTCCGACGGCACGCTCGCCGAGTACGTCTCCGTCCCGGTGCGCACGGCGGCGAAGAAGCCGGCCGGGCTCTCGTTCGAGCAGGCCGCGGCGCTGCCCCTGGCCGGCCTCACCGCGCTGCAGACGGTGCGCCGCTCGGGGCTCGGGGCCGGATCGACCGTCCTGGTGCACGCCGCGGCCGGTGGCGTCGGGTCGATCGCGACGCAGCTCGCGGTGCACGCCGGCGCCCGCGTGGTCGGCACCGCCTCGCCCGGCAACCACGACTACCTGCGCGGCCTCGGGGCCGAGCCGGTCGCGTACGGCGACGGCCTGGTCGCCGCCGCCCTCGAGCTCGCTCCCGCGGGCTTCGACGTGGTCCTCGACTACGTGGGCGGCGCGGCCATCGACACGGCGCCGGAGCTGCTCGCCCCGGGCGGCACGGTCGTGTCCGTCACCGACGCGCGGGCGCGCGACGAGCTCGGCGGCCAGTACGTGTGGGTGCGGCCGGACACGACCGACCTCGCCGACCTCGCGGACCTGGCGGCCCGCGGCGTGGTGACGGTCGAGATCTCGCAGACGTTCGACCTGGAGCACGCCGCCGACGCGTACCGCGCGCTCGAGACCGGGCACACCCGCGGCAAGATCGTCGTCACGGTCTGACGGCACCCGGCCCGGGCGGCGTCAGACCGCCCGGGCCGCCAGCAGGTCGCGGGTCACCGGGTGCCGCGGGGCGTCGAACACGTCGGCGACGGCACCCTCCTCCACGACCCGGCCCCCGCTCATCACGAGCACCCGGTCGCAGACCCGGCGCACCACCGCGAGGTCGTGCGACACCAGCACCATCGCGACGCCGGACTCGCGCCGCAGATCCACCAGCAGGTCGAGGACCGCCGCCTGGACCTGGACGTCGAGCGCCGAGACCGGCTCGTCCAGCAGCAGCACCCGCGGGCGCGAGGCCAGCGCCCGGGCGATCGCGACCCGCTGCCGCTGCCCGCCCGACAGCGTGCGGGGCCGCCGGTCGAGCACGTCCCCCGGCAGCCGCACGGCGGCGAGCAGCCGCGCGCACTCCGCGTCGTCGTCGTCGCGCGGGGCCGGGGCCGTCGCGAGCGCGTCCCGCAGCACCGCCCGGACCGTGAGCCGCGGGTCGACCGCACCCAGCGGGTCCTGGGGGACCAGCCGGACGCCCGGGCGCCGTGGTCGGCGCTCCCGCTCGGGCAGCGCCGACCACGGCCGCCCGTCGAGCACCACCTCCCCGCCGTCGGGGCGGTCGGCCGCGAGCAGCAGCCGTGCGAGCGTCGTCTTGCCCGAGCCCGACTCGCCCACCAGCCCGACGGCCTCCCCGGCCCGCACCTCGACGTCGACGTCCGCCACCGCATCCAGGCGCCCGCCGCCCGGCAGCGGGAAGGACCGGCGCAGCGACCGGCCGCGGAGCAGCACCGGCCCGGGCGGCGGCACCGACCCCGGTCCGTCGCCCAGCCGCGCCGCGGCGAGCAGCTCCCGGGTGTACGGCTCGCGCGGCTCCGCCAGCACGCGCGCGACGGGGCCGGACTCGACGACGCGGCCCTCGTGCAGCACGACGACGCGGTCGGCCACCCGCGCGACCGCCCCGAGGTCGTGCGTCACGAGGACGACCGCCGTGCCGCGGTCCCGCAGCTCCCCCAGCAGGGCGAGCACCCGCGCCGCGACCGTCGCGTCGAGGGCGGTGGTCGGCTCGTCCGCGACCAGCAGCGGCGGCCGGGCGACCAGCGCGGAGGCGATCAGCGCGCGCTGCCGCATGCCGCCCGAGAGCTCCGGCGGGCGCTGCCGGACACGCACCTCCGGCTGCGGCAGACCGACCTCCGCCAGCGCCGCCAGCACGCGCCGGGTCCGCTCCGCCCGCGGTGGACGGGGGCGGCGCACCGCGAGCGCCTCCCCGACCTCGGCCCCGACCGTCCGCAGAGGGTCGAGCGAGCCCAGCGCGTCCTGGAGCACCAGGCCCACGTCCCGCCCCCGGACGGCCCGCCAGGCACGGGACCCGGGCGCCGGGGCCTCCCGGCCGAGCAGCGCGAAGCGGTCGGACCGCACGCGCGCCCGGCCGCCCTCCCCCGCCAGCCCGACGAGGGTGCGCGCCAGCACGGACTTGCCCGCGCCGGAGCCGCCGACCACGGCGACGCACTCGCCGGCCGCCACCCGCAGGTCGACGCCGTGCAGCACGTCGGTCGCGCCGAAGCCGACCCGCAGCCCGGCGACGTCGAGCACCACGGCGCCGGCGCCCCGCGGGACCTCCGGCGCGCTCACGCCCCCACCGTCCCGAGGCGCCGGCCCAGCGCCGTCAGCGCCGCCGCCGTCACCGTGATCGCGAGGCCCGGGAACACCGTCAGCCACCACGCCGTGCCGATGTAGACCCGCCCGGCGTTGAGCATCGCCCCCCACTCCGGCGACGGCGGCAGCGTGCCGAGACCCAGGAAGCTCAGCGCGCACACCCAGACCACGGCCTGCCCGATCCCGAGCGTGGCCACCGACACCAGCGGCCAGAGCGTGTTGGGCAGCACGTGGCGCGTCAGCACCCGCAGCGGCCCGTGCCCCTCGAGCCGGGCCGCCTCGACGTAGCCGCTCGCCGTCACGGCGCGCACGCGGCCCCGGAGCATGCGTGCGTACCCCGGGGCGGTCGCGGCGCCGACCGCGAGCACCGACGCCTCGACGCCGGCGCCCAGCACCGCGACGAGCAGGAGCGCGAGCACCAGCGTCGGCAGCGCGAACAGCACCTCGAGCACCCGGCCGATCGCGGCGTCGAGCCACCGCGGGCCCAGACCGGCGGCGAAGCCGAGCACGAGCCCGGCGCCCACGCCGATGGCGGTGGCCGCCGCGCCGATGCCGAGCGAGGCGCCGGCGCCGTGCACGACGCGGGTCCAGACGTCGCGCCCGGACTCGTCCGTGCCGAGCCAGTGCCCCGGGCCAGGGGGCGTGAACGCGGCGCGGGCGTCGATGGCGGTCGGGTCGCCGGGGGCGAGCAGGCCCGGGCGGACGACCGCGACCGCCATGACCAGCACGGCGGCCGCCGCGAGGACTCCGGGGGCGCCGAGCGTGCGCACCACCGCGCGCACACCGCGGACGGCGGGACCCCGGGTCCGGCGCGCGGCGCGGGGACGTCCGGGGGCTGCGGCGGTCACCCGAGCACCGCCGGCTCCCGGGAGGTCGCGGGCGCCCGGGCCCCCGCGACCTCCGCGGCCGGGCGCAGCCGCGGGTCGAGCAGCCGCTCCAGGACGTCGACCAGCAGCATGACGGCCACGTACGCGACCGCCACGACGACCACCGCGCCGACCACCACGGGCACGTCCCGCTGCATCGTCGCGTCGAGCAGCAGGCGCCCCAGCCCCGGCCGGCCGAACAGCGTCTCCACCACCACCGCGCCGCTGAGCAGCGACCCGAACGCCCAGCCGGACAGCGCGACCGCGGGCAGCACGCCGTGGCGCAGCGTGTGGCGCCACAGCACCCGCCCGGGCGAGGCGCCGCGGGCGCGGGCCGAGGTCGCGAACGGCGCCGCGGCGGCCTCGTCCAGCGAGTCGCGCATGACCTGCCCGAGGAACCCGGCCACCGGCACGGCGAGCGTCACGGTCGGCAGCACGAGACCGGCGGGGTCGGTGCCGGAGCTGGTCGCCGGGAGCCACCCGAGCGTCGAGGAGAACACCACGATGAGCACCGCGCCGAGCCAGAAGTGCGGGAGCACGGCGGCGACCACCTCGGCGCCGCGCAGCGCCGCCGCGCAGGCCCGCCCGACCGGTCCGGAGGCCCGGGCGGCCGCCGTCGCCACCGCGAGCGCGAGCACCCACGCCAGCGCGAGCGACGCGACCGCGAGCAGCAGCGTGCCGGGCAGCTGCTCCGCCAGCAGGTCGGCGACGGGCACGGTCCGGGCGTACGACTCCCCCAGGTCGAGGGTCAGCACCCGCCACACCTGCACCGCGTACTGCACGAGCAGCGGCTGGTCGAGCCCGTACCGGGCGCGCGCGGCGGCGACCGCGTCGGGGCCGGCCTGCGACCCGGGTCCGCCGAGGATCGCCTCCGTGGGGTCGCCGCCGGCGGCGCGCAGGGCGAAGAACACCACGGTCGCCACCACCCAGGCGACGAGCACGACGGACCCGGCGCGGCGGAGCAGCCAGAGCAGCACCCGCCGCGCCCGCACCGACGGTCGCGCCGCCCGCCCCGGGGCCACGGCCGTCAGGACGCCAGGCGCGCGTCGAGGAACGTCGGCGTCGCCACGGTGTCGAGCGTCCGCACCCCCGTGACGCCGCGGGTGAGGAAGTGGTTCTGCTGGTCGTACAGCGGCAGGATGTAGTACCCCTCGAGCACGCGCTGCTGCGCCTGCCGGTACAGGTCGGCGCGCTGGTCCGCGTCGGCCGTCGCGGACGCCTCGTCGAGCAGCGCATCGAGCTCCGGGTCGGTGACGCCCGCGTGGTTGGCGAAGTAGCCGCTGGGCGCGGGGACGGTGCCGTCGGAGTGGTAGAGGATCCGCAGCACGTCCGGCCCGACCTTCGTGTACGGCGCGGAGACCGCCTCGTACTCGTGGGCGCCCAGGGCGCCGTACCAGGCGGACAGGTCCAGCGGCGTGAGCACCACGTCGAACCCGACGGCCTTGGCGTTGGCCTGGATCTGCTCGAACAGCGACTGCTCGGCGGCCACCGACTGGTTGGTGCTCACCGGGAACCGCACGGTCAGGCGCTCCCCGTCCCGGGTGCGGTACCCGTCGGCATCCCGCTCCGTCCAGCCCGCGTCGTCCAGCAGCTGCTCGGCGCGGTCGGTGTCGGTGCCGAACAGGTCCGGGTCGGAGTACGCGACCGGCTCCACGCTCGACAGCGGCGAGGACGAGCGGGTCGCGGTGCCGGCGAACAGGGTCTCGATGCCGGGGTCGACGTCGGCGGCCCGGACGAACGCCTCCCGCACCCGGATGTCGTCGAACGGCGGCTGGGCGCTGTTCAGCTCGATGCGGTTCACCGACCCGGGCCGCGGGGCGTCGAGGTGCGTGATGTCGCCGCCGGCGTCCGCCTGCGCGATCGCGTCGGGCTGCGGGTTGTCGATCACCTGGACCTCGCCGGAGCGCAGCGCCGCGTAGCGGGTCGCGGCGTCGGGGATGAACCGCCAGACGATGCGCTCCAGGGACGCGGTGCCCTCGTGGGCGGCCTGCGGGTCACGGGCCACGTAGTCCTCGTTGCGGACGAGCTCGACCTGCTGCTGCGGGGTCCAGGACTCCACGACGAACGGGCCGGTGCCGACGGGGGCCGCGCAGTTGGCGTCCGTCCCGCGGGCGATGCCGGCGGGTGACTGCATGGCGGTCCACTGCTGGCTGAGCGACTCCAGCAGCGCGGAGTCCGGGGCCGACAGGTGGAACCGGGCGTGCGTGGCGTCGACGACCTCGACCTGCTCGACCTTCTGCACCGCGAGGTAGCCGGTGGACGACCCGGTGTCCGGGTCCTGCAGGTGCTCGATGTTCGCCTTGACCGCCGCGGCGTCGAACGGGGTGCCGTCGGTGAAGGTCACGTCGTCCGCGAGGGTGAAGTCCCAGGTCAGGCCGTCCTCGGAGGTCGTCCACTCCGTGGCGAGCCACGGCAGGATCGTCCCGTCCGCGTCCCTCCCGACGAGCGGCTCCAGGTACTGCGTGCTGATCAGGGCCTGCGGGTAGTTGCCGCCGACGTGCGGGTCGAGGCAGGTCGGCTCGGCGTCGCCCGTCGCGTACACGAGCGTGCCACCCGTGCGCGGGGTGGCGTCGTCCTGCGCGCCGCCGTCGCCGCCGGAGCAGGCGGCCAGCACGAGGGCGAGCACCGCGGCGGGCGCGGCGGCGCGCGCGGTGCGGCGCAGGCGTCGGGGTCGGGAAGCGGCGTCGGGCACGGGTCCACCTTCGCTCGGACAGGTTGTTGAACGGAGTCCAACAATAGGTCGTCGCGGGCGCACGGCACCCTGCTGCCGGTGTGACGCTCGTCCTACGATGGCGGCCGTGCCCCCGTCCCCGCCCCCCGGAAGCCCGCCGCCGGTCCCGCCCGCGGCCCGCGGCGCCGGCCCCGGTCCGCGGCGTTCCGGCCGGCCGCCGGCGGCGTCGCGCGCCATGCTCGAGGAGGCAGCCGGGGAGCTGTTCCTCGAGCGCGGGTACGCCGCCACGTCCGTCGCCGACATCACCCGCCGCGCCGGCGTCTCGCGCAGCACCTTCTTCAACTACTTCCCGGGCAAGGCCGACCTGCTGTGGGCGGCCTTCGACGAGCGGGCCGAACGGCTGCGCGCGGGGCTGGCGGGCGCCGACCCGGACGCTGCCCCCGGTGCCGTGCTCGCGGCCGCCCTGCGCGAGCTCGCGGCGGACCTGCCGGCGGAGCACGTGGCCCTCGCGTTCACGCAGGCCGACGCCATGGGTCTGGGCGAGGACCTCCGGCTCGCCGCCGCCCGGCGCACCGCCGACCTCGGGGCGACGCTCGCCGCGTACGCCGTCGCGCGGGGGGTCGACCCGCTGCGCGCCCGCGTGGCCGGCACCGCCTGGGCGGGTGCGCTCGCCGCGGCCGTCGAGGCGTGGGCGCACGCAGGGGCCGACCGCACGCGGCTGCCGGACCTGCTCGACCGGGCGCTGGAGCCGGTGCGCGCCGCCCTGCCCTGACAGCTCGCGCTCCGGGACCCGCTGGTCCTCGCCCGCGCACACCGCCACGGGGTCGCGGACGCGGACGCCGAGCACGCCCGCCGTGACGTCGTCGTGGGCCCGGGACGGCGCGCCGGCCGGAACGCTCGCCCTGCGCCCCGGCCACCGGTCTTCCTAGGATCGGGCCATGAGCGACTCCGGACTCCGGCAGGCCCAGGACACGATGACCGCGGCGGGCGTCGACCCCACCGCCGTCGAGGTGTTCACCCACTACTACCGCGAGCTCGAGGCGGGAGCCACGGGGCTGATCCCCGAGGACACCATCGAGCCGCTGCTGGACCCACCGGCGCTCGCCGACGTCACGGTCGCCCCGGAGGCCGCGCGGGAGGCGTTCGCCCGCACCGCCGTCATCAAGCTCAACGGCGGCCTCGGCACCTCGATGGGGATGGACAGGGCGAAGTCGCTGCTTCCCGTGCGCGACGGGAGGTCGTTCCTCGACCTCACCGTCGAGCAGGTGCGGCGAGCCCGGGCGGCGCACGGCGTCCGCCTGCCGCTCGTGCTCATGAACTCGTTCCGCACCCGGGACGACTCGCTCGCCGCACTGGCTCGGCACGAGGACGTCGCCGTGGACGGCCTCCCGCTCGACTTCCTGCAGAACCAGGAGCCGAAGCTCCGCACGGACGACCTGACGCCGGTGCGCTGGCCGGCCGACCCGACCCTCGAGTGGTGCCCGCCCGGGCACGGCGACCTGTACACCGCGCTGCTGGCGTCCGGGGTGCTGCGGGCGCTGCTCGACGCCGGGTTCCGCTACGCGTCCGTGTCGAACTCCGACAACCTCGGTGCTGCGCCCGACCCCGTCATCGCCGGCTGGTTCGCCGCGTCCGGGGCCCCCTACGCCGCGGAGGTCTGCCGCCGCACCGCCGCGGACCGCAAGGGCGGACACCTCGCGGTCCGGAAGTCCGACGGCCGGCTGATCCTGCGGGACACCGCGCAGACCCCGCCGGACGAGATGGACTACTTCACCGACGAGCACCGGCACCCGTACTTCCACACGAACAACCTGTGGTTCGACCTGGAGCAGCTCGCGGCGGCGCTGGAGTCCCGCGGCCCGGTGCTGGGCCTGCCGCTGATCCGGAACGTCAAGACGGTCGACCCGACGGACCCGGGCTCGCCCGAGGTGTTCCAGATCGAGACCGCCATGGGCGCCGCGATCGAGGTGTTCGAGGGTGCGACCGCGATCGCTGTGGGGCGCGAGCGGTTCCTGCCGGTCAAGACCACGAACGACCTGCTGGTGATCCGGTCGGACGCCTACGAGCTGGCCGAGGACGCGACGCTGCGGCTCGCCGTCGACCGTGCCCCGCTCGTCGACCTCGACCCCGACGTCTACAAGACGGTCGGCCGGTTCGAGGAGCGGTTCGCCCACGGCGCGCCGTCCCTGCGCCGGGCGCGCTCGCTGACCGTCCGCGGCGACTGGACGTTCGGCGCGGACGTCGTCGCGACCGGCGACGCCGAGGTGACGGCCGACGGCGCGCCCGGGGAGATCCCGGCCGGCACGGTCCTCGGGGCGGAGACCGACGAGCGCTGAGCGCTCACAGCACCACCTCGGCCAGCCGGGAGCGGCTGCGCAGGCCGAGCTTGCCGAGCACCCGGTGGACGTGGTTCTCCACGGTGCGCGTGCTGAGGTGCAGCCGCACGGCGATCTCCCGGTTCGTCAGCCCCTGCGCGGCCAGCACGGCGACCTCGTGCTCGCGGTCCGAGAGCAGGTCGGCGGACCGGTGCACCGGCTGGACGGTGCGGATCGCCTCGGCGATGTGCTCGCCCAGGAGGTCGTCCACCTCCGTGTCGGCGAGCGCCGGCAGGCCCGCGGCGTCCCGCAGCCGGTTCACCGCCTCGAGCACCCGGGGCGCCAGGCCCGGGACCATCTCCAGGCGCGCCGCGCGCACCGCACGGTCGAGCTCCGTGAGGTCGTCACCCAGCAGCGCCGCGTGCAGGTCCACCAGCGGCGCGAACAGCGGCAGGGGCACGCGCTCCGACAGCTCACGCATCCGCGCCACCTGCTCCCGCGTCGAGGGCTCCAGGCGCAGCGTCCAGTACTCCAGGGCGAGCATCAGCCGGCCCGCGAGCCGGCAGCGGTCACCGACCCGCCACATCAGCGCGTCGGCCTCCGCGGGCCGCCCGCCGTCGAGCAGCAGGTACGCCTCCGCCACCCCCTGCATGGAGTCGACGACCGGCTCGTGCAGACGCGGCGCGTGCCGCAGCTCCGACGCGAGCATCTGCGCCACGTCGCTGTTCCGCATCAGCGCGGCCAGCATGGCGGCGAGCGTGAGCGTGCGCCGGTAGAAGGCTCCGCCCAACAGCCCCGGGGGTCCCAGCCGCAGCGCCGTGCTCAGGACGCGCCAGGCGGCGGTCCACTGACCGCGCACCGTCAGGGCGTGCGCGAGGGAGAGGCTGTGGGTGCGGATCCCCGCGGCGTCCAGGCGGTCGTAGGCCGTCTCCAGCAGGGCCCGGGACCCGGCCTCCGCCTCCGCCACCCGGTCGAGCAGGAGCAGGGCCATGCTCCGCAGGCCGGCGATCGCGTGGCCCACCTCCGCCGGCATCCACGGCGCGACCCGGGCGTCCGCCGTCAGCCGCAGCAGCGCCTCCGGGCGGCCCGCCTCGAGCAGCACCGAGGCCGCCGTGAGCACCGCCTGCGACCGTCCGGGCTCCGGCGCGTCCGGCCCGGGCAGCGGGAGCCGTCGCAGCAGCGCCTCGTCGTCGCCGCCCTCCGCGACCGCGACGGCGACCGCGGACCGCAGCGCCGCGTCGCCCGGCGCGTCGGCGACGACCGCACCCGGAGGCTCCGCGGGGGCGCCCGGGTCGACCGCCGGGTCCCCGCCCTCGCTGCGCCACCACGCCTGCCACTGGCGGCACAGGTCGTCGAAGGCGGCCGCCAGCTGCGGGTCCTCCCCGGGGCTGCGCACCGTCCCGTCGACGACGTCCCGCACCCGGTCGGTCGCGGGACGGCGCAGCAGCGCCACCAGGTACGGGAGCGCCGTCGCCACCTCCGGCCGCTCCTCCCACGCCCCGCGGGCGCTCGCCTCGGCGACGACGGACCGCTCGTGCACCAGGCCGGTCAGCTCCGCCGCCCACCGCCAGTACGACTCCGCCGGGTCGCCGACCGCCGAGACGATCATGTCCGTCAACCCGGTGCGGACGGACGGCAGCGGCAGGTCGTGGCCGGCCTCGGGGACGAGCAGGCGGGCGACGTCCAGGCGGCGCGGCTCGCTCAGACGGTCCCGGACGGCACGTGCCAGAGCCGGCGGGGACACCGCGAGCAACCCGCTGTCCCCGCCGTAGGACACCACCCGGCCGCGCGCGACCAGCACCGTCAGGTCGGCGGCGGGCACGAGCCGGTGCACGACCTCCGACGGTGCCGGGCCGAGCACCGCCAGCACCTCCAGGGCGTCCTGCGCACCGGGCGGGAGCCCGGCCGCCATGAGGTGGGCGACGGCGTCGAGCGGCACGTCGTCGAGATCCCCGACCGCGGTCCAGACCTCGTCGCGGCGCCCCACGGCCCCCGCGAACTGGGCCGCGTCCACCATCGCGGCGGCCACGGCCGGGTTGCCCGCCGACCACGCGGTCAGGGAGGACGTCAGCGCGGCGTCGACCGGGCCGTCCAGCCGCGAGGCGACCATCCGGGCCATCGCCTGGTACCCCAGCGGGGGGATCCGGACCTCCGCGGGCGCCCGCGACGCGACGAGCCTCGACAGCGGCGGCCGGCCGAGGCGCGCGACGTCGCGCGTGGCGGTCGCCACGAACCGCGCGCGGCTGCGACGGAGCACCCGGCCCAGCACCTCGAGCGTCGCGTCGTCCAGCTCGTCGACGTCGTCGACGAGGAGGACCCCGCGGGGGCCGAGGTCCGCGACCAGACCGTCCACCACGTCGTCGTCCTGCCGCACCGCCGGCGCGAGAGGCCGCACGCCCGCGGGTGGCACGCGGCCCGCGAGGTCGTACCAGTCGGCCAGGACGACGCCCAGGTGCTGGCGCTCCCCGAGCCGCGCGACGACGCCGAGCACCGTCGACCTCCCCGACCCGGTGTCCCCACGGACCACCACGTCACGGCCGAGGGACAGCCAGCGCAGCGCGGCGGCGGCGACAGAGTTCAACGCGTCCAGCACCATGCCTCCAGGGTCTCGCGCGTCACACGGGTGGGGCGCCGCGTCCGAGGGGCGCCGTGGTCAGGCGGCCAGCTCCGGGTCGGTCGTGAGCTCGACGGTCGCCCACACGTCCAGCGGCACCCGCGCCAGGCCGTCGACGACCGCGCGCCGCACCCTGTCCTCCTCGTCCACGTCCCACCGTCCGGGTTCGACCACGAAGTCGACCTCGAGGTAGAGCCGGCCCCCGAGCTTCGTGGCGCGCACGACCGGCTCCGGCAGCCCGAACCGCTCCCGGGCCGTCGCGACCGCGCGCCCCACCTCCTGCGCGACCTCCGCCGGCGGCTCCCCCTCGAGCAGCTCGTGCATCCCGTCGCGGATCAGCCGCAGCGGCAGCGCCCCGACCAGCGCCACCGCGAGCAGCAGCAGCGCCGGGTCGACGTACGGCACCGCGGCGTCGCGCCCGGTCCCCTCCAGCACGAGGCCGGCCACCCCGCCGAGGGCCACGACCAGGCTCAGCCACGCGCCCGCGCGCCAGGACACGACCTCCGCGTGGACGAGCTCCGAGCCCGGCGCGGCACGACGCAGCCAGAGCGCGACACCCGCGCTCACGACGGCGGACACCGCGCCGTACGCCACCAGCGACCCGGGGTCACCGTCGGAGCCTCCCGCCAGCAGCGTGCCCACCGCGTCGGCGACCCCGTAGACCAGGGTGGCGAGCAGCGCCGCCCCCTGCATCGCCACCGCGAGCGGCGTGGCGCCGTGCCGGCCGAACGGGTAGCGCCCGCCCGGTTCCGACGCCGCCGCGCGCGACGCCAGCGCGGACACCCCCACGAGCGCGGTACCGGCCGCCGTGTAGATGCCGTCGAACAGGATCACCCCGGAGCCCGCGACCAGCCCCCACACGGCCGCGCCGGAGCCGAGCACGGCCGCCGCACCCGCCGACGCGCTCAGGGCCGACCGCTCGCGCCGGAGCCGCGGGCCGACCAGGTCGGGGCGCTCGGGTCCGTCCACGGGGCCTCCCGGTGCCGGTCGCGCGGCG
Source organism: Cellulomonas sp. C5510 (assembly GCF_019797765.1). Lineage (NCBI taxonomy): Bacteria > Bacillati > Actinomycetota > Actinomycetes > Micrococcales > Cellulomonadaceae > Cellulomonas > Cellulomonas sp. C5510. The sequence goes on from NZ_CP081862.1 coordinate 3,954,583, forward strand.
CGCGGCTCAGGCACGCAGTGTGACCCCCCGGGCGCCCCGGCGTCGAGGAGGCGCCCGGTGCCGGCCGCCCGTCCCCGACCTGCCACCGGCCGGCCCGCCCGTCGGGGCGTCGGACGAGGGCACGGCGAACGTCAGCACGACGGCCGCGACGAGCACTCCTCCCACCACGACGACCCCGCGGCCGGACTGGAGCGTGCGGACGACGTAGCCGCCGCCGGGCAGGGTCGCCACGTGCCGCCGCGCCTCGCCGACCACGTACGGCATCGGGTCGTCGGTCTCGTTGGCGTCCCCGCGGAGCACCAGCTCCCGCACCCCGGGGTCCGCGCCGTCGGGGGTGCGGACCTCCACCACGCGGTGGGTCACGAGGTCCGTGGTGCCCTCGCGCCGCGGGACGGTCACGACGTCCCCGACCTCCACCTGGTCCGCGGGCACCGTCCGGCCGGCGATCAGCGAGCCGACGGGGATGCCCGGCTCCATGGACCCCGACACCACGACGAGAGGTCGGACGTCCAGCACGACGCCCGCCACGACGGCGCCGATGCTGACGGCACCGAGCACCGCGGTGGCCGTCAGCAGGACGCTCCGGACCACGCGCAGGACCCGCCAGGCGACCCGGTAACCGGTCCCGTTCACCGCGAGCTCCCGGTGAACACCAGCGCCAGGGCCGACCGGCCGCCGTTGAACGCCTCCGTCGCGGGGGTGTCCGGGTAGGCCACCGTGACCCGCAGCACCCGGTGGTCCCCCGGGGCCGCGGGGTCGGCGGACCACGGCGCACCGTCCGCGACGGCAGGGAGCGTGCGCCCGGCGAGGTGCAGGGCGCCGACGACGCCCCCCAGCTGCGCCGCGGTGACCGTGCTGCTCAGCGGCGCGTCGGGGGTCCCCGCCAGCACCGCACCGGTCTGCGCGTCGGCCACCGACCAGCGGTACAGCCCGACGGGGTCGGACCCCGGACCGCTCGGCGCGGTCTCCGCGTACCGGTCGGCGACCGCGAGCACGACGTCGGCGTCGTACGGGCCGTTGTTGGCCACGGGCACGTCGAAGGTCACGACGTGCCCCGGCAGGAGCGACCCGCCGTCGTCGACCTGCCACGACACCCCGTCGCCCTCCGCCTGCCGCAGCACGCCGTCCTGCACCAGGCCGATGTCGAACCGCTCGCCGCTGCCGACGGTGGCGTCGAGGCCGGCGACGTCCCGCAGCGCGGCGCCCGTCGGCACGACAGCCGCGCCGACGGCCCCGAGACCGCCGACGGCGAGCGCGAGCGCGGCGACCAGGACCGTGGCGGCGCGCGGCCGGCCCCGGCGCCGGGGCCTGCGGACGTGCCGCCCGGCGGCGGCCCGGCTCACGGCGTCACCGCCAGCATCGACAGGTCGTGGCTGACCACCCGGTTCTGACCGATCGCGACGCCGGTGGGGAGCCCGATCGCCCCGCGAGGGTTGTACCCGCGGCCGGAGAACACGCCGTCGGCCGTCTGCCAGATCGTGAAGCCCTGGCCGACCCCGAACTGGGTGACCCCGGTGGCGAGGCGCGTGGGCGTGGTCGGGCAGCGGGCGTAGTCGTCGCCGGCGCCGTAGCACCACAGCTCGCCGTTCGACTTGAGGAACGCGGCGCCCGTGAAGCCGAACGCCATCTCGACCACGCCGGTGCCGAGCCCGGTGACCGGTCCGGGCGTCCGCCACGAGGTGCCGGGCGCAGACCGCCCGGTACGGTCGGCGGAGTACGTGGACCACGACAGCACCGAGCCGTCGGACAGCAGGGCACCGCCCATCTGGATGCCTCCGGCGACGCTGACCACGTGCGGACGGTCGGCACCGACCGTCCGCAGCAGCCAGGGCTGCAGGGCGGTGACCGGGCGCGCGGAGAGCGAGGCGCCGGTCGCCACCTGGTCCGCCGCGACGGACGGGTTGCCGTTCACGGTGGTGTTCAGCGGCGTGCGACCGCCGAGGTAGTAGACGTCGCCGTTCTCCAGGATGATCCAGAACGTGTCGTAGCCGCCGACGACGCTCGTGGGGCAGGCGCCGGCGACCCGTGTCGGGTCCGGGAGGCCCTTGACCTTGCTGGCACCGAGCTGCGCCAGCCCGTTCCCGCCGTACCCGTACTGGTAGACGGCGTCGCCCCAGTGGCCGCCCCAGTGCCAGACGGTGCAGTCGTCCCGCAGCGCCGCACCGGCGTACTCGGTGGACGCGATGGCCGTCACCCGGTCCAGCAGGGGGGCGGCGGTCGTCGAGGCGCGGGCGCCGATGCGCACCTGGCGCGGCGGGGCCGCGGGCGAGCCGTACGCGCCGACCGAGCAGCCGTAGTCGGTGAACGCCGTGGACAGGTCCGTGCCCGCGGCGCGCGAGCAGTCGCCCCAGCCCCAGACGGTCCCGTCGGCACCGAGCGCGTTGAGCGAGTAGATGCCGGTGGCGACCTGGACGACCTCGGGCAGACCGGCCACCACGGTCGGCCCGATGTTCATCTCGGCGTTCGGGGTGCCGTTGATGCCGTACATGCCCAGGCCCCACACGACGACGCGGCCGGCGGCGGTGACGCCCACCCCCGTGTCCACCATGCGCGACCCGAGCGCCAGCCCCGTGCGCTGCTCCGGCGGCTCACCGCCCAGCTCGGCGGGCATCGGTGCGGTACGGACGGCGGACACGTCGACGTAGGCCGCCGTGGCGGCACCGCCGAGGGTCGCCGCCAGCGTCGTCGCCGCGACGACGGAGACCACGGACAGGAGCCGTCGGCGACGGGACGGCGTGCGGGGGGTGCGGGTCATCGGGGTTCCTCCGGGGTCCGGCCGGTGCGGGGCGCGGGGGACGTGGTGACACGGGACGGCCGGGGGGCCGCGCCGCGGCGGCTCGCCAGCGCCGTGCCGCCCGCGCCGAGCAGGGCGACCGCGACCAGCGCGAGCCCGACCGCGCCGGTGCCGGTCCGGGCCAGCGCACCGCCGGCGGACGAGGACGGTGCGGGGGCCTGCGCGGTGACGGCGAGCCGCACGGAGCCGCGCGCGCCCCGGTACTCGTCGGACGCCTCGGCCGGCAGCTCCGTCCGGGCGGTGACCGTGGTGCTGCCCTCGAGGTCGGGCAGGGCGACCCGGCGTCCGAGCAGCGTCGCGATGTTCGACGACGCCAGCAGCACCGTGCCGTCCTCGGCGGTGACGGTCAGGGTCAGCGGGTGCTCCCCGCGGAGCAGCGGACCGTCCGTGCCGCTCACCGCGAGCCAGATCGGCAGCGGGTCGCCCGCGTTCCCCGCGGTGCTCGTCACGGTCATGGTCCACGTCACGGCGTGGCCCGGCTGCGGTGCGACGAGGTCCACGGCCGCGGGTGAGACCTCGATGAGCTCCTCGAGGTCCGCGCCGGTCGCGCGGACGACCGGACCGGCGGCGTCGGGGACTGCCGGCCGGCCCGGTGCCGCGGATGCCGCGGGGGCTGCCACGGACGCGAGCAGCACGAGGCCGACGCCGACGGCCAGGGCGCGGCCCGCAGCCCCCGTCCGGGTCGCGCGGGTCGCGCGGGTCACGAGCCCACCCCGCTGAAGCGCAGGCCGGTGGCGGTGGTGCGCCCGTCGTACAGCCGCCAGGTGCCCTCGGCGACCACGGCGCGCACGGCGACGGTGCGGGACCCGCCGGCGGGCACGTCGAGCGTCAGCCCGGCGGCCGCCACCTGGGCGGCGGTCGCGTCGGCGGCCAGCGTCACCGGCCGGCCGGGGTCGGTGACGTCGAGGACCGTGAACCGCAGCGTGGAGAACAGGTCCGGGTACCGGGTGCCGCCCACGACGACGTCCGCCGGGTCCGGGTCGACGAGCGTGAGCACGACGCGGCCCGCGGCGTCGGGCGCGTGGACCGTCGCCTGCCACTCCACGGGCGTGTGCGTCGTGTACGCCGACCCGCCGGCGGCCCGGACGACGAGCGGCTCCGGGTCGCCCGCGACCGGCCCGGCGGGCGACCCGTCGGGCGCCGTGCCGGAGACCTCGAGGGCGAACGCGCCGGAGAGCTCCACGACGGCCGTCGTCGTGTCGTGGTAGCCCGCCTGCACGTCACGGGCGGAGGTCGCGAGGACGGCGGCGCCGGCCGCGACCGAGACGAGTCCCAGGGCTCCGGCGAGCACCGCGGGACGGAGCCGGCGGGCCCGGTCCCGGTGACGGGGAGGATGCACGGTCGTCGTCCTCTCAGACGCTCTCGGAGACCAGGTCGACCTGGATGTCGGTGGCGGCGCCCTGCCAGGCGTCGGTGAGGCCCTCGGGCACCGTGACGGTGATGTCGACGAGCCGCACCTCGCCGGGCTGCCAGACCCCGCCCCAGCGGGCGGACCGGTCGTCGCCGCCGCTCCCGGGTCCCGCGTCGACGAGGACCTCTCCCGTGGCCACATCGACGACGCGGAGGTGGAGCTGGTCGAACAGCTCCAGGCGGGAGCCCGTCCGCGGGTCGGTGCGGGCGCCCAGGTCGTCCGGGTCGGTGACGGCCAGCAGCACCTCGGACGGCGTGTCGTGCGCTCCGTGCCGCGCCGCGACGCGGAGCCGGAGGGCACCACCGGGGCCGAGCTCGCCGGCAGCCGGGTCGAGGACGACGCGGTAGGTCTCCGGTCGGCCCTGCTGCCAGTCCGCCTCCGACGGCACCCACCCGGGGCGGGTCGAGCCGGCGACCACGAGGTCGTGCCCCGCCCCCGGCCAGAAGCGCACGTCCTGCTCGCCGCTGCCGGTGAGCGCCGCGGCGGTGGTCAGCGCGGCGACGCCGGCCAGGGCGCACCACGACAGCATGATCCGCCGGTGCATCGGCTCTCCTCCAGGGTGTCAGGGGTGCCGCAGGCCCGCGGGCGCCGACCGCCCGCGGGCCTGCGTGCGGTCAGTCGGCGGTCGAGACCGCGTCCCAGTGCAGCTGGACGTACGCCACGCCACCGTTGAGCACGTCGTTGGTGAGACCGTCCGCGTCGCCGCTGCTGTTGTCGGCGTCGTAGTCCGCCAGGGAGACCTGCACGGTGATCGAGTCCTCCGCGCCGGCGGCGAGCTCGGAGCCGGTGAGGGCGTCGGTCAGGCTGATCTTCTCGGCCGCGCTGCTCGCGTCGAGCTCGTCGAACGTCACGTCGCTGACCAGCGGAACGCCGGCGCCGTCGAGGATGGTGAAGCGCAGGGCGTCGAGGTACGCAGGGGTCGAGGTGCGGCCCGGGACCTCCTTGAGCCACAGGTCGATGTCCGCGCCGAGCGACGTGGAGGCGTTGCGGTACGGGAGGTCGACCTCGATGGTGCCGCCGGGCGTGATCGAGCCGGCGCCCGGGACGGCGATGTCGACGCCCTCGGGCAGGTTCGCCTCCTGCCAGGTGCCGGGGACCGGCATGCCGGCACCGTCGGTCCCGACGACCTGGATGTTGAACCGGCCGGAACCGATGCCGCCGCCGTCGGTGCCGTCGCCGAGGTTCAGGTTCGCGAAGTCCGTGAACGTCGCGGCCGTCACCAGGGCGCCGACGCCGGCCACGGCGCCGATCGACAGGACGAGGCGGGTGCGGGCAGAAGCCATCAGGGGTGCTCCTTCCAGAGCATCAGGGGGGTGGTGCCCGGGGTGCGCAGGGGCGCGGACCCCGACAGCGGCTCACACACGATCGGGGACCTCACGCCTGCTCACCGGGCACGCTGGGTAGCCCCCTCAGTCCCGGGCGACACCCTGACCTGCGCCGATGCGAGGATCCGAGATGTCACAGTTGTGGGAAGACGTAGCCCTCCACCGAGGTGGCCGACGTCCTGGGTAGATGCGCACCGGGTCACTGAGTACCGCCGGGGGCGGGCACACTGGTCACGTGCGAGAGCGGCAGCAGGCCCCCCACCCGACGTCCCTGGCCCGACGGCTCGGCACGGGCGACGCCGTCGTCATCGGCCTCGGGTCGATGGTCGGCGCGGGGGTGTTCGCCGCGTTCGCACCGGCCGCGGCCGCCGCGGGCGCGGGTCTGCTCGTGGGGCTCGGGGTCGCCGCGGTCGTGGCGTACGCCAACGCGACCGCCTCCGCCCAGCTCGCGGCGCAGTACCCGGCATCCGGCGGGACGTACGTGTACGGGCGCGAGCGGCTCGGCCCGTGGTGGGGCTTCCTGGCCGGCTGGTCGTTCGTCATCGGGAAGACGGCCTCCTGCGCCGCCATGGCGCTGACGTTCGCCGCGTACGCGGTCCCGGCGGCGTGGCAGCGGCCCGTGGCGGTGCTGGCGGTGCTCGCCCTGACGGCGGTGAACCTGCGGGGCGTGACACGCACGGCGCGGCTCACGCGCGTCGTGGTCGCCGTCGCGCTGACCGCGCTCGCGGTCGTGGTCGTGGCGGGGCTGACGGGCGGGGCACCCTCCTGGGACCGGGCGTGGTCGGGAGGCCCGGCCCTCGGCGCCGGCGGCGTGCTCGGCTCGGCCGGGCTGCTGTTCTTCGCCTTCGCGGGGTACGCCCGCATCGCGACGATGGGCGAGGAGGTCCGGGACCCGGCGCGGACCATCCCGCGGGCCATCCAGGTCGCGCTCGGCCTCGCGGTCCTGGTGTACGCCGCCGTCGCCGTCGCGCTGCTCACCGTGCTCGGGCCGGAGACGACGGCCGCCTCGCGCGCACCGCTGGCCGCGCTCGCCGACGCGAGCGGGCTGCCCGGCGCCGGGCCGGTCGTCCGGGTCGGCGCCGCCGCCGCCGCGCTGGGCGCGCTGCTCGCGCTCGTCGCGGGCGTCAGCCGGACGGCGCTCGCCATGGCGCGCGAGGGCGACCTGCCCCGCACGCTCGCCGCCGTGCACCCCGGGACCCGCGTGCCGCACCACGCCGAGGCCGCCCTGAGCGTGGTGGTCGCGGTGCTGGTCGTGACGGTCGACCTGCGCGGGGCCATCGGGTTCTCGTCGTTCGGCGTCCTGCTGTACTACCTGGTCGCGAACCTGGCCGCCCTGACGCAGGACCGCTCGCACCGGCGGTTCCCCCGGGCGCTGCAGGTGCTCGGCGCGGCGGGTTGCGTCGCGCTGGCCGTGACGCTGCCGCCCGCGTCCGTGCTCGGGGGGCTCGCCGTGGTCGCGGCCGGCGTGGTGGGGCGCGTCGTCGCGCAGCGGCTCCGGCGGCGGCGCGGCGCCTGAGCGCGGGCGCTGCCGGCCCGGTCAGCCCAGCGGGGCCGGACGCCGGGGCGCCATGCCCGCCGCGCGGTAGGCCGCGTCGACGACCCGCATCGCCTCGACCGCCTGCGCCGTGCCGGACACCGGGTCGGCTCCGCGCAGCACCGCGTCCGCGAACGTCCGCAGCATGCACACGTACGACGGCGTGGGGTCCGCGGCCTCCTCGAGGGTGCCGCCGTCACGCTCCACCACGATCCGGCCGCCGTGCTGCGGCGCGTACGGCGCGTGCACGACGAGCGCGCCGGCGCTCCCCTCGATGCGCGCCCGCACGACCGGCTCCCGCGCGACCATGCTCGCGCGCACCGTCCCGTCCACCCGGCCGGGGTGGTCGAGCAGCACCTCGATCGACGCGTCGACGCCGTCGACGTCGTCCGCCGTCGCGGACCGCACCTGCGGGGCCCCGAACAGCACCGTCAGCATGCGGAGCGGGTACACGCCGAGGTCCATGAGCGCGCCGCCGCCCATCGCCTCCTGCCAGCGGATGTCGGAGCGGTCGGGGATGCTCACGCAGAAGTCGGCCTCCGCCCGGCGCACCTGGCCGATCGCGCCGTCGTCGAGCAGCGCCCGCACCCGGGGCCACAGCGGGTGGTGCTGGGAGTGGAAGGCCTCCATGACCACCAGGCCGGTGCCGTCCGCGAGCGCCGCGACGTCCTCCGCCTCGGCCGCGTCCGCGGTGAACGGCTTCTCGCACAGCACGTGCTTGCCCGCCTCGATCGCGCGGCGGACCCACACGCCGTGCAGCGCGGCGGGGGTGGGCACGTACACCGCGTCGACGTCGGGGTCGGCGAGCAGCTCGTCGTACGAGCCGACCACGCGCGGGATGCCCTCGCGCCGGGCGGTCGCCTCGGCGCGGTCGCGGTCGCGTGCGGCGATCGCCACCACCTCGACCTCCGGGACGGCGACGGCCGGGGCCGTCACCGCGTCGTGCAGGATGCGGGCCGCACCGAGGACCCCGAGACGCACCGTCGACATGGCGGCACCCTAGCCCGGCACCCGCGCTCTCCGCCCGTAGCGTGGGTGGCATGCCCGCCGCTCCGCACCGCTTCAGCCAGGTCGACGTCTTCACCTCCGAGCCGCTGCGCGGGAACCCCGTCGCGGTGGTGCACGACGCCGACGACCTCGACGACGCGCAGATGGCCGCGTTCGCCCGCTGGACCAACCTGTCGGAGACGACGTTCCTGCTCGCCCCGACGCTGCCGGGGGCGGACTACCGGCTGCGGATCTTCACCCCGGGTGGCGAGCTGCCGTTCGCCGGGCACCCGACGCTGGGATCGTGCCACGCCTGGCTCGCGGCCGGCGGCCGGCCGGCCGGGGTGGAGGTCGTGCAGGAGTGCGGGGTGGGGCGCGTGGTGCTGCGCCGCGGGGACAGCGGCCTGCGGTTCGCGGCACCGGAGCCGCTGGCGGACACCCCGGTGGCGCCGGACGTGCTGCGGCGCGCCGTGGGCGCTCTGGGCCTGCCGGACGGGGCCGTCGTGGACCACCGGTTCGTGGACAACGGACCCCGGTGGAACATCCTGCTGCTGGACTCCGCGGACCGGGTGCTGGCGCTGCGGCCGGACGGCGCGGCGCTGGGCGGGGCGCACGTCGGCGTCGTCGGGCCGTACCCCCCGGGGGCGGAGGCGGCGTTCGAGGTCCGGGCCTTCGTCGGGGACCTGGGGATCGGGGAGGACCCGGTGACGGGGTCGCTGAACGCCGTCGTGGCGCAGTGGCTGACCGGGACGGGCCGGGCGCCGTCGTCGTACGTCGCGGCGCAGGGCAGCGTGCTGGGCCGCGCCGGGCGGGTCCACGTGGAGCGCGACGCCTCCGGCACCGTCTGGGTGGGCGGCGGCACCGTGACGTGCGTCGAGGGCACCGTGCACCTCTGAGACCCCCGGTGCCCCGGGGGCGGTCCACCCCTCGGACCCCTGTCGCCACGATGTGAGGACAGGCTAACCTTCCCCTGCCGCCGGACGGGCCGACGGCCGGAACGAAGGTTGCCCGATGGTCGCCAACTACCTGATCGGCCTGCGCGAGGGCCTCGAGGCCGCGCTCGTCGTGAGCATCCTCGTCGCGTACCTGGTGCGCACCGACCGCCGCCGCCTGCTGCCCGCCCTGTGGGCCGGCGTCGCCGCCGCGGTCGGGATCTCGCTCGGGTTCGGCGCCCTGCTCACGTTCGGGCCGCGTGGCCTGTCGTTCGAGGCGCAGGAGGCCATCGGCGGCACCCTCTCGATCGTGGCCGTCGGCCTCATCACCTGGATGATCTTCTGGATGGCGCGCACCGCCCGCCACCTCACGGCCGACCTGCACCACCGGCTCGACGACGCCGTGGCCGCCGGGCGCGGCGCGGTCGTCGTGGTCGCGCTGCTGGCTGTCGGCCGCGAGGGCCTCGAGACCGCGCTGTTCCTGTGGGCGGGGGCGCAGGCGACCTCCGACGGCACGGCGGCACCGCTCCTGGGCGCCGGGCTCGGCATCCTCACGGCCGTCGCGCTCGCGTGGCTGATGTACCGCGGCGCCGTCCGCCTCGACCTGCGGCGGTTCTTCGCGTGGACCGGCCTGTTCCTGGTGCTCGTCGCCGCCGGCGTGCTCGCGTACGGCGTCCACGACCTCCAGGAGGCCGGGATCCTGCCCGGCCTGAACAGCCTCGCGTTCGACGTCTCGGCAGCCGTCCCCCCGAGCAGCTGGTACGGGACGCTGCTCAAGGGCGTCCTCAACTTCACGCCGGCCACCACCTGGCTCCAGCTCGTCGCGTGGGTGGCGTACGTCGTCCCCGTCCTCACGGTCTTCATCCGCACCACCTGGGGCCACCGGCCCGCACCGCCCGCCGTGCCGCGCGCCGCCCAGCCCGCCACCGCGTCCTGACGCCGGGCGGTCCGCCGCCCCACGACGCACCCGTCGGCTCCCGGCCGGCCGCTCCGCGCGCCGCCACGAGCCCCTCCCACCGACCCGTCCTGCCACCCACGAGGAGTCCCATGTCCCGCACCACCGTCGGCGCGCTCGCGCTCGCCGCCCTCGTCCTGCCGCTCGCCGCCTGCGTCGACAACGACGCCCCGGAGGCCGGGGCGTCCGCGGGGGCGCTCACCGTGAGCAGCACCGCCGACGCCTGCGAGGTCTCCGCCGCCACGGCGCCCAGCGGCACGCTGACGTTCCAGGTCACCAACGACGGCACGGACGTGACCGAGTTCTACCTGCTGGGCGACGACGGGCTGCGCGTGGTGTCCGAGGTGGAGAACATCGGGCCCGGCATCACCCGTGACCTCGTGGTGCAGGTGCGCCCCGGCACGTACTACACCGCGTGCAAGCCGGGGATGGTCGGCGACGGCATCCGGTCGGAGTTCACGGTGACCGACTCCGGCGCGCAGGTGGGACCGACGGGCGACGTGGCCGCCCAGCTCGCGGACGCGGAGGCGCAGTACGTCGCGTACGTGAAGGACCAGGTCGGCGCGCTCATCGCCGGGACGCAGGAGTTCGCCGCCGCCTACACCAGCGGCGACGACGACGCGGCCCGCGACCTGTACGCCGCGACGCGGGTGCACTGGGAGCGCGTCGAGCCGGTCGCGGAGTCCTTCGGCGACCTCGACCCGCTGACCGACGCCCGCGAGGCCGACCTCGAGGAGGGGCAGGTCTGGAGCGGCTGGCACTACCTGGAGAAGGACCTGTGGCCGCCGACCCCCGCCGACAACGGGGGCGTGACGTACGTGCCGCTGACCCCGGAGCAGCGCGCGTCCGCCGCCGAGGACCTGGTCGGCTGGACGCAGGACCTCGTGGACCAGGTGAACGACCCTGACTTCACGTTCGAGGCGTTCCAGATCGCCAACGGGGCCAAGGAGCTGCTGGACGAGGTCGCGACCGGCAAGGTCACCGGCGAGGAGGAGATCTGGTCGCACACCGACCTGTGGGACTTCCAGGCCAACGTCGACGGCGCGCGCGTGGCGTACGAGGTGCTCGCGGACGTCGTCGAGGAGGAGGACCCGGACCTCGCGGCCGCGCTCACGGAGCAGCTCGCCGCGCTGGACGGCCTGCTGGCGCAGTACGGCTCCGTGGACACGGGCTTCGTGGGCTACGACACGCTGACCGAGCAGCAGGTCAAGGAGCTCGCGACGGGCGTCGACGCGCTGTCGGAGCCGCTGTCCCGGCTCACCGCCGTCGTCACCGGCGCCTGACGCCGCGCAGGGAAGGACACCGCGCCGTGACCGCCCCCACCGGCCCCGTGGCCGGCTCCCCCGCCCCCGGCGACCCCGGCGGCCCCGGCGCGCCCGGGGCCGCGGCGCCGGCCCGCGCGGCCTCGACCGAGCCGGCGCACTCGACGGACCCCAGGGCCGCGCAGCCCCGTCGGGGCCTGTCCCGGCGCGCGCTGCTCGGCGGCGGCCTGCTGGGCGGGGCGGCGCTCGGCGCGGTCGCGGGCGGCGCGGCGGGGTTCGGCGCGGGCCGGGCCGCGGCGGCCCCGGCGGCCCCCGGGGCCGCCGCGACGACGTACCCGTTCACCGGCGCGCACCAGGCGGGCATCGTGACGCCCGCGCAGGACCGGCTGTACCTCGCGGCGTTCGACGTCACGACGACGGACCGCGCGGAGCTGGTGGCGCTGCTGCAGCGCTGGACGACCATCGCCGCGCGCCTGACGCAGGGGCTCGCCGCCGGCCCGTACGGGCCGGCGTCCGGTCCCTACGACGCGCCGCCGGACGACACGGGCGAGGCGGCGGACCTGCCGGCGGCCGGGCTGACGATCACGTTCGGGTTCGGGCGGTCGCTGTTCGTCGGGGCGGGGGACACGGCGGGCACCGACCGGTTCGGCCTGGCGGCGCACCTGCCGGACGCGCTGGTCGAGCTCCCGCACTTCCCGGGCGACCAGCTCGACCCGGCGCGCTCCGACGGCGACCTGGTGGTGCAGGCCTGCGCCGACGACCCGCAGGTGGCGGTGCACGCCATCCGGAACCTGTCCCGCGCGGCGTTCGGCGCCGCCACCATCCGCTGGACGCAGCTCGGCTACGGCCGCACGTCGTCCACCTCGTCGGCGCAGGCGACCCCCCGCAACCTGTTCGGGTTCAAGGACGGCACCGCCAACCTCAAGGCCGAGGAGGAGTCGGACGTCGAGGCGCACGTGTGGGTGCCCGCGAGCGCGACCACCCCCGCGACGGCGTGGATGACCGGCGGCAGCTACCTGGTGGCGCGGCGCATCCGGATGACCATCGAGACCTGGGACCGCAGCTCGCTGCGGGAGCAGGAGGCCGTCGTGGGCCGCACCAAGGGCGAGGGCGCGCCGCTGTCCGGCGGCACCGAGTTCACCGAGCCGGACTTCGCGGTCACGGGCCGCGAGGGCCGGCCGCTGATCCCGGTGGACAGCCACGTGTTCCTGGCGCACCCCACGCAGAACGCGGGCGTGCGGATGCTGCGGCGCGGCTACAACTTCACCGACGGCAACGACTCCCTGGGCCGCCTGGACGCGGGGCTGTTCTTCCTCGCGTTCGTCACGGACCCGCGCACCCACTACATCCCGATGCAGAACCGGCTGTCCCGCGACGACGGGCTGATGGAGTACCTCCAGCACACCGCGTCGGGGCTGTACGCGGTGCCGCCGGGGCTGCCGGACGGGTCACTCGTGACGGGCTCGGACGGGACGCCGATCACCACGGCGTCGAGCCCGTTCGTCGGCCAGGACCTGTTCACGGGCTGACCGGCTCGGGCCGCGCGATCGGGCGGCGGGTGCGGGGGCTTCCGGGGCTGGCGACCGACGTCGACGGGGCCTCGGCGCAGGGGCCGCTCGACGAGGCGCTCGGCAGCTACCTGGCGGTGACCCGCCGCGGCACGGCCGTCACGGTGGTCGGCCTGGAGGGCGGGGAGCGCACCGTGGGCGCCGCCCGCGACGTGGCCACCCGGCTCGCCGGGCAGGCGTGGGAGCTGCTGTGCGGCTACGACTCCGCGGGCTGCTGACCCGCGTCGGCGGCCGGCGGGCGGCAGCGCAGGACCTCGAGCGCGGCGCCCGCGTCCGGCTCGACGCGCAGCGGCCCGGCCGACCACGGCACCAGGACCGTCGAGCCCGCTGACACCGGGGTGCGCCCGCCGTCCGCCGCGACCAGCGCGCCGCTGCCCGCGACGGCGACCACGACCGCGAACCCCGGGTCCCACCCGCCTGCGCCGCGCAGCCGCTCGACGCGGAAGAACGGCGCGGCGGCGGGCAGCAGGTCCCCGTCGTCGCCGGCCCGCGCGCCCCGCAGCGCGGCGACCTCGGCCGCCGACCGTCCGCGCCGGTCGACCGCCGCGAGCGCCACGTCGAACCCCAGGCCCAGGTGCCCCGCGGCCGCGCCGTCGATCGCGAACCCGTCCCACTCGACGAGGATCGACAGGTCGGTGGGCTCCTGGAGCTCGACCACGAACGCGCCGGCGCCGATCGCGTGCGGCAGCCCCGCGGGCACCAGCACGGCGTCGCCGGGCTCCAGGTCGAGCACGTGCATCGCGTCGAGCATGCCCGCGGTGTCCTGGCGGTCCACCCACTTCCGCAGCTCGGCGGCGCCGACGTCGCGCCGGAACCCGAGGTGCACCGGGGCGGCGGTGAGCGCCACCCACGCCTCCGTCTTGCCGTGGGCGAGGCCCAGGTGCCGTGCCGCGAACGCCACGTCGGGGTGCGCGTGCACCGGCAGCCGCTCCCCCGCGTCGAGCAGCTTGACCAGCAGGCCGGCGTCGGCGCCGTACCGCGCGACGTGCTCGGGCCCGAGCCACGCGCTGGGGTCCGCGGCGACCGCGTCGGCGAGCAGCCGGCCGTCGGGCAGCCGCGTGCGGCCGAGCTCGTGCTCGCCGAACAGCGTCGTGGTCGACCCCACCCAGTCCTCCGGCACGTGGTCGCCCGCGGCCGGGTGCCCGCCGGGGCCGCGGAACGCCGCGATGCGGGCGCCGCCGGCGTAGAAGCGGTCGGCCGGCTGGTTGGCCGGCAGGGGGACGGGGCGGGTCACGGCTGCTCCTCCGGGCGGGGATCGGGGTGGGGACCGGGGTGTGCGCCGGAACCGGCGGGCGCCGCGGCGCGGCCCGGGGACGCGGCGGGGTCGGCCTCCGGCGGCAGCACCTCGACGACGACGCCCGTCCGCCACGACTCCCCCGGCCCGAGCACCGGCGCACCGGCGTGCGGGCCGTCGCGCTCCGGCCCGAACAGCGGCGCGTTCGCCGGCTCGACGCCGAGCACCCACGCCCCGCGGGCCGGCCACGCCCACGTGCACAGCCGCGGCAGGGTCGCGGCGGTCCAGTCGACGGCCACCTCCGCGGCGCCGCCGGTGAGGACCGCCCGCGCGCGCCCGTCCGTGACCGCCAGGTCCCGGTGCTCGCCCACGACCGCGTCGGCGCCGGGCGACGGCTCCGGCATCGCCAGGGCCTCGCGCCCCGGAGGCAGCGGTTCCCGCAGCCGGGTCCGGCCGGCGTCCACGCGCAGCCTGCCGCCGGGGGCCAGCAGCGGCGCGCCGAGGTTGACGTGGTACAGCAGCGGCACGCCGACCGGGGCGTCGCCGTCGTTGCGCACCACGTCGCGGACCTCGACGCGCGGCCTGCCGGTGGTCGCGACGATCTCGCGCTCGACGACGAGCCGCGTGCCGTACAGCGTGGAGAACCCCACGACCCCGCGGACGTGCACGGCGACCCCGGACGGCGTCACCTCGCGCCACCACCGGACCTCCGTGGCGGGCGTGAGGTGGTGGCTGCCGTGCTGCCCGGCCGTCGCGGTGGGCGGTCCGATGTTCTCCGGCCCGCACGTCACCACGAGGCCGCCGAGGAACCGCTCCTCCCACCCGGCGCCCGGCCCGGGGTCCGCGCGGTGCGGCGACCGCCACGCGAGCGGCACGTCCCCCCACCACGCCGGCCCGAGGTCGAGGCCGCGGTCGGGCCGCACGTCGAACGAGAGCCCGCCGGCCAGGCGGACCACCAGGAGCCGCTCCCCGCCCGGCCGGACCACGTCGAGCACCTGGGCGACCGCCTCCGGGAGCGCGACCAGGCCCTCGGTCAGCAGCTCCCCGGCCCCGCGGGCGGTCACGGGGCCGCCAGGGCGGCCAGGAACCCGCCCACGAACGTGTCGCCGAGCCCGATCGTCGTGGGCCGCGGGACGTCCAGCACGTACGCGGGCTCGCAGGCGACGTCGGCCGCGAGGGCCTCGACCTCCCGCGCGAACCGCGTCCCCGCGGCACCGGGCGTGCGCGCGGCCGTCGCGACGTAGTCGTCGCGCGTGAACGCGTCGCCGTGGACGTACCGCGTGCTGGCCATGTCGATGCCGCCCCGCAGGGCCGTCCGGAGCCCGGCCGCCCCGGCGCCGACGGCCAGCGCCCAGTGCTGGGTGTGCACCACGAGCGTGCGGGCGGGGACGGCCGCGTGCAGCTCCTCGAGGGCCTTCGCGACGTCCGCGGCGTCCAGCAGGTCGACGGCGCGGCCGGTCCACTCCTGGAGCTCGTCCTCGTTGACGGCCCACACGTCCACCCGCGGGGCGAGGACGTCCCGCACCGGCTCCCGCAGCGCGGGCAGGTGGTAGCCGGCGTCCTCGAAGTACACGAACCCGCCGGGCGGCACACGGTCGAGGTCGGCGGCGAGGGTCGCGAGCCGCGCGTCCAGCGTGTCGCGCTCCTGGATGACGTTGAACCCGGAGACCAGCACCACGTCGGCGCTCGCGCACGCGTCACCCAGGGCCGGGTGCAGCACCAGCTCCCGGTTCGGCGGGTCGTTCACGTAGATGAGGCGGTTCGGGCGGGCGGCCACCACCTCGACGCCGGCGACCCGCACCGCGGACCCCGCCGGGTACTGCACGATGAGGTGCGGGTCGGTGGTGTCGCGGTCCGCCGAGCACAGGTAGGTGGTGCTCGCGGGCAGCAGCCGCCGCACGTCGTCGTCGATGCTCACGAGGTGCACCAGGGCCGGCAGGCCACGCACCCGGTCCATGGCGATCGCCGCGCGCACGCACGTGCCGCCCAGCGTCACCCGCGACGAGAACCTCCGGGCGAACGCCTCGACGATCTCGGACGACGCGACGAACCGCTCGCCGCCCGCCCCGTCCCGGACGAAGCCGAGCAGCGAGCGCAGCAGGTCCCGCTCGCTGAGCACCGGGATGCGGGCGTCCAGCTCGTCCGCGCGCAGCCCCCACTCCGCGGCCAGCCGCTCGAGCGTCCCCGGGTCCCAGTCGATCTCGTAGTCGACGGTCCCGCCGAGTCCCAGGACGTAGCGCGTGCTCATGGGCGGTGCCGGCCTCCTCGCCGTGGTGGTGCGGTGTGCTGCTGGTCCGGTGCGTGCGGTGCGCCGGCCGCCGCCGACCGGGGGTCGGCGGCGGCCGGCACGGGGTCAGTACAGCTCGGCCTTGCCGGCCGCGTCGAACAGCTCGATCTTCTGCGCGGCGACCACGTTCATGGCCTCGACCGCCGGGGGCTGGATCGTGTTCGGCTCGCGCAGCGTGAGGTCGGCCAGCACCTCCCGCATCCGGTCGTGGTAGGCCACCTTGATGTCGCTGGAGATGTTGATCTTGTTCACGCCCAGCTTGACCGCGCGGCCGATCTCGTCGTCCGGGTTGCCGGAGCCGCCGTGCAGCACCAGCGGGATCGGCAGGCGCGACTTGATCTCGGTCAGCAGGTCGAGCCGGAGCTCGGGCTTGAGGCCCTTCGGGTACAGGCCGTGCGCCGTGCCGATCGCCACCGCCAGGCTGTCGACACCGGTGCGCTGCACGAAGTCGACGGCCTGGTCCGGGTCGGTGTAGATGATGTTGGACACCGCCACGCCCGCCTCGGCCTGCTCGTCGAGCTTGCCGATGGTGCCCAGCTCGCCCTCGACGGACAGCCCGACGGCGTGCGCCGCCTCGACGACCCGGGCCGTGATCGCGACGTTCTCCTCGTACGGGAGCATCGACCCGTCGATCATGACGGACGTGAAGCCGATCTGGATGGCCGTGAGGACCTGCTCGTAGCTCCCGCCGTGGTCCCAGTGGATCGCCACCGGCACCGAGGCCTTGTGCGCGCGCTGGATCAGCGCCGGCATGACGTCGTGCCCGAGGTGGCTGACCTCGTCCGGGTGGATCGCGACCATCAGCGGGGCGCGACGCTCCTCCGAGATCGCGACGATCCCGTTGAACATGGCGTAGTCGCTGATGTTGAACGCCGGCACCGCGAAGCTGTGCTCGTTCGCGACGGCCAGCAGGTCCGCGCCGTTCATCAACATGGGGTGACTCCTTGTCGTGTCGTGGTCGTGCTGCGTGTGCTGCGTCGTGCCGCCGGGAACCCCGGTCAGACCTTCACGGCGCCTGCCGTCATCCCACCGATGAAGTACCGCTGGAAGAACAGGAAGAGAACGAGGACGGGAATGCATCCCAGAATGCTCATCGCCATCATCTCGTTCCATTCGTACGAGTGCTGGCCCATGAGCAGCTGGATGCCGATCGGGACGGTCCGCATGTCCTCGGTGCGGGTGAGCGTGAGCGCGAACAGGAACTCGTTCCACGCGATCATGAACGTGTAGACGCCCACCGAGACCAGGCCCGGGACGGAGATGGGGACGAGAATGCGCCACAGGGCGGTCAGGGGCCCCGCGCCGTCCACCTTGACGGCCTCGTCCAGCTCCCGCGGGAGGGTGTTGAAGTACCCGGTCATCATGATGATCGCGTAGGGCAGCGTGAACACCATGTAGGTGAGGATCAGACCGGGGTAGGTGTTGTAGAGCCCGAGCGCCACCATGAGGCCGAAGTACGGGATCAGCAGCGTGATCGGCGGGACCGCCTGCACGCTGACGATGACCACGTTGATGACCTTCTTGCCCGGGAAGTCGTACCGGCTGAAGGCGTACGCCGCGAGCACCGCCACCAGCAGCGTCAGCAGCGTCACGCTGCCGGCCACCAGGTACGAGTTGCCGAAGAACCGCAGCTTCACGGGGTCGGTGAGGATCGTCGTGTACGCGTCGAGCGAGAAGCCCTCCGTCAGCAGCCGCGGCGGCGAGGCGAAGATCTCCGGGTTCGCCTTGAACGAGCTGGACAGCATCCACAGCACGGGCAGGCCGGCGAACAGCGCGCCGACCACCAGCGCCGTCAGGACCAGCGCCTTCTGCCCGGTCCGGCGGGGCGGCGTGCGCAGGGCGGGCGCCCCGGGCCGGGCCGCGGGGGTGGTGGTGAGGGTCGCCATGATCAGTCCCGTGCCTTCTGGTGCCGGACGTAGAAGAATGCGAGGACCATCGACGCCAGCAGCACCACGACCGCGGACGCGGAGGCCACGGAGAACTCGTACCGGCTGAATGCCAGCTTGTACGTGAAGGTGCTGAGCATCTCGGTCGCGTTGATCGGCCCGCCGCCGGTCGTCATCCAGATCAGCGCGAACTGCTGCGTGGTCCAGATGAAGTCCAGCAGCGCCATCGAGACGATGATCGGGCGCAGCTGCGGGACGGTGACGTTGCGGAACTGCTGGAAGGGCGTCGCGCCGTCGACGCGGGCGGCCTCGTACAGGTCGCGCGGGATCCCCTGCAGGCCGGCGAGCAGCGAGATCATGAAGAACGGGTAGCCGGCCCAGATGTTGATGAACGTGACGGCCGCGAGCGCCGTGCTCGGGTTCGCCAGCCACTCCGTCTGGCCGTCCGTGAGGCCGACCGTCCCGAGCAGGTAGTTCACGACGCCGTTCGGGTTGAGCAGCAGCCGCCACAGCACCGCGATGATCGCCACCGTGAACAGCCACGGCAGCACGTAGATCACGCGGAAGAACGCCTTGACGCGGTGGCTGAGAAGCGGCGTGTTGAGCAGCATCGCGAAGCCGAGGCCGATCGCGAAGTGCGCCACCACGCTGACCGTGGTGAACACGAGGGTGTTGCGCGCCGCCGTCCAGAACACCGGGTCGGTGAGCACCTCGGTGTAGTTGGCGAAGCCCACGAACGCGGAGTTCTTGGTGGTGATCACGCCGTCGAGCAGCGAGTACCAGATCACCATGACGATCGGCGTCAGCATGAGGATCGCCAGCAGCACGCCGGTCGGGCTCAGGAACCCGTAGGGGGTGAGGCGGCGCTTGAGCCGCTCCCACCCCGCCCGGGTGGACGGCGGGGTCGGGGCGGGCGGGCCGCCGGCGCCGGGCGCGCCGTCGGTGCGGTCGGCGCCCGTGGCGCGGGACGCCCCGGCGGTGGCCGGCGTCCGCTGCGCGTGCGAGGTGAACACGGTCGGTCCTCCTTGACCGAGGACCGCGCCGGGCGGGTCAGGGGCACGCCCGGCGCGGTCGCTCTCGGGGTGGGTCAGAACTCGCTCTCCCACGACTTCTGGGCGGCGGTCAGGGCGTCGTCGACGCTCTGGTCGCCGTTCAGAGCCTTCTGGAGCTGCTCGCCGAGCTGGCGCATGAGCTCCTCGGCGACGGGGAGCCCGGTGAACTCGTTCGCCGGGTAGCCGTCCTGGTAGATCTCGAACGCGGTGGCGAACAGCTCGTTGTCCTCGACGAAGTCGGGCACGGACTCGGTGTTGCCCGGGAAGGCGTTCGCGATGGACGACAGCTGGGCGTTCGTCTCCTCGCTCATGAGGAACTCGACGAGCTTCATGGCCTCGGCCTTGTGCTCCGAGTTCTCGGCGACGCCGATGCCCCAGGAGGCGTAGGGGATGCCGCGCTCACCGGTGTAGTCGTCCTCGGCAGGGATCGCCGAGATCGAGAAGCCGAGGTCGGGGTTCGACTCCTGGATCGTCGTCACGTGCGCGAGGGAGTCGATCATCATGCCCACGCGGCCGTTCGTGAACTCCTCGACCTTGTCCTGCTCCTTCATGGTGAAGGAGCCCGGGGCCACGACGCCCGCGTCCCACAGGTCGGCGACGAACTGGATGCCGCTCTCGACGTCCGGGTTGTCCGTCAGCGCCGGCTGGCCGTCCGCGAGCATCGACCCGCCGGACGCCCACACCCACGACATGACGTCGTTCTGCACGCCGTTGGGGGCCTCGAGCGACAGCGGGAGCACCCAGCCGTACGTGTTGTCGCCGAGCGCCGTCACCGCCTCCGCCGCGGCCGCGAACTCGCTGCGGGTGCTCGGCGGCGCGTCGACGCCCGCCTGGGCCAGCAGGTCGTCGTTGCTGAACATCGGGTACACGAAGTTGACGACCGGGATCATGTACGTGCTGCCGTCCACCTGGACCTGGCTGACGAGCTGGCTGTCGTCGAACCCGTCCTCGGACATCAGCGCCGACAGGTCCGCGATGGACCCCTGCTTCGCGAAGTCGTTGACCCAGGCGCCGTCGAGGCCGACGACGTCGGACATCGTGCCTGCGGCCGCCCCCGCGAGCACCTGCTCCTTGGTCGAGGCGTAGGGGCCGCTCAGCAGCTCGACCTTGATGCCGGGGTTCTCCGACTCGAACGTGTCCATCAGCTCGCGGAACGCGCCGTCGGGGAGCTCGGGCTCCCACCACTGCGCGAACTCGATGGTGACGTCGCCCCCGGACGATCCCCCTTCTGCGGCGTCGCCGCCGCCGCTGCCGCACGCGGTGAGGAGCAGCGCCGCCGCGCCGATCACCGCCGTGCCGCCCAGGTACCGCATCCGAGCTCCGTTGCTCATGACTCTCCCTCCAGGGTTGCCGCTTCTTGCGGCCGAGTGCGCATCTCTGCGTGTTTGAGCACGGTAGTGCGGGGTTGTGCGGGCGTCAAGGGGTTCCAGCCACGCATGGGGACGCACGCGCGGCGGACCGCGGATGGGAGCGCGACCGCAGGCGGAGCGCGATCGAGCCCCTCCCGCAGGGCCGCGCCGGAGGCTCCGCCGGGTGCCGCAGCGCCTGCGGTGCTGTGCGCGGCGAGCTGCGTTCTTCCTCCGGACTGCGCGTTTTTGTGCTAGAAGTTTCGTATGTCGTCCTCCGACAGCACCCCCCGCCGCCTCCCCGCCGGGCGCAAGGCCGAGCTCGCCGCCTTCGTCGCCGACGCGGGCGAGGTCACGGTCGCGCAGCTCGCCGAGCGCTTCGAGGTGTCGGCGGACACGATCCGCCGCGACCTCGACCAGCTCGACGCCGACGGCGTGCTGGTCCGCACCCACGGCGGTGCCGTCGGACTGTCCGCCGCCCCCCGCCCGAACACCGAGCTCGACGTGCGCATGCGTCTGCAGACCCAGGCCAAGGAGCAGATCGGCACCCGCGCGGCCGAGCTCGTCCGAGACGGGCAGGCCGTGATCGTCAACGCCGGGACCACGACCCTCGCGCTCGTGCGGTCGCTGGCCGACCACCGGGACCTGACCGTGGCCACGAACAGCCTGCGCGGCGCCACGGAGCTCGACCCGAAGGTGTACCGCGACCTCTACGTGTTCGGTGGCAGCGTGCGGCTCATGGACCAGGCGACCCTCGGGCCGGTCCGCCTCCCCGCGTGGACGCACCAGCCGGAGGTCGACATCCGCTGCGACCTCGCGCTGATCGGCGTGGGCGCCGTCTCGCCCGACGTCGGCTTCTCCACCAGCAACCTCGTCGAGGCCTCGATGATGGGCGAGATGATGGACCGCGCCGACAAGGTGGCGGTGCTCGCCGACTCCTCCAAGTTCGGCCGCCGGCTCTTCGCGCAGATCGCGGAGCTCGCCCGCGCCGACTACCTGGTCACGGACTCCCCGCCCCCGCCCGACCTCGCCCGGGCGCTCGCGGAGGCGGGTGTCGAGGTGCTGCTGCCGCGCTGAGCCCGCGCGCCGGGTGCAGGATCGGAGCCGTGCGAGGAACCCGCGACGCCCCGGACCGCCCGTGACCGCCGCCGCGCGCACCAGCGCCGGCCTGCTGCTGCACCGCCGGGGGCCCGACGACGCGCTCCAGGTGCTCGTCGGGCACACGGGCGGGCCGTTCTGGGCGCGACGTCCCCGGTCCTGGACCGTGCCGAAGGGCGAGCCGCTGCCCGGCGAGGACCCGCTCGCGACCGCGCTGCGGGAGTTCGCCGAGGAGGTCGGCCTCCCCGCGCCCCCGGGGGCCGACGTCGACCTCGGGGAGGTCCGCCAGCGCGCGGGCAAGGTCGTGCGCGTCTGGGCACGCGCCACGGACCTGGACCTCGCCGCCGCGCGCGGACCGGTCAGCAAGGTCACGGTGGAGTGGCCGCCCCGCAGCGGGCGGGAGGTCACGTTCCCGGAGCTGGACGAGCTGCGCTGGTGCGGCCTCGACGAGGCGCGCGGGCTCCTGGTGGAGGCGCAGACCGGGTTCCTCGACCGCCTCGTCGACGTGGTCGCCGAGGGCTGACGCCGGGCTGCCCGGCCCCGCCCGGGGCGTGTCGGTGGTCGGTCGTACGGTGCTCCGCATGAGCAGCCGGCCGATCGACCACGACCGCCTGACCGAGGTCAGCGCGCGCTACTTCGCCGCGCGGCCGCCCCGCACCGCGGCGGAGCGGGTCGAGCACCAGCGGCTCGAGGTCGAGATGATCGAGGCGATGGGCCTGACCCGCGACGAGTTCGACCGCATGACGGCCGTCTACCGCGCACGGACGTCGCTGCCGGACCGCACCCGGCGCCGCGCGAGCTGACCGGTCACCAGGCGGGCGGGCGGCGGTCCGGCCAGCGCAGCCGCTCCTCGAGCTGCGCCGCGAGCGCCAGCAGCACGTGCTCGCTCCCGGGGCGGCCCGCGAGCTGCACGCCCATCGGCAGTCCCGCAGGCGCCGCGGCGTCGGGCTCGGTCCACCGCACCGGGACGGTGACCGCGGGGAGCCCCGCCACGTTGAGCATCGAGGTGTACGGCGTGTACGCGCACTGCTGCGCGAAGCTCCGCTCCGGGTCCTCTGCGTCGTACCAGCCGAGCGGCCGCGGGGTCATCGCCATCGCCGGCAGCAGCACCGCGTCGTAGCGCTCGACGCGCGCCACCATCGTGCGCTCGAACCGCGCGAGGTCCGTCAGCGCCTGCGCGAGCGCCCGCGCCGGCAGCGCCCGGCCCTGCTCCACCAGCCAGCGGCTCAGGGGCTCCAGCAGCGCGAGCCGCTCCGGGTCGTCGAGCGGCACCGCGGACGCGCCGGCCATCCACAGCGCGCGGAACGCGGGCGCGTAGCGCGGGTCGGGGTCCCAGCGTCCGGTGTCCTCGACGTCGTGCCCGAGCCCGCCCAGCGCCGTGACGGCGTCGTGCAGCGCGGCCAGCGCCTCGGGTCCCGGCGCCACGTCGTACGCGTCCTGCCACGCGCTGAACGTGCTGACGCCCACCCGGAACGTCGACCGCCCGTCCGGCGTCGCGCCGTCCACCGCCGCCGCGAGGTACGACCCGGCCGGGCCCGCAGCGGTCCGCAGCGTGCGCGGGTGCGGCACCGTCCCGTCGGCGTCCCGCGGCAGCAGGCCCTCCAGCAGCAGCGCCGCGTCCGCCGTGGTCCGGGCGATCGGCCCGTGCACCACCAGCCCGCCCAGCGACTCCACCCCGCCGCCCGCCGGCAGCAGGCCCCGCGTCGGCTTGAGCCCCACCAGCCCGCACGCCGCCGCGGGGATCCGGATCGACCCGCCGCCGTCCGAGCCGGGCGCCACGGGCAGCAGGCCCGCCGCGACCGCCACCGCAGCGCCGCCGCTGGACCCGCCGGCGCTGCGCCCGGGGTCCCACGGGTTCCGGGCGGGCGGCCCGGTCAGCGGCTCGGTGGTGGCCGGGAACCCGAGCTCGGGCGCCGCGGTCTTCCCGATCGACACCGCGCCGGCGGCGTCCAGCACCTGGGCGACGTCACCGCTCACCTCGGGGACGTACCGGTGCTCACCGGCCCACGCCCGGGACCCGAACCCCGTCGGCACCCCCGCGCGGTCCCCCAGGTCCTTGTCCGCCAGCGGCAGGCCCCACAGCACCGCACCCGCCGCCGGCCCGTCCGCCGCGAGCGCCGACGCGCGCGCCCGCGCGGCGTCCGGGGTGATCGTCGCGAACGCTCCCAGGTCGCTCGCCGCGGCCCGCGCCAGGAAGTGGTCGACGACCGCCACCGGGTCGAGGTCGCCGGCGCGCAGGCCGTCACGCAGGTCGAGGGCGGTCCGGTCGTGCAGCGCGGTCACCCGGCCAGCGTAGGCGCGGGCGCCGGCGACGACGCCTGCCGCGCACCCCGGTCGCGGGGGCGGGCGCGTCCGCCCCCGCGCAGGCCGCGGGGACGGGCCAGAGTGGGAGACGGACGACGCACCCGGGCGCACCGGGTGGGAGAGGAGCCCGACGTGGACCACCGCACGGCCGTCGCGCGCGTGCGCGCCGATCTCGTCACGGCCGCCGTCGACCCGCCGCGGCTCGAGGTGGTGGTGCTCGACGACGGGACCCTCGCGGCGGACCCGGCGTGGCGCGCGTGGATCCCGGCCGACCAGGACGGGCCCGTCCGCGTGCTCCGCCTGGCGGAGAACCTCACGGCTCTCGACGCGGGCGACGAGGAGGAGCTGTGCGTGCAGGTCGCGGAGCTCGTGCAGCAGCACGTCGTCGACCTCACGCGGCGTCCGTGGCCGACCGCCGGCCCCCTCGGCGTCGTCCTCACGCCGGTGCTCGACGGTGGCGGCCGTGCCGTGTGGGCGGGGCGCGGCGTGCCGTCCCGGCCGGTCGGCGGGCTCGCCCCGGGTGTCTGACCTGGACCGTCACCCGCGCACCGATATCGTTCTCCCGTCCGTGACGTCGCCGATGACGGGAGTGCCGTGTACCTGGACCTGGCCGAGCCGCAGCTGTGGGAGCACGTGTCCACGCTGGTGGACCCGGAGGACTTCGACGTGTTCTGGGCGGGCACGCTCGCCGAGAGCCGCGGGCGCGGCGCCGCGACGACGGTGGAGCCGGTGGCGACGCCGCTGACGACGGTCGAGCTGCACGACGTCACGTTCCCGGGCTTCGCGGGCGACCCGGTGCGGGCGTGGTACCGCCGCCCCGCCGGGGTGGACGGCCCGCTGCCGGTGGTCGTGCAGTACGTCGGCTACGGCGGCGGCCGCGGCGAGGTCACCGAGAACCTGCTGTGGGCCTCCGCGGGCTTCGCGCACCTGTACGTCGACACCCGCGGGCAGGGCGCCGGCTGGAGCCGCGGCGCGACGCCGGACCCCTGGGGCACGGGCCCGCAGGTGCCGGGCGTGATGACGCGCGGCATCGAGGACCCGGCCACGTACTACTACCGCCGGCTGTTCACCGACGCGGTGCTCGCCGTGGACGCCGCCCGCGCCCTTCCGGGCGTCGATCCCGACCGGGTCGCGGTGGTGGGCGGCAGCCAGGGCGGCGCGATGGCGCTCGCGGCGGGCGCGCTGGCGGACGGCGTGGGCGCGGTCGTCGCGAACGTGCCGTTCCTGTGCGACATCGCGCGGGCGATCGGCATCACCGACGCCAAGCCGTTCTCGGAGGTCGTCGAGTACCTCGCGATCCACCGGGACGCCGCCGAGCAGGTGCTGCGCACGCTGTCCTACGTGGACGGCGTCGCGATGGCCCGCCGGGGCACCGCCCCCGCGCGGTTCTCGGTGGGCCTGATGGACCCCGTGGTGCCGCCGTCGACCGTCGTGGCGGCGCACCGCGAGTGGCGGGGCCCGAAGGACCTGCGGGTCTGGCGCTACAACGGGCACGAGTCCGGGGGGCCGCAGGAGGACCTGGAGGCCGTCGAGTTCGTCCGGGCGACACTGGGCTGAGACACGAGGCGCGGCGCCCCGACCGGGACGCCGCGCCTCTGCCGTCGTGCGGCGGCTGCTACCGCGGGTGGTCGAGCAGCACCTCGCGGACCCGCACCACCGACGTCGTCGGCCGGCCGGCGCTCGTCGCGTGCACCCCGAGCCACACGCCGAGGAACCCGCCGGTGGTGACCGAGTCGAGCCACCGGGCGTCGGCGTGCCCGACGAGCACGGGCTCGGCGTCGCCGAGACCCGCGTGCAGCGCGTAGTCCGTGCCCCGGGCGCGCAGCAGCAGCGTGACGGGCGCGTCCGCCGGGCCGGTGAGGGTCGCGGCGCCCAGCTCCGTCTCGTCCTCACCCGCACGGTGCACGAGCACGGCCCGCCGCGAGCCGTCCGGCTGCGCGGCGCCGACCGACAGCCGGACGTGGTGCCGCTCGGACTGCCGCGCCGCGAGGCCGGCCTCCTCGCCCTCGGCCAGGTCCGCCTCGAGCGTCACGCGCAGGTCGAGGTCGGTGCGCTGCTGGCGCAGACCCAGGAACGCCGGCACCTCCACGTCGCCCAGCCCCGCCGGGCGCACGGGCAGGACCCACGCGTCGCCGTCGGCGGTGGCGACCTCGGACGGCAGGGCGCGCACCGCGGTCCACCGCAGGTCACCGGCCGGGACGGGTCCGGGGGCGGCGGCCTGGACGGCGCCGGGGTGCCACGCGCCGGCACCCGCCACCTCGACGTGGTCCGGGACGCGGCCCAGCCCCGGCGCGAACACCGGCCAGCCGTCCTCCCACGTCACGGGCACCAGGAACGTCTCCCGCCCGAGCGGGTAGTGGTAGCCGCCGTAGGTCCGCATCGCGAGCGCGACCGCCCACCACGTCCCGTCGGTCGCCTCCAGCAGGTCCGCGTGCCCGACGCCGACGACGTCCGTGCCGCGCCCCAGGTGCCGGTGCGTGAGGACCGGGTTGCCCCGGTTCCCGGTGTACGGGCCGGTCACGTGGTCGGCGCGCGCGACGCTGACGGCGTGGTGGAACTCGGTGCCGCCCTCCGCCGCGAGCAGGTAGTAGCGGTCGCCCACCCGGTACAGGTGCGGCCCCTCGGCCCAGACGGCACCGCGCACGGCCCCGGACCACACGACGTGCTCCGGGCCGGTCAGGCGCAGCGTCTCCGTGTCGAGCTCGCGCACCCAGACCTCGGTCTGGTCGTGCCACTCGGGCTCCCGCGCCAGGCGGGTGCCGTGCACCCAGACGCGGCCGTCGTCGTCGAACAGGATCGACGGGTCGATGCCGTCCTCGTCCAGCCACACCGGGTCGGACCACGGCCCGGCCGGGTCGGCGGCGGTCACGAGGAAGTTGCCGCGGCCGGGCTCCCGGCCGGCGGCCGCCTGGTCCACGAGCGTGCAGATGACCCAGAACCGGCCGTCGTGGTGCCGGATCGTCGGGGCGTACAGGCCGGACGAGGACGCCAGACCGGTGTAGTCGAGCTGCCCGGGGCGGTCGACGACGTGCCCGATCTGCTCCCAGCTCGCGAGGTCGCGGCTGTGGAACACCGGCAGACCCGGGAGGTACTCGAAGGTCGACGTGACGAGGTAGTAGTCGTCCCCGACCCGGCAGACCGACGGGTCCGGGTAGCAGCCGGGCAGCAGCGGGTTGGGGACGGTGGTCACGGCGCGGTGACCTTGACCTCGACCACGCGCTGGTCGGCGCCCGTCACCTCGTGGACCCCGCCGGTGACCACGACGGTGCGCCGCGGCGTCGCGGTGCCGGGCAGCGCGCGCTCCTCGCGGCCGCGGCTGTTGCTGATCGCCCCGCCCGTGGTGTCACCGAGCGCGTCGTGCGCGGACGCGTGGGCGTGCGACGCGACCCACACCTCGACGTCGCCGGGCTCGACCACCCGCACCAGCCGGCGGTCGGTGAACGCCAGACGCGTGGTCGGGACGCGGAACGTGATCCGGCGGGACTCGCCGGGCTCCAGGTCCACCCGGCCGTAGCCGAGCAGCTGCACGACGGGTCGGACCAGCGAGGCGTGCACGTCGCGCCCGTAGAGCTGGACGGTCTCCGTGCCCGCGACGTCCCCGGTGTTCGTCACCGTGACCGCGGCCTCGAACGACCCGGCCGAGTCCACCGTGGCGTCCACGGCCAGGTCCGAGTACGCGAAGGTCGTGTACGCGAGGCCGAAGCCGAACGGCCGCACCGGGGTCGGGTCGGTCGACGTGACGTCGGAGGGCCCGCCGAGCACCGGGTGCAGGTAGCGGTACGGCTGGGCACCGGCCGCGCGCGGCAGCGAGACCGGCAGCCGGCCGGACGGGTTCACGGCACCGGTCAGCACGTCGGCGATCGCGTCGCCACCGCCCTCGCCCGGGAAGAACGCCTGCACGACCGCGGCGGGTCGCGGGCCGGTGCCGTCGAGGGCCCAGCCGATCGCGTACGGGCGTCCGGTGAGCAGCACCATGACGACGGGCGTGCCGGTGGCGACCAGGTCGGCGACCAGGGCCCGCTGCACGCCGGGCAGCTCGAGCGACTCGACGTCGTTGCCCTCGCCGACCGTGCCGCGCCCGAACAGGCCCGCCTGGTCGCCGACGACGACCACGGCCACGTCGGCGTCCGCGACAGCGGCGACCGCCTCCGCGAAGCCGGACCGGTCGTCGCCCTCGACGGTGCAGCCCTCGGCGGTCACCACGGAGGTGCCCTCCGGCAGCGCGGCCAGCAGCGCGTCCTGGACGCTGCGGATCTCGAACCCGACCGGCAGCCCCGGGTGGTGCGCGAGCACGTGGTTCGCGAACGAGTAGCAGCCCATGAGCGCCTCGGCCCGGTCGGCGTTCGGGCCGACGACGGCGACACGCGCCGGCCGGGCCAGCGGCAGCACGCCGTCGTTGCTCAGCAGGACCACGGACTCCTCCGCGAGCCGCCGGGCCAGCGCCCGCTGCCGCGGGGAGTCCAGGTCGATGTCGGCCGGGGGCTCGTCCTCGAACGCGTCGGGGTCGAGCAGCCCGAGCTCCTCCTTCTGGGCGAGCGCACGCAGCACCGCGCGGTCCACGACCGCCTCGTCCACCTCGCCGGCGCGGATCCGGTCCGCGAGCTCGAGGTACGCGTCGCCGGTGGGCAGCTCGATGTCGATGCCGGCCTCGAGCGCCAGCGCGGCCGCCTCACCGCGGTCGGCCGCGATCCGGTGCATCACCTCGAGGAACGCCACGGCGAAGTAGTCGGCGACCACGACGCCGTCGAAGCCCCACTCCTCGCGCAGCACCTGCGTCAGGTACTCGGAGCTCGCCGCGAGCGGGACGCCGTCGATGTCGACGTAGGCGTTCATCACCGAGCGCGCGCCGCCGTCGCGGACCGCCATCTCGAACGGCGGCAGGTAGACGTCCGCGATCTCGCGGGGGCCGGCCTCGACCGGCGCGTGGTTCCGCCCCGCCGTGGAGGCGGAGTAGCCCACGAAGTGCTTGAGCGTCGCGTGGACGCCGGCCTCCTGGAGGCCGCGGACGTACGCGGTGCCGACGGTGCCCACCAGGTACGGGTCCTCGCCGATGCACTCGTCGACGCGGCCCCAGCGCGGGTCGCCGACGACGTCGAGCACGGGCGCGAGGCCCTGGTGGATGCCGAGCTCGCGCATCGAGTCACCGATCGCGCGGGCGGCCTCCTGCACCAGGTCCGGGTCGAACGACGCACCCCAGGCGAGCGGCGTCGGGTAGGTGGCGGCCTTCCAGGCGGCGAGCCCGGTGAGGCACTCCTCGTGGACCAGCGCGGGGATGCCGAGCCGCGTCTCGCGCTTGAGGCGGCGCTGCTCGGCCCACAGCCAGGCGGCGCGCTCGGCCGGCTCCACCGGGCGGGTGCCGTAGACGCGGGTGTAGTGACCCAGGCCGTGCCGGGTGATCTCGGGGAGCTCCCCGGAGTCCTTCTGGCCGGCGGCCATCTCGGACTGCATCGGCGCGACGGTGCCGTTCTGGTCGAGCCAGTAGCCGACGAGCTGGGCGAGCTTCTCCTCCAGCGTCATCCGGGCGTGCAGGTCGCGTACGCGGTCCGAGACGACGGGCCAGGCGGGCAGGGCGGGGAACGACGGGGCCACGCGTCCTGCGGGGCGGTCGGCGATGTGGTCGGACACGCGGAGGTGCTCCTAGAGAGAAGGACGTGCGAGGGGGGCGGGCCCGGCGCCCCGGCAGCCGTGCAGCCGCCGGGGCGCCGGTGGCCTCAGCCCTTGACGGCGCCGGTGAGCCCGCCGACGATCCGCCGCTCGAACAGCGAGAAGAAGATCAGCGCGGGGATCATCGACAGCGACGTGAACGCCAGCACCCGGGCGGTGTCGACGGAGTACTGCGAGGCGAACGACTGCACACCCAGCGGCAGGGTGTACATGGACTCGTCGTTCAGGATGAACAGCGGCAGCATGTAGCTGTTCCAGCTCGCGATGAACGCGAGGATGCCGACGGTGACGACGCCCGGCACGGACAGCGGGACCACCATCCGGAAGAAGAACCCGAGTCGGCTCGCGCCGTCGATGGCGGCGGCCTCCTCGAGCTCCTTCGGGATCGCCCGCAGGAACGGCACCAGGATGATGATCGTCGTCGGCAGCGCGAAGGCGATCTGCGGCAGGATGATGCCGGCCAGGCTGTTCATGAGGCCGAGGCTCTTGATCATGATGTACAGCGGCGTGATGGCCACCGTCATCGGGAACATGAGGCCCGCGGCGAACAGCGAGTACATCGCACCGCGCCCGAGGAAGTCGTACCGGGCGAGGACGAAGCTGGCCATCACCCCGAGCACGACGACGCCGATGGTGGTCACGATCGCGGTGATCGCGGAGTTGCCGGCCTGCTGCCAGAACAGCGAGCTGCTCAGCACGTCGACGTAGTTGCCGAACTCCCACGTCGAGGGGAAGCCCGACGGGTCCTGCGTGATCTGGGAGTTCGTCCGCAGGCCACCCAGGATGATGTAGAGCACCGGGGCGATGCACACCCCGACCAGGGCCCACGCGACGACGTAGACCATC
This sequence comes from Cellulomonas sp. C5510, assembly GCF_019797765.1. Classification (NCBI taxonomy): domain Bacteria; kingdom Bacillati; phylum Actinomycetota; class Actinomycetes; order Micrococcales; family Cellulomonadaceae; genus Cellulomonas; species Cellulomonas sp. C5510. The sequence goes on from NZ_CP081862.1 coordinate 3,985,068, forward strand.
GGGTTGACGCGGTCCAGCGACTTCCCGCGGCGCCGCGGGGCGGGGCCGGGAGCGGCGACGGGCGGCGCCTGCACGGCGGTGGCGGCCATCACTTCTTCCTCTCCGTGAGCGCGCCCTCGGTGTCACGCCGGAGCACGAAGCGCTGGTAGGTCAGCGCGATGACCAGCGAGATGAGGAACAGGACGACCGCGACCGCGTTGCCGAAGCCGTAGTTCCCGGCGTTCCGGCCGTTGAGCACCATGTACGTGGCCATCGTCGACGTCCCCGCCGTGGCGGACACGTACTGGCCCCAGATGATGTAGACGAGGTCGAACAGCTGCAGCGAGCCGATGATCGACAGGAACGCCCAGATCCGGATGGTCGGGCCGAGCAGCGGGAGCGTGATGCTGCGCTGCGCCTGCCAGTAGGACGCGCCGTCGATGGCGGCGGCCTCGTGGAGCTCCTCGGGGATCGACTGCAGACCGGCGAGGAACAGGATCACCGCGAAGCCGATGTACTTCCAGGTGATGATGATCATCAGCGACCAGATGGCGATCTTCGGGTCGGACAGCCAGTCGACCGCCCAGCCCGAGAGGCCGATCTTGCCGAGCAGGTCGTTCACGGCGCCGCTGGTCTGGAGCATGAGGCTCCAGCCGGTGCCGACGATGACCTCGGAGATCACGTACGGGACGAAGATCAGCACGCGGATCAGCGACCGCCCGCGGATCTTGCGGTTGAGCAGCAGCGCCAGGATGACGGCTGCGGGACCCTGCATGACGAGCGACATGACGACGATGAAGCCGTTGTGCCGCAGGGCGTCGATGAAGGTCGGGTCCTGGAAGATCGTGAGGTAGTTCTGCAGCCCGACGAAGTCGGTCGGGGGGCCGTAGCCCTTCCACTTGAAGAACCCGTAGTAGGCGGCCATGACGACCGGGAAGATCACGAACGCCAGGAAGATCAGGATGGCGGGGCCGGTCAGGAGGGTCACCTCGAGCCGTTGACGCCAGCTCCCCCTCTTCCGGCGCCGCGGCCGGGGGGCCGGGGACGGCGCCGCGACGGCACCGTCCCCGACACCCGAGCGACCCTCGGGCGACGTCGTGACCAGCGGGCCCACGCCCTGCGAGTCGCTCATGATCCAGCTACTCCTTGGCCGCCGCGGCGTTGACCGTCTCGACGATCGCGTCCGGGCTGCCGTTGCCCGCCAGCATGTCGACGACGCTGGTGTTCAGCGCGTTGCCGACGTTCTGGCCGAACAGGGTGTCGAGCCACACCGACACGTAGGCCGCGTCGTTGTAGGCCGTGAGCACGTCCTTCAGGGCGGGGTCGGTGACGACGCCCTGCGCGTCCTTGCTCGCCGGCAGGGTCACGAACGCCGTGGCGTAGTTCTCCTGGTACTCCTTCTGAGCGGCGAAGTTGAGGAAGTCCGCGCACTCGGCAGGGGCGTCCACGTAGCAGCTGAAGCCGTCGACGCCGCCCATCATGGCGGAGGGGTCACCCTCGCCGCCGTCGACCGCCGGGAACGGGAACCAGCCGAGGTCGGCCAGCGGCTTCTGGTCCGGGGTCAGCGAGGCGATGACGCCCGGGTCCCAGGCGCCCATGAGCTCCATGGCGGCCTGGTGGTTGGCGACGAGACCGGCCGACGAGCCGGCGCCCTGCTGCGCGGAGGTGGTGAGGAAGCCGTTGTTGAACGGCTCGGTGCCCGCGAAGTCCTGCAGGTCCTGACCGGCCTTGGTCCAGCACTCGTCGTCGAAGCTCATGTCGGCGGCGGCCTGGGCCATCGTGTCCGCGGAGCACTCACGCAGCGCGAAGAAGTAGTACCAGTGGGCGGCGGGCCACGCGTCCTTGGCGCCCAGCGCGATCGGCTGGATGCCGGCGGCCTTGAGCTTGTCGACGGCGTCGTTCAGCTCGTCCATCGTGGTCGGCGTCTCGGTGATGCCGGCCTGCTCGAACAGGTCCTTGCTGTAGTACAGGCCACCGGGCAGCACGGCCGTCGGGACGCCGTACACCTTGCCGTCGATCGAGAACGCCGACAGCGACGCCTCGCCGAGCGCCGACTTGGTCTCGTCGGTGAGCTTGTCGGTGAGGTCCATGGCCTGGCCCGCCTCGACCACGTCGGCGAGCTTGCCGCCGCCGCGCGCCATGAAGATGTCCGGCGCGTCGCCGGAGTTCAGGGCGGTCTGGAGCTTGCCGTCCATGTCCTCGTTCTGGATGGACTGGATCGTGATCGTGACGTTCGGGTTGGCCTCCTCGAACGCGGCGACCGTGTCCTCCCAGTACGCCTTGCCGTCGCCCGTCGTGGAGTTGTGCCAGAAGGTCAGCTCGACCTTCCCGTCACTGCTCCCGCCGTTCGACCCGGAGTCGTCACCACCGCCACAGGCGGCCAGGCCCATGGCTCCCACGACCACCGCGGCCGCGACCGCGAGTGTCTTGCGTGCCTTCATGAGATCTGTCCTCTTCGTTGAGTTGACCGGAGGTCCTCCCCGGTGGGTCGGACCCGATGTGCCGCCAGGCCTCAGCCCACCGGCTGCTTCCCTTCGGCCTCGCCGACGCCGACTGGTGCGCCAGTGCTCACGTCGGGCCTCCCTCGTCATCGCTGACCGGACTGCACGAGGGACTCTCGCAGGCGGCAAACCACCGTGTCAACCGTTGTCGATAACGTTTTAGCAACCGTAGGATGTCGGCCATGGCACGCCGGGTGACGATCACGGACGTCGCCCACGAGGCCGGGGTCTCGGTGGCGACCGTCTCCAAGGTGATCAACGGGAGGGACGGGATCGCGCTCGCGACGGCGACCCACGTCCAGGCGGTCGTCGACCGCCTCGGGTACGAGTCGAGCCTCGTCGCGCGCGGCATGCGGTCGCACCGCACGTTCGCCCTCGGGGTGCTCGTCGCGGAGTTCGAGCCGTTCTCCACCGAGATCCTCAAGGGTGTCGGCGCGGCGCTCGCCGACACCGACTACGCGCTGCTCGCCTACACCGGCGGGGGCGCCGGGCGGGCCGGCTGGGAGCGGCGCTACCTCTCGCGGCTGAGCGGCACGCTGATCGACGGCGCCATCCTCGTGACACCGACGGTGGTCGACCCGGACGCGCCGGTGCCGGTGGTCGCCGTCGACCCGCACGCGGGCCCGGGCGCGATGCCGACGGTCGACTCCGACAACCTCGAGGGCGCCATGCTCGCCGTGCGTCACCTGCTCGGGCTCGGGCACCGGCGGATCGGGTTCCTCGGCGGCCGCCGCGACCTGGAGTCGTCCGCGCTGCGCGAGGCCGGCTACGTCCAGGCCCTCATGGACGCCGGAGTGACGCCCGACGCCGACCTCATGCACGTCGCGGAGTACCGGCGCGGCGCCGCCTACGAGGCGACCGCCGCGATGCTCGCCCTCCCCGACCCGCCCACGGCCGTGTTCGCCGCCAACGACGTCTCCGCGATGGGCATCCTCGACGCCGCCGCCCGGTTGGGCGTCCGGGTGCCGGACCAGCTGTCGGTGGTCGGGTTCGACGACATCCCGGAGTCGGCCTCCACCACACCGCCGCTCACGACGGTCCGGCAGGAGATCCAGCAGCTCGGGTCCACCGCGGTGCGGCTGCTGCTCGCCGCGCTGCCCGCCGGTCCTGCGGCGGACGGCACGGCCGCCGGTGCGGCGGGGTCCGGCGTGCGCGGGCGGGCCGTGCACGAGCGGCTGCCCACCTCCCTGGTGGTGCGCGGCACGACCGCGCCGCGGCGCTGACCTCCCGACCTGCGCGCCCGCGCGGACGGGCGCAGGATGGCTGTGTGATACAGCCACATGTCCGCCGCACCGCCCTGACCGCCGGGCTCGCCGCCGGGCTCGTCACCGTGCTCGCCGGCTGCGGGCCCTCCGACGACACGGCCGGGCCCACCGGACCGGCCACCACGACCACCACCGCGCCGAGCACGCCCGCGCCCGGCGACGACGCCACCACGCCCGGCGCAGGAGCCACCGGGGACGCGGGCGTCGACGGCGGGACGTCCGGGGAGGGGCCCGGCGGCTCGTCCGGCGACGAGGGCGCGGGCGACGGGCTCGAGCTCGCGCGCTGCGCCACCGGGGACCTCGCCCTCACCGTCACCGCGCAGGACGCCGCCGCCGGCAGCCGGCACGTCGACCTCGTCCTGACGAACACCGGCGGCGACGCCTGCTGGCTCCAGGGCTGGCCGGGCGTGTCGTTCGTCGGAGGCGGCGACGGGGAGCAGGTCGGGGCGTCGGCGACGCTCGACCGGTCGAGCGCCCACGACACCGTCACGCTGGACCCCGGCGGCACCGCGCACGCGCCCCTGACCGTCTCCGTCGCGCAGAACTACCCCGCCGAGTCGTGCTCGCCCGTGCAGCCCGACGGGTTCCGCGTCTACCCGCCCGGGTCCACGGAGTCGCTTTACGTCCCGGACGCTGACCTCGAGGCCTGCGCGAGCCCGGACGTGACGCTGCTGACCGTCCAGGCGCTGCAGCCCGGCAGCTGACGACGACGCCCGGCCGGGACGCGGTGCGCGTCGCCGGCCGGGCGCCAGGTCACGGGTGCGGGACTCCGGGCCTCATGCCAGCACCGCGGGGGCCGCGCCGCGCACCCCGCGCACGGCCGCCGCGACCGGCACCACCACCCCGATCACCACCACGGCAGCGGCCAGGCCGGCGAGCACGCCCACGTCCAGGACCGGCAGCGGGCTCCCGAGCAGCCCCTGCCCGACGCCCACCAGCGCCGGCAGCACGCACGCCACCCCGACCGCGAGGGCCGTCAGCGTCGTGAGCCCCGACTCCACGGTCACCATGGCCAGCAGCTGCCGGCGGGTGGCGCCCGTGCGCCGCAGCAGCGCCAGCTCGGGCGCCCGCGACCGCACCAGCAGCACGAGGGTGTTGGCCGCCGCGACCGCGACGAACGCCAGCAGCGCGAGCAGCAGCCAGGTGGACAGGCCCTGCTCCCCCGCGGCGGCGTCGCGCACCTGGGCCGCGTAACCGGAGGCGTCCGTGACCTCGAGGCCGGCGGCCCCCAGCGCGGCGCGCACCGCCGGCGCCGCGTCCGGCGCGGTGAGGCGCACCAGCACCGCCCCGCCGGCCGGCTCGACACCGGCCGCCGCGGCGTCCGCGGCGACCCGCTCGCCCACCAGGTAGTCGCCGAGCCCGAGGCCCCGGTCGTACAGCGCGACCACCGTGAGCTGCCGCTCCTGCCCGCCGATCCGGACCAGCACCTGCTCGCCCACCCGGGCGCCGCCGACGGCCGCCTCGCGGCTCAGGGTGATCGTGCCGTCGTCCGCCAGGCCGGCCAGGTCGCCCGCCCGGACGTCCGGGTCGAGCAGGCCGTCCCCCGCCGGGACGGTGCGCAGGGTGGTCGGCTCCCAGCCCAGCGCGTCCAGGAACGGCAGGTCCTCGTCGGGCTCGTCCACCATGACCTGCGCGGGGACGAGCGTCGTCGGCGCGGCGGCGGCCACGCCCGGGAGGGCGGCGACGCGGGCGGCGACGCGGGCGGTGGCATCGGACCCGTCCGGCCGGTCGGGCACCACGAGGTCCGCCGTCACGCCCTCCCGCACCTGCCCCTCCGCGGCCTCGACCACCCCCACGTTGACGCCGGACTGGACGGTGCCGAGCGCGAGCAGCAGCGCCAGCGGCACGATCGCCCCGGTGAGGCGCCGCGAGAACCCGCGGGCGTTCGCCAGCGCCAGCGTGGTCACGGCACCGCGTCGCCCGAGCGCGAGCCCGCGGCGGGCCGCCCAGCCCACCAGCAGCGGGCCCGCGAGCGCGGCGGCCGTGATGAGCAGGAACGCGGACGTGGTCGCCGCCGCGCTGCCCATCAGCCCGGGCAGCACGAACGGCACGCCGGCGGCGGCCAGCCCCACCCCCGCGAGGGCGAGTGCCGTCAGCCGGCGGCCCCGCGACAGCCCGGACCGCTCCACGGCCGAGCGCTGCAGCGCGGTCGCCGGGCTGAGCCGCGCGCTCTCCCGGGCGGCGACCCGCGCCGCGATCAGCGCGGTCGGCACCAGCAGGAGGAGGGTCGCCAGCACCGGCCACGGCGACAGCGTCATCGTGAACCCGTCGGGCACCACGCCCCCGGCGCGCAGCACCCCGGTCAGCCGCGGCGCGAGCAGCAGACCCGGCACGGTGCCGAGCGGCGCCGCGACCGCGAACACCAGCAGCACCTCGGCGGAGATCGACGACCGGACCTGGGCGGTCGTCGCGCCGACCGCGCGCAGCAGCGCGAACTCCCGGGACCGCGGCCGCAGCGCGCCCGCGAACGTCGACGCGACCACCAGCAGGGCGATGAGCACGGCGGTGCCCGCGAACGACGAGGCCACCGCCAGCAGCATCGCCGCCGACGGGTCGGACCGGGCGGCGGAGGCCGCGGACAGCCGCGCGCCCGCCTCGACCCACGCGCCGGTCGCGGTCAGCAGGGCGGAGGCGAGCAGGACCACGAGGGCGCTGCCGGCGAGGCTCGCGCGGTGGACCCGCACGGCGGACAGGGCGGACGACCACATGCCGCTCACCGCCCCAGCCCGAGCATGCGGTCGGTGACCTGCTCGACGGTCGGCGCGTCCAGGTGGCCGACCACCAGGCCGTCCGCGAGGAACAGCACCCGGTCCGCCGTGGCCGCGACGCGGGCGTCGTGCGTCACCAGGACGAGGGTCTGGTGCAGGGTGGCCGCCGTGGTGCGCAGCACGTCGAGCACCTGGGCGCCCGTGTGCGAGTCGAGCGCCCCGGTGGGCTCGTCGGCGAAGACCACCGCCGGCCGCGTGATGAGCGCCCGGGCGATCGCCACGCGCTGCGCCTGGCCGCCGGACAGCTCGCCCGGGAGGCGGTCCTCCATGCCCTCCAGCCCCACGGCCGCCATGAGGTAGCGGCGCAGGTGCGGGTCCGGCGCGCGCCCGCCGAGCTGCAGCGGCAGCGCGACGTTCTCCGCGACCGTGAGGTGCCCGACGAGGTTGTACGACTGGAAGACGAACCCGATGCGCTCCCGGCGCAACCGCGTCACGGCGTCCGGGGACAGCGCGGTCAGGTCGTCGCCGCCGATCAGCACCTGCCCGCTGGTCGGACGGTCCAGGCCCGCCGCGCAGTTCAGCAGCGTGGACTTGCCGGATCCCGACGGACCCATGATCGCGGTCGCGGAGCCGGGCGGCAGCGCCAGGGAGACGCCCGCGAGCGCCTCGACGGTGCCGCGGCCGCTGGGGTAGGAGCGGCGCACCTGCACCAGCCGGACGGCCGGTTCGGTGCCCGCGGCGGGCTGCTCGGTGGTGGGTGCGGGGAGCGTCACGGTGTCCTCCGGGGGTCGGCGCGAGGGGGTCCTCGTTCTCGCTCACCACGCTAGGAACCGGGGCCCGGGCCCTCCAGACGCCGACGACGCAACTCGACGGCGTGCATCTTCCGACGCAAGCCGTGCCCCCCGGGACGGACCTACGGCGGGCCCGGCACCGCCACGACGCGGTTCTGGTACGCCCACACGACGGCCTGCAGCCGCGAGCGCACACCGAGCTTCGGCATCATCCGCGCCAGGTGCGACTTCACCGTCGACACCTCCACGACGAGCGTCGCGGCGATCTCCTCGTTCGACATGCCCTGCGCCAGCAGCTGGAGGATCTCCCGCTCCCGCGCCGTCAGCACGTCCGCCCCGCGCTCCACCGTCACCGGCTGCAGCCGCCGGCGCCCGGCGAACTCCCGCAGCACGCGGTGCGTCAGCGCCTGGTCGAGCGTCCCGAGCCCCGCCGCGACCTGGCGCACGGCGTGCACGATCGTCTCCGGCTCGGCGTCCTTGAGCAGGAACCCCGACGCCCCGGCCTCGAGCGCCCCGAAGACGTACTCGTCGAGGTCGAACGTGGTCAGCACGAGCACCGGCACGGGGTGCTCGGCGTCCGGGCCGCACAGCTCCCGCGCGACGGAGATGCCGTCGCGGCCCGGCATCCGCACGTCCAGGCACACCACGTCCGGGGTGGTGCTGCGGGCCAGCTCCAGGGCCTCGTCGCCGTCGGCGGCCGCCCCCACCACCTCGAGGTCCGGCTCGGCGTCGATCAGGGCGGTCAGGCCGGCGCGGACGAGGGGCTGGTCGTCGGCGACGAGGACGCGGGTCACGGGGCGGCTCCGGGGGTCGGCGGGGCGGGTTCGGGCGACGAGGAGGCGGCGCGGGACGGCGGCGGCCCCGCGGCGGGTGGGGGCGGTGGCCCGTCGGCGGCCGGCGCGGCGGCAGGTCCCGCGCCGGGCGGCCGCTCACGGGGCAGCGTCAGCCGCACCTCCCACCCGCCGTCGGGCGTCGGACCGTGCCGCAGCGTCGCCCCCACCAGGTCCGCCCGCTCCCGCATCCCCCGCAGCCCGTGCCCGCGGTCGTCCCGCTCGGCCGGCGCCGGCACCGCATCGGGCGGGTCGTTACGGACCGTCACCACCACGGCGTCGGCCCCACGGTCGTCGACCGTGACGCGGCAGGGCGCGCCGGGCGCGTGGGAGCGGGCGTTCGCCAACGCCTCCTGGACCATCCGGTACGCCGTGAGCTGCCCGAGCGGACCCACGCCCTGGCCGAGCTCCCCGTCGGCACCGTCCGGGCGCAGCACCTCGACCGTCGCCGGCGTCCCGGCCACCGCGCCGGCTGCCGCGACCAGCCCCGGGACGGCCGCCAGGGACGCCGCCTCGGTCTCCGCGGCGTCGTCGGCCCGCAGCAGGCCCACCAGCCGACGCAGGTCCTGCAGCACCACCCGGCTCTGGTCCCGGACCGCCCGCACCCCCTGGTGCGCCGCGTCGGGGTCGGTGTCGATCTGCCGGTCGATCGCCGAGGCCATGAGCGCGATACCCGACAGGTGGTGCGCCGCGATGTCGTGCAGCTCGCGGGCCATCGCCGTCCGCTCGGTGGCGACCGCCGTCCGCACCAGGGCGTCGCGCTCCCGGGCCAGGGCGCGCAGCTCGCCGGCCTGCGCCTCGCGGACGGCACGCCGGGACGCCACGACCAGCGCGGTCCCGAGCGGCAGCGCCACCAGGAGCACGGCCTGCCCGAGGGCCGCCGCCAGCAGCAGGGGGACGCTGCTCGTGAGGCCGGTGCCCCGGAGCGCCCCGTCGGCGGCGAGCAGCACGAGCACGACGGGCAGCACCCCGCGCAGCCGCGTGAACGGCGCAGCGACGCCCGCCCGGTACACCGCCACCAGCACGGCCAGGCTCGTCAGCCCGCCGGCCCCGGCACCGGCCGCGAGCGCCGCCACCACCGCGGCGGCCGACACCCCGAGCAGGACCGCGCGCGGCCGGGACCGCACCCACGCCAGCGCGACCGCCTGCCCGGCGAGCGCGAGCAGCACCAGCCACCAGCCGGCCGACCCCACGGTCACGTCCGCCGGGACGCCGGCGTCCGCGACGGGGTCGGTGTCGAGGCGCGCGAGCAGCGGCAGCGCCAGCAGACCCGCGACCGCCGCGGCGCCGGTGACCGCCGCGGCCACGACGTCGCCACGGCCCGGCCGCTGCCCGACGGCGTCCGACGGCGTCCGTCCGACGGCGTCCGGCGCGGGCGAGGTCACCATCCCGGCATCGTGCCACGCGGCGGAGACGACCTCCCCGGGGGCGCGGTGGCCCGCCTCAGGCGGGTGCGGCCACGGGCACGACGACCTCCAGCACGACGCCGGGGGCGCCCGTCCCCCACGCCGGCAGGTAGACCTCCCTGTTGTCCCCCCACGGCGTCGGCCCCCCGGCCGCCCCGGTCGACAGGTGGTCGTGCACCGCGACGAGCAGCTGCTGGTCGTCCGCCTGCCGCTGGTCGAGGCCCACGACGGCCTCGCGGTGGGCGGGGTCGACCTCGAGCGCCGTGCCGGCGGGCGGCCGCAGGGGTGCCGGCACGGGCACGCAGACCACCAGGTCCGCGGGGAACGTCTCCGTGGCCCGGGAGCGGATCCGCACGTGCACCGGGCCCGCGAGCGGGACGTCGGCCTCGGTCAGGTGCGCGAACAGCCTCCCGGTGGCGGCGGGCAGCACCTCCGCCATCTCGGAGAGCGTGGCGGAGGCGGCCAGGGTGAGCAGCAGGCGCTCCGGCACGTCGCGGTACGACACCGCGGCCGGCAGCTCCCGGGGCGCACCTGCCAGCACGGAGCGCGCGTACTCCGCGGCGCCCGCCTCCCGGGCCCCGGCCCGGCGCCGCTCGCTCCACAGCGCGTCGAACACGGCCACCGGGTCGACCGCCCCCAGCACGGCCGCCACGTCGGCGAGCGGCACCCCGAGCCCGCGCAGCAGCGCGATCCGGCGCACCACCTCCACCTGGTCCTCGGCGAACACCCGCGCACCGCTGCCCGGGTCCCGGTCGGCGTGCAGCAGGCCGCGGTCCGCGTACAACCGCACCGCCTTCTCCGACACCGCCGCGGCGCGGGCCAGGTCACCGGTCGTCCTCGTCGTCATGGCCGCGACGCTAGGGGCTGCCCCAGGGGCAGGGGCAAACGCCCGACGACAGGGGCCGTCGGACCCTCCCGCCGCGACCGGCCCCGGCCTAGCGTGGGTGCATGAGCCGTTCCCACACCCGCTGGTCGGACCTCCCCGCGTCCCGCCGGGTCGGCGCCGTCGTCGCCGGCCTCGCCCAGGTCACGCTCACCGCGGCGGCGTACCGCGACCTCGCACGCCGCCCTGCGGCCGAGGTGAACGGGACCAAGCTCGCGTGGGGGCTGGCGATCCTCGTCAACTGGGTCGGGCCGCTGGCGTACTTCGCGAAGGGGCGCCGCACGGCGGGCTGACGCGGGCGGCGGCTGCGACCGCGGTCCACCCCGGTCGGCGCGCCTGCGAGGATCCACCCGTGACCCCGCGACGCACCCCGCCCGCCCCGCTCGACACCGACGCGGCGGAGGCGCTCTGGACCGCCTACGTGACCGCCCACCCCGAGGCCGTCGCCGCGGGCGACGAGCACGTCGTCGACCGCTTCGGCGACTCGGTCGAGCTCAGCGACGAACTGCTCGGCCTCGTCCGCTCCGGCGCCAAGCGCGCCACCGCGGAGCTGGTCACCGAGTTCGCGCACCGCGGCGAGCCGCTGCCCCGCGTCGGCACGCACTGGGTCGCGTGCGACGGGCGCGGCGCCCCCGCTCTCGTGCTCCGCACCGTCGAGCTGCGGATCGCGACGTTCCGCGAGGTCGACGCGGACTTCGCGTTCGACGAGGGCGAGGACGACCGCAGCCTGCGGAGCTGGCGCGAGCAGCACCGGGTCTACTGGGAGCGCACCTGCGCGGCCCGCGGCGCCCGGTGGAGCGAGTCGGACGAGATCGTGCTGGAGCGGTTCCGGGTGGTGTGGCCGCCGGAGCACGCGGACTGAGGCTCTGCTGAGGCCTTCCTGACGGTCCGGGCGCGGCGGTTCCCCCGGGTGCCGGACCGGGTGATCCTGGCTCGCGGCCCCTCCTCCGAGGGGCACGGGGACCGCGTCCTCGGCCGCGCACCAGCCCGAGGCAGGCCCGTGAAGCGACACAGCACGCCGCCTGAGATCACCTCCGCCGACGACCACCCCGAGCCACGGACCCGCCGCGGCCCGAGCCGCCGCACGCTGCTGCGGACCGCCGGCATCGGCGCCGTGGGCGTCGGCCTCGGGGCGGCGGCCGGGCCGGCGTGGCGGGCCGCGACGTCCTCCGCCGAGCCGGCGCGGGTCCCGTTCCCGTCGGCCGACGAGCTGCGCGTCGACGGCGTGACGGTGGTCGACCCGCTCGACGGCAGCGCCACCGGGGGCCGGTCGGTGCTGCTGCGCGGCGGGCGGGTCGTGACCGTCGGGGCCGTCGGCGAGGTGACGTCGAGCCCCGGAGCCACCGTGCTCGACGGCGACGGGCGCTGGGCCGTCCCGGGCTACACGAACATGCACTCCCACGCGCTCCAGGCCGAGCACCCGGAGCTGCTGCTCGCCACGATGCTCGCCGAGGGCACCACCGGGTTCCGGCAGATGCTCGGGACGGACGACCTGCTGCGGTACCGCGCGGAGGACCGGCTGCCGCTGACCCCGCACGCGCCCGCCCTGCTGTCGATGCCGGGGCGTCTGGTGCTGCCGTTCACCGCCGGCTCACCCCAGGAGGCCCGCGACGAGGTCGCGCGGCAGTGGGACCGCGGCGCGGACTTCATCAAGATGGTCATGGTCGAGCGCGAGACGTTCTTCGCCGCGGTCGAGGCGGCGCACGAGCGCGGCATGCGGATCGCCGGGCACCTGCCCCCGTCGGTCGGCGTCGCCGAGGCCGCGGAGGCCGGGTTCGACTGCATCGAGCACCTCGGCACGGGGAACGCGGTCTTCATCGCCTGCGCGACCGACGAGGACGACCTGTGGGCGCAGCAGGACAAGACGATGCCGATCCCCGGCTGGGTGACCGGCCTGCCGTTCGTCGACAAGGTCTTCTCGGCGATGACGGACAAGCAGCTCATCAACCCGGCCGCGTTCGGGGACCCGGCCGGCGTCGCGCTGCTGCAGCGGGCGCTCGACGGGTTCGACGAGGACAAGGCGCGGGCGCTCGCCCGGACCCTCGTCGCGCACGGCACCTGGCAGTCGCCGACGCTCGTGCGGCTGCGCACCCAGTACCTCGCCGACTCCCCCGAGTACGCCTCCGACCCGTGGCTGCGCCGGATGTCGGCAGGTGCCCGGGCGGACTACGAGGACGTGCTGGCGACGTTCCGGGCGCTCCCCGCCGAGATGCGCGCCACCTACCGCGAGGCGTACGCGCGGTCGGCGGACGTCGTGCGGATCATGCACGCCGAAGGGGTGCCGGTGGTGGCGGCGACGGACGGCCAGGGCCGCGTCCCGGGGCAGTGGCTGCAGCTGGAGCTCCAGGAGCTCGCGGCCGCCGGCCTGTCGCCGCTCGACGTCCTGCGGTCCGCCACGGTCGCGCCCGCCCGGTACCTGGGCCGCTCCGACCGGTCGGGCCGCCTGGTGCCCGGGGCGGACGCCGACCTGCTGCTCCTGGACGCCGACCCGCTGGCCGACGCCGCGCACCTGGGCAGCATCTCCGTGGTCGTGCGGGGCGGGCACCCATTCACGGCGGACGAGCTCGCCGCGACGGTCGACCGGCTGGACGCCGAGGGCCCGAGCGCGGCGGCGACCGCGGCTCTCGCCGGGGCGCGCCGCAGCACGGACCTGTGCTGCCGGCTGTGACGAGTGCCGTGGGCGGGTCGTGCCGGCGGTCAGCGACCGCCCGTCGTCAGGGCCGGCAGCTCGACCGTGAACGCCGTGCCGGCCTCCGGCGAGCTGGTCACCGAGACGCGGCCGCCGTGCGCCTCGACCAGCGACTGCGCGATCGCGGTGCCCAACCCCGAGCCCGCTGAGCCGGCGGTACGCGGCCGGCCGGGGTCGCCGCGCCAGAACCGCTCGAACACGTGCGGGAGCTGGGCGGCCGGGATGCCGGGCCCGGTGTCGGCGACGACGACCCGGTGGCGCTGGTCCCCCGGGACGACCCGCACCGTCACCACGGCGTCCGGCGGGGTGTGCTGGACGGCGTTCCCGACGAGGTTCCGCAGCACCTGCGCCAGGCGCGCGCCGTCGCCGAGCACCACCGCGGGCCGGTCGGCGTCGAGCCGGACCTCCCGCGCGGGCGCGACGACCCGGGTGTCGGCCACCACGTCACCGGCCAGCGCCGCGAGGTCCACCGGCTCGCTGTCCAGGGGTCGGCCGGAGTCGGTCCGCGCGAGCAGCGCGAGGTCCTCCACGAGCAGCCGCATCCGCACGAGCTGGCTCTCCACCCGCTCCATCGCGGCGGCCTGCCGGTCGGGATCGGTCAGCCCACCCCGCAGGTACAGGTCGACCCAGCCGGTGGCGGCCGTGAGCGGGGACCGCAGCTCGTGCGACGCGTCCGCGACGAACGCCCGGGTGCGCTGCTCGGCGTCCTGCTGGGCGTCGAACGCCGAGTTGACCATGCGCGCGACGTCCGCGACCGCCGGGTCGCCCCGGTCGTCCACCGGCAGCCGCACGCTGCGGTCACCGCCGGCGATGCGCGCGGCCCGTTGGGCCATGGCGGTCAGGGGCCGCAGCCCGCGGTCGACGATCGCCACGGCGACGGCGATGAGCAGCGCGATCGTGACGGCCGCCCCGACGGCGAGCGCCCCCACGATCGTCGCCAGCGTGGCCCGTCGCTGCCCGCCGTCGGAGACCAGCACCACGCGGTCGACCGCGACGGGAGCGCCGCCGACCGCGTAGGTGAGGAGGCCCGCCGTGTCGATCGCGGCCGCGAGGTCCCCGGAGGCGACCTCGACGGGCTCCGCTGACTCGACGGCGGCGACCGTCGCCGGGTCGGCGCCGAGCGGCGGCACGGAGGTGAGGACGTCCCCGGAGGCGCCGACGAGCACGACGCCGAGCTGGTGCCCGACCGCGTCGCCCAGCCGGTCGGACGTCAGGTCCGCCCCGCCGGCGGCGCGCAGGCTGCCGAGCACACGCGTGGCGGCGTCCTCGAGCGAGCGCCGGTCACGCTGGTCGAGCTGGTGCGAGGCCAGCGAGAACCCGATGACCGCCGACAGGACGATCGCGAGCGACGTGACGAGGGACAGCGTCAGCGTCAGCCGCGCCCGGATCGAGCGGGCCCTCATGCGGCCGAGGGGTCGCGCACCGCGTAGCCGAAGCCGCGGACGGTCCTGATGAGGGGGGCGTGGCCGTCGTCGACCTTGCGCCGCAGGTTCGACACGAAGCGCTCCACGACGTTGCCGTCGCCGCCGAAGTCGTACTGCCACACCGCGGCCATGATCTGGCCCTTCGACAGCACCCGGCCGCGCTGCTCCAGCAGCAGCTCGAGCAGCCGGAACTCGGTCGGCGAGAGGTCGACCGGCTCGCCTGCGCGGCGCACGAGGTGGTGGGCGCGGTCGAGCTCCAGGTCGGCGCACCGCAGCACGTCGTCGTCGGGCTCCGCCACCGACCCCCGTCGCAGCAGGGCGTCCAGCCGGGCGACCACCTCGGCCGCGCTGAACGGCTTCGTCACGTAGTCGTCGGCGCCGAGCCGCAGGCCCCGCACCCGGTCGTCGACGGAGTCCCGCGCGGACAGGAACAGCACCGGCAGCGCGGCGTCGCGCCGGCGGACGAGCTGGACGAGCTCGAACCCGTCGGTGCCGGGCATGGACACGTCCAGCACCAGCACGTCCGGCCGGTGCGCCCTCAGGGCCGAGAGCGCCTCGGTGGCGCCCGCCGCGACGTCGACGGTGAACCCGGCGAACTCCAGGGTCGACGCGAGCATCTCCCGGATCTCGGGGTCGTCGTCCACGACCAGCACGCGGGGGGCCATGGCGTCAGCCTCGCACGCCCGTCAGGCCGCGGGCATGAGGACGGGCGGCCGCGGAGCGGGCACGGCGGGGACCACGGGCACCGGGACGAGGCGCTGCCGGCGGATGCCCGCGGCAGCGAGCGCGAGGCCGGCCGCACCCCACGCCACCAGCACGACCAGGTCGGTCCCGAGGGCGGCGCCGGACCCGCCCGCACCGCCGGTGGCGAGCGCGGCGGCCGCGTCGGCGAACGCGCCCAGGGGCAGCAGCCCGTGCAGTGCGGCGAGCGGGGCCGGGGCGGTCTCCAGGGGCACCAGGCCGCCCACCGCGGCGATCTCCAGCACGGTGAGGACGGCGAGCGCCGGCACGCCTGCCCGCGGGAGCGCGGTCACCGCGCCGGAGGCGAGCAGGGTGAACACGAGGCCGGCCAGCAGCGCGACGCCGGCGAAGGGCAGCGGCTCCGCGACGGACGCGCCGCCGACCGCGAGGGTCGCGGTGCACGCCAGCGTCGCGACCGCCGCCACCAGAGCCCGGGGCGCGAGCACGCGGCGGACCAGGCGCCGGGTCCGCACCGGCGCGTCGAGCTCCCGCCGGCCCGGGCGCCGTCCGACCAGCGCCACCGTGACGGCCCCCAGCCAGAGCACGACCGCGGTGACCGTCGCGGCGAGCCACCCGTCCGCCTCGGACCCGGCGATCTCGCTCACCGCCACGGGCTCGGTCACGACGTCGGCGAGCCGCTCGGCGTCCCCCCCGGCGACGGCGGGCACCTGGGCGGCCCCGGACGCGAGACCGTCGGCGAGCGACCGGGAGGACGTCGCCGCGGTGGCCGCCCCGGCTGCGACCTCGTCCGCGCCGGAGGCCAGGTCCGCGGCGCCGGACCCGAGCTGCGTCGCGGCGTCGGCCGCCCGGGTCGCACCCGTGGCGAGGTCCGCCGCCCCGGACGCGAGGCCGGCCGCCCCCGACGCCACCTGGCCTGCTGCGTCGTCGACGCCCGCCGCACCCGCGGCCAGCCCCGCGGTGCCCGCCGCGAGGTCCGCACTCCCGGAGGCGACCGTGGCCGCGGCCCCGGCCGTCGCGTCGAGCTGGGCGCAGAACGGCTCCGACCCGGGCACGGGCGGGCACGCCTCGGACAGCGCCGCGAGCGAGGACGCCAGGCTCTGGCTGCCGGTCGCGAGCGACCCGGCGGCGGCGTCGACCGAGCCCGCCGCCGCCGCGAGGTCCCCGGTGCCGGCGGCCAGCGACGCGGCTCCCCCGGACAGGTCCTGCGCGCCGCCGGCGAGGGACGACGCCCCCGCGCTCACCGAGTCGGTGCCGGCGGCGAGCGTGCCGGCACCTTCCGCGAGGGACAATGCGCCGTCAGCGGCGGAGGCGGCCCCGCTGGTCAGCGCGTCGAGGCCGTCCGTCAGGTCGGACGCGCCCGCCGTCGCCTCGGTCAGCGCGCCGGACAGGTCGTCCATCCCCGCGTAGACCTGCGTGAGGTACGCCTCGGTGACCTGGTCACCCAGGCTCTGCGCCGCACCGTCGGCGACGGCACGGCTCGCGACCGCGCCGACCGTGGAGGACGCGGGGTCGGTCTCGAGCACCAGCTGCGCCTGCCGGGGGTCGTCGCCGCCGGAGGACAGCACGTCGGCCGAGAAGCTCTCCGGGATGGTGAGCACGGCGTCGTACGTGCCGTCGGCGAGGCCCTGCTCCGCGTCCTCGGCGGAGGTCAGGCGCCAGTCGAGGGAGGTCGTGCCGTCCTCCGGGTGGATGAGCGCGGACGACAGCGCCCGGCCCGCCGCCATGGGGGTGTCGCCGCGGACGATCTCGTCCTCGTTCACGATCGCGGCGGGGATCCGGTCCACGGCGTCCGCGCGGTCGGCGAAGCTCCAGATCAGGACGGCGGTCGCCAGGACGGGCAGCAGGACGGCGGCGAGCGCGGCGAGCGCCACCGCCCGCGTGCGGGTGGTGCGGGTCATCGGACGGTCTCCAGCTCCTGGGTGACGGGGGCGGCGGCGAGGTCGAGGCGGACGACGGTGGCGCCGTGGCGCAGGAGCGTCGCGGCGAGGCCGGCCGGGGCGTCGGTGAGGACGAGCAGCCGGGCGCCGCCCGCGAGCGCCACGGTGGCGGCCAGCCGCAGCCGGGCGGCGGGGTCCAGGGCGTCGGTCGGTGTGCCCAGGTCGCCGAGCACGGCACGCACCCGGTCGACCCGGGCACGGCGGACGCGGCGGGACCCGGGGCTCAGGGCGAGGGTCCTGCGCGCGTACTCCTCGGCGGTCGTGCCGCCGGGGACGTCCGCGGCCGTGGGGGCGGCGACCAGGCACCGCGCCTCCTCGGCCTGCTCGGGGAGGATGCGGCCCGCCACGGCCAGCTCGCCGGAGACGGTCCGGGCCCGCGCGGTCAGGGCCAGGGACACCGCGCGGGCGGCCGCCAGGTCCGCCACGGGGAGCGCCACCACGTCGCCGGCGTCCGCCCACACGTCCAGCGGGGCGTCCCCCTCCCGCACCACGAGCCCGCGGGCCACCAGCAGCGGCGGTCCGGCGCGGCCCGATCGGCTGCCGGCGACCACGTGCCGCTCCACCGCCTGGCCCTCCACGTCGACGACGGGCAGGACGCGGGCCAGCCGGCGCGGCAGCCACCACGCCCGGTCGCCCAGCAGCACGAGCACCGCCGGCACGAGCGTCATCCGGACCAGGAACGCGTCGACCAGCACACCCACGGCGAGGCCGAGGGCGATCGGCTTCAGCGTGGCCGCGCCCGACGGCACGAACGCGGAGAACACCGCGACCATGATGACCGCCGCCGCCGCGACGACCGGCGCCGAGTGCCGGAACCCGTCCAGCACCGCCTCGCGGGCCGGCTGCCCGTGCGCGTACTGCTCCCGCATCCGGCTGACCAGGAACATCTCGTAGTCCATCGCGAGCCCGAACAGCACGCCCATGACGATGATCGGCAGGAAGCTGACGACCGGCCCCGGGCTCTGCCCGAACAGCAGCACCGGGAACCAGCCCCACTGGAACACCGCGACGATCGCCCCGAACGACGCGCCGACGGACAGCACGTACCCGACGGTGGCCTTGAGCGGCACCGCGACCGACCGGAACACCAGCAGCAGGAGCACGAACGACAGGCCGACCACCGTCAGCCCGAACGGCAGCAGCGCGTCGGCGAGCTGCTCGGAGATGTCGATGTTGACCGCCGTGGTCCCGGTGACCCGCAGGTCGGAGACGCCGGTCGCGTCCTCGATCGCCGGCGCCCGCTCCCGCAGCTCGTGCACGAGGTCCACCGTGGCGGGGTCGGACTGCGCGCCCTCCGGGACGATGCGCAGCAGCGCGGTGTCGCCGCCCGGGTTCGGGGTCGCGGTGTCCACGGCGACGACGCCCGGGACGGCCGCGACGGCGTCCGCCAGCTCGTCGACCGTCGCGACCGGGTCGGTGCTCGCGAGGACGTCCGCCGTGATCAGCAGGGGCGCGTTCCACCCCGGCCCGAAGGTCTCGCTCACCGCGTCGAAGTGGTCGCGCTCCGGCGTGCCGACCTCCTGCGTGCTCGGGTCCGGCAGGGCCAGGGAGATGCGGAACGCGGGCAGCGCGAGCACGGCCAGCACCGCCACGACCACGCCGATCGTGAGGGCCGGCACCCGGGTCACGAGGCGGACCCAGCGCTGCGACAGCGAGGGGCGGCCGGCGGCGGCACCGCGGCGGGCCGCGCCACGCCGCGGGCGGGGACGCAGGCGGTCGCCGGCCAGGAGGGCCAGCGCCGGCACCAGCGTCAGCGCCACGAGCACCGCGGTCGCCACCGCGAACGCCCCGGCCATGCCCATGCCGGTCAGCAGCGGGATCCCCACCACCGCGAGGCCGGCCAGCGAGATGACGACCGTCAGCCCCGCGAACACCACGGCACTGCCCGACGTCCCCAGTGCCCGCGCCATCGACTCCCGCGGCGGCACGCCCTCGGCGAGCTGGTGCCGGTGCCGCGACAGGATGAACAGCGCGTAGTCGATGCCCACCGCGAGGCCGAGCATCGACGCGAAGCTCGGTGAGGTCGTCGACACGGCCGCGACCTGCGAGACCAGCCCCAGCAACCCGGTCGTCAGCAGCACGCCCACGCCGGCGGTGAGGATGGGCATCCCCGCGGCCAGCAGCGAGCCGAACGTCAGCACCAGCACCACCAGCGCGACCCCCACGCCGATGACCTCGGCGGTGTGGTCGAGCTCCGCCACGCCGTTGCCGAACGCCGAGCCCCCCACCGTCGAGGTCACGCCGTCCTCGTCGACCGTCGCGGCGTCCTGCGCCGCCTCGAGCACCGCGTCGTCCGGCTCCGCGTCCTCGAACTGGATCGTCGCGAGGGCCGCGTCGCCCTCCTCGTCGACCCGCAGGTCCTCCGCGGCGGTCACGCTCGCGACGCCCGGCACCGCCCCGATCGCGTCGAGGCTCGCCGCCACGACGTCCGCCGCCGGCGCCGCCGCCACGTCCTGCCCCTCCGCGACGCGGTACAGCACCTGCCCGCTGGCGCCGGACGCCGCGTCCCCGAACCGCTGCTCCAGCACGTCCTGCCCCTGCTGGGACTCCGTGCCCGGGATCGTGTAGTCGTCCTGGTACGCCGACCCCACCGCGCGCGACCCGGCGACCACGCCGAGCGCGACGACGACCCAGAGCACGAGGACCAGCAGGCGGTGCCGGCCGATCAGGTGGCCGAGACGGTAGAGGGCGAGCGACATGGGGATCCCGTCGGGGTGGGGGGAGCACGACGGGGACGAGTCAACGGGGGGCGACCTGCCGGCGGACGGCGGGCGGACCTGACGGTCGGCTGACGGTGTACGGGGCGGCGGAGGCCCCGCCGGGCGGGCCGGCGAGGCCGGGTCAGGCCGGGGAGCGGACCGCCGCGACGGCGGCGTCGTACAGCGCGGCGAGGTCGCCGGTGCCGCCGCTGCGCGTCCACTGCTCCCCGCGACGTCCAGGCAGGCGATGGCGCTGGCGACGATCGCGGGTGCCGCGACGGCGGCGTCGTGGCCGGCGTGCTCGAGCCGCGCCCGGACGTCCGGCACGAGGAGTTCCTGCCAGTGCAGGTGCTTCTCGATGCTGCGGGACCGCAGCGACGGCGTCTCGTACATCTCGTCGCCGCCCCGACTTCGTCGCCCCCGGGGACCCGGTCGCCATGGCCACCGCGATGATCGACGCCGTCGACACCGAGCCGGCGCCGCTGCGCCTCGTCCTCGGGTCCGACGCCTGGGCCGGTGTCACGACGGCCCTGGAGGCGCGGCTGGAGCAGGTCCGCGGGCAGGAGGCGAGCGCGCGGCGGGGGGACGGCTGAGCGGACGGGGTAGCGGGGTCAGACGAAGCCGTCCGGGACATCACTGCTCACCTCCACCACGGTGCTCAGCCTCATGCGGCCTGGCGTCAGGTCGCGCCGGTCAGCGGCCCTCCCGGGCGAGTACGGCTCGAGCGACACGGTCGCCGTGGGCCGTACTGGCGAGCCACACGATCGCACCGGGAGGCGGGATCTCGTCGCGTCACTCGGTCAGCCACTCCCGCGTGATCCGCTCGACAGCCTCACCAACCGGGCACGGCCACGTGATGACCCTGTTCATCCACGTCGCCGGCGAGGACCCGCCCGCCGACGACGAGTTCCGCGATGAGCCCCAAGCCAGCGAGCGCCGAAGGGTCGGGTCCGACAGACCGCGCAGACGCGTGCTCCCGTAGACCCACCCCGCATCCGCCCAATCATCGAGTCCACCAACGAGGATGTCGTCCCTCGGTGACCGACGTGGATCTTGAACGGGTCCCGGCCCGGAACGCGGATGTCGATCGTCGATCCTCCGGACCGCGACATCACCGAGCACCCCACCCGCGAGGGCAAGCTCTACTGCTGCTGCGTCCTGGACGCCTTCAACCGGAGGATCATCGGCTGGTCGATCGACTCCACCCAGGACACCCGCCTGGTCATCAACGCCCTCGACATGGCCATCAGCAACCGAGACCCGGCCCCGGGCGGGATCGTGCATGCCGATCACGGGGCCCAGTTCACGTCCTGGGCGTTCGGGGACCGGATCCGGCAGGCCGGCCTCATGCCATCGTTCGGGTCCGTCGGTGACGGCCTGGACAACGCGACGATGGAATCGTTCTGGTCCTCGATGCAGATCGAGCTGCTCAACCGACAGCGGTGGAACACCCGCGTCGAACTCGCGAACGCGATCTTCGAGAACATCGAGATCTTCCACAACCGCCGCCGCCGGCACTCCAGCCTCGGCTACCTCAGCCCGATCGAGTTCGAGCTACGCTCCGAACTGCCATCCATACCGGCCTGACCACCACGCCCACAGTGGTAACCAAGCCGTAGGGCAGGTCACGGTGTCAACCGACCCTGCAGCAGTCCCCCGACGTCGGGCGTCACAATCGCGTGAGGGAAGCTGGACTGACGTAAGGCCAGTTCAGACCGCCACACCGATGCGCGGAACGCCACAACCTCGCCACAAGACGGGCCCGGAAAGCACAACTTCTAGTCAGGACCTACAGCTTCCTCACGCCTGCATGTCGACGAACCGCGAGTAGTGCCCCTGGAACGCCACCGTGATCGTGTCGGTGGGCCCGTTGCGGTGCTTCGCCACGATGAGATCCGCCTCGCCGGCGCGGGGCGACTCGCGCTCGTACGCGTCCTCGCGGTGCAGCAGGATGACCATGTCGGCGTCCTGCTCGATGGAGCCGGACTCACGCAGGTCGCTCATCTGCGGCTTCTTGTCGGTGCGCTGCTCGGGGCCACGGTTGAGCTGGGACAGCGCGATGACGGGGACCTCGAGCTCCTTGGCGAGCAGCTTCAGCGCGCGGGAGAACTCGGAGACCTCCTGCTGGCGGGACTCGACGCGCTTGCCGGAGGACATGAGCTGCAGGTAGTCGATGAGCACGAGCTTGAGGTCGTGCTTCTGCTTGAGGCGCCGGCACTTGGCGCGGATCTCCATGAGCGACATGTTCGGCGAGTCGTCGATGAACAGCGGCGCCTCGGTGAGCTTGCCCTGGATGGCGGCGAGCTTCTGCCAGTCGTCGTCGCCCATCTGGCCGGTGCGCATCTTCTGCAGCGGCACGCGGGCCTCGGCGGACAGCAGGCGCATCGTGATCTCGGAGCGGCTCATCTCCAGGGAGAACACGACGGACGCCTGGTGGTTCTTGATGGACGCCGCGCGGGCGAAGTCGAGCGCGAGGGTCGACTTGCCGATGGCGGGGCGGGCGGCGATGACGATCATCTGCCCGGGGTGCAGGCCGTTGGTGAGGCGGTCGAGGTCGGCGAAGCCGGTGGGGACGCCGACCATGCCCTCGCCGCGGTGCCCGGCGGACTCGATCTCGTCGAGGGTGCCGGCGACGACCTCGCCGAGGCGGTGGTAGTCCTCGGTGGTCCGGCGCTCGGTGACGGCGTAGACCTCGGCCTGCGCGTTGTTGACGATGTCGTCGACGTCGCCGCCGTCGGTGGCGTACCCGAGCTGCACGATGCGGGTGCCGGCCTCGACGAGGCGGCGCAGGACGGCGCGCTCCCGGACGATGCGGGCGTAGTACCCGGCGTTCGCCGCGGTCGGCACCATCGAGATGAGGGTGTGCAGGTACGGCACGCCGCCGATGCGCCCGATCTCGCCGCGCTTGGTGAGCTCGTCGGCGACGGTGACGGCGTCGGCGGGCTCGCCGCGGCCGTACAGGTCGATGATCGCGTCGTAGATCGCCTCGTGCGCCGGGCGGTAGAAGTCGTTGCCGCGGATCTGCTCGACGACGTCGGCGATGGCGTCCTTCGAGATCATCATGCCGCCGAGCACGGACTGCTCGGCGTCGAGGTCCTGCGGGGGTGTCCGGTCGAACGCCGCGCGGCCTCCCGCGGGCGCCCCGTACTCCAGGTCCTCGATCGTCACGCGCCCCGCCCCACCTTCATGTCGTCGCCCACGCCCCGCCGAACTCCCGTTCTACCGCCTGCCACCCACACCCCCGGCAGGACGGCGGACACCCGGACGGTTCGCGCGCCGACGCGAGGCTAGGCGCGACCGGAGGGGACCGGCAAGCGCGTCGTCCACAGGGGTTGTGGGCGAGGGTGTGGAAGGCTGTGGACACGCACCGGGTGACTGTCCACAGGTCGTGGACACAGGTGTGGATGAGGCCGGACAGGCCCGCGACCAGGACGTTCTCACCGGCGCAAACGCGGTGAACCGATGTGGACAGGACGAAGTTGGGCCGGATTTCACGCCTCGGACACATGCTGTCCACCGTCGACCGCCAGATCCTCGCGCTCGCCGTGCCGGCGCTGGGGGCGCTGGTCGCCGAGCCGCTGTTCGTGCTCGTCGACTCGGCGATCGTCGGGCGGCTGGGGACGACCGAGCTGGCGGGCCTGTCGCTCGCGTCGACGCTGCTCGTCACGGTGGTGGGCCTGTGCGTGTTCCTCGCGTACGCGACGACGGCGGTCGTCGCCCGGCGGCTCGGCGCCGGCGACCGCGCGGGCGCGCTGCAGGTCGGCGTCGACGGGCTGTGGCTCGGCGGCGGCCTGGGCGTCCTGCTCGCGGCGGTGGCGCTCGTCCTCGCGCCGTGGGCGGTCGGGGCGCTCGGTGCGACCGGGGACGTCGCGGACCAGGCCGTGGCGTACCTGCGCGCCTCGGCGCCCGGTCTCCCCGGGATGCTGCTCGTGCTCGCCGCGACCGGCGCACTGCGCGGGCTGCAGGACACCCGCACGCCGCTCGTGGTGGCCGGGACCGGTGCCGCCGTGAACGCGGTGCTGAACGCCGTGCTCGTCTACGGGGCCGGGCTCGGCATCGCGGGGTCGGGGCTCGGCACGGCGATCACCCAGCTCGCGATGGGCGCCGCCCTCGTGCTCGTCGTCGTCCGCGGCGCCCGGGCGGCAGGAGCGTCCCTGCGGCCCGCGGCGGGCGGCATCCTCGCCGGCGCCCGCACCGGCACGCCGCTGCTGCTGCGCACGCTGTCGCTGCGCGCGGCGATCCTGCTGACCGTCTGGGTGGCGACCGGTCTCGGCCCGGTGGCGCTGGCCGGGCACCAGGTGGTCAACGCCGTGTGGGGGTTCGTGGCGTTCGCGCTCGACGCGCTGGCGATCGCCGCGCAGGCGCTCGTCGGGCACGCGCTCGGCGCTGCGGACGTGCCGCTCGTGCGGTCCCTGCTGCGCCGCACGCTGCAGTGGGGCGTCGGCGCCGGGGTGGTGCTCGGCGCCGTCACCGGGGGGCTGGGGTGGTGGCTGTCCGCGGCGTTCACGTCGGACCCCGAGGTGCGGCACGCGGTGACGGTCGCGCTCGTCGTCGCGGCGGTGCTCATGCCGATGGCCGGCTGGGTGTTCGTGCTGGACGGGGTGCTCATCGGCGCGGGCGACGGGCGGTTCCTCGCGGGGGCCGGGCTGGTGACGCTCGCGGTCTACGTCCCGGTCGCGCTGGCCGTCCGGGCGTGGGCCCCGGAGGGCTGGGCGGGGCTCGCGTGGCTGTGGGCGGCGTTCGCCGGGGTGTTCATGCTGGCGCGGGCGCTGACCACCGGGCTGCGTGCCCGCGGCGAGCGGTGGATGGTCACCGGGGCGTGACGTCGGGCCCGTCGGGCCCGTGCGCCTCGGCTCCGGCCGGCGCGGCGGGTCCGTCGGGCGCTGCCGCCCCCGGCGCCGCCGAGCGGATGCTCAGGACCATGAAGACGATCCCGACAGGCAGGAACGCGAACGCCGACGCCCGCATCGAGTCGTTCGCCAGGCCGGCGAGCCCGAGGACCAGGAACACGATCCCGATCGGCAGGAAGGCGGCGTTCGGGTTGCCCGAGTCCTCCTCGTCGCCCTCGGGCGCGGGCGGGGGTGGCTGCTCGCTCATCCCTCGACGCTACCGAGCGCGCCGGGCAGCGACCTCCCCCGCGGGACGGATCCCGTCCTCCCCCGGACGCACGCACGCCCCGCCCCGGCGGACCGGGACGGGGCGTGCGGGTGGTGCTGGGTCAGGCCGCGACGACCTTGACGGTCAGCTTCGCGGAGACCTCGGCGTGCAGGCGGACCTGCACCTCGTACTCGCCGGTCGCCTTGATCGGCTGCGCGACCTCGACCTTGCGGCGGTCGATCGACGGGCCGCCGGCGGCCTTCACCGCGTCGGCGATCTCGGCGGTCGTGATGGCGCCGAACAGGCGGCCGGACTCGCCGGCCTTCGCCGTCACGGTCACCGGGTTGCCCTGGAGGGAGTCACGCACGGCGCGCGCCTCCTCGAGGGTCTCGATCTCGCGGGCCTTGCGGGCACGGCGGATCTGCGTGATCTCCTTCTCGGCGCCCTTCGACCAGGTGGTCGCGAGGCCGCGGGGGACCAGGTAGTTCCGGGCGTACCCGTCCTTGACGTCGACGACGTCACCGGGAGCGCCGAGACCCGTGACCTCGTGGGTCAGGATGAGCTTGGCCATCTTCGTGCTCCTTCTCAGCGCGCCGACGACGAGTACGGCAGGAGCGCCATCTCGCGGGCGTTCTTGACGGCCCGCGCGATCGCGCGCTGCTCCTGGACGGACACGCCGGTCACGCGGCGGGCGCGGATCTTCCCGCGGTCGGAGATGAACTTCCGCAGCAGGGCGGTGTCCTTGTAGTCGACCGACTCGATCTTCGCCGCCTTGAGCGGGTTCTGCTTCTTCTTGGGCTTCCGGACAACGGCCTTGGCCATCGTGGTGCTCCTCTTCTACGTCTGGAGCCCGGGGCGTTGCCATGCCCCGGGATGGGATGTGCTGGGCGGGCGCCGGCGGACGCGGGCCCGCCGGTGCCTCAGAGGTCGATCAGAACGGGGGCTCGTCGGAGTAGCCGCCCGCGCCGCCGCCCGCGGGCGTGGCCCACGGGTCGTCCTGCGCGGCCTGGCCGCCGCCGTTGAAGCCGCCGCCCTGGTTGAAGCCGCCGCCGCCACCGCCGCCACCGCCGTTGAAGCCGCCGCCACCGCCGGACCGCTGGGTCCGGGTGACCTTGGCCGAGGCGTAGCGGAGGGACGGGCCGACCTCGTCGACCTGCAGCTCGTACACCGTGCGCTTCTCGCCCTCGCGGGTCTCGTACGACCGCTGGACCAGCCGGCCGCTGACGATGACGCGGGTGCCCTTGGTGAGCGACTCGGCGACGTTCTCCGCCGCCTCCCGCCAGATCGAGCAGCGGAGGAACAGCGTGTCGCCGTCCTTCCACTCGTTGCTCTGGCGGTCGAAGGTGCGCGGCGTGGACGCCACGGTGAAGTTCGCGACCGCGGCCCCGGACGGGGTGAACCGCAGCTCCGGGTCGGCGGTCAGGTTCCCGATCACCGTGATGGTGGTGTCACCAGCCATGCCAGCTCCTCGTTCTCGTCGAATGCTCGTCTCGGGCTGTGCCGCCCCTGGTCGGGGACGGTACGCGCGCGGTCAGACACTCAGGCGTCCTGGCGGAGCACCTTCGTGCGGAGGACGGCCTCGTTGAGGCCGAGCTGGCGGTCCAGCTCCTTGGCGGTGTCCGGCGTCGAGGAGAAGTCGACGACGGCGTAGATGCCCTCGGACTTCTTCTTGATGTCGTAGGCCAGGCGGCGACGGCCCCAGATGTCCACCTTGTCGACGGAGCCACCGTCGGTCTTGACGACCGACAGGTACTTGTCGAGCGACGGTGCGACCGTGCGCTCCTCGATGTCGGGGTCGAGGATGATCATGATCTCGTACTGACGCAGGCTCATACCCACCTCCTCTGGTCTCGGCGGCCACGGTCGTTCCGTGGCAGGAGGGTGTCGTGCGTCGCTGCGCCGTGCCGGTGTCGATCGGCGACGCCGGCTGGGCACAGCAGCGCACCAGTCTAGCGGGTCGCGCAGGTCGTGCGGTACGCCCCGTCAGGACGCTGGACGGCACCGCCCGGCGGCGCCGCAGGATCGGCGGGCGGCCGGCCCGTGGGCGCCGGGTCAGCCGTCGGTCGTGCCGCCCCCCGCGTCGGCACCGGGATCCGGCGCACCGGTCGGCGGCGGGTCCACCGGAGCCTGCGTCGCGGGCGG
This sequence comes from Cellulomonas sp. C5510, assembly GCF_019797765.1. Classification (NCBI taxonomy): domain Bacteria; kingdom Bacillati; phylum Actinomycetota; class Actinomycetes; order Micrococcales; family Cellulomonadaceae; genus Cellulomonas; species Cellulomonas sp. C5510. The sequence goes on from NZ_CP081862.1 coordinate 4,012,121, forward strand.
CTCCTGCGGCTCCGGGCCCTTCGACACCCGCAGCGACACCGTCGACCCGGGCGCCACCTGCGCACCCGGTCCGGGGCTGGCGGCGAGCACGGTGCCCGCGGGCGAGGAGTCGAACACCTCCGTGACCGCCGGCACGAGCCCCGCGTTCACGATCGCGGCCTGCGCGTCGCCGGACAGCCTGCCGACCAGGCCGTCGGGCACCGGGACGGTCGCGGGCTGCTCCGGCTCGGGCGCCTGCGTCTCGACCGGCGCCTCCGTCGTGGGGGGTGCGGTGGGCTGCCGGTTCGCGTTCACGTTCGCCCGCGGCGGGAACGGCGTCGGCGTGGCGTACTGCTCGAGCTGCAGCACAGGCGTCATGTAGTCCGCCCACAGCGCCGCCGGCCACGTGGACCCCGTCACCTGCGTCACGCGGCCCCACGGCGTGATCTCGGCGACGTCCTTGCCGTTCTCGCCGACCTGGCTGAGCGCCACGGCCGTCGAGATCTGCGGCGTGAAGCCGACGAACCACGCCGACTTGTTGTCGGTCGACGTGCCCGTCTTGCCGGCGATGTCACGGCCGATCGGCTTGATGTACGTCGACCCGGAGCCGGCCTCGACGACCTGGGTCATCGCGTAGGTGGTGTCGGCCATGACGCCGGCGTCGAACTGCTGCGTCGGCTGGGTCTGCCCCGAGTACGCGACGTCGCCGTCCGGGTAGGTGGCCTCCGCGACCATGTACGGCTTGTGGTACGAGCCCTGCGCGGCGATGGTCCCGTACGCCGACGCCATGTCGAGCGGGCTGACGTCGTCGGTGCCGAGCACGTTCGACGGCAGCGCGTTGACCGGCGAGGTGACACCGGCGCGCTCGGCGACGTCCGCGGTCTTCTCCGGCCCGATCTCGAGGTTGAGCTGGGCGTACACCGTGTTGACCGACTGCTCCGTCGCCTTGACCAGGTCGATCGTGCCGAAGTCCTGGAAGCCGAAGTTGTTGACCTTCCAGCCGTCGAACTCCTGCGGCGAGTAGCCCTGGTACGTGTCGGTGAGCGCCTTGCCGTTCTCCAGGGCCGCGATCAGCGTGAACGGCTTGAACGTCGAGCCGGCCTGGGCCTTGCCGCGGGTGGCGCGGTTGATCTGGTCGGCCAGGAAGTCCCGGCCGCCGTACATCGAGACGATCGCGCCGGTGGTCGGGTCGACGGACACGATGCCGACCTTGAGCGCCTCGGCGGGCGTCGCTCCGTCGGAGAGCCCACCGCTGCGGAGCTTCTCGACCGAGGCGACGGCCTGGTCCTGCACCGGCTTCTGGATCGTGGTCGTGATGCGCAGGCCGCGGCGCTGCAGCATCTCCTCGGTGATCGAGCCCGTGGCGGTGAGCTCCTGCGTCACGTACTCGAGGAGGTACCCGTTGGGGCCGGCGAGCCGGTCGCTGCGCTCGTACGGGATCGTCTCGGGGAACGTCAGCGCGTCACGGTCGGCCTCGGTGACGTAGCCGTCGCGCTCCATGCCGTCGAGCACGTAGTTCCAGCGCTGCTCGGCCTTCTCGGGGCTGACCGCCGGGTCCCAGTTGTTGGGCGACGGGATCAGCCCGGCGAGCATCGCGGCCTGCGAGAGGTCGAGCTCGGCGGCGGGCTTGCCGAAGTACACCTGCGCGGCGGCGTCGATGCCGTAGGCGTTCCGGCCGAAGTAGATCGTGTTGAGGTAGCGGCCGAGGATCTGCTCCTTGGTCTCCGTCTGCGCGATCTTGATCGCCAGCAGGGCCTCCTTGGCCTTGCCGAGGTAGTCGGTCGTCGTCTGGCCGACGTAGTACCGCTCGACGTACTGCTGCGTGAGGGTGGAGGCGCCCTGCGTCTCGCCGCCGGTGACGTTGTTGAGGAGGGCACGCGCCATGCCGCGCAGGTCGATGCCCTGGTTCTCGAAGAACGTCTTGTCCTCGGCGGAGACGACGGCCTGCCCGACGTACTCCGGCAGCGACTCGTAGTCGACGAGGTTCCGGTTCGGGCCCTGGTAGGTGCCGAGCTCCGTGCCGTCGGAGTAGTAGACGGTCGACGCCTGCTCCTCGGCGAAGTCGTCGGGCGCGGGTACGTCGGTCAGCGCGTAGGCGGCGACCGCGAGGCCGAGGCAGAGGAACACGAAGGCGAGGATGCTGCCGACCACGAAGCGCCACGAGGGCAGCCAGCGGTGCAGGCCGCGGTAGCCCCGGCGGGGGTAGTCGATGAGCCGCCGCCGGCCGCCGCCCCGGGCGCTGCCGGTGGCCGCGGTCCGGGACGCACCGCCGCGCGGCGACGTCCGCGCGGGAGCGGTCGAGGACCGTCGGGTGGAGCCTGCCAACGCACTGCCTTCCTGTGGACCGGTGAGGGGGCGTCGAGCGGCAGGAGCCGGCCGGGCCCGGATCAGTATGCGCGAGCCGGTGGCGGCGGCCCGGGGCGGGGTCCCCCGGGCCCGCGGACCTTCACGTGATCGCCACGAGGCCTGCCGCTGGGCTTCCCGACCCGACGAGGATCCTCGCAGCCCCGGCGCCCGGGGGCACGCGAGCCGCGCGGGAACCACCGCATCGGGGGTCCGCGACGCGCCGGCCGTGACGTCGCTCTTGCCCGGATCGCCCGGATCGCCCTACGCTCCCCGATGTATCAGTTCGATACATCGTCGTGCGAACAAGCGGGAGGAGGGGTCCGGTGCGCGCCAAGTCCGACGTGCTCGAGTCCGCCATCCTCGGGCTGCTCCACGACTCCCCGATGCACGGGTACGAGCTGCGCAAGCGGCTCAACCTGCTGCTCGGCTCGTTCCGGGCGCTGTCCTACGGGTCGCTGTACCCGGCGCTCAAGTCGCTCGTCGCGCGCGGACTCATCGCGGGGTCCGACCCGCAGCAGGCGCCCGCGCACGGACTCGCCGGCAAGCGCGCCCGGATCGTCTACCAGCTCACCGCCGAGGGCAAGGAGCAGTTCCAGCACGTGCTGGCGTCCTCCGGCCCGGCCGCGTGGGAGGACGAGAACTTCGGCTTCCGGTTCGCGTTCTTCGGGCAGACCGACGCCGAGACGCGGCTGCGGATCCTCGAGGGCCGGCGCACCCGGCTCACCGAGCGGCTGGAGACGATCCGCGAGTCCGTCACCCGGACCCGCGTCCGCATGGACGAGTACACCCTCGAGCTCCAGCGTCACGGGCTCGAGCAGGTCGAGCGCGAGGTGCGCTGGCTCGACGACCTCATCGACCACGAGCGCAGCAACCGCGGCGCCCGTCCCCAGGGAGACGGCCACCCGGCCGCCACCCGCACGAACGCTGTCGAGGATGACTCCATCGTCGCGGCACAACCCCCTCAGAAGGAGCGAGGATGACTGCCATCCGCGTTGCGATCGCGGGCGTGGGTAACTGCGCCTCGTCGCTGGTCCAGGGCGTGCACTACTACGCCGACGCCGAGCCGGGCACCAAGGTGCCGGGCCTCATGCACGTGCAGTTCGGGGACTACCACGTCTCCGACCTGGAGTTCGTGCTCGCGTTCGACGTCGACGCCAAGAAGGTCGGGTTCGACCTGTCCGAGGCGATCGTCGCGTCCGAGAACAACACCATCAAGATCGCCGACGTCCCGCCGCTCGGCGTGACCGTCCAGCGCGGCCCGACCCTCGACGGCATCGGCAAGTACTACGCCCAGACCATCGAGGAGTCCGACGCGGAGGCCGTGGACGTCGTCCAGGCGCTCAAGGACGCGAAGGTCGACGTGCTGGTGTCCTACCTGCCGGTCGGCTCCGAGGAGGCCGACAAGTTCTACGCCCAGGCCGCCATCGACGCGGGCGTGGCCTTCGTCAACGCGCTGCCCGTGTTCATCGCGTCCGACCCCGAGTGGGCCGCGAAGTTCGAGGCGGCCGGCGTGCCGATCGTCGGCGACGACATCAAGTCCCAGGTCGGCGCGACCATCACGCACCGCGTGCTCGCCCGCCTGTTCGAGGACCGCGGCGTCATCCTGGACCGCACGTACCAGCTGAACGTCGGCGGCAACATGGACTTCAAGAACATGCTCGAGCGCGAGCGCCTGGAGTCCAAGAAGATCTCCAAGACGCAGGCCGTCACCTCGAACCTCGAGGACGGGCCGCTGGCCGGCAAGAAGGACGACCGCAACGTCCACATCGGCCCGTCGGACTACGTGGCCTGGCTCGACGACCGCAAGTGGGCGTACGTCCGCCTCGAGGGCCGCGCGTTCGGCGAGGTGCCCCTGAACCTGGAGTACAAGCTCGAGGTCTGGGACTCCCCGAACTCGGCCGGCATCATCATCGACGCCGTCCGCGCCGCGAAGATCGCGAAGGACCGCGGCATCGGCGGCCCGATCCTGTCGGCGTCGACCTACTTCATGAAGTCCCCGCCGGTCCAGCACGAGGACCAGCACGGCCGGGAGCTCGTGGAGAAGTTCATCCGCGGCGAGATCGAGCGCTGACCCGCCCGTAGCGGAGCGCAGGATCAGCGCGACCACGAGATCGAGCGCTGACCCGCGACGAGGGGCCCGGCACCACATCGGTGCCGGGCCCCTCGCGCGTCCCCGGGGACGAGGCGTCGTCAGGACGCGGCGATCTCCGCCCGCAGCGCCCCGAGCAGCGTCTCCAGGTCGTCCGCGAGCGCCTCGGCCTGCGCCTGCGTGGCGGTCGCGGACAGCGTCCACACCGTCGCGGGCGCGCCGTCGGCGCCGGGCCGGGCGACGAACTCCTGCACCTGGGTGAGCCGCACCGGCTCCCCGTCGATCGTCGTGGTGAAGCGCACCTCCTGCGCGAGCGCGGGCGTCGTCGCGTCCCCGGCCTGCTCGCGCCGGTGCAGCGCGACGTCCTGCTCGGTGGCCTGGATCGCCCGGAGCGCCTCGGCGCCGAGCGTGAGCACCAGTCCCGGGTCGGCGGAGCGCTGCACCCCGACGGTGACGTTCGCGGTGAAGCCGGCGTCCGGCACGTCGTGGGCGGCGGCGAACGCGATGCCCGGCGTGCCGAGCCGGTCCGGCGGGATGGTGCGCCACCCGTCGGGCAGCGCGCCGGCGTCCTGGGGGTCGGTGCTCATGGGTCTCCTCGGTCGGCTGGCCGCACCGAGTCTAGGAGGAGCGCCCGTTAGCCTGGCCCGGTGCAGGTGGTCTCCGATCTGAAGCAGCTGTGGCCCCTGGTGGACTTCCGGCGGCTGCTCGCCGTGCGCCTGGTGAGCCAGTGCGCGGACGGCCTGTTCCAGGCGGGGCTCGCGACGCTGTTCTTCTTCTCGCCGGAGAACGCCACCACCGCGACCGGGGTGGCGGCCGCCTTCGCGGTGCTGCTGCTGCCGTTCACCGTGGTGGGGCCGTGGGCGGGCGTGCTGCTGGACCGGTGGCGCCGGCGACAGGTGCTGCTGGTCGGCAACCTCGTCCGCACGGGGCTGACGCTGCTGACGGCGCTGGTGATGGCGACGGCCGGCGTCGCCCCCGCGGTCTACGTGCTGGCGCTCGTGACGCTGTCGGTCAACCGGTTCCTGCTGTCGGCGCTGTCGGCGTCCCAGCCGCGGGTCGTCGCCGGGCCGCTGCTGCTCACGGCGAACTCGATCACCCCGACGCTCGGCACGGTGTCGTCCGGCGTCGGCTGGGGCATCGGGTTCCTGCTCGGCCTGGTGCTGCCGGGGGGCACCACCCGCGACGTGGCGTCGCTGGTCGCGGCGGCGGTGCTGATGACGACGGCCTCGCTCGTCGCGACCCGGCTCGGCAAGGACCTGCTGGGTCCGGACGTCCGGGCCGACGCGTCGGAGATGCGCCGCGCGCTCGGCACGCTGGCCCGCGGCCTCGTCGGCGGGGCCCGCTACCTGGTCCGGCGCGGCACCCCCGCCCGGGCGCTCGGCGTCATGGCCGTGCACCGGTTCCTGTACGGCGCCGTCTTCATCGCGAGCCTGCTGATCTCACGCAACCTGCTGTCGGACCCCGCCGACGCGCGGGCCGGGCTGGTCACGTTCAGCACCGTGGCCGCGGTGACCGGGGTCGGCTTCGCCCTGGCGGTCGTCGCGACGCCGATCGTGTCGCCCCTGGTCGGACCGCAGGGCTGGATCTCGATCTGCCTGGTGCTGGCGGCGGCGACGCAGGCGCTCCTCGCGGTCACCGTCGCGTTCCCCGCGGTCCTCGCCGGGTCGTTCGTGCTGGGCCTGGCGGCGCAGGGCGCGAAGATCGCGGTCGACACGATCGTGCAGCGGGACACCGCGGACGCGTTCCGCGGCCGGGCGTTCGCGCTGTACGACGTGCTGTACAACGCGGCGTTCGTCGGCGCCGCGGCCCTGGCGGCCGTCGCGCTGCCGGACACCGGGTGGTCCCGCGGGGTGTTCGCCCTGCTGGCGCTGGCCTACCTGGCGGCGGCCGCGGTGTACCGGACTCGCGCGACGGTCCCCGAGGCGGTGCCGGCCGCGGCCTGACCGAGCCGGCGCGACGTCAGCCCTGTCGCTCGGCCCACCAGGCCAGCAGCTCCTCGCGGGCGGCCTCCTCGCCGAGCGGGCCGCGCTCCATGCGCAGCTCGAGCAGGTACCGGTACGCCTCGCCGACCACGCGGCCGGGGCCGACGCCGAGCGCCGCCATGATCTGCGTGCCGTCGAGGTCCGGGCGGATGGCCGCCAGCTCCTCCTGCTCCCGCAGCTCCGCGATCCGGCGCTCCAGGTCGTCGTAGGCCTGGGACAGCCGGCGGGCCTTGCGGACGTTGCGGGTCGTGCAGTCCGATCGGGTCAGACGGTGCAGGCGCTCCAGCAACGGGCCCGCGTCGGTGACGTACCGGCGGACCGCGGAGTCGGTCCAGGCACCGTCCCCGTAGCCGTGGAACCGCAGGTGCAGCTCGGTGAGCCGGGCGACCGCCTGGACCGTCGCCTTGTCGAAGTGCAGCGCGCGCAGCCGCTTCGCGACGAGCTTCGCGCCCACGACCTCGTGGTGGTGGAACGACACCCCGCCGCCGGACTCGAACCGGCGGGTCGCCGGCTTGCCGATGTCGTGCAGCAGGGCGGCGAGCCGCAGCACCAGGTCCGGGCCGGGCACGGCCCCGTCCGGGCCGGTCTCCAGGGCGATCGCCTTGTCGAGCACCGTCAGGGAGTGCTCGTAGACGTCCTTGTGGCGGTGGTGCTCGTCGATCTCCAGCCGCAGCGCCGGCAGCTCGGGCAGCACCTGCTGCGCCAGGCCCGTGTCGACCAGGACCCGCAGGCCCGGGCGCGGCTGCGGCGACAGCAGCAGCTTGACCAGCTCGTCGCGCACCCGCTCCGCGGACACGATGGCGAGCCGCTCCGCCATGTCCGTGGCTGCTGCGAGCGCCGCAGGGTCGACCGCGAACCCGAGCTGTGCGGCGAAGCGGGCGGCGCGCATCATCCGCAGCGGGTCGTCGTCGAACGACTGCCGCGGGTCGACCGGCGTCCGCAGCACCCCGCGCGCGAGGTCCTGCAGGCCCTCGAACGGGTCGACGAAGGCGAGCTCAGGCAGCCGGATCGCCATCGCGTTGACGGTGAAGTCGCGGCGCGACAGGTCGCCCTCGAGCGTGTCTCCGAAGACGACCTCGGGCTTGCGGGACGTCGGGTCGTAGGCGTCGGTCCGGTAGGTCGTGACCTCGACGACGACGTCCGGCGCCCCGCGACGCCCGTGCCGGCGGGCGCCGATGGTGCCGAACGCGCGCCCGATGTCCCAGTGCGCGTCCGCCCAGCCGGCCAGCAGCCGCTCGGTCTCGTCGGGCGTCGCCGAGGTCGCGAAGTCGAGGTCGGCGCTCGGTCGGCCGAGGAACGCGTCGCGCACCGGGCCGCCCACCAGTGCCAGCTCGTGACCCGCGGCGCGGAACAGCCCGCCCAGCTCGAGGGCAGCCGGGGCGAGTCCGGCGATCACGCCGAGCGCGCGCTTCTGCAGCGCGACCAGCGCCTCGGGGTCGGCGGTGCCCGCGGCGGCGGGGCGGGGGGTCAGGTCCTCGGGCGGCACGACGCCCAAGCCTGCCAGATCGGCGCGGCGGCGGTCCCCGTCCACACGTCCTCCACGCGCACGCGGCCGGTCGCCAGGGCGGAGTCGTTACAGTGGCCTGCATGCCCGAGCCCGTGAGCGCCCTGCCACCGGAGGGCGTGCCCGCCCCTCCGGGGGGCCACGCGCTGCGGATCGACCCGCGGACGACCCGGGTCCGGCACACCCAGCTGCCCGTCGTCGAGGAGACCTCGGCGGGCGGCCTGGTGGTGCGCCTGGAGGGCGGCGTCCACGTCGCGGCGGTCATCGCGCGCCGCAACCGCGCGGGCCGGCTCGAGTGGTGCCTGCCGAAGGGCCACCTCGAGGGCGAGGAGACGCCGGAGGAGGCAGCGGTCCGCGAGATCGCCGAGGAGACCGGCATCGTCGGGCGGATCGTCCGGCGGCTCGGCGTCATCGACTACTGGTTCACGGGCGACGACCGGCGGGTGCACAAGATGGTGCACCACTACCTGCTGGGCGCGGTCGGCGGTGAGCTGACGGTCGAGGGCGACCCCGACGGGGAGGCCGAGGACGTGGCGTGGGTGCCGGTCCTCGAGCTGCCGGCGCGGCTGGCCTACCCCAACGAGCGGCGACTGGCCGAGACCGCGCACGTGGTCCTGGTCGGCCAGGCATGAGGCTGCGGGGCACCGGGCGCCGGGCGCGCAGGGCCGCCGCCGCCCTCGTCGCGACCGCCGTGCTCGCGCTGCCGGCCCTGTCCGTGGCACCGGCGGTCGCCGCGGCGGGAACCGGGACCGCGCAGGCCGTGCCCGTGCCCGCAGCCCCCGCCACGGACGACCTTCCGGTCTCCGTCGCCGTGACCGACGTGGCGCCGCAGGTGCTGCAGCCCGGCGAGGACCTCACCGTGACCGCCCGGCTGCGGAACGAGGGCGACGAGGCCGTCGAGCGTCCCCGCGCGTCCGTCCGCATCTACCGGTACCGGATGTCGTCGCGCGACGAGCTGGCGCGCTGGGCCGCGAGCGGCGCGTCCAGCCCCGTCGGCGACGTGGCCGCGACCACCGTGCTCGACGACCCCCTCGAGCCCGGGCAGCAGGTGACCGTCGAGGTCACGGTGCCCGCCTCCGCGATCGGGCTGCTCCGCACCGACGACGCCTGGGGTCCGCGCGGCATCGCGCTCGACGTGTTCGACGGCTCGTCCCGCGTCGGCATCGAGCGCACGTTCCTGCTGTGGCAGTCCGCGGAGGACGTGCCGGCGACACGGCTCGGCGTGCTCGCGCCCGTCGTGGGACCCGCGACTGACCCGGCGAGCACGGCGGCGAGCACCACGGCGGGCGAGGACGACGGCGAGGACGAGCACGGCGGCCCGGGGGCCACCGGCGCGCCGGAGGCGACCGGCTCGCCCACCCCGACCTCCTCACCCACCGGTGGCGCGGGGGCCGGGTCGGGGACCGACGACGAGGGCACGACCGACGACGAGGGGTCTGACGCCGCGCTCACCGCCCTGACCTCCGCGGGCGGCCGGTTGAGCCGCCTGCTGCAGGCCACCGCCGAGCACCCCTCCGTCACCTGGGCCGTCGACCCCGCCCTCGTGGAGGCCGCCGCCGCCGGGTCGCGGGCCGACCGGGCCTGGTTCTCGTCCCTCGAGGACGCGGCGGGGTCCCGGGAGGTGCTGCGGCTGCCCTGGGCCGACCCCGACCTGGCGGCGATCGCGCACGCGGGCGAGCCCGACCCGGACGCGGACCTGCTGCAGCTCGCCCAGGAGGTCACCGGGTCCACCGAGGACAGCGCGCTGTGGTCGGACGCCCGGCCCGTGCTGCTGACCGCCGACGACGTGCCGGACCTCGTGACCGCCGCCCGCGCCGCGAGCTCGGCGCCCGGCGTGCCGCTCGTCGTCGGGTCCGCCGCGCTGCCGCCGCTCGGACTCGCCCCCGTCGGTGCACGGGCGTCCGTGGCGACCGACGGCGGGGCGGTCTCCGCGCTGGTCCCCGACGCGACGCTCAGCGCCCTGCTCGCCACCCCCTCCGCCGTCCAGCCCGGCGCCACCGCGGCGACCACCGCGCAGCGCGCCCTCGCCGAGACCGCCGTGCTCGCCCGCGCCGGCGACGACGAGGGCGTCGACGTGCTCGCCACCCTGCCGCGCGACTGGCAGCCCTCCGCGACGCTGACCTCCGCGGCGCTCGACGCGCTCGAGGCCGCGCCGTGGGTCGACACCGTCGGCGTCGGGGAGCTCGCGACGGGCACCGACACCGCGTCCGAGCGCGGGGCCCTGCCCGCGTCGAGCCGCGCCGGCACCGAGCTCACCCCCGCGTGGGTCAACGCGCTGGCCGCGGACTGGCGCGCCGCCGGCGAGTTCGCGAGCGTGGTCGAGGATCCCGCCGCCCTGCTCGACGGGCTGGACGCCGCGCTCGTCGCCCCCCTCGCCGTGGCCTGGCGCGACGACCCCGAGGGGCGCGCCACCGCCGTGGCGGACGCGCGCCGCGAGGCCACCGACCGGCAGTCCGGGCTGGTCGCGGTGCTCAACCAGCAGTTCACCGTCATCTCGTCGTCCGCGCAGATCACGGTCGCCGTCCGCAACGAGCTCGACCAGGCCGCCCGGGTGCGGGTCGAGCTGCGCCCGCACAAGGGCTGCCTCGACACCGCGCGGTCCGACCTCACGACCGTCCCGCCGGAGCAGGAGACCTCCGTCGTCCTGACGCTGCGCGCCAGCGCCAACTGCGATGTCGAGGTCGACGTCAGCCTGGTGTCCGCCGGCGGGCGGGAGCTGGCGACGCCCGTGCAGTTCTCCGCGCGCGTCGCGCCGACCATCGAGAGCGTCGGCAGCTGGGTGATCGGCGTGCTGCTCGCTCTGGCGCTCGCCTTCGGCATCTGGCGCACGGTCCGCCGCGGGCAGACCGCCCGGCGCGGCGCCCGCGTGGTGCAGGACCCGGTCACCGCCCGCGCCGCGCAGCCCCCGGTGGGCACCGACGACGAGGACCCCGACGACGCTCCCGACCGGCCCGGACGACAGGACCCCTCATGACGACACCCGCCCCCGGGGCGGCCGGGGCCGACCCGGACGGCACCGCCGGCGGCGGCACCGCGGCCACCGATCCCGCATCCGGCGACCCGGCCGCGGACGCGCCCGCGCTCCCGGCCCGCAGCGGGCTCGGACGCTCGTCGCTCATCATGGCGTCCGGCACGGCAGCGTCCCGCGTCCTCGGCTTCGTCAACACCGCCCTGCTCGGGTGGGCGATCGGCCTGACGGGCAGCGTGGCGAACGCCTTCTCCGTCGCCAACAAGCTGCCGAACACCCTGTACCTGCTCATCGCGGGCGGCGTGCTCAACGCCGTGCTCGTGCCCCAGGTGGTGCGGGCCTACCGGCGGCCCGACGGCCAGCACTACGTCGACCGGCTGCTGACCGTCGGCATCGTCGGTCTCGGCGGGCTGACCGTCGTGCTGACCGCGGCCGCCCCGCTGTGGGTGCTGCTGTACTCCGAGTTCCCCGACCCGCGCGTCACGGCGGTCGCCACGACCATGGCGTTCTGGTGCATCCCGCAGGTCTTCTTCTACGGGCTGTACTCGCTTCTGGGCCAGGTGCTCAACGCGCGCGGCTCGTTCGGGCCCTACATGTGGGCCCCCGTGGTCAACAACATCGTGTTCATCGCGGGCCTGCTCGTCCTGGTCCGCACGTACGGCCCGGTCGACGAGCACACGCCGGTCGGGGAGTGGACGGGCGCCCAGACCGCGGTGCTCGGCGGAGCCGCGACCGTCGGCATCGTGGCGCAGGCGCTCGTGCTGCTGGTACCGCTGTACCGCAGCGGGTTCCGGTACCGGCCGCGCTGGGGGCTGCGCGGGTCCGGCCTCGGGTCGGCCGGGCGGGTCGCGAGCTGGACGTTCCTCGGCCTGCTGATCGGCCAGGTCGGCGTCTGGAGGATCAGCGTCGTCGCGTCGTCGGTCACCGGCGAGGGTCTCGCCGGCAACGCGGTCTACGACCGGGCGTTCCTGCTGTTCATGCTCCCGCACTCCCTCGTCACGGTGACGCTCGCGACAGCGCTGTTCACCCGGCTGTCCGGGCGGGCGGCCGCGGGCGACGCCGCGGGGGTCCGGGCCGACCTCTCGCTCGGCCTGCGCACCGTGGGCGTGTTCACCGTGCTGGCCACGACAGGGATCGCGGTCCTCGCGTTCCCGCTGGTCCGCGCGATGTTCCCCACGCAGACCGACACGGCCGTCCACTCGCTCGCCGTCGTCGTCGTGGTGCTCCTGCTCGGCCTCGTCCCGTTCGGGATCTGGTCGCTGTGCCAGCGCGTGTACTACGCCTACGAGGACGCGCGCGGGATGATCCCCGTCCAGGTCGTCATGGCGGCCGTCGTCGTCGGGGGCACCGAGCTGGGGCGGGCGCTGCTCGCCGACCGGTACTGGGTCGCCGCGGCGTGCGCGTCGATGGCGCTGTCGTACCTGGTCGGGGCCGCCGCCGCGCTCGTGTCGGTCCGGCGGCGGCTCGGCGGTCTCGACGGCCGGCGGGTCCTGGTGCTGCACCTCAAGGCCGGCGCGGGGGCGGTGCTCGCGGCCGCCGCGGGGCTCGGGCTGCTGGCCGCGCTCGGCCCGGTGCAGACGTTCCGGGACGCCGTGGTCGCGTGCGTCGCCGGCGCGGTGCTGATCACCGCGGTGTACGTCGGCACGCTCGCCCTGCTCCGCGTCGGAGAGCTGGGTGTCCTGCTGCGGCCCGTGCTCCGCGTGGTGCGCCGCGGGCGCTGACCCGGCCGGTCCGCGAGCCCTCCGTCGCCGGCCCGGCCGGCGGGGCGACGCGGTCCCCAGGGACCCCCGCGGATCCGCCGCCGCACCGGCAGCCCGTCTAGCATGACGGGGAGCCCGCGCCGGTGACGGCGCGGCCGACCGGCGGCAGACCCCACGACCCGACGACCCGACGGAGGACCAGGTGGCGCAGTCCCGACCCGGGGACCCCGGACGTCGCGGCGACCCCGCCGGCCGGTTCGGGAGCACCGTCGCCGGGCGGTACCGGCTGGACGAGCCGCGCCACGGGGACCTGCCCGGCGCCGAGCGCTGGACCGCCACCGACCAGATCCTGGCCCGGCGGGTCACGGTGACCCTCGTGACCGGGCCGCGCGCGGCTGCCGTGCTCGACGCCGCGCGGAGGGCCGCCCTCGTCGTCGACCCCCGCCTGGCCCGGATCCTCGACGTCGGGACCGCCGACGGCACGGGCTACGTCGTCACGGAGGCGGTCGACGGACGCAGCCTCGCGGCGCTCGCCGCCCGCGCCCCGCTCGCCCCCGACCAGGCGCGCGCGGTCGTCGGGGAGGCAGCCGCCGCCCTGGAGGTCGCGCGCCGCAGGGGCGTCCACCACCTCGCGCTGCGCCCCGAGACCGTGGTCCTCACCTCCGGCAGCCGCGTCGTGGTGGAGGGGCTGGCGGTCGACGGCGAGCTGCTCGACGCCGCAGGCGGGGGCGCGCACGCCATGAGCCGCACCGACACGGTCGGCCTGGTCCGGGTGCTGTACGCCGCTCTCACCGGGCAGTGGCCCGCCGCCACGACCACCACCGCGCCCGTACCCACGTTCGAGGAGTGGGCCTCCAGGGCGCCCGACGGGCCCTCCGCCTCCGTCGACCCCGGGCTGCCGGCCGCGCCCGACCACGACGGCTCCCCCACCGCACCCGCCGACCTGGTGCCCGGCGTGCCCGCGGACCTCGACACGCTCTGCGTCGTGACCCTCGGGCCGCACGACGACGGCCCGCACAGCCCCGGTGAGCTCGTCCGCGAGCTCGAGCCCTGGCGTGCCGTCCGCGCCGACGAGGTGTTCCGCGCCGCCGACTCCGGGCGCTGGCCCGCCCTCACCGACTCCCCCGTGCCCCCGCGCGCGGACGGTGGCACGCCCACCGGCACGACCACCGCACCTCCGACGGGAAGCAGCCCCATGAGCGACGACCAGCAGCGCACCAGCCCGACCGCGGACGGCGACACCCCGGCCGAGGGGTCTCCGGCGGCCGGGGCCGGTGGCGGGGCCGCGGCTGCGGGTGGGGCGGCGGGCGCCGCTGCCGCGACCGGGACCACCGCGGGCGCGACCGGCACCGGGGCCGTCCCCGGGGTCGGCGCTGCAGCGGCCACCGGCGAGGCGGCTGCCACGGCCGCGGGCGCAGGGGCCGGCGCGGCGGCCGGCACCGCCGCGGCGGGCGGCGGCGTGGCACGCCAGTCCGTGCGCTCCGCGTTCGGCGCGGCCCAGGGGCCGGGCACCCGGCGCCCCGGGACGCCGCCCCCGCCGTCCCCGTCGGCTCGCGCACGTCCGGACCCGCGCCCGACGGCCCGTCGGACGCCCCCGGCGACACCCCGCCGTCCGTCCCGCCCGCCCGGTCCGGGTCGGCGGCCGAGCCCGCACCGGCGGCCGGACCCGACATGCCGCCGGCCATCCCGCCCGCCGGTCGTGGCGCGCCGTCCGGCGACCGCGAGGCCCGCCGCGAGCAGGACGACGAGCGCGACGACCGTCCCGCGGCGGGGGACGCCGCCGTCGCCGGTCTCGCCGCCGCCGCCGCTGCCGCGTCACCCCGGCCCGAGCCGGCACGCGCGTCCGCCCAGGACGCGAGCACGACCGGCAACGCCGGGGCCTCCGAGCCGTCCGGCCCCCCGGTCCGCCGGACGACCTCGGCGTTCGCGACCGTGACGCCCGAGCCACGGCCGGCACCCGAGGCCGCGGCACGTGCCGCCGACCCGGAGCCCCTCGGCGCCGCGGACGCCCCGGGCGGTCCGGGCCACCCGGACTGGGACCTGCCGTTCGCCGCCGACGAGCCCTCCCGCGGCCCGGGCCAGCGCCGGTTCGACCCGACGCGCTGGGTCCTCGGACTGGTCGCCATCGGCGTGGTCGTCGGCGTCGTGATCGCCATCGGCAACGTGCTGCGCCCCTGGGACGGCGGCGGGGACGACTCCGCCGGGGCCGTCCCGGTGGTCACGCCGACGGTCACCGCACCGCCCGCGCCGGAGGACACGGGCGACGACGGCGCCGGCGAGGACGAGGAGGCGCCCGCCACCGAGCCGCCGGTCATCGCCACCGTCACCACCATCGACACGTCGGACGACGACGGCGAGCACGAGGAGCTCGTCGGGCGGCTCACCGACGGGGACCCGGCCACGGCCTGGTACACCCACACGTACAACCGCCCGGACTTCGCGGGCTTCAAGGACGCCGTGGGCCTGGTCGTCACGCTGCAGCAGCCCGCCACGGTCAGCGCGATCACGCTCGACGTCAACGGGTCCGGCGGCAACGTCGAGGTCCGGTCCACCGACGGTGCCAACCCCACGGCGGGCGACGTCCTCGCGGCGGGCCCCCTCTCCCCGCAGACCGTCCTCACCCTCGCCCAGCCGACCGAGACGCAGAGCATCGTCCTGTGGTTCACCGCGCTGGCGCAGGCACCGGACGGCGCCAACAAGATCGAGATCTCGACCCTCTCCGTCTCCTGACCGCAGGCCCTCCCGGGCCCGGAACAGACCGGTCCGCCGATCTGTTCTCCCGGCATCAGCTCGTCCCCCGACCCGAGGAAGCACCGTGACCGAGACCCCCGTCCGCGACATCGTCATCGTCGGTTCTGGCCCCGCCGGGTACACCGCCGCGATCTACGCGGCGCGCGCGGGTCTGGCCCCCTACGTCATCGCGGGGTCGGTGACCGCCGGTGGTGCGTTGATGACCACCACGGACGTGGAGAACTTCCCGGGGTTCCCCGAGGGGATCCTGGGCCCGGACCTGATGGACAACCTGCAGCAGCAGGCCGAGCGGTTCGGTGCGCAGGTGCTGTGGGACGACGCGGTCGAGGTCGACCTGGCCGGGCCGGTCAAGACGATCGTGACCGGCGGCGGGCAGACCGTGCGTGCCCGCGCGGTGATCCTGGCCACCGGGTCGGCCTACCGCGAGCTCGGGCTGGCCGACGAGAAGCGGCTGTCCGGGCGCGGGGTGTCCTGGTGCGCGACCTGCGACGGGTTCTTCTTCCGTGACCAGGACATCATCGTGGTCGGCGGCGGGGACTCCGCGGTCGAGGAGGCCACGTTCCTGACCCGGTTCGGCAAGTCCGTCACGATCGTGCACCGCCGCGAGGAGCTGCGGGCCTCCAAGATCATGGCCGACCGCGCCAAGAACGACCCGAAGATCTCCTTCGCCTGGAACAGCGAGGTCGTCGCGATCCACGGCCAGGACAAGGTCACCGGCGTCACGCTGCGCGACACCCTCACCGGGCAGACCCGCGAGCACGGCGCCACCGGGGTGTTCGTCGCGATCGGGCACGTCCCGCGCACCGAGCTGCTGGTCGGGCAGGTCGACCTGGACGACAACGGGTACATCGTGGTCGAGGGCCGCTCCACCCGCACCACCCAGCCCGGTGTGTTCGCCGCCGGTGACGCGGTCGACCACACCTACCGGCAGGCCATCACCGCCGCCGGCTCCGGGTGCGCCGCCGCCCTGGACGCCCAGCACTACCTGGCTGCGCTCGGCGACGTCGACCCCGCCTCGCCCGCGGAGATCCCCGCCGCCGTCGAGGCCGCGGGCGTCGACGCAGGCGACGCGCTCGCCGCGCAGGGCGCCGACACCGCCTCGGGCGCGGCCGCCGCGGGGCACTGACCGGCGTGGCCGCGCCGCTCGCGGTGACCGCGGGCACCTTCGACCAGGAGGTGCTGCGGTCGCCGCTGCCGGTGGTCGTCGACTTCTGGGCCGACTGGTGCGTGCCGTGCCGCATGGTGGCACCGGTGCTGGAGGAGCTCGCGCGGACCTACGAGGGCCGGCTGCGGTTCGTCTCGGTCGACACCGAGGCGGAGCAGGACCTCGCCGCCCGCTACGGCGTGGTCTCGATCCCGACGCTGTACGTGTTCCACCAGGGTGAGCTCGTCCGCACGCTGGTCGGTGCACGCGAGAAGCGCGCCTACGCCGCCGAGCTCGACTCCGCGCTGGAGGACGTCGCCGCCGGGTGACAGCGGGCCTCCTCCGGGTGGGGAGGTTCTGCGGGTGTGCGGCGCGCCCGCTGTGGACGGGCCACCGGGCGGCGCGAGTGGCGTGGCACACTCGGAAGATGACCGCTCTTGAGCGGCCCGACGGCACGGCGTCGGGCCCCCACCCGACCCCGGCCGCCGGCACGCGGCTCGACCGCTGGCTCGGCTCCTACGCCGAGCGGACGCACGGCATGCGCGCCTCGGAGATCCGCGCGCTGTTCGCCGTGGCGAACCGTCCCGAGGTGGTGTCGCTCGCGGGGGGCATGCCGTACCTCGAGGGCCTCCCCCTGGACGTGATCGGCGACCTCGCCCGGCGCGTCGTCGCCACGCGCGGCACGACCGCCCTGCAGTACGGGTCCGGCCAGGGTGACGAGACGCTGCGCGAGCAGATCCTCGAGGTCATGCGGCTCGAGGGCATCGAGGCGCACCCGGACGACGTCGTCGTCACCACCGGCTCGCAGCAGGCCCTCGACCTGGTGACGCGGCTGTTCATCGACCCGGGCGACGTCGTCGTCGCGGAGGCCCCCTCCTACGTCGGGGCGCTCGGGGTGTTCCGCGCCTACGAGGCCGACGTCGTGCACGTCCCGCTCGACGCGCACGGCATCGTCCCCGAGGCGCTGGAGACGACCCTCGCCGACCTCACCCGCCAGGGCCGGCGCGTCAAGTTCCTGTACACGATCCCGAACTTCCACAACCCCGCGGGCGTGACGCTCTCCGCCGAGCGCCGGCCCCGGATCCTCGAGATCGCCGACCGGTACGGGGTGCTCGTCATCGAGGACAACCCGTACGGCCTGCTCGGGTTCGAGGGCGACCCGCTGCCCGCCATGCGCGCCAGCAGCGAGGACGGCGTCATCTACCTCGGCTCGTTCTCCAAGACGTTCGCGCCGGGGTACCGGGTCGGCTGGGCGGTCGCCCCGCACGCCGTCCGCGAGAAGCTCGTGCTGGCCTCGGAGTCGGCGATCCTGTGCCCGTCGAACGCCTCGCAGCTCGCCATCAGCGGCTACCTGGCCACCTGCGACTGGAAGGGCCAGGTCAAGGCGTTCCGGGAGCTGTACCGGGAGCGACGGGACGCGATGATCGGCGCGCTCGCCGAGCACCTGCCCGACGCCACCTGGACCGTGCCGGACGGCGGTTTCTACACCTGGGTGCGGCTGCCCGACGGCCTCGACGCGAAGGCCATGCTGCCCCGCGCGGTCACGGCACGGGTCGCGTACGTGCCCGGTACCGCCTTCTACGCCGACGGCCAGGGCACCGACCACGTGCGTCTGTCGTTCTGCTTCCCCACGCCGGAGCGCATCCGCGAGGGCGTGCGCCGGCTCGCGGGCGTCGTGTCGGCGGAGAGCGAGCTCGTGTCGCTGTTCGGCACGGGCGGCGCACCTCGCGGCGACGACGTGCAGTCGCCGGGCCCCGACCTGGCCTGATCCGGCGCTCCGCCCGGACCGTCTCCCGCGGTCGACCGGCCTCCGTCAGCCGGTACGGTCGGGGCGGGCGAGCCGCCGGATCCTCGCCCGTCCCGCACCCGCACCCGGCCGCCGCGGCGGCCACCTCGTCCAGGAGGACCCGACCCCGTGCCGCACGCAGCCACTCCCACCACCCCGCGCGTCGTCGTCCTGGCCGGCGGCCTCTCCCACGAGCGTGACGTCTCGCTGCGGTCCGGGCGGCGCGTGGCGGAGGCGCTGCGGTCCGCCGGGGTGGAGGTGTGGGTGCACGACGTCGACGCGGACCTCGTGCCCGCTCTCACCGAGACGCGCCCCGACCTCGTCTGGCCGCTGCTGCACGGCGCCGGCGGCGAGGACGGCTCGGTGCGGGACGTCCTCGAGCTGCTGGGCGTCCGGAGCCTCGGGACCGGGCCGCGCGCGAGCCGGGTGGCGTGGAGCAAGCCGATCGCCAAGACGTCGGTCACCCGCGCCGGCATCGCGACGCCGCAGTTCGTGACGCTCCCCCAGAGCCTGTTCCGGGAGCTCGGCGCCGGGCGCGTCATGGACGCGGTCGTCGCCCGGCTGGGTCTGCCCCTCGTGGTCAAGCCCTCCCGTGGGGGCTCCGCGCTCGGCGTGACGCTCGTGCGCTCCGCCGACGACCTGCCGCGCGCGATGGTCGCGTGCTTCGCCTACGGCGACACGGCGCTGATCGAACGGGCCGTGGAGGGCACGGAGGTCGCGGTGAGCGTCGTCGAGCTCGACGGCGAGCCGGTCGCGCTGCCGGCCGTCGAGGTCGTCACGGACGGGCCCTACGACTACGACGCGCGGTACAACCCGGGGCGGACCGAGTACTTCGCGCCGGCACGCCTCAGCGAGGAGCACGCCCGCCGGGCGGCGGACGTCGCCGTGGCGGCGCACCAGGCCCTCGGGCTCCGCCACCTGTCCCGGACGGACCTCATCGTCGACGCCGACGGCCAGCCGTGGTTCCTCGAGGTGAACGTCGCACCCGGGATGACGGAGACGTCCCTCTTCCCGCAGGCGGCCGAGGCGGGCGGGCACCACCTGCCCACGCTCTACCGACGCCTCGTCGAGGCGGGCCTCCGGGACGACGACTGAGCGCACCGAGCGGGCGCCCGGCCCGCGTGGCACGGCTCAGCCGCGGAAGATGCCCGGGTCGTCCGGTGCCAGGCTCGCGAGGATCCGGTTCAGGTCCTGCACGGACGCGAACTCGACGGTGAGCCGGCCGCGGCGCTTCCCCAGGTCCACCTTCACGCGGGTCTCGAACCGGTCCGAGAGCCGGCCGGCCAGGTCGTCGAGGGCCTCGTTCCGGATGCCGGCACGCGGCTGCTGGCGCTGACGGCGGCCCGCTCCGTCACCGCCGAGCGCGACGATCTCCTCGACGGCACGCACCGACAGCCCCTCGGCGACGATGCGCTGCGCGAGCCGCTCGATGGCCGCGCCGTCCCCCAGCCCGAGCAGCGCCCGGGCGTGGCCCGCCGACAGCACACCCGCGGCCACACGCCGCTGCACCAGCGGGGGCAGCCGCAGCAGGCGCAGGGTGTTGGAGATCTGCGGGCGCGAGCGGTGGATGCGCTGCGCGAGCTCGTCGTGCGTGCAGCCGAAGTCGTCCAGCAGCTGCTGGTACGCCGCGGCCTCCTCGAGCGGGTTGAGCTGCGAGCGGTGCAGGTTCTCGAGCAGCGCGTCTCGCAGCAGGTCCTCGTCGTCCGTCCGGCGCACGATCGCCGGGATGGTGTCGAGGCCGGCCGCCTGGGTCGCACGCCAGCGCCGCTCCCCCATGATGAGCTCGTAGCCGTCACCGACGGGCCGGACGACGACCGGCTGCAGCACGCCGATCTCCCGGATCGACCCGACGAGCTCCTCGAGGGCGTCCTCGTCGAACACGGTGCGCGGCTGCTTCGGGTTCGGCCGGATGGCGCCGACGGGGAGCTCGGCGAACGAGGCACCCGGGACCGGCAGCAGACCGCCGGTGTCATCGGACGCGCCCTGCGGCGCGGGGCCCGAGGACCCTGCCGTGGCCGCGGCTGCGTCCGCACCGCCCGGGGACGCGGTCGACCCCTGGCCGGCGACCCGCTCCGGGTCCGTCCGCACGGGCCCGGCCGAGCCGGTCCCGGCGTCACCCTCGCGCGCGTCGGCCGCATCGTCGCTGGTCAGAGCGTTGCTGCCCTCGTCCGAGGGTCGCTCGGCGGACCGGTCGGGGAAGAAGACGTCGACCGGCCTGCTCGCGCCGTCCGTGCTGCGGGTCTCCAGACCTGTCGGGATGAGGGCACCCAGACCACGCCCGAGCCCTCGTCGCTTCTCGCTCACGCGTCCTCCTTCGTCCCGGCCGCGGTGCTCCCGCGCTCGGCGAGCTCTCGTGCTGCCTCCAGGTAGGCGAGCGCACCGCTCGAGCCCGGATCGTATGTCAGGACCGTCTGCCCGTAGGACGGCGCCTCGGAGACACGCACCGAGCGCGGGACGGTGGTGCGCAGCGTCTGCTGCGGGAAGTGCTCACGGACCTCCTGGGCCACCTGCTGGGCGAGGTTCGTCCGGCTGTCGTACATCGTGAGCAAGATCGTCGAGACGTGGAGCCCCGGGTTCAGGTGCGCCTGGATCAGCTCGATCGACTTCAGGAGCTGGCTCAGGCCCTCCAGCGCGTAGTACTCGCACTGAATGGGGATCAGCACCTCGTCCGCCACGACGAAGGCGTTGACCGTGAGCAGGCCCAGACTGGGCGGGCAGTCCACGAGCACGTAGTCGATACGGGGCTCGCCCCGCTCCTCGCGCGCCTGCAGGTAGGCCGAGAGCGCGGACCGCAGCCGGGTCTCCCGCGCCACCATCGACACGAGCTCGATCTCGGCGCCCGACAGGTCGATGGTGGCCGGCACGCACCAGAGCCGCGGGACGTCGGGGCTCGCGTGCACCGCCGTCTCGAGCGGCGCACCGTCGACGAGCACGTCGTAGACGGACGTCACCCCGGCGTGGTGGTCGACGCCGAGCGCCGTGGAGGCGTTCCCCTGCGGGTCGTTGTCGATGACCAGGACCTGGAGACCGCCCTGGGCGAGCGCGGCGGCGAGGTTCACCGCGGTCGTCGTCTTCCCGACGCCGCCCTTCTGGTTAGCGACCGTGATGACCCGGGTCCGGTCGGGCTTGCGGAACACCCGTCCGCGCAGCTCGATGCGACGGCGGGCGTCCTGCCGGAGCTCGGCCATCAGCGGCGTGTCCTCGTCGGCCGGCGGGAGACTCTCGACCAGCGCTGCGCGGCGCCGCTCCTCCGGGTCGTCCTGCCACCGTCCGGGTTCCGTCATCACCGGCGCTGTCCCTTCGACGAGCGGCGCGACTGCCGCGCCTTGCTCTCCGTTCCACGTGAAACACCGGCGTCCTCGCCCGGTCCCACCTTCTCGACGACCACCACGGTCGTCGGCTCCAGGCCCGGCAGGGTGGGCGCGACCTGTACCTCGGCCTCCCCTCCCCCGAGTCGGCGCCCCACCACCGCGGCCGTGTCCACCTCGGTCTGGGCGCGGCCGCCCTTGAGCGCGACCAGCCGGCCACCGATGCGCAGCAGCGGCAGGGTCCAGCCGTACAGCTTCTCGAGGGCGGCGACTGCGCGGGCGGTCACCGCGTCTGCGTCGAGAGCGCCGACGTCCTCCGCGCGACCCCGCAGGACCCGGACGTTGGAGAGGCCGACCCGGTCGACGACCTCCGTCAACCAGTCTGTCCTGCGCTCCATCGGCTCGAGCAGGATCACCTCGGCGTCCGGCCGCATCGCCGCGACGACCACCCCGGGCAGCCCCGCTCCGCTCCCGACGTCCACGATGCGTCCGCGCTCAGGAAGGAACGCCACCGCCGCGGCCGAGTTCACGAGGTGCCGTTCCCAGAGCCGCGCCACCTCGCGCGGACCGACCAGGCCACGCAGGACCCCGTCCTCCCGAAGCATCGCATGGAACCGCTCGACCGCCGGCCACCCCTCGCCGAACAGGACCGGGAGCCGCGGGTCGCCGGCGAGCGGGTCGGGCTGACCATCCGGCTCCGCCGGGGCGCTCATCTGTGCTTCGTGGCGGGGAGCACGTCCGCCGTCCGCCGATGCCGACACAGGCCGCACAGAACTCCCCGGGGATGGTCTCGCGTTGGGCTGCGCGGGTGCCGTCGACGCGGCGCGCAGGGACGTCCTACCGTACCGCGCCGAACGGACTTGGCCGGTGCGGCGGGCGTGGTTTCACGTGGAACTGCGACTCCGCGCGCGGTGGGATATGTGGCGATTCGACGACGTCGGGGTCGGTGCCTCCGGTCGCACCGATGACAGCGCGGGGCGTGTCCGCTGCGCGCGCCTCGTCCGCGTCAGGGTCGAGCGCGGTCGGCTGGGCGGTAGGTCGGGGTCCTGCACGCGCGTCCCCTCGTGTTCTCGCCCGAGCCCCCGGCGGGAGCGGTACGCGGCTGTGTCTCGTTCTGGCCGGGCTCGTTCTGGCCGCGCTCGCGCCGGCCGGGCCCGCTCCGGCCGCGCCCGCTCCGGCCGCGCTCGTTCTAGTCGGGCTCGCTCCGGCCGGGCTCGTCCTGGCCTGGCTCGTCCTGTCCGGTTCCTACCGCCCGGCTCGTCCTGGCCCGGCTCGTCCTGGCCGGTTCCTACCGCCCGGCTCGTCCTGGCCGGTTCGTCCCGGCCGGCCCGTCTTGGCCGGGCTCGTCCTATCCGGTTCATCCCGGCCGGCTCGTCCTGGCCAGGCTCGTGCTGTCCCACGCGCTCGACTCGTTCCGTCCCGCACGCGATGGAGGCACGCGACGGAGCGCGCTGGCCCACTCCGCGGGTGCGCGGTTCCACGTGAACCCACGGTCGTCCCGACGACCTCCGTGTTGTGCCTGGCATCGGTGCGACCTGGCCTCGGCAGGTGCGCCCCCGCCGGGGACGTTTCACGTGGAACCTCCTGCCGAGAGCGCTTCCCCATCCGATCAAGGTCAGGCTCGGCGATGACCGTGCCCATCGACCATCGGCGCTCCCCGCCTCCCGCCCTGATCCCGCAGAGAGACGTGCCGGGACAAACCCAACCTTCTCGGACCTGCCTGACGACGTCTGCCCGACGAGACCGGCAGTACCCGCGCATGTGCTCTCACGTGACCGCACTCACCGGCGGTCGCATCGTGCACGCCTGGCTCGCAGTGGTCCGAAGCCTGAGCGAGTCTGACGCCACGAGAAACGGCTCTCCCCTTGCAGATGGTTCGGAACCAGGTCGGTGACCGGCTGTTCCACGTGAAACCACCCCGCGGCAGCGTCCGTTCCCCATGAATCCACTCGGGCGCAGCGGCTCTCGAGGTCTCGGCGCGTGCTCTCGCCCGGCCGCCGACCGGTGCCCGGCCAGCAAGGCCGCTACATCGCCCCCACACGGCCGTCGCCCCTGGCCAGACCCAGACCCAGACCCAGACCCAGACCCAGACCCAGACCCAGACCCAGACCCAATGGAACACACTCCGTGTTCCACGTGCAGCCTCGCCTGGCGGCAGCGGCGCCGACGCCTGGGCGGAGGCCGAGCAGATCGACCCCGCGGATCAAGCCCTCCGGTCGTCGGGGTAGTTCACCAGGATCTCCCTCGCGTGGAGACGTCGGAACTGGCCACCCCCGAGGCCTTTCCCCCTGTTTCACGTGGAACGGCCGCGCCGGCATCCACGACGCTCGGGTCGGCTCGCGCCCGAACGTGCGTGCCCCGATCGAACGCCTCTGGTCCCGCAACCGCTCACCCTCCCGAGGACGACGCGGCACGGCCGCACCATCCACTCGGCCGCCCGCCGGCCTCACCCCTGTCCGCTCGGGCTACCGGTGGACCGAGCCCGATCACCGGGCACCATGCCCCCCTCGGTCGAAGAGCGCCGCGTGCCCCTTGGAGGGTGGCCAGTGCCCTCATCGGCGGAGCGGGCTGACCACCCGAGCACGTCTCGGTCCCACGCGGGCTTGTGCACGCGTCCCACGCGTGTCCGACCGGAGAGTCGGACCGAACAC
The DNA here is from genome assembly GCF_019797765.1 of Cellulomonas sp. C5510. Lineage (NCBI taxonomy): Bacteria > Bacillati > Actinomycetota > Actinomycetes > Micrococcales > Cellulomonadaceae > Cellulomonas > Cellulomonas sp. C5510. The sequence goes on from NZ_CP081862.1 coordinate 4,036,329, forward strand.
GGCCCGTCGGCTCCGCAGGTGACCGCCCGATCGTGGCCGACCGACGGCCCGCTCGTCGGAGCCGCCGCGGCGCGCCCTGTTCCACGTGAAACGAGCACCGCGCGGTAACCTCACGCGCACGCTCTCGAGCGATCGAGAGCACGAGCACTCCGACCTCGATGTCGGACCGCACGCGGCCGCTCCCGCTGGCCCGGTCCTTGCTGGCGACGGCCCTCTCGCGAGGCACGCACCCGGACATCAGCTTCTCGACGCCCGCACGCCCTCACGACCGCCGGGACGGAACCGCAGCGGTCGTCCGACACGACACCGACGACACCCGCACGCGAGCCTCTCCCCTGCCTGGCGGCGCCACGACACCGAGCCACAGGCCGACCCACACCGGCGGCCGCACCATGTCGAGGCCGCGCGACCCGCCGGCACGTCACCAAGACACCAGGACGCCACACGTCGCAGCACCGGAAGCACCTCCGCCGAGGCCGTCAGCCACTGACCTACATCGAGCCGGCCTTACCAGGGGTCCTCCGTCGTTGGCACCACCCTCGGACCGAGCCCGTCGCGCCACCCCCGCGCGACCTTGGCCCCCCGAGTACCGCGGCCCGTCCTCCCGACCACCCCGCTGCCCGGACCGGGTCCGGCTATCCGGCAAGGCGCCAGGACGGTGTACTCCACACGGCGACCGCCACAGCCCGGGCGCGGTGGTCGACGTTCCCGCGAGTCGAACCTCGGCGCCCACAGGTCCGGCCCGAGCGAGCACGCCCCGTCGATCCGGCACGACCGCCGGGGCCCTCGCCGCGAAACCCATGACAGAAAGAGACCGGACGACACGATCCAGCCACCACGAACCGCCCGTTCGTGCATCGCCCAGAGCCCCTCAGAGCCCTCCGCCCGCACGAACAAGAGGCCGGCCCCGAACGGGACCGGCCTCTCATCGCTTCCTGACGAACTCCGACGCCCCTGACGAGGCGCCCGGAGCGACTCACTCGGCGGGCTTGACCACCACGTACCGCGACGGCTCGACGCCCTCCGAGTCGGACGTGAGCCCCGCGGCGGCGACCGCGTCGTGCACGACCTTGCGCTCGAACGGGTTCATCGGCTCGAGCGACACCGGGGCGCCGCTCTCCCGCACCTCTGCGATGGCTCGCTCGGCGACGGTCACCAGCTCGGCCTTCCGCGCCGCACGGTAGCCGGCGACGTCGAGCATGAGCCGGCTCCGGTCACCCGTCTTGGCCTGCACGGCGAGACGCGTGAGCTCCTGCAGCGCGTCGAGCACCTCGCCGTCCTGGCCGACCAGCCGACGGAGCGCACGCTCGCCGCCCTCCTCGGCCACGATCTCGACGGCCGCGCGGCCGTGGTCGACGTCGATGTCGATGTCGCCGTCGAGGTCGGCGATGTCGAGCAGCTCCTCGAGGTAGTCGGCGGCGATCTCGCCCTCCTCCTCGAGGCGCGAGCCCGCGCCGGCCTCGTCGGGGGCGTCGGTGGGTGTCGTCATGTCAGCTCCTTGCTGGGGACGTGGGCGCGCCGGGGCGCGAGGTCTCAGTCGTCGGTCGAGCCGTCGGGGCGGGCGGACCCGGACGCGCCGGTCGACGGCGAGCCCTTGCCGCCCGTGGCCGTGCCGCCCTTGCCACCGGAGCCCGTGCGCTTCTTCTTCGCCGCCGGCGTGCTGCCGGCTCCGCCCGCGGTGCCCTCGCTCGAGCCCTTCGCACCGGCCGACCCTGCCGCGGTGCCGCCGGACGTGGTACCCGTCCCGGTCGACGACGCACCCGCCGGGCGAGCCGCGGTCCCGCCGGCCGGCGGACGCTTCTTCGCGCGGTCCTTGCGCACCGGCTGCTGGCGCTGCCCACCGGCCGGGCGCTCCTCGATGGTCAGGACGTCGCCGTCCTCCTCGATCGACAGGCCCTTCGCGGCGGCCCTCTTGGCCCGGCGCGCCTTCAGCGCTGCCTCGGCCTGCGAGCCCGGCGCCGGCATGCGACGGATCGTGTAGAACTGCTGGCCCATCGACCACAGGTTCGTGGTGGTCCAGTAGATGAGGACACCGATCGGGAAGTTCACGCCCGAGAACGCGAAGATCAGCGGGAACACGTACATGAGCAGCTTCTGCTGCTGCGCCATCGGGCCCTCGAGCGCCGCCGGCGGCATGTTCTTCATCGTCAGCTGCCGCTGCGTGGTGAACGTCGTCACGGACATCGCGACGACCAGCAGGATCGTGACGATCCGCACGTTGGTGGCCGCGTCGCCGAACTGCGTCGCGTTCATGAAGGTGGCCGAGAGCGGAGCGCCGAGGATCGTCGCGCTCTCCGCCTGCGCGGCCAGAGGCTGGTTGAGCGGGCCCAGGTTCGCTCGCGGGTAGTCCCCGGCGGCGAGCTGCGGCAGCGAGTTCAGCACGCGGAACAGCGCGAAGAAGATCGGCGACTGGGCCAGGATCGGCAGGCACGACGAGAACGGGTTCGTGCCGTGCTTGCGGTACAGCTCCATCGTCTCGCGGCTCATCGCCTCGCGCGACGCGGGGTCGGTCTTGCCCTTGTACTTCGCCTGGATCTTCTTCATGTCCGGCGCGAGCATCTGCATGCCGCGGGACGCCTTGATCTGCTTGAAGAACAGCGGGATCAGGATGATCCGCATCACGATCACGAGGCCCACGATCGACAGGCCCCAGGCAGCGCCGCCTGCCGGGTCGAGCCCGATCCAGTCGAAGAACGAGTGGAACTGGACCATGATCCAGGCGACCACGACCATGATCGGGTACAGCAGGCCGTCGAACCAGCTCATCGGGGAACTCTCCAGGTGGTCAGTGCGCGGAGGCGACCGCGCCGTGCGGGTGTCGACGGTGCGACCCCGCCGGTGGAACGTCGTCGACGCCGCCCGGGTTCCACGGGTTGCAGCGCAGGATCCGCCAGACCGCCAGACGCGTGCCCTTGAGGACGCCGTGCCGCTCGAGGGCGATCACGGCGTACGCGGAGCACGACGGGTAGAACCGGCAGGTCGGCGGGGTGAGCGGCGACAGGAACCGCTGGTAGCCGCGGATGAGCAGCACGAGCAGCCCACGCGGTGCCCGCACGACCGCACGCAGGCCACGGGCGAGGCGACGCCGTGTGGGCGCAGCGGGCGCGGTCATCGCGGCTCTCCCGTCCGTGCTGTCAGCCGGCGGGACGCGCTGCGGACGGCGCCGTCGAGGTCGTGGCCGAGCGACGCGTAGTCGGCGGCTGCGGCCGGCGCGAGCGCCCGGACCACGAGGTCCGCATCGGCGGGAAGCCCGTCGAGCCGCTCCGCCGTCAGCGCCCGGAGGCGCCGCTTCACCCGGTTCCGGGTGACGGCGTTGCCCACTCCCTTGGACACGACGAAACCGACCGCCGGACCAGGTCCGGGGTCGGTTCGCGTCACGAGGTGCACCACGAGCGTGTTCCGCCCGGCACGTGCTCCGGTGCGGACGGCCCGCGCGAAGTCGGCGGACCGGCGCATCCGGTGCGCGGCGGGCAGCACCGCGTCGGCGGTGGAGTCAGGCCGACAGCTCGGCGCGACCCTTGCGCCGACGGGCGGCGAGGATCGCGCGGCCGGCACGGGTCCGCATGCGCAGACGGAAGCCGTGCGTCTTGGCGCGACGCCGGTTGTTCGGCTGGAAGGTCCGCTTGCTCACGATGGTCTCCAAGTACTTCGGTGCATCGGCCGGACGTCCGGCCAGGTCGGTGTGCCCGTGCTCGACTGCTCCGGTACCCACGTCGTCGACGCGGCCGACGTCGGGGCACGCCAGCAGGAGCCATCAGGAAGGCTGGTCAACGTTACGACGCCCGCGCACGAGGGTCAAACCGCGGGACCGCCGGCACCCCGCACCTCCCGCGTCCCGTGGCACGCACCCCCTCCCGCCGGGCTGCCACGGCCACTAGCATCGACGTTCGATGCGTCCCGCAGCGACCGGTCCCCACCCCGTGGACAGAGCCGTCCGGTCCTGTGGACAACGCCGCACCTGAGGGGGCCTCCTGCCGCCGGGACGGCCGGGATCCGGCG